>CAWBQR010000023.1:0-252616 GCA_963791005.1 uncultured delta proteobacterium | reverse complement strand
GTCGGGGACCTCAAAACCCCCAAAACGTTGCTCCATGACGGAGAGGTGACCCTGACCGGACTGCAGGCCAATGTCGGGGGACTGCGCCCGGCCCTTTCGGGAAAGTTGGAAATTTCGGGCGACTCGCTGAAATCCAAGGACCTTGTTCTGAGCCTGGGGGACAACCAGGCCGACATGGATATCCGTGTTTCCCATTATTTGAGCCGTCCCGTGGCGGTTACCACCAGGATTTCCTCCGATCGGTTCGCCCTCGACCCCCTGCTGAAAGCGACCTCTGCCCCCGCCGCTTCCGCGACGGAGGGGGCGGAAAAAAAAACCGTCCCCTCAAGCAGGCGCGGAGTTGGGCCCCTTTGACCTGCCTGTCACTCTGGACGGGGCGGTGAAGGTGAGAAAAAAACGCTTTACCAGGGACTTTCCATTGACGATTTCGCCGTTTGGCCACCCGTCTGGAAAAAAACATTCTGACGGTGAAGTTTGCATGGCTGGGTAAAATCGCCGGCGGCGCCTTCAGCCAGACTGCCCTGTGTGGACCTGGGACGAAAAGGGTTGGTCTACAGCGCCCAGACCGCCTTGAAAGGGATCAGCGCCGACCCCCTGGTTACCGCCTTTTTTCCGAGGGCGGCGGGAACGGTTTTCGGCACTGTCAACCTGAACGGAGATTTCAACGGCAGGGGCACAGGCTCGGAACAGTGGCGGAAAAACCTCTCCGGAAAAGGCGACTTCCTTCTGAGCGACGGCAAACTGACCGGCGCCGGCCTGGTGCAGGGGTTGGCCGACTACCTCAACATCGAACAGCTCCGCGTTCTCAAGTTCAGCCAGGCCAAGGGGAACTTCAAAGTCCGGGAAGGACGGGGATACTGGACAGCTCCTTGAATGGCTCCGACCTGCGGATGGCTCCCGCAGGCAGCTTGGTCTGAACGCCTCCCTTGACATCGCTCTCAACGCCGCCCTGGCGCCGTCGCTGACCGGAAAACTCGGCAGCGGCGCTGAAAGCAACCCAGTTCCTGACCCAGAAGGATGGTCGGGCCCAGTTACCCATCAAGGTGACCGGGAGCGCCAAGGCTCCGAGGTTCGCCCTGACAACTGAGGGATCAGCAAGAAGCTCAAGGTACGGGTCGGCGAGGAGATTAAGAAAAAACTCTAGGAAAAACTTTTCAGGAACGAGACCCGCAAAAAGGGAACTGAGCCCGGCACATCGGACTCTCCGGGTACATTTTCGCAGGACGTGGAACAGGTATTGGTTCGGTAATGATAGAAGGTGCCTTTTCAATTGACCGTAGTATGGCGAAAAATACATAATTCTGGGAGGTCTTTTAGATGACGGGAATTTAGAACTTCAGCGGCTTCGAGTCATTCGGGCCGCTATGGAAGTGGAAAAAAAGAGACACCAGTTCGATTCGACGATGGCCGAAAGAGCCGGAAGCTCGTTGGCCCAGGAGGTTTTCTCCTGGCTGGCGCAGGACGAGGTACAGCACTTCAGGACCCTCGAGGGCCTGGTTCCCAAATACCGGGAGGGCGCCTTCTGGGAAAATGAGGATTTTTTCCTTCCCTATCTGCGGCGGTTTTCCGAATCGGAGATTTTTCCTTCTCCGGAGCGGTTCGAAGAGGTTCTGAAAAAACCCGAGATGGACTTGAGTGCGCTGGACCTTGCCATAGAGGCGGAAGAACGGTTCGCCGAATACTTTCAAAAAGCAGCCGAACATGCGCGCACGGAGGAGGGGCGGGAAGCCTTCAGTTGGCTCTCCGGCGAGGAGAGCCGTCATGCCGCTATCCTCAAGGAGCGAAAGACCAAACTTCTCGCGGACAAGGCATAGCTTTCTTCCGTAAACGACCCTTTCCGTCATCCCGGAGTCAACCGGCGGAGATGGGGATGTACCGCCGGGCTTTCGCAAGCGGCCCTAACAGCCCGCCTTGACAGAGATTTCCCTGCGGTTAGACTTTTCTTGAAGATTTATAAGCGGAAATTTGCGGGTTGCACCGGAGGGAAACGAAACTTCTTCAGCGCCAAAGGAGGCCGGAATGAACGTTTTTGACTTTGCCATGAAGATGGAACTGGACGGAAAGGCATTTTACGAGAAACTGGCGAGGGACACGAACGTGGCCGGGCTCAGCACGATTTTTACCCGCCTTGCCGCGGATGAACAGAAGCACTTCGAAATCTTCCAGGCGCTGAAGGGACAGGCCCAGACCGCGACGATGGAGGAAACCACCATCCTGGAAGACGCCAAAAATGTTTTTGAGAAACTGATTGATGAAAAAGAGGCCCACGGAGCTGTCAAGGGGGACCTGGAGGGCTACAAATACGCCATGAAGTTGGAAGCTGACAGTTATCGTCTTTACGAGGATGCCGCCAAAAGAGAGAAAGATGCAGGGCTGAAGAGCCTCATGCTCACCATTGCCGGGGAGGAGCACAAACACTTCGACATCCTGCAGAATATCTACGATTTCGTCAACGCCCCCAACCAGTATCTGGCCTGGGGGGAATTCAGCAACCTCGACGAGTTCAGGAACTTCGGGCGGGACGTGGATTTATAAGGCGGGCTCAGGTCCAGGTCTAAATGCCAGGAGCCAGGAGCTAAGAGCCAAGAATGCCGGGCGGGCCGCAAGGCCCGCCCGAATATGTTTTACGGGGAGGCTGATGGTTCGGATCGACAGGTCGATGGGGGAGGAAAATTTCGTGGAGCGTGTCAGGAGCATTCTCCAGGAGATGGGAACCGACCCGTCCGAGCATCATCTGGCCGTGGAACTCACCGAAACCGAACTGATGGAGAATGTGGAAAACGGGCTGGAAAAACTGAAGGCCTTGCGAGCTTTGGGGTTCGGGATTTAGGTGGACGATTTCGGCACCGGCTATTCATCGCTCAGTTGCCTGAAGCGGCTCCCGGTGAACGTGCTCAAGATCGACATATCCTTTATCCGGGAAATCGTCACCAGCCAGGAAGATGTCACCATTGCCGGCAGTATCATCGCCCTCGCTCACAGCCTGGGTCTGAAGGTCGTGGCCGAGGGAGTGGAAGAGCCCTCCCAGCTCTCGCTTCTTCGCGAGCTGGGCTGCGACTCATTTCAGGGATATCTGTTCCGCCGGCCGGTTCCGGCTGTTGAACTGGAGCGACTGGTCTCCGGGAAGGCGGCCTGCGCGCCACTTCAGGGCGGTTTTTCCGGGAAAAATCCCGAAATCATCCTCCCGTCCTGAAGCCGGGATACAGCAACATCCCTCCATCCACGAAGAGCGTGGTTCCGGTGATGTAGTCTGCCTGATCCGAGGCGAGCCAGACGGCCACAGGGGCCACATCAGTCGTTTCCCCGACACGGCCGTAGGGGATCAGTTTTTCCAACTCCTTTTCGGCCTCGGAGCTCTCCCAGGCCTTTCTATTGATGGGGGTCTTGATCGCACCGGGCGCGATACTGTTGGCCCGGATCCTTTGCGGGGCGAGTTCCTGGGCGATGGTTTTCATCAGCATCATGATGCCGCCTTTCGAACTGGCATAATTGGCATGCCCGGCCCAGGGAATGACCTCATGCACCGAACTGGTGAATATAATCTTCCCCGCCGATTTCGACCTCTCCGGCTCCACCCCTCGGCGAAGGAATTCCCGCGTCGCCTCCCGGGCGCAAAGGAAGGCTCCGGTCAGGTTGACATCCAGAACGTTGCGCCACTGTTCAAGGGTCATCTCGGGAAAGTGCGCATCCCGCTGAATGCCGGCGTTGCTGACCAGGATGTCGACGGTTCCGAATTCCCTGCAGATCCTTCGGAAGAGCTCTTCGACCTCCCTTTCCTGGCTGACATCGGCCTTTACGGCGATGGCGTTTCCCCCGGCTGCCCGGATTTCTGCGACTACCTCGGACGCTGCTTCCGGTCCGGTGACGTAATTGACCGCCACATTTGCTCCCGCAGCCCCCATGGCGCGGGCAATCTCGGCGCCAATCCCCGAGTTGGCTCCGGTGACCAGTGTCGTTTGCGCCCGGAGAATTTTTTCATTTTCCATCGTCGACCTCCCGAAAGTTGAATTTATCAACGAATATCATCTTCGGGAAAAGGCGCAAGGGGGCCGGGCTCCTGCAGACCCATGGAGGTGAGCGGCCCCACGGTTCCCGTTCAATGAACCCTTCTGTTTTTCCGGTATCCTTTGATGAAGAAACGGATTCAACGACTGGAGGAAATATATGGAAATTTCCGAAAAAATGCGGGCCATGGTGTTCCAGGAGCCCGGCCGACTCCTGGAATTGCGAACGATTCCCGTCCCAATGCCTTCCCCGGAGGAACTTTTGATTAAGGTCGGGGTGTGCGGCGTCTGCCGCACCGACCTGCATATCGTCGACGGGGAACTCGCCCAGCCCAAGCTTCCCCTCGTTCTTGGTCATGAAATCGTCGGGACCGTCGCGAAGGTCGGCGAGCGGGTCTCCCGTTTCCGGGTCGGCGACCGGGTGGGGGTACCCTGGCTCGGACGGACCTGCGGTACTTGCCCTTACTGCCGGAAAGGAGAGGAAAACCTGTGCGATGCCCCCCTTTTCACCGGCTATACCCGGGATGGCGGCTACGCCGAATACACCGTAGCCGACCACCGGTACTGCTTCCAGGTTCCGGAGGTTTTCACCGATGCGGAGGCCGCTCCGCTTCTGTGCGCCGGCCTCATCGGCTATCGTGCCTACCGGATGACGGGGGAGGGTGTGGAGCGTTTGGGAATTTACGGCTTCGGGGCCGCGGCTCACATCGTTGCCCAGATTGCCGCTTACCAGGGGAAGAGAATCTATGCCTTCACCAGGCCCGGAGACCACGAGGGCCAGCGCTTCGCCCGGCGCCTCGGCGCCGTCTCGGCCGGGGCTTCGGACGCGCTCCCGCCGGAGCCTCTCGATGCGGCGATGATCTTCGCTCCCGTCGGAGCGCTCGTTCCGGCGGCCCTGCGGGCCTCGGCCAAGGGGCGGTCATTGTCAGCGGGGGCATCCACATGAGCGACATTCCTTCCTTTCCCTACAGTCTTTTGTGGGAGGAGAGGGTGGTCCGCTCCGTCGCCAATCTGACCTGCCGGGACGGGGATGAGCTCTTCGAAATCGCTCCCAAGGTGCCGATCAAGACCGAGACAACGGTCTTTCCGCTGCAGAAGGCGAACGAGGTTCTGAACCGGTTGCGGAGTGGGCGGATTGAGGGAGCCGCGGTCCTTTCGGTGGCCGGAATGGAATAAATCGGGAGCAGGTTCCGTTGTCGGCCGGGTTTCCCCTGGTAAACTTGGTAGCGGAAAAACTTTGGTCTCCGAGACGATGGGAGGTAACAATGAAAATCCTCGTAGTTTACTATTCCAGGTACGGTCATGTTCTGAAGCTGGCCCGGGCTGTGGGGGAAGGGATTGGGACTGTTCCGGGGGTGGAACTGGTCATGCGTCGGGTGCGGGAGTTTTCGGAGGTGGAAAAAAGGATCCCTGACGACAAGTTCGCCCTGGCCACATGGAACGAACACAAGGACGTTCCGGAAGGCACCCTGGAGGACTTGCGGGAGGCCGACGGCATTCTCTTCGGTTCGCCCACCCGCTACGGGAACATGATTGCGCAGATGAAGAGCCTCATCGACTCCACGGCCCAGCTGTGGTTGAAAGGGGAGCTGGAGGGCAAGCCGGCGGGCGTTTTCACCTCCACGGCCAGCACCCACGGCGGGCAGGAGACGACCCTGCTCACGATGATGGTACCGCTGCTTCATTTGGGGATGATGATTGTCGGCGTTCCCTATTCGACCCCCGGCATGCTCCATACCGAAGGAAGGGGCGGCACTCCCTATGGACCGACTACCGTGGCCGGCCCGCAGAACGACCTCCTTCCGAAGGATGAGGACCTGGAGATCGCCCGAGCCCTCGGGCGACGGGTTGCGGAGACGGCGAAGAAGTTACGGGGATAAAAAAGACGTAAAACCAGTCTTTCCATGAATTTCACCCAGGGCTCAGCTGCTTCGTTATAGAGAAAGCCATGGGCTTCCTCATCTCCTCGATTGGGGATTGGATTTGACCTAACCCCTTAAATCGATTATGGTAGGTAGCTCGAGGCAGCACCCGCCAGGGCGTTTCCGCCTTCCCCCGCACGCAGGACTGTGGGCGTCTTACCTATTGGTAGAGCGTATCCCAGCCCTTATCCCTCAGAGCAGCACCGAGCTCTGGTTTGCCTGCCAGATCCGGTTGCGGGTTGCTCTGTTCTGTTAAACAATCGACGCCTCACGGGCGCGCCGTTGCGTGCGACCTTTCCCTGTGGTTTATAAAGATATTCCTCGGTGGCCCGTTCTGTACAATGCCGCTCCGTTGGTTAAAATGTCTTTATAGGTAACCAGAACACACCCAAAAACTATTGAGGAGTTCCGATGGAAACTCAGGAGGTGCAAATAAGAGTCGAAAATGTTTACAAGATTTTCGGCTCCAACCCCCACAGGGCCTTAAGAATGCTTAATGATGGAATGGACAAAGCAACCATTCATGAAAAAACGGGGATGACCGTAGGAGTCACTGACGCCACTTTTGAAATCTACAGGGGAGAGATCTTCGTCCTCATGGGTCTCTCAGGCTCAGGTAAGTCGACCATGGTGCGCATGCTTAACCGCCTGATTGAACCGACGGCGGGGAAGGTCTTCGTCAACGACCAGGATGTGACCGCCATGAACGACCAGGAACTCGTGGCCCTGCGCCGCAAGCATATGGGCATGGTTTTTCAGTCTTTCGCCCTGATGCCCCATATGACCGTGCTGAAAACGCCGCCTTTGGGCTGGAGTTGGGCGGGATGGACAAGAAGGCCCGTCAGGAGAAGGCCATGAAGGCTCTTGCTCAGGTCGGCCTGGAAGGCTATGAACACAGCAGGCCACAGGAGCTCTCAGGAGGCATGCAGCAACGGGTCGGTCTGGCCCGGGGGCTGGCGGTCAATCCGGACGTGCTGCTGATGGATGAAGCGTTCTCGGCCCTGGACCCCCTGATTCGCACCGAGATGCAGGATGAACTGCTCAACCTTCAGGCCAAGGAGAAAAGAACCATCGTCTTCATCTCCCATGACCTCGATGAGGCGATGCGCATCGGTGACCGCATCGGCATCATGGAAGGCGGCCGGGTGATGCAGGTCGGCACCCCAGAGGATATTCTGCAGAATCCCGCCGACGACTATGTCCGGGCATTTTTCCGCGGCGTCGATCCGACCAGCATCCTCACCGTCGGAGATATCGCCCGGAACACCCAGGTCACCGTCATCCGGCATCCGGGAGAGGGTCCCCGGGCCGCTCTTCAGCGACTGATCAGCCATGACCGCTCCTTCGGCTACGTTCTTGACCCCGAACGGCGGTTTCTGGGGATCGTGTCCACCGATTCCCTCAAGAAGCATATCGACGGCGGGGGAGGCAAGGACCTGAGGCCGGCGTTCCTCGAAGGGGTGAACACGGTCCATGCCGGCGATTCCATGCAGGACGTGCTGCCGGAGGTAACCGCCCAGTACTGGCCCATCCCGGTCCTCGATGAGAACGAAAAGTACATCGGGGCCGTTTCCAAAAACCTCTTCCTTCGCACCCTGCAAAGGGGCCAGGAGGAACAGGGCCAGGTCTGACTGCGGGCGTTCGCCCCTTACCTCATACGGAGGATAAACATTCCATGTCGCTATTTCTCGATTTCAGCAAGCATCACATTCCCCTCGACCAGTGGATTCAGACCGCGGTCGACTGGCTGGTGAACAATTATCGCGATTACTTCCAATTCATCAAGGTGCCGGTGGAGAAGGTCCTCACCAGTGTCAGCTGGGTCCTCACCACCATTCCCCCGGAGGCGACCATCGTTCTCTTCGCTCTGGCGGCCTGGCGTTGGGCAGGCAAGCGAGTTACCGTCTTCAGCGTCCTGACCCTGCTCTTTATCGGGTACCTGGGATTGTGGAATGAAACCATGGTCACCCTGGCGATGGTGATCTGCGCGGTGGTTTTTTGCGCGCTTGTCGGGGTCCCCCTGGGCATCCTGTCGGGCCGAAGCGACCGGTTCGAGATGCTTCTGCGTCCCTTTCTCGATGCCATGCAGACGACCCCCGCCTTTGTTTATCTCGTCCCGGTCGTCATGCTCTTCAGCATCGGGACCGTCTCGGGGGTCCTGGCCACCATCGTCTTCTCCATGCCGCCCATCATCCGTCTGACCAATCTCGGCATCCGCCAGGTGCAGCCGGAGTTGATCGAAGCCTCCCTCGCCTTCGGCGCCACCCCCTGGCAGATCCTGCGCAGGGTGCAGTTTCCCCTGGCAATGCCCTCCATCATGGCCGGGCTCAATCAGACCATCATGCTGTCTCTGTCGATGGTGGTCATCGCCGCCCTCATCGGCGCAGGGGGATTGGGTATGCCGGTGTTCGAGGGACTCAACAGCCTCGACGTCGGCCTCGCGGGTATCGGCGGGTTAAGTATCGTGCTTATTGCCATGGTGCTGGATCGCATTACCCAAGGATTGAAGAAGAGTTAGACTTAAGTCGTTAACCTATCACTTGAAGAAAAAGGAGAAACCCGATGAAAAGAATTCTCTTGATTCTCATTTCCCTCGTTCTCGTCGGCCTGTCGGCCCTGCCGGCGATTGCCGACAAGGAGAAACCCGGTCAGGGGATCACCGTCCATCCTGCCCGGGCCACCTGGACCACCGGCTACTTCCAGGAAGCCATCGTCCACAAGGGTCTGGAGGCCCTCGGCTACAACGTCATGAAGCCCAAGGATCTGGCCAACCCGATCTTCTATCAGGCCGTAACCCAGGGGGATATCGATTACTGGGCCAACGGCTGGCTGCCGCTGCACCGGGCTCAGATGCCCAGAGATTTTGCCAAATATGCCGAACCTATCGGCTATATCGTCAAAAACGGGGCGCTGCAGGGGTACTTGGTCAGCAAGCGGGACGTGGAGAAATACCACATCAAGTCCTTGGACGACTTCAAGCGCCCTGAAGTGCGCAAGGCCTTCGATTCCAACGGTGACGGCAAGGCCGATCTTATCGCCTGCCCTCCGGGGTGGGGATGCGAAAAGGTCATCTCCTATCACATGAAGGCCTATAACCTGAAAAATGATATCAAGCCCATCAAGGCCACCTATCCCGCCAGCATGGCCCAGGGACTTGCCAACTATCGAAACGGCAAACCCATTTTCTTCTACACCTGGACCCCGAACTGGACGACGGCCAAACTGAAGCCCGGCAAGGATGTCATGTGGATCAATGTCCCGAAGATCGAGCCGACCCCCGCTCAGAAGGACTTCGTTGACCGAATGACCGCCTCCGGAATCAAGGGCGCCGTTACCGATCCGGTAAAACTCGGCTTTGTGGTGAACGACATCCGGATCGTTGCCAACAAAAAATTCCTGGCCGACAACCCGGCCGCCAAAAAGTTTTTCGAGGAATTCTCCATGCCTCTGGCGGACATCAACGCCCAGAACGCCAAGATGCAGGCCGGGCAAAAATCCCAGAGCGATATCGACCGGCAGGCCGACGCGTGGATCGCGGCTCACCAGGAGGAGTGGAACTCCTGGCTCGATGACGCCCGCGCCGCGGCGCAGTAGCTCTGGATAACAGAAGATCTCTTCCTTTGGGCCGCGCTTTGGCGCGGCCTTTTTTTTGCTTGGGACGGAGGGGAGGGGGGGAGGTTGTTTCTGGACTCCACTTTTACCGTTCCATAAAAAAGCCCCGCCCGGGAAATGAATCCTCGGAGCGGGGCTTTTGGGTTTTCAGGATTGTCGGAACGGGGCTAGAAATAATAACCGAAGTTGATGTTCAGCCGGGTGTTGCGCCCCGTGCTGGCGGCGGAACCGCCGACCATGTTGCCGCCCATGAAAATCATGTTCCGGCCGGAGATGAGGTCGACGTAGGTATAGACAGGGCCGGCCGTCACCAGGCATCCGACCACGTTCTGCCAGATGGCGGCGAAGCGGCTCTTGTTCGGCTGAATCACCGTGTTGTCCGAGTAGAAGGTGAGCTTGCTGATGGGGCCCCAGTTGACGGGAAGCCCGTAGGCGAGGTTGGCGGTTCCGATGAGGGCTTTCGCCGGCACGCCCCAGGAGTAGCTGTAGGCGCCCATGGTGATGATGTCCTTGTCCGCGCCTGCCGGATCCTGGGGATCGTATCCGTAGGCGATGCCCTCGAGCTGGAGGTTCCAGCGGCCGTAGTTGCCGTTCAGGTGCGCGGCCCCGGCCCAGTGGTCGCCCGAGTCTTTGGTATTGTCGTTGTAGAGCTGCCCCCACATTCCGCTGAGGCCCACCTCGGTGCTGCCGAGGTCGCCGTGGTCGAAGGTGTAGGCGAGGCGGGCGTTGACCTGGTTGGTCTCCTCGTTGCCGTCTGCAAATGCTCCGGCGTAGCCGCCGTCGGCGTTGTTGATGACGTCGATGGAGTACCTCTTGGAGTTTCCGGGGTCGCCCAGCTCGCCGTTTTTATAGAAGGCCAGCTGGAGGTTCCAGGGCCCCCGTTTGTAGATGGTCTTGAGACCGAGATCGTAGTCGTCTTCCAGCCCCACGTAGTACGCCCCGCTGAACCAGTAGCTGTGGGAGGCGAAGGGAAGAATCCCGAAGGGGACCTTGCTGACGCCGAGCTGGGCCTGCAGGTCGTCGGTGAAGTTGTAGCCCATCCAACCGTGATGGATGGTGTGGAAGCCATATTCGGGATAGAACCGGTACTCGGCGGAGAGGAGTATCTTGCCGAGCTCTCCGTCCAGATTGAGGCGGAAGGTGTCGAACGTGAAGTCTCCTCCGCGATCATGGTCTCCTTCATCCCAGTCGAGGTAACTGTAGTTGACCCGAAGAGCTCCTCCGATATGGATACCCGCCTTCTTTTTTTCAGGGACCGGAGCTTTCTCTTTTTGTATGTTGCTTATCTCTTTTTTAGTGTCGGCGAGATCCTTTTCAAGGGATTCTATCCTTGCCTTGAGCTCCTCGGTCTGTGTGGAACTGGATGGATCGGATTCGTAAGAAAATGAATTCACGGGGAAAAGCAGAGCAAAGCATAAACATAATAAGATTGACCACAGTTTTTTTGACTTCATAACAGCCTCCTTTTGAAAAAATAAGGTTGACAATAAAACCATATAATTTGGTTTTATGTACAACGTTCAGAAATGGAAGGTTACCGGGTCGAACGAAGTGGCAAACTACAGAATTTGTAAAAATTTGTCAAATTCGAAATATAGTAGTGAAAATACATCCATGGTAAGGAAGGTCTGCGCGAGAAAACCCCCGGTCAGGTACGACCGTATGAAATAGAGAAAAGCCCTCGGTCTCTGCTATTGCGTCATGTCGGGTTAAAGCACAGTAATTTTACTTTATGGAAGGCTGTTTTTCAACCTCCGGAGGTCTCTTTTTCCGGGGGGGCCACGATGTGCATCGGTCCGAGAGGCTGGTATCTTCTCTTCGAGAGGTTCCAATACGGGATGCGAAAGGGGTGGCCATGACTGAGAAACGGGAGTTCGGGGTAGTCGGTCTGGGAAAAATGGGGGGAAACCTTGCCCTTCAGGCGATGGAAAAGGGCTTGCGGGTGATGGGCTTCGACATCCACGGCGTGTCATCCCAATTGAAAGAAGCCGGAATGGAGGCGGCCGAAGATCTGGGGTCCTTTCGTGGCGCCCTGAAGAGGCCCAGACTCGTCTTTCTGTACGTTCCTGCCGGGTCGGTGGTCGACAAGGTTCTCGATGAGCTGTCGGAGACTCTGGAAACGGAGGATATCCTGATCGACGGGGGAAACTCCTACTGGGGCGATTCGCTGCGTCGTTTCCGCAGGTGCGAGGAGAAGGGGCTTCACTTCATCGACCTGGGAACCAGCGGTGGTGTCGGCGGCGCCCGGCACGGGGCCTGTTTCATGGCCGGCGGACGGCGGGAGGCGGTGGAAAAGGTCGAACCCATCCTGAAGGCGCTGGCGGTCGAGGGCGGATACGTGCACGCCGGCCCTCCGGCGGCCGGCCATTTCGTCAAACTGGTGCACAACGGGATCGAATTCGGTATGCTGCAGGCCATCGGCGAGGGAGTGGACCTGCTCGAACACTACGGAGGAGATCTCGACATCCCCGAGGTGCTTCGCTGCTGGCGGCACGGGTCGGTGATCCGCTCCTGGCTCATCGAGCTCATGGAAGAAGCCTACCGGGATAAGGGGGGCCTTTCTGCCATCCCTCCCTTCGTCGAGGACACGGGGGAAGTCAACTGGCTCGTCAACGACGCCCTGCACCTGGAGGTGCCCGTTCCGGTAATCGCCCAGTCGGTCATGCAGCTTTTCGCCTCCCGGGACGGCCGGAAGAACTGGGCGCGGGCCGTGGCGATGATGCGTCACGGCTTCGGGGGGCACCCCTTCGGAGCCGACGAGGCCATTGCCGGTGAGCGCAGGGAAGGGCGGGTCGGGGCCTTCCCTGAGGAGAAGAGGACGTCTTGAGAGACCTTCAAAGCTGGATCGACATATCCGTTCCCATTCAAAACGGGATGGTCTGCTGGCCGGGCGACCCCGAGATATTCATCGAAAAGGTCGAGGACCTGGAGGCCGGAGACGAAGCGACTCTGAGTCGGATTGAGCTCGGCCTCCATGCCGGCACTCACGTCGATGCGCCCCGTCACTACCTTTCTGGCGCAGAGAGTATCGACCGGATGCCCTTTGAGGCGATGATCGGCCCGGCCAGGGTGTTCGAGATACGAGACCCGGTCCACATCACCGTCGATGAGCTGTCCGGATACGGTATCCGCAGCGGGGAGAGGATTCTCTTCAAGACCCGGAATTCCCTTCGGGAGAGAAGGGACCGTTTCATGGAGGATTTCGTCCATCTCACCACCCTGGCCGCCGAATTTCTGGCCAACCGAAAGGTGCTGACCGTCGGCATCGACTACCTCTCCGTCGGGGGGTACCGGCGAAACGAGGCCGTGGTCCACAGAACCCTGCTCGAGGCCGGCATCTGGATCGTCGAAAGCCTCGACCTCTCCCGCACCCTGCCGGGAGATTACGAGTTGGTCTGTCTACCTTTGAAAATCGCAGAGGGCGAAGCGGCCCCCGCGCGGGCGCTGCTGCGACCTCTGTGAAGGGTCGCTTCAGAGGTTTGGGGTGTCAGTAGGCCGGTGGATCGCTGGAGGGGAAGGATTCCTTCGAGCCTTCTTCCACGTCCCTTCCGCAGGCGGTATGCTCCGGACTGGACTGCGCCGTCGATGCGAGGCCGCCGTGAGCCTCCGCATGCCCTTTTTCCCCGGCGAGGAGTTGGCGAAGAACATAGGGCAGGATGCCTCCGTGGCGGTAATAAAGGGCTTCCTGCGGGGTGTCGATACGAACAAGCGCCGGGAATTCCAGACGATGATCGTCCTCGCGCGCTGCAACAACCTTTACCAGGTTGCCCTCACCGCCCTTTTCGAGGCACTCCTCCACCCCCTCGATGTTGAAGAATTCCTCACCGGTAAGCTCCAGTGAGTCGATGGCGTCGCCCGAGCGAAACTGCAGGGGCAGGATGCCCATGCCAATCAAATTCGAGCGGTGAATGCGTTCGTAACTCTCTGCGATCACCGCCCGGACTCCCTGCAGGAACGGGCCCTTGGCGGCCCAGTCCCGGCTTGAGCCCGAGCCGTATTCTTTCCCCGCAAGCACGATCAGGGGGGTGCCGTCCTTACGGTAGCGCTCTGCCGCGTCATAGATCGACAGGATCTCGTTGCTGGTCAGGTAGCGGGTGTATCCCCCCTCGACATCCGGCACCAGGCGGTTGCGGATGCGCACATTGGCGAAGGTGCCCCGTACCATCACCTCATGGTTGCCGCGCCTGGAGCCGTAGGAGTTGAAATCCCCGGGCTCGATACCGTGGGAAATCAGATATTCTCCAGCCGGGGAATCCCTGCGGATGCTGCCCGCCGGCGAGATATGGTCGGTGGTGACGCTGTCGCCGAGAACGGCGAGCGCCCGGGCGCGGCGGATTTCCGGCACCCGGGTCGGTGCCTGTCTCTCCATGCCCCGGAAGAAGGTGGGCTGGCGAATGTAGGTCGAATCGGACTTCCACGTGAAGCGGTCGCCCTCCCGAATTGTCAGGGAATTCCACCATTGGTCGCCCCGGTAGATCTCTGCGTAGGTACGCTGGTACATCTGCGTGCGGATCGCCTGTTCGGTCAGAGCGTCGATTTCCTCCCGGCTCGGCCAGATGTCGCGCAGATAGACCGGCTTTCCCTGCAAGTCGGTTCCGAGAGGATCCGATTCAAGGTCGATGTCGATGCGCCCTGCAAGAGCGAAGGCGACTACCAGGGGCGGGGACATCAGATAGTTGGCGCGAACTTCGGGATTGATGCGCCCTTCGAAGTTGCGGTTTCCGGAGAGAACCGAGGCGGCCACCAGCCCCTCTTGGCGGATCGCCGCGGAGACCTCCTCCGGCAGCGGTCCGGAATTGCCGATGCAGGTCGTGCAGCCGTAGCCGACGATGTGGAAGCCGAGTTCTTTCAGGGGCTCGATGAGGCCGCTCCGCTCGTAGTAATCCCGGACGACCTTGGAGCCTGGCGCCAGAGAAGTCTTCACCCATGGCTTGCGGCCCAGCCCCCGCTCCACCGCCTTTTTCGCCAGCAGGCCGGCGGCGAGCATGACCGATGGGTTCGAGGTGTTGGTGCAGCTGGTGATGGCGGCGATGACAACCGCCCCGTGGCTCAACTGATGCGCTTCGCCGCCGATCCTGCACTCCGCCGTGATGCTCAGCGGATCCTTGCTCTCCTCTCGCCTGGGGCGGGGGGGGAAGCAAAGAGGGCAGATCGTTGCGGAATGCCTCCGCGGCGCGGCCGAGTGGGATGCGATCCTGAGGGCGCCGGGGTCCGGCGATGCTCGGTTCGACGCTGCCCAGGTCGAGCTCGAGGGTGTCTGTGAACCGCGGCTCCGGCGACTCGGGCGTATGAAAGAGCCCCTGCTCGCGCATGTAGCGCTCGACCAGCGCGACCCGCTCGGCGGAGCGGCCCGAAAAACGCAGGTAGTCGAGGGTCTTGTCGTCGACCGGGAAAATGGCGCAGGTAGCCCCGTACTCCGGCGACATGTTGCCGATGGTCGCCCGGTCGGCCACGCTGAGCTGCGCCACGCCGGGGCCGGTGAATTCGACGAACTTGCCGACCACCCCCTTGCGGCGCAGCATCTCCGTCACCGTCAGGACCAGGTCGGTGGAGGTCACCTCCGGCCGCAGTTTTCCCTGCAGGCGAAAGCCGATGACCTTCGGGATCAGCATCGAGATCGGCTGGCCGAGCATCGCCGCCTCCGCCTCGATGCCGCCCACCCCCCAGCCGAGCACGCCGAGGCCGTTGACCATCGGCGTGTGCGAGTCGGTCCCCACCAGGGTATCGGGAAAGATCTGCGGGCGCTCCCCCTGCTGCTGTGGCCCGTCCCCGGCGAGGCCGAAGACGACCCGGGCCAGATATTCGAGATTGACCTGGTGGCAGATGCCGGCGTTGGGGGGCGTGACCTTGAAGTTGTCGAAGGCCTTCTGCCCCCATTTGAGAAAAGCGTAGCGCTCGCGGTTGCGCTGGTAGTCGAGGTCCTGATTGATCGCAAAGGCCTCGTCGCTGCCGAAGGCGTCGACCTGGATGGAGTGGTCGATGACCAGCTCCACCGGCTGCAGGGGATTGATCCGTTTCGGATCGCCACCGAGCTCGGCCATGGCATCGCGCATGGCGGCCAGATCGACCACCGCCGGCACGCCGGTGAAATCCTGCAGCAGGATGCGCGCCGGAAGGAAGGTGATCTCCCGGGCGGCTCCCCCCTTCGGCGACCAGTCGGCCAGCGCCCGGATGTCCTGCTCGGTGACGGTCACGCCGTCCTCATGGCGCAGCAGGTTTTCCAGCAGAATGCGCAGGGAATAGGGCAGGCTGCCGACGTCGTGACCGGCCTTTGCCAGGGCGTCGAGGCGGAAGATTTCGTAATTGCGGTTGCCGATTGCCAGATTGGACCGGGCGCCAAAGCTGTCTTTCATGTCGGAACCTCCTCCCTGAACGGTTGTTGGGTCCGGATTTTTGAGCGGATGGTCAACTGTAAAATGAGTAACATAAATTTTCCTGAAGTCGTCCCCTGAGGCGAAAAAAAATTTTCGCCCAGCAGAAGACCCGTCCTTCGGTCAGTGGATGAATCATGGGGTGATCATGGAGTTCAAATCGTTGATGCCCAACAGTTTGTTGAAAATGCAGGTCAAACCTGAAGGGAGAGGCGGACGACTTGTCCAAAAATTAGGCTTTAAGCCACAAGAAATGAATAAAATTTCATAATGTCTATAAAGTACTGGTCTCACATGAGAGCGGCATGCTATAAAAACGGGCAACCAGGGCGCTCGTATTTGCCGAGCCGTCTCCAGTGGGAAGGGAGATTCTGCATGGATTCCGTCATACGGGTAACCACCGGCTATGCCGGTCTGGACAAAATCCTCGACGATCTGCGAATCGGAGACAATGTCGTCTGGAAGGTCGACTCCATTGCCGATTACCGCTACGTCATGGGGCCATTTGTCGACCACGCCCTTAAGGAAGGAAGGCGGGTGGTCTACATGCGCTTCGGCAATCATGACCCCCTTATCGGGGCCGCGCCGGGCGTTACCGTCTATCATCTCGATCCCTCCCTGGGCTTCGAGTCCTTCGCCAGCCGCATCCACGCAATTCTGACCCAGCAGGGGCACGGCGTTTTCTACGTCTTCGACTGCCTCTCCGATCTTCTCTCGGCCTGGGCCACCGACCAAATGGTGGGGAACTTTTTCAGGGTCACCTGTCCCTATCTTTTCGAGCTGGATACCGTCGCTTATTTCGCCCTTTTTCGCGACCGCCATTCCTATCAGACCATTGAACGGATCCGAGATACCACTCAAGTACTGATCGATGTCTACAATCACGATCGAAAGTTCCATATCCACCCACTGAAAGTCTGGCAACGCCGTTCGCCGACCATGTTCCTGCCCCATCGCAAGGAAGGGGATCAGTTCATCCCCCTGACCAACAGCTTCGACGCGACCGCCCTTCTCAGTTCCATTGGCCGGGAAAGCGCAGACAGTACCCACCGCCAGCTGGATCACTGGCACCGGCTCTTTCTCCAGGCCGAGAGTCTCGCATCCGACCCCACTGCCCAGGAAGAACAGGCAGAGATGGTAGAGCACATCTGTCGGCACCTTATCGGCCGGGAGGAACGGATTCTGGCTCTGGCCCGCCGCTATTTTCGCCTGCCGGATCTGCTCCACATCAAGTCGCGGGTCATTGGTACCGGATTCGTTGGCGGCAAGGCCGTGGGCATGCTCCTGGCCGGGAACATCCTGCTGCGCGACCCCTCCTTCCCCTGGGAGGAGCACCTGGAACTCCACGACTCCTTCTTCGTCGGCTCAAACGTTTATTATTCGTACATCGTGCATAACGGGTGGTGGCCTCTCTTCGTGCGCCAGAAAACCAAGGAGGGATATTTTTCCGTCGCCGCCGAGCTGCGCGAGAAGATGCTTCAGGGACAGTTTTCCGACACGATGCGAGAGGGTTTTCACAAAATGTTGGAATACTACGGACAGTACCCGATCATCGTCCGTTCCAGTTCCCTGCTAGAGGACGGTTTCGGCAATGCCTTTGCCGGCAAGTACGATAGCTTTTTTTGCGTGAACCAGGGGACCCCCGAGGAGCGCCTCGATCAGTTCGAAGAGGCGGTGCGCCGGATTTTCGCCAGCGCAATGAGCGAGGACGCCCTCTCTTACCGCCAGCAGCGGGGACTCGACCTGCAGGATGAGCAGATGGCTCTCCTGGTACAGAGGGTTTCCGGGGCCTTCCGCAACCACTACTTCTTCCCCGAACTTGCGGGGGTGGGCATTTCCTACAATACCTTCGTCTGGGACAAGGAGATGAATCCGCAAGCTGGAATGTTGCGCCTGGTTCTGGGCCTCGGCACTCGCGCGGTCGACCGGACGGAAGGGGATTACCCCCGTCTGGTCGCTCTCGACTCCCCCCTTAAAAAACCCCATAAAAGCAGTGACGATACCCGTCGTTTCTCTCAAAGAGACGTCGACCTGCTCGATATCGACGAAAATCGTCTCCAGACCGTCTCCCTTCTCGACCTGGCCCGGGAAGGGATCGATATCCCCTGGCAGATGTACGGGGTGAAGGATTACGAAACCGCCCGGCGCCTGAAGGAGCGGGGGCGTAAGGGAGAGGAGATCTGGATCCTCACCTTCGACAAGCTCCTTTCGGGAGGTTCCTTCACCGGTCTCATGCAACGAATGCTGAAGACACTTGAGGCGGCCTACCGGTATCCGGTGGACGTGGAATTCACGGTCAACTTCACCCCCGGCGGTCAGACCATGATCGATGTGGTGCAGTGCCGGCCCCTCCAGACCAAGGGGCAGAATATTCAGGTCGAATTTCCCCGGGAGATTCCCGATGAGAAGATCTTCTTCCACTCCGAGGGGAACTTCATGGGGGGCAACATCTCCCAGTGTATCCGGTGGATCATATGGGTCGACGGCGCGGTGTATACCAGGTTGCCCCAACCGGATAAATACGAGGTGGCTCGGCTTATAGGCCGCCTCAACCGGCGCCTGCCCGACCGCTCCGAGAACCGCGCCATGCTCTTGGGGCCGGGGCGCTGGGGGACTTCGACCCCTTCCCTGGGCGTGCCTGTCACCTTTGCAGAAATCAACAACATGACGGCGCTGGTCGAGATGGCCTTCTCCGATGGAGACCTGATGCCGGAGCTTTCCTTCGGCTCCCACTTCTTTCAGGATCTGGTCGAAACGGACATTTTTTACCTCGCCCTCTTTCCGGAGAACAGAAACTGTCATGTCAATGAAGGGTGGATGCGGAATATACCCAACGCCCTGGAGGGATTGATGCCGGCAAGCAGTCGGTTTAAGCAGGCAGTCAGGGTCCTTCGCGCCCCCGGCGACGGCCTTCATCTCGTAGCCGACGTGGTTTCCCAGAAGCTTCTCTGCTTTTCGTGATTCCCTGAGTACATGGTGCACGAACGCAGAAAGGCCCGGCTTTTGCCGGGCCTTTCTGCGTTCACAAGGTTGAACTGAAATTAGATGAGGCCCATGGCGACCATGGCGTCGGCCACCTTGATAAAGCCGGCGGTATTGGCGCCCAGGACGTAATTGCCCGGAGCTCCGTATTCTTCGGCGGTTTTGTAGCAAAGGCAATGGATGTTTACCATTATATCCTCGAGCTTTTTCTCCGTAAATTCGAAGTTCCAGGAGTCACGACTGGCGTTCTGCTGCATTTCCAAAGCGCTGGTTGCCACCCCGCCGGCGTTGGCTGCCTTTCCCGGGCCGTAGGCGATCCCGGCGTCGAGGAAGACTTTGATTCCTTCGGGGGTGGTAGGCATGTTGGCCCCTTCGCCCACGGCAATGCAGCCATTTTTCACCAGGGTCTTTGCATCCCTGCCGTTGATCTCGTTCTGGGTGGCCGACGGCATCGCCACCTGGCAGGGGATCTCCCAGATATTCCCGTTTTCGATGTACTTGGCATCCTTGTGATAAGAGGCGTAATCCTTGATGCGCCTCCGCTCGATCTCCTTGAGCTGCTGGACCAGAGCGAGGTCGATTCCCGCCTCGTGGTAGATGACGCCGTTGGAATCGGAGCAAGCTACCACCTTTCCGCCAAGCTGGGTGATCTTCTCGATGGTGTAGATGGCCACGTTTCCCGAGCCGGAGACGGTGCAGACCTTCCCTGCGAATGTATCCTTGTGCGCCTTGAGCATCTCATTGACGAAAAAGGTGGCCCCGTAGCCCGTCGCTTCGGGCCGCACCAAGGATCCCCCGTAGTGCAGGCCCTTTCCGGTGAGGACGCCGGACTCGTAGCGGTTGGTGATGCGTTTATACATGCCGAACATGTAGCCGATTTCCCGTCCTCCGACACCGATATCCCCGGCGGGAACGTCGGTGTACTCTCCGATATGCCGATAGAGTTCCAGCATGAAGCTCTGGCAGAAGCGCATGATCTCGTCATCCGACTTTCCCTTGGGGTCGAAATCCGAGCCGCCTTTGCCGCCGCCGATGGGCAAGCCGGTCAGAGAATTTTTGAAGATCTGTTCGAAGCCGAGAAATTTGATGATTCCCAAGTAGACCGAGGGGTGGAAACGAAGCCCTCCTTTGTAAGGGCCGAGGGCACTGTTGAACTCTACCCGAAAACCGCGGTTAATCTGAACCTGTCCCTTGTCGTCCATCCAGGGTACCCGGAAGATGATCTGCCGTTCAGGTTCACATATGCGTTCGATGATCTTGTGTTCCAGGTATTCGGGATGCTTCACGAGCACCGGTCCCAGGGATTCAAAGACCTCGCGGACCGCTTGGTGGAATTCCACCTCGCCGGGATTGCGATGCAGGACCTCCTGGTAAATCGGCTCAAGTTTTTCGTCAATCATGAGGTTCATTTCCATTCTCCTTTCGTGGGAATTCAATTTGATGCACAAAAAATAGACTAATTGGTTGCTGATTCGCTCTGGCTCGTGTCTTATCTTCACTTTTTATGCCAAAGTGCACATAAATTAACCATAGGTTCTGAACTTTTTGATATTTCAGTTTAAAAATTGTTCAATATTTTTTACATGAAATTAAAATCCAAAAATTTATTGTTTTTATGAGTATTTATTTGAACATTATGTGGCTCTTTTTCACTCAAAAATTATCTAACGCTGCTACAAACGGGAGTTCCTGCTCAAATTCGTTCGAACCCGGCAGCGCCACCTGCACTGGTCGCATCGGCCCGAAGACGGTTTGCGGTCGGGGTCTTGAGCAACCTGTTGAATGCTTGGATTTATTGGTTGTATTCTGAAAATCTTCGGGTCTTTCAGGCCCTGTACATATCGGCCCGACCCCAATTGCATGGGAGCAATATGGCAAATAAAAAGGCCCGATCTCCAGAAGGAAATCGGGCCTGAATATCAGATATCGTCGAAAATTTATCCCACCTCGTTATACTCCCTCTCCCGAAACTCCACCCCCAACGCCTTTGCCGCCTTCCGGCAGGCTTCCATATCGATTCCCGGGATGGCCACTGCGCTGGCGGTGACTGAGGGGATGTGCTTGGTGGCCTCGCGGAGAAAATCTTTCACGGCCTGGTACCCCTGAAGCCCGAACCGGGAGCGGCAGAGGTGATGGTAGGTTTCCGCATCCGGGGCATTGAGGGAGACCGAGACGGCGTCGACGAGGCCGGCAAGTTCGGGAAGGATGTTGCGGCCGTGCACGAGGTTGGCCTGCCCGTCGGTGTTGATGCGGACTTTCACGCCCCTTGCATTTGAGCCAGGCGGCGACCTCCTTGATCAGGTCGAGCCGGATGAGGGGCTCCCCGTAGCCGCAGAAGACGACCTCCTCGTACCTTTCGGGGTCGCCGATGGCCTGCTTCACCTCGGCGGCCGAGGGTTCGTGCTCGAGCCTGAGGTGATGTCCCTTGACCGTGAAGTCCTTGAACTTGGCGCAGAAGATACAGGCGTTGGTGCAGCGGTTGGTGATGTTGAGGTAGAGGGAATTGCGGATCCGGTAGGCGATTTTGGTGCTCTGGTCCGCCTCCCCGATGCCGAAGAGGCTGAAGGCGTTCAGGGTGGTGATCCGGGCCACGTCCTCCAGGGTCAGGCCCTTTACCTGGGCGATCATTTCCGCGGTGTGGCGCACATAGGCCGGCTCGTTGCGTCGCCCCCGGTGGGCCTGGGGTGCCAGGTAGGGACAGTCGGTTTCCACCAGCATGCGGTCGACGGGGACGTTTCGGACCACCTCCCGGGCGGCCTCGTTCCTGGGGTAGGTGATGGTTCCGGGAAAGGAGAGATAAAAGCCCATATCGAGGCAGGCCCGGGCCATGTCGGTATCGCCGCTGAAGCAGTGGAGGACCCCGCCGACCTCGGCCGCTTTTTCTTCCTTCAGGATTTCCAGCACCTCGACGTGGGCCTCCCGGTCGTGCACGATGACCGGAAGCCCTTCCTCCCGGGCCAGGCGAATCTGGCGGCGGAAGGCCTTCCGCTGCGCCTCCCGGGGGGAGCGGTCGCGGTAGTAGTCGAGGCCGATCTCGCCGACCGCGACAGCCTTTTCCTCTTCGTGAAGG
Organism: uncultured delta proteobacterium; assembly: GCA_963791005.1. Lineage (GTDB taxonomy): Bacteria > Desulfobacterota > Desulfuromonadia > Desulfuromonadales > CAWBQR01 > CAWBQR01. The sequence continues at coordinate 230,655 of CAWBQR010000023.1, read as the reverse complement.
AGTTGTCGGAGCGTTTCAATCCCGGCGTCGGTGGCCTGGGCTGCGTCGTGGGGATGGATGCCGACGGCGGCGTAAATGTTGGGGTGGACCCGGGCGATCTCCAGGCTGGCCCGGGAGCTTTCGATGTCGCAGCCGACCGTGAGGATGTGACTGATGCCCTGCCCAAGGGCGCGTGGCTATGACTTCCTCGCGGTCCTGCTCGAATTGACCGCTGTCGAGATGGGCATGGGTGTCGATGAGGTTGGGAATGTAGGGCATGGTGAGAACCAGTTTCCGGGATAAAGGTTCAAGGTGGAAGGTTCAATATCCCAATTTTCCGGGTTTCCTTGAATCTCTTGGACCTTTGATCCTTGATTTTATTCAGCTTCAATCCGTGGGAAAAGGGGGGCCGCCTTTTCGATGGCGGAGCCGGGAGTGAGCAGGCCCCACCCGTCCTTGCCGTCGAGAGCGACGTCCCGGGGGTCGCTCCTACGGTGGCCAGCATCTTGCCGGCCGTCTCCGGCAGGAAGGGGGCGACCAGCAGGGCGATCAGGCGCACCGCCTCCAACAGGTTGTACATGACCGTCCCGAGATGCTCCCGTTGTGCGGGGTCTTTGGCCAGGGCCCAGGGGGCGGTGTCGTCGATATACTTGTTGGCGGCGCCGACCAACTCCCAGATAGCCTGGAGCGCCTTGTTGAAGGCCAGCTCGTTCATGTGAGTGTCGACCGTGCCCACGGCTGGGGCGAACCGGGCGATGAAGGCTGCGTCCACCGGTTGGGAGTCTCCCGCCGCAGGAAGTATTCCGTCGAAATATTTGTGGACCATGGCGGTGGAGCGGCTTACCAGGTTGCCGAGGTCGTTGGCGAGGTCCGAGTTGATCCGGTGGACCAGGGCGGAATGGGAAAAGTCTCCATCCAGTCCGAAGGGAACTTCGCGAAGCAGGAAATAGCGGATGGCGTCGACACCATACTTGTCGATGAGCATGTTGGGCTCGACCACGTTGCGCAGGCTCTTGCTCATCTTCTGCCCCTCGACCGTCCACCACCCGTGGGCGAAGACCCTCTTCGGCAGGGGAAGTGCCGGCCGCCAGCAGGAAAGTGGGCCAGTAGACGGTGTGGAAGCGCAGGATGTCCTTGCCGATCACGTGGACGTCGGCGGGCCAGAACTTGTCGAAATTCCCCTCCGGGTCCTCGGGGTAACCGAGGGCGGTGATGTAGTTGGTCAGGGCGTCGAACCAGACGTAGATGACATGACTGTCGTTGCCCGGGACGGGGATGCCCCAGGAAAAGGTGGTGCGGGAGATGGAGAGGTCCCGCAGGCCTTCCCGGACGAAATTGAGGATCTCGTTGCGGCGGCTGCGCGGCTGGATGAACTCGGGGTTCTCCTCGATGTGCCGGATGAGCTCCTGCTGGTATTTGCTCATGCGGAAGAAGTAGGATTCCTCCTTGAGCTTTTCCGTCGGCCTGCCGCAGTCGGGGCAGTTGCCGTCCATCAGCTGGGTCTCGGTCCAGAAGGTCTCGCAGGGGGTGCAGTACCAGTCTTCGTATTCGCCGAGATAGATGTCCCCTTTGGCCTCGATGTTCCGGAAAAGCTCCCAAACCCCTTTTTTGTGGCGCTCCTGGGTGGTCCGGATGAAATCGGAGTTGGAGATGTCGAGCTTCTCCCAGAGGGCCTGGAAACGCTTGACGACCCGGTCGGCCAGTTCGAGGGGCGTCTCCCCGGCGGCCTGGGCGGCTTTTTCCACCTTCTGGCCGTGCTCGTCCGTCCCGGTGAGGAAAAAGACCTCAAATCCCCTGGCTTTTTTGTACCGGGCCAGCACATCGCAGGCCAGTGTGGTATAGGCGTGGCCGATGTGCGGAACGTCGTTGACGTAGTAGATGGGAGTGGTGATATAGAAGCGCTTATCCATCGTCTTCTCCTGGTATCATTTCCTGCGGGGGCGTCGCCGACCCCGGTTTCTTCTTGCGGGGCTGCTGTGGGTTTATCTCCCTCTGCCGGCGGGTTTTCCCGGCTCGGATTTTTCTTTTTCCCGGGGCTGGGAGGGAACGGCCTGCCGTGGGGGTCTTCCGGCCTGAGATTTTCGTTCGGGGGACGTAGGGCCCCGAGGCTTTGCCGGGGGGGACGCAGACGGGGATTCCTGGGCCTTTTCCGTCTGGTCGGCGGGCACTTCGACCGTCTGCCCGTTTCCAAGCTTTACGGTCACCGTGCCTGCAAGAACATGCTGATTGACGATTTCGCCCTCATTCCCCTCTACCTGAACCTTGCGTCCGCATTTGGGAAGCCCCTTTTTCAGGGAGCAGTAGGTCTCGAACTCGTATCCCAGGCAGCAGAGCAGACGCCCGCACTGGCCTGAGATTTTGTTCGGGTTCAGCGCCAGCCCCTGTTCCTTGGCCATGCGCACCGAAACGGGGGCAAATTCGGTGAGGAAGGTGCAGCAGCACAGTTCCCGGCCGCAGATGCCGATTCCACCGGTCATCTTGGCTTCATCCCGGACCCCGATCTGGCGCATCTCGATGCGGGTGCGGAAATGGTGGGCCAGGTCCTTGACCAGTTCGCGGAAATCGACCCGGCCGTCGGCCGTGAAATAAAAGATGATTTTGGAGCCGTCGAAGAGATATTCGGCCCGCACCAGCTTCATTTCCATCTTCCGGTCCTGGATGCGCTGCTGGCAGAAACGGAAGGCGTCGCTTTCACGGGAGGCGTTGCCGGCGGCGAGGGAGAGGTCCTCCTCGGTGGCGAGGCGCAGCACATTTTTCAGATCTCCCGGAATCTCCCCGGCCGGGGATTCCGACGGTGGGGAGACGACCGTGCCGAGGGCGCGTCCGCGGTCCGTTTCCACGACCACCCGGTCGTCCGCGGCGAGGGAGAGGTCCCGGGCATTGAAATCGTACTGCTTGCCGGCCGGGCGGAATTTTACCGATACGATGCGAACCGGGACGGGTTCCCGTATTTCCTCTTCGGTTGGGATGTCGGTGGTAGCTTTGGAACTGCTTTCATCCATATGGTTAACTCGTTAAGTAGTCTGCTGAAGGTTTGGGCTCAGGCCGCCAGATGCATGAGGAGGATTTCAACCGCGAGCTGCCGGTTGACGTTTCGGTCCAGGTGCCGGCGGCAGGAAACGATGGCTTCGAGCTTTCGCAGCAGGGAGTGTACCGTTTCCCCGGCTGCGATGCGACGAATCTTTTCGACCAGGTCGATATTGATCATTTCGGCTTCCGGACGTCCGTGACGGAACAGAAGGAGATCGCGGTAAAACGCCTGGAAAATTTCCAGGATTTCGGGCAAGCGTTCCTTTTCCTCGGCCAGTTCACGGGCCAGGGTGAAAAGGGGAAGGATGCTTCCCGCCGACAGGGCGGTGAGTTCCCGGAGAATCTCCCGACGCTTTTCCAGAAACAGATCCTTGTCTTTGCCCAGGGCCTTCTTGAAGCTGCCCTCGGACATGGCTGCCAGAATATGGCCCTGGGTTTCATCCACCTCGAGCCTTTCGCGCAAAACCGAACTGACCTCTCCCTGCGGGAGACGGGAAAAAGGCAGGCGCTGACACCGGGAGCGGATCGTGGCCAGAACCGCGTCGGGCCGGGAGGTCAGAAGGATGAGCAGGGTACTGCCTGTGGGCTCCTCCAGGGTTTTGAGCAAAGCGTTGCCGGCGGCCGGATTCATTTTTTCGGCGCCGTCGATGAGGCAGGCTTTCCTGGGAGCCTCCAGGGGGCGGAAGGAGAGTTCCTTCTGAATGCCCCGAACCTGCTCGATTTTGATCGAAGCGCCCTCCGGCTCCATAATGTGAAGGTCGGGATGGTTGTTGTGGTCCACCTTCCTGCAGGCCGCGCAGGTGCCGCATCCGGTCCCTTCCAGGCAGAAGACGGCCCGCACCAGCGCGAGGGCCATGAGCCGCTTGCCGATCCCTTCGGGTCCTTCGAAAAGATAGGCATGGGCCAGTCTTTTCGAAGCGACGGCGCGGCGCAGAATGTCCTTCTGCCTGTTGTGACCCAGGATGCGGGAAAAGGTCATGTCTTTTCCCTCCGGCGGAGCACAAAAGCCTCGACGGCTGCCTCTATCCTCCCCGCGACCTCTTCCTCTGTGCCGCAGGCGTCGATGACCCGGAAGCGCTTTTCTCGCCCTGGCCAGGTGAAGGTATCCCTCACGAACCCGGTGATGAAAGTCGATGGCTTCGCGCTCGAAGCGGTCCTCTTCTTTCCCCTGCCGGACCGCATTGCGCCGCCGGGCCCGGCCCAGGCCCTCCTCGGCAGGCATGTCCAGCAGCAGGGTCAAATCGGGGAAAAGCCCTCCCGACGCCAGGGCGTTGAGATCGGTGATCAGCGAGGCGTCGAGGCCACGGCCGTTACCCTGGTAAGCCAGGGTCGCATCGGTGTACCGGTCGCAAAGAACGACCTTCCCGGCCTGCAGGGCCGGGAGGATGACTTCCTCGACGTGCTGGGCCCGCGAGGCCGCGTAAAGAAGCAACTCCGCTCGGGGCACGAGGGCGGTGTTGCCCGGATGGAGCAGAATGTTCCGTATGGCGTCGGCAACCGGACAACCGCCGGGTTCCCGGGTGGCCAGAACATCGGTACCCTGCTTCCGGAGACTTTCGGCGAGGCGCCGGATTTGGGTGGTCTTTCCGGAACCTTCGATTCCCTCAAAGGTAATAAAAAAGGACAATTGCACGAAGCACCATTGATGCTTTCGCAAGAAAGCGAAATGTGTGAATGGCTAAGCAAAAAGCGCCAAATGAAAGGCGCGCAATTGTCGAGCAATGAGGCGTACTTGACGTACGTCGAAGCAGCGAGAGCAATTGCAGCAACGCAGGAGTTGGTGAGTTTTTACGACGCCATCACCATTGGGTTTGGGTAAATCATTGTATTATAGGTAGCCCCCGGGCGGGAATCAAGGGAAAAGCTGGGCCGGACGACGGTAAACATTGATAAGCAGAAGCGGTTTCGGTATAATCCTGGCGAAGTTCAACACCTTCTCCCTGTTGCACGATGGTCTCCCGATGAATTGCACACAACCTTGCGACCCACAATCCCTAGAGGAAAAGATCGGCTTTTTTTTCTCACAAGCCGGCCTATTGCAGGAATCCCTGACCCACAAGTCGTTCAGTAATGAACAGCCCGGAGACGGCGTTTCCCACAACGAAAGGCTCGAATTCCTGGGGGACGCGGTTCTCGACCTGGTTATCAGCCGGATGGTTTTCTGCTCTTTTCCCCAGCTACCCGAAGGGGAGCTGACCCGCATCCGGGCGGAAGTCGTCAGCGAAAAGGCCCTCGCAGCCCTTGCCCGCACGCTAGGGTTGGGGTATTGTCTGCGGCTTGGCCGGGGGGAGGAGCGAAGCGGGGGGCGGGACAAGGACAGCCTGATTGCCGATGCCTTCGAGGCGGTATTGGGGGCGGTCTTTCTGGACGCCGGCTTCGAAGCTGCCCAAGGGGTCATCGAAAGGCTCTTCCTCGAGGGCGTAAAGCGCTCGGCCGGTCGGAAGGTGGGCGTCGACCACAAGACGCGGTTGCAGGAGGTTTTCCAGGGAAGGCACGGCAGACCTCCGGAATACGTGCTGCTGGAGGCAGAGGGGCCAGACCACCAGCGCATCTATTCCGTAGAGGTTCGGTTCGATGGGGAACCCATCGGCCGGGGCAGGGGCAGGACCAAGAAAAAGGCCGAGCAGGAAGCCGCAGCCCAGGCGCTTGCCGGGCTTGGGGAATAGGGTGCGGATTTTCCCCTTCTTCATCCCCCACGCCGGCTGTCCCCATCGTTGTCTGTTCTGCCAGCAGCAGCACACCTCTGGTCGGACCGTCGCCCCCTCCCCCGAAGAGGTGGCGTTATGCCTTGAAGGGCTCCTTCCTCCTGTGGGCGACGGAGAGGTTGCCTTTTACGGAGGCACCTTTACTTTGCTGCCCGAGCCGGTTCAGAGGTCTTACCTCGAAAGGGTCGGCCCTTTCGCTCGTGCCGGGAGGATTTCGGGGATCCGGATTTCGACCCGCCCCGATGCCCTGGGGGCTCGCGCGGTGGACCTTCTCGCCGGAATGGGGGTGACCACCGTGGAGGTGGGGTGCCAGTCATTCTCCGCCGCAGTTCTCAGTCGCTCGAGTCGGGGACATGGCCCTCATGATGCCGAGGGGGCGGTCGGCCGGCTTCGCCGGGCCGGGGTCGGTGTAGGGCTCCAGCTCATGCCGGGGCTTCCCGGGGGGAGCCGGGAGGAGGCGAACCTGTCCCTTGGCCGGGCGCTGGACCTGCTCCCCGATTTTTTGAGGATCTACCCGGCAGTGGTGCTGAGGGATACCGCTCTGGAAGAGCTCTATCGTGCCGGCGACTACCGCCCCCTATCTCTGGAGACGGCCGTCGACTGGTGTGCCGAACTGCTCTTGCGCTGTCGGCGGGTCGGGGTGCCGGTAATCCGGATGGGGCTTCAGGGGACTCCGGAACTCGACCGGGGGGAGGGCTGGGTTGCGGGGCCCTACCACCCCGCCTTCGGGCAACTGGTGCGCTCCTTTCTCTGGTTTCGGGCCATGGAAAAGGGGGCGGAAAAATTCGGGATAGAGGCCGTGGAGGTCAACCCGGCCGACAGGCCCGATGCCCTCGGCCACCGTAGGGGGAATATCGTATTTCTGCAACGCCGTTTCGGCAATTTCGCCATCATGGCCAACCCGGCTGTCTCCAGGGACCACCTGGCCTTTCACGGGCGGGTACTTTCCCTCTCCGGACTGGCCGCTTACTGAGGATTTCAAACGTTGGAAAAACAGGAAGAAAAATTCCGCTCGGGGTTTGTTTCAATCGTCGGTCGCCCGAACGTGGGCAAATCGACCCTGCTCAACCACATTCTTGGCGAGAAGATCGCCATCACCTCCGACAAACCCCAGACCACCAGGAACCGGATTCTCGGCATTCACAACTTGAAGGATGCCCAACTTCTTTTCCTCGACACCCCGGGGATCCACCGGGCCCAGGGGCGCTTGAACCGGTTCATGGTCGACCAGGCCCTGTCGGCGTGCTCGGATGTCGACGCCGTCCTTTTTCTCGTGGAGGCCACCGACTCCCTGGGGGGGGGCGATGATTTCATCCTGGAGGTGCTTTCCCGAGGCAACGTTCCCGTGGTGCTCGTGATCAACAAAATCGACCTCCTCCCCAGGGAGAAATTACTTCCGCTCATAGCCGCCTATGCGCAAAAATTCGATTTCCGCGAGATTGTCCCCGTTTCGGCCCTGAGGGGCGAAGGCGTGGAAGAGCTGGTCGGGGCGGTACGCGGCTTTCTTCCCGAGGGCCCCCGCTACTACCCCGAGGATATGATTACCGACCTGCCGGAGCGCTTCATCGTGGCCGAAATGGTCCGGGAGCAGGTCCTCAGGCAGACCCGGGAGGAGGTCCCCTACGGGGTGGCGGTGGTGGTGGAGCAGTTTTCCGAAAAGCCGGAGAAGAACCTGGTGGTAATCAACGCGGTCATCAACGTGGAGCGGGATACCCATAAAAAAATCATCGTCGGCAAGGCCGGGGCGAGGATTCGCGCCATCGGGCAGAACGCCCGGAAGGAGATGGAAAAATTTCTCGGGGTCCGGGTTTTTCTCGAACTCTTCGTCAAGGTACAGAAAAACTGGACCGACTCCGAGCGCCTGCTCAAGGAGTTCGGATACGAGTAGGGTAGGTTCACGGTTCACGGAGTTGGAGTCATTGAACTTTGAACCATGAACTTCCAACAGATTTTACGTTTTTTTTCTATAACCCTAAAACGAAAAATGTTTCTTTTATGAATCCTGTAGTCGCCATCGTCGGTCGTCCCAATGTCGGCAAGTCGACCCTGTTCAACCGCATCCTGGGGCAGAGAAAGGCCATCGTCGAGGACTTTCCAGGAGTGACCCGGGACCGGAACTATGCCGAAATCACACGATTTCCTTCTCCCTTTACCTTGATTGATACCGGCGGTTTCGAGCCGGTCAGCCAAGAGCGCCTGCTGGTGCAGATGAGGGAGCAGTCCCAGTTGGCCGTCGAGGAGGCCGACGTCATCATTTTCCTTCTCGACGCCAAGGAGGGTCTGACCCCATCCGACCTGGAGGTGGCCGCCTTGCTCCGCAGGGTGACGAAACCCGTCCTGTATGTGGTCAACAAGGTCGACGGAGAAAAACAGGAGGCCGCAGTCGCCGAATTCTACTCCCTCGGCATCGATGAGCTTCTACCCGTCTCTGCCGAACACGGCCGCGGAATGGACGACTTGATGGAAACCCTGCTCGGGCTTCTGCCTCCTCCCCGGGACATCGAAGAGGACGGAGGGGAAATTCGCCTCGCCGTCGTCGGGCGGCCCAACGTCGGAAAGTCGTCCCTGGTCAACCGCCTTCTCGGTTTCGAAAGGGTGGTCGCCAATCCGGTGGCGGGGACCACAAGGGACAGCATCGATACCTCCTTTGTCTACAACCGCCAGCGCTACCTCCTGATTGACACAGCCGGCATCAGGCGCAAGGGCAGGGTCAGCCAGAAGCTGGAGAAATTCAGCGTCGTACAGGCCTTGAAGGCGATGGACCGGGCCCACGTGGTCCTCGTCGTCATCGACGCCGAGGAGGGGGTTACCGACCAGGATCTTACCATCGCCGGCTATGCCTATGAGAAGGGTCGGGCGGTCATTTTGGTGGTTAATAAATGGGATCTGCCGGAAAAGGACAACGCCACCCTCGGCCGGTACGTGGAAAAGCTTCGAATCTCCTTCAAGTTTCTGCCTTTTGCTCCCATTCTGTTCGTCTCGGCCCTGACCGGACAGAGGGTTTCGCGAATCATGGGGGAGGTGGAGAAGGTCTGGGGGGAATTCAATCGCCAAGTGCCCACTGCCGCCTTGAACAAGACCCTGGAGGATGCGGTCAGAAGTCATCCCCCGGCCGTTTATCAGGGGAGGCGGATTAAATTTTTTTACATGACCCAGACGGCCGTCCGCCCTCCTTCCTTTGTGTTCTTCACCAACAAGGCCGAGGGAGTGCACTTTTCGTATCAGCGTTACCTGACAAACAAGCTTCGGGATTCTTTCGGATTTTCAGGAACTCCGATTCGCCTTTCCTTCCGCGACCGGGAGCATAAGGGCTGAACCGCCCTCGCGCCACATCCTGGCGGGACTGTCGTGGAGAATGTTATGTGAGCGAAGAGCCGGAGGGCAAAAAGCCTTTACTTCACCCACATCCTGAGATATAGTAATTTTCATTTAATTCTAATCTGTTACGTTGTATTTTGACGGTCCACGTCTTTCCATGTTCGGGAAATCATGAGTCTTGTCGGAAACCTCGAAGACCTTGGTTTGGGGGATATCCTTCAAATCGTCAGCCTCAGCCGGAAGTCCGGGGTCCTATCGCTTCAGGGCCGCGGCCGGGAAGGGAAGGTCGTCTTCCTGGACGGCCAGGTTGTCTGCGCCACTTCGAGCATCTTTCGCGAGAACCTCGGAGACCTCCTTTTTCAGAAAAAACTCATCGATCGGGATACCCTGAAAAAGGCCCTGGTTCTCCAGAGGGACCGCAAAGATTCCCCCCGCCTCGGTTCCATTCTCGCCGAATCCTTCGGCATTTCCAAAACTGCCATCGAAAACGCCGTCAAGGAGCAGGTCGAAAAAATCGTTTACGGCTTCTTCGGATGGACCGAAGGCACCTTTGCCTTTGAACTTGGAGAGCCGGGCGAAATGGCCACCACCAGCCTGGACCCCCTTCAGTTCATGCTGGATCAGGGGTTAAACCCTCAATGGCTTGCCATGGAGGGGAGTCGCCTTCTCGATGAAAGAAGACACCGGGGTGAAGCCCTTGAGGAGCCGGGCGAAGAGCCCATGGCGGAGCTCGCCGACCTACTCGGGGAGCCGGACCCTGCACCGGCCGCCACACTGCCCAAGACCGAGCCCCCCTCCCCAGAGCCCCCGCTTTACAATCTTCGCGCCGAGTTGTTGAGAGAGATGGGGGAGACGGGGCAGCCGCAAGGTCAGACGAAGGGCCCGGAAACTCCGGGACTGCACCTCCTCAAGGGAATGCTTCAGGAACTCAACAACCCTTCCCTGGGCGGCGGGATTATCCTCCTGGTTCTGCGATTTGCCAGTGAACTCATGAACCGGGCCGTTATTTTCCTGGTAAAGGAGCGGGAAATCGTCGGCCTTGGGCAGTTCGGTATCGAATCTTCGGGTGGAAACGCCGACGTCCGGGTGAGGGCAATGAAGATCCCCCGGAGTGAGGCGTCGGTCTTCCGGAAAGTTCTAGAGGAGATGGTGCCCGCTATCATCCAACCCGGGGACGGTTTCTGGGATGACTATCTGCGGGATAAGCTGGGTGAGGGAAGTCCCGAGGAGATTTTTCTCGGTCCCATTGTCAGCGAGGGCAAAGTGGTGGCGATTATTTACGGGGACAATCTGCCCGAACAAAAAGCCATTGGAGATACCGAATCGTTGGAAATATTTCTTTCCCAGGCCGGTCTGGCCATGGAAAAAGCCCTTCTCGAACGCCGCCTGAAGGGCAGGGAAGCCGTTTAAAAAGGAGTCGGGACCCGTGCGAAAAAAGATCCTGATCGCCGAAGATTCACCAACCATGAGAAATCTCATTGTTTCGACCATTGTCTCGATGGGAGATTTTGAAATCGTCCAGGCCGCCAACGGCTTCGAAGCCCTGCGTATTCTGCCCCGTGAAAAGGTCGACCTGGTGATCACCGACATCAACATGCCGGACATAAACGGGCTTGAACTGGTGAACTTCATTCGGAATAACGACCATTACAAGGCCACTCCGCTTTTCATCATCAGTACCGAGGGCAGTGAGCGTGACAGGGAAAAGGGCCTGACGCTGGGGGCCGATGCCTACCTGGTCAAACCCTTCGCTCCGGCGGACCTCCAGTCGCTCATCAGACAGTTTCTGGGATAGGGGAGAAGCGCCGTGGCCGAAAGACCATCATCTCAGGCAATCCGCGATTTTCTCGGCGAGGCCGAGGAGATTATCGAGAAACTCAATCTCGACCTGGTAACCCTTGGAGATGGCACCGAAAGCGGCGAGGTCGACCCTGAAACCCTCAACAGCATTTTTCGGGGTGCGCATTCCATCAAGGGGATTTCGGGAATGTTCGGCTTTGACGACATCTCCGCCCTGGCGCACCACATGGAAAACCTTCTCGACAGCCTTCGTCTGGGGAAAATTCCTTTCAACGGGGTTCTCGTCGAAACGCTTTTCGAAGGCCTGGAATCGCTGACCCGGCTGGTTCACGGCAAGAATGAGGCTGAGGAATACTCCCTCGACGTCGGCCCGGTTATCGCCCGAATTGAGGCCGTTCTGGACGGGGCCAGGGGAGAAAAACCCAACCCTCTGGCGGGCCTGAACATCGATTCCGGTATTCTCAACGTTCTGACCGAGTATGAGGAACACCGGCTCCTGGAAAATCTCAAGAAGGGGCGTCGGCTTCTTCGTGTAAAGGCCACTTTTCCCCTTACCAGCTTCGACCAGGAGCTTGCGGTACTATCGGATACCCTCAAAAAAGGCGGGGAAGTCATCAGCACCCTTCCCTTTGGGGGGGAGATTTCCGACCATATTACCTTTCAGATACTTTTCGGGACCGCTTCGAGTGCGGAGGAAATCTCCGCCACCGTTGAAAACGACCAGATCGAGATCGAGTGCCTCGGTGAAAAACCGGCTGAATCAGGTTCTGTCACTGCCGAGGACCACCGGGACGAACAAAAGGCGTCTGCCGCCACAGACCCTCAGGAAGGAGGCGCTTCGCTGCGCTCCGTCAGCCGGACGGTCCGGGTGGATATCGACAAGCTCGACTCCCTGATGAACATCGTCGGTGAACTCGTCCTTTCCAAAGGGGCCGTTGCCTCCATCTGCGAAAGGCTCAGGGGAGAGGGAGACAATGAGCTTTCGATGGAGCTTCAGAAGGCGACCCGGGTTCTGGAACGACGCCTCGAGGAACTTCAGAAAGGGGTCATGGAAGTCCGCATGGTACCGGTGAGCCAGATTTTCGAAAAAATGGTTCGAATCGTCCGGCGGGCGGCCAATGAGCACGGGAAAAAGGTAGGGCTCGACATACGGGGAGCCGAGACCGAACTCGACAAGCTGATTGTGGAGGACCTTTCCGATCCCCTCATGCACATCATCCGCAACTCCATCGACCACGGACTGGAAACACCTGAAGAACGCCTCAGGGCCGGGAAGCCGGAAAAGGGGACCATAGGCCTGTGGGCTTCCCAGAAGGGCAATCACGTCGTTATCGAGGTCCAGGACGATGGACGGGGGATCGACCCCGAGAAGGTGTTCCGCAAAGGAGTTAAGATGGGGTTGATTGCTCCGGATGCCGAACCTTCCAGGGAGGACCTTCTCGAGTTGATCTTTACCCCCGGTTTCTCGACCCGGGACGAGGTAAGCGACCTCTCCGGAAGGGGGGTCGGGATGGATGTGGTGAAAAACAATATTTCGGCCCTCTCCGGGATGATTGAGATGGACAGCCGGCTGGGCGAGGGGACCAGGACGATCATCACCCTGCCCATCACCCTGGCCATCATCAAGGCCCTGATTGTCAGGGTCCGCGGCAAAACCTACGCCATCCCCATAAATTCGGTCCTGGAGACGCTCATGGTGGAGCCTTCCGCCATTCGCACCATCGAAAGGCGTGAAGTCATCGACCTGCGGGAGAATACCCTTCCCCTTCTGCGGCTGGACGAGACCTTCCTGCTGCCGAAGTCCTCCGCCAGGACCGCCCGCTCCTTCGTGGTGGTGGTCGGATTGGCCGATAAAAGACTGGGAATCGTCGTCGACGAACTTCTGGGACAGCAGGACGTGGTCATCAAATCCCTCGGCAGCGCCCTTTCCTTCATCAAGGGAATTGCCGGGGCCGCCGACCTGGGGAACCAGAAGACCATTCTGGTTCTCGATGTCGGAGGCTTGATGAGCGAGGCCCTGAGGGGGGATTCGAGTTTCCATGTATAAAGCCTTTTACGGGTTTGCCGAAAGGCCCTTCAGCAAAACCCCCGACCCCCGTTTTCTCTATCTCAGCCCGGCTCACCGGGAGGCGCTCGTACGTCTTCTCTATGCGGTTGAGGAAAGGGATCTGGTCCTTCTCACCGGGGAGATTGGCTGCGGGAAAACCACTCTTTCCCGGGCGCTGATGGATGAACTCGAGCAGGACTACCTGGTCATTCTCTTCATCAATCCCCGCCTGACGCCCATGGAGTTCCTGCGGGGGCTGGCCATGCGTCTGGGGGTTAAGGATTCCGGCCCGGTTCAAGACCGACCTTCTGGAGGAGATCGGCAACGAGCTCTTCCGCCTCTACCAGGAGGGCGTCTGCCCTGTCGTCATCCTCGATGAGGCCCAACTGGTTCCGCATAAGGAGACCTTCGACGAGATCCGGCTGTTGACCAACTTTCAGCTGGACGATCGCAACCTTATGAGCGTGGTGCTGATGGGGCAGCCCGAACTCCGAAAACGCCTGGCACATCGGACCTATGAGCCCCTGCGGCAGCGGATCGGCATGCAGTACAACCTCAAGCCGTTGACCAGGGAGGAAACGGCCGCCTATCTCGATTTCCGTCTGGGGATAGCCGGGGGGGAACCGGGACTGTTCCTTCCGGGGGCGGTGGACAGGATCTTCCGGTTCTCGGGGGGCATCCCCCGCAAAATCAACCACGCCGCCTCCCTTTCCCTTCTGGAGGGGTTCGGGCGAGAGTCGAGGCGCATCGGGCCGGAGGTAGTTGACTCGGTGATGAACGAACTGGATCTGGCCTGCTAGAGGGGCTTTCATCCGGGAACAGGGGGAGCCATGGATCTTGCTGAAATCCGAAAAAAAGCCCGACCCGGCAACGGGCAGGGGGTTCATTCCGCCGCGGTCCGCAACGAAGCCGCCGGTAAGCCTTCCACCTCGATCCAGGGGGTCCCGGAAAGACAGTGTGCGGTGGAACAGCTCCCGGTTTCCACGCCGCCGCCAGACAGGAGCCGCGAGCAGGAGTACCGCGAGGATCCCCTCGATGCCCTGTTCAGGCTGCATCCCGAGGTCGACCTGGCCACGGAAGAAACCTACCTGGGGGGTCTGGCGGAAAAAGAATCCGGGGTGAAACACCGCCAGTGGCTGACCTTCTCCCTGGGGGCTGAGGAGTACTCCCTGGACATCGAAAATGTCCGGGAGATAATCAAGCCGCGGGAGATCTCCGATATCCCGCGTGCACCCGAATTCGTCCTGGGGATCATTTCCCTTCGGGGTATAATTATCCCGGTATTCGACTTGAAAAAACGTTTGAAGCTCGGGCAGGTGGATCCATCTCCGGCTTCCCGCATCATTGTCTGCCAGGAGGATGAGCGAATGGTCGGTCTGCTTGTAGAGAACATCACTCAGGTCGTGCGGCTGCCGGAGGCAGGCATTGAGCCGCCTCCCGCCGTCCTCTCCGGTTTGGATCGGGACCTGGTGGAGGGGGTTGGCCGCCACCAGGGGAGAATGATAATCCTGCTGAATCTGGGGAACGTCCTGGATGCCGAGCTTGCCTGATGCCGGAAAGGAGTGACCCTGTGTCCAAAAAGAAGATCCTGGTTGTGGAAGACGAAGAAAGCCTGTTGAAGCTCGAAAGCATTCTGTTGACCTCCAAGGGCTACGAAGTGCGGGGTGTTTCAAACGGACAGGCCGCTCTCGAAGCGATTGCGGAAGAGTTGCCCGACCTGGTACTGCTCGACATCATGCTCCCTGAAATGGACGGCTTCGAGGTCTGCCGCCGTCTCAAGAACGACCCTGGCACGAAGGGAATCCCGGTGATCATGCTGACGGCCAAGAAAAGCCGCGAAGACATGGCCCGGGGGGAAAAGGTCGGAGCGGACTGGTACATTACCAAACCCTTCAAATCGGCCATGGTGATTGAAACCATTCAGAGGTTTTTGAGGCAATGATGGGAAACGCCGCAGCGATGAAGGAATCCGCAGGAGAGAAGCAGGAGTTGCGTCAGGAAGTGCAGTTAGCCTGTTTCCGGGTCGGAACCGAGATATATGCCCTCGATATCCTGCGTATCAAGGAGATTATCCGCCCCCAGAAGCTGACCCCCCTACCCAAGGCTCCCCCCTTCCTCGAGGGGGTCATCAACCTGCGGGGTTCCGTCATTGCCGTGGTGGACTTGCGCAAACGTTTTGACCGGCAGGCCGTCAACGACGGCCGGAAAACCCGAATCATCATCTCTGCCCTTTCGGGGAAAATGATCGGGCTGATGGTCGACGAGGTTTCGGAGGTTCGCCGTTATTCGAGGCAGGAAATCCAACCGGCGCCCCAATTTCTGGCCGGGAAGGGAGCGGAGTTTTTTCTGGGAGTCTGCCGCCGGGAAGAGGATCTGGTCATGGTCCTCAATCTGGAGAAAATACTCTCCTCCGATGAAAAAATCGAGCTGGAGAAAGTACCCGAGAGGCAACCGGAGTCCCCTCAATAATCACCCGTTTTAACTGATTTTCTGTGCAATGAAAAGTTCTTCGAGGTTCTCATGATTGTCCGTTGTCCCTCCTGTTCGGCCCGCTACAGTCTGGATCCCAAACGCCTTGGCGGCAAAAGAGTCACCCTGCGGTGTCAGCAGTGCCGGGAAGTTTTCAAGGTCGAGGTTTCCCCTCCCGCGTTGAGCGCTCCCCCGGAGGTTCTGGTAGCTCATAGCGACCCGGTTTTTTGTGCGACAATTTCCGAGGTCCTTTCCGCCGGGGGAGTTGTCTGCCGGGTCTGCCACGACGGTCCCCAAACCCTGGACTCCATGGAGTCGGACCCTCCCCACGTTCTGCTGATTGACGTAGCCTTGCCGGGACTTCTTGTCTTCGAAGTGGTGGAGACCATCCGCTCCAGGCCGGGCCTCGGTAAGGTCAAGGTCATCCTCATGTCCTCGGTTTACAATCATAGCGCCTACAAACGCTCTCCAACCTCGCTTTACGGAGCCGATGACTATATCGAAAAGCACCACGTTCCCGACCTTCTTGTTGAAAAAATAAGAAAACTGTTGCCTGAGGAGACGGTGCTCCCCCAATCGGGGAAGGGAGAAAAGGGGAGGGGCGATGATTTCAATTTGAAAATTCGTCGCACAGAGAAGAAGGAGATCTCCCTCCCGAACTCCTCCGATGCGGTGGAAAAGGCCCGCCGACTGGCAAGAATAATCGTCTCGGATATCGCACTGTATCATCAGGACCGGGTCGAGGAGGGAATCCGGAAGGGGACATTTTTTCAAATACTGGCCGACGAGATCGACGAGGGCCGGCGTCTTTTCTGCGAACGAGTGGCGCCCGAGGTCCGCCGGAGAGAAGATTTCCTGGGAGATGCCTTCCGAACCCTTCTGGAGAACCGTGAAAAGGACCTGCGGCAGCAATCGGAAGAGAAGGTGGTTTGAGTGGACAACAGGGAACGTCTCCGATCGAAACTCGACTCAGACGATGAGGAAATTCGTCTCCAGGGGCTGAAAGGCCTGGCTTCCGAACTGAAGCACAACGGAGGCATTCTTTCCCTGGTATTGCCGATCCTTGGCGATACCAGCTGGAGAGTTCGCAAGGAGGCGGCGGACATATTACTTTCGCTGCCGGAAGCAGAAACCCTCTCCTATGAGGTGGGCAAGCTTCTGCACGCGCAGGAAAACGCCGGGCTGCGGAACGCTGCTGTCGACATTCTGGTCAGGCTGGGTCGGCAGGCCATCCCGTTCCTTACGGCGGAGCTTTCCTGCGACGATCGGGACGTTCGAAAGTTTGTTCTTGACATCCTGGGGGAAATCGGCGATCCCTCCAGCTCTTCAGTCATGCTTCCGGCGCTTTTTGACGAGGACAGCAATGTCCGGGCCGCGGCGGCTGAAAACCTCGGTAAACTCAGGACGGCGGAAGGGGCTCCCGCACTGCTGGCGGCGATGAAAGGGGCCGATCTTTGGTTTTGCTTTACGGCACTGGAAGCTCTCGGCAGGATTGGAGCACCGGTGCCGCTGCCGGATTTGCTCCCATTCCGCGAGGAGAAGCTTCTCAGGACGCCTCTTTATGAATGTCTCGGACGGGTCGGTGGGCCGGAAGCGGGCGATTGGCTGGTCCAGGGTCTGAACGACGCAATGTGCAACGTCAGGGACGCGGCGGTCCTGGCTCTGGTGGAGCTTGAAAGGCGTTTTGCCGGGGAGATAAAAACGGCCCTTTCGACCCTCCGTGGCACCCCGGTGGCTCAAAATCTTCTTCAAATGCTTGGTAGCCGGGACCTGAGAATTCGACAGGCGACGGCGGAAATTATGGGTCTGAGCGGAGATGAGCAGTATGCCGTTCCCCTGCTGAATCTTCTGGACGACCCCGAAATTTGCCAGGGTGCGGGTAAGGCGATTCTTGCCCTGGGCCCACGGGCCGCCCAGGCACTGCTGGAGGGCTGGGACGATCTCGATGAACATGCGAGAGCTTTTGTCGCCTATTTTGTCGGGGAAACCTGCTGCTGCGAAGGATTCGAGCAGCTGCGCTCCGGTCTGTCCTCGGACGATCTCCAGCTGCGGATGCTTTGTGTCCAGGCCCTCGGCAAACTCGGGGAAAAAGAAGCGGTCAGTCCCCTGGTCGGCAGCCTGGAAGACCCTTCCGAGGAGGTTCGGGAAGCCGCAGGGGAGGCACTTTCCCGGTTGGGGAAGGAGTTCGGCATTGAAATGGTGCGGGATTTGACACCTCTTCTGGAACACGGGGATCCCCGGGTCCGGATGAATGTCGTCGCGGTCCTGGGGCATCTTGGCGGGCGGGAGGCGCACAGGTCTCTGGCCATGGCTGCCAAGGACGAATCCCCCCTGGTCCGACGAGCCGCTTTGAGGTCTTTCGGTCGGAAGGGGGATGAGGAAAACCTTCAGATTCTGACCATGGGGCTTACCGACGAGGATACGGAAGTGCGGCGGATATCTGCCGAAGCGCTCGGGTGCAGCGGGCAGAAGCAGGCCAGAGCGCCTCTGGAGCTGGCCCTTAGGGATGAGGATATCTGGGTTCGCACCGCGGCCGTTCGCGCCCTGGGCGAGCTTGGCGGCGAGGAGGCTGCAGAGCTCGCCGCCCGCTCCATCGCCGATCCGGTGGGTCTTGTGACTATTGCCGCACTGGAAACTCTGGCGATGCTGGACCCGTGCAGGGCCTTCCCAGCACTGGTAGAAGCACTCGGGCATAAGGACGAGGAAGTGGTGAACGCCGCCCTGAAGCTGCTGGCCTTCAGCGGACGTAACGACTGGATCCCCGGGGTTTTCGACGACCTGCTCAACCACCGGCACTGGGAGGTGCGCAACGCCTTCGTCTGCCTGCTGGCGGACCTTGAAGCCCCCCTGTACAGACCCCGGCTCGAAAGACGGCTTGGGGTAGAACCGGAGCCGTTGGTTCGGGAGCATATCGAGGACCTGCTTGCTGTTATCGGGAAAAATCGGGGGTAGACCGGCAATGTTCTTTTTTACCCCCGATATCCCTATGAGTGATGAGGAATTCCGCCTGCTGAGGGATTTTGTTTATCAGCATTGCGGACTGCACTTTGACCAGGAATCCAAATATCTTCTGGAAAAAAGATTGGGGAAAAGGCTTCGGTATCATGGGGTGAGCAGCTTCAAGGATTATTATTATCTGCTTCGCTACCACCAGAACCGGGAACAGGAACTTTCCGAGGTCATCGACAGTCTGACGACCAACGAAACCTATTTTTTCCGTGAGGATTTTCAGCTCAAGACCTTCACCCAGGAGATTCTGCCCGAAATCAGGGCGCGCAAGGAGAAAGAGGGGACGCGAAAACTGCGGATCTGGAGCGCCGGCTGTTCCAGCGGTGAAGAGCCTTACACCCTGGCCATGCTGCTCCTGGAAGCCCCATTCCTTCATGACTGGCAGGTGGATATCATCGGAACCGACATCAGCCAGAAGGTTCTGCAGATTGCCCGCAAAGGTATTTACGGCCAATCCTCCTTCCGGGCCACAGAGGCGGTGATGCAGCGGAGGTATTTCACGGAGGCCGAGGGGAAGCTGCGAATTGCCGACCGGGTGAAAAATCTCGTTACCATCAGTCACCTCAATCTGTTCGAGACTTCCCGGGTGGCTCTTCTGGGGAAAATGGATGTCATCTTCTGCCGCAACGTAATTATCTACTTCGACCTGGCGGCCAAGAAAAGGGTGGTGGAGAGTTTCTACCAGAGGCTCAAGCCGGAGGGCTTCCTGCTTCTGGGACACTCCGAGTCGTTGATGAATATCACCAACGCATTTTTTTTGCGGCATTTTACACACGACATGGTTTACCAGCGTCCAGCCCTTGCTGCCCCTTCGGAGGCCCTGCCATGACCGATGGGGTTCGGGTGCTGGTCATCGACGACTCGGCATATAATCGAAGAACCATCATCAAGATCCTGGAAGCCATTCCCGGAATCGAGGTGGTTGGGTATGCCTGCGACGGGGAAGAAGGTCTGCGCAAGGTGTTCGACCTCAAGCCCAACCTGGTCACCCTGGACCTGGAGATGCCCAGGATGGACGGTTTTACGTTTCTTCGGATCGTCATGCAGAGCCGCCCCACGCCGGTCATCGTGGTCTCGGCCCGTTCCGAGGATGAAAATGTCTTCAAGGCCCTCGAGCTGGGGGCGGTCGAATTCATTGCAAAACCTTCTATCAGGCTTTCACCGGAGCTGTTCAACATTCGCGAGGACCTCGTGCGTAAAGTCCGGGAGATCGCCAGAACGGACATGGCCAAGGTCCTCAACCGCTCGGTGTTGGGAAGGGCCGCGGCCGCACCTGTTCAAGAGCGAGCAGCGCTGAAGGGGGCAACCAGCGAGGGCAGGCGGATATCCCAGGTCGTTATCGGCGCCTCGACGGGCGGACCCCCTGCGCTGCAGGCCATATTATCCACCATCCGAGACCCGCTGCCCGTCGGATTCGCCATCTCACAGCACATGCCCCCGGGTTTTACTCGGGCCTTTGCCGACCGGCTCAACAAGTTCTGCACCCTGGAGATCCGGGAGGCCAGGGCCGGGGACCCCGTTTTGCCGGGAAGAGTACTCATCTCCCCCGGGGGTAAAAACATGGTTTTTCGCCGAAGGGATGGAGAAGTCGTCGTACAGCTCGAGGAACCGGCTTCCAACCAGCGCTACGTCCCTTCGGTCGACGTCATGTTCCTTTCGGCCGCGGAGGTTTTCGGTTCGAACCTCCTTGGTGTCGTTCTGACCGGCATGGGCAATGACGGAGCCCGCGGCGTCGAGGGGATAAGGAGGTTTGGCGGCCAGATCCTTGCGGAGTCGGAAGAGACCAGCGTTGTTTTCGGCATGCCCAAGGAGGCCATTGCCACCGGGCAGGTGGACAAGGTGTTGCCTTTCCACCAGATGAGTACGGAAATCGTGCGGAGATGCCGGGCGTAGTCTCCCGTCCGCCGGCACTCGGCGGCAAAAGGAAACCGGCAGGTCCACGAAAAATCGATATCAGATGAAATAAGTAAATCTTCATGCCATCCGGGCCTCTGGGTCCCAGGAGAGAGAGATGACGGAAAAGGACGACGATAAGACGGCAAAGAGGGTGGAGGAATTCCTCCAGGTCTTTAAAAAGGGGGCGGAGTTCACCCAGGAACTCCTCAAGGAGAACGAACGCCTTCGATTCCAGGCCCTGCAACTGGAGGAGACACTCAGAAAGGAGAAGGACACCGGAGGGGCTCCCGACCCGGAACTGGAAAAAATGCAGCGGAGGATCCTGGAGCTTGAGCAGGAAAAAAAGGAGATCCTCAACCGCATCGATCAGGTCGAGGCAGAAAATCTCGATTTTGCCAACCGCTACGTGGACATCGAGGCGGAGAACAACAGTCTCGCCAACCTCTACATCGCCTCCTACCAGCTCCATTCGACACTTGATTTTCGCGAGGTGCTGCAGATTATCACCGAAATCGTCATCAACCTGATCGGTGGTGAAGAATTCGGCATCCTGCTTCTGGACGAAAAGACCAATCGGCTTCAGGCCGTCGCAAGCGAGGGACTGGAGCTGTCCGAGTTTCCCACCATCGGCATTGGCGACGGGCTCATCGGGGAGATGGCCAAAACGGGGGAAAATTACTTCATCGAGGAAATGGAGGGATATGTCAGAGATTTTCATCATCCCCTGGTCTGCATACCCCTGAAGATCAAGGAGCACGTCATCGGGGTGATCGTCATATATAAACTCCTGCTCCAGAAAAGCCGCTTCGCCGAGGTCGACTACGAGCTTTTCACGCTTCTTGCCGGCCATGCCGCCACAGCCATTTTTTCTTCCAAGCTTTATTCCGAATCGGAACGAAAACTATCCACCATTCAGGGTTTCATTGATCTTTTGACCAAATAGACCTCGGGAGGGATGACCATGTCCACACATAAAGTCCTTATCGTTGAAGATTCGCCGACTATGCGCCAGCTCATCGTTTTTGCCCTGAAACGAGTCCGGGGGCTACAGATCGTTGAGGCCAATGACGGAGTCGACGGGCTCAAGAAGCTCTCGGGAGATAAATTCGACCTGATACTGACCGACATCAACATGCCGATCATGGACGGGCTCAAGCTGGTGAGCCTGGTGCGCAACGACCCGGGATACAAAAATGTTCCCATCGTCATCATCACCACCGAGGGCGCGAATGAGGACCGGGACCGGGCCCTGGCTCTAGGGGCCAATGAATACATCACCAAGCCGATCCAGACCACTAAAATTCTGGAGGCGGCCAGGCGCCTGTTGAATCTTGGGATAATTCAAGGGGAGATGGGGAGATGGACAAACCTTCAGGATTTTCCCCTCACGACCTCTTCACCTCACCCCCTCCCCGGTTTTCTGCCCGGCATTTGCGGAAATTCGCAGATGAGCAGTTGACAACCCCGGGGTTCATTATGTTAAATAGCTAGGCTTTGCCCGAGGCTTTCGGGCCTACTACCTTTGGCAGGGAGGAACTTTTGGCTAAAGAAGAAGCGATTGAAGTCGAGGGAAGGGTTATCGAACCTCTTCCCAACGCAATGTTCAGGGTCGAGCTGGATAATGGCCATGTCGTCCTGGCCCATATTTCCGGCAAGATGCGGAAGTTTTACATCAGAATTCTTCCCGGAGACCGGGTCACCGTCGAATTGTCCCCGTATGATTTGACCCGTGGACGGATCACCTATCGGGAAAAGTAGAAAAGAACCGCCCCGGCAAATTCGACGCATCAGGGGCACCCTTCCACTCGCGGTCGAAGTGTCGACCGTGAGGGAAGATTTCTTTTACGGGGTATCACGAAACATACCGGCACCAGCCGGTTTTCGTATTTAAGAACATGTAATCACAGGGGTTGCGGAGACTGCGATATGGAAGAACGTTACTTGAGCCGGTACCATCGAAAGCAAATGGCAAAAAATCTGGGAGGGAAAAAAGTCCTTCAAGGTTTCGGAGAGACCCGGCAGCCCCAAATATTATCTTCTTGAGATGTTCCCCTATCCCTCGGGACGGATCCACATGGGACACGTTCGCAACTATTCCATCGGCGACGTGGTGGCCCGGTTCAAGCGGATGCAGGGCTTCAACGTGCTGCACCCCATGGGGTGGGATGCCTTTGGCATGCCGGCAGAAAATGCTGCCATCCAGCATGGGGTCCATCCGGCCAAATGGACGATGGAGAACATCGCCCACATGCGCGCCCAGTTGAAAAAGATGGGACTGTCCTACGACTGGGACCGTGAGCTGGCCACCTGCGACGTCGAGTACTACAAATGGGAACAGCTGATTTTCCTCCGGATGTTCGAAAAAGGGCTTGCCTACAAGAAGAGTTCTTTTGTCAACTGGTGCCCCGACTGCCAGACGGTCCTGGCCAATGAGCAGGTGGAAGACGGGCTCTGCTGGCGTTGCGACAGTGAGGTCGAACAAAAGGAACTGGAGCAGTGGTTTTTCAAGATCACAGACTACGCCCAGGAACTCCTCGACCGGACCTGGAACCTTCAGGGCTGGCCTGAGCCGGTGCTCACCATGCAGCGCAACTGGATCGGCCGCAGCACCGGCTGCGAAATCGATTTTCCCCTGGAAAACTCCCTGAAGACCATCCGGGTCTTCACCACCCGTCAGGATACCCTTTTCGGAGCCACCTTCATGAGCCTGGCTCCCGAGCACCCCATGGCCGCAGAGCTCACCATACCCGAGGCGCGGGAGGCGGTCGAAGCCTTCATCGCCAAGGTGAAGAAGCAGGACAAGATCCGGCGAACCAGCGAGGATTTTGAAAAAGAGGGTGTCTTTACAGGGTCCTACTGCATCAACCCTGTTACCCGCAGAAGGATGCCGGTGTATCTCGCCAATTTCGTTCTCACCGATTACGGCACCGGTGCGGTCATGGCCGTTCCCACCCACGACCAGCGGGACTTCGAATTCGCCCGTAAATACGACCTGCCCTTGACGCGTCGTGATTCAGCCCGAAGGCGAAGAACTGCGCCCGGAGACGATGGCCGAGGCCTGGACCGGCCCCGGCGTCATGGCCAATTCCGACCGTTTCGACGGGTTGAACAACGAAGAAGCCAAGGAAAAAATCGCCGACTTCCTTGAAAAGGAGGGGATCGGGAAAAAGACGGTCAATTTCCGCCTTCGCGACTGGGGCGTCTCGCGCCAGCGCTACTGGGGGACGCCGATTCCGATCATCTACTGTGACGTCTGCGGGGTGGTTCCGGTGCCCGAGAAGGATTTGCCGGTCGTCCTGCCCCGGGACGTCGAACTCACCGGGGAGGGGGGAAGCCCCCTGGCCCGCAGCAGCTTTCTCAATGTCACCTGCCCCCAGTGCGGTGAGGCCGCCCGGCGGGAAACCGACACCTTCGATACCTTTGTGGAAAGCTCCTGGTATTTCGCCCGATATGCCTGTCCCGACTTCCCCTCGGGGCCTGTGGACCGTGCTGCGGCGGAATACTGGCTGCCGGTGGACCAGTATATCGGCGGTATCGAGCATGCCGTCATGCACCTTCTCTACGCCCGCTTTTTCACCAAGGTCCTGCGGGACCTGGGGATGATGGCCGTCGATGAGCCCTTCACCAACCTTCTGACCCAGGGGATGGTCTGCATGGAGACCCGCTCCTGCCCCAACCACGGGTGGCTCTTCCCGGAGGAGGTGGTGGAGGGCAAGTGCGTCAAATGCGGCAGCGAGGCGGTTGTCGGCCGCAATGAAAAAATGAGCAAGTCGAAGAAGAACGTGGTCGACCCCGACAGCCTCATTCGAACGGTACGGCGCCGATACCGCCCGGCTTTTCGCCCTTTTCGCCGCCCCTCCGGAGAAAGATCTCGAATGGAACGAGCAGGGCGTCGAGGGATGTTTTCGTTTTCTGCACCGGGTCTGGCGGGCTGGTCTGCGACAACCTGGAGCAGGTCCGGGGTCGGGAGATCGACCCGGACCCGTCCGGGGAGGGGAAGGTGTTGCGCCGGTTGACTCACCGCACGATTCGGAAGGTCACCGAGGACATCGACGGCCGCTTTCATTTCAATACCGCCATCGCCGCCGTCATGGAACTGGTCAACGGCATCTACGCCTTTGAAGCCAAGGGGCAATATCCCGGGGTGCTGCGGGAAGCCATCGAGGCCGTTGTCCGCCTCCTCGCTCCCTTTGTCCCCCATATCGCCGAAGAGCTCTGGAGCGCCCTCGGGCACGGAACCGGGGTCGCTGAGGCCGGCTGGCCGGCCTGGGATGCTCAGGCGCTGGTGGAGGAAGAAAAAACCATCGTCGTTCAGGTGAACGGCAAGGTTCGCGGGAAAGTCACCGTGCCGGCCGATGCCGATGACGATGCGGTCAAGAAAGCCGCGCTCGGCGAGGATAACGTGATTCGATTCCTGGAGGGGAAAACGGTACGCAAGGTGGTCGTGGTGCCCGGCCGTCTGGTCAACGTGGTGGTTTCCTGATGCGG
Organism: uncultured delta proteobacterium; assembly: GCA_963791005.1. Lineage (GTDB taxonomy): Bacteria > Desulfobacterota > Desulfuromonadia > Desulfuromonadales > CAWBQR01 > CAWBQR01. Next base: position 205,914 of record CAWBQR010000023.1, on the reverse strand, counting down.
CGTCTCGTTTTTCTTCTCGGGGCCGTACTCCTCTTCCTGGGAGGATGCGGATACCACCTGTCAGGACGCGGCGATGTCCTGCCGGGGGATGTTCATACCCTCCACATTCGGATGTTCGCCAACAAAACCTACAAGGCTTTCCTGGAGAACGAGGTCACCAACGCGGTTACCGATCAGTTTCTCCTCGGGAGACACCTGGAGTTGCTCGAGGACCCCGTCGCAGCCGATGCCGTTCTGTCCGGAGAGGTGACGAAATACACCACCCAGGCGATTTCCTACGACCGCAACGACACGATACTCGAATACCGGGCCAGCATGAGCGTCGAGGCCACCCTGAGGCGCAGCCGTGGCGGGGCCGTCCTTTGGAAGGGAGAGGTTGCCTGGACGGAGACCTATCCGGCAAATCAGAACAAGTCCCTTCAGCAGGACAACGAGGCAGCCGCAATCGGCGTTCTCAGTAAGCGGGTTTCACAGGAACTCTTCTCCCGCGTTATGGATAACTTCTGAATCTCATCTGGCGAGGGAAGCTCAGGCATGACCTATCCTGAACTGAAAAGAGCGCTGGAAAAGGGCACGTTCCCCCCTCTGCTTTTTCTTTACGGAGAAGAGAGGTTTTTCCTGGAACGTGCGCTCTGTCTTCTAAGGGAGACGACAGTTCCCGCGGAAGCCCGGGATTTCAATTTCAACCTTTATCACGCCCGCGAAAGCCGGCCCGAAACCATCCTCGACAATGCCGTGACCCTCCCTGTCTTCTCCCGGCACCGCCTGGTCCTGGTCAAGGATGCCCAGCATTTTCCTGCCTCCGAGCTCGACAAGTTCCTCCCCTACCTCAAAGACCCCGCTCCCGAGACGACACTGGCCTTTACCGCCGACAAAATTGACGGCCGAAAGAAGTTTTTTCAGGAATTCCGCAAACACGGAGATTTGGTGGAATTCAAGAAGCTCTATGACAATCAGATTCCGAGCTCTGTCAAGGATTTGGCACGGGAGGCCGGATTCTCCTTCACTGAGGATGCTCTGGCTCTTTTTTCGAAACGTGTGGGGACCAACCTTCAGGAAATCCATGGCGAACTTTCAAAGCTTCGCACTTTTCTCGGAGAAAAAGATCTTGCCGACGTGGCCGATGTGGCCGAGATCGTTTCCGACGCCAGGGTGGACAGCATTTTCGACCTGACCAATGCCCTGGGGCGAAAGGATCGCTCCCGGGCCTTGTTTTTGCTCAACCGCCTGCTCGATGAAGGGATGGCGCCCTTATTGCTCCTCTCCATGATGGTTCGGCATTTCCGTCAGTTATGGATAACACGTGAACTGCTCGACCAGGGCGTGGGCAGGAAGGAAATGCCCAGTCGGATCGGGGTAAACCCCTACTTTCTCGATGGATTGATTGCCCAGGCCGGGCAGTTTACAAGAAAAGGCTACCGCGGAGCTTTCGAGCTTTTCCTCGAAACCGACCTCGCTCTCAAGTCGAGCGGGGCCCACCCCGCTGCCTTGCTGGACAAACTCGTTCTGAATATCGCAGAGCAGGAAATGGCGGATTGAAGGGCAAAGAAAAAGGGGCCCAAGAGCCCCTTTGTTGTAATTGGAATGCAGGAAGATGCCGGTTCAGGCTTGCTGCTGAAGGGAATTCACCAGTTTGCTCAGGCGGGAAATTTTGCGGCTGGCGGTAGCTTTGTGAATGACCCCTTTGCTGGCAGCCTTGTCGATATAGGGAACGGCCCGCTCCAGAGCTGTCCGGGCGGTCTCGAAATTGCCGCCGGCCACCGCCTCGCGGACCTGTTTGACGAAAGTTCTCATGGTGGAACGGATGTGGGTGTTGCGGGCGTTCCGGACCGCGTTCTGCTTGTTCCGCTTGATAGCTGACTTGTGATTGGCCAAGATAGTCCTCCGATTTGCTATTGATGTGTTCGGCAATACGTTGCCTACTGGAGTTTTATAGCATCGTCACTTCGGTCAGTCAAGCTAAAAAAAATCCAATTGGAAGCTCAAAATCCCATGTCATCGGATAGTTACATGGCCTAGAAGATGAATTAATTATATATAATCCCTTTTTTGCGGCCTATCCCATTTATTTTCCGGGCGGGCCTGCCCGACGCGAAAGGGGTTGCGGTCCCGCTGAGATTTCAGTGGGCCACAGGATTGGCCTTTATGTCCGAAAAAAAACAGATATCCAAGGCAACAGGGATCATGGGTCTTGCTACGGGCCTGAGTCGGGTCGCCGGTCTGGCGCGGGACATGATTGTGGCCTCCCTGTTCGGCGCCGGATTCGGTACCGATGCCTTTTTCATGGCATTTACCATCCCAAACTTGCTGCGCAGGTTTTTTGCCGAGGGATCCCTCACTGCGGCCTTTGTGCCGACATTTGCCGACGTGTATCATCGCCAGGGTGAGGAGGAAGCCGGCAGGGTGGCTAATATCTGCTGGACGCTGCTGCTGCTCGTCATGGTGCTGGTTGTTTTGGCCGGGATCGCCGCCTCACCCTGGATCGTCAAGGCCATCGGCTACGGTTTCCGGAACGTGCAGGGGAAACTGGCACTGACCGATTTCCTGAACCGCCTCATGTTTCCCTACATCTTTTTCGTCAGCCTGCTGGCCCTCCTGACGGGGATTCTAAACGTCATGGGGCATTATTTCCTGCCAGCCGTCTCGCCGCTGTTTCTCAACCTCGGCATGATCCTCTGCGCCCTGGTCCTGTCGCCCGTTTTCAGTGTTCCTATCACGGCTTTGGCCATTGGCGTCCTGTTGGGCGGGGCAATCCAGCTCCTGATTCAATTCCCGATACTGCAGAAAAAGGGCATCCGTCTGCGCCTCGATTTTCATTTCAGGCATCCGGCGGTGGTTCGGATGGCCAGACTGATGCTTCCGGGGATAGCCGGAGTGGCCATTTACCAGATCAATGTGGTGGTGACCCGGCTGCTGGCCTCTTTTCTGCCCCAGGGAAGCGTTTCCTACCTTTATTACGGGCAGCGCCTGTTTGAATTCCCTCAGGGGATCTTCATCGTCTCCCTGGCACAGGCGGTGCTCCCCGCATGAGCCGGCAGGCGGCCCTGGGGGACGAGGCAGGGCTGAAGGAATCGCTGCGGTTTGCCCTGGCCCTGATCGTACTGGTCACACTGCCGGCTGCGGTCGGGCTGGTGCTCTGTGCCGTTCCGGTGTACAGCCTGTTTTTCATGGGAGGAGCCTTCAGCTACGAGGATGTTCGCCAAACCGCCCTGGCCCTGGCTGCCTATGCTCCCGGACTGCTCTTCGTGGGGGTAAGCCGGGTGGTGGTGCCGACCTTTTACGCCATGAAGGATACCCGAACCCCGGTGTGGATATCCTTTTTGACCCTTCTGGTCAACGCGGGGCTCGGCCTTCTGCTGATGGGGCCTTTCAGGCATGCGGGACTTGCGGCGGCTCTTACTCTGGCCACGGTTTTCAACTCCCTGGTCCTGATTTGGGCCTTGCGGCGGAAGGTGGGCCGGTTGGGGTTGACTGCCGTAGGCAATACGCTGGTTCGGGTTATTCCCGCTGCGGCCGTCATGGGTGTGGCCGTCCGGTTCATTCTTCGACTGGGGCCCTGGGCGGCTCATGGCCAATTCGTTCTTAAAGCCTCGGTTCTGGCGGGAGCGCTTTTGGCCGGATTACTCGTCTACTGCCTCTGCTGCCTTCTTTTCCGCGTACCCGAAGCCGGAGAGGCGGCGGCTCTGTTTAAAAGGAAATTACTGCGACGGGAGTAATACAGGGGATGATGCAAACAGGAAAGTTGGATGTTTCGTTCTGGGAGTCCCCCCTCGGATGGATTGGGGTGGTGGCGAATGAAGAGGCTCTTGTGAAGGTCCATTTTCATCCGGAGGCCGAAGAAGAGGTCGAGCGATGCCTTGAGGCCGTCGGGGCGACGGACCGGTGCGGCTCCGGCGGGTTGGCTGAGGAGGCGATGGGGCAATTGAAGGAATACTTTCTTGGGAGGCGGAGGGATTTCGACCTCCCTCTCGATTATCAACCGCTGTCACCTTTCTCCATCAAAATACTGGGTGCGTTGCGTGACGTGGCCTTCGGGAAAACCGTCACCTATGGGGCGCTGGCACTACAGACCGGACATCCCCGTGCCGCCCGTGCCGTCGGCCACGCTTTGGCACTCAACCCTTTTCCACTCATCGTTCCCTGCCACCGGGTGGTGGGGGCTGGCGGAAGGCTGACCGGATATTCAGGAGGGCAGGGGGTGTCCACGAAAAAGTGGCTGCTCGACTTTGAACGTAGGACGGCTGAAAGTCAGGGATGAGTGGTCTTTTCCGGTTCCCGGGCAACTGCGAAAATTCAATTACCCCGAAGCATGGCCTGAAACGCAGGTGACCTTTGCCGGAGGTTCGGCCTCGGCCGGGAGACCGAAGAATCGCAGGACCTGCCCGGCGATCCCCTCGGCGTCCAGGCCGTGGGCGGCCCGAAGCTCCGCCTGGCTGCCCTGCTCGATGAAGGCGTCGGGCAGCCCGATGCGCAGCGTCCTGGGGGCGAGCCCCTCCTCCTGTAACAGCTCCAGCACCGCGCTGCCGAATCCCCCCTGCAGCACGTTCTCCTCCACCGTCACCACCGTCCCGGTGCGCCTCGCCTCGGCACAGATCAGCTCCCGGTCGAGGGGCTTGATAAAGCGCCCGTCGAGAACCGCCAGCGACAGCCCCTCGGCCTCAAGAATCCGGGCCGCCTCCAGCGCCTCGTGCACACACACCCCAACGGCGACGATGACCCCGTCGCTCCCCTCGCGCAGCTTCTCGCCCCGGCCCACCGGCAGCGGCTCGGCCGTTGCTTCCAGGTCCAGCCCCAGGCCGCTTCCGCGCGGGTAGCGGTAGGCGAAGGGCCCCTCGGCCGCAAGCGCCGTCGCCATCGCCCGGCGCAGCTCCACCTCGTCGCGCGGGGCCACAAAGGTCAGGTTCGGCATGTGGCGCAGGTACGAGTAGTCGAACACCCCGTGGTGGGTGGGCCCGTCGGCGCCCACCAGCCCACCGCGGTCCATGGCGAAGGTGACCGGCAGGTTCTGCAGGCATACGTCGTGCAGCACGCTGTCGTAGGCGCGCTGAAGGAAGGTGGAGTAGACCGCCACCGTCGGACGCAGCCCGTGGCAGGCGAGCCCTGCGGCGAAGGTGACCGCGTGCTGCTCGGCGATACCCACATCGTAGAAGCGCTCGGGGAAGCGCCGGGCGAACTCCTTCAGGCCCGTCCCTTCCGACATGGCGGCGGTGATGGCGACGATGCGCTCATCCTGCTCGGCCATCTGCGCCAGCGTGCGGCCGAAGACCGCGGTGTAGCTCGCCGCGCCCGTCCTGGCGGCTTTGACCTCGCCGCTGTCGCGGTCAAAGGGGGCCACCCCATGGAAGAGCGAGGGATTTTTCTCCGCCGGGGCGTAGCCCTTACCCTTTTGAGTCAGCACGTGGACCAGCACCGGCCCCTTGAGCCGCACCACGTTCTGCAGCGCCTCGGTGAGCTCCTCCAGCCGGTGGCCGTTGAGGGGGCCGACATAGTTGAAGCCGAAGGCCTCGAAGAGCATCCCCGGGGTGAGAAAGCCCTTGAGCGAGTCCTCGGCCCGGCGCGCCAGGCTCAGCAGGTCCCTGCCGAAGCGCGGCACGTGGCTGAGCACCTGCTCGGTCTCCTTCTTGAGCCGCAGGAAGAAATCCGAGGTCATCTTGCGACTCAGAAACGAGGAGAGCGCCCCGACGTTGGGCGAGATGCTCATCTCGTTGTCGTTGAGCACCACGATGAGGTCCTTCTTCAGGTGCCCGGCCTGGTTGAGCCCCTCGAAGGCGAGCCCTGCGGTGAGCGAGCCGTCGCCGATGACCGCCACGATCTTCTCCTCGCCGCCCACGGCGTCGCGGGCGGCCGCCATCCCCAGGGCGGCGGAGATGGAGGTGGAGGAGTGGCCGACGTCGAAGCAGTCATAGGGGCTCTCGCCGCGCTTGGGAAAGCCGCTGATGCCGCCGAGCTGCCGCAGGGTGCAGAAGTCGCTGCCGGCGGCCGGTGATCAGCTTGTGGGCGTAGGCCTGGTGGCCGACGTCCCAGATGATTTTGTCGGCGGGGGGCTTCAGGACCCGATGCAGGGCGAGGGTCAGCTCCACAACCCCGAGGGAGCTGGCCAGGTGCCCGCCGGTGCGCGAGACGGTGTCGATGATCTCTTCGCGAATCTCCCCGGCCAGCGACTCCAGATCGGGAAGGGAGAGGGCTTTGAGGTCGGCGGGAGACGACACTTTCTGAAGCAGACTGCTCATGGGTCCTCCGGAATAAGCCAGATGCTCCCCGAGGGGAAAGGAGGCGCGTGAAGGCTCCCGTTACCCATTTCCTGGGAGCCTTTCGAGGATGCTCTGGATTTGATCGATCACCCTTTTCGGGGTTGAGGCGCCTGCCGTCAGGCCGATCCTGGCAAATTTTTTCATTTTCTCCAGGGGCAGCTCCACCGGATTCTCGACGTGAAGTACCGGAGTGTTCCCGGCGGCGATCACCTGAACGAGGCGCCGGGTGTTGCCGCTGTTGAAGCCCCCCACGACCACCATGAAATCGACATCCCGTGCGATCCGTACCGCCTCTTCCTGCCGATGCCTCGTGGCGTCGCAAATGGTTTCCAAAACGGCGACGTCCAGCTCCGAACGCCTGGTTAGTTTGGCGCTGATGTGCTCGAAGGTTTTCCTGTCTTGGGTGGTTTGGGCGGCCAGGCAGTAGGCCTTTCCGGGCGCCAGGGAGAACTCCTCAAGTTTTTCTCGGCTGTCGAAGACGAAGGCTCCCGCTTCGGCGTAACTGAGCAGCCCCTTGACTTCGGGATGGCTTTCCTCTCCGTACAGGAGAAGCATGCGGCCCTCCCGGGCCTGCTTTTCGATAAGCAACTGGGCCTTTTTTACCTTGGGACAGGTCGCGTCGATTACAGGGATTCCGCCTTCCTGGAGTTTTTCCTTCACCCGTTTGGGCACGCCGTGAGCCCTGATGACGGCCGTTGCTCCCGCCGGAATGTCATGGGGGGATTCGGCTGTGACCACCCCTTTGCGGGCATATTCATCCAGAACCTGCGGGTTGTGTATAATCGGACCCAGGGTGCATATCGTGCCGGGGTCGGATTTTTCCCGAATCAGGGAGTCCAGCATCTGAAGAGCCAGGATCACCCCCATACAGAAACCGGCGGTTTCCGCCCGCACCACCTCCGTGGGGGGACTCCATCCGTCCGGGGGGCCATCGGCGGGGTCGAGGCTGGATTCCCTCGCCGAGCGCTTCAGGCCCGGAGGCGGGAATCTTTTTTCCCCCACCGGGATAAATCCCGATTTTTTGGACTGCTTCCTAAAATCGGTGAACTTCATTTTCATGAGAGGAAACCTGCGATAAAAGCCTTGAACGGCCGGGAAATCTGCTGTTAATATGATCCAGTTTGGCGGAGGTCGATAGTTTCTTAGACCTTAAAATTTATAAACTAAACGGTAAATATGCAACCCTGCGGGTGAATTTTTTACCCAGAGGGAGGTTTGCCCTCCTTTTCTTTGCGTGTTGCAGGCCATGATGCTTTCGCAAGAAAGCATAAATAGTGGATGGCTAAGCAAAAAGCGCCAAATGCAATGCGCGCAATTGTCGAGCAATGAGGCGTACTTAGGTACATCGAAGCAGCAAGAGCAATTGCAGCAACGCAGCAGTTGGTGAGTTTTTGCGACGCCATCAGGCCATTATTACCCCAAGCTTATCAGCAACCCTTTCGACTTCAAGGGCTTCAGGCCGTCCGGGGGGAAGGCGGGCCGGGTTCCTCCAGGAGGAGAGCAGCCACGATTATCCGCGTTAAGGATGGAAAAAAAGTTAAAACATTCTCTTTTAAAATTTTTCGAAAAAGACCATAATTGATTTTTTCAGCTGGCGGGAGAGCCCAGGAGACGGGAACTCGGTCCTGTCTTCGGGCCGCCATGCCAGGCTGAAAGTTACCCCCATGGAGCAGTGAAGAAGGATATGGACATCGTCTCGCTCGTAAAGGCCCGTCTGAATGAAACCTACGATTTGCACCGGCGCTTCATCAACCCCCAGTTTGTCAGGGTGCTGGAGGTCATAGGATTCAACCGAAACTATGCCTCAGCCAAAGGGGCCGTGCTGACCGACGCCGCCGGGAACGAAGTTCTCGATTTCCTCGCCGGATTCGGTGTGTTCAATATCGGCCGAAATCATCCTCTGGTAGCCCGGGTTCTGCACGAGATGCTCGACAGCAATCCGGCGAATATGGTCCAGATGGATGTCGGAGGGATTGCGGGCCTTCTGGCCGAGGCTTTGTCCTCCATCACCCCGGGAGACCTGGATGCCGTATTTTTTACCAATTCCGGTGCCGAAAGCGTGGAGGGTGCGTTGAAGCTCGCCCGGCAGGCCACCCGGAGAAGTAAGGTCGTTTACTGCAGCAGGGCCTTCCACGGGCTGACCCTTGGCGCCCTGTCGGTCAACGGCAATGAAGAATTTCGTGAACGAAATGAACCCCTTCTACCGGGCTGCATACCCGTGCCTTTCAACGACCTCGGAGCCCTCGAGACGGCCCTGGCCGGCGAGGACATTGCGGCCTTCATCGTGGAGCCCGTTCAGGGCAAAGGGGTTTTCATCCCCGATGCAGACTATCTGCCGGGCGTTCGCCGGCTGTGCGACAAATACGGGACCCTGTTCATCGCCGACGAGGTCCAGACGGGGTTCGGCCGTACCGGGAAAATGTTTGCCGTCAACCACTGGGAAGTCGTCCCCGACATCATGGTGGTTTCCAAGGCTCTTTCCGGGGGGTTCATCCCCGTCGGAGCCATTATAACCAGACGGGCGCTCCACGCCCGGATGTTCGACAGCATGGAGAGGTGTTTCGCCCATTCCAACACTTTCGGGCAGAACGACTTGGCCATGGCTGCCGGTCTGGCCACTTTGCGGGTGTTGGAGGAGGAAGGTTTGGTCGGGCGGGCCGCCGAAATGGGAGAACATATTCGCAATGGCCTCGAGGAGCTGGCCGGGCGCTACGAACTCCTTCAGGAGGTTCGCGGTCTGGGACTCATGATAGGGATGCAGTTCGGTGAGCCGAAAAGCCTGACTCTCAAAGCGGGATGGAAACTGCTGCACAAGATGAACCACGACCTTTTCTGCCAGATGATCACCATGCCGCTTCTGGACAAGCACAATATCCTCACCCAGGTCGCCGGTCACGGCCTGGATACCGTCAAGATCCTCCCCCCCCTCGTCATTGACAAGGCCGATGCGGATCGGTTTCTCGAAGCCATGGAGTCGGTGCTCAAGGTAGCCCACCGCTTTCCGGGCTCGGCCTGGTCTACGACCAAGGACCTTGCGATTCGAACCGCCAAAAGCGCATGAAGTCTTCAGATTCTTCAGGGAAGGCTCTGGGGTGGCTCTGGCGGCTCGTGTCCCGCTATCCCGGCGCCATTATCGTGACGGGGCTGGTCCTGGCTCTGGCCGGGGTTCTCTTCTCCTCGCTTTTCCTTCGTCTTAACAGCAACGAGGATGACCTTGTTTCCCCTAAGGTCCCTTATCAGAAAAGGTATCTCGAAGTCCTGAAGAACTTTGGCGACCAGGAATACCTTTACGTGGTCATTCAGGCCGACGCCTCCCGGGCGGGGATGGAAAAGGCCGAGGGGTTTGCCGACAGCCTCGCTCGGCGCCTCCATGAGCATCCCGACCAGATCCAGGACGTTTATTACAGGATGTCGGCCCTGGACCTCGGACCGGGGGCTCTGTACTTCGCCTCTCCCGAACAAGCGAAAACCCTCACCGACACCGTGACCTCTCTGGCGCCAAGTCTCAACGCCTGGCTCCAGGATGGCAGCCTGACCGGTATGTTGACAAGACTGAATGGCCTTCTGGGCGGCGGCTACGAATCGGGGAAAGGGATGGACCCGGAGGTGGCCGGAACAGCCCTCAAGGCAATTGACGGCTTTCTCGGGAATATGGAAGATTTCCTTCGGGGGAAGAGCCCGAAAACCATCCTTCCCGACCTCTCCTCCTTCGGCAGCCGCTATTTTTTCACCCGAAACAAACGGTTTCTGATCCTGCGGATTCTGCCGGCCAAGGATTACGGTTCCATGGACGTCATCGGCAAGCCCCTGGCCACCGTTCGCCAGGCCCTGGACACCACCCGGGCCGAATATCCGGGAACCAGCGCCGGATTGACAGGCAGGCCTGTTCTTCAGGCCGACGAAATGGAGACCACCAACAGGGATATGACCCGGGCCTCCATAATCGCCTTCATCCTGGTGGGTCTTCTTTTCGTCGCCGTTCTTCACGGGTGGCTCCGCCCGGTACTTCTTATGGGCACCCTGGCCCTGGCCATGGCCTGGACCTTTGGTTTCGCTACGGTAGCCCCCGGTGAGCTGAACCTGCTTTCGATCGTCTTTGCCCTGGTTCTCGTGGGGATCGGGGTCGACTTCGGGGTGCATATCGTCACGCGTTTCGTCGAAGGACGGAAGGAGGGACTGAATGTCCCGCAGGCGGTTCGCACCTCCCTTTTCATGACCGGCCCGGGAATCATTCTGGGAGCCCTGACCTCGGTCTGTGCCTTTTATTCGGTGCTGGGGTCGGATTTCCGGGGGCTCGCGGAGCTCGGCCTGATCGGCGGCACAGGTATTCTGCTCTGTCTTGTGGCCATGATGACGGTACTTCCGGCCCTTCTTTTGAAGGCCGGGGACAAAAAACTCTTTCCCCTTTCGCCCCGGCCCCTTGTTGCGCTGCCCTTTCTCGAACGCTTCACCTCCAGACCCCGACTCATTCTCTGTCTCCTTGGTGCAATGACCCTTCTGGCCCTCCCGGGCCTCTCCCGGGTCCGCTTCGACTTCAACCTGCTTAAATTGCAGGCCAAAGGACTGGAGTCGGTCAAATATGAGCATCTTCTGATCGACTCTACCGATGAGTCGACCTGGTATGCCGTGTTCACCGCCGGCAGCCTGGAGAAGGTGCGGGAGTTACGGCAGACCCTCGGGAAATTCCCAAGCGTGGGGAAAATAGAGAGCATCGACGATTATCTCCCCAAGGAGCAGGGGGAAAAGGCGACCCTTTTCGCCGAAGCCGCCCGGGCGCTGGAAGCCCCTGCCACCATCGTCGACCCTCCCGCGCCCTCGGCTGCCTCTTTGCGGGCGGTTCTGGAGGAGCTCTCCGGTACCCTGGAAGGACTTGAAGAAAAGGTGTTCGCCGCCGGAGGGGGAAGTGAGGTGGCGACCATTGAAAAATGCCTCGGGCACCTGGATACCTCCCTTGAACTCCTGAAAGAGGACCCGGCTCGGGCCGGTCGACTCGGGGAGATGCAGGACCGGCTGGCGGGGGAAGTGGGTAAGGACCTTCGTCAGCTGAAAACCTGGCTGACCGCGCCGCAGGTTACCCCCGTGGACCTGCCGCCGGTACTGCGGGATATCTTCGTCGGGAAAGACGGCCGCTTTCAGGTAAAGGTATCCCCGAGTCAAAACGTATGGGATTTTGCAAAATTATCACGCTTCGTGCAGGATCTGCGGAAGGTCGATCCCCAGGTGACCGGCGTTCCCATCGGTGTTCTGGAATCGGCTCGCCTGATGCGCCGCACCTTTCTCTTTGCGGCCGGGCTGACCCTGCTGCTGGTCAGTTTGATTCTAGTTGCGTATTCCCGCTCAGTGCGTTACGTTTTTCTGGCCCTCGTGCCCCTGGGGGTGGGGATGCTCTGGCTGCTCGAAATGATGGGGTGGTTCGGTTGGAATTTCAATCTGGCCAACTTTTTCGCCATTCCCATCCTGATTGCCATCGGTGTCGACGGTGGGGTGCATTTTCTTGCCCGCTGGCGGGAACTCGACAACAACACGGGTCTTTTTTCCACCAGTACTCCGACTGCCGTGGCGCTGAGTTTCACGACGACCATCATCGGTTTCGGGGGCCTCCTGCTTGCCCATCATCGGGGCCTGGAGAGCCTCGGCATCTTGATGGTAGTCGGATCCTTCTCGACCATGCTGGCCTGCCTCCTCGTTCTTCCCGCAGTTCTCAAAATCAGCGGTAAATCCGGTTTGAGGTAAGTGATGCGCAGCTCGGCCAAATTTATACTTCTGGTGCTTTGTCTTTTTCCCCTGCTCGCCGGACCCGCCCACGGAGAGGGCAGGGAGGGGTTCGTCATTATCCAGCCAGGGCAGCCCGGCACCACCCGGGATGCCCAACCGGTCATGGATTCCCTCGCCGCTTACCTGAAGGAGAAAACCGGAACCGTGGCGGTGGGCAGTGGGCATTACTTCAACGATCTGGACAAGGCCATGGCCTTTTTGAAGGACTCCCCACCCCAATGGGGGATTGTGAGTCTCGGTTTCTACCTCCAAAACGCGTCACGCCTCTCCCTGACGCCAATTGCCTCGACCCGCCCGGGGGGCATGGCGAAGGGATCCTGGACCCTGGTAACCCGTAAGGAAGGCCCGGACCAGTGGAAACTTCTCCGGGGAACGGTCAGGGGGACGATGCTTTTCGAGAAGGCTTCGGCTTCGTGCATTCTTTTCGGCCTGAAGCCGGGCGGAATTCCTTTCGAACTGGCCGGTACTTACCAGCCCCTGCGCTCCCTTCGGGCCACCTCCCACGGCCAGGAAGCCGGAGTGGTTCTCGACAGTCCTCAGTACCAGGCATTGCAGAGCCTTCCGATGGCGGGAGGACTCAAAGCCGTTCTGAAAAGGGAGATCCCCTCGGATCCGGTTGTCTGGTTCGGAACTCCCTCAGAAGCGGCGAAGAAACTGGAAGCCGCCCTGGCCGGGATGGAAAAGGACCCCGCGGCGGCGAATTTGCTCAAGGTCCTTCAAACCGACGGTTTCGCCCTCCCGGACCCTTCTTTGAACACCCTGAGAAAGAAAGTCGATGAGACTTGCGGCCCATAAGCCGGACTCCCCTCGGAGCCTTTGGATAGGGGCGGGTATGGCACTTTTGTGCCTTCTTTTTTCAGCCTGTGCCCCCGTTGCCGGCAGGGGAGTTCCCGGAGAAAAAAGGAGGGGTGAGTCCGTTCGGCCCTCCGTGGAGCCCTTTGCGCTGTGGGAACCCTGCAGTCGGGAACAGGCCCGTAAATGGGGGAGTCCCGGATCCGGACCGGAAATGGTCCTGAAGGCGGCGAGTTGTTATGGGTTTCTCGCCCAGCAGAAGGACAACTCATCCGCCCTGGCCGATGCCGGTGAGGGATTGAATCTGGCGGCAAGGATATCGAAGCAATTTCCAGACAACGGTCTGGCCCATTACCTTTATGCGGTTCTGGCCGGCTTGAAGGCCGAAAAGGAGCCCCTGAAAGGGTTGGGGATGGTTCCAGTCATTCAAAGGGAAGCCCGGGCCGCACTCAGACTGTCCCCGGAGGTGGACCAGGGAGGCCCGGATCGGGTTCTCGGCGATCTTTACCTTCAGGCGCCCGGATTTCCGGTGAGCATAGGGGACCCTTCCAGGGCCGTCAGTCATTACCGGGCAGCCGTGGAAATCGCTCCGGTTATCGAAAACCGCCTCGGCCTGGCCTCGGCCCTTCTCGCGACCGGAGATTCCGTAGCCGCCTGCAGGGAACTGAGAGGGATATTCAAGGCCCTGCCGCCTGTTCCTGAAAAACGCCAGGATTGGAGAAAGTCCCTCGACTTGCTGGGACAGTTGTGCGACTCCCTCGCCGGACCGTAACGGTTTTCGGTAATCTGCGAGAAGGCGCGTCTTACCAGTTTCTTGACCTTTGTGCTTTCCTGTGGAGAATTAGAGCATTACCTTGTTCCGTTGGTGTGGCCGCCCACCATCCCAAACTCCCTGCGTGGGGAGGGATATCTTAAGCTGGGCAACTCCGACACAATGGCTTTTCCCCCGGGATGTCCGGAACTGCGGCCCCGGGAATTGTTGAAATGAAAGGAATATGTTTTGGGAATCCCTGCCGTTCAAAAGGCTCGAATCGGGGCCTATATCTTCAAACAGTTGATTTCGGGTAACCGGAAATTTCCCCTGGTGCTCATGCTCGAGCCTCTTTTCGCCTGCAACCTTCGTTGCAACGGATGCGGGAAGATATCCTATCCGCCAGAAGTCATGAAAAAACGCCTGAGCGTCGAGGAATGCCTCAACGCTGCCGAAGAGTGCGGAGCACCGGTGGTCTCCATCCCCGGCGGCGAGCCCTTGCTGCATCCCGATATGCCTGTCATCGTTCGGGAGCTGCAAGCCCGGAAAAAATTCGTCTACCTGTGCACCAATGCTCTTCTGGTGAGCAAGAGAATCGATGAATTTTCTCCCTCTCCTTATCTTACCTTCAATGTCCACCTTGACGCCCTCGCCGAGCGACATGATGCCATGGCCAACATGGATGGTGTTTTCGACCAGGCGGTCGCCGCCATCCGGTTGTTGACCGGCAGGGGCTTCCGGGTGACCACCAACACCACCCTTTTCGACGGGGAAAAGCCGGAACAAGCTGCAAGGCTCTTTGATTTCCTGACGTCCCTGGGCATTGAGGGAATGACGATCTCTCCCGGATTCAATTACGAAAATGCCTCCGACCAGGAACATTTCCTGGCCAGGGACCGCACACGGGAGCTGTTCCGGGGAATCTTCGAGTTGGGGCGAGGCAAAGGGTGGAAGTTCAACCACAGCAGCCTCTATCTGCGGTTCCTGACCGGAGAGGAGGAGTATGCCTGCTCTCCCTGGGGCACACCTACCAGAAATATTTTCGGTTGGCAGAGGCCCTGTTACCTGCTCAATGACGGCTATGCCGCCACCTACCGGGAATTGATGGAAACCACCGAATGGGATCGCTTCGGAGCCGGCAAGGACTCCCGATGTGCCAATTGCATGGTGCACTGCGGATTTGAGACCACCGCCGTCATGGATTCGGTCACCCATCCTCTCAAGGGGATAAGGGCCAACCTGGGCGGGGTAGGTACGCGAAAATCCGAGGCTCGAAAGGAGGAGGTTTGCGGGATGCGATAGCCGGTGTCGCGCAACCGCCGCAATATGAGGGAAAAATCAATGCCCATCCGGGAATCCGGATGGGCATTGATTTTTCCGAACCACTCCGGTCCCTACGAATCGGCCTTTTTGCGGTTGCGCATGAAGCTCAGGAAATCCCGGGCCTCATGCAACCGGCGGCGGCAGACCTCCCGGTCGCCGATCATGGTTCGCATGATGCGAAGGATCGGTTTGGGACGAAAATAAAATTTGTTGTAGAAAACCTCTACCGCCTTGAAGATCTCCTCCTTGGTCAGATCCTGATATTCTACCGAGGCCTGCTGCACCCCTGAGCAGGAGACAAGATCCGATTTGACCAGCCAGTTGTTCTCAACCGCCTGCTGAAAGAATTCCGTACCCGGATAGGGGCTGGCGATGGAGACCTGGATGGTGTCGGGGTCGAGCTCCTTGGCGAAGCGGATGCTTTGCCGCAGTGTGTCACGGGACTCCCCGGGCAAACCCACCATAAATGTTGCATGGGTCAGGATCTTCAGTTTTCTGCAGATCTTCAGGAACTCCCTGGCCTGGGAGGTTGTGATCCCTTTCCGGATGTTTTTCAGAATTTCCTCGCTCCCCGATTCTATTCCCACCATGATGCAGCGAAGGCCGCTTTCCTTCATGATTTTCAGCGTCTTTTCCGGAACGTTGGCCCGGGCGCTGCAGGACCATGTCATGTTCAGTTTCCTCAGGCCGCGGGCAATGGCCTCGGCTCGAGCAGGATCCGCGGTAAAGGTATCGTCATCGAAGAAAAACTCCTTTACCTGGGGGAACATCTCCCTGGCCCGGGTCATTTCTGCGACCACGGATTCGACCGAACGGCTTCGGTAGCTGCGTCCTCCGATGGTCTGGGGCCAGAGGCAGAAGGAACATCGGCCGGGACACCCTCGCCCGGTATAGATGGAAAGATAGGGGTGCAGGAGGTAGCCGATGAAATAATTCTCGATTCTGAGGTCACGTTTATAGACTTCCAATACCGATGGCAGGGAGTCCATGTCGGTGATCTGGGTTCGATCCCGATTGTGGATAATCTTTTCCCCAGCAGCAAAGGAGATGCCGTCCACTTCGGTGAAATCCCTGCCTCCCGCGATGTCCAGGAGGGTATGGTCGAATTCACCGCGAGCCACGAAATCGAGGGAGCTGCACGCGCGCAGACACTCCTCCGCCAGAGCCGTGCAATGGGGCCCGACCATCCCGACAAGGGATCCGGGGTTTTCCTGCTTGAATTTTTCGGCGAGGCGGGCGTCATTGGCAAAGCCGGGAGTGCTGGTGTAGATGATCAGAATATCGAAACCTTTTGCCGCATCCAATGAATCCTCGACGGAAAGTCCCTCAGCCGGGGCATCAAGAAGACGACTTCGTGAGCAAAGAGCTGCGGCCTGGGCGAGCCAGGTAGGATACCAGAAGGATCGCACCTCCCGTCTGGCCTGATACCGGCTGCCCGCTCCGCCGTCGAATCCTTCGTAGGAGGGGGGATTCAAAAAGAAAATGCCTTTGTCCATTCCCATTTTTCTCCGTTTTGAAGCCTGCCTCGGGGAGAGAAGACTCCCTGAACCGTTCCCGCTTTTCCAGACCGGGAAAAACGCGCTTCTAAGTTCCAGGTTTGACTCATGAGGAGAAGATCTGCAAAAAAGGTCGCCCGAATCTTGGAATTATCAAAGATACAGTATAACCCTTTTCATCTCGATATACAGAAAATGGCAGTGAATTTTATTTTCGCGGGGCTCTCTCCCACCCCTTAAGCTGCAATGAAGCGATTGGGGCCAATCTTCTTTGCCCCAGATAGTTGCCAGCGAAAAAAATAGAGCTATCATTTAGTAGATTTTATCTTTTCTGAAGAAATTATCATCTCCTGGAGATCAGGTCCCGGGGGGATTGGGGCCCCGGCCACAGAGCTCTATTTCCGCAAAATTTTTGTTGCAAGAGGCTGAATGTCTCCGAAAACTCGGACGGGAAACTAGCCTTATGAAGACTTTGATTACGGGAGGTTCCGGATTTATAGGGTCCGCAGTGGTTCGTGAGCTTCTGCGAGCCGGACACGAGGTGCGGGCGCTGCTTCGTCCGACAAGCGATCCGCGCAACCTGGAAGGGCTGGAGGTCGAGACGGTATTGGGCCGCCTGGAAGACCGGGATTCCCTGGAGAAAGCCCTCGCAGGATGTGAAAACCTGTTTCATGTGGCCGCAGACTACCGTCTCTGGGTGCCCAATCCGGAAGAAATGTACCGGACCAATGTTGACGGTACCAGGAATATCATGCAGGCCGCCCTGAAGGCCGGAGTCGGAAGGATCGTCTACACCAGCAGTGTGGCCACACTCGGGCTTCTGAAGGACGGCAGTCCCGCGGACGAGACGACCCCGGTGACCCTGGAGGATATGATCGGCCATTACAAGCGTTCCAAATTCCTGGCTGAAGGGGAGGTCCGGCGGATGATCGAAGAACAGGGACTCCCCGCGGTGATCGTCAACCCCTCGACTCCCGTCGGGCCGAGGGACGCCAAGGTGACTCCTACCGGGAACATGATTCTCCAGGCCGCTTCCGGCCGGATGCCGGCCTATGTCGATACCGGGTTGAATATGGTTCACGTGGAGGATGTGGCCCATGGGCATATGCTGGCGTTTGATTACGGGAAAATAGGCCAGAGTTATATCCTCGGCGGCAGCAATATGACCCTGAAGGAGATTTTGACCGATCTTTCCCATGTCACCGGTTGTCCAGAGCCCCGCTTCCGGCTGAAGCATGATCTGGTTCTTCCCGTAGCCTACCTGATGGAGGGCTGGGCCCGGCTGACACGGGGCGGGGAACCTCTGGTCACCGTGGACGGGGTCCGGTTGGCTAAGAAGAGGATGTATTTTTCCACGGAAAAAGCCAGACAGGAACTGGGGCTCAACTCCCGCCCGATCATGGATGCACTCCGGGATGCGGTCCAGTGGTTCAGGGAAAACGGTTACTTGCACTGATTCAAAGCCATATTGACCACTACCGATTTACAGAAATTGTGTCGCTTCTGTCCGTGCCAGCGGCACGCGTCGTTTCCAGGCAGAAGAAAGGAGACAGGCATCTGATGAAGGACATCCGAATTGCCATTGTTGGAATTGGGAACTGCGCCAGTTCATTGATCCAGGGCATCAATTACTATCGCGATAAGGTCCCGGAAGATGCCATCGGGCTCATGCACTGGGAGATCGGCGGATACATGCCCGGGCAAATCCAGGTGGTGGCCGCCTTCGACATTGATCGAAGAAAAGTGGGCAAGGATGTGGCCGAGGCCATTTTCGAGCTGCCCAACTGCACGAAAATTTTTTGCAGAGATATCGAGCTGACGGGGACAAGGGTGCGCATGGGCCGCATCCTGGATGGGTTCTCCGAGCATATGAAAGAGTTCGATGAAAACCTCACCTTCCTTCCGGCGGACCTTCCCCAACCCGACAAAAAGGAGGTCGTAAGGGTCCTTCGCGACTCGGGGGCGGATATCCTGGTGAATTATCTTCCGGTAGGCTCAGAACAGGCCGTCCGATTCTATGCCGAATGCGCCTTGGAGGCATCGGTGGGCTTTGTCAACAACATGCCGGTTTTTATCGCCAGCGACCCTTCCTGGGCCCGCAGGTTCGAGGAAAAGAATCTGCCCATTATCGGGGACGATATCAAGTCCCAATTGGGCGCGACCATCGTTCACAGGGCCCTTACCGACCTTTTCCGGAAGCGCGGGGTGAAACTGGCATGTACCTATCAACTCAATACCGGAGGCAACACCGATTTTCTCAACATGCTCAACCGTACCCGGCTGCTTTCCAAGAAAGAGTCGAAGACCGAGGCCGTCCAATCTGTTGCCGCAAGAACGACTCGACAAGGACTGTATCCACGTCGGACCGAGTGATTACGTCGCCTGGCAGAAAGACAACAAGGTCTGCTTCATGCGCATGGAGGGGATGCTCTTCGGCGATGTGCCCATGAACATAGAGCTGCGGCTCTCCGTGGAGGACTCTCCGAACTCGGCCGGGGTGGTCATCGATGCCATCCGCTGCTGCAAGCTCGCTCTGGACCGGGGGGAGGGAGGGGTGCTGTATCCGCCTTCGGCCTTTTTCATGAAGCATCCCCCACGGCAATACAATGATGACGAGGCGTATCGGATGACCGAGGCCTTCATCCTGGGGACCTGGCGAAAGAAAACTGAAGAGCTTCCCGAAACCCCCAAGATGGAAGATCCGGCCGGTCCCGGCCGAAGGGTTGGCGTAGCCTATGAGTTTCGCGAGATTTCGTGATTGCGGAGGCATCCTTTTCGACTACGGCGGGACCCTCGACAGCGACGGGGAGCATTGGCTGGACAGATTTTACCGGCTTTACCGGGATTTCAGGATATCCATCCCCCCGGAAGAGATAAAAAGGGTCTTTTACCTGGCGGATGAGGCTTGCTGTGCCGATCCGGAGGTCAACGAGTTTGGTCTGCGGCCCCTGATGGAGCTGCACGTGCGGAGACAGTTCGATGCTCTGGGCATGGAGGGGGAGAAATTGGCTTCCGACATCGCCGCGGCATTCTGCCGGGAGTCGGAGCGGTTCATGAGCCGCAACGCCGGTCTGCTCAAAAGACTTCGGGAGCGCTTTCGATTAGGCGTGGTGTCCAATTTTTATGGCAACGTCCCGGTCATCTGCCGGGATGGCGGCTTGGCCGACAGCCTCGAGACGATTCTCGATTCGACCCGCTTCGGAAAGGCGAAACCCGAGCCCGAGATTTTTCTCGCGGCTTTGTACAAGATCGGACTGCCTCCCTGCGATGTCGTTTTCGTGGGAGATTCCTATGAGCGGGACATGATTCCCGCACGCAGGCTCGGAATGAAGGCGGTCTGGCTCAAGGGCCCCAATCCCAGGAGGCCTCCAAATGCCGACCCCGTAGATGCCTTTATCACCAATCTGACCCAATTGGAATCGATCATCTCATGAAAGCAGGAATTATCGCCGCCGGCAAGGGTGAGCGACTGATGGCTGGCGGCATAGAAATGCCCAAGCCACTGGTCCCCATTGCCGGTGAGCCTCTGATCGCCCGGGCTATCCGGGCCGCCGCCCGGCTGAAGGTTGATTCGGTGGCCTGCATCGTCAACGACCTCCATCCCGCAGTGGCGGCCTATCTTCATCGTGAGAAGTGGCCGGTCCCGGTCGACGTGGTGATAAGGACCACCCCCAGCTCGATGGAAAGCCTGTTCGGCCTGGCCCAACTTCTGACCGAAGAGCCTTTTGTTCTATTTACCGTGGATGCGGTCTTCCCCTCCGGGACCCTGGAATCTTTTGTCTCCGCGGCAAAGGATTGCAGAGACGGCCTCGGAGCGCTGGCCCTCACGCGCTTCGTCGACGATGAAAAACCCCTCTGGGTCAGGACCGACGGAGAAAACCGGATTGTGACTCTCGGGGAGGCGGCCGCGGAATCCGGTCTGGTCACGGCCGGTTTCTATTATTTTCGTCCGGAGATATTCGATTTCATAGCTGCCGCCCGTTCCAGGGGATTCCAGGCGCTTCGCCAGTTTCTGGGGCTTCTGGCCCAATGCAGCCGCCCCCTCTACGGAATTCCCGTCGCAACGACGATTGATGTCGACCACCCTGAGGACATTGAGAAAGCCGAGGCTTTTCTCAAGGAAACCGTATGAATGAGAATTTCCCTGAGTTCATGGGCGTTTACCGGGAACAGGTCTTCTCCCCCGGGAAGGTCCGGGAGGATGC
Organism: uncultured delta proteobacterium; assembly: GCA_963791005.1. GTDB lineage: Bacteria > Desulfobacterota > Desulfuromonadia > Desulfuromonadales > CAWBQR01 > CAWBQR01. The sequence goes on along the minus strand of CAWBQR010000023.1, from coordinate 185,321 downwards.
CGCAATTCTCGATGCCGCTCTTGAAAAACTCTCCGGAGCGCTGGGTTTTCGAACCCGTTCCTCGACTCCCGAAACCCTCACTTCCGATTCCCGGGGGCCTTTCTTCGTCCTGAGCATGGCCCAGTCCCAGGCGGCCCTCTCTCTGCTGGAGCGGTGGGAAGGCCAAGGGACCAGGGTCGTCAATTCGGTACAGGCCGTTCGGAACTGCTACCGCAAGGCCTTGACCCGGATTCTCCTCAGGGCGGGTCTGCCCCTGCCTCCCAGCCGGATCCTCCACCTGTGCGATGCTCAAAGCGCTCTCCTTTTTGAAGAGGGCAAATCGTACTGGCTCAAACGTGGAGACGTCCATGCCGTCCAGGCCGACGATGTGGTCAGGGTCTCTTCCCGGCAAGACCTGGCCTCTGCACTGGAGCACTTTTGTTCTCAGGGGATCGATGAAGTCCTGATCCAGGATCATGTCGAGGGGGAGGTGGTGAAATTTTACGGCATCGGACAGGACGATTTTTTCGTTGCCTACCTTTCGTCGACCGGCGAGGAGATCACCTCCCGAGTCCCATCCCTGTCCGTTTTGGGCAGAAAGGCGGCGGCGGCGGTGGGCCTGGAAATTTACGGCGGCGACGCGGTCCTGACCCGGGAAGGGGTATCCTATCTGATCGATCTCAACGATTGGCCCAGTTTTTCCCGATGCTGCCGGCCTGCTGCCGCCGGCATCGCCAACTACATAACCCGTTTGTGCCGGGGAGGTGCAGATGAATTACCAGGGAGTTTCTGAAGAGGGTCAGCGAAACGGCTTCGAGCCGCATTTGCCGTCAGGAGCAGCGGTTCATGTCACCAGGGCTCCAGGAGGTTGCGCAGCTCTCCCAACTGACGATCCGGGAAGGGCAGGGCCGCTGGCTGACCGATGTGGACGGCAGGCGGTACCTCGATTTCATGGCGGGGGTTGCGGTCTGCAGCCTCGGCCATACCCATCCCCGTTTCGTTTCGGCGTCTGAAGGACCAACTGGACAGGGTGACCATCGGCAGCTTTACCTCCGAGAACCGGGTGGCCCTGCTGAGCCTGATCGCGTCCCTGACCCCTCCGGGTCTGACAGGATTCAGCTCTACAGCGGCGGCGCTGAGGCCGTCGAGGCGGCGGTGCGGCTGGCCAAATGCTGCACCGGCAAATTCGAGGTTCTGAGTTTCTGGGGCGGCTTCCATGGCAAAACCGGCGGCGTTCTCGGACTGATCGGCGACCCGTTCAAACAGAACTGGGGAGTCCTGCATCCGGGGCTCCACCTCGCCCCTTATGCCGACTGTTACCGCTGCCCCTTCCGGATGGAGCATCCCGATGCGGCATGTTCTGTCTCGATTTCGTGCGCAGGTGATCAGAAAAACAACACCGCCGGAAGCCTTGCGGCGATCATTGTCGAGCCGATGCAGGGAACCGCCGGCAACATCGTCCCGCCGCCTGAGTGGCTTCCGGGTCTGCTCGAGATCGCCAGGGAAAACGGATGCCCTGCTGATTGCCGATGAGATGATCACCGGCTTCGGCCGCACGGGCAATATGTTCGGCTGCAACCATACCGGCATTACCCCCGATATCATTACCATAGGCAAGGGGATGGGCAATGGCTTTCCGGTCAGCGCGACTTATCTCCACCGAAAAGATCACCGGCAGTTTCCCCTTTGCCAAACCGAGTTCCTCCTCCAGCAGCTACGGCGGCAATCCCCTTGGCCAGCACCGCCGCACTGGCGGCCATCGGCGCCATCGTCGAGAAATCGCTGGTGGACAACTCCCGGCAGGTCGGGGAATACCTGCTTGAAGGTCTCGCCAGCCTTCAGGAAAAATTCGAATTCATCGGAGATGTGCGGGGCCGCGGGCCTGCTCATCGGAGTGGAACTGGTCAAGGACCGAAGAGCCGGGCACCGCTGGAAAAATCCGTGACGCGCCAGATTTTCCTGGAATCCCTGAAGCGGGGTCTTAGTCAGCATGAACTACAAGGCCCAGTTCCGCATCAACCCCCCGCTGAGCCTGACGCGGGAGGAAGCCGATTTCGGCCTGCAGATCCTGGAGGATGTTTTCTCCTTTACCGAAGCCACTTTCCCTTATAAGGATTGAGGTAAAGCATTATGGAAAGCGGAACCGGCGATCCCGATTTCCCTCCTTCGTGGAGCACTGGTCGGATTCGGCAATGTGGCCCTGCGCGCCCATCTCCCGATGTGGCGCCAGGACCCCCGGTTTCGGATCGATGCAGTGGTGGAGCCTTCGCCTGAACGAGCCGCGCTGGTCAGGTAAATACCTGCCCGAAGCCAGGGTGTTTACGGAATTTGAGTCTCTTCTCGCTGAAAGCCGCCTCGATTTTGTCGACATCTGCACTCCTCCCTGCTTCCATGCCGAGCAGATGCTCCTTGCTGCCGGGCAGGTCTTCACGTCTTTTGCGAAAAACCGATGGTGCCATCCCCGGCCTTTCTGGGGAGGTCCGGACGGCGGCCCGTGCCTCGGACCGCGTCGTATTTTCGGTCAATAACTGGAAATTTGCGCCCATCTGGGTCAAAACCCTGGAACTGGTCCACTCTGGCCGGATCGGCGCAGTGCGGTCGATATCCCTCACCGTGCTTCGTCCCCCCGGCTCTGGCGGAGGGGCCTCCGATTGGCGTCGAAGTCCCCGCGGTGGCGGGAGGAGGAATCCTGCTCGACCACGGCTGGCACAACCTCTATCTGGTGCTGGCCCTGGTTGGAGCCCCCCCTGGCCGTATCGGCGCGTATGGGATACCTGCCCGGAGACTGCGCGATGGAAGACGAGGCGGATGTGGCCATCCGGTTTCCGAGGCCGCCGCCCGCCTGCATCTCACCTGGCGGGCGGACCGGAGGAAAAATCTGGGACTGATTATCGGGGAAAAAGGAACCCTCGCCGTCAACGACGACCACCTGATACTGTCGGTCGACGGGTTGCCACCGAAGAGGTACGATTTTCCTCGAACCCTTTCGGCGGGTTCCCATCATCTGGACTGGATGCTTCCGGTCATGGAAGGGTTTTACCGGGAGATCGCCGATCCTCTTCGCAGGGGAGCCAACTTTGAGGAAGCTTCATGGTGCGCCAGGCTGATCGGAGAGGCCTACCGGTCCCAGAAGCAAGGTTCCCGCCTCCTTCCGGTTGAAAAACCGGCGGACGGAGAACCGTTATGAGGGTTTCAACCGGCGCGCGTCCCCTGTGCCCTATTGCCTCCGAGGCGGGCGATCGTCGACGCGCGCGCGCCGGGGGCCTGGGAAAAGGTGGGGGGAGTGCCCCTTGTCTGCAAGAGCCCTTTTTCACCTTCGGGAAATGGGGCTGGAAAATATCCTCCTGCTGTTTCCTCCCGGACGAGATCCGAAAACGCTGGACCCCTGGGCGGCAGGGCTTGAGGTCGAATACCTCGAGGCGACGGCGCCGTTTCAACTATCCGGATTTCGGCCCTGCAGAGGAGACAGACCGGTTTCTGTACCTTGACGCCGCCCATCTGGTCGACCCGAGAATCCTTCGTACCCTGGCGGTAATGCCCCCACCCGCCCTCGCTTTCATCCGGCCTTCCGACCGGGAAGCCGGCCTTGTACGGGCGGGACTGCTGAACGGGAGGGATTTGCGCACCCTGGCCGAAGAGGACGGCCTTGCCCTGGCCGGGAGAGGCTGGAACCCTTTTCCCGGAAGATATCGAACCCTTCTGCCCCCGGACCCGGGGGCCCCGGACCCCTTATTTCCTGGAGGTCGACGACGCTTCCGGAGCCCGGTTCGCAACCTGGCTGCTGATCCGAAGCCAGCAGAAGCAGATAATGGACCTCCCCGCCCAGTACCTGGACCCGCCCGTTGAGAACGTCCTGGTCTATTTCCTTTGCCACACCCCGGTGACGCCGAACATGGTGAACCTTTCCTCTGCCTGATGGTGGCGATGGGGGTGGGCTGGCTGTTTTGGAACGGTCACTTTCTCTTCGGTGCTCTGGGGACCCTTGCCGTGGAAATCCTCGACGGAGTCGACGGGAAGCTGGCCTGGACCAAGCTTCGTTTCTCCAGGCTGGGGGCGCACGAGGACGTCCTCGATTATCTCTGTGAAAACGGCTGGTACGCTGCTCTCGGCGTGGGGTTGAGCGCCACCTCCGCCGGCCCTCTTCCCTGCCTTCTTGCAACTCTTCTTATCCTGGCCGACACCGCGGACAACGTCTTTTATACCCTTGCCGGAAGATGGTATGGTAAAAGTATCGACCTCTTCTCTCCCATCGACGCGGCCTTCCGCCGTATCGCGGGTCGGCGAAACATCTATGGAATCATGTTCATTGTCGGGTTTTCCCTCGGCTATCCCCTGCCCACCTTTGCCGCGGCGGCAGCCTGGGGAACGGTTACCGCCGGAATCCACGGCTGGCGCCTGATGCAGTACGGCAAATCGGGTGGAAAGGCTCTCGGACAGGCATAGAGGAAGTAATGAAGAAATTTCACACATGGAGCGTCCTCGTCGGGGTCGCTCTGCTGGTCGTCCTGGTCTGGTCCATCGGGCTCGATGCCCTGTGGCGGGACCTGACCCTTCTCGGCTGGGGGCTGGTGCCCCTGGTCCTGATAGAAGGGGTGGCCGATATCTTTCACACCTTCGGCTGGCGCCATTGCCTTTCCGGGGTCCACAGGCAGTTGCCCTTCTGGCGCATATTCGGCATCCGGATGGCCGGCACGTCGATCAATTACCTGACCCCAACCGCTTCTCTTGGAGGGGAGGTGACCAAGGGGACCCTCCTGTCCCTTCATCATCAAGGGGCCGAGGCGGCCACGGCGGTCATTGTCGGGAAGCTCTCCTATGCCCTGGCTCAACTGATTTTTGCAGTGGCCGGCTCGGTCGTCATCCTGCTCGGGGTCGACCTCCCCGCAGGAGTCTGGGTCGCCGTCCTGGGGGGGAGCAGCCTTCTGGGGGCCGGGATCATCGGTTTTCTTCTCGTTCAAAAATACGGAAAGCTCGGGGCCGTGGTGCGCTGGGCCGTGGACCACAGGATCGGGGGGAACGCCCTGAAGAGCGCCGAGAAGAACATTACCCAGGTAGACCAGGCTCTGAAGACCTTTTACCGCGAACAACCGCGGGACCTGCCCCTGTCCATGGTATGGCATACCGTGGGACTGGCCTGCGGAATCGTGCAGAGCTGGTATTTCCTTTATCTGCTGACGGGGCGATCCTCCTTCCTCCTGGCGTCCGGTATCTGGTTCCTCGGCTCCTGGCTCGACCTGATGAGCTTTGCCATTCCTTTCCACATCGGGGTCCTGGAGGCAACCCGGGTGGCCGTTTTCCGGATACTCGGTTTCCAGTCGGCTCTCGGGCTGACGTTTGGGGTGTCGCTTCGTATCGAGCAGATATTCTGGGCGGGGGTCGGGACTGCTGATCTATCTTTGGCCTTCTTGCCGAGAAGAGGAAAGAGGATCTTCTCTCCAGAGAAACTGGCGGCGGGAGAGGAACCCTGAAATATGCCGGGGGCTGCCATGGTGAAAAGGAGAAAAATCTTTGCTTCGGCCGTCCTGGCTCTCTTGCTCCTCGTACCCTCCGGGGCCCGGGGCCAGGAGAAAGAGGGAAAGGGAATACGGTTCTCGACCTTCCCCGGATGATAGACCATGGCCCTGGCCCGGAGTCCCGAGGTGGGCGAGAGTGTCGGGGAAACCGCCGCCGCCAGAAGCGACCTGAGCAAGGTCCTCGCTGGCGCGTACTATCCCCAACTCGAGGTCACCGCAATAACCGGCCCGGTAAACGACGCCCGGGAGCCGGTCATCCGGGGCAACCGGATCCATGACCCTTCGCCCGGGACCAGTCTGGCAAGCACCGGAATTTTCGGCCGCCTCGACTTCACCCTGACCCAGCCCCTGTATACCTTCGGCAAGCTCTCCAACCGGGAGCAGGCTGCCCGGCTAGGGGTCAAGGCCACCGAACTGGAGACCGAAAAGAAAAAAGACGCGGTTGCCCTCAGGGTCAAACAGCTATATTACGCCCTGGTTCTGGCCGGGCAGGGTGTGGAAGCGGCGGATGAGGCCGGGACTTCTTCAAGGATGCCCGAAAGCGCATTTCGAAGCTCCTGGACCTGGGCTCCCCCAACGTCACTCAAAGCGACCTCTACCGGATCGATGCCTACCAGGCCGACACCCTTCGCTCCCGGGCCGAAGCGCAAAAGGGGAGAAAGGTGGCTTATTTCGCCCTGAAATCCTTCCTGGGACTTCCCCCCGGCCAGGAATTCGAACCGGCAGACAAGATCCTGGCAATCAAGCCCGTCAAAAGGGCCGCGATGGAGAGCTATATCGCCCGTGCACTGAAGCAGCGCCCCGAGCTGCAGGCAGCTGCAGGAAGCCCTGGAGGCGCAGAAGTTTCAGATGAAGGCAGCCAGAAGCGACCGGTACCCGACGTTCTTTGCCGCCATCGAAGGGTCCTTTGCCGGCGCCCCGGGCCGGGACCATTTCGATAATGCCTACATCGATGATGAGTTCAACCACGCCTATGCCGGCATCGTCGCCGGGCTGAAGTGGAACTGGGATTTCGGCATCAGCCGGGCTCAGGTGGAAAAAATGGAAGCGGAGTATAATACCTTGGTGAGCACCCGGCAGAACGCCGTCATGAACATTCCCATCCAGGTGGCCAAGGCCTACCAGGAGGTTCTGGAATACGAAAAATCGGCAGAGGCCTACCACCGGGCCGCGGTGGCCTCGAGGAAGTGGGTGGTCTCGGCCATGGCGGACTTCGACATGGGCGTAGGGACGGCCGAGGACATGCTGACCGGCATCGAGAAATACGGCCATAACCAAGGGGGGTATATCGAGGCGCTTTTCAACTACAACCTCTCTCTGGCCGAGTTGGAATATGCCGCCGGGATTCAAAGCTGGCAGGCGGGAACGTCTGAATGACCCTGACTCAGAGAATACTTCAGAAAATAATCGCGATGCAGACGGCCAATCCAAGATGGACCGTCTGCATCGCGTTTCTGCTAGCAGTGTTGTCCCTCGCCTACACTGTCCGCAATCTGGAGTTTCTCACCAGCCAGAAGGCCCTCATTTCACCGGATAACCGTCTGGTCCGCCTCTCCAGAGCAAGTCGACCCCTTTGACGACTTCGACCGGTTCGTGGTCGTGATCGAGGGTCCCTCTGCCGAGAGGTCCCGGAAGTTTCTCAAGACTCTCGTCCCTCTTCTCCAGGCCGACAGAGACCATTACCAGGAGCTGTTCTACCGCTTCGACATGGAGCAATTCCGCCCCTGGCAGCTGCTCTATCTCAATCACAAGGAGCTTGTCGACCTGCGCGACGACCTGCGGGATCATCGTGACCTGATTGCGGAGTTGAACCGGAGTCCAGGCCTGAACACTTTTTTCAGCGCCGTCAACCACGAGATGGCCTCCCGGATGGTCGGCGAACTTTTCACCGGCTTCCTCGATGAAGATACCTCACGTTCCACCAAACCCCTGGACCTCCATTTTCTGATCACCGTTCTGGAGGACATGCATCGCTGGCTGGAGGGGGGGCGAGAGTTCGTCTCCCCCTGGAAGTCCGTTTTCAAAGGCACCGAAGGGGGAGATGCGGGGGAGGACGGCTATTTCTGGACCGGACACAAACGCTTTTTGCTCCTTTTCGTGACTCCGGAAAAGGGGGGCGGTTTCGCGAAGTCCGAAAATTCCCTGAAAAACCTTCGCGCGACGATCGCCAGGGTGAGAGCGGACTTCCCCGGAGTCGACGTCGGTGTGACCGGTCAGGAGGCGCTCAATGCCGATGAGATGAACGCCGCTCTGGGGGACATGAGCCTCGCCACCGGGCTCTCCCTCGCCGGCCTGACCCTGCTTCTGGTTTTTTTCTGGCGGGGGATCAGGCGTCCCCTCATGGAAATGACCGAACTGGTCATCGCCCTTTCCTGGACCTTCGGCCTGACCACCCTGGTTGTCGGCCATCTCAACATCCTTTCCGTGACCTTCGCGCCGCTGCTGCTCGGTCTTGGCATCGATTACGGCATCCATTGGTTTGCTCGGTACCAGGAGGAAGAGCCTCGGCGACGGGGCAAAAAGGAAACGGTCCGGATCACCATGTTTCTCATGGGGCCCGGCATCCTCGTGGCGGGGTTGACCGCCGCCTTTTCCTTCTTCCCTCTCGTTCTTACCGGTTTCAGGGGACTGGAGGAGCTGGGTATCATCACCTTCATGGGCATGCTCATGACAACGGTGACCACCATCTGTGTCCTGCCGGCCCTGGCGGTCCTCTTTGACCAGCCCGGGAAAAGTGTGCTTCCCTCCCCGGAGAGGACCCGCGTCCTGCTGAAACTCAACCACCGCCGGGCACTTCTCTTTCTGGTTCCAGGCATCGTTGCCCTTGGGTTTTCGGCCTGGGGGGCGATGAACGTGCGCTTCGACCTGAACATGCTGAACCTCCAGTCGCGCAAAGCCGAATCGGTGGTGTGGGAAAGGAAAATCATCAAAGGCTCCGACACCTCGAGTATGTACGGTGCGGTCATGGCCCATTCCCTGGAGGAGGTCCGAGCCAAGAGCAAGTCCCTCGAAGCCCTGCCCACCGTATCGGAGGTGCGCAGCATCGAAAGCCTGCTGCCGGAAGATCAAAAGAGGAAAATCGCATTTCTCCGGTCGCTGAAACCTCTTCTCGCAGGCCTCGGGTCCTTCGAACAAGGCATCCCGGGGGCCGACCCGGAAGGGCTGGACCGGACGCTTGGACGCATCCGGTTCAAGATGCTCGCCTCCTCAGATGCCGAATGGGGGGCCAGTAAACCCCTGGCGTCCCAGATGGCCGATGTCCGGAAATTGATCGGACAGATTCGGACGAGCATCCGAAGCCTTACCCAGCAACAGCTGTCAAATTCCCTCAACTCTTTCGGAGAAGCCCTGATGGCCGACCTGGAGGACAAGTTCGACCTTCTGCGGCAGAACATGACGACCCGACCGATGCAGGTGAGCGACCTGCCTGAGAATTTGCGGGAGCGTTTTGTGGGGCCAAACAGCCTCTATCTCATCCGGGTGTTTCCCGCCGAGAACATCTGGGAGCCCTCCCTGCTCGGGAAATTCGTGGACGACCTGCGCTCGGTGGACCCCGATGCCATCGGCGACCCCGTCACCCTCTACATCTTCACCCAGGCCTTTCGGGACGCCTGCCTCAAAGCGGCGGTTTATGCGATCATCTTCATCTTTGTCCTGCTTCTGGTCACCTTCCGGAACCTGGTCGATTCCCTGTTCGCCATGGTGCCGCTGGTGGTCGGGACCGTCTGGACCTTCGGACTGATGCGGATATTCGGCATCAACTTCAACCTGGCCAACAGCCTGTTTCTTCCTCTTGTGGTGGGGGCGGGGGTGGAGTACGGAATCATCATCGTGCAGCGCTGGCGCCAGGAGGGTGCTGATACCAGGGACTGTTCCATCCCCTTCAGCACCGCCAAGGGCGTCGTCCTGGCGGGGCTGACGACCACCATCGGTTTCGGCAGCCTGACCATATCGGGACATCAGGGGATTCACAGCCTGGGGCTTCTGGCCATGCTCGGCAGTCTGAGCATACTGGCGGCGGCCGTCTTCTTTCTGCCAGCCCTCATGCAGCTTCTGCTCAATTCCCAGAAAGACGCGCAACTGTCTTCCGCCTCCCGGATCTCCAATCAGGAGGAATGAATAAGTCTGCCGGCACGAAAAAGCCATCTTCGGCGCCGTGCAAAATGGAGACGTTATGCAAAAGAAAGCCGTCCGAATCGTTCCCCTCCTGCTCTTCGGTTTCTTTGTCCTCGTCCCCTGTCGGGCCTCCCTGGCCGGAGCGCCGAAGGAACGTGTCCACGCCATGCTGGAGAAGGTCATGGCGATTCAGACCGACCCTTCGCTTCAGGACGAGGTCGGGCGCGACCGGCGGCGGGCGGCTATCCAGGAGGTCATTCTCGGAAACTTCAATTTCGAAGCGATGGCCAGGGAGGCTCTCGGCGAGCAGTGGGACAAGCTCGACGGTCCCGCCCGGAGTGAGTTCGAGAGTATTTTCCAGGATCTTTTCGGCGATTCCTATACCCGGCTGGTGCTGAATTTTCTGAAACGGGAAAAAATTCTCTACACCCGGGAGGATATCGACGGGAAAACGGCCCTGGTGGAAACCACCATCTACCGGACCAATGAGGAAATCCCGGTCCAGTACTCTCTGTCCTCGGTCAAGGGAGGATGGCTGGTCAGGGACGTGAAGATCGACGGCGTCAGCATCGTGGAGAATTATCGACAGTCCTTTGCCCGGGTGATACAGCTTCAGTCCTACGAAAGCCTTCTGCAGAAAATGCGTTTGCAGCGCCGGGCCATCGAAAGCAAATCCTGAAAGGGGGGTAACTGCAGTGGGACTCCTTTCCAACCTGATATTCCTGCTGACGGCCCTGGCCCTGGGGTATCACTTCTACTCGCTCTACTGCGCCCTGATTCTGTTTCGCCACCGAAAAGAAGGGGCGGACGGGGCTGTCGGGGCACTTCCTCCGGTGTCGGTCCTCAAACCCGTGACCGGTTTTGAGGAGGGCTATCGGGAGAATTTCCTGAGTTTCTGCAACCAGGATTACCCCGAATACGAAATCGTTTTCGCCCTCTCCGACCCTGCCGACCCCGTCATTCCGCTCCTGGAGGAGCTGCGGCGGGAATTTCCGGACAACAAGGTCCGGTGGGTCGTAACGGAGAACAACCGCGGCCCCAACTACAAGGTCGGCAACCTGATCCGGGCGCTCCGGGAGGCGCGGCACGAGGTCCTCCTGTTCAACGACAGCGATATGCGGGTCGGGCCCGATTACCTCCGCAAGGTGGTGACCTCCTTCCTTCCGCAGGAAGTGGGGTTGGTGACCTGTCTCTACCGCAGCACCCACATCCGAAACATCCCGGCGGCCCTACATGCCCTGACCATCCAGACCGGGTTCGTCCCCAGCGTTGCCGTCGCGCAGAAGGTGGAGGATCTCTCCTATGCCTTCGGGGCCACCATCTGTACCAGCCGGGATATCCTCTACCGTTGCGGAGGCCTGGAGCCGCTGCTTGAATACCTGGCCGATGACTACCAGATGGGAAACCGGGTCCATTCGAAGGGCTATTCTGTGGTCCTCTCTCCTTTGCTGGTGGACGACGTCTGCGGGCGACGCCGAGTCGGGGACTATTTTCTCCACCAGCTTCGCTGGGCCGTCACCCAGCGGGTCTGCCGTCCGGGAGGGTATTTCGCTTCCCTCGTTACACATCTGACCTTCCTGGGATTGGCGCTGCTGGCGGTCGAAGGTTTTTCTCCCTTCGGGTGGACCTTTTTTCTCTCTATCTGCGCCTTTCGCATCCTCAGTTCTGCCTGGCTCAACGGGCGGATCTTCTTCAATCGGGAAATCGTCCGGTATCTCTGGCTCATCCCGGTGAACGACCTGCTCAATACCGGCATCTGGTTTCTCAGCTTTTTTCACCGTACCGTTCGCTGGAAAAGCCGTCGCTTCCGGGTCCTGCCGGGGGGACGAATGGCAGAGATGATCTGAAAGGAGAAGCCCATGTCCCGGAAAATGTCCTTTCCCGAGATGGCCGCCGGAGGCTGGAAATTTTTCCGTTACCTCACCGTGGGGGGCCTGTTCAATATCAACCTGGAGGTCACCAAGAGGTGCAACGCCAGGTGCGATTTCTGCGACTACTGGATGGAGCGGCCCCCTGGGGAACTCGAGGATTACATCGAGATGGTGGAGCATCTGCGCCCCCTTTCGGTCAGCCTCACCGGCGGGGAGCCGCTGCTGCGAAAGGACCTGGGACAACTCATCGCAGGGCTGCGCCGGCATTTCGGCTTTCTCTTTCTTTCCCTGGTGACCAACGGTTCCCTGCTGACCCTGGAGCGGGGCCTTGAGCTGTGGAATTCCGGCCTGGACGAGATGTCGATCTCCCTGGACTACCCCGATCAGCGCCACGACCGGGAGCGGGCCATCCCCGGGCTGGCCGCCCATATCCTGACCGTGGCTCCCGAACTGGCGAGGGCAGGGGTCAACCTCTGTTTCAATATCGTGCTCAAGCGGGAAAACTTCCGGGAAGTACCCGCCCTTGTGCGGCTGGCTGGGGAGATGGGGGTCAAGGCCTCGGTGAGCAGCTACAACGGCTGGCGAATCGGAAACCAGGAGCATGCCATAGGCAAGGAAGATCTTCGAGCTCTAAAGGAGGTTATTGACGAACTGGTGGGGATGCGAAAGAAGGGGGGTACCCTCACCACCGGGGCGTTTTATCTTGAGAAGATCACCGAATTTTTCGACAACAAGGGCATTCCCGGCTGCAGCGCGGGAGTGAACTGGCTTCAGGTCACACCCGACGGGAACTTCAAACGGTGCTCTGACCATCCCGTAGCCGGACATTTCAGTGAATGGCGGCGGGGATATTTTTCTCCTTCCACTTGCGACCGCTGCTGGTATTCGTGTCGGGGCGCGGCCCAGGAGCCCTGGACCCTCGGGCGTTTCGGAGAGATGGCCAGTGAGGCTCTGGATTGGGGAAAAAGCTAGGGACTGGGGCTCAAGGGTCGGGAGTCAAATGAGAAGTGAGGAATGTCCAATGACCAGGGTTTTTGACTGGCTTCACCCCTGAAGGCACCTGTACCCGGCCAGCCTTACGCCCCGGGCTTCGAGCCTCTCGCGGACCCTGGGGCTGGTCAGGGCCTGGAGTTCCTTGAGGTAGCGATAGCCCGGCGCCCACCGCTCCAGCTCGGGGGGGAGGCCGAGGGCGGGGTGGGTGCCTATTTCGGTGACGCCCGGCTCCAGGGCGTCGATGATCTTGAGAAAATAGGCCTCATCGAGGCTTCCGCTGTTCAACAGGCCGAAGAAATGATCCGGATGGGAAATTCCCCGTGCCCGGATTTTTTTTCGGGCGGCGGCGCACAGCCGGGAATATATGCCGGCATAGAGCGTTTTTTGAAGAAAATGGCGCGAATCGACCCGGAGATTGACCGCGAGGTTCTCCCGGGGTAGGCGGAAGGAGGGGATGGAATATTTTTCCGCCAGGTCGAGAAGGATCTCCAGGACGGCGGGATGCACGTGGAAGTGCAGATGGCCGTCGAGGTAGGCAGGTGTCAGCCCGGTGTCGAGGAATTTGCGGATTTGGGCCTCGGCCTCACGGGCCAGCAGGGCTCTGATAGAGCCGTCAAAAAAAAATCGGAATCCCGAGGTGAGCGGATTTTCCGGAAGGTTGCCCTCGGCATCGACCAACGCCGGCGCCTCGCTGTGGGCCAGGGCCGCGGGGCTGCGGACCAGGCTGAGATGAAGGCCGACCTCCAGTCCGGGGTTCCGGCGCGCCAGGGAGACGGCCTCCTCGAAGGCGCCTCCGTTGACCATGAGGCTGGCGCCGGTGAGAATCCCCCCGGCATGGGCCTTTATGACGGCGGCATTTATGGACGGGGAGAGCCCGAAGTCGTCTGCGGTGACGATGAGAAGTCTGGCCGCCTCGCTCATGGAGCTTTGGGTGCGGGCTGGCGGGCCTCGTAAAAATTCAACATCCAGAGTGTGACGGCAAAAAGGTAGGTTCCCGCGGCAGCGCCCAGGAGAAACCAGTCGAGCCGCTGAAGGAGGGCCAGGAGTGCCACCAGGTAGGCGAAGTCCCTGTTGCTGAGCAGGGCCAGGAAGCGGACCATGCGAGGGGAACGGTCGAGTTCTTCCGGACTCTTGCGAAGGATGCACTGGTAGACGGCCACTATGCACAGTCCGAAGCCGCCCAGCATCCACCAGAGGGCGAGAAGGTACCCCGAGTCGCCGCTGTCATGGTACAGGCCGAAGGCGATGCCGATGAAAACGGCGACGTGCACGACGTTGTCGGTAATGATGTCCAGGTAATGGCCGAAGACCGACTCCTGAAGCTTCAGGCGGGCCACCTCTCCGTCCACCCCGTCCACAACAACGCAGAAAAGAAAGAGCAGGGCGCCGAAGAGCTTGCTCCAGTACCCGTTCATGGACAAAAGATAGGCTCCAGCCAGGCCTATGCATACCCCGACGAGAGTGATCTGGTTCGGAGTCATGGCGGTGTGGGCCAACCGGCGGCTGAAAAAACGGGATATCCGGCGGTCGAAGTGTCGGGCGAAAAAGCCGTCGTCGGCCTCGGTCTGATAAGAGAGGGCAGAGATGAGGGCTTGCTCGGCGCCGCCGGCCGATTCTTGGGTATCTTCGAGCCCCTTGGGGAGGCCCGCAAACCCTTGCATTTTATGCGCCGCGCCTCCCGGATTGGGGCAGGGGCTGCCGTTTCGAAGGCTGTCAAGAAGAGGGAGGAGGTCGGCGAAATTTCCAAGGAAGATGCTTCCGCCGGAATTCCATACCCTTCCCTGGAGGATGTGGACCCCGGAGGATTCGCCCTTTTCGAGAAGCTTGAGCAGGGAGCGGCGGTCGACCACGGTGTGGGCCGCCATGGCCAAAACCCGTGTATCCCCGGTGATTCCCTGGCCGGCGATGAGGTGCTTCAGGGTTTCCCCCTCTTCGGGGGATATCAGGGAGGTTGAGGGGAGGAGCTCGCCGAGGGAGAGCCGGAGAGCCTCGCCCCCTCCGACGATCAGGATGGGGTCGAAGCCGCGTTGGAGAGTCAGGCGAACCAGGCGGTGTATCGCCGGGATCGTGAAGACCGGAACCAGGCACCGGCGATCGGAAGCGAAAATGAGGGCGGCTTTTTTCAAGAGGCCGACTCCCTTGCAGGGTTTAATCCGGCTTTTCCAAGAGATCCGCACGTCCCAGCAGCGCCTGCCAGCCACAGCGAAGGCCCGTCAGGGCGGCATTGAATTCCCTTCTCAGGCGGAGCATTTCAGGTATCAGGCCGGGGTTTCGGACGATCTGGCCCAGCAAGGCCGGAATGCGCACCCGGCCATTCGAGTCGAGAACCAAGGAAAGTTCGGCGGGCACCCCCCGCTCGGCGGGGTCGCAGACCGCCCGTAAAACGAAAAACGGAACCCCCGCTTCCGCGGCGGCATGGGCAACCCCGGCGCTCTCCATGTCGACGGCCAGGGCCTCGGTCCTGCGATGCAGGGACCGTTTGTCCCCAGGGGTCAATATTGGGACGCCCGAGGAAAAGAGCTTTCCGCGATGGACCCCGCAACCAGCTTGCTCCAGCAGGAAAGAGAGTCTGCCGTTACCCCGCGCGGCGGTCGTCCACATTCGGAGAGTGCCTTCCGAATCTTCAACTATTTCTTCAGGAATGACGAGGTCGCCGGGGATCAACCCGGGTTTCAGCCCGCCGGCCACGCCTGCCACCACGATGATGCGGCAGCCATTTTCCACAAGCCACCGCGTTGCGGAGCTGGCATTTTCCCTGCCCATCCCCGAAATGGTGCCCAGAAGGCCGGTTCCGCCGGGGAGGGTGCCCTTGAAAACCCTCCGTCCGGCTAAGCGGGCTCCCTGTTTCCGGTCAAAGAGGGCCAACCCCTCCGAGGGAAGGGCTGTGACCAGACCGACCTTATCGTGCATTCCGGTTGAGGGCCGGCAGAGAGAAGTCCGGAGGGGAGGGCATTTTTATCTCATCCTGCAACGTTTTTCCAGCCGTGGTGAGGCGGCGGTAAACACCCATGGCCCAAAGGGGGAAGTACTGGCCGTATCCATGGTAACGGAGATAAAAAACCTTGGGGAACCCGGTGCCGGTGAAATATTTCTCCTCCCATCCTCCAAGGGCATTCTGGCGCGACACCAGGTAGTGAATTCCCTTTTTCACTGCCTCCGAATTCACCTCCCCCCCGGCCATCAGGCCGAGAAGGGCCCAGGCGGTTTGGGAGGGTGTGCTGGGACCTTGTCCCGCCTGGGAGGGGTCGTTATAGGTGTAGCAGGTCTCTCCCCATCCGCCGTCGGGGTTCTGACAGGACTTGAGCCACCCAATGGCTTTGCGTACATGGGGCTGGGTCATGTCCTCGCCGACCTGGCGCAGGGCCATCAGCACCGACCAGGTTCCGTAAATGTAGTTCACCCCCCAGCGGCCGAACCAGGCTCCGAATTCCTCCTGCTCCTTCTTCAGGAATTCCAGGGCCCGGGCGATGGGCGGGAATGCCCGGGAATAGCCGAGCATGGCAAGAAGTTCCACACAGCGGGCGGTGACGTCCGAGGTGCTGGGGTCGAGCAGGGCGCCGTGGTCGGCGAAGGGAATGTGGTTGAGGTACAGGTAATTGTTGTCGATGTCGAAGGCGCCCCAACCGCCGTCGGAGCTCTGCATGCCGATGATCCAGTTGACCCCCTGGGAAATCCGTTCCCGGTATTCCTCCTTCTGCATGGCCCCGGCTCGCAGCAGGGACATGAGAACCATGGGGGTATCGTCGACGTCCGGGTAGAAGGTATTTTCGAACTGGAAGGCCCATCCGCCCGCCGCAAGCCCCGGAGCCCGGTTGGCCCAATCCCCCCAGGCCAAAATCTGCTGATCGAAAAGCCACTTTACGGCCGAATCGACAGCTTTGCCGTCTGAAGGGAGCCCCGCTTCCAGGCTGGCGGAGAGGCTGAGGCAGGTGTCCCAGATCGGCGATACGCAGGGCTGGCAGAAGCTCTCTTCTCCGTGGCGCAGCAAAAGGTCGTCGAGAGCCTTGACTCCCCGCACCATGTCCGGGTCGTCCGGTGGAAAACCGAGCACCTGAAGGGCCATGACGGCGTTGGCCATGGCCGGGAAGATAGCTCCTATACCCCCTTCTCCCATGCGCTCCCGGGTCCATCGTTCTGCCTGCCGAATCGCTTTATCCCGGGTGCGCCGGGGGAGTAACGGTTCTGTTCGCTTCAGTAGCCGGTCGACCAGAATGAAGAAATTTTTCCGCCAGTTCCCGGGGACGAAGTGGTCGAGGTGTCCGAGGGTCTCGGGAGGTTCCAGGAAGAGTTCTCTTATCCCTTCCTCCGGGGTCAGACGGCAGACGGGCCGTTTGGCGTAAAGAATCAGCAGGGGAACCATCACCGTCCGGGACCAGTAGGATACCTTGTCCAGGTGGAAGAAGAACCATCGGGGAAGGAGGGTGATCTCGACGGGCATGGCCGGCGTGGTGTGCCAGGGGATTTGTCCGAAAAGAGACAGGGCAATGCGGGTGAAAACGTTGACCCGGGCGGCTCCTCCCATTTTCAGGATGAGTTCACGGGCTTTGACCATATGGGGAGCATCGGGACTCTCTCCGGCCAGTTTCAGGGCGAAATAGGCCTTTACCGAGGCGCTGATGTCGGCTGCCCCTTCCTTCGTACAAGGGCCATCCTCCCTCGGGCAACTGGCGTCGTCGGAGATAGTTCACCAGGCGGGAGCGGAGGCCCGGGTCGAGGGGTTGCCCCCGAAATTTCTGAAGGAAGATATATTCCGAAGGAATGGTGGTGTCGGCTTCGAGGTCGAAAACCCAATAGCCTTTCCGGTCCTGGAGGGAAAGGAAGCGATGATCCCCCGGGCAATGGCATTCTGGAGAAAAACCACCGTTGGCCGGAGGTTCTGGTCGGAAGGGTTCTTCCTGCTTTTTCCCGGGTGTTTTCTCGACCCCGGAATAGAAAAAGGAGATGGATCGATTTGAAGCGGGGACTGGGACCCATTGGTCATTTGTTTTACCTCATTTCCCTCTGCACGCAAAGGCTGTCGGCATACCCGGCGCGAACCTGCCGGTCAAGACCTATCTAATATGCCAGACAATATACCGGGTGCAAGTACAATTAAAAAATCAATTCTTAAAAAACACAAAGGCTTACGTTCGAAAACCGGCCATAGAACAGTCCGGTTTCATCTTGTTTCCACGACATCCGATGTCTTCCGGGGGCTTCGTTCCCGCGAAAGGGGTGCTGGGGACACCGGGGCTTTGGCTTCAACCCCACCCCTATACCCTGAATTCGAAAAGGGTCAATAAAAAACGATCAGGATTCTGAAACGAAACCAAAAGATATTATATAGCAAATTTTAATAGAAATGTCGATATTTTGTTCCTGATTTATTTCAGTCCTCCCGCCTGTCGCAAGGCCTCGTAAAGTACTATCCCGGCAGCCGTAGAGAGATTGAGGCTTCGGACGATGGGAGAAAAGATGGGAATGCGGATGGCCCTTTCGGGGTTGTTCTGCAAGCAAATTTTCGGGAAGCCCCATGGATTCCTTTCCGAAGACGAGAAAATCTCCCTGTCGGAAATCGGCTTCGACAAAGGCTCTTGGCCGCTTTTTTCGAGGTATACCACCAGCGGCCTTGCGGGAAAGCCTGCTGCAATTCCTCCAATGAATCCCAGGTCCTTATGTCAACCGCATCCCAGTAATCAAGGCCGGCCCGTTTCAAATACCGGTCGTCAAGGGAGAAGCCGAGGTTTCCCGTCAGGTGGAGAACCGCCCCGGTCGCGCCGCAGAGGCGGGCAATGTTGCCGGTGTTAGGTGGAATTTCAGGTTCCACGAGAACGATGTTGAAAGGCAAGGCTGTATGCATAGCGCTGGAATATACCATACGGGAGAAAATCAGGACAAATAAAAAGGGCGGCCCGAAGACCGCCCTCTTTCCGGCGTGGCAGAAGGCTGATTAATCGCCCCCGCCCGTCCAGCTCCGGGAGCTGTGGCATTTGTTGGTACAGGTCTGGGTGCTGGCGTTATAGCTGGTGATGCTGGTATTGCCGCCACCGATGGTTGCGCTGGCGGGGCCTTCCATCTGGGGAGTGTCGAGGTGAACAAAATGGCCGTTAGCCAGGGTCGTGGTGTTGTGACAGACCGTGCAGGCTTTGCCGCTGTGTTCTCCGTGCTGACCCGAGGAATAGCTGTTATATTGCCCGCTCCCATAGGCATGACAGGCGGTACATTGGGTATTGACGTTTATCGAACCCGCTATCCAATCCGGAGTGGTCTTTCCTCCATGGCAGCTGACGTTGACGCAGGTGTCCGTGCCATCCGGATTGTCGGAAGCCATTCCCGTTTTAGCATCGAATGCCTGCAGGATGCCGATTTCCACCTGGCCGTTTTGATGAATATGGTCGCTGTGGCAGACATCGCAATTGGCGCCGACATTCGCCAGGGCTGCGTGGACGGCGTGGGCTCCGGCCGTATTCGGTGAGGTCGTGCCGTCCGGGGGGAGCCCGTGACAGGAGCCGCAGGCCGGGGTGGTGGTGCCCGAACCCGAGCGCGGAACCGCTGCCGGAGGCGCTGGACAGGGCGTCGGCGATGGCCTGGACCTCTGCGGGGGTCAGGGAGGAGAACTGGCTCATTCCGCCGTAGTTGGCGTCGATGGCGTTCTGGATCTGGGCTGGCGGTGGCTCCGGCCTTGGCGCTTGTGGCCAGGGCCCCATGGCAGCTGGCGCAATCGCTGGCGTACAGGGTCGCGCCGTCGGGAGTGGTGGTCGGCGGCGGGGTGGTGGTGCCCGAACCCGAGCCGGAACCGCCGCCGGAGGCGCTGGACAGGGCGTCGGCGATGGCCTGGACCTCCGCGGGGGTCAGGGAAGAGAACTGGCTCATTCCGCCGTAGTTTGCGTCGATGGCGTTCTGGATTTGGCTGGCGGTGGCTCCGGCCTTGGCGCTTGTGGCCAGGGCCCCATGGCAGCTGGCGCAATCGCTGGCGTACAGGGTCGCGCCGTCGGGAGTGGTGGTCGGCGGCGGGGTGGTGGTGCTCCCGAACCCGAGCCGGAACCGCCGCCGGAGGCGTGCCCAGGGCGTCGGCGATGGCCTGGACCTCGGCGGGGGTCAGGGAAGAGAACTGGCTCATTCCGCCGTAGTTTACCGTGATGGCGTTCTGGATCTGGGTGGCGGTGGCGCCGGCCTTGGCGCTTGTGGCCAGGGCCCCATGGCAGCTGGCGCAATCGCTGGCGTACAGGGTCGCGCCGTCGGGAGTGGTGGTCGGCGGCGGGGTGGTGGTCTACCCGAACCCGAGCCGGAACCGCCGCCGGAAGTGGTGGCCAGGGCGTCGGCGATGGCCTGGACCTCCGCGGAGGTCAGGGTGGAGAAAGAGCCCATCCCGCCCATGTTGCCGTCGATGGCGACCTGGATCTGGGTGGCGGTAGCGCTGGTCTTGGCGCTGGTGGCCAGGGCGCCGTGGCAGCTGGCGCAATCCTGAGAATAGAGGGTGGCGCCGTCGGGGGCCGTTGCCCCTCCAGAACCGCTGTCTGCCCCTGTACTCATGCGGGTCGTGTAAATACCCTGCATAATCCCGGGCGCCTGTTTGAGGCCATTGGTAAGGAGAGTCGACACCAGGCCCGAGCTCAAATTCTGCATTCCCTTGGACATGACGTCGGCATTCACCTGCGAGGCGATGGAATGCAGCATGCCCGACGCGGTATTGATGAAATCACCTACCGTCACGGGGGCGCCCGAAGTTGTCTGAACCTGGTCCGCAAGCTGCTGAAAGAGAGAGGGATCCAGGATCTGCTGGGCCGCTGAAATCATGTCGCTGAAGAGAGCCGCCTGGGTGGGATCTTCCAGTGCCTGTGCATTCAGGTCGTAAGCGCCAGCGCTCGTGTTGACGGCGGACATGAAGGCATTGACCGCCATGTTCGCTTGAAGAAGCTTCATCTGGCCATCGGTAACATTTTGCTGAGTGGTATCCAGACCGGCCATGGGATTCCGGTTGACGTCAGACGCCGTGATCCCCGTAATCCCGGCCAGCTGGAGGTCCTGTACGACATTCTGGGCCGTCGCGCCATTGGCGACCAGGGTGGACAGAGGAGAGGCGACCAGAATGCCGGTATCCGTCGGGCCCACCTTTCTTTTCAGTATCCCGCTAAAGGGATTCTGGCTGTCGCTTCCTGTCTTGCCCGGCACAAGCTCGACGATGGAGCCGGGTGTCAGGGGTTTGGAAAAAGTGGCAAGGCCCTGCGCATTGGTGGCCCCGGATTTCTGGATGGGGGCGCCCCCGTTTTCGGGAACTTCCTGAAAGACCGCTCCGGAAATGTAGGGGTCCACGGCCCTCGCCTGGGTTATCCCCCCTGCGGTTGGAGAATCGGACGACCCGCCTCCTCCGCCGCAGGCGACAAGGAATAACGACAATAAAATACCGAGAGGCAACTTCGCTCTCGTCAACCATCGCCAGTTCTGTTTGTTCATTTAGGTTTCTCCTCGTTTTCGGTTGGCAGAGAAGGATCGCTTTTTCGTAACTTGGGATGGACAATTCCAGGTTGGCGAATTGAAAGTGCAGGCGGTGGATCCTCCAGAGCATGGTTTTTTTATTTTTGAAAGGGAGGAAAAGGGCTGCACGAAGCCCCTGCCACCAGCTTTCTGGGAAAGGATGGAGCAAATCCCCTGCCAAGAGGGTGGAAAAGGGGAGGAGCGTTCTGAAAAAGGAATGTGATTTTATATGGTTTGCCGTTATTAAAAAGATTTAAATCATTAAAATACAAAAGAAAATACCACCATGCTGTGTTGAACGATTGCCACAAGGTATGGAAACTTTGACACTGAAGGGCAACAGGGCGGGCAGGTGGTGTAAGGTGAGAAATGAAAGGGGCGGACCCGGCAGGCCCGCCCCTGAGATGACTTCTTGTCGGTGTGGGATTATTTCTGGCTGGCCTGCAACGCCTGATCGAGGTCGGCGGTGATGTCCTCGAGATCCTCGATACCGACAGAGACCCGGATGAAGTCCGGAGTGACGCCGGCGGAGCGCTGCTCCTCGTCGCTCAACTGCTGGTGGGTCGTGGTGGCCGGATGAATCACCAGGGTCTTTGCATCGCCGATGTTGGCGAGGTGGCTTGCCAGCTTGACGCTGTCGATGAATTTTTTGCCCGCTTCTGCGCCGCCCTTGATGCCGAAGCCGAGAATCGCTCCCTGCCCCTTGGGGAGGTATTTGCCTGCCCGCTCGATAATCGGGGTGGCTGGGAAGCCCGGGGTAGTTGACCCAGGCAACGGCCGGATGGGTCTCGAGGAACTTTGCCACGCCCAGGGCGTTTTCACAGTGACGGGGCATGCGCACGTGAAGGGTCTCCAGGCCTTGCAGGAACAGGAAGCTGTTGAACGGGGAAAGGGCCGGGCCCATGTCCCGCAGCAGGGTAACCCGCATCTTGAGGATGTAGGCCAGGTTCGCCCAGGGCTTCGTGGTAGACCAGCCCATGATAGCTGGGGTCGGGAGTGGTGTATTCCGGGAACCGGCCGCTCGACCAGTCGAAGTTGCCGCTGTCCACCACGGCGCCGCCGATGCTGGTGCCGTGGCCGCCGATGAACTTGGTCAGGGAGTAGCACGACGATATCGGCGCCGTGTTCGATGGGGCGGAACAGCACCGGGGTGGCGACTGTATTGTCGACGATGAAGGGCAGCCCGTTGTCGTGGGCCACCTTGGCGATGGCTTCGAAATCGTCCACGTTGTTTTTGGGGTTGCCGATGGTCTCGGTATAGACCGCCTTGGTCCGGCCGTCGATCGCCGCGGCAATGGTCGGCGGGTCGCGACGAATCGACGAACTTCACCTCGATGCCCATGCGGGCGAAGGTGTAATGGAACAGGTTGTAGGTGCCTCCGTAGAGGTAGCTGGTCGAGACGATGTTGTCGCCCGCCTGGGCCAGGTTGAGAATCGCCAGAGTGATCGGCCGAGGAGCCTGAGGCCACCGCCAGGGCGCCGACGCCGCCGTCCATTTCAGCCAGGCGCTTTTCCAGGACATCGGTGGTGGGGTTCATCAAGCGGGTATAGATATTGCCCATTTCCTTGAGGGCGAAAAGATTGGCGGCGTGTTCCGATGAGTTGAACACGTAGGAACTCGTCTGGTAAATCGGTACGGCCCGGGAATTGGTGGTGGGGTCCGGGACCTGTCCGGCATGAAGGGCCCTGGTGCCGATGCCAAGTTTTTTCTCTTCCGGCATTTCAACCTCCTTTAAGCGTGGGGAATGTTGAGTATTAAACCTAGCGTGGTGGTAAAGAAATTGAATGTAAGATTTACCATGCTGCAAGTAAATGAGTCAAGAAATATGATTGGGGGGATCTCTCCAAAATTTTAGTATACAGGAATTACAGAGGATTTAAAGAATCGGATGCTGCCGGATTCCTTTTTGACCCGAACCGGCCTGTGACCCGGCGCAGGGGAAGGAAACAGCCGCCTTGTCAATCCCCTGCCTCCTGATTTCCCGGAGTGGGTCTGAAATCCCGGACTTGAGGGAAGAAGCCGATTTCGCTATGCTGGCCCCAGGATACAACCGGAATATACTTTTCAGGGTAGGGAATGGACAACTTTTTCATCGAAGCAGTGCTTCTCGAACTGGCGAGGGAACTTCCCGGAGCCAAGGTCAACAAGGTCCACCAGCCCAACGGGGACGACATCATTCTTCGGCTCTGGACGGGGAGGAAGGACCTGCGCCTGCTGCTGTCCGCCTCCCCGACGTTGAGCCGCATTCACCTTACGGAGAGGGCCTGGCCCAACCCCTTTACGCCGCCTCGCTTCTGCCAGCTTTTACGCTCCCGCCTATCCGTGGTGACCGGCATCGAACAGGTCCCCGGGGAACGGGTGGTCCGGATTGCCTTCCGGGGAAAGGATGGGCCCTTCGACCTCATGGCTGAGCTTGTGGGGCGTCAGAGCAACCTTGTTCTTGTCGACGGCAGCGGGAAGATCGTCGATGCCCTGAAACGGGTTTCGGGAGGGGAGGGGGCGCCCCGGGAGGTTCTCCCCGGCAGGCCCTACCGGCTACCGGAAAGACCCTGCCCTTTCTTTCTTGGGGAGGGCCCCGTCAAGGTTCCCGGGGAACTGCGGGAGGGAGGCGATTTCAAACGGTGGCTGCTGGCAAACGTGTCGCCGATGTCCCCCCTGGCGGCAGCAGACCTTGCAGCGGGTGTAGAGGAGGGCCTCTCTCCTGAAAAGGTCCTGGCTCTTTTTCGCGAAAGGTGGCTGGGAAAGGATTTCCTTCCGTTTCAAGGGGACTGGAGGGGGAAAAGAATCCTTGCCGCCCTGGCTCCGATGTGGCTGCTCCTCGATAACCGGCAGGAGTTTTCGAGCTTTTCCGAGGCGGCGGACGATTTTTATTATCCCAAGGCCTTCGGGGAGGGGGATGTCGGAGACCGTGCGGAGCTCGAGGAGGCGGTGCGAAAGGGCCTGAGGCGGCTCTCATCCAGAATGGTGAACATAGAGGCCGAGCAGAAGGGCAAGGTGGACTTCGAGAGCCGGCGGCACCTCGGGGAGACCCTCCTGGCCAACCTGCACCTGATCCGCAAGGGAATGACCGAGGTAACGGTGGAGGACTATTTTCAGGATCCGCCGGCCCCTGTCACCATTGCTCTTGACCCTTCGCTCAGCCCGCAGCAGAACGCCGAGCGTTACTTCAGGGGATTCAAGAAGGACAAGCGGGGCGTCGTGCACGTCGCCAGGCGCCTGGAGGAGACCGCCCGGGAAACCGAGTGGCTCGAAGGGGTGGCGCTGGCCCTGGAGGAGGCTGAAACGCCCGGGGAGTTGGCGGCCCTTCGCGAAGAGCTCGAAGGCGCCGGCCTGATCCGGCCCGCGCCGCGACCCACGGGCCGCAGGCCCGGCGGGGAGCCGAAACCCCAGGTGCGCAGTGCCGTCAGCCCGGGAGGCTATCCGCTTTTCTGGGGAAAGAACAACCGGAGCAACGACCACGTCACCCGTCGTTTGACCGGCCCCGAGGACCTCTGGTTTCATGCCCACAACCTGCCCGGAAGCCACCTGGTTCTTCGCAAGGGGGATAAAAAGGGGGAGGTCCCCGGGGAAGACATCGAGTTTGCCGCCGCCCTCGCCGCCGGCTATTCGCGAGGGAAAAACGATGGCAAAGTGGAAGTCATGGTGACCGAGGGGAGGTGGGTTCGCAAAGCCAAGGGGCTCCCCCCCGGGATGGTTCTCGTCGACCGATTCCGAACTCTGGTCGTCGCGCCGAGACGGATGGAAGGGGAATCAGAGGCGAAGACGGAAGACTGAGGACGGAAGACAGAGGGCTGAGGGCTTTAACCTAAAACCTAAAACTGAATCTTTATTTCCCCAAATTCCGCAACAAAAACCAGAGATTGGCCGGGCGCTCGGCCAGGCGGCGCATGAAGTAGCCGTACCAATCCTCTCCATAGGGGAGGTAGACCCTGACCCGGCAGCCCTCCCGGAGAAGCTTTTCCTGAAGGTCCCTTCGGATCCCGTAGAGCATCTGGAACTCGAAATCCTTCGGGTCCACGCCGAAAATGAACGCCAGGTCGACGGCGTATTCGATCAACTTTTCATCGTGGGTGGCGATGGCCGGCCGGGTTCCGTCCCGCATGAGGGCCTCGACCAGGCGCATGAAATAGAGGTCGACTTCCTCCTTTTCCTGAAAGGCCACCTCCTCCGGTTCGAGATAGGCTCCCTTGACCAGGCGGACGGGGACCTTTTCACGGTTCAGGGTGTTGATGTCCGCACTGCTTCGGCGCAGGTAGGACTGGATGACCGTCCCGATGTTTTCCCTCTTCCGATGGACCGTGCGCACCAACTCGATGGTTTTTTCCGTCAGGTCGGAGCCCTCCATGTCGACTCTGACGAAACGGCCCGCACCGCCCGCCCGCTCGGTCACGAGAAGCAGGTTCTCCAGGGCCAGCCGCTCGTCTATGCGAATGCCCAGGTGGGAGAGCTTGACCGAGATCCCCGTGTCCAGGCCTGCCGCCGCCGCCTCCTCGATGGCGCCCGCATACTCCTCGGCCGCCGCCTTGGCCTGCCCGGCATCTGCGACCTCCTCACCCAGGTAGTCCAGGGTCACCTTGAACCCTTCGTCGTTGAGCATGCGGGTCACCGCCAGGGCTTCGGCTCGGGTGTCGCCCGCAACAAAGCGGCCGGCGGCCTGGCGTGCCAGGGAGTTGTGCTTGAGAAACTCCTCCAGTTCCTTTCGGCGGGAGAGAAACAGGAGAGTCTGGCGCAACAGCATCGGAGTCCTTTTTTCCAAGCAAGAGGGAAGGGCCGGTTGGTATCGAAAAACCGGTTTACAATAAGTTAACCACCCCTCCGTGGCCCGTCAACGAGGCTTCGCGAAGTTACGCTCCGGTCCCGGAGAGAGACAGTTTTCAGTGACGCCTGTTTTGGTGATTTTTTTGTTGCATTGGGAGATTCCATTTGCTATAAAGGCCCTCGCTTCACGCCGAAGTGGTGGAATTGGTAGACACGCTAGGTTCAGGGTCTAGTGCGCGTAGGCGCGTGGGAGTTCGAGTCTCCCCTTCGGCACCATTCACCAAAACACCTGTTAAATCAGGTAGATATAGCCCAACCTTCTAGATTGGTACACCATTTGGTACACCGGCTAGGGAGTTGGGCTTATGTCATTTTACCTCCTCAAACGGAATCAAACCTTCTATTACCGGATCAAGATTCCTGCTGACTTATCTCACCTATTCCCATCCCGGGAAATTAAACAATCTCTTAAGACAAGAAGTTCTGATGCTGCTAAAGCTGCTGCAGCTAACCTCCACTCCCGAGTTCAGAATACCTTTGCGCTATTGCGTACCGAAGCACTTGAACAAGAGCAGATTGGCATCCTGATAACCTCTATTTTGCCCTCTAAGCGATCAATAAGGGTTGTTGAAGGGGAATGTTGCTCCGAGGTTAAACTTAAGCTCTCAGAGGCGATACGCCAGTATGTCGCCGACAAGGGAGTCAGATGGACAGTGAAAACCAAACTGGAATTTACATGCATGTTTGACGTGCTTGCGGAAGTGGTAGGAGACCGTGTGGTTAGTGAATTGTCGCGGGCGGATGGGTTAGCATGTAGGAATATGTTGATGAAGCTCCCTGCGAACTTCCGTAAGAAAAAGATGTATCGAGGTATGGGTATTAAGGAGATCGTCGATTCTGGAGCATCTGAGACGCTTTCAGCTAAGACTATCAACAAGTATCTGGTATTGCTGAGTTCCTTGTGTAAGTGGTGTGTGAAAAATGGGATGATGGAGACCAATATTGCGGAAGGTTTGAGCTTGCCGGAGGAGACTAACGCCCATGAGCAGCGTAAGGCTTATGATACGGAGGACTTGAAGGCGATCTTGCGCGAGTTGCCGAAGAGTGATTCAGAACCTGAGAAGTCTTGGATACCTGTAATTGCCATGTATTCCGGTATGCGCTTGGATGAGATATGCCAGATGCACCTGGAGGACATTAAGGACGTTGACGGCACCCTGTGCTTTGACGTTAATGATGGTGGACAGCGGAAGGTTAAGACCAGCGCCAGCAACCGTATTGTGCCGGTTCATCCTGAGCTTGTAAAAATGGGCTTTCTCGAATATGTTGAACAGCGGAAGAGTAGGGGAGCCGTGAAGCTGTGGGAGAACCTGAGTCCGAACAAGTATGGATATTGGGGTAAGAATTTTGGCAAGTGGTATGGCTTGTTTAACCGCAAGCATGTAACCCAGGATCCCAAGAAGTGCTTCCATTCATTCCGGCATACGGTGGCTGATACGCTTAAGCAGAAGGGTGTTGCTGATGGTATTATTTCAGAGATCCTTGGACACGCGAATGGGTCTATTACTACTGGTAGGTATGGAAAAAGATATAGACCTGGGGTACTGTTGGAAGCATTGAATAAGTTGGGTTATTAGGTGATGAATGATGATATCAAAAAAATGCCCTAAGTGTGGTTCTGATAATATATCTAAAATCCTTTATGGTGAGGTAGGTCCTCTTGATGATGAATTATTAAGAAAGTTGAAAGAAGATAATGTTGTTTTAGGTGGATGTTGTGTAGGCCCAGAGAAGTGGAAATGTATTAAATGTGGTCATAAGTTCTAATCAAATAGGGGGATATACTTGTGAGTGTCAAAGAAATACCGTCAATTATTAGGGATATCTATTCTTTGGTTTCTAGGCTGGAGGAGTTATTCCCAACACGAAAATTTACTCCAGATGGTCATTTGGTGGGAAGTATCGGTGAAGTTCTCGTTGCTCACCATTATGGTCTGAAGTTATTCCCGGCCTCCTCACCAGACCATGATGCACTGGCACCAAATGGCGCCAACGTCCAAATCAAGGCAACCCAAGGCAATTCCATTGGCATGCGTAGCGAATCAGAACATCTTATCGTGATAAAGATTTTGCCTCGTGGGGATATCACAGAAATATACAATGGACCAGGAGGGCTAGCATGGGAAAAGGGTGGCAAGATGCAAAAGAATGGGCAGAGACCGATTTCTCTTTCAAAATTGATAGAACTGCAGAAAAGTGTTGCGCAAAATCAGTGTCTCCCCCGCATCAACTCCAATGCATAAAATCATTTGGCCAATGGGTCTATTACTACTGGTAGATATGGTAAGAGGTATAGACCTGGTGTTTTACTGGAGGCATTGGTGAAGCTGAAATACTGAAATTTATATAAATTCAGTATGTTGAGTAGTGGGCTGCGGAAAAATTCCGTGGCTTTTTTTTGAGTTAAAAATCCGTTGACACCCATGGTGGGCTTTGGTAATGTTTACCCCACCACGGTAGACCAAGGTACACCATCCGAGGGAGAAACTGATGAGCAAAAAAATTTCGATTCATGTTACGGATGAGCAGGCTGAGAAGTTTCAGGAGGCAAAAGATCTTGCTGACCAGCACAAGGATAAAGTTAGTGAGATTTTGATGCAGGGAGTTCTTCCGTATATTGAGGCCAAAAAGACTGACAAAGTGCAATTATTTGTTGGTGATCGGTTTAACCCGGATGGTGCTCCCAACGGAAAATATATAGGCTTTCAGGGAAAACTTCTTTCCTCTGGAGTAAGAACGCGAGTTGAAGGATCAAACAGAATACAAGAAGAGCAATCTCTATATAAAACCCTTAAGGGGCAATATCTTCTCTATAAAATTGATGACGGTTTAGAATATTATTATCGAATATATTCTACAGTTTCAGAGCTGATGGATAAGGAAGAATTGGCAATTGAGATTATGAAGGCACTTGAGAAGGATGGTTCGGGTGTCGAATGGCTTGACATTTAAAACAGAAAAGAGGTGGAACGGGAATGGAAGTCGCGCAACTGCACGGCCATATAAAGGCGACCCCCTGAAGCTGTTGCCGCAGCCGCAAGGGGTCATTGGGTGTAACCACGTACATGCCCAATCTATCAGAAATACTGGATTGGTTCAACGCCTATGAGCGTTGGGAAAGGTTAGAAAATGGAAGAGAATAATGAATTTAACGGTATCCAGGAAAATCCGGAGGGTGATGTGCCCGATGTCGATCAGATGGTTAAGAATGTTTCTGCCGCTGAGACGGTCCTGTATCTTCAGGATAACGACCCCAAGGTGCTGGAACTGAAAAAGAAGTTTGAAGAACTGTTGAGCAACCTGGATTTCCTCATCGATGACCCTTGGATTGAATCCGTCATCCGTGGACTCAAAAAACGGGACATTGATAAGCGTCTCGAAAAGCAGTTGGAGAAGACCGTTCGCAAGAAATTGATGGACCAGGCTTTCGAGAAGGTGAAACCCGGCGAGACTATCCAGACCCCAACCCGGGAGGCTATTGATGACGGTGTTGCGAACCAGTTGAAGAAACGTGAAAAAGAGATACAAGACGCAAAGGACCTCAAGCTTCGCAAGGCTCAGGATGCAATAAATGCTCAGCAGTCTTAAGTTGGTTCTCCGATATTTACACAAAACGGGATACCATGATTCCGTATTTGACTAGGGTATCCCTTTTTTATGAGGAATAA
This sequence comes from uncultured delta proteobacterium, assembly GCA_963791005.1. GTDB lineage: Bacteria > Desulfobacterota > Desulfuromonadia > Desulfuromonadales > CAWBQR01 > CAWBQR01. Next base: position 155,908 of record CAWBQR010000023.1, on the reverse strand, counting down.
AATCAATGCCAAAATATATTCTCACTGATGGTCAGGTTAAGCGCTACTGGATCATCGATATAGTTGACCCTGCTGATTTAAAAATTGCATCTGGAGAAATGAACCTTCGCGTGAACGTCGGACCTTTTAAACGTTCATTTGAGGCAGCGAGAGCCGAAGTTATTGAGCAAAATATTTCTGCCAAAAAATAACCATTCAATTTGGTTGTGAGGCCCTAGGACGGTAAATTGTTCTGGGGCCTTTTTTATAAAACCTAAAAACGGAAAACTTTGAATGGTTGTCCTATTTCCTCATTTAACCCCATTTCCTATAGTGCCAATCCAATAAGACAAACCCTTTTTAAGCCTGTAAAAACGCGAAACTACAGAAGATTTATCTTATAAAAATAATTCCTTATAATATTCCCGAATATGTATTAGAAAAAACGGCCCACTTTTTTGATAGAAAATGCAAAAAAGCCCTATATGGAGTTCAAATTTACTATGCGAAATAAAAAGGGTAATGGGTATAGGGAAAGGGTTTCTGCGCTCATATGACACCCCGGGGTGTTTAAAATGGAGTAATAGCTATGACTCAAGAACTGGATGTAGAGCTACATGAAAACAATTCTGATGAAGAGGTTAGACAGCATTTCAATAAGTATCTAATCTCCGAAAGAATAAATTATCACCTTACGAGTAATGCTCCTGAGGTTGCTGCTGCTGTAGACTATCTCTGTAAAGGTGTTGGTTATACTTCTGATAGGGCCTATACGCATATGCGAATGTTAATATGTAATTTGTATATGAATTATGATAATTGGAGTAAACGGTATACGCATCTGTGCTTGTCGAAAGGAAGCGGGAAGTTTAAGCACCTAAGCCAGTATAACCATTTTAGAATAAACTATGACCCATTATGTAAGTGTATTAGATATATGATAATGAATCGGTATGTAAGGAAGAAAAAAGGATATTGGAATCCTAAATTTAAAGATGGATATGAAACGAGATTGATTGCTAGAGGGAAGCTGATAAGGTTATTGGAAGGTCGTTTTGGTGTCCGTAGCCATATGATTCACCCATATCCAGACCAGCAAACCATTATTGTCCGTAAGACGGTAGATGAAAAGGAAATCACATTTAAGTCTAAAAATGATTATGTGAAAAGGTACAAACTTAAGATTAAAAGACCTATACCCTATAAAGAGAGCACCAATATTAAAGGTTGTCGGAATACCATTAAGCAATACAATGAACTGCTATGGAGAAGCCATATTGATATAGACCTATGTGGGTTTAAGGAAAATATCACGAATGATGAATATATTGATTTGAGTAAAAAGCATGTTAGGAGGATTTTTTCTGAGAACACAAAACAAGGAGGTAGGTTCTATGGAGGATGGTGGCAGCAAGTAAATAAGAAGTTAAGAAAGCATATCATTATTAATGGAAGACATACCGCTGAGATTGATTATGCAGGTTTGCATATCCATATCTTATATGCTTTACGGGATAAGAAGTTAGGGACTAAAGAACCGTATATAATTCCCAAAAGCAATGACCCTGATAATAAAAGGTCTTTATATAAAAGGCTTATGCTTGCTGGAGTGAATGCAGGAAGTGATAAGGGGTGTATTGAGTCAGTTATAGATGAGGTATATTCAAATCCAGAAGAATATCCTCCGGCCCCCGCCGATAGTAAACAGTTCCGCAAGCACCTAAAATCAATGCTAAACGAATTAAAAGAACACCATTCACCAATCGCAAAAGATATAAACTCAGGTAAAGGACTCAGAGCACAATACATTGATTCTGAAATTGCATACAAAGTCATCACCAAGATGACCGATAAAGGTGTTCCAATACTATGTATACACGACAGTTTTATTTGTCGAGATATTGATATTAAAGAGGTCAAACATGCTATGGTACAAGCATATATTGATGTTATACACAGAGAAACAAGCAGACGAAAGAACAGAATAATACTAAAAGAAGAAGATGTTAAATCAACGATAGAGTCAATTATAGAAAGATTAGAAGAATATAAATATATACAAAAGGATGAAGTGCTACATGCACTTAATCCTGTATTCAGAAAAACAAGCAGTTATTATGAAAGATATCTTCTATACCTTGCTAGTAGAAGAACTAAAGCAACATTTAATGTAACTATTAATGTTAAAGAAGAAGTTGAGAATTATAAACAGATTAAGAAGAACACCTATAAGAATAATAGCACTGAGACAATACGGGAGTATTGTCATGCTACATTGATAGAAGATGTATTAAGGTATAGGACTGCTATAGAGAGTAATGAAGAGTATACAAGTGCTATGTTGATGAATACGGTGCTTACAGCATATCCGGGGGGATTTTGCCCTCCAGCCCAGGTTTTAAGCGGGTTTACGAAACTGCAAAAAATTTCAGGGACCGCACCGTGGCTCTCGGCTACTGGCACCAATAAGCATAAAACAAATATGACCGCACGGAATTGGTTTAAACTGAAACGGTAAAGGAGTGAGTTTCCGAAGAGAAATGGTTACCTTTAGCTCAATATTGGCCTTGGTCTACAGTAGGCACCCAAGAAATATAAAGAGAATATGGGATCTCCAGAGCATTATTGTAACCCAGACCCATCCTTACCAACTCATCAGAGCATGATTCTAAAAACACTCACCAGACCTCCAAAATGGCCTCCAGTTAACAGAAAATTAAACCTTAATGGGATAGTAGCACCTCGAACATTTTAAATAATTTTTTAAATCTTTAAGTGCTTAACTTGCATAAAAACAATTTCGGTGTTAAACATTCTCTGAATACTCATTTTACCAAAAGGAGAAACACCGTATGGCTACCCTACTTGAAATGGCAAAAGACATTGTTATGGCCCATGCCTCGACCACTTCTCTGTCGAAGGATGAACTTCTGTCTGAACTCAGAGAAGTCTACAATTCTCTCTCTGCACTTGAAAAAGGTGAAGCTCCTGTAACCGGACAGACAGCAGTAGAGGAAACCGTACCGGCCATCTCCAAGAGAAAAGCTTTCGGTAAGAGCAAGATTACCTGCATGTTGTGTGGCGCAGTAATGAAAACTTTAGCAAGACATCTCAGGACCGCACATCAAATCTCGCCTAAGCAATATAGGGATCAGTTCGACATCCCCAGGACTCAGCCTCTTGCGGCAAAGGATTACTCGGAGTCTAGACGACAGATGGCCATCGAAAAGGATTTAGGTGCCGGGCTTGCTAAAGCACGAGCCGCTAAAGGTAAGGGTAAGGCTGCTGGCGCTAGGAAAAGAGCACCGAGGAAGACGGAGAGCGTACCTGCGGCAGAATAGCAAGAACCATACATTGGGAACACGGAACCCCCTTGTCCAAGTGGACTTGGGGGTTTTCTTTGACTTGACGAGGAATTCAGGTTAGTTTGCAAGAGCTTAGTATTGTATAATTCCCCGGGGAGGGATGGAATGGAGTGGAGATGATCTACACTCGCTATAACCAAATTTGAATGATAACAAACCGCTTTCTTGGCGAAATCTAAAGGACAATTTTCATGGGCAGAATCAAGCATATGATGGCAGAGCATGAAAATAAACGTCAATTCGCACTCGAAATTACCATTGAAGCCGGTGTTTTAGAGACATGCGAGTTCCATGAAGATGTAGTCTTCGAGGGGCGAAATGACATCGAAGAGGCCTACAGGCTTGGTAATAAAAAATATACTGATAATAAGCTGTCAGGTGTATTTGCAAGCAGGCGAGAGATGACAGATTTCATTAAAAGTGTTGTTGAAGAACACTTGGCCGAGGAATGCTATTGCTGTGCAAAAATAAGAAGAGAATAAATTCGTGTGGGTACCGCTCTCAAACGCGGATGCTAAACTATAGCGACTCTCGTAAGCAGATGACAAAGGTTCTCAGCTTAAGGAGAGAACCTGGCTAAGGCTCGTACTGCTAGGGGGCAGTCTTGCTACCATGAATCTAGTAGGAAATATAATATTTACCAAATCCTGAAGCTTAATTTAATAGACAAATGAACATTTTTAAAATAGGAAATCCAAGTGTGCATTGCTAATAACAGTTTTGAATTTATGTGCATAGCTCATCGAGGAGCAATGGGACATGCACCCGAGAATACTCTTTTATCTATCCAGAAGGCAATAGAATTAGGCTCTAAATATGTAGAAATAGATGTGCATATATTTGATGACGAGATTTATGTTATACATGATGATTTTATAATTACCCAAAATGATGAAAAGATATATTTAGGAAACAAAGATAGCAATTTCATTAAATCTATAGATATCGGATCAGGTCAAAATATCCCAACGTTAAATGAAATTTTAGATTGTGTAAATAAGCGGTGTTGTATAAATATCGAATTAAAAGGTGACCACACCACAGATAGTGTTTCACACATTATCAGATATTATGTTAAAAACAGGGGTTGGGAATTTAAACATTTTATTATTTCTTCTTTTAAGCTGCAAGAATTGATGAATTTTCGAAACAAAATCCCTCAAATTGATTTGGGATTATTGATATCCACAACAGATTTTCCATATATTGAGCAAGCAAAAGCCGTCAATGCACGATATGTTAACATTAGTTTTGAAGCATTTTCTAGAGATGTAGTGGAAATTGTGCACCGTAATGATATGAAAGTATTGGTCTATACAGTCAATACTAAAGAAGATATTACAAATTTAAAAATGATGGGCGCAGATGGTATTTTTACTAATTTTCCAGAATTGTGCCTCTAAAAGGGAAAAGAGGGATAGTCATGTCAAAAGGGGCAAATAGAGCAGACATAGTGAATGCAATAAAAACGCCCCTTGGTCTTTGGGCTCTTATTGCTCTTATAGTGGAAAGCGTTCTGCTTATAATCATTGGCAGTATTCCTGACGAATCGAAGATCTACTTAAGTTTTCTGGCTATTTTATTGTTATTCTTCATCACCTTTTTGGCCTTCTCAATTAGCAAAAAAGATCATGTTGACGATAACTTCATAAATATAAAAGGATCGGAATATGATCTCGATCTTGTCAACTTACCTACAGCCCTAAATCATCTTAAGGGAGTAATTGATGAAAATATCCAATTGGGCACTTCTGTAGAAATTAAAAACTTTGCTTTGGATTTAGGGTACACTGCCTCATGGGCAACATTGCATTTGCTCAATGATGATAAAATTGAAAATTTAAAATACTATGGTTTAGTTATAGATCCTGAATCCGACCATATAAAGGAGTATGTTGGGGTGGATGGAGGGATTCGAATTGAATCAGCTCGTGATGCGATAGCAAGAATTACTTCCTATGCTAAAAAAGAGGCTTCCAAATTAAGATTACGTTCAATTACCATCGAAATTAAAGCATATAGCCTCCCACCCGTAATACATGGTTTTACAGTTAATAATCAAGATTTATATTTGGGATTTACTGAAATTGAAAATAGCAGAGTAGAAGGGGCTAAATATCCCTATCTGTATTATAAATACGATAGTAATTCAAATAAGAACAAACATATATTTAATGTCTATAACACATGGTTTAACGATACTTGGATTAAAAGCAGGACTGTTTTTAAATTTGATTCAGATGGTATGGTTTCAAAGATTTAATTCTAATATTAAAATTTGAAAGCTAGGAAGCAGCAATGATAATCGAGAAAGTGCAGGCTAATCCGCTTATCCACTATAGGACGATAGAGTTTTATTTTCACCTACCACGATACCGGAACACTCTCTACCAGAGAATAATTCCACTCCCTTGAATCTTTTTTCTTCCATCAGAAGAGTAGTACGGCTTCTGAATTCTAATCATAACTTCCAAGTAATCCCGCCTACAGTCAAGCCTAGTTCTGACAATCCAATCCAGCATCCCCATCAATCTCAATATCCCATTTGGTAAGCATATCTGAAAATAAGGTTCCTAATAGGGACCAATTCCATTTCTCATGTAGCTGCGCTAGCAAGCAAAATTAGATTACATAAAATTTCCTCTATAAAAACGATTTTGATTTCTTATCTCTGTGACACGAGATGAATTTATGGGACTCCTAAAATATTTTAAGGGGGGGGCATCTGTATTTCCAAGAAGAAAATTAATTTGCCTTTGCGAGATCTGAAGACAGTTCAGTATTTAGTGTATGGGACCCATTTCTAACAGTATTCAACCCCGGGGTCCCTTTTTTAACAAGCCATAACAAAGGAGGAGATTATGGCGAATCGTAAGGAGCGTCGTGCAGCAGCAAAGCGGCAACATCAGGCAAGTATCGTTAACAGCAAAATTAACCAGGAGGAAAACATGAACAACATCACCATCGAAGCTAAACCCCAGGACGACAACGCCAACACTAACGAGGAGGTCACTATGGAAAACACTACTGAAAAGACAATTGAAAACACGAAGCAACCTGGATTCCTTACCAGAATCAAGAACGCATTTGTAGCTGGTTATCGAGCTAGTAAAGCCGAGGTCAAAGAGCAGGTTCACGAAATCAAGGACACCTATGTGTCCGTCATTGAGGAGAACAGAAACGCCATCACCAAACACACAAGAGCGGCCATCAAGACCGCGATGCACATCACCAAGAAGACTCTGAAGGGACTTTGGAATGTAATTGCATGGCCCTTCGTCAAGATTGATTCGATTATCGACCCACAAGAAGTCGAAGTTACTTGCTAAGGCAGACCTGGCTAAAGCAAGGAGAGAATAACATCCAGCCTCATAGTGAGCGCATAATATCCAGCATGTGTCCGAGGAAATTTAACAACAAAATCCAACACCTGTGTAAGTGAGACCGTACTATTCATGTGTATGGATTATAGTGTCCTGCATGTCTAGTTTGGGTGACCCTGTATGTACGGATGACAGTGTCCTGTACAGGGCATCGTTACACAGAAGCAACATTTATTTATTGAGCATGAGAGCTAAACAGCAGATTTAGCAAGCATAACTCGAAACTTAATAACTTACGCGAGAAAGGGACTAGGCAAAAGAGCCGATGTCCCTTTTCGCATTTAAGAGGAGAACATTATGAAGAGCTTGTTGAGCTTCCCAGACAGAGGACCATGGGGCAATCCGTCATTTCGTGGCAACTGTAGCGGTTACATCCAACGTGAGCTTATCGAACACTTCCAGCCCAAGACGTTTGTAGATGTCTGTGAAGGCAGCGGAACCAGCAGAGACGTATGCCAAGAGTTGGATATCACCTATCACGGCTTCGACCTGCTTACCGGCATCGATATCACCAGCGACTACATCGTATCCCTCATACCGCAACCAGCAGACATCGTATTCAGCCATCCACCGTACTGGAGCATGATTGACTACGCCAACATTCTTCCCTACCCGATTCCCGGACTACGGGAGCAAAGCTTGTCTGTTTGTCCCACCATCGAAGAATTCCTGGAGAAATCCAGAGTGATGCTGTTGAACCAACGTGAGGCCACCAGAGAGGGAGGAGTCTATACAACCCTCACAGGAGACATGCGAAAAGACAAGGTGTTCAGGAGTTTCCAAGCAGACTACATAACCATGATGCCAAGGGACGAGTTGATTTCCGTTGTCATCAAGGCCCAGCACAACTGCATGTCCGACTCCAAATCTTACGCCGGCAAGTTCATCCCTATCGTTCACGAGTACCTGATTGTCTGGAAGAAGACCAAGGCAACCTTGGTCCAGGTGACTATGGCCCACCTTAACGAGCAGAAACACCAGATCAGCGCCACCTGGAGATCCTTGGTACGCATGGCCCTTATGCGACTCGGAGGCAAGGGAAAGTTGGCTGACATTTACGACATTGTGGAACAGGAAGCAGGAGAGAAAATACGCAGCAACGAGAACTGGATGGCCAAGATACGCCAGATATTGCAGCACCATTTTGTTTCTGTGGAACGAGGTGAGTGGGCGGTAGCCTGAGACAATAAGCACACATATCAACGGAGAAAAAGGGGCATTGCCATAAGGGCATTAGCCCCTTTTCTCATTTCAGAGAGGAGAAAAACCATGACAGAGATTCATCCGACTATCAGAACAATGACATGGGACGAGGCAAGAGATTTTGGGTACTACCACCAGGGATTGATGATGGAGCACGGACTAATTTCTTACCGTCTGTCAGCAGGGACAAGGGACAACCTGCATGTTTTTGAATCGGGAGTAGTGCTGTACGTCCTCACCATCAATACCAGCCTCGACTACCTTGGCCTCGATGCCTATGTACCCAATGAGCAGGACCCGGTAGATAGCATCTTTCTTCAGGGAGATTGGGCTATCAGGGAATGCCTTGAGGAAGACTGGCGCTCCCTGTCACTCGTGGACCTCGTTACCCGCTTAATCAACCAGTTCGCATAAGGAGGGATAACCATGACCACCATAGAAACCTTATTCGGCCCAGAGACCATTACCAGCAAACCCAAAAGCATCAGATTCAAGGTCATTCGTCCCGTGTTCGAAACCCTCACCATCAAGGAGCACCTACCGGATTATCTGGCCAAAAGCAGAAAGGTTTCATCCTCCTCAGAAGTCCACCAACTCTTCAAGTTCCTGGCTCACGAGACCAAGGAGCATTTCCTGGCCCTGCACTTGGACACCAAGAACAAAATCATCTGCGTTGACCAGGTATCGGTTGGAAGTCTGAGTGCCAGCATCGTCCATCCCAGAGAAGTCATGAAGTCAGCACTTCTATCCTCAGCAGCAGCCATGATTTTCATCCATAACCATCCATCAGGAGACCCAACACCGTCACGGGAGGATATGGAGATCACTACTCGCCTCAAGGAAGCCTGTGAACTGCTTGGAATGAGGCTCCTGGACCATATCGTTATCTGCGAGGAGCAATACATTTCGTTTGCCGATAGGGGGCTGTTATGAGCATCATAAAGAGAGGAAAAGTCTTCTATATGAACTTTACTGTTAACGGAATCCGAGTATTCCGGTCCACCGGGATGACCAGCAAACGAGAGGCCCGAGCTGTAGAAAATGCAGAGAGGCACCGGATACTGAAGGAATCAAAACAATCACCGCAGGAGAAGAGGTCAAAGACCCTGCTTTCGGAGGCCATAGAGGAGACCTTTACTGCTAAGTGGAAGGACAGCAAGGATTCCCTGAGGACCTATAGGAGAGCACGTAATCTGCTCGGGTTTGTCGGTGATATTCAAATCGGTAAGATAGATGAGCAGGTTGTCGGGGAGCTAATAGGCCGGCTGGAAAGCCGAGGGTCAACACCGGCAACCATTAACCGATATTTGGCCTGTTTGAAAACGATCCTCAAGCACCTGAAGCAAGATACCGACTTCATTACGCTTCGCAAAGAGAGAAAGGGCCGGATAAGAGTTCTGTCCCAGGAGGAGGAACAGAGGGTTCTTGATCTGCTACGGAACACTGACCATGGACCGAGACGAGCATATTTCCCAGAGGTTGCTGAATTGGTAGAGGTGCTGCTGGATACCGGCATGAGATTGTCGGAAGGAATTAACCTGCTTTACCAGGACATCAATTTCGGCAGCAACCTAATCCATGTCTGGAAGAATAAGGGAGACAGGCCACGGAGCATACCGATGACCACCAGAGTACGGAACGTGCTGGAGACCAGGAGGGAAGCTAACCCCGCAAAGCCCTTCAGCATCAAGGACCATCAAGCCGAGACAGCATGGCGATGGGTAAGGAAAGAAATGGGTCTTGAGAAGGACAAGGAGTTCGTCATCCACAGCACCCGTCATACATGTGCTTCACGCATGGTGAACCGAGGAGTAGACCTTTATGTAGTCAAGGACATCCTCGGCCATGCTTCCATAGTCACAACACAGATATACGCTCACCTTGACCCCACCAAACTCTCCCACGCAATATCCGTCCTCGAAGACTAATCCCCTCCCAGTAGCAGGCAAATAAGCAGCAGAGATAAGCGGCGGCTCCAGTATCCCACGTCGGAAGATTTCACCTTTCGGAGCATTGCCAGGATTGGTCTATGGCAGGAGAGGGGAGTCTATCCTTACCGAGCAGTCTGTCAACGGTATTCAGCAAGAAAAATGCAGGCCCTGCTTCGCAGGGGTTCCGCTTGCCCAGCATGAATTAAAAGACCAATTCACGCTGGTCAACCGGGCGATGGAAGACCTGGGAACCGAGAGGTCATACATGCGGAAATGGAGCAAATCAGCAGCAATTTTACATCATTTTTTGCAGCATGCCCTTGTAACTATTTGTTTTTCCGTGTGGACAAGAGGATTGAGAATCCTTTAGCCAGATGTTTTGTTGACAATGGCCTGTATGCAGGAGTATCTTAACTTTGTTAAATTTTGAGATGTTCTCTGGGGGCGAAGGTGGTAAGGAACCAGAAAGAGAATTGGAGAACCGTCTGATGCCGAGAGGGCACGGGCGGTTTTTTTTATTTTAAAATTTATTATACGAGTTTATGACATTTTATGTCGCGGGAAGAGCAATAATATAGAGGTATGAGCGAACACATTATGAGAATACCCAATCTAGAAAATCAAGTGGAATCTGTCGGGACTTTTATTGATCTTTTTTGCGGCTGCGGCGGATTTTCGCTTGGCATGATGAGGGCTGGATTCACGTGTTTGGCAGCAATAGATTTCGACCGCCATGCAGTTGAAACATTAGAAAACAATATCCCTGAAATACAACATGTTCTTCAACGGGATTTAACCCAGTTCCACCCCGAAGAGCTTGCAGACTTGATAGGTGTTACTCCTGTGGATGTGGTCGTAGGAGGGCCCCCTTGCCAAGGATTTTCGACTGCTCGACAAGTAGATGGTGCAAATCATGGCGCAAGGCTGAAACATGATCCAAGGCGCCAACTTTATCGTGAACTTCTTAAGTTCGTAAAATATTTTAAACCTCGTATCTTCGTTATGGAAAATGTGTTGGGTATAAAATCTGCTGCTGGAGGCAGGTATTTCAGGAGAGTTCAGATTGAAGCTCGAGCTTTGGGTTATCGAGTGCATGGACAAGTTGAAGATGCTTGGAAGCTTGGGGTCCCACAAAAGCGCCGCCGGCAATTAATAATTGGAACACGCTCAGACTTGCCTGGATATTTCCGACCGGTTTCAAATCATGCCCCACGTGCAATACCAGTTCCCCCTACTTGGCGCTGCTATTTGTGATCTCCCCAGATTAAGCGCTGGCAGCGGAGATGATGAATGTGAGTATGATCGCACTTTGCGTGCTGAATATCTTCGAAGGAACGATGAGACCGTAAGAAATTATCTGTTAAACGTCCTTGAAATCGAGAAGGCACAAAAACTGATGAACCATGTTGCTCGGCCGCACAATGATCGAGATTTGAGAGATTTTAAGAAATTGAAAGAGGGAGAAACTTCTGCAGTTGCAATCCGTGACCACGGAGTTGAGTTCGAATTTCCATACGACAAATCTACCTTTAAAGACCGTTATACTCGTCAAAGTCGTTCGAAGCCTTGCTCAACGATCGTTGCACATTTAAGCAAGGATGGATTGATGTTTATCCACCCCACCCAGCCCCGTTCCATAACACCACGAGAAGCGGCACGCATTCAAAGTTTTCCAGACTGGTTTCGTTTTCCAGAGGCACGTACCTATTCCTTCCGGATGATTGGTAATGCCGTCCCACCTTTGGTAGCGGAGGCCGTTGGATTTGCAATTCGTGCATATCTAAGAAGACGGAAAAGATGATTAATCAACGGGATGAAGGCGCTAGCAACTTCCTATACCCGGAGATGAAGAGGAGGCAATTCAGTGGCTTTGTTCCCTCCTTCAATCTTAATGCCTCTCTTTTGCGCCAACTTGAGAAGGATGATTTTAATAGAGGATGGGGAGCTATTGCTTTTTTATATCCAGGCCTTCACCCTGACGGTGCTCTGGAGCGAGGGGATGTTTCTCATGAAGTTTTAGATTATTCCCCCCTAGGAGATGTTCATCCAAGATTGATTGCGCCTTATTACGAGACTAGTGGATGGCCAGTCATACTTTTTCCTATTGCTCAAGAGGCTTGGCGCCGGTATGAAAAACAAGAACTTGAAGATGTCGAGTTCTACAGGTGTGACGCACAATTACAAGGAATACGATACAGAGCACTTAAAGATGCCGGGGCTTTGGTTAATGGATAGTTTGCTAGATTTATCTAAACCTTTATTTTCGACAGGTTTTCCGAGGCAGTGACTGATCGAATTTCCGAAACACGTCGCAGTTGGAACATGTCCAGAATCCGCTCCAAGGATACTTCTCCTGAGATGCGGGTTCGTTCCTGTCTCCATAAGGCAGGATTCCGCTTCAGACTCCATGTTGCAAAATTCCCAGGCAGTCCGGATATTTTGCTCCCTAAGCACCGGACTGCCATTTTTGTACATGGCTGCTACTGGCATAGACACAAGGGGTGCAAGCAGGGGGCATATTTTCCTAAAGATCCACGGCAGGGTGTTGAATTCTGGCGTGAAAAGTTTGAGAAGAATGTTCAGCGCGACTTGAAAAACAGGACATTGTTGGAGAGGCTTGGTTGGAAAGTAGCGGTTATATGGGAATGCCAGACGAAGAATGATGAGCTGCTCAGAGAGCAGGTTTACAATATCTTTAATTGTTAATGCAGTAAGGGGGGCTTCAAGTGAAGCGCAACAATCAGGACAACTTCTTCAATACTGACAATTATGAGGATTGCCCACCTAAAGCGGATGCAATGATTCATTCTCTGAGGGCATTTGGATATGACCTCGGAATGGCAATTGCTGATCTCATCGACAACAGTATTTTTGCAAAAGCATCCAATGTGTGGGTCCAATACGACTGGAATGAAGGAGATCCTTGGGTAAGGGTCCTGGATGACGGAAGGGGAATGAAAGAGAAAAAGCTTGTTGAGGCTATGACCCTCGGCAGCACAAGCCCACTTGAAAATAGAGCCCCTGCCGATCTGGGCCGATTTGGCCTGGGACTCAAAACAGCATCATTTTCTCAGTGCAAGCTGGTCACTGTTGGCACCAAAACCTCTGATGGATCTGAGTCTATTCGTTTCTGGGATTTGGACTTTGTAGAGGAGGTTAAAGAGTGGAAGCTTGGCAAAAAGCCAGAAGAAAAAGTCAATTCTCTTCTCAATCCACTAAGGGAACTGGACAGTGGAACCGCCGTGGTCTGGAAAGAGCTGGATCGAATTGTAGACAAAGGGGATGGTACTGCTCATGACCCTAAGGATTCATTCTTTGTCAGATTCCTATATGTCAAAGAATATTTGGAAATGGTTTTTCATCAATTTCTGGAAAGCCGAAAGAATAAATTGAAGATTTTTGTAGGTGCTGCTGAATGCAAACCATGGGACCCATACTTGAATAACAATGAGTTCAGGCAGGAGCTTTCGGCAGAGAAGTACGAGAGACAATAGAGTCTCGGTAGTCCCTTATGTCCTGCCTCATGTTTCACATAGAAGCATAGAGGAGAATGATGTTGGCGGGGGGCCTAAAGGCTGGAATGCACAGCAGGGATTTTATGTCTATAGAAATAAAAGAATGATTGTTTCAGGCGGTTACTTGGATTTTGACCTTAAGCCAGAGGAGCATTACAAACTTGCACGGATCAAGATCGACATAACAAATGATATGGACCATGAGTGGTCAATTGATGTCAGAAAAGCAGTAGCCTCTCCACCAGACAGACTGAAAACAGAGCTCTTGAGAGTTGCAAGAGTGACAAGACAAAAAGCCTCGGAAGTATACAGGGCAAGAGCTGGAGGAAGGCGAACAAAATCGTCTTCTGCCAACACTTTTGAAGTCTGGGTACCAAAGAAATTAAAGGGAAAAATTACCTATAAACTCAATCAAAAACATCCTGTTTTGAAGAAATTGATGGATGAAGCTTGTGTTGATCAGAAGTGGAAGAAGAGCTTTTGCCATCTGGTTGAGAGTACGGTGCCACATCGACTGATTATTATGGATGGACTTGAGAATGAGGACTGTCACGTTGAGCTTCCTGAGGAGCTCGTTTGTCCTACTGATGGGATGCTCAGCCTTTGCAGAGAGTTTTATGATGATTGGATCGGTGAGGGCCGGTGCCATGATGAGGCCGCTGATCTTGTGTGCAGTATGGAGCCGTTTAATGTGCATCCGGCATATAGAGCGCTCCTCGACAGCCTTATGGAAGGGGGGAAGTCATGCAGGAAATTTATAATGAAATCGTCGATATGTCTCATGGGTTCTTCAGGTCTCGTGAAATTACACCTGATACTATAAGGGCTTTCATTGCCAAGATGGTAATTGCCTATTCCGACCAAAGCCTTGATGAAGTAAAGCTTTTCAATGAGCTGGAAGCTGTTCATGCCCCGACTATAAAGGATGATGCCAAAGTTCTTGAGGACAGCGTTGGTCATGAGGAATGGTTTAATCCAGACACAAACCTGCCGCTTAAGGGTGAATTAGATTGGCATTTCTGGGACCACTATGAGCAGTATCTCAAAATAAAAAAAGGATGGCCAAAGGGGGTTGTAACTAAACTTGATCGGTTCTCCAGTCTTGTTCTTTCCAAAATGGAAGATCCTGGCAGAGAAGGGAGCTGGGACCGAAGAGGAATGGTTGTCGGTAATGTGCAGTCTGGGAAAACCGCAAACTATACAGCTTTGATTACCAAAGCGATTGATGCTGGTTACAAGCTAATAGTTGTTCTTGCTGGAGTTCACAACAGCCTGAGAAGTCAGACTCAGGAGCGTATTAACGAAGAAGTTCCTCGGTTATGATTTGGACGTAATTCAGAAGATCACAGGGCAGGAAACACGAATTGGTGTACGCACAATGTTTCCGAGTCATAAGCCTGCCTATACATTGACAAGCAGTGCTTCTGATGGGGATTTCAATACTGCATCTGCTGGTAAAGCCGGTGTAATTCTTTCCAATGATGCTCCGCCTGTTGTCCTTATTGTAAAAAAATGGTGCAGTGTTCTTGAAAACATAATCAGATGGTCGAACGACATTTGGACAGCTGGACACCAAGGGCAGAAGGATAGTTCAAGATATCCCATTTCTCTTGATCGATGATGAAAGTGATTACGCTTCTGTAAACACTAAAAAGCCAAAAAAGGATGAGTTTGGGAATATAATTAAAGATCAGGACCCGGCTACCACTAACCGATTGATAAGAAAGCTTCTGCAGAGCTTTTCAAAAAGTATCTATTTAGGATATACCGCAACTCCTTATGCAAACATCTTCATCCATAAGGATAACAACCATCCAATTTACGGAGAGGACCTTTTCCCAAAACATTTCCTAGTAAGCCTTCCTCAACCAGACAACTATGTCGGTCCGGAAGAAGTTTTCGGACTGAAAGATGACCCTGATTCAGATTATGAGCCTGTTGATCCACTTCCTCTTGTGAGAGAAGTTGACGACAACGAATCATACATACCGAGCAGCATCAAGCCTGCAGATTCGGTAGAGAAGCTTCCTGACAGCCTCAGGAAGGCTATCAAGTCATTTCTCCTTGTCTGCTCTGCAAGAAAACTGAGAGCCTCGGGAACCCCGCATAACTCAATGCTGATCCATGTGACGCGCTGGACAAAAAGTCAGGGGCACGTCAAAGATCTTGTGGAAGAGGAACTTAAGCTGATAAAGGCCAGAGTAATGAGTCAGACCGACAAGCTGGATGACCTCAAATCGCTCTGGGAAGATGACTTTATTCCGACATCTGAAGAGATGATTCAAAGAGACTTCAAGGACGCAAAAGTTCAGCCTTGGAATGAGATAAAGGATCAGCTTCTTGATGTCATTCGAAACATTAAGCTTAAGGGTATCAATGGAGAAATAGGCGACACACTGGACTACAGAAATGCAGAACACAAGGTCAGGGAGCGGGTCGCAAGAGGCGAAAAGGTTCCGTGGCAAGAAAGAGGGGTGACAGTTATTGCCGTTGGCGGAGACAAGCTCTCCAGAGGTTTGACCCTTGATGGTTTGTCTGTGTCCTATTATCTGCGATCCTCAAAAATGTATGACACACTAATGCAGATGGGGCGCTGGTTTGGATATCGGGACGGTTATAACGATCTGTGCAGAATCTATACTACCAGACAGCTTTCTACCTGGTACACGTACATAGCCTTGGCCAACAAAGAACTCAAGGCAGAGTTCGAATATATGCATCTTATCAACGAAAAGCCTGAAAGTTTCGGACTTAAGGTCAGAAAGTTTCCAGGCCGGCTTGCAGTTACTTCTGCGGGCAAGTCTCGTGACACAAAAGTCATAAGAATTGCATTTGTAGGCGAATTCCCCAAGACCATTGTCTTTGACCCAAGGAAATCTGAGAGCAACAGAAAAGTTCTGGAAGAGATGATTTCCCAGATTGGGAGAGATCCAGATGTAGAATTCGTACCCAGCAAGCCACGATTTCAGTGGAAGAATGTAGAGCCTCAGATCATTACGACATTCCTGAACAAATACGGTAGTCATGAGGATGCTACTAGGTTGAACAATCCAAGAAAGATCGCAGAGTACATAGATAAACAGAACAGGAAAGACGAGCTTGTATCTTGGGATGTTGTCCTTGTTTCCAATACAGAAGATAAAAAAGTTCACTATGCTGAAATCGGCAAATACAAGGTAGGCTCAGTCCGAAGAAAACCCTCTTCATCTATTGCTCCAGACAAGATTGCTATCGGAACACTTACAAGCCCTGCTGACGAAGCACTGGATCTGCTCGATTCAGAGCTGAAGGCTGCTCAAGCCCTGGAAGGTTTGGATGAAAATAGTCTGCCTAAGAGTGTCAACATCCGCAAACATCGATCCTGCAAAAGAGGATTGTTACTGATTTATCTTCCGGCATTTGATGAGGATGGTGTCAGTTACGGGCTTAAGGATGAGGAAGTTGTCGGTTTTGCTGTTAGCTTTCCTGACTCCAGCAATGCAGAAACAATTGAGTATGTTGCCAATTCTGTCTGCATGGAAGATGAGGGTGAATAATGCAGGAAAACCTAGATCAGAGAATGAATGACATATGGGAAGAGATTAGCTCTAGTTCTGATACTCAGCCGTATGAAAGAAAGTACAAGAGGCTGGAACTGGAAAAAGAAACCGGTTTCAGGCTCAGCTGCTACTTCCCTGAAGGTATCTGGGAATTGTTGATAGAGGTCAGTTCTGATAAGAAAGAGGGTGACTTCAAGTTTCCGCTTTGGAAGGGGATGGGGTTTGACTTTCTGATTCGTAGGTGTCCCCAAGAAAGGTTCAAAGCATATTTGCTTGAGACTAGAGGAAAAAGAACATAGGGCTGTATTTGTCTATCTCTGCGCAGATTTAGCCAAGGATCTTCTTTCTATATCCCTGCCCAGCGAAAGAGAGTTGGTGCTGACCGTATTCTTTGATTGCTGGACTAGGTTTTTCGAGCAATTTAGCCCACATGGACTTTCCCCGGAACGGCAACGTGGGCTTATGGGCGAACTTGTCTGGCTAAGGACTCTACTTGAGAATGATGTGGGTTGCATTACGGCCTTGGGAGCCTGGAAAGGATGTGAACGGGGATATCATGATTTTGAAATCAAGGGGCATGTTGTAGAAGTAAAAACGACAATGACCAAAGAACCAAGGAAGGTAAGAATCAGCAATGAAAGGCAACTTGATGAAAAAGGCCTGTTGTCACTACACCTTCTTGTGCTGACATTGATCAAATCTGAGTCCGAAGGGGAATCCCTCCCTGAGATAGTGGAGTCAATTTCAAAGGCCTTGGTATCAGTGCCTGGAGGGCAGAGACAGTTTGAGATTTGTCTCAATGCCGCGGGTTATCTTGATATACACAGGAAAATTTACACAGATACATACACTGTGAAAAATGAGGAGCTTTTCAAGGTTCAGGAAGGCTTTCCGAGAATAACTGAAATCTCAGATGGAATTGGTGACATTCGGTACTCGCTGATTGTTTCTGCGGCAAACAGTTTTCTAGCAAATATTTCTGAATATCTGGAGATGGTTAAGGGGGCATTAGAATGATTTTAAATGAGATTGAAGAGTTTACCAGAACGTTTCATGATGAAATTCGTGCAGAAGCTCACTCCATTGAAGCCTTAAGGGAAGAAGTTTTTGTACAGAAAATGGGGGATATTCTAGAGGAGTATGGTGAGATAGAAACATTAGTTCCTTGCTCATATAGAGCAACAGGGATGAAAGTAGACGGTTATTGTTATGATGATGAATTTAAGGATTTTATCCTTGTCACATCACATTTTCTAGATGAGACAGATTTGTCAAAGTCAAGGGTGACAAATACGGACGTTAATAGAGAAATGAAACGAATAACAAGCTTCCTTGAGAAGTGCATGAAGGGTGCACATAAAAAGATTGAAATATCAAATGAAGCTTATGACCTTGCTAAGTTGATCTATGACTGTAGAGACGAAATAAGAAGCGTTAAATTTGTCCTTATTACTGATGGGGTGGCACCAAAAAAACCATCTGAAGTTGAAGAGTTGGGAGGAATAGATGTCTCTCGAACAGTATGGGATATTGAAAGAACGTGTCATTTCCATCGAACGGGAGAACGTGAGCAAATATCACTTAACTTTTCAGAATATTGTGATGGTCCTTTGCAATGTGTTGTCAGGGAGGAGGAAAGCAAAATTTATACAACATATCTCGGTTTCATCCCCGGGAAAGCTCTGGCTGACATGTATGCATTATGGGGAATCAAAATGCTCGATATGAATGTACGGGTGTTTCTCTCAGCAAGAGGTAATGTCAACAAGGGTATCCGAAAAACTATCATTGAGAGCCCTGAGATGTTTTGCGCATACAATAATGGGATTACTGTTTTCGCACGTGACGTCACACTTACTGAAGATGGCAAGGGCCTTGTGTCTGCAAGTGATTTTCAGATAGTGAATGGAGGGCAAACTACAGCTTCGCTCTATCATACTAGGAAAAAGGATAAGGCAGGGCTGGGCAAAATAAACGTTCAGATGAAGCTCACAGTGATACACGACGAGTCACAGATTGACAAAATTGTTCCTCTCATAAGTGAATATTCCAATACCCAGAACAAGGTCCAGACTGCTGACCTTGCGGCGAACGAGGCTCCTCACCCTGAGATACAAGCTGTGTCGAAGTCAATCGCCGCTCCAGATCCAACTGGTGGCTCTCAGCAGACTTACTGGGTATATGAACGTGCAAGAGGAAGTTATGAAGAATTTAGGAATCTGACTGCAAAAACCCCTGCTCAAAAGAAAACCTTTGATACCTTAAATCCGAAGAAGCAGAAGTTTGACAAAATTAAATTTGCAAAGGTTTGGAATTCGTATCTTCAGCTACCGCATGTTGTTAGCTTGGGGGGGCAGAAGAATTTTGCACGCTTCAATGAGTGGCTTAGAGAACAAAAAGAGGAAGAGTGGGCCTCCTTTTTCAGGAAGACAGTTTCTCTGTTGATTCTTTGGAATGAGATGGAAAGGATAGTGCGCAGAAATAAATTTCAAGGTTACCACCATAATATAGTCGCTTACTCATTTTCATGGTTAATGCATCTCACTAGTTCAAAATTGGATTTAGAGAAGATATGGAGGAACCAGACTGCTTCAGAGTATATTTATGATGTACTTGAAACCATGTCTCATATTGTTAATGAGCATATTCGTAACACCAGTCTTAACGTAACTGAGTACTGTAAGAAAAAAGAATGCTGGGAAAAACTACGTGGAGAGACCTTTTCCCTCTCGAGAGAAGTAGAAGATGACTATATATCGGGTACTGGAGGAAAAAGTTATTCGTCAAGTGTTTCAAATGAAACGGAGGCAGTAGCTTTTTGCACTGGCATAGATAGCCAGGCATGGTTTGATCTTTCAAAGTGGTTAAGACAGAGGGACTTCTTGACACCAAAGGCTAGAAGCCAATGCTTCAATATGGGGAGGACCCTTCAAAGAGGGAAGGAACCGAGCGTCGTATTAAGTCGCCCCTGTAAAAAAGCGTGGATGGATGCTGAGGTGAGAGGGTGGGTGGCTGCCACGAATAATGAAGCGGTTGATGGAGTCGCTACTGAATAATGTATAAATTTCTTACTTAAGAAAATATTCCTGCCCTGTTTGATTTTTTGAAGAAGAGAGGGGTGGGTAAATTTTAGAGTTTCGGAGAGAGCTATGATTAGGCTTGTTGGTTTGAGGATAACAGGATTCATGTCTGCAGGTAGAGTTGCCAATATTGAATTCTCTTCCTCAAATATATCAGTTGTTTATGGTGAAAATGGCTGCGGGAAAACTACTTTATTGAAAATCCTTTATGGCGTGTTGTCTCAGAATAGTGAGATACTTCTCAGTGAAAACGTTGAATCTGTATCAATTGAGTTTATGGATGAAGGTGATAATTGGCAAATTGTCGAAATAAGCCGTTTTGTGAATGACGATGAATATGATTGGAGTGATTTTTTGGCTAGCAGTCTTGCTAAAACAACATCTATTTTTTTTGGTGTTGAGAGGGGGATTACTAAACAGTCAATTAATTTAGACTCCTCTGAATTTATTAAAATATTTAAACAGTCGAAGTATAGTTCGATATTCAGGAATGATGCAGATGCTGAACTTTTGTCAGAAGGAATAAGCAGTTATTTAAAGAAAAAACAGTCAGTTAATACAAGAAGGTTCAGAAGTAAAGACAAGTTTGAATTGGACCATGTTTTTTTGAAGTCAATTGACACAAGCAACATTGAAGAGATGCTACTCGATAGATATAAACAGGTAAGGATGATTACCATTGAGAAGATACAAAGTGCGCTTTTTGACACATTATCATATGCAATAAGTCTAGATGGCCCATCATCTAAGGTCGCAGGGGGACTTCCAGATAATTTTATCGAAATCTTAAAGTCAAACAGAAATAGGATAATACTGGCATTAGATTACGGCTCTGAAAATACATTCAAAACAAAAATACTGGAAGTTTTGGAAGAGATTGATAACGGCGAAAACTTCGAAGCAATACTAAACAATCCTCTACTAGTTCAGCTTTTTAAGAATATCATTGATAAGTTTGAAGAAGAGAGAATTGGTCTGAAGTCAATAAATTTGCTGATTGATACTTTTAACAATTTTATGGGTTTTGGTAAGAAGATTGTTATAAATGATGATGAGATTTTTGTTAATTTGAATGATGGGGAAAGTTCTCACGACATTAATAAACTTTCTAGTGGAGAGAAGCATATATTGACATTTTTGGCAATTATTATGATCCAAGGAAGTAAGAGAAATTTTATTTTTATTGATGAACCAGAAATATCACTCAATGTGAAATGGCAGAGAGTCTTGCTGGAGCTTTTTGGTCAGCTGGTCCCTAGTGCGCAAATAATAGTTGCCTCTCATAGCCCTGCAATTGCTAAGAGGGCACCACATTACCTGTCTAAGCTCTCGGTGTCTTGAGGTCATATATGTCAATTTGCTCCTATGAAATAGATGAAATACTAAATGAATCAATCATGACGGAAACACCTTCTGTTATTGTTGAAGGAACTGACGATGTTAAGATTTATTCAGATATCATACAGAGTATTGGTAAGGATTATGAAGTTTACGCAATTGAAAACATAGAGGGTTATTCAGAGGGGTGTAGCGGAGTATTACGCGCTCTTGACGACATTAGAGCGGTCCCCTCTACGAATGATATTTTTCCAAAGCATATGCTTTTCATTATTGATCGTGATGCTAGGTTTTTCAGAGGGGAGCTACCAGGCGAAAGTGATGGTTTGCTTTTACTTCGTTATTACTCTATTGAGAGTCATTATGCGGCAATGTGTACCTTCAGGGATCTTTTAGGACGGATGACAAGTGCGACGGGTAACCTAATTGAGAAGTTCGATTTCCCTAATTTTATAGATGAGTTTTTTGAAGACACGCAGGAGCTATACTACTGTTCATTGGAAGCGCTAAGAAATGCATGTGAAGAGGACTATGAAGCTGAAGTTGGATACAAGTATAAATATGGAAGAATAAAAGGTGAGGATTTATATTCAAAGATAGTTTCCAAGAAGGCGGATTTGGAAGTTTTTGCAGCGAAATTTGGCTTAGTGCATAATCGGGATTCGGTAAGGTTAGTAGTTAAGGGTAAGTGGTTGTTTGATAAGTTCGTAGAAAGTTTAAAGGTTAAAATCAATAGCTTGCCGACTCTTTGTCGTGAAGGAAAAATTGAAAAATGCCAGTTTTGTCGGGTAGGAAAAACTGATAAATGTCTATATAAAACTAGAGCAAGCTTTAATCTGTGTCAGACAAAAGCTATCGCTCTTGGATTGTGTGATTTGGATGATATTACATATATTAAAGATCGCCTCCTAACTATGGGCGGGTAGTAGCTTGGCCTCTCTGAAATACTGGCATAAGTCTCCAATTGATCTGAGAATCACAAGTTTATTTCTGAATTATCAATTTTGAAATCCTCGATCTCTTTATGAAAAGCGCTGTAGCCATGTGAGAGATTGTCTCATTGATGCTTCAGGGGACTGTTTGAGCGATAGAGCATTCAGTTTGATTCCTGGTCTCTCCATCGAACTGAATAACATCTGATAGATGATGAGCTTAGGTGGGGCTCTAACGCCTGTGGAAGTTTTGACTTGAGATTGAGTTTCGCTTGGTACAGAATGTGGTACACAAAAACATTACCATTTCCAGCAAATGGCTCAAAAGAGGAGAGGTGGGTAGAGCTATAATTAATTGTAATGTCTGAGAGAATAATTGACTTGTAGTGTTGCTTGTCTGTTGAACATCACGATTCCCGCCAACAAAGACATTTTAAGGATATGTATTGGAAGAGGAGTTGTCCAACTTGGATAGCCTTTTTTTTGTTCTAAGGTAAGAATATATAAAGCCCGGAACAGCGGAGAGGTTGCTGAACCGGGCTTCATCATAGGTAGACTTGTGTCCCACCTTGAGGTGATATTCTAATATTCAAGGTGCTGCGTCAAGCAGAAAGAAAAGGGTACTTATTTTATAGTACATACATTTTCTTAATTAAGGGTGCACTCCGGACTTTAAAGACTTGTATTTAAGAGTCTTTTCAGCTAAAATTTTGGTACACAAACTGGTACACCAAAACAACCCAAAACCACAATTATTCATCCTTTTTAGTAGGTTGATGTCTCGCACTGAAAGAGTAACGGTGCTCTTATAAGTGCTTGATATGAAAGGCTAAGTTGGTGGATGACTAGACACGCTAGGTTCAGGGTCTAGTGCGCGTAGGCGCGTGGGAGTTCGAGTCTCCCCTTCGGCACCAGAATTTAGAGGGCTGTAATCCTGATGGATTACAGCCCTTTCGCGTTTCGCATTGCAGATTGGTTGCAAGCGGTTGTCCTGACAGTCCGCCAGGAGAAACTCTTGTCATCGATTGGGATCGAACACACGGTACCCCCCGCAAGGCGGAAAACAACCGGCAGGCGTAACAGGTGAGGGGGCCGGCAATGGCGCGTGGGGTCATTTGTCATTTGGCGATATTTGAGTTCGTTTCCAGCGGCAGCGAACTCGGATGAAGAATACGGAGACCGGTAGGGTGGGCGGTGCCCACCCCACAAAAACTGAATCAGGGCATTTCAATCAGATTTTTTTAATAGAAAAACAGAAAGGAACGTCTCTCCTGGTGTTCTGTGGAGGGAGGAATGCGATTTTGGCCCGGGAAAGAAGACCTTTCGGCGTTTATGCCATGGCCCCCCCGGGTGGCCCTGCAAGAAGACGGGGGCTTCCCGGGAGATTCAAAAAGGCGGTTATTCCTCCTCCATAAACCGGGCGAGGTCTTCATGAACCCTCCCGATTTCCCACTCAATCAGTTTGAGAAGTTCTCCCGCCTCGTCCAGTCGAGATTCTTCGGCAGCACATTCGAGCCCCGACAGGAGCCGGGAGGCCTCCGTGGCGCCGAAAATTGCCGTGACGGATTTGAAGCTGTGAGCTTCCCGTTCCAGGGCTTTGGCATCGCCCATCTGCCAGGCTTCGCGTAATCGCTCCAGGGTTTCAGGCTGGCTCCCCAGATATTTTCCTGCCAAGTCCACCAAAAACTCCCGATTTCCAGCCACGGCCCCCAGGGTTTCCGACAGGTCGATGGCTGACTGCCTGTTCACTCCCTCCGAGTCAGAAAAGCTCTGGGCCTTTTTAACGTGATTCTCGACCTGACGGTAAAGTTCGTCCGCCTTGAAGGGCTTGGCGAGGTAGTCGTCCATTCCCGCCTTCCAGACACTGCTCCCGGTCGCCCTTCAGTGCACCGGCGGTCAGCCCGATGATGGGCACATGTGCGCCCCGACTCTCTTCCTCCTGCCGGATAACTCTGGTCGCTTCCAGGCCGTCCATCTCCGGCATCTGCACGTCCATCAGAACCAGGTCGTATTCTTTTTCCCGCAGGGTCTGAACGGCCTCCCTACCGTTTTTCACTGCCGTAACCCGCCATTCTTTTTTTTCCAGGACAGCAATGGCAAGTTGCTGATTGATCGGATTGTCCTCCGCAAGCAGAACCCGGAGTACCATTGGTTCTGAAAGGGAAGTCTTCATCTTCTCAGACTCTTCGAAGGCTCCGGATGTGAGGGCTCGGGTCCGGCCGAGGGTCTTCAGGATCATGTCCAACAGCTCGGCCGGCCTGATAGGCTTGATCAGGTAGGAGGAGATTCCAGCCTGACGGCATCGCTCTGAAGTCAGATGGATATCGTCCGAGGTCAGCATCATGATGGTAAGATCCTGCAATGCAGGGTCTTTCCTGACCCGATCGGCCACGGCAAACCCGTCCATTTCAGGCATGTGGCCATCCAGCAACAGCAGCCCAAAGGGGTCATCCTCTGCCTTTGCCTCGGCAAGAAGTCGAAGCCCCTCTTCTCCTTCGCTCGCACAGGTGACGCGCAGATCCCAGTTCGACAACATCATCCCGAGAAGGCGACGGTTGGTCCGGTTGTCATCGATGATCAGGACCTTCAGGCCCCGGCGTTCTCCGGTGGCATTCGCCGGTGGGCAGTTCTCCAGAAGAGCCGGCTCCCTGGGCTGAGATAAGGGTATCCGGAAGGAAAATGTGCTTCCGTGTCCCTCGATGCTTTGAACCCCAATGGTTCCCCCCATCATTTCGACGAGATGAGCTGAAATGGCCAGTCCAAGCCCACTTCCTCCGTATTTGCGGCTCGATGCAGAGTCCAACTGGCTGAAGCTCTTGAACAAACGCTCCAGTTTGCCTTCCGGGATGCCGATGCCGGTGTCGGACACCGAAAACCGCAAGGGAATTTCCTCCGAGGAAGCGCCGGGTGAAAGGCTCACCTCTACGACGATCTCTCCGGTATCGGTGAACTTGACGGCATTGCCCAAAAGATTGGTCAGAATCTGTCGCAGGCGTCCGGAATCGCCGACCACCACCTGTGGAATTCCCGGGTCTATATGGCAGAGCAGTTCCAGGCCTTTCTCGTGGGCGCGAAAGGCCAGGATCTGAACTGTATTTTCAACGAGTTCCCGCAATTCGAAGGCGATTCTGTCCAATTCAAACTTTCCCGCTTCGATTTTGGAGAAATCCAAAATGTCGTTGATCACCTCCAGCAACGATTCTCCCGACGTCTGGATCAGCTTCAGGTATTCGCGCTGCCCCTGGTCGATATCCGTGGCCAGGGTCAGGTCGGTCATGCCGATTATGGCGTTCATCGGTGTACGGATCTCGTGGCTCATGTTGGCCAGAAACTCGCTCTTTGCCCGGCTGGCGCTGTCCGCTTCCCGCTTGGCCCGGACCAAGTCGGCAAACAGGGACTCGTAGGGATTGCGAAGGGAGCCCTCTACCAGGGCGCGGTAAACCAGAACCGTGGAGAGGAGCTTGAATATGTGGCCGAGATAATTTGTAAAACCGTAAACGTCCGAATAGAGGGTAAAGCTGAGTTCGGAAAAAATGGTCATGGCCCCGGCGGCAACAACCAGAGTAGTGACCCAGCGCCCGAACACCTCCCTTCGGCGAAGAAACAGGAAGCAGGAGGCGGCCATCAGCGCCGAGATCGCGTATTCACTGAGGATCTTGAAGGGGGTCAGACCCCGGCCAGGAACGAAACAGTCCGGGAACCACCCCAGGGGCGCAATGGAGACAATCAGGAAAGTCCCCGCCAGAAGGTAGGCGCCCAGGATGTAGCCGGCGCCGATTTTCATTTTTTTTCCCGCAACCCAGGAGGCCAGCAGGAAGGTAAAGCTCTGAATGTACCGTGAGGCGATCCAAAGCTGGGTGGGTTGGTTTGCGCTCCACCCCGGGAAAGATCCCCATCCCCTTGTAGCCCAGGGCATGCACCATGTCGAGCGCCGCAACGATCAGGAATCCTGCAGCAAGGACGAGCAGGGCATCGTTGCGGGCCACCTTTCGGGTATTCCAGCCGATACTGAAGATGGTAAAGGAGACGATAGCGCTCGACACTTCCACGAGGCTGTGGAAGAGAAGATAGTTGCTGCGGCTCACCGTATAAAGGGGAGCGAAAAGGATCAGAGCGAGAAGCAAACCCCAAAAAAGACTCTGCAGAGAGTTACAGCGGGGGGACAACGGGTTTTCGCTATCCAAGGCGATGGGATTATTGGAAAAAGAGAATTCCACGGACGTTTACTGCCCCTTGCAACAGGTTATATCCTAATGATTTTATTTAAAAAATCATAAGGCTTACCCGAGCTTTTTTCAAGGAATTTCGGCCCCGGCGGGCTGAAACCAAATGGCAGCTGTAAATCGAAAAGGGAAGATGGATTGTGATCTCCGTATCCGCTACGGGACCTTTCGGACCCAAAAAGCTGATTGGAGTGGGCGGCGGATTGCCCAATCCCTGACCTGTCCCGGGTTCTTCTCAGCATAGTTCCGCCCGGCAAAGCTTGAAGTGAGAAGTGGCCACCTCCCAAAGGATGGATTTGACCCGATTGTTCATCCATTGAAATATGATAAAGATTTAAATTGGACATTTTGTGCCGATGAGAAAAACTATAGCTACAGGGTTTCCTTCATCAGTTCCAATAGTTCCTCGACAAGCTGGGCGACTTCCTCTCTGGAAAATCCGACTTTTGAGTAGACCTTTTCGATCAAATCCGCCTGGGTCATTGCGTCTTTGCTCCATGTTTTGATGCTTTCGCAAAAGACCCGCGGAATGAAGTGAGGCTTTTGGTGGAGAAAACCTTGTGAGTTCGGTTCGAAGCTTACATCGGTCAGGATGCCCGAGGCCGTGTCCCAAAGATCTGGAGGGTAAAAATCATGAGGAAGCTGATTCTGAATTTTGTTCTCCCCGCGGAAGAGGGTTTTCTCTCCCAGGCGGTATTCTTCGGAAAAGCGCTCTATTCGCCCGTTGCCGCCCCCTTGGCCCTCGCCGCTGTCACCCCGGAAGAAGATTGGGAGATGCGACTGAGCGACGAAAGTATCGAACAAGTCGATTACGAAGCACCCTGCGACCTCGTCGCCATCAGTATCATGACCGTCTATGCCCAGCGGGGGTATCGAATCGCCGACGAATTCAGACGCCGGGGAAAGCGGGTGGTCATTGGCGGCGTTCATGCCAGCTTTCTGCCCTATGAGGCCCTCGAACATGCGGACGCAGTGGTGGTCGGGGAGGGAGAACCGGTGTGGCCCAGGGTGCTCTTCGATGCAAGGAAAGGGCGTATGCAGGGGGTTTACAGGGCGAAGGAATGGTACGACCTGAGACAGATGAAACCTCCGAAATGGGATCTGCTCAAGAGAAACAAGTACATCGTCGCCAATTTCGTCCAGACCTCCAGGGGATGCCCCCACGAGTGTCATTTCTGCTGCGAGAAGGGCATGAACGGCAACCGGTACCGGTTTCGGCCCGTCGAAGAGGTGGTCGCTGAAATCAAGGCCCTTCCGGATAAGGAAATCGGCATTTACGATGCGGACATCTTCAGCCGCCCCAACCGGGCCCGCGAGTTGCTCTCGGCCATGGCTCCCCTGGGGAAACGGTGGCAGGGGGCCGTATCCAGCCGGTTGGCTGAAAATGACGAGCTCCTGCGACTGGCCCGCAAAAGCGGCTGCTACATGCTGAACATCGGTTTCGAGTCTCTTTCGAGCCGGAGCCTCGCCGAATCGAACAAAAGATTCAATCAGCCCGAGCGTTATAAGGCTCTGGTGGATAAGATCCATTCCCACGGGATGATGGTGCTGGCCCTGTGCATCTTCGGTTTCGATTCGGACGATGAGTCGGTGTTCGAAAAGACGGCCAAATTCTGGGTCGAGGCGGGCGCGGATGCCTGCGCCTTTTCCGTATTGACGCCCTACCCGGGGACGCCCCTTTACCACCAACTGGACGCTGAAGGCAGAATCACGTCCTATGACTGGTGCCGGTACGACCAGTCCAACGTCGTCTTCGAACCGAAGCGGATGAGCCAGGAAACCCTGGGGGCCGGTCTCGGCCATGCCTACGAAACCTTCTACTCCTGGCGCTCCATGGTCGGACGGTTCCCCTTTACAGGCAACCGGGACCGGCTGCGCTGGACCGGCATCAACGCGATGGCTCATAAGTACAGCCTGCCGGCAGGAAAGATCGATCGCGTTATCCGCGACGGGTCTTCCCCACCCGAGGGAAAATTTGCCGAGCATGTTTTGCCTCCCGCAGGCAAATCAAGCCCAACCGGCCGCCAGAAGGGCGAGGGGGAGCAAAGGGCGCCCATCAATCCAATCACAGGGCTGTCATGACCAAACCAGGATGGTCGACCCACGCGGAAAAGATTTTTGGCGTTTTTCTGCTGGAAGAAGATTAATGCCCTCGCAAGCAAGCAAACAAAATTTTTCAGGGTTTGAAAAAACCGAGGGGAACGGAAGAGCCTGAAGTATCAGCCCCTTTTTAACCGCCGTACTCTTTCTCAGATCCTACATCCGCCTCATCTTGTAATAGCGGACCATCGCCGGAACTTCCTTGGCGACCATGGCGGCCACCACCCCGGCGGCCAGGTAGAGCAGGGTCTTTTTCATGGCGGGCTCCTTACTTTGTCCGGTCATGTGCCGGGTCGGGTTTCATCCATCAGGTTTCGGCCAGAAAGAATTTGCCCGGCCAGCTCCAGAATCATCTCCGATGCCTCCTTCAACCGCCTGCGCCACCGCAGGGCTCAGCCCCATCGACATTTCATCCCCCTCGGGCAGGGGCCCGGGTTCGCAGCCGACGAGGAGGAGCTGGGGCGGCAGATCTCCAAGGCCCCGGGCGAGGCCGAGTACGGCAGGGGGTCCATGCCGTGGGCGTTGGGGATGGAGCCGCCGCCCTCCTCCTCATCGGGGATGAGGACGCAGAGGCTGCCGGGAACTCCCCCCCGGGGCAGGGCATCGGCCAGGATGGCCGCCTCATAGGGGCGCCCCAGGGCGTAAGCCAGGTCCATGCCGCGGATGCCGAAATCCGCCACCTCGACCCCTGCAGGGAGGGGCGATTGCGGCCAGCCGCTGCGCCACGGCGACGCCGAAGCCGTCGTCGCCGAAAAAGATGTTGCCGATTCCCGCCACCAGCACCCGCCGGGGACCGGCCCCCTGCTCCTGCGGACCGAGGGGCTCCATCTCTTCTGGAGAGAAGAAGAAACGGTGGGCGGGGTGACGCGCCCCACCGAGGTCCCAGCCCGCATCGTCCTCCAGTGTGACTGCTACGTGAACGCCTCCCGCCCTCGTCCTCGTCGATCCCCTCGATCACTGCCAGCCGCCCGGCCAGGGTCGCATCGAGGATGTCGCCTCCGGGGATCGGCCGAAGGCGCACCCTGCCGCCCGCGCCGCAGGACACTGCCCCGCCACCGTGAGCTCCCGCGGAGCGTCCTCGGCCATCCTGCGCCAGAAGGCGTCCCCCTGCGTCCGAAGGCTCTCCCAAGGTCGGAACGGGAGACTGCGCATCCTTCCCGTCTCGGCTCACGGCGGAGACAGGTTGGGCATCTCGGGCAGTATCGGGTCGCTCGCCTCGGGGTTGATGCCCGTGGAGCGCCGAGCCGTGGAGCGCCCGTCCGGCAGGTGCCCGGGGGAGTCCTCGTAGTTGCCCGGCGTGTTGCCGCTGCGAACGCCCTTGACGTGGGCCGGAGCGTCAGGTTTGGTGTCGGGGCATCCTACGCGGATGCCGCCGATCTCCCGGTTCTTGCATTTGCACATGGCAATCTCCTTTTCTTCGAATTCCGTCCTTCGTCCCTTGTCAATTGTCCTTGGCACATGCGAACACCTTAACAAAGGGCAATAGTGTTATCTCCTTCCCATCATCGGATTGTGCGACTCCCGCAGCATCCTCCCCCCGCCCAGATACATGTGCACCCCGCAGGGCAGGCAGGGGTCGAAGCTGCGCACGGTGCGCAGAATGTCGATCCCCTTGAAGCCGTCGGCGCCGTTCTCCTCGAAGATGGGGGTGTTGGCCACCGCCTCCTCCATCGGTCCGGCCACGCCCGTCGCTGTCGGTGGGACTGGCGTTCCAGCAGGTGGGCGGATAGGGGTGATAGTTGGCGATCTTGCCGTCCCGGATGACCAGGTGATGGGAGAGAACCCCGCGCACCGCCTCATGGAAGCCGACCCCAATCCCCTCCTCGGGGACGGTGAAGTTGTTGAAGGTGCGTGTGCGCCCGGCGCGGACCTCTCCCATGGCCTTCTCGTAGAAGTGCAGGGCCATCCCCGCCGCATAGGCAATGAAGTAGATGCGGGCGCGGTCGCGCTCGATGGTGTTGCACCACTGGGGAACTTTCCACTCGAACTCGGTCTCGGGAAGCGAAGCACTCCTGGGGAGAAGGATACGAACCGAGCCTCCCGTCGCCTTGACGTAGGGGGTGTCGACGAGCCCCGAGAGGGCCGTCGACCACAGCCGGGCCAGGGGCCCGCCGCCCGTCTCCAGTGGATACTGCTCGCCGGTCTTGGGGTCCTGCCAGCGCGGGCTCATCACCCAACTGTAGTTGCCCCCCTCGAAGTTTCGCTTCTGGGGCTGGGGAAGGGTCGTCTGGTTCCAGGGGTGGCGCTGGTCGACGGGGTTTCCCAGCGGGTCGCGGGCGACGAAGGTCTCCTCGTTCACCCAGTCGCCGTAGAAAGAGCTGGCCGAGCAGGATGCGCATCCCAAGGTTGATGTCGACCAGGTCGTTGGTGAGGAGGTTTCCCCCCACCACCACCCCAGGGGTGACGAACATGGCCCGTCCCCACTCGCCCATAGTGGCGTAGCGGTAGTCCGCGACCTCGGGGTTGTTGAAGGTCCCCCAGCAGGCAAGCTGGGCGCGGCGCCTGCCGACCTCCTCGTAGCCCGGCATCGCCTCGTAGAAGAAGTCGAAGAGGTCGTCGTTCAAGGGGACGGCCTTCTTCACGAAGTCGAGAACCCTGATGAGCCGCGAGAGGTAGTCGGTGAAGACCTGGGGGCTTGCCACCGCGCCGACGCCTCCCGGGTAGAGGGTCGAGGGGTGGACGTGGCGCCCCTCCATCAGACAGCACATCTCCCGGGTCAGTCGCCCCATCTGCAGCGATTCCTTGTACATCCGGCCCTCAAAGGGGTTGAAGGCGCGCATGATGTCCGCGACGGTGGCAAACCCGTGCACCTCGGCGTGGCGGGCGGAAGTCTGCTCGGCCTTCTCCAGAAGAGACCGGGGTTGGTCTCCTCTCACCATCTGCTCGCAGAAGTCGACGAAGACCAGGTTGTCCTGGAAGAGGGTGTGGTCGAACATGAATTCGGCCGCCTCCCCGAGGTTGACCATCCACTCGGCCAGAGCCGGGGGCTTGACTCCGTAGGCCATGTTCTGGGCGTAGGTCGAGCAGGTGGCGTGGTTGTCCCCGCAGATGCCGCAGATGCGGCTGGTGATGAAGTGGGCGTCGCGGGGGTCCTTGCCCCGCAGGAAAACGCTGTAGCCGCGAAAGAGCGAGGAGGTCACCTGGCACTCGGCCACCTGCCGGTTCTTGAAGTCGATCTTGGTGTAAACGCCCAGGTTGCCGATGATGCGGGAGATGGGGTCCCAGTTCTTCTGCACCAGCTCCCCGTGCTCGACCTTAGTCTTGGCCATCTTTGCCTCCTTTTTAGAGCCCGGCCTGGAACCGGGGTTCGTATCCGGTGGTGAGCTCCGGGGCCGCGGCGACGCCACTTGGGCTCCTCGTTGACGGTTTCGTTGGTCATCGAGCGCAGCCGCCGAATCATCGGGCCGTAGGTGCGGCTGGTGATCAGGGAGGAGAGGGCGCCTCCTGGGGGCTCGTCCATGAAGGGCATGAACTTGTCGGGGAAGCCCGGCATGGTGCAGCCGATGCAAATCCCCCCGACGTTCGGGCAGCCGCCGACACCGTCCATCCATCCTCGCTTGGGGACGTTGCAGTTGACCACCGGCCCCCAGCAGCCGACCTTTACCTGACACTTGGGGGAGTTGTAGTCTTTGGCGAAGTCCCCCTGCTCATAGTAGCCGGCGCGGTCGCACCCCTCGTGCACCGTCTTGCCGAAGAGCCAGGTGGGCCGAAGCTTCTCGTCGAGGGGGATCATGGGATTCGTCCCCGCCACCTGAAGCAGAAGCCACAGCAGGGTCTCCATGAAGTTGTCGGGCTGGATGGGGCAGCCTGGGACGTTGACAATCGGTATGCCCGCCGCGCTGCGGAAATCCCACCCAAGGTAGTCGGCGAGACCCATGCAGCCGGTAGGGTTTCCCGCCATGGCGTGAATCCCACCGTAGGTGGCGCAGGTTCCCGCCGCCACAACCGCCACCGCCTTTGGGGCGAGCCGGTCGATCCACTCGTTCAAGGTGATGGGCTGGCCCGTCTCGGGGTCGTTGCCGAAGGAGGTGAAGTAGCCCTGGCCTCGGGTATGGATCTCCTCGTTGGGGATCGAACCCTCGACGACGAAGACGAAGGGTCCCAGCTCGCCCCGGGCGGCGGCGTGGAAGGGGGCGACCAGCTCGTCGCCCGTCGCCTTGGAGAGAACCTTATTGTGAATGTGACCACCTTGCGGGATGCCGGGAATCAGCCCAAGGGCGATGTCCTCGATGGTAGGCAGGGTCCCGGCCGTCATCGCCACCGAGTCGCCGTCGCAGCTCATGCCTTCTGAAATCCACAGGATGTGGACCTCGTCGATGCCGCTTTTGGTCTCTTGCTCCATAGTTTCCCCCTTTTGCGAAGCAAAACGTCACAACGTTCGTTATCCGCGGCGGTTGGTGGAGGAGGTCTTTCCCCGCGGGGCCGAGGCCCGTTGGGGGGAACCAATATGAGACCACTATAATGGCGTCCGGGGGAGTTACAAGGAAGGGCGAAAAAAAATTAGGAAAATACCGTTTCTGAAGTAATGCCTGGAAATAGTTGTTTTTTGGTAGGAAATTAACTTTGTGCCAACTTGAAAAAGAGCCTTGTGTGGCTATCATGGACGAAAAATGCACCTCTTCCGCCCGAGCCTGCTGGCCCGCCTGAACGAAGATTTGACGGGCCGCAGCCTCGGGCGGAAGAGGTGATTTGGCCGCCGCCCTTGGCTCCTGAGCCCTCCGGCAGCGCACCACGAAAGGAGAAAAACCATGAAACAATCCCTGGGAGCCAAAACCCTGCTCTTTCCGGCCCCCGTCCTGCTCGTCGGAACCTACGACCACCAGGGGCGGCCGAACCTGATGAACGCCGCCTGGGGAGGCATCTGCTGCTCCCAGCCCCCCTGCGTCGCGGTCTCCCTGCGAAAGGCGACCTATTCCTACGCCGGCATCGTGGAGAACAAAGCCTTCACCATCGGCATCCCTTCGGAGGCGCAGATGAAAGAGGCCGATTACGTCGGCACCGTCTCGGGGCGGGATACGGACAAGTTCGCCGAAACCGGCTTTACTCCCGTCAAGAGCGACCTGGTAGATGCCCCCTACGCCGCGGAGAGTCCTTTGTCCTGGAATGCCGCCTGCTGCATACCCTGGAGATTGGGCTGCACACCCAGTTCGTCGGCGAGATCGTCGATGTGAAGGCGGAAGCCGGAGTGCTCGGTGAGGACGGACTGCCCGACATCCTGAAGATAAAGCCCCTCGTCTTCGATACCGCCCATCGGGGGTACTACGGCATAGGGTCGCTGCTGGGACAGGCCTTTTCGGTTGGGAAGAAGTAGATAAGCGAAAAGCCCCCGATCACGGAAGCGGGAGCCTTCCATGGATTGCAATATGGAGAACGGAATCACGATCAGCGGCGCGAGGCCACGTGCCGAAAAATATCTTTGGAGCAGAAAGGCGATAAATGCCCTTTCTCATCCGACCCACCTCTGAGCCCGGTTCCCGCTTCCCTCACCGATACCCTCCTCCAAGCACCTGGTAGAGGGTCACCTGGTTGGTCAGCCGGGCGAGGCGCACCCCGATGAGGTTCTGCTGGGCACTGTAGAGAGAGCGCTGGGAGTCGAGGACGTCGAGGTAGCTGGCGACCCCCTTCTTGTAGCGGGCAGTGGAGAGGCGGTAGGCCTCGGCGGTGGTGTCGGTAAGGGACTGCTGCGCCGAGGTCTGCTCGTCGATGGTTCCCCTTCACGGCCAAGGCGTCGGACACCTCGCGGAAGGCTCTCTGGATGGCCTTTTCGTAGCGGGCGACGGCGATCTTCCGGTCGACCTTAGACACGTCGAGGTTCGCACGGTTGGCCCCAGCAGTGAAGATCGGCAGCGTCACCTGCGGCGCGAAGTTCCATGCCAGGGACCCTCCGCCGAAGAGGCCGGTCAGTTCGTCGCTGCCCGTTCCCACGGAGGAGACCAGGGTGATGCGGGGGAAAAAGGCCGCCCGGGCCGCGCCGATGTTGGCGTTGGCGCCTTTGAGCTCGTGCTCGGCCTGCAGGATGTCGGGCCGGCGAAGCAGAACCTCCGAGGGGAGGCCTGGAGAGATCTCCTTCAGGGGCGTGACAGTTCTGCGAGAGGCTTTGGGGAAGAAGGCGCGGGGCGACCCTGGCCCCCACCACGAGGTCCAGGGCGTTTTCGTCCTGGGCCGTCGAAGCTCCGTGTACCGGGCGATGTCGACCCGGGCCGTCTCGACGCTCGTTCGGGCCTGGTCGAGGTCGAGGGCGGAGGCGACCCCAGCCTCGAAGCGGCTCTTGACGAGCAGGTAGGCGGACTCCTGGTTGGCGAGCGTCTCTTTGGCGAGCTGCAGCGCCTCGCGGTCGGCGGCCAGGGTCAGGTAGTTGGCTGCGACCTCCGACACCAGGGCGATCCGGACGGCGCGCTGGGCCTCCTCGGTGGCGAGATACTGCTCCAGGGCCTGGTCCTTGAGGCTGCGCACCCGGCCGAAGAGGTCGAGTTCGTAGGAGGCGACGCCGAGGCCCACGCGGTACTGGTGGACGGTATCGCCTCCGTCGATGCCGGAGAGATCCCTCGGGTACCCTCTGGGCGCTGCCGGAGGCTGCGGCGTCCACCTTGGGGAACAGGTCCGAGCGCTGGATGCGGTACTGGGCGCGGGAGCGCTCGATGTCGAGAAGGGCGATGCGCAGGTCGCGGTTGTTCTCCAGGGCCAGGGCGATGACCTTCCGAAGCTGCGGGTCGATGAAAAACTCCCTCCACGGGATCTCCAGCCACCGCAGCCCCGGCCGGCTGCCGTGGCCGACTTCGCGGTAGGCCGGACCGCTCGGCCAGGTGATCGGGACCGGGCGCGGCCGGGCGCTTGTAGGGAGGCTCCAGGGTCGCGCACCCGGCAAGGGCCGTCAGAATCGCCAGCAGGAAGCAGGACATACGCAGCATCTCAGTTCACCTCCTCGGCGGGCGGGAAGGGCGGGGACGGGCGGCGCCGCCGGTTCCCTTGGCGGGAAAGAGGCGGCGCACCACCACGAAGAAGATCGGGACGAAGAAGATGGCCAGCACCGTGGCCGAGAACATCCCGCCGAAAACGCCCGTCCCGATGGCGTGCTGGGCCCCCGAGCCGGCGCCGCGGCTGACGACCAGCGGCAGAACCCCCAGCATGAAGGCAAGGGAGGTCATCAGAATCGGCCGCAGCCGCAGCCGCACCCCCTCCAGGGTCGCCTCGACCAGCCCCATGCCGTGCTCCATCTGCTCCTTGGCGAACTCCACGATGAGGATGGCGTTCTTGGAGGAGAGGCCGATGGTGGTCAGGAGTCCCACCTGGAAGTAGATGTCATTGGGCAGGCCGCGCAGGGTCGCCGCGGCGAGCGCTCCCAACACCCCGAGGGGGACGACCAGCATGACCGAGAAGGGGATGGCCCAGCTCTCGTAGAGGGCGGCCAGGCAGAGGAAGACCACCAGCAGGGAGACGGCGTAGAGGGCCGGGGCCTGGGAGCCGGAGAGGCGCTCCTGGTAGGAGAGGCCCGTCCATTCGTAGCCGATGCCGGCGGGGAGCTTGGAGGCCAGCTTCTCCATCTCCGCCATGGCCGCGCCGGTGCTCTTGCCCGGAGCCGGCTGGCCGAGGATCTCCATGGACGGCATCCCGTTGTAGCGCTCCAGCCGCGGCGAGCCGTAGCTCCAGCGGGCCGAGGAGAAGGCGGAGAAGGGAACCAGCTCCCCTCGGTTGTTGCGGACGTACCACTTGTAGATGTCCTCGGGGAGCATCCGGTAGGGGGCGTCGGCCTGGAGGTAGACCTTCTTGGTGCGCCCCCGGTCGATGAAATCGTTGACGTAGGAGCCCCCCCAGGCCGTGGAGAGGGTGTCGTTGATATCGGGGATGGAGACCCCGAGGGCGCCGGCCCTCTCCTGGTCGATGTCGAGCTTGAACTCGGGGGTGTCCTCCTGCCCGTTGGGACGGACGGCCATCAGGACGGGGTCTCTTGGCGGCCATGCCGAGGAGCTGGTTGCGGGCGGCGATCAGCTTCTCGTGGCCGAGGCCGGCCGCGGTCCTCCAGCATGAGGTCGAAGCCGGTGGCGTTGCCGAGCTCCCGCACCGCGGGGGGCGGAAAGGCGAAGGCGAGGGCGTCCCGGAATTTGGAAAAGGCGGCCATCGCCTTGCCGGCCACCGCCTTGACCGAGAGGTCCGGGCTCCGGCGCTCCGACCAGTCTTTGAGGCGGATGAAGGCGAGGCCCATGTTCTGGCCCCGTCCGGCGAAGCTGAACCCGGAGACGGTGAAGAGCGAATCGACGGCATCCTTCTGCTCCACCAGGAAGTGGTGCTCGACGTCCTTGAGAACTTCGAGGGTCCGCTCCTGGGTGGCGCCCACCGGGAAGCTGCACCATGGAGTAGAGGAAGCCCTGGTCCTCGTCGGGGAGAAAGGCGGTCGGCAGCCGGTAGAAGAGAAGGGCGAGGACCGCCACCAGGACGGCGTAGATCACCAGGTACCGGCCCGTTTTGGAGAGCATGCGCCCGACGGCGGACTGATAGCCCCGGCTCGTGCGGTCGAAACCCCGGTTGAACCACCGGAAGAACCCGGAGAACCAGCCGCCTTCGGCCACCTTGTGGCCCTTGGCCACGGGCTTGAGCAGGGTGGCGCAGAGGGCCGGGGTGAGGATCATCGCCACCAGCACCGAGAGGATCATCGCGGAGACGATGGTGATGGAGAACTGCCGGTAGATGACCCCGGTGGAGCCGCCGAAGAAGGCCATGGGGACGAAGACCGCCGAGAGGACCATGGCGATGCCGACCAGCGCGCCGGTGATCTGCCGCATCGACTTGCGGGTCGCCTCCCTCGGCGGGAGGCCCTCCTCGGTCATGATCCGCTCCACGTTCTCCACCACCACGATGGCGTCGTCGACCAGCAGCCCGATGGCGAGGACCATGGCGAACATGGTCAGGGTGTTGATGGAGAAGCCGCAGGCCGCCAGCACCCCGAAGGTCCCCAGGAGCACCACGGGCACGGCGATGGTCGGGATCAGGGTGGCCCGGAAGTTCTGCAGGAAGAGGAACATGACCAGGAAGACCAGGCCGATGGCCTCCAGCAGGGTCTTGACGACCTCTTCGATGGAGATCCGGATGACGGGGGTGGTGTCGTAGGGATAGACCACCTGCATGCCGTGGGGGAAGAACTTTGCCAGCTCGCCCATCTTGGCCTTGACCGCGGCGGCGGTCTGGAGCGCGTTGGCGCCCGTGGCCAGCTTGAGGGCCAGGCCGACGGCCGGCTTGCCGTTGTACCGGGCCAGGGTGTCGTAGTTCTCGCTTCCAAGCTCGCAGCGGGCCACGTCACGCAGGTGGACCGTCGAGCCGTCGGCGTTGGTGCGAAGGAGAATGTTGTCGAACTCCGCCGGCGTCTTGAGCAGGGTCTGGGCGGTGATGGTGGCGGAGAGCTGCTGCCCGGCCACCGAGGGCGTTCCACCCAGTTGCCCGGCCGATACCTGGGCGTTCTGGGCCTTGATAGCCGCTTCAACGTCGCCGGGGGTCAGCCCGTAGCTGTGCAGCTTGTTGGGGTCGAGCCAGATGCGCATGGCGTAGGGGGAGCCGAACATCGTCACCTCGCCGACTCCCTGGACGCGGCTGATGACGTCCTGGATGTTGGCGGCGACGTAGTCGGCGAGGTCGAAGGGCCCCATGCTGCCGTCCTCGGAGAAGAAGCCGAGCACCATCAGGAAGTTCCGCGTCGACTTGGTGACCTGGATCCCCCGCTGCTGGACCGCCTGGGGAAGGAGCGGAGTAGCCAGCTGCAGCTTGTTCTGCACCTGCACCTGGGCGATGTTCGGGTCGGTGCCGCTGGCGAAGGTCAGGGTGATGGTGACGTTGCCGAAGGAATCGCTGGTCGAGGACATGTAGGTCAGGTTGTCGATCCCGTTCATCTTCTGCTCGATGACCTGGGTCACCGTATCTTCGGCGGTCTTGGCCGAGGCACCGGGATAGGAGGCGTTGATGGAGACCTGCGGAGGGGCGATGGCCGGGTATTGGGAGACGGGAAGCTCCTTGATCGCCAGGACGCCCGCCAGCATGATGATGATGGCGATCACCCAGGCGAAGATCGGGCGATCGATGAAAAACTGGGCCATGGGAGCTCTCCTTTACTGTTTGTGCGACCTTCGGAAGTCCGGGTTTGCTCCCGAGGTGCGACCACCCTCACCGGAGCGCCGGGATGGGCTTTCTGCAGCCCTTCCACGATCAGTCGATCACCCGGCTGCAGCCCCTCGCTCACCAGCCATTTGTCCCCGATGGCCCGGCCGATCTTGATCGTCCGCGGCTCCACCTTGCCCTCCGCCCCGACCACCATGGCGACGGCATTGCCCGCCGGATCGCGGCTCACCCCCTGCTGCGGCACGAGAATCGCCTGATCCATGATCCCCTCTTCGATAACGGCGCGCACGTACATTCCGGGCAGCAGCAGTTGGCTGGGGTTGGGGAAGACCGTGCGCAGGGTGACCGAGCCGGTGCCCTGATTCACCGTCACATCGGAGAACTTGAGCGTGCCCGGCTGGGGGTATTTCGTGCCGTCCTCCAGGACCAGCCTCACCCGGGTCCTGCCGTCTCGCTGCTTTCCAGAGCGCCGCTGGCCAGCTGCCTTTTCAGGCGAAGCAGGTCGGCAGTGGACTGGGTGACATCCACGTAAACGGGATCGAGTTGCTGGATGGTGGCCAGGGGGGCGGCCTGGTTGGCGGTGACCAGAGCCCCGGTGGTGACCAGCGATCGGCCGATCCGACCGGATATCGGGGCCTTCACCGAAGTGTAGTCCAGATTGATGCGCGCGGTCTCAATGCCGCCTTGGCGGCGGAAACCTCAGCCTCCGCCAGCTTGTAGGCCGCAGCGGCGTCGTCGTAATCCTGCCGGCTCACCGCATTGATTTTGACAAGTTCCTTCAGGCGCTCGGCCTTAAGTCGGGCCGGAACGACACTGGCCCTGGCCTTGGCCAGAGCCGCTTCGGCGCTGTCATAAGCTGCCCGGTAGGAGGCATCGTCGATCTTGTAGAGCACCTGCCCCGCTTCCACATCGGCGCCCTTCGACAAAGAGGCGTTCCTGGATAATGCCGCTGACCTGGGGGCGCACTTCCGCGATCAGATAAGCTGATGTCCGGCCCGAAAGTTCCGTGGTGATCGGGACGCTCTGCGGCTGGATGACCGTGACGCCGACCTCGGGAGGAGGCGCCTGAGGAGCATTGTTCCCGCCGTGCTTTTCTTTTCGCACCCCGACACGTCAAAAGAACCATGGCGAGAACACCCAGGACGGCATCAGTTTGATTTTGTACAGCCTTCGCATAATCAACCTCTTGAATTAGATATTGGAATGAACGTTCATTCCATACTTGGAAAAAGAATCATATTCAAATTCCTTTATCGTCCGATTCCGTCCCAGCAGGATTCGATGGAGCGCCGGATCAGAACGTCGTCCAACATGGAGAATCCCAAGTATGGTCCCGGGCCGCAGAAAACAGGGGACCGAACGCCAGGGCGAAGAGGACCGGGCAAGGGGCAGGTTCTTCATCACCTGCTGCGCGACCCCTTCGGCAAACAACTCCCTGCAAACGTCTTTCCTCCTTGTTTTTCCCCAGGAGCTTGCACCGGCGGTGCGCCA
The DNA here is from genome assembly GCA_963791005.1 of uncultured delta proteobacterium. Taxonomy (GTDB): domain Bacteria; phylum Desulfobacterota; class Desulfuromonadia; order Desulfuromonadales; family CAWBQR01; genus CAWBQR01. Next base: position 115,728 of record CAWBQR010000023.1, on the reverse strand, counting down.
CGCCGTAAGGGGAATTGTTAAACTGTTCCAGATAGCGGAAATCGAGGGGATTGTCGATGAAGAACTTAAGCAGCGCCGTGCCCAGGTGGAGAAAACGCTCCCTGATTGGCTTTTCTTGTCATATCCTTTCAGGAGTGCAGGTATATCCTCTCCTCGAGTTCCCGATAGAGTTCGGCGATGAGGACGTCCTTGTTTTCGAAATAGCGGTAGATGGTACCTGCGCCAACTCCCGCCCGTTCGGCGATCATCGCCATGGGAGCGCCGTGATAGCCGTGTTGGGCGATGAGTTCGATGGCGGCGCGAATGATTTCGGAACGTTTTTCCGTTTTCGGCATGAATCACCTCTCTCTACTGCGGAATGAACGTTCCGTTTTTTACACCCGAATGGGCTCCTTATCAACTAAAAAGTTTGCAATTTCTTGATGCCCACAAGGTTGCTTTGCCTGTACTTCATTGCGGTGGCCTTCGGACCGCTTCCTCAAAACGGTGAGCCGCCCTTTGGTATAAGTTCGGGAAGGACGGCAAAGATGTCTGCCTTGCGAAGCCGGTAAAGTACTTTACGTCCCCAAGGGAACCGTCCACCGGGAATCCAACCCGGGCAGTGAAAACAGCTTCTGTTCGTGGTGAGGGTGGGAGGGGGCGAGCCTGTGTTTAATGTCGACAAACCGGGCATATAAATACTTGGTTAGTTGGGGCAAATTAGAATCAAGGGTACTGAGGAAAATTTCCACATGAAATTCGGTTATTCCTTGACTCCTCTAGAACCTTGTTTTAGAGTATAAGTACGCTGTATACAGTTATCTTCGGCCATTCAGGGTCAAGGCTCCAGAGAAGCCAAACTCTATCTAAGCAACTGAAATTTCATATATAATATTTAAATTTTTATTTTCGCTCATAAGCTCTTACTGGATTCACGCATATCTCTGGAATCATCCGATTTTTAAAAACTTTTCCAAGGAGGGGTGAACTTTATTGGAGCGTTCAAATGAAATCCCCTCTCTCCCTAAAGAGCTCAACCCCTTTTCCTAAAGCCACACCCTTCCTGAAAACCACCCGAATATCCGGCGATTCCACCATAGTGACAGGTTATTTGTTACAAAGGGGGATTTCTTATGCTTGAACAAAAGATCCCGGTGATGAAGAACGCGTGGGAAAAGTATATTGAAGAAAAAACCATCGATCTTCAGGCTGTTCGGCCGGAAGTAGCGCGTTCCTGGCAGCGATGCCGGGAATACGAGCTGGATCCTTGTGGTCGGCATGAGCCGGAAATAAAGGGAGAAGAGCTCAGGTACAGGATTGCCCGCAAGAGAACCCTGGTCGATGTGGCGATTCCCCACATGGAGAGTATCTTCAAATTTGTGAAGGGTTCCGGATTCCAGGTCGTTCTCGCCGACGAACAGGGTTATCTTCTCGAAGTCTTCGGAGATCCCTTCATTATCAGGAAGACCAAGCGGGTTCAATTGTGTCCCGGGGGGAACTGGAACGAAGCCATTAAGGGAACCAACGCCATCGGTACGGCCCTCGCCGAGAAAAAGCCCATCCAGATCCACTCCTGGGAACATTTTTGCAAGCAGAATCACTTTTTGACCTGTTCCGCAGCACCCATTTTCGACCAAGGACGGCACCCTCCTCGGAGCCCTGGACGTCAGCGGCGATTACCGCTATGCCAACAGCCATACCCTCGGGATGGTCGCCGCAGCGGTCAGGGCCATCGAGAATCAGCTCATGCTCAAGCAGTCCAGCACCCGTCTGTCCGAATATTACAATTTCGTCCACGCCTTTACGGGCATGATGTCCGAAGGCGTCCTGTCAGTGAACAATGATGGCATCATCACCCAACTCAACGCTGCTGGCGGCCATATCCTGGGAGTCAAGCCCGACCAGGCCATCGGGGCCCATCTCAATTCCATCATTGAAAAGCCGGGGCCCGCGGAGGAATTACTTTCTCTGAATTCGGATTCATCTGGGAAAAAGGTCTACTTCAATGACACCCGCAAAAAAAAGCTCTTGAGGAGCGCCTCTTTTTTGCACGACGATTCGGGGCAAAGGATCGGCGCCGTCGCATTGCTGAAGCCCCTGAATGACAAATCTGCCAACCGGAGCCAGCCCGCTCTCAAATCAAAAAGTTTTTACCGGTTCAGCGACATCATCGGAGAGAGCGACACGCTGCTTGCAGCGAAGAAAATGGCCCGGATTGCCTCGAAGAGCCCCTCCACCGTCCTTCTCCATGGGGAGAGCGGCACGGGCAAGGAGCTTTTCGCCCAGGCCATCCATCAGGGAAGCGACAGGTCGAACCAGCCCTTCATCAGCATCAATTGCGCGGCGATTCCCGAAAGCCTCATCGAGAGTGAACTTTTCGGGCACGAAGAAGGTGCCTTCACTGGTTCTAGGAAGGGGGGGCAGCCCGGGAAATTCGAGGTGGCAGACGGCGGAACCGTCTTCCTCGATGAAATGGGCGACATGCCAATGTCCATCCAGGTAAAGCTGCTGAGGGTCATCCAGGAAAGGGTCGTTTGCCGTGTCGGTTCCACGGTCGAGCTTCCCATTGACATTCGGGTGATCGCCGCAACCTATAAGGACCTGGCCAGGGAAGTGGCCGAGGGGCATTTCAGAAAGGATCTCTTCTACCGGCTCAACGTTCTCAGTATCACCGTCCCCCCCCTCAGGGAAAGGATTGACGACATCCCCCAGCTCGCCCGGTATCTGGTGGACAAGATCTCTGTAAAACTCGGTCGGCAAAATGTCTCCATGAGTGAGGAATTCTTGCAAAAATGCTGCTCCTATTCCTGGCCGGGAAATATCCGGGAGCTCGAAAACGCCATCGAGCATGCCCTGAACATGGTGGAGGATGGCGGCGAGCTGTCTCAGGAAGATCTCCCCTTCTTCTCCCTGGCCGGCCTCCGGATGAAGGAGTCCTTCCCGGTCGGGGAGGGTACGTCCCTGAAGGATATGGAAAAAGAGCTTATTATCAGTGTCCTGGAAATATGCGAGGGGAATATCATCCAGACCGCCAAAAAACTCGGAGTCAGCCGGAATACGGTTTATCGAAAAATCCGGGAGTATGACATCGCCGGCTGAGTCGGGGAGTCCGTTTCCTTTCCTTCTTATTACGGCCTTTCAATATTTTATTCTGGAAGCCGTCCAGCTCGTTTCCCCTTGCCCTGCTTCCCTGCCGGTCCCCTCAATCGAGCTTCATCTCTGTGGGTGAATCTTGATGGCGTCGCAAAAACTCACCAACTGCTGCGTTGCTGCAATTGCTCTCGCTGCTTCGACGTACCTAAGTACGCCTCATTGCTCGACAATTGCGCGCCTTGCATTTGGCGCTTTTTGCTTAGCCATCCACTATTTTGCTTTCTTGCGAAAGCATCAATCTTCCGCAAAAACATTTCGTCTTGAATAATCCGAGATTCCTTCCAGCTATACCCCTTAACTTCAATGAGTGCTCTATCGTGAAACAATTGTTTCAAAAGTGAACAGGAAAACGGGATTTCGATAGAAATTTTAAAATACCATTGAGTCGTTGGCGATTGCCGGCGGTGGGATGTCGGCACGGTCTGTCTTTCAGAGGCCGGGGAAGGGGGCGTGAAGGCGTCTGCGAACAGGACTTCCTCAATGACCTTTTTTTCCAGTGGTTTTGGAAGCTTGCAGACTTTAAAGCTTTGATCCGGCGGAATTTTTTGTTTCTGAGACGGCCGAATGCGGGCAGCCTCGAAGAGGCGATGTGAGGGATGTTTTGCAGCAATCCGGCAAATCATGGAAAGGTTCGATTTTTTCCGGGACTTTAAAATAAATTATATTTTCAATGGTATGTAATTTGCTTTTTAACTTTATAGTAATAAAATATTTCTGGTTAGAAATTGTTATAAATATTGGTCCAGATTTCAATTCCGGCAGCCAGTCCTTCATTGTTTCGGTCAGTAATCCAAGCTGTTGAGAATTCTTTCTCATGGCTACCGTCGGAGTTTGCGGTGGCCTAATCTGAGGTGCTTTCGGTTCCCTTATTCACAAAGGAGGTAAGAGAATGAGAAAATTGCTACTGGTGTTGTCCGCTGTCCTGTTTATGGGAGGAGCCTGGTCTTCGACCGCACAGGCCAAGGACAAAATTCGGTCTCGACATGGAAGTCGATTTCGCTTCGCGCTACATCTGGCGTGGCATCGACCTCATCCCCGACAACCAACCGGCGATCCAGCCCTGGTTCAATGCCAGCTATGCCCTCACGGACAAGTTGACCCTCAACTACCTTTTTTGGGCCGACTACCGGCTGGTCTCCGGCGGGGATCCTCCGGACCGGAACAACAAGTTTGATGAATTCGACCATATCCCCTACCTGACCTACGCGCTGAATGACACGTACAGCTTTGAACTCGGCTACATCCTCTATTACCTGCCCTCGCTGACCAATGCCCAGGAGTTCTACGGAGGGGTCAACATTGCCCTGCCGTACAACCTCGCCACCAGCCTCTACCTTTATTACAACTTCGACGATGGCCATCCGGACGACAACGGGCATGTCGATAAGATCGGCGATGGCCTCGATGGGGTTTACGTCAAGTGGAAAGTCGACGGGTCCCTTCCTCTTTCCGACCATGCCAACCTGAATGGCAGTGTGGGCCTCGGCTACATGAGCTATGACCAATATGGAGCGGACTTTAAAGACGGATTCAGCGATCTGCCCATTTCCATCGGGGTATCGACCGAATTGGGGCACGGGCCTCTCGGCCTCCATATCGGCCAACTACAGCGTGACCCTGGACGCCCTGCGGGACAACGGATGGAACAACAAGAACGAAGGATGGGTCATGGCCGGCATCGCCTATTCCCTGTAAACCTCCGGGAAGGGGAGGGGCGCAGGGGCGGACTGTGCGCCTTTCGCCCCTCCGCTACCCTCGGGCAGACGCATCGGAAAGGCTGAAGACGGGACGGGTCTGATTCAAGAGAGATCTTTTCAGACTCAGGGGCAGGCGTTTCCAGGACCCTTTGCCCCGGGGTCCGATTAACTCGCTGGGAATTGACAGGAGAACCGAGATGGCAAGAATGCTGATGGTTGCTGCAGCCGTTTTTATGTTTCTGAGCACTTCGATGGTTTCGGCGAAGGCATCCCAGGAGGTACTCCGCATCACTTGCTGGGGGGATACGCCAAACCTTACGTGGAGGCCTTTAAAAGCCTCGTGAAGAAGAAATATGGCATCGATCTGAGCGTTGAAATCTACAACCCGACGGATCAGGACGAATTCTATATGGCGGCAAAAAAGGGGACGGCAGACCTTATCTCCCCGCCTTACGAACTGCCCAAAATGCCAAAGTTCTACGCCTATGGCAGCGACGGCTTTCTGGTCCAGGCGGTCGATCCCGCTCACATCCCCAATTTGAAGAACATGCTGCCGGTCTTCAGGGACGATCCCACCCCGACTTTTGCCGGCCGGCGCTACGGCGTCCCTTACAACTGCGGTCCCTACGGACTGGCCTATAACGCGGATGTAGTCAAGAAGGCTCCCGAGAGCTGGAATATCCTCTGGGATCCCCAGTATTGCCCAGAAGTACACCATCAACAACAATTTCCCCAAGGTCAACGTCTGGATTACCGCGTTGGCCCTGGGATATCACTACGGCGATATTTTCAACATCGATCGACTGGACCGCAAGAGGGTCCAGGACAAACTGAACGTGCTGGCACGCAACGCGAAGACCCTCTGGAACGGCGCCGCCGACCCGGACCAGTTCCCCTCCCTGTCCCTGGCCACCACCTGGGGGTTTGCCGCCCAGCAGGCCAACCTCAAGGGTGGCAATTGGCTGATTGCCAGCCCCAAGGAAGGGGGAACCGCCTGGATCGACTCCTGGTACATTACCCGTGCGGCAACGGGAAACAGGAAAATGCTCGCCGAGGAGTGGATCAATTTCATGCTCTCCCCGGACAACCAGGCCGATGTGGTCAAGAGCCAGGGAGTTTCCCCGGTTATCGGCGATGTCGGCCCGCGTCTCAACGACAAGGAAAAAGCCATGTTCCATGTCGGAGACAACGATTACTTTAAAACCGTGGCCCTGTGGCGGGTCATGGATGAAAAGACCGAGAAGGCGTTCAACGACATGTGGGAAGAAGCCAAAAAGGGCCGCAAGTGAAAGGGATCGGTGGAGTTGTCCCCTTCGTTCCCCCAGGATTTTTCCGGGGAAGAGGGGCAAGGCCCTGCCGGTCAGGGTTTCCGACGGATTAAAGCAACACCGGAAGGACACGGAACATGCGACATTATCGTTTAACAAGGGAGGAAAACATGGGTAGATTCGGCAGACTGGCTCTTGGTCTGGCCACCTGTGCCGTTCTGACGTTTGTGGCAGGACTGGCGGGCGCGGTTACGATCAAGGATGTGAAACCTGGCGAGGATGTACTGACGTATGTCCAGCGGGAAAAGGGCGGATTCGATCAGACCCTTTATCAGCAGGTCATCGGCGCGGGGAATGCCTTCAAAGAAGGCGACCAGGCCATCGGCGTAGCCGCCGATGACGACAGGTCACGGGAGAATGCCCGCATTCTGCTGGCCAACACCAAAATACGGGTTTTTCACGAACATCCCCTCTTCGTCGACAGCGTACAGAAACTCATCTGGAATTCCGTTGACCCGGCCCAGTATGAAAAAATCAAGGACTGGACTCTTGGAGACCTGAAAAAATTCATCCTCGAGAAACCCCAATCGGACATCAAGGCGATCATGTACGGCCTGGACAGCGATGCCATCGGCAGCGTCGTCAAGATCATGTCCAATGACGAACTGATCGCCGCCGGCCAGAAGATTTTCAACAACCTTCCCGGCAGCAAAATCGGCGCCAAAGGCTACCTCTCGGCCCGCATTCAGCCCAACTCCCCCACGGACAATCCCGAAGACATCAAATGGCAGGTCTTTGACGGCTGGTCCTATGCCGTCGGCGACCTGGTCCTCGGTACCAACCCCGTGGACAGCACCGAGCCGAATGTCGCTCGGATCGAGAAAACCCTCAAGGACATTATCGACACCTTCGGCTCTACAGGAGGTTATGCCCTGGAGCGTGCTGGCCCACATCGACGTCCAATCAGCGGTGGAAAAGCAGAACCCCGGCACCACCGGGATATGGTTCCAGAGCCTTGCAGGTACCGAAAGCGCCAACAAAACTTTTGACCTGACCGTTGAGAAGATGGTCAACTATGCCAAGGAGCGTACCGGCAAGTATGGACTTTACCATGAGACCGGCCAGGGGGCGGACTACACCAACGGCCATGCCGAAGGCTTCGACATGGTGGTCCACGAGTCGCGGAAATACGGCTTTGCCCGTGCGCTGAAGCAGTACGTGGCCGCCGCCCAGCTCAAGGGCAAGGGCGCCTGGTGCCACCTCAACGACGTGGCCGGATTCATCGGTCCCGAGGTCTTCAAAAACCGCGAGCAGTTGGTCCGCTGCTGCCTCGAAGACATCGTCATGGGCAAACTTCACGGTCTGACCCTGGGGCTGGATATCTGCTCCACGCTTCACATGCCCGTGACCCTCGATGACTTGGCCTGGTGCCAGGACCAGATCGCCCCGGCCAACCCCGCCTACCTGATGGCGCTGCCGACCCGCAACGACCCCATGCTGAGTTATCTGACCACCGAATTCCAGGACCACGTCCGCCTTCGTGAGAAATTCGGATTCAAGGTCAATGATGCCATGTGGGATTTCTTCAAGAAAATCCAGGTAATCGACGCCAACGGCAAGCCCACCAAACATTTCGGCGATCCCCGCTGGGTCTATTACCAGTATCGACTGGCCAAGGGGGATACCCGGTCCCAGAAAGTGATTTTTGCCGAAGCGCAGAAGCAGATGAATGAAGTCATGGGCCGGGGCGTGGACTTGGCCGTCGGTCACGGGAAGAACATCTGGGATCTCAATCCCAAGCTCGACAAGGAAGTCCATGCCAAGTACGACGACGCCAAGGTCAGCCTCTGGGCTGAAATGACCCCGACGTTCATCAAGACCATCCCCAACGCAGTGCCCATCAAGACGATGGCCGAGGACCGTGAGGATTACATCGCCTCCCCTGCCAAGGGAGAAACCCTCAGCAAGCAAGCCGTAGCCACCCTGACCAAGCTGAGTAAAAGCTGGGGGAACAAGGTTCCCGACGTCCAGATCGTAATTTCCGATGGTCTGAATGCCAAGGCCATCATGGATCCCGACCATCTCAAGCCTTTCCTCGATGCCCTTCGCAGCGACCTGAAAAAGGCCGGCTATTCTGTCAGCAAGGCCAACATCGTGGTTACGGGCGGTCGGGTTCGTGCCGGGTACCGCGCCGGCGAGGTACTTTTCGGAAGAGTTCAGAGCAACAGGCCCCTCAGCATCATTCACGTAATCGGTGAACGTCCGGGCTCGGGGCACCACGCTTTCTCGGCCTATATCTCCAAGGCAGGGATCGCAACCTGGGATAAGAAAGGGAAAATGGACCACGAACTGGTCAAGGTGGTCTGCGGAATTTCCAATACGGGTCTGAAGCCCAGCGACGCGGCCAAGCAAACCGTGGATATTCTCAAGTCCATGTAAATCACAACGTGTTCTCTTGTCTGCCTGGCGGGCTGGTCTTTCGGCCGGCCCGTCAGGCTCAAAAATCGAATTAAACCGAAAACCGCGCCTGTAACGGCCCGGGACGCAGGTACCGATATTATTTCCAATAAGCGTAAGGGCCGGCTGGGGTCTTTACGCTTATTTTTCATCTCCGATCCAAGGGCAGGAAGACAGAGATTCAGGACCCCGAAATCATTGCGGAAATTATTGACTTGATAATCGGCTGTCCGGTACCCTTGCCTCAGGCCGGGTCAGGGGCAAGGGATTCAGACGGGAAAGACGGTTATTCCATGTACGAACCCGACCAGAATGACGCGGCGTCCTCCTATCACTTCGGTGGGGTCACCCGGGACTTTCTGAGAAAAATCAGATTGTGGTTTCAGGCCGTATCCTCGGAGCCTTTCTATTTTTACGGGGAGATGGGCAATCTTCTCTTCAACGTGGGGAAAAGCATCTTGGAGGGGGCGGTTCTGTACACCATGTTCAGCATGGCCCAAAGCGAATTCAAAGTGGCCGCCATCATGGGAGTGCTCACAAAATACACCTACCCCGCCATCGTGGTGGTCAGCAATGCCAATATATCGTCGTTCATCGATTACCTGGAGAAAATCAGGGACAAATTCCATCAGGTGAAGAAACTCATTCATGGGCTGATTTACGTCGGAGCCGGAGAAGCCGTGGGCGCCGCCCTTCTGGTCCTGTGCTTTCCACCTTTCTTCAGGCATATTTTCGGCAACTTGACGTTGGGCAAGTACATCCTGATTTCACTCTACCTTTTTCATCATCTCTTCAGCGGTGCAGCCCAGGTTGTGGAGGGGCGTATCTGGTTCAGAATTATCGAAATCAAGATCCGCAACGGCAACCTTGAAAACCTGGCCAGCAATTTCTGGAGCATTCACGCCATGTCCCTCAACATCAACCTCATTGCCAGCATGATTCTTCTCTGGGGGACTACGGCGGTAGTGGGATTTTTCGAGGACAACCTGGACAACGTCGTTGTCCTGGTGATTGTTTTTTTCGGTCTTGGCCTGGCCCTGGCCTCCAAGTTCGTGCTTCCGCTGGCCTGGAAGATGAAGCTGCGAGATGAAGAGTTGCTCGGCCCATGACGGAACAACCGATGGTCAGCATCCGAAACGTCGGTCTAGTCCTCGGCGGTCATCAGGTTCTGTCGAACATCTCCTGTGATTTCGCCGGGGGACAGATCCACGGGATTATCGGACCCAACGGAGCGGGAAAATCATCCTTGCTCAGAACCGTCTGCCGGATCTGGGAACCTCGGGCTGGGCGGATTGCCCTGGCTGGGAAGGACCAGAGAAAATTCGACCGGAGGACCCTGAGCAAGCAGGTGACCTTCGTGCCCCAGGATACGCAGGTTGATTTTTCAATCCTGGTTCATGATTTCGTCGGCATGGGGCGGCACGCCCACCTCAAGCGGCTGCAATGGCTTGGACGCCGGGACGAAGAAATCATCCAGAAATCCCTGAAGATCACCGGGACCCTGCCTTTCAGGGATCGGGTGATCAATGAACTGTCGGGAGGCGAGTGCCAGATGGTAAGTATCGCCCGGGCGCTGGCGACCGAAGCGCCCATCATTTTATTGGACGAACCCACGAGCGCCCTCGATATCCGGCACAAACTTGATATCATGAATCTCCTGACCGGGCTCAGAAACGAAGGCAAGACGATATTGATGAATATTCATGATCTCGATCTGGCCCGGAGATTCTGCGATACGATTACCATGCTTCGCAGGGGCAGGATTTACTATCATGGCACGGTCTGCCGTGCCTTCACCCAGGAAAACATGCTGGAGGTTTTCGATGTCGGGGTTGAGGAAGGTCATTCGGCCCATGGCGTTTCGCTGCTCTTCTTCTGAAGGGGGAGGCGGCGGCATGCTCATTTCGTTTTCATGGCGCCTCGTGGTGTTAAACGCTGCCATGGTGCTGGCCCTGTGTTTTACGCCATTCGCCTCGTCGGCCTCGGCCACTCCCCGTCCCGGGCATTTTCCCGTGGACATGGACCAGCTCATGGCCGCCCTGACCGACGCCCATGTCCCTTCGGAGGACAAGGAAAAGTTCCCCAGGGTGGTGGACTATCCGTATACCCGGTGGAACATGATGAACGACACCCTGGAGACGACGATGCGCAAGGTCCGCATTCCGAAAAAGCCGGTACGGATCATTCCCCACTCGGTAGCGCTGGCCGAAATCCTCTGGGCTATCGCCGACAGGAAAGACATCGCCGCCGTCCATGCCACCTGCCGGGACCCGAATTATTCTTTCCTGGCCGGAAAACTGCCCCCGTCCCTGCGTACCTATGACAGCCAGGATGCCGAAGTGGTCATCGGTCTGCAGCCGGACCTCATTCTGACGACCTATTACTCCAGCGCCGAGTTCAAGAACCGGCTTCGCTTATCCTCCATCCCCTTTGTCGAAATGGGTTTTTTCTGGGACTTTCACTCCATCGAGGAGCAGATTGGCATCCTCGGGGAGCTTATCGGAGAAGAGCCCAGTGCGAAGAGACTCGTAGGAACCATGGAAACAAATATCGCCGCTATCCGTAAATATGTTCGAAGTCGAGCCCGGGGGAAGCCCCTCACGGCTCTCTATTACAGTGAAATGGGCTTTGTCGCCGGCACCGACACCACTTTCGACTCCTTCTGCAGCACCCTCGGGGTCCGAAACGTCGCTGCCGCCAACGGGGTCAAATTCTTCAAGCAGGTCAGTTACGAAACGGTCCTCAAATGGGATCCCGACATTATCGTCGTGCCCGAGGGAAGCGGCCTGAGCGCCGAGCTGACGAAGCAGGAAATTCTCAGAACCGCAAAAGCCGTACGAAACGGTCGTATTCGGACGATTCCCAACGTGTACCTCATGGCGTCCTCCCAGTATGCCGTAGCCAGCCTGAACTATCTCGGGGGACTGCTTTATGGCCCATGATTCAACAGGGAGCAGGCAGCTTTTCAATGTGGGCCTGACCCTGTCCGTAACCATTGGACTGCTCCTGATCGGCTTCTGCCTCTCCCTTCTCATCGGTCCGTGGAAAATCGGTTTTGTCGAAATAATGCGGATCATTTTCGAAAAGGTCGCCGGAGCCCCCGGGCAAGCCGGGGATGCCTCGGTTGCCATCGTCTGGTACGGGCGCCTTCCTCGGGCAATCACAGCCGCCCTGGTCGGTTTCGCCTTGGGAAGCGCGGGGGCCATCATGCAGGGGGTCTTCAAAAACCCCATGGCCAGCCCGGGCATCATCGGCACCAGCTCCGGCGCCGCCCTGGGAGCGGTGGTGGCCATCTACCTCGGGTGGGCCTCGACAAATGTCTACGTGATCCCCGTTTTCGCCATTCTCGTTGCTTTCGCCTCCTTGATCATCGTTCTGCTTATCGCCACCACCGGAGGACTCACTTCCCGGTATACCCTCCTTCTGGGGGGGATCGCCTTCAACGCCATCTTCACGGCACTGACCTCCATCGTGATTGTTCTCTCCACGGACCGCGAGGAGATGACCCGCAAGGTGGTCGGCTGGCTGATGGGCGATCTGAACAACCGCTCCTGGGAACATGTCCACATCATCCTGGCGGTGGTTCTTCTCGGCACCTTCGGCGCGTTTCTCTATGCCCGGGACCTCAACATCCTCATGCTGAGCGAGGAACTGGCCCTGAATTTCGGGGTAAAGGTGGGATGGTCCCGCAACATGCTCCTTTTTTTCGCCGCCCTGCTGACCGGGGGAGGGGTGGCGGTGGCCGGCGGCATCGGGTTCGTGGGTCTTATCGCGCCCCACGTGATGCGAGCCTTCCTGGGGTCGGACAACCGGCTGCTAATACCCGCTGCGGGCATTCTGGGGGGCGCGGTCGTCGTCTTCTCCGATTGTCTTGTCCGGGTGTGGGGAGGGGGAGGAATGCGCATAGGGGTTCTGACCGCCCTTCTGGGGGGACCTTTTTTCCTCTATCTCATCATCCGGGATCGGCGCAAGTACGTTTATTTCTGAACAAGGCCCGCCCAAACGGCGGCAGCAGGAGGATGGCATCGGGTAAAGAGCCGTCCGTCAAGAGGGAAAAACCATGGTCGAACTACCGTCCCCGGCCCCCCCGCCGGTCGCTTTGAGAGGGGAGGAATTCAGGGAGAAACTCCTTCGGGTGCGCGAGGAGATCGAAACGGTCATCATCGGCCAGACGCCAATGGTCCTCTCGATGATCTGCACCATGCTGGCAAAAGGGCACCTTCTCCTCGAAGGGGTCCCCGGTCTTGCGAAAAGCCTGGCCGTCTCGACCTTCGCACGCACCATCCGGGGGGAATTCAACCGCATCCAGTTCACCCCCGACAAGCTGCCCGGCGATATCACCGGGACCATGGTCTTTGAGGAAAAGACGGCCTCCTTCGTCTTCCACAAGGGGCCCATATTCTGCAACCTTCTGCTGGCGGACGAGATCAACCGGGCCGCCCCCAAGGTACAGTCCGCCCTGCTCGAGGCCATGCAGGAGAAGGCGGTCAGCATCGATCGCGAACACTTTCCCCTTCCCGACCTTTTCATGGTCCTTGCGACCCAGAATCCTGTCGAACAACTGGGGACCTATCCCCTGTCCGAGGCCCAGCTGGATCGCTTCATGGTCAAGGTGGACGTGACCTATCCGACCAGGGAACTCGAAAAGCTTCTGCTCCTTAAAAAATCCCGTGACTTTGAGGTGGCCCTCCGGGCGGTCCGCCCTCTTCTCGACCCCGGGGAGATGGTAGAGATCCAGGAGCATGTGGCCACCCACGTGGAGGTTTCCGAGCCCCTCATCGCATATGTTCTCGAAATCTGCCGCCGCACCCGGCCGGAAGAACCCCGGAGCGGCCAATGGACCTCCAATTATATATCCATCGGGGCCTCCCCGAGGGCGGGGGAGCACCTTCTGGCCTACAGCAAGAGCTTCGCGTTTCTGAAGGGCCGCGATTACGTCTCCTTTGACGATATTGACCGGTGTGCGGCGGAGGTGCTCGGCCACAGGATTATTCTCAAGGACGCCGCCCTGCTCGAAGGCAAAAAAGCGCCTGAAATTCTGGCTCATATCCTTCGCACCATTGTCCCCTACGGAGCACCAGGCAGGGGGCAGGGGGAATCCACCGAACGCCAGTGAGAGGTTCCTGATGGAAGGGGCCGATCCCAGGAAGGGGCCATGCACCCGAAATACCTTTTCGACATTCAGGTCAAGTACCCTCCCAGGGACGAGCGCTCGGGTGATTGGGCGGGACTCCAGAAAGGGATCGGCTACGAATTGTGGGGGCTGCGCAAATACTCCTCCGGTGACAGTTACCGCCATATCGACTGGAAGGCCAGAGCCCGGACCGGGGAACTCTATGTCAAGGAATTCTCCAGGGATTCGGCCTTCACCCTTCTGCTCATGTGTGATGTGAGCCCGTCCATGCATTTTGGCAAAAAAATGTCCCTGATGACGGACGTCGCGGCCAGCCTCGCCCATGCCGCTCTGAGAAACCAAAACCCCTGCGCGTTGCTCCTGTTCGCCGACGAGGTCATTCGGTTTCTGCCCCCCAGCGCCGATCCGGCCCAGCTCTGCCTGGTCCTCGACGCCCTGGAGAAAGCTGCGGACGTTGCCTCCAGGCGGACCCTTCTTCAGCCGGCCTTTCGCTTTGTCAAGCACCGGATGCGCTCCTGTTTCGGGGTCATCCTGTCTGATTTCCATTTCCCCCTGGAGGGTTTGAGCACCTGTTCCGAGGCCCGATCCGCAGTGCACTGGCGGGTTCCGGCCCATGAAATGGTGGCCTTCCACCTTCTGGAGTCCCTGGAGATAGGCATCGACGACTTCCGCGACGGGGCCTTCTGGGTCCGGGACGCGGAGTCGGGAGAGGCAAGGTACATGGACCTGAACGGCTGGGAGAGATACAACCAGGCACTCAAGAGAGGGTTGGAACGCAACGTTCGTATCCTGGCGGAAAACGCCATCGACTCTCTGGTGCTGGAGGTCCGAAGCCAGGATGTGCAGAAAAAGGTCAACACATTTTTTCACCGGCGTATATCCACCAGACTGTAAAGGGAGGACCCTTGGCATCAACATCGGAAAAAGCCTCAACCTTCTTCTCCCGGGGGAAATGCCCCCAGGAAAACCCAGCCCTCCAGGCAGGCAGGCGCCTGAGACGGATTGTGGCGGCTGTGGCGGTTCTGTGGTGCCTGGCCGGCACGGTGCAGGCGCAGGCGCTCCCCACGGGAGGCGTCTCCACCGGCCCTTCACCGGACCGCAGCTGCGTGGAGCGGGTCTGGAGGAGTTTCGCCAACGGTCTATGGTATTACGACGAAGCCGGACGACGGGTGTCGCCTCAACCGGACTATCGCTGGCTGGTCGTCCGTTTCTCGGCGGGATCTGTGGAGGGTCTCGATACCGGAGGAGGCCTTCCCGAGCGCATCGCCGACTTCAACGCCCTGTTCAGGGATGCCGTCACGGACACCGTGTACGACCCCACCATCGACCCGGACCTCTGCATGTACCGGCTCAGGGACCCCGCCCAAAGCGCCCGGCTGACCTTCCGAATGGCCGCTGCCGAAGGAGGCGTCCGGATTCGCTACATCCAGCCGGCCCTCCTCGTAGACGGTTCACCCTACGCTCTGCTCGACGAAGTGGAAGTGAGGTGGAAGACCCTAGCCACACCGGACAGGAAAAAGGCCCTCCTGGAGGCCGTAGGCGCCCGGCCCGGGAAAATGCCCTCCGCGGGCCGGGTGGAGAGGGCGCGGGTCGATCCCTGCCGTGTGCCGGTCTGGAAGGCGGCGGACCTGCTGGCCGAAGACCTCCTGGTCGTTTCGGCCCGGCCGTTGCTCGCCAAAATCGAAACCCCGGTGAAGGTCTCTCTCTCGGTGGGGATCAATGGCTCCACTTTGGGGTCTCCCATTCCCTTCGCCCTCGACATCTCCTTTTCGAAACATATCCATATCGACCCCAGCACAATCGCCAACCTGAACCTGCAGCCGCCGGGGATTGCGTCCAACCTTTTTGAGATACAGTACGATTCTCCCCTGAGTTCCCTGGAGATCAACGCCAGTCCCATTCACCTGACAGGGCGGATCGTCTTTTTCGCCCCGGGGGACTTCTCCCTGCCGGGCGTGCCTGTCTACTACGGGGGGAATGACCAGGGGACAACGGAGGTCAAAAACATCACGACAGCTTCCATCCCCATCCACGTGGCCACCCTGGTTCCCCCGGGGCAGGGAGAATATCGGCTGAAGGCGCCCCCCGCCGAGCCCCCCGAAATTGTAGAGCCGGCTGATGCCGGCAAGAGCAGAACCGAGGGCCTGGCCCTCATGGGCGCCGGGGCCGCAGGTCTCATTCTGTGTTTGCTGGGGTATGTCCGCATTTCGCGTTCCCGCAGAGACCTCAGGTTGGTCGCAGAGCTCCTTCCCAGCGGAGAGCATGCCGGGGAAGAACTTCTGCATCTCCTGAGCTCGGACCCGAAAAGTTTCGGCCTTCCCGGTCTGGCGGAGTTGGGAGGGAGGCTACGGGGCTATCTGGGCGAAAAGCTCGGCCTGGCTCCCGAAGCCCTGGGCGGAAGCCTCAATACCTTTTGGGGCAGCTCCGAAGCGGCCCTGCCGCCCCGGGCACGCCCCGTCGTCGGGGAACTGCTCGGTCTGATTGAAACGGCCCTGGCCCGGGGAAGGGTTGATGCAACGACGGTGGAGCGCTGTTTCCGCCTGGCCGCGGAGGCCCTTGAAATACTGGACGGCGCCGATACCGGCGCGGAGACCTGACAAGGTGCTTGCCGGAAACCCGTTCCACCGTGGCGGTGCATCAAGGGGACTATGGACATCCAATGCTTTCAAGCCTTTTTCCTGCTCCTCCTTCTCCCGGTTCTCCTCTGGCTCAAGAGAAAAACCCGTGAGAGGCTGTCCGTTCCCTCCGTCGGGCCATGGATTGAGGAGTACCGGCCGGGATTTCGCAAACGGTACCTCGACGAACTGTTTCTTTCAGTCATTTTCCTGGCGGTGGTCCTGAGTCTGGCCAACATCGGCTATTCCCGGGAACTGAGCGAGGAATTCTTCGAGTCCAAGTGGATTTTTCTCGCCCTGGATGTATCGGGATCCATGCGCAGACAGGTCAGCCAGTACTCAAGGGAGACCCTGGGGGATCTCGCCCTTGACGGGGCGGAGAGTTTCATCGATATGAGAGGCAAAGACGATTACATCGGAATCGTGGGTTTTTCCAGCTATCCCCGCCTCATCGCCCCGCTGACTTTCGACCGTAACCTTCTGAAGAAAAAACTGGAACTTTTGAGGCCCGGAAACCAGTCCCAACTGTATCGGGAGCTCAGCGCCGGCGGGGGTACCAATGCCTCTGAAGCTGTCTGGTTGGCTCTGTCCGCTTTTTTTTCCATGCTTCCGGAGAAAAACCGGATGAGTATCGAGGATATCGCCCGTCTGCGGACCTTTCTGCTCGGTTCGCCCGGCGCCGAGCTGGATATACCGGAGAGACTCAAGGCCACAACCCTCGGACGGGGAATGGCCGTGATCCTGTTCACCGACGGCCGCATCGAGCCGTCACTGAGGGCTCACGGCCACCGCAACACCCCCAACCTGGTGAACGTCATCCGACTCATGAAAACAATCGGGATCAAGCTTTACATCATCGCCGTGGGAGGGGATATCGATGAAGCGGTCAAAAGGGCCATGGCCGGAAACGGCTCCAGCGGGACCGCGGGGAAAATATTCGTGACCTCCAAGTTCATGAACAAGGCGACGGTCGGAGAAGTGTACCGGGAGATCGACCGATTGGAGAAAAACAAGAACCTGACCCGCGTCGTTCTTGTGACGCGGTCAACCAAAAACGTCTTCGCCGCCTTGGCTCTCCTTCTTATGACGGCCCATCTTCTCATCCGTTGCAGGCCGGGGTGGAGAAGGATCTAAAATCCCGGAAACTTCCGTCGGCCCGCATAAATTGTCAGGTACCAGGCGGTTAACGTCTCCTGGAGAGAGGAAGAAAATGGACCTTTCGATTTGTCGCCCAAACGCTTTGCTGACCCGAATTCTTCTGGCGATTCTAGGCCTCTGCTCCGTGGGGCTTTTTATAGCCGGGGGCGCTATCTACCGGAACTCGACCGAAGCGCTCGAGCAGGTCCGGTATGCGCGTCGGGAGATCGCGGATCTTCAGCATCTGCCCCTGACAAATCAGGCACTATCCCGTCTGCGGAAGGTCGCTTCGTCCTCAGGCCGGGTTGAGGCCGTGTATCCTGCGGTGGCTTACCAACTGCTTCATGGCCGCTGGAACGAGGTGCTGAAGACTTTCGACGGCCTGATGTCGGCTCGGCACAACAGGTACCTGGCCAAGGACCTGGGACCTTCCCTTGAGGAGGTCCGCACGGGGCTTATGAATCTTCAGGGGGCCTGCTCTTCCGTTCTCGATGGCGAGGGAAAGGATCTTCGGCCGGGATTCTGGAAAATCTACAATCTTCGGGGGTGCGTTTCGGTCATGCTGGCGTACCTCGTTCTCGAATTCGACGAGGACGGGCGCAAAAGCGGGACCTTTCTCGGGGAAGCCGTGGATGATTTAAAGGCGGCTATTGAACGAGTGGACAGCGGTTCGGCGTCCGCCTTTGAACGGGCTCTGCCCCGATGGAATCTAGGCCTGGTGGTTGGGGCCGGGAAATCCCTGAGCCTGGGGCAGGAGATCATGGAGACGAACATGGAGGAGATCCGGGACCAGCTGGAACCCGCCATGCCCCAGTTCGGGGGATTTTCCCCCGGAGCTCCGCTGGAAACAAAAGTGAAGAAATAGGTCCCCGGTTCTATGCGCTTTTCTCATCCTTACGTTCTCTGGGGCCTGCTCCTGATCCCCGTTCTCTACTGGCAGCTGCGCGTCAGCGAAGGGTATCTGGAAAAGGTTCGTAAAGCTTTTTCCTGCCGGGACCGGGAAGCTTCCCGATGGCGCCGGAGATCCAGAATCCTTCTCCCCCTCCTGGCTTCGGGCTCCCTGGTCATTGCAATGGCGGGGCCCCAGGCCACCATCTGGCGCCCGGAGAGCCCGGGACACCGGATCCGCCTCGTCATCGGTATCGATGTAAGCAAATCGATGCTCGCAGAGGACGTCCTTCTCAGCCCTGGGGCCGAAAACCAGTTCGGCCTTTCCAATCGCCTGAACCTGGCCCGGCAATTCATTTCGGTCTTTCTCAGGGAAATTCAGAATGAGAAAGGGGGGCTTTTCTTTTTTGCCCGAACCGGAGTCGAGGTCGTTCCCCTGACCCGGGACCGGGGCTATCTGCGTTTCGTCCTGCACCATGTGGATGCATCGGCCCTTACCGAGTCCGGAAGTCGTCTCGAGGCTGCCCTTCAGACGGGGAGGGGGATGCTGGAGGATGGCGATCCGGGGGGGATTCGGGTGATGCTTCTTCTGACAGACGGGGAGGATACGGAAGCCGATCCCGAAGGGCTTCAAAAGGCCGTCTCAGACCTTTCCAGGGCCGGGATAAAGGTTTTTTCCTTGGCTGTGGGAAAGGAGCGGGATGTTCTCATCCCCATACGCCGGACAGGCCTTCAGGGCATCAATGGTTTCTACCGTGATCCGCAGGGTGGACTTCTTCAGACCCGCATGGAGCCCCGCCTTCTGAAGGAGATCGCCCGAGAGACGGGAGGTGACTTTTTTTATTTGAGAGAAAACGACCTCGACCGTCTGTCCAGTCGGATGAGGGGCATTTTGCTGGGACTGGAGGCCCTGTCCACCCCATCTTCCGTCGTGCAGAAATCCTGGCTGGACCTGAGCCCCGCCTTTCTTCTCCTGGCCTTGTTGTGCTACGGAGGATTTTTTCTTCTCTAGCCCGATGGCTCCGGCGATCACCCGCGGGCGTAAGGCGGTCCAAAAAAAATACACCCATCCCAAAATGGAGCAATCGTGGAAGATGGTCGGTGCGGCTCCGTTTCATTTTCTTTCTCTTTTGAAGCTGTAACGGCCTTCTCTGGGGTTCTGAGATCCCGAACAGGATTCTGGCCCAAGACTTGCTATATTTAAAAAACAATATTTATACACCGGGAGGGGAAATACCTCACCAAACAGCCCGAATACGAAACTTCTGGTCCCACGAAGGCAACTGCGGCATCTGCGACCTCGATGCCATTGCTATGCTCGATTTCCTCGACGACAATATTGATGGCGTCGCAAAAAGTCCGTCCTACGGCGTTACGGCGATTTTTCAGGATCTCGACCCTTCGCCCCTGAAAAACCACCAGGCCTTGTAGGACGAAATTTTTGCTTAGCCATCCCATGCTTTTTTGCGAAAGCATCAATATTGGGGTGGACACGATTGAGATGGGGGTCGCCATCGGGGTCGCCATGGGTGCCGGTCTAATCCCCTTCGGGGACGGCAAAGGGGCTATCCGCCTCGTCAGGGACGAGGTGGCGCTGGGGGAAAAAGTCCTCTCGGCCGGAAGGGATTTCAACAGGCGCGCCGGATTTTCCGCAGCCCGGCGCCGGCTGCCTCATTTCTTCTATACCGACCCGGTTGCGCCCCATAACCTTACCTACCAGGTCAGTGATGAGGAACTGGACCGGGTGTTCGACTGGGAATAGAAGAGCTGGGAGGACCAGTAGAATTTCAGTCTTGCCAAAAACAGACCCACGACATAGAATCGGCAACCTTAGATGTCGAAAGCGGTGCAATCATGGTTTGATGGCGTCGCAAAAAGTCCGCCCCACGGCGTTACGGCGTTTTTTCAGGATCTCGACCTACCTGATGTAGGCCTTCGCCCCTGAAAAACCACCAGGCCTTGTGGGACGAAATTTTTGTTTAGCCATCTCCTGAGCTTTTGCGAAAGCATCATGGTTTGATGCTCGAAAGATGAAATGGGAATAGAAGACGGTGAGAAACCGTCGCGGACCCGCCACTGTAACCGGAATCAGTTCCATTCTTTTCCGGGAGCCAGAGATATTCCCTGCGTTTTATTCGGCTGAACTCTCCTCGCGGATTGGGATAGTCAGCCAGATTCGAGGGTAAAAACGGTATCCCCGATGTCCGGCCCGGAAGCAGATTCCGGCCAGGTATCGGGGTGTTTTTTTTTGAAATTGGGAAGGCGTTCGAAAAGGTGGCGTCCGGATCCCGCTGACGAAGGACATGAGGAATGCGGTTCTGCTGCAATTCAGGGAGGAAATTATTGTGAAAGAGAGTTTTTGTACCATTGTTCTGGTTTTTTTGCTTCTGGCGGCTTCTTCCGCATGCGGTCAGCCGGTCGAGCTGGACCCGATGATCGTCACCGCCACCCGGACGCCCCGGCACGCCAGCGAGGTCATTTCATCGGTAACCGTCATCACGGCCGACCAGATAGCCGCCTCGGGAGCCATGGATCTGGGACAGATTCTGAAAAATAGCGTGGGCGTCGAAGTTATCGACAGCGGGCCCATGGGCTCCAAGACCAGCCTGAGTATTCGGGGCTCGGAGGCAGGCCAGGTTCTGGTCCTGCTCAACGGGATCCGGATGAATTCCCCGCAGCTCGGGCAATTCGACCTGAGCGATCTCCCCGTATCCCTCAAGGAAATCGACCACATTGAAATTCTCCGGGGTCCGGCTTCCGCCATCTACGGGCCCAATGCACTGGGAGGCGTCGTTCAGATTTTCACCAAGAATGCGGAACGGGAACCCTTGACGAGACTTTCCTGGAGGGAGGGCCGATACGATACCCGGCTGATGAGTTTTTCCACTTCCGGGAAAAAGGGGCCCGTCAGTTACCGCCTCGGCGCGGGGCGCGACCATTCCAACGGGTTCCGAGCGAATTCCGGGCTGGTGGCCAACACCCTGGACGGAACGGTGGGCCTCGATCTTCCGGGAGGCTTCGACCTTTCCCTCTCGGCCTTCCAGCTTGACAAGGACCTCGAAGTCCCCGGTTCCGTCGACTACCCCACCCCCAACGCCAGGCAAAAAGACAGCCAGACCCGGGTGTCCCTGACCCTTTCGGGCCCGGCAGGACCGGTCCAGCTCCTTCTCAGACCGGTCTACAGCCGCCTTCTAAATCGGTACAAGGATCCCAACGGCTGGCCTCCGCAGGACGACAGGCACCTTGTAGAAACCTTGGGTACCGAGTTACAGGGGTCCATGAAGGCCGGTACCCATTCTCTCGTCTTCGGAGGAGAGTTTTACCGGGACGACCTCGATTCCAGCGCCAACGGCCAGGTCGACCAGGAGCGTTGGTCGGTTTTCGGCCAGGATGAAATCGAGGTGGGCAACCGGCTTACCTTTCTTCTCGGGTTGCGTTACGATGCCCATTCGGACTTCCGGAACGAACTGAGCCCTCGGATCGGCGCCCGATTCCGAATCGACGACGCGACCCGGTTGCGGCTGTCCGCCGGGCGCGCCTACCGGGCCCCGACCCTCAATGACCGCTTCTGGCCTGATACGGGATACGTCAGGGGGAACCCCGATCTGGACCCCGAAACGGCCTGGGAATACGAACTGGCTCTCGATCGCACACTGGGAAGCCTAGGCAGGCTTACCCTGGCCGGTTTCGACCGGGAGGTGAAAGACCTCATCGCCTGGGCTCCGGATGCAACGGGGGTGTGGGAACCGGAAAACCTTACCCGAGCGCGGATTTGGGGCACGGAAGCCCAGATGAGCTTTCGGCTGTGTTCGCTGCTGGGGGCGGGGGCCAACTATACCTACCTTCATCCCAAAGACCGCGATACCGGCGCGTTTATCGTAGGCAAATACCGTCACAAGGTCGATGCCTACCTCGAACTGGGGCCTTGGCTGGATACCAGCCTGCACCTGGACGGCCGCTATCTCGATTATTATCCCGATCCTGCGAGAACGTCCCAATCCTACGTGGTCTTTGACGCCACCCTGACGCGGCCGTTCCTTTTGCCTCACGGAGTCGAAGTTGAGTTGACACTTTCGGTCAAAAACCTTTTTGACCGAAACTACGAAGAAACCCCCGGATTTCCCATGCCGCCTATCAACTGGATGGCGGGAGCCACGGCGTACTTCTGAGAAAGGCGACAGTCCCCCGAGGGGACATGAGCGCGTTCCAGAAAAACGAATGGGGTAAAACCGGCATGAAATATCGCCTGTTGGTGGCCACGCTCCTTTCCCTTTTCGTCCACGCTGCTTTGCTTGGCGTCGCGGGCGGAAAAAAAACGATGCTGACGGGAGATACCCGGGCCATCGTCGTGGACGTGCGTCCCTTTGACCTGCCCCACGAGAGAGCCCCCGGCAAGGCGACCACCGGCGTTTCGGAAAAGCCCCCTCCCCGGGCCTCTGCCCGGCCCGATGCTGCGAAGAAGAAAACCGGAGAATCCGGCAGACGGGGGAGAAACAGGAAAAAGACCTCCCGCCCGCCCTCTTCGCATCCCAAAAGACGCCCCCCGGTCAACAGGGAGGTCGGGAAGAAAAAACCGTCCGTCGATGTTCCACTGCCCGCGCCGGCGCTCAAGAATACGGCGGCCGATAAGACCGTGCCGGAAACGAGCCTCCCTGAAGGAGGAGCAGCTTTCGGGAGCACCTGCCCGGAAGAAGAAAAACTCCCGCCAAAAACCACACCTCCGGCGCCTGAAACGACTCCTTTTTCGAAAGTCGTCCAAGGCACGGGAGTGGAGCAAAGGGGCGCGGAACCGGCCAAAAAGACAACGTCGGAAGAGGTTCCAACCATCGGAACGCTGCCCGGCATCCCTGCCGGGAATCTCCCCCCCCATTATCCGAGGATCGCCCGGCGCAGGGGATGGGAAGGAACGGTTCTGTTGCGGGTGAGGGTGGGGAAGGACGGTCTGGTGCGAAAGGCCTGGGTCGAGCGGTCCTCGGGCCACTTCATTCTCGACCAGGCCGCCATGGCCGCCGCCCTGAAATGGCGACTGGTGGAAGAGGGTCCTTTCGGGCGAAATCAGATCGATTTTCGGATACCCGTGACTTTTCGCCTGACCCGGGGGTGAACCCCGTTTGGATGGTGCATCTTTCTCTTTCTTCGTCTGTCTTTCCCTGGGCAAAGCTGTTTCCGCGACGTCGATATCGTCCTGCGCTCTGGAGACATGCCCTCTCTTCTTTTGCCTGCTCGAACCAGAACTTAATCCCCCTTTAACACCCTCCGAACAAACTCCGTGTACCCTCCTTCCATCATCAAAGAAAGGAGGAAAATATGCTTCAACCAACCAAGACCCATCTCACGTGCCCCTATTACGACAAAACCCACGGAATCTGCCTCGCCTCGTTTTCAGGGATGCCCATCGACAGGGTCAAGGTCAGCCGCTTTTGTGATTCCGAGGACCACGACCGCTGCGCCATCTTTCTGTCCAAGATTCTGCGCCAGTCCGGCTCGGTGTATACCGGCAAGCAGATCCGTGAATTAGCCCTCAAGTAGAGGGTTCTCTTGGCAGTGACTCCCGTCCCGCCCCCCTGTTTCACCCGTCATTTTCCATCTCGGTTCCGCCCTTGCTGATGCAGTCTGGATTGCTAAAATTTACTCGTCCCCCGACTCCATTCAGGAAGGAGAATGCAAGATGAGAATCCTCGTTCTCAATGGCCCCAACGTGAACCTGCTCGGTCTCTCCGGAGACAGAAGCTTCGGCGAAAAAACCCTCGGAACGATCAATGACGAACTCCGGGAGGTGGCCGGAGCGGTGGGTGCGGAACTCGAATTCGTTCAAAGCAATCACGAGGGTTCGCTCATCGACCGGGTCCATTCTGCGATTCTGGAGAAGGACTGCGACGCGATCCTGTTCAACCCCGGGCCCCTGCGTCACACCAGCCTTGGGCTCTCCGATGCCATCCGGGCCTTTCCTGGTCCGATTTACGAGATTCATATCCAGAAAAAAGGGGAGACCGAGTTTCGGCATCCGACCATCATGAAATCCGACCACCAGTTC
The DNA here is from genome assembly GCA_963791005.1 of uncultured delta proteobacterium. Lineage (GTDB taxonomy): Bacteria > Desulfobacterota > Desulfuromonadia > Desulfuromonadales > CAWBQR01 > CAWBQR01. The sequence continues at coordinate 91,366 of CAWBQR010000023.1, read as the reverse complement.
TGCGGTCCTGCGGAGACGATTTACCTCGAAGCATTGAAAGCCTTGCTGAAAAGCGGGGAAGGGCAGGGCGAAGCGGAAAGTGAGCCTGGCCCCGTCAATGCAGAGAAATGAGAAGCGGCGCCGCAACGAGTGCGATGAAGTCCTGGAGAAAGTGCATCACCATGGGCGCCACGAGGCTCTTTCGCCAGAGGTAAACCAGGGCAAGAACCACCCCCATCATCCCCACGGTAAAAACCTGGGCGGCTCCCTCATAGCCGTGACCGAGGGTGAAGACCAGGGCCGACAACAGGACGGCCGCAGCGGTGCTGCCCGTGGCGGTCTGGAAGCGAAGGATCAGGTAGCCTCGGAAAATGGTCTCCTCGGCCAGGGCCACGACCACCACCAGACAAAAGGCCAGGGCCAGTTCGCCCGGCCCGCTCGGCATGAGACTGGAGGGCAGGGTCTTGGAAGGGCCGGAGAGGAATGATTGGTTGAGGATCGTTTCGAGGTAGCCCGCGGCGATGAAAAAAGGAACGAACAGCCCTGCGCCGACCACGGCCTCCCTGCCGAGCCCCGCGAAGGTCCAGCCGATCCGGGCCATCGGCTCCCCGTTGCGCCAGAGGAAGTAGAGGACCAGGCTGACCAGGGCCAGGTCCCGCAGGAGGGTGGCGAGGGCCAGGGAGGAGAAACTCAGGGTGTTTTCGAGCTTCACCGTGAAAGAAAGGGCGAGGGAGGGGACGATGAGAAAGAGAAAGACCAGGACCTCCAGCACCTGAACCTTTCGGGGCGGACCAGGACGGTCGTCCGGACCCTGCGAGTCATTCCCGTACCCGTCAAGACTCATCGATGCCTCTCCTTTGCATTTTCTTTCCAAAACGGTCCTTCTCCTTCCTTTAAAAGGAATCATACCTGTATGATAATGCAAGCTGAACACAGTTGAGGCAAAGGGACGGGTGTGCTACCCTTCTCGAGATTAAGTGCCTACCGCAGGACGTTCTTCGAGGTGTGTATAGATGAAAAACAGCTCCAAAAAAGTTAAAATCCGCTGCCCCCGCTGCGGGGCCGACGCCGTCTGGGAAGGCAACCCCGACCGCCCGTTCTGCAGCGAAAAATGCCGTCTGGTGGACCTGGGCCGGTGGGCATCCGAAGACTACCGGATTGCCGGGGAAAAGGCCGGAGAGGACAAGAACGCCGACGACAACATCATCGACTTTCCCGGCCGTTCCGGGAATTGATCCTGTAAGGGAGACTCCATGTATCACCTGACCGTTCATACCCACTTTGCCGCCGCCCACAACCTGATGAATTACCAGGGCGACTGCGAGAACCTCCACGGGCACAATTGGAAAGTGGAGGTGACGGTGGCCGCCGCCGAGCTGAATGAGGCCGGCCTCGGCATCGATTTCAAGGTCCTCAAGTCGGAAACGAAAAAGATTCTCGATCTGCTCGACCACAAATATCTCAACGAGGTTCCCCCCTTCGGGGACATCAGCCCCTCTTCGGAAAACATCGCCCGGTTCCTGTTCGAAAAGCTCAGTGCCGTCTTCAACAGCCCGAACGTGAAGGTCGAAAAAATCAATGTCTGGGAATCGGACTACGCCTGTGCCAGCTACACCGCCGACTGAGGCCCAGCTCATCGAGGTCTTCTCCTCCATCCAGGGAGAGGGTTTGCTGGTCGGCTGCCGGCAGGTCTTCGTGCGCCTGGCCCTGTGCAACTTGGACTGCCGCTACTGCGACACCCCCTTCGAACCGGTTGCCGAATGTCGAGTCGAGGATGCTCCCGGCTCGGGGAATTTCCGCAGCGTGGCCAACCCGGTCGCCCTTGAAACCCTACATGACATCCTCTTCGAGTGGAACCGGGTCGCGCCCGGAGTCCACCACTCCATCAGCCTGACCGGCGGCGAGCCCCTGGTCCAGGCCGACGTGTTGCGGGATTGGGCACCGGCCCTGGCTCGGATTCTTCCCCTGCATCTCGAAACGAACGGCACCCTTCCGGCCGCCTTTGAGCCGCTGCTGCCCCACCTGCGATGGATCGCCATGGACCTCAAGCTGCCCTCGGTGAGCGGGGCCGAGCCCCTCTGGGAGATCCACCGGGAGTTCCTGGCCCTCGCCCGGCAAAAGGAGTGCCAGGTCAAGGCGGTTATCGGGGAGGAGACGCCCCGGGAGGAGGTCGAAGCCGCGGCCCGGCTCGTGCACGAAGTGGCACCGGAGGCGGTGCTCGTCCTGCAGCCGGAAACCCGGGACGGCCGGATAACTCTCTCCGCCCCCAGGCTCATCGACCTGCAGGCCCTGGCCGCTCGCATTCACCCGCTGGTGAGGGTGATTCCTCAGACCCACCGTTTTATCGGCCTTCTTTAGATTTTTCGATTTAAATAAAGGAAAAATAAAAAGCCCTATTCACAGGGATGAACAGGATAAACAGGATGAAAACTATAACCTTCCGGGGGATTTATCCTTTTTATCCTGTATATCCCTGTTTGAACGGTTTTGAGACTTTGGCCTGATCCCCTGGATATCAATTTAAAATGCCGGAGCCTGCAATGATCATCGAAGAAATGACCATGGTCGAATTCGAGGAGGGTCTGAAAAAGACCAGAACCGTCTTCATCCCCTTCGGTTCCACCGAGGAGCACGGTCCCCATCTGCCCCTGTCCACCGATACCATCCAGGCCGCCGAGGTCGGCCGAAAGCTGGCCGGGCGCCGGCCCGTCTTCGTCGCCCCGGCCATTCCTTACGGCGTCTGCCGTTCCTCGTCCGACCACCCGGGGACGATATCCATCTCCACCGGTACCCTGAAGCGTCTCGCCATCGACATCGTGAGCGCCCTGCACCGGCAGGGGCTGCGGAACTTCATCCTGCTTACGGGGCATGCCGGAGGGACCCACACCTCGGCCCTCATCGATGCCGGGGAGGAGCTCCTGAAGAGGTTCGCCGACATTCGGGTGGCGGTGCTGACCGAATACATGCTGGCGGCGGGGGAGGGGAAGAAGTTTATCGAGACGCCGGGCGACTCCCATGCTGGCGAAATCGAGACCTCCCGCGTGCTCCACACCCATCCGGACCTGGTGAAAGGGACGGCGGAGAGGGAGTTCCCCTCCTTTCCCGTCGGCATCCTGGTGAGGAACAAGCGAAAGTTCTGGAAAAATGGGGTGTGGGGCGACCCGACCGTGGCGACGGCCGAGAAAGGCGCCCGGATCGAAGAGGCGGTTGTGGGGGCGCTGGAAAAGCTGGTAGCCCAGTTGGAGGAGTGGGAAGAGTAGGAAAAATTATGAATTTCGAATGTTGAATTTTGAATTTAATTCATAATTCAAAATTCAACATTCAAAATTGCATTTTTACAGCCTCATTGAGTTCTTCGAGGAGTTTCTCGATGTCGACGTGATGTACCCCGGCCCCGTGTTCCACCGCCTCGAAGGCGGCTATCTGACACTCCATGCATTCGAGGCCGAACTTCCGGAAGACGGGGATGGTTTCGGGATGTTGGCGGATGACGTCTTCGATGGTCATGTCCCTGGTGATCATGGGTGCCTCCCTTTCATTCCTTGGAACCGGGTTTGCCGAATTTTTTTTCCAGGGCCTCCTTGACGGGGGGCGGCACGAAGGTGTCGATGGGGCCCCGCAAGGAGGCGACCTCCTTGACGATGGAGGAACTCAGGTAGCCGTAAGGAACCGAGGTCATCATGAAAAGGGTCTCCACCTCTTCCTTGACCGAGTGGTTCATCTGGGCGATCTGGAATTCGTATTCGAAGTCGGAAACGGCGCGAAGTCCCCGCAGGATGACCCGGGCCCCGCGGGAGGCCACGTAATTGACCAGAAGCCCTTCGAAGGTGTCTACCTTCAACCGGGAATTGTCGGCCACCGTCCGGCGGAATCATGTCCAGCCGTTCGTCGATGGTGAAAAGCCCTTTTTTTTCCGAATTCCGGGCCACGGCGACGATCACTTCGTCGAAGACCTCCAGCCCTCGCTGAATAATGTCCAGGTGGCCGTAGGTTATGGGGTCGAAGGACCCGGGGTAGACCGCGATATGTTTTCTCATGGCATCAAGGCCTCCTGGTCGGGATGGGCATAAAAATGAACTGCAGTAGTACCGTAGCGCCGGGATTCGAGCAACTCGAGGCCGCCAACCCTCTCGGGGACCTCGTCCCGGCCCGAGCTTTCGGCGCAGACCATGCCGCCGGGGGCCAGTAGGTCGGCCTTTACGATAAGCGACAGGGCCTCGGTCACGAGCCCCTTGCCGTAGGGGGGGTCGAGGAAAACCACGTCGAAGGGCCCGGAATTCTCCAGGCGGGGCAGGGCCCTTTCGAAATCGGACCGGATGTAAACGGCCCGGTCCTGGAACTCGCAGTTTTTAAGGTTGGTGGGAATGACTCTTGCGGACTGCTGGCCCTGGTCCACCAGCCAGGCCCGACGCGCCCCCCTGCTCAGGGCCTCGATGGCCATGGCGCCTGTGCCGGCGAAGATGTCGAGAACGGCCTTTCCGTTGAAAGCGCCGGTCTTGCTGAAGAGGATGTTGAAAACGGACTCTCTGACGCGGTCGGGCGTGGGGCGGATGTCCTTTCCGGAGAAAGAGGCGAGTCTTTTTCCTCTGGCGGAACCACTGATGATGCGCACGCGATTACTCCCTGGCTCCTGTCTCTTCCGGCGGCCGGTCCGCCGCGGAAATTCCTGAAAAAACTAGCACACCCCCTACGGGCCGTCAAGAAATTCGGCTGGCGTGCTGACGGCAAAAGGCCTGCGCCGGGTGCAAAGGGGGCAGAAGAGGCGAAAAGGCAAAGGACGAGGGACGTGGTTCCGGTTTTCAACGCTTGGGAAAAGGAGGTATACGATGGAAAGAAGCGACCTGGCCTCTTATGCGGCCCGCAGCGCCGAAAGCAAGGGGCGCCGTCATGATGAAATCTTCAAGGATTCCCGCCCGGCCTTCGAACGGGACCGCGACCGCATCATCCATTGTGCCGCCTTCCGGCGCCTCGAATACAAGACCCAAGTTTTCGTCAACCACGAAGGGGATTATTATCGGACCCGGCTGACCCATTCACTGGAGGTCGCCCAAATCGCCCGCGGCATCGCCCGCAGGCTGAGGCTCAACGAAGACCTGGTCGAAACCCTGGCCCTCTCCCATGACCTCGGCCATACCCCCTTCGGCCACACCGGGGAGGACGTGCTGAACGGCCTCATGGCCGATTTCGGCGGGTTCGAACACAACCGGCAGTCACTGAGGATAGTCGAGCTGCTGGAGGAGCGCTATCCCGGCTTCAGCGGCCTCAACCTGACCTGGGAGACCCGGGAGGGAATCATCAAGCACTCCTCCGAGTACGACCGACCGAGCCCGGAAACGATGGGATACCAGCCCGGCAGGCAGCCAACCCTCGAAGCTCAGATCATCGACCTGGCCGACGAAATCGCCTACAACAACCACGATATCGACGACGGTCTGAAGGCGGGCTTCATAAGCCTCGAGGAGCTCTCACGGGTGGAGCTTTGGCAGCAAACCTTCCTTCGGGTCTCGGAAAAATATCCCGACCTCGACGAGGAGCGGCACATCTGCCAGACCATAAGCCATCTCATCGGGGCTCTGATAGACGATGTGGTCCTCACGACGAAGGACGAACTCGAAGCAAAGGGAGTGCTCAGTCTGGACGCCGTTCGTGACAGCGGATCCAGGCTGGTCAGGTTCAGCACAGAAATAAAGCAAAAAAACGGGGATTTGAAGTTATTTCTCTATAAAAGACTTTATCATCATTACAAGGTCGAACGAATGAGGGTGAAGGCGGAACGGTTCCTGACCCTGCTTTTTGAAAGCTACCGCCGGAACCCCTCGCTGCTGCCCTTGAGTTATCAGGGGAAATTCGACCACTTCGGCCCGGAGAGGGCCATCTGCGACTATATCGCCGGGATGACCGACCGGTACGCCCTGGATGAATACAAGCGCCTGTTCGAGCCCTACGAGCGGGTATGAAGGCTGGGAAGTGGGGGATGGGAAAAAACGGAAGCCGGGGGAGGTATTCTCGATCTCCCCATCTCCCGATCCCTCCCCTGCCTTTCAAGGAAGTTCGATTTTTTTCTTTTCTCCCGTGCGAAACAGAAGGATGGTTCGGCCGAGCACCTGGACCACTTCCGAGCCCGTCGCTTCCGCCAGGGTTCTGGCGGCCTCATGGCGGTCCGTTTCGCATCCCTCCTGGAGTTTCACCTTGATCAGTTCGTGGGCACTCAGGGCCTCCTCCACCGAGCTCAGAACGGCCTCGCTGACTTCCTCCCTGCCAATCATGACTACGGGTTGCAGATGGTGCCCCAGCCCCCGCAGAAAACGTACCTGTTTTCCCGTCAGAGTTTGCATTGGTCTATTCCTTTGTTTAATTTACTTTCAGCGAAGACGCATTATAGATGGAATAAAGGCGGGTGCAATAAAAAAGGGCTGCGCTGACGGCAGCCCTTTTTTATTCGGCAAGGACAGGGAGGTGGCTATTTGCTCTGGGCTACCATGTAATCGACCGCCGACTTGACCTGGTCGTCGGTCAGGCTGGCATCGCCGCCTTTGGCCGGCATACCGTCGAAACCCTGAATGGCGTGATTGTACAGGGTGTCCATCCCCTGGGCAATGCGGTCCTTCCAGGCGGCAGCGTCCCCTGTCTTGGGGGCTCCTGCGACCCCGGAGGCGTGGCAGGAGGCACACGATTTGTTGTAAATATCCGCGCCGGCTTCACCTTGAGTGGTTGCGGCGCTGGAGGAGGCCGCCGGCTGCTGGCTGGGCTGTGCGGCCTCCTTGTTCTGCTGCATGGGAGCGGCCTGTTCGGTTTTTGTCGGAGGGGCCTCTTCTTTCTTTTTGCAGGCGGGAAGCACCAGGGCGACTGCCAGGGCAAGACACATCAATAAATATACCCGTTTCATAAATCCTCCTCGTTTTTGGGGAACCCCTGTAGCCGGGAGCGGTGTCCCCTGCCGGTTCCCCGAATTGTTGGGTTTACTGGGAGTTTTTGACCATGTAGGACACGGCGTCCTTAACCTCGTCGTCGGAGAGGGTCGCATCGCCCCCCTTGGCCGGCATAGCCTCGTAACCATGGATGGCATGGTCGTACAGGGTATCCACTCCCTTGGCGATATGCTCCTTCCAGTCTTGCTTGTCCCCGAATTTCGGAGCTCCGGCGATGCCCGGGCCATGGCAGGTGTGGCAGACCTGTTCGTAAACCTGCTTGCCTTTCGCCATGTCGGGAGTGAATCCCCCGGCCAGAACCAGTCCCGGAATCGCCAGCAATGCCGCCAGAAAAACAGTGGTGCCAATGGTTCTTTTCATCCAAGCCTCCTCAAAAAGTTTTTGTGTCGGCAGTTCCGAATCAGGGTCCGTTATCCACCAGGTCTCAGGTGGTCACCGTCTCGGTGCCTGCCCATACGGCCGCAGGTCAGCGGCTTTTCTCCACCATGTAGGCTGTCGCCGCGGCGACCTCCGCGTCGGAAAGGGAAGGATCGCCACCCCGAGGGGGAGCTACGCCGCGGTTGCACATGAAGCCTTCGATAGCGTGCCTCACCAACAGGTCCATTCCCTGGGCCGTGCGGTTGGCCCAGGCTTTCTTGTCGCCAATTTTCGGGGCGCCGGAAATCCCCTCGTCATGACACTTGCTGCAGACCTTTTCATACACCCTTTTTCCCGCTGCCAGCTCCGGGTTCGAGCCTGATTTCCCAAAAGACCCATCCGCGCCGAGGGAGGGAGGGGCAAGCAGAAACAACACTGAAGCAATCAGTGCCAGATACGCGACAGGCATCGGGAGGGCACGGCGCTCTTTCATTTCCCCTCGTGTTTGAGAGAATCGATCTTTTTCTGATCCCGCCAACACCGTCCGGGGATGCGGCGATGAAGGCCCCTTTCCATGGCGGCTCCTGCATGGCTGCCAAGATATATCCCTGTGCGAGCAGGGACGAACCGCCTTAAATTCATACCGCAGGAAATCTGGATTTCAAGTGATAGCTGCATTTATCGCAAAAAACCGGGTTGATTTTGTCGCCCGAATAGGCAAAATGGATGGACCGGAAACAACCGGCCGGGGAGTTGGGGTGATGGTTTCATTTTTGCGCCCGACCGGTGCCCGGGAAAGGATCCCGCGTGAACGTCCGATTGACCATTCTCTGTGAAAACACCGCAGGGCTACCCCACGGAGTGGTCGGTGAACACGGCTTTGCCTGTTTCATCGAAACCCCGGGGGGGGATTACCTCTTCGATACCGGCCAGGGGCTGGGGATAGGGCGCAACGCTGCAGTTCTGGGAAAGGACATCTCCCGCATCCGTGCGCTGGTCCTCAGTCATGGTCATTTCGACCACACCGGAGGTCTTCCTGAGGTTCTTCGGCGGACAGGGTCGGTAGATGTTTTCGCCCATCCGGATATTTTCCGCGAACGTTTCTGGGCTGGGAAGCATGAGCGGCGCTACAATGGGATCCCCTTTCGGCGCGATTATCTCGAATCCCTGGGCGCCCGCTTCCGGTTGAACCGGGGTTTTATGGAGGTTGCCCCGGGCCTTTTTCTGAGTGGAGAGGTTCCCCGCCAGACCTCATTCGAAACCGGCGACTCCCACCTGGTGGTTCCCTGCGAAGACGGTACTTTCGAGGCGGACCCCTTCCGGGACGACTTCTCCCTTGCCCTCGACACCCCGGCAGGCCTGGTCCTGGTTTTGGGGTGCGCCCACGCCGGGCTGGTCAACATCCTCCGCCATTTTGTGGAAAAAACCGGCAGGGAGAGGATTTATGCCGTCGTCGGAGGGACCCACCTGGCTCCTGCCGGAGAAGAGCAGTTTGCCGAAACGCTCAAAGCGCTGAGAGAATTCAGCCCCCGGAAAATCGGGATTTCCCACTGTACGGGATTCACCCGGGCTGCTCGACTCAATGAGGAGTTCGGCGGTCGGTTTTTTTTCGGCACCGTCGGTACGGTGCTCGAAGCCTGAATTCAATCCGGCCGGGAGTGAGCCTGGCCATCCACCCATTTCTTCCCGGGGATAACCGTTAATGCCCAAACCCAGAATCCTTCTCGTCGACGATTCCGAATTTTTTCTCCAGTTGGAAAAAGGCTTCCTTCGCGACACCCCGGCCACCATTCTCACCGCCCCCAACGGTCTCCTCGCGCTCGATCTGGTATCGCGGTCGCGGCCCGACCTCATATTCATGGACCTGAACATGCCCGAAATGGGTGGGGCCGAATGTTGCGCCAGGATAAAGGCGGACCCGGCACTCGCCTCAATCCCCGTGGTCATGGTTTTTGCGCTGAGGAGCGGGGAGGACCTTGAGGCCTGTAAAAACGCCGGGTGTGACGGATGGTTGACCAAGCCCATCGACCGCAAGGCCTTTCTTGATCTGGGGCGAAGGTTCCTCAGCCGAATCGAGAGACGTGAGCCGAGGTTCTCCTGCCAGTCGATGGTGATTTTCCGAACGGCTTCCGACAGTTCCTACGGCACGGTTCTGGACCTTGGACGCAACGGATTCTACATCGGCTCGACACATCCCTTCTGCCGTGGCGAACAGCTGAAATTCCACTTCCTTTTGCCCCATAGCGGAACCCGGGTGGTCGAAGGGGAGGGCAGGGTGGCCTGGGTGAACCAGGGGCTCCAACGGCCCAAATCTCTCCTGCCCGAAGGGGTTGGCGTCGAGGTGGTCGAAGTGACCGAGGAGTCGGCCCGGATTCTTGAGGAGTATATTTCCGGAAAAGAGCTCAGGGAAAGCCAGAGGGTCGAATGTTAAGCTTCTGGAACGCACGCCCTCGGAGTCGTTCTTTAAAAACCAGAGAAGAAAGAAACTTTTTTGCGGGAGGTATGCCATGAACTACCAGATGATCCATGTCTGTTTTCGTGTGAAGAATTTGGAGGCTTCCGAGCGGTTTTATCAGGAGGCCTTCGGTTTCCGGATTTCGCGAAAGAAGGATTTTCCCGACCACGGTTTTACCCTGTCCTACCTGACGGCCCCGGGGTCTCCCTTCGAACTTGAGCTGACTTACAACTACGGCAGAACCGAGCCCTATCAAATCGGGGACGGTTATTCCCATCTCGCGGTAGGCGTCAAGGACCTGGAGGCCTCTCACCGTCGGCATCAGGAAACAGGTTTCAAACCCGAGCCGATAAAGGGGCTGGACCAGAAGGGAAAGGGGCACTTCTACTTTCTGGCCGATCCAGACGGCTATTTCGTCGAAGTGGTGAGAGTTTAGGGGAGAGATGGGGAAATGGGTCCAACCCGTCAAGGGATGGGGCTGGCGGCCAGGGTGTCTGAGGAGGGGGCGATGTGGTTTTTACGCTGGGCCAGCACCTTGGACAATTCCTCCGCCGGCAGGGGAGTCCCGAGCAGGTAACCCTGGACTTCATCGCACCCCAGGGACTTCAGGAAGGTCAACTGCTCTTGCCTTTCCACTCCCTCGGCAATCACCTTCATGCCCAGGGAGTGAGCCATCTCGACGATGTGGCGGGCGATGCTGACGTCATTCTCACTTTCGGGAAGATTCCTGACGAAAGAACAGTCTATTTTCAACTGGTCCACGGGAAAATCCTTCAGGTAGCTCAACGATGAGTAGCCGACGCCGAAATCGTCGATGGCGACGGTGATGCCGACATTCTGGATCTGCCGCAATTTCACCACATTCTCTCCCACCTCCCTCATCAGGACACTCTCGGTGATCTCCAGGTTCAGCCATTTCGGGTCGAACCGCAGCTCTTTCAGAATCTGCAGCAGCACATCGAGAAACTCCCGGTCCTGAAACTGGTGGGCGGAAACGTTCACCCCGATCCGAAGGGGCGGCAGCCCTTGGTCCTGCCATTGCCTGGCCTGGTGGCATGCCGCCCTCAGAACCCACTCGCCGATGGGAAATATGAGGCCGATCTCCTCGGCCATGGGGATGAATACCGCCGGAGATATCATTTCTCCGTTGGCCTGCTGCCAGCGAATCAGGGCTTCCACCCCGATGATTTGGCCGGTGGTGAGGTCTACCTGGGCCTGGTAGTACACACGCAGTTCTTCTCGTTCGAAAACCCTGCGCAGACTGTTTTCCAGCTCCATCCGTTCCAAAGCCTGGGCGTTCATGGAAGGGGCAAAGGCCTGGAAGTTGTTTCTTCCCAAATCCTTGGCCCGGTAAAGGGCGGTGTCGGCATTTTTTATCAGGGTGGCGACGTCGGTTCCGTGCTGGGGAAACATGGCCACGCCGATGCTGCAGGTGAGGTAAAGTTCGTGGTTGTCGACATGAAAGGGCCACTGCAACGCCTTTAATATTTTATTGGAGATCATGGCGACGTCGTTGTTGCTATGAATCTGGGTCAAAAGAAGGTTGAATTCGTCCCCTCCGAACCGGCTCACCGTATCGACCTCCCGCACGCATCCCTTCAGGCGGGCGGCCACCTCCTGCAGGATGTCGTCTCCCACCGCATGCCCCAGGGAATCGTTGATGGCCTTGAATCTGTCGAGATCGATGAAGAGCAGGGCGGCCATCTGTCCGTTACGCTTGGCGAGGGAAAGAGCCAGTGCGACCCGGTCCCGGAAAAGAACCCGATTGGGAAGGTCGGTCAGGTGGTCATGGTAGGCCATGTGCAGGATCGTCTCCTCGGCCTGCTTGCGTTCGGTGATGTCGAGCAGGCTCCCGATGATGGCCGGCTGCCCGTTGAAAACTCCCTTCCCCTTGAGGATTTCGAGATGGATGATGCGCTTGTCCTTACGGATGCCCCGGAACTGGTACTGAACATTCTTGACCTCTCCGCGCAGCTGCTTTCTCAGGGTCTGGTAGACCATGCCTCGGTCGGGCTTGTAAACCAGGTCGGTCAGTTTGCAGTTTTGGAGAAAATCCTCGGGTACATATCCGAAGATTTCGGCGAACCTCGGGTTCACATATGAAAAGTTTATTCCCCGGATGATGAAGACGCCCACCAGGCTTTTTTCGACCAGGAACCGGTATTTAGCTTCCGCGGCCTCGAGCTGTCCCAGAAGTTCCTCGATCCGCCGGCGCTGCTCCCTTTCGACCCGAAGATTTCGGGAGGTGGTGAAAACCTCCCATTTATGTTGGGCCAGGGTTTCATCCTGGCTTTTGACCGAAACCTCTCTGGCCTCCCTGTTTTCCCTCAGGCTTTTCTCCAGGGCATCGAACAGGGATTTGAAGTTCCGAACGAGGGTGTCCGCCTCCAGGCCGATCCCCCGGGGCCACTCAACCGCCTCACCGGCCAGGATTTTTTCCGGAAGGCCGGCGGTAACCTCTCCCAATCTACGGATGGGGCTCGACAAGCGTCGGCAGACAAGGCTGCCGAGGAAGAGGGCCCCCAGGGCCGGAAGAAGCATGATGAGAAGGCTATCCGCCACCATTTTCTGGAGATAACTCCGCCCCAAAACGGCGGGGGCCTCCATCGCTACCGTCCAGGGCGATTTTTCGGATCCCCCCTTCAACCATGGAAGAATTCGGGTCCAGAAGGAAACCCCGACCAGTGTCCCGGATTGCTGCCGCCACAGATAGGCGTTGGAATCGGGGACACCCACAGAAATGCCGGCATCGTAAAAAAAGTCGCTCAAAGGCGAGCGTTCAGGGTCCGAACTGGCGATGGTCTTCCCCCTTCGGTCCACGACGGAGACATAAAAGGGGTTTGTTGCCGAAGGAGCGGCGAGGAGTCTTCGGACGGCTCGGGCATCCAGGTCGGCCTGCACTGCGCCCATCACCCCGTCGCTACCACGAATGGGGACCATCCATCCCAGATGCGGAAGGGGAAGGTTTTTCTCGGCCTCCACTCCGGAGACCAGGGTCTGCCCGGCGGCGTTCCTGAGCAATCCGGAAAGTCCGTCAATCGGGGCCCGGATGGCCCCTTCGGGGACCGCCGGCGAGTTGGAATGGACCACGGTACGGCCGCTGCTGTCGACAATCTTGATCAGGAGAAGCCCAGGCAGACTCTTTCGTGCCGCATCGACTTTTTGTGTCAGCGACGGCGAGGCCCTCAGTCCCTGGACGGAGGCCGCCCGGGCCACGTCCTCCAGGGTCGATTCCACCTCAATCCGTAGAGCGTCCAGTTCATTGGCGAGGGAAGCGCTTTTTTCCTCAAGACCTTTTTCCAGCCCCGGTCTGATGATGTCTCGGGGACCGGTGAGGTTGAGAAGAACCACACCGACTGAAGGCAGGAGAAAGCACCCGACCAAGAGGTTGAATTGGCTCTGGAAAAGGGCAGGGTGTAACCCTTGCCAGCGGTGAAGGGGCAGAAACCGGGCGAGCAGGGAGGCAGCCAAGGCATTGGCCAGGCCAACGCCCACCCGGAGTTCCATCAGGTGTAAAACAGCCTGGGTCCCCCCCCTCATCAGAACCGAATCGAACAGCCACATCAGGGGGAGACCGAAAAAAATCCAGAAGACTCCGTCGGCGAGGAACAGGTTTACCACGCCACGGTGGCACATCATCCCGACGACCGCGGCCTCGGCCAGAAAGAGGGCCGCCGTGAAAGGCTGCTGCCAGAGGGCGACGGTGCAAAGGCCGCAGAGCAAGGCCGCTACAATACCCCATAAGTTGCCGTAATAACGGATTATCAGAAGAACAGCTATGCTTCCGAGGAGAACCCCTCCATCGGGGAAGAAGGAGGGAGGGAAAATAGTGCCGACAAACGCGGCAACGAAAAGAACAGCCAACATGGAAAAATTTCGAAGCCCCCGAAAAATAAAATTCAAACAAGTAAAGTTGATGCTTCCACAAAAAGTTTAATCGTATCGTATGTATGTTATATAAAATTAATTCATACTATTAAACTACCTGAATTATCATGGTTGTCAACATGAAATACCCTGAAATCGATCGGAAATTCAAGCCATTCCGGGATTTTGATTTGGCCTTTACAAAATTTCCGAGTTTCTATATGTTTATTGATTGTGTCGTAATCCAGGAAAGCACCGTTTCACAAGGAAACCATGAACCAGACACTCATTCGCAATTTTTCCATCATCGCCCATATCGACCATGGCAAATCCACCCTGGCAGACCGCCTTCTCGAGGATACGGGAACCCTGACGGCCCGGGAAAAGACCGACCAGTTTCTCGACAAGATGGAACTGGAGCGGGAGCGGGGCATCACCATCAAGGCCCAGGCGGTGCGGCTCAAATATCGGGCCGACGACGGCCAGGAATATATCCTCAACCTCATCGACACCCCGGGGCATGTCGATTTCACCTACGAGGTCAGCCGATCGCTGAGCGCCTGCGAGGGCGCCCTGCTGGTGGTCGATGCCTCCCAGGGGGTCGAAGCCCAGACCCTGGCCAACGTCTACCTGGCCATCGACCAGAATCTGGAGGTCTTTCCCGTTCTGAACAAGATCGACCTGCCGAGTGCCGAACCGCAGCGGGTCAAGGAAGAAATCGAGGAGATCATCGGGCTCGATACCGCCGACACCGTGGAGGCCAGCGCCAAGGAGGGGATCGGCATCCATGAGATCCTTGAATCGATCGTCCAGAAAGGTCCCGCCTCCCAGGGGCGATGCCGAGGCGCCCCTGAAGGCCCTGATCTTCGATTCCTGGTACGATTCCTACCAGGGGGTCATCATCCTGGTCCGGATTTTCGACGGCACCCTGAAAAAGGGCGACAAGATCCAGCTCATGGCCAACCGGAAGAGCTATGAGGTCCTCAAGGTGGGGGTCTTCGCTCCCCATCCCCTGGAAGTGCCCGCGCTGGCGGCGGGGGAGGTCGGTTTCGTCATCGCCGGCATCAAGGTGGTGCAGGATGCCAAGGTCGGGCGACACCATCACCCATCTGCATCGCCCCGCCGCAGCGCCTCTGCCCGGCTTCAAGGAAGTCAAGCCGATGGTCTTCTCCGGCCTCTATCCCATCGATACCGGAGAATACGACGCCCTGCGGGATGCCCTGGAAAAACTGCGGCTGAACGACTCCTCCTTCTCCTTCGAGCCGGAGAACTCCATGGCGCTCGGCTTCGGTTTCCGCTGCGGCTTTCTGGGCCTGCTGCACATGGAGATCATCCAGGAGCGGCTGGAGCGGGAATTCGGCGTCGACCTGATCACCACGGCGCCGACCGTCGTCTACAAGGTGACCACCGTCAAGGGGGAGATCCTGCGGGTGGAAAGCGCCAACAAGCTTCCCGATATCCAGTATATCGAGCGCATCGAGGAACCGTTCATCCTCGCCTCCATTCACGTCCCCAATGATTTCGTCGGCGCGGTGCTGGCCCTGTGCGAGGAAAAGCGCGGCGTTCAGCGGGAAATCAAATATCTGACCGCCAACCGGGTCATGGTCATCTACGAACTTCCGCTCAACGAGATCGTTCTCGACTTCTTCGACCGGCTGAAATCGATCACCCGCGGCTATGCCTCTCTCGACTACGAGTATCTCGATTACCGGGAGAGCCACCTGGTGCGGCTCAACGTCCTGATCAACGGCGAAGTCGTCGATGCCCTTTCGCTGATCGTTCATCGCGACAAGGCCCAGTACCGGGGCCGGGAACTGGCGGCAAGATGAAGGAATTCATCCCCCGCCAGCAGTACGAGGTCGCCATTCAGGCGGCCATCGGCAACAAGGTGATCGCCCGGGAAACGGTCAAGGCCCTGCGCAAGGATGTTACCGCCAAATGCTACGGCGGCGACATCACCCGGAAACGCAAACTGCTGGAAAAGCAGAAGGAAGGGAAAAAACGGATGAAGCAGGTCGGAAGCGTGGAACTTCCCCAGGAAGCCTTTCTGGCCATTCTCAAAGTGAAAGAGCAGAAATAATGGCAGAAACAACCTGAAAAAAGCCGGAAAAGGCTCGACGAAAACAGACTGCCAAAAAGAAGCCATGGTACCGGGAATATGCCGAGGCGTTGATCGTTGCGGCCATTCTGGCCCTGATCATTCGCACCTTCGTCGTGCAGGCGTTCAAAATCCCCTCCGGGTCCATGGAGGACACCCTGCTGATCGGCGATCATCTGCTGGTCAACAAATTCATCTACGGAACACAGATTCCCTTCACCGATACCCGATTCCTGCCCATCCGGCATCCCGAGCGGGGAGACGTCATTGTCTTCGAATTCCCCGAGGACGAGGACAAGCCCTATTTCGATCGCCGCGATTTCATCAAGCGGGTGATCGGAACCCCCGGCGATACCGTGGAGGTGCGCGACAAGAAAGTCTATGTCAACGGCGAGCCCTACGTGATTCCCCAGGAAGTGCACAAGGATCCCGACCTCATTCCCGCCAAGCTACAGCCCCCGGGATTTCATGGCGCCGGTGACCGTCCCGCCGGGCAAGTACTTCGTCATGGGCGACAACCGGGACCGATCCTACGACAGCCGCTTCTGGGGATTCGTGGACGAATCGAAGATCAAGGGTCTGGCCTTTATCAAATACTGGTCCTGGGACGCGAGAAAACTGGCCCCGCTGGAACCGCATCGGCCGGCCGATCGAATAACTGCACGGTATCGGAAAGCCAGGATGCAGAGTCCAAGCTATTTTCTATCCGATGCCTGACACCCGTATTCCTGTTTCCAGATTTTGTGTTGACTTCCCGACAGCATCCCTGATATAGTGCCTGGATTTTCGGAAACGTCCCTTTTAAGTTAATCCCGAGAGGTTAGCAAAGGTGGCCAAGTGCAGCAACAACAGATTCGTCTGCAGTGTCGTACAGATACCTTTTCGCCCTGAGAGCGGAGAGGTACTTTTTTTGTGTCCAAACAACGTCGATCAGGAGGATCGGGGATGGCAAAAACCGAAACGGTTATTCTGGATCAGGCCGGAGTCAACCGGGCTCTGACCCGGATCGCCCACGAAATTCTGGAAAGGAACAAGGGTACCGCGGACCTCGTCCTGGTCGGCATTCGCAGCGGCGGAGACCATCTCGCCGCGCAACTGCGCAGTCGCATCGCCGAAATCGAGGGGGAGGAAGTCCCGCCTGGGGCGGTGGATATCACCATGTACCGAGACGATCTGGGCTCCCGGGGGAGCCTGCCCATCGGGAAAGACCGAAATCCCTTTTCCTCTTGATGACCAGCAGGATCGTCCTGGTGGACGACGTTCTCTATACCGGCCGGACCATCCGCGCCGCCATGGATGCCCTGATCGATCTCGGCCGTCCCCGCAGCATCCAGCTGGCGGTGCTGATCGACCGCGGCCACCGGGAACTCCCGATCCGTCCCGATTATGTCGGACGCAATGTGCCGACCTCCCGGGAAGAGCAGATTCAGGTCGATTTCGACGACGATCATATGCCGATCGAGGTCCGCTCATCAATCCAGACCGTCGACGGAACGTCGAGGTCCCATGTCATCCGTAGCCTGCACCCTAGCCGTCTTATCAGGGAGGTCGTCCATGTCGTTTCCGCACAAACACATCCTCGGTACCGAGCAGCTTTCCAAAGAAGACATCCAGCTGATTCTGGATACCGCCGACAGCTTCAAGGAAATCAACACCCGGGAAATCAAAAAGGTCCCGACCCTGCGAGGCAAGACCATCATCAACCTCTTTTACGAGGCGAGCACCCGCACCCGGACCTCCTTCGAAATCGCCGGCAAACGGCTCTCCGCCGACACCATCAATATCACGCCTCCTCCTCTTCGGTGGTCAAAGGCGAGACCCTTGAAGATACCGCCAAGAACATCGAGGCGATGAATCCGGATATCATCGTCATGCGCCATTCCGCCTCCGGGGCCCCTCATTATCTGGCCGAAGCGCCTCGACTGCTCGGTCATCAATGCCGGCGACGGCGCCCATGAGCATCCCAGCCAGGCCCTGCTCGACCTGCTGACCATCCGCGCAGCACAAAGGGAAGATCGAAGGGCTGACGGTGGCCATCATCGGCGACATCACCCACAGCCGCGTGGCCCGATCCAACCTCTATGCGCATGAACAAGATGGGGGCATACCGTCCGGCTTGCCGGTCCCGGCACCATGATCCCTCCCGGGATCGAGCGGCTGGGCGCCGAGGTGCTACACCGACATCAACGAGGCCATCGCGGGAGCCGACGTGGTGATGATGCTGCGCATCCAGCTCGAGCGCCAGGGGAAAACCCTGCTGCCGACCCTGCGGGAATACGCCCGGTTCTACGGTCTCAACCCTGCTAATCTGCAGCTTGCCAAGGAGGATGCCATCGTCATGCATCCCGGGCCGATGAACCGCGGCGTGGAGATCTCCTCCTTTGTGGCCGACGGCCCCCAGAACGTCATCCTCGAGCAGGTGGAAAACGGGGTCGCGGTCGCATGGCGCTTCTCTATCTGGTGGCGGGCGGGGAGCATGCCGAGTAATTTTGAATTTTGAATTCTAGTGTTCGAATTTAAATTCAAAATTCAGAATCCAGAATTGAATCAGCGATTTTCATACGGGGTGCAAACATGAAAATACTCATCAAAGGCGGGCGGGTTCTCGATCCGGCACACGGCATCGACGTCGACCAGGACCTCCTCATCGAGGACGGCAGGGTGGCGAAAATCGGGAAGGACCTCCAGGCTCCCGGGGCCGAGACCATCGATGCCGCCGGCAGGCTGGTGACCCCGGGGCTGGTCGATATTCATGTCCATCTGCGGGACCCCGGCTACGAGTACAAGGAAGACATCGTCTCCGGGACCCGGGCGGCCGCGGCGGGCGGCTTCACCTCTGTGGCCTGCATGCCCAACACCAGCCCGGTCAACGACAACAAGGCCGTCACCCTCTACATCCGTCGAAAAGCCGCGCGAGGAGGGCTATGCCAACGTCTTTCCGGTCGGCGAGCATCACCAAAGGCCTGAAAGGGGAGTCCCTCTCGGAGATGGGGGACCTCAAGGAGGCTGGCTGCGTGGCTCTCTCCGATGACGGAAAGCCGGTGGCCAAGCGGGGAACTCATGCGCCGGGCCATGGAGTATGCGCGCCCCTTCGGCCTGACCATCATCTCCCACGCCGAGGACCTCTCCCTGGTGGGGGAGGGGGTCATGAACGACGGATTCGTCGCCACCGAGCTGGGGCTCAAGGGAATCCCCTGGGTCGCGGAGGACGCCGCTGTCGCCCGGGACGTGATGCTGGCAGAATACACCGGCGCCCGCCTGCATGTGGCCCACGTCTCCACTCGTGGGGCGGTGGAAATCATCCGCGCCGCCCGAAAAAGGGGGGTACGGGTGACCTGCGAGGCCACCCCTCATCACTTCACCCTGACCGAGGAAGCGGTGCGCGGGTACGACACCAACGCCAAGATGAATCCTCCGCTGCGTTCAGCTGAGGACGTGGCGGCGGTGAGAGCCGGGCTGGCAGACGGGACCATCGACGCGATCGCCACCGACCATGCTCCCCATCATTTCGATGAGAAGAACGTCGAGTTCAACATCGCCCTCAACGGCATCGTCGGGCTGGAAACGGCTCTGCCCCTGACCCTGCGCCTGGTCAAAGACGGGGTTCTCTCTCTCACCGAGGCGCTTGCCCGGCTGACTACCGGCCCGGCCGCGGTCCTGGGGATTCCCCGGGGCACCCTGGAAATCGGGGTGCCCGCGGACGTAACGATTATCGACCCCGATCTGAAGTGGACCGTCGAGGCCGCGAAAGCTCCTCTCCAAGAGCAAGAACACGCCCTTTGACGGCTGGAAGATGAAAGGCGCCGCCACCCACACCATCCTCGGGGGAAAGGTGGTGTGGAAGCGAGAGGCCTAGTTTCGATTCTTGGATCCTATAAGTCCCATCGGTCCTTTTGGTTTTATTGGGCTCAAAAGACCAAAAGACTTTAAAATAAAACACTTGTGAATCATCCGTTAAACCAGTTCCTCAAGGAGTAATCAACAGTGAAAGCAATTCTCGCCCTTGCCGACGGCAAGGTTTTTCATGGCAAGGCCTTCGGCGCGCCGGGGGAGATCACCGGCGAGGTGGTCTTCAATACCAGCATGACCGGTTACCAGGAGATTCTCACCGACCCCTCCTATGCCGGGGAAATCGTCACCATGACCTATCCCCTGATCGGCAACTACGGGGTCAACCTGGAAGATGTGGAGTCGATCAGGCCGCACCTTGCCGGCTTCGTGGTCAAGGAATGCAGCGACTTTCCCAGCAACTGGCGCTCCAGAATGAGCCTCGACGCCTATCTCAAGGAAAACGGCATCGTCGGCATCCAGGGCATCGACACCCGCGCCCTGGTGCGGCATATCCGCGACAAGGGGGCACAGACGGGCATCGTCTCCTCCATCGACCTCGATCCTGAACGACTGGTGGAAAAAGCCCGGAAGGCGCCCTCCATCGTCGGGCGCGACCTGGTCAGGGAGGTGACCTGCACGGAACCCTACCACTGGACCGAAGGTCCCTGGGATCTTGAAGGCGGGTACCTGCCGGCCGACAAGCCGGCCCGGTTCAAAGTGGTGGCCTACGACTTCGGCATCAAGCGGAATATTCTGCGAAACCTGGTCGCCTCGGGTTGCGACGTGACCGTCGTTCCCGCCGACACCCCGGCCGAGAAGGTTCTCGCCATGAATCCTGACGGCATTTTCCTTAGCAACGGCCCCGGCGATCCCGAGCCGGTCGCCTACGCCCAGGAAAACATCCGGAAGCTCCTCGGAAAGAAACCGATTTTCGGCATCTGCCTCGGGCATCAGCTTCTCTCCATCGCCCTGGGCGGCAAAACCTACAAGCTCAAGTTCGGCCATCGGGGCGGCAACCAGCCGGTCCGGCGGGGAGACGGACATGAGGTGGAGATCACCGCTCAGAATCACGGCTTTGCGGTCGACTGCCGATTCCATCCGGGATGAGGCGGTCCTGACCCACGTCAACCTCAACGACAACACCGTCGAGGGGCTCACCCACAAGAGGCTGCCGGCCTTCTCGGTTCAGTACCATCCCGAAGCTTCCCCGGGCCCCATGACGCCCGGTACCTCTTCGAGCGCTTCATCGAGATGATGGAAAAGGAAAAGGTCCGTGACAGCGTGATTGGTAATTGGTGACAGGTTTAAAAACCAGCGCCATTTACCAGCGCCTAGCAAGATGAATTCTTTTACTCTTTCACTAATCACTCTTCACCCTTACGGATTTTAAAATGCCCAAACGTACCGACATCGAGAAAATCCTCATCATCGGCGCCGGTCCGATCGTCATCGGCCAGGCCTGCGAGTTCGATTACTCCGGCACCCAGGCCTGCAAGGCCCTGAAGGAAGAGGGCTACAAGGTCATTCTGCTCAACTCCAACCCGGCCACCATCATGACCGATCCCGACTTCGCCGACCGGACCTACATCGAACCGGTGACCCCGGAGTCCTGGCCCGGATCATTGAAAAGGAACGGCCCGACGCGCTCCTGCCCACCCTGGGCGGACAGACCGCCCTCAACACCGCCGTGGCCGTGGCCAAGAACGGGACGCTGGACAATTCGGGGTCGAACTGATCGGCGCCAAGCTCCCCGCCATCGAGAATGGCCGAGGACCGCACGCTCTTCAAGCAGGCGATGGAGCAGATCGGCGTCGGGGTTCCCCGCAGCGGCTTGGCCCATAATTACCAGGAGGCCATGGAGATCATCGAGCATGTCGGCTTTCCGGCCATCATCCGCCCTTCCTTCACCCTCGGCGGAACCGGCGGCGGCATCGCCTATAACCGCGAGGAATACGAAGCCATGGCCATGGCCGGCATCGATGCCTCGCCCACCAGCGAGATCCTGGTCGAGGAATCGGTCATCGGCTGGAAGGAGTTCGAGCTGGAGGTCATGCGGGACCTGGCCGACAACGTCGTCATCATCTGCTCCATCGAGAACTTCGACCCCATGGGGGTTCATACCGGCGATTCCATCACCGTCGCCCCGGCCCAGACCCTGACCGACAAGGAATATCAGATCATGCGCGACGCCGCCATCAGGATCATCCGGGAAATCGGGGTCGAGACCGGGGGCTCCAATATCCAGTTCGGCATCAACCCCGATGACGGGCGGATGGTGATCATCGAAATGAACCCCCGCGTCTCCCGCTCCTCGGCCCTGGCCTCGAAGGCGACCGGCTTCCCCATCGCCAAGATTGCGGCCAAGCTCTCCGTCGGCTACACCCTGGACGAGATACCCAACGACATCACCCGGGAAACCTTCGCCTCCTTCGAGCCGACCATCGACTACGTGGTGACCAAGATTCCGCGTTTCACCTTCGAAAAATTCCCCCAGGCCGATGCCACCCTGACGACCCAGATGAAATCGGTAGGGGAGGTGATGGCCATCGGCCGGACCTTCAAGGAAAGCCTGCAGAAGGCCCTGCGCTCCCTGGAAATCGGTTCCCACGGCCTGGAAAGCCGGATTTTTGACTCCCCGGCCGACTACCGGCGGGCTCTCAGCGAGGACGAGCTCGACCACCTGCGCGCCAAGCTGCGTACTCCCAACTGGGAGCGTCTGTGGTATATCGCCGACGCCCTCCGCGCCGGATTCTCCCTCGATGAAATCTTCGAACTCACTTTCATCGACCGGTGGTTTTTGCACAACCTCAAGCAGATCCTCGACATGGAAGAGCGACTGGTCGGAGCCGCCAGCTCTGGTGGCCAGGGACGGCGCCGAATTTACCGAGCTTCTCCGGGAGGCCAAACAGTACGGCTTTTCCGACAAGCGCCTGGCGACCCTCTGGGGGATTACCGAGGGAGACGTGCGCACCCTTCGTCACGAACATGGAATCCGTCCGGTCTTCAAGCGGGTGGATACCTGCGGCGCCGAGTTCGAGGCCTACACCCCCTATCTCTACTCCACCTACGAGAGCGAATGCGAAGCCGACCCGAGCGATCGGAAGAAAATCATGATCCTCGGCGGCGGCCCCAACCGCATCGGCCAGGGGATCGAGTTCGACTACTGCTGCGTCCATGGGGTCTTCGCTCTGGCCGAGGACGGTTTCGAAACGATCATGGTCAACTGCAACCCCGAGACGGTTTCCACCGATTACGACACCTCCGACCGGCTCTACTTCGAGCCCCTCACCCTTGAGGACGTTCTGGAGATCGTCGAGGTCGAGAAACCCGAAGGAGTCATCGTCCAATTCGGCGGCCAGACGCCCCTCAAGCTGGCGGTGGCCCTGGAGAAGGCCGGCGTCCCCATTATCGGCACGTCCCCCGACGCCATCGACCGGGCCGAGGACCGCGAACGATTCCAGGCGCTGCTGCATAAGCTCGACCTCAAGCAGCCCGAGAACGGAACCGCCCGCTCCTTTGAGGAGGCGGAGAAGGTCGCCGCCCGCATCAGCTACCCGGTGGTGGTGCGCCCCTCCTATGTCCTGGGCGGTCGGGCCATGGAAATCGTTTACGATGTCGACCAGTTGCGCAACTACATGAAGCATGCGGTTGAAGCCTCGCCCGAGCACCCGATACTGGTCGATAAATTTCTCGAGGAGGCGATTGAAGTCGACGTCGATGCCCTCTCCGATGGACGGGAGGTGGTTATCGGCGGCATCATGCAGCACATTGAGGAAGCGGGTATCCATTCCGGTGACTCGGCCTGCGTGCTGCCTCCCTTCTCCCTGAAGGCCGAAGTGATCGAGGAGATCAAGCGCCAGACAGTGGCCCTCGCCCTGGAACTCCAGGTCGTCGGTCTGATGAACATCCAGTATGCAGTCAAGGACGATATCGTCTATCTGCTCGAGGTCAACCCCCGGGCCAGCCGGACCGTTCCCTTCGTTTCAAAGGCCACGGGGCGGTCGCTGGCGAAAATCGCAGCCCGGGTCATGGCCGGGCAGAGTCTCGAAAAACTCGGCATTTCCGGGGACATTGTCCCGAAACACATCTCCGTCAAGGAGTCGGTCTTTCCCTTTGTGAAGTTTCCCGGCGTCGATACCCTGCTTGGGTCCCGAGATGAAGTCGACGGGGGAGGTCATGGGCATCGACATGGAGTTCGGCAAGGCCTTCGCCAAGGCCCAGCTCGGAGCCGGGGTCCGTCTGCCCCTGTCGGGCAAGGTTTTTATCAGCATCAAGGACGCCGACAAGAAGTATGTCCTCGAACCGGCCCGCAAGCTGGTCGAGGCCGGTTTCGAATTGGTGGCCACCCGCGGCACGGCGGCTTTCCTGACGGAAAAAGGCATTCCGGCCAAACCTATCAACAAGGTCAAGGAAGGCCGTCCCCATTGCGTCGATGCCATCAAGAGCCATGAAATCGCCATGGTCTTCAACACCACCTTCGGAGCCCAGTCGGTAGCCGATTCCTATTCCATCCGACGCTCGGCCCTGGTATACAATGTGGCCTATTTCACCACGGTGGCCGGGATGAAGGCTGCCGTCGACGGAATTCTCGCCATGCGCCGAGAAACCCTTGACCTTAATCCGCTTCAAGAGTATTATCGCCAACATTAACAAGTCCTGTGACACCTCCGGGACGATAAAATAAACGCTATTCGGGCGGGGAAACCCGCCCGATGATTTTCAAACTGGTGAGGTTAAAAGTTAATGTCTCAATCTATACCGATGACCCGTGAAGGCTATCAGCGTCTTCAGGAGGAACTTAAAAAACTGATCCGTGTCGACCGCCCCAAGGTGGTCATGGATATTGCTGAAGCCCGCGGCCACGGCGATCTCTCCGAAAATGCCGAATACGATGCCGCCAAGGATCGGCAGGGCTTCATCGAAGGACGCATCAAGGAGCTCAACGACAAAATCGCCAGGGCACAGGTGATCAATCCGGCCGATCTCGATATCGACAAGGTAGTCTTCGGTGCCAAGGTGACCCTTTTCGACGTCGATTCGGGCACGGAAGTAACCTATCAGATCGTCGGCGAGGACGAGGCCGAGATCAAAGCCGGGAAAATATCGGTCACCTCTCCGGTCGGCAAGGCGCTGATCGGCCACCGCCTCGATGACGAGGTGAGGATCAAAGTCCCCTCCGGGCTTCGAATCTACGAGGTCATCGATATCAAATATGAATAAACCCGTTTTAAGTTTCCGGCTTTAGGTTTTAAGTTAAAGCCTTCAACCTAAAACTTAAAACCTAAAACTTAAAACCCTAATTTTTCGAGGTAATTCATGGCCGATAAAATCAATAAAAACATGACCTTCCACCAAGTGCTTCAGATGAGCCCGGAGGTGGCCAAGGTGCTCGGAAAATACAACCTTGGCTGCATCGGATGCATGGGCGCCGCCAACGAGACCCTGGAGCAGGGAGCCATCGCCCACGGCCTCGATGTCAACGACATCCTCAGGGATCTGAACACCATCTTCGAATAAGAGGGCAGGGGAGATGCCTCTCACCCCCTCCTACCAGCGCAGCCGCGAAATCCTGTCGACCCCCCTGGACCGAGTCCGGGGGGTCGGCCCTCATCTTCTGCAAAAGCTTTCAAAAATGGGCCTCTCCACCGTGGAAGACGCCCTCTACTCCTTGCCCTTCCGATACGAAGATCGCCGCGAAATAAGAAAAATCGCCCAGCTTCGGGAGGGCGTCCAGGAGGTCTTCTCCGGAGAGATCCTGTGCCGCGGGCGAATCGGTGACCGCCAGGGCCCGGAAACGGATCTTCGAGGTCCTCGTCAGTGACGGTACCGGGCAGGTATCCCTGAAGTGGTTCCATTATCGGCACGACTGGATGAAAAAACGTTTCGTCGTCGGCAGGAAAGCCGTGTTTATCGGCGAGGTCAAGCGCTTCGGAGCTCTGAGAGAGTCCACCATCCCGAGGCCGAATTTCTCCAGGGGGAGCAATCCCTGGACGACATCATGGCGGCCGACCCCAATCAGTTTCGGCCGCCTCCTTCCCGTATATTCCCTGACAGAGGGGCTCAACCAGAAAACGGCGCGCAAGGTCTGGAAAGAGGTCGTCGACCGGTATGCCGCGAGCGCCGTATCCCCGCTTCCGTCTCCCATCGTCGCACGCCACGGCCTGATGCCGCTTCCCCAGGCATTCCGGCAGGTTCACTTGCCCGATGACGATGCCTCCCCCGGAGGACCGGGGGAGGCGGCCGACCTGGGGCGGCGCACCCTGGTTTTCGATGAATTTTTCTTTCTCGAACTGGGCCTGGCCCTCAAGCGCAGGGGAGTGGTACTGGAGAAGGGGATCCCCTTCCAGGTCACCCACCGCTATACCCGCCCCCTGGCCCAGATGCTCCCTTACCGCCTCACCGGGGCACAGCGCCGTGTTCTTGGGGAGATCAAACGGGACCTGATGGCTCCCCATCCGATGAACCGCCTCGTCCAGGGAGACGTCGGCAGCGGCAAAACCATCGTGGCTCTGATGACGGCCCTGGTCGCCATCGAAAATGCTACCCAGGTTGCGGTCGTTGCCCCCACGGAAATCCTGGCGGAGCAGCATTTTCTCCAGTTCCACCACTGGATGGAGAATCTCGGCCTGCGGGTTGTCCTGCTTTCGGGTTCCATGCCGGCCGGAGCCAAGAGGGAGGTCCTTGAGCAGATTCGTTCCGGGTCCGTCCACATGGTGGTCGGAACCCATGCGGTCCTTCAGGAAGGCGTCGAATTTCAGC
This sequence comes from uncultured delta proteobacterium, assembly GCA_963791005.1. GTDB lineage: Bacteria > Desulfobacterota > Desulfuromonadia > Desulfuromonadales > CAWBQR01 > CAWBQR01. Next base: position 65,091 of record CAWBQR010000023.1, on the reverse strand, counting down.
GCCTCGGGCTGGGGATCGTCGATGAACAGCACCGTTTCGGCGTACGGCAGCGAGGTATTCTGCGGAAGAAGGGAGACAATCCCCATATTCTCGTCATGACCGCCACCCCCATTCCCCGCACCCTTTCTCTGACCCTCTACGGCGACCTGGCCCTCTCGGTCATCGACGAGCTTCCCACGGGCCGACTCCCTGTCCGAACCCGTCTTGTGACCGAGCAGGGAAGGGCGCGGGCTTACTCATTTATTGCAGGAGAACTGGCCCGGGGGCGGCAGGCCTACATCGTCTACCCCCTGGTGGAGGATTCGGAAAAAAGCGATCTCATGGCGGCCACCGAGGGAGCCGAGTACCTGCAGGCCGAGGTGTTTGCCAATCGGAGGGTCGGACTGCTCCACGGGAGGATGAAACCGGAGGAGAAGGAGTCGGTGATGACGGCCTTTAAGACCGGCGACATCGACGTCCTCGTTTCCACCACCGTCATTGAGGTCGGGATCGACGTGCCCAATGCGACGATCATGATGGTCGAACATGCAGAGCGCTTCGGGCTTGCCCAGCTCCACCAGTTGCGGGGCAGGGTCGGAAGGGGGGACAACCAGAGTTCCTGCCTTCTGGTGCGCTCCCTGCGGTGCAGCGAAGAGGGGATGAAGCGGCTCCAGGTCATGACGGAAACCAACGACGGCTTTCGCATTGCCGAAGCGGACCTGGAAATCCGCGGACCGGGGGAGTTTCTCGGCACCCGGCAGGCTGGCGTCCCCGATTTCAGGGTGGCCAACCTCCTGCGGGACGGTCGGATCCTTGAAGAGGCCCGGGAGGAGGCCTTCCACCTGGCGAACCGCCCCGATTTTCTCACCGCTCCGGAATATGCCGAGCTGCGGCAGGCCTTGCTTGACCGATGGGGAACCCGGCTCGAACTGGCGAGTGTCGGTTGACCCTTCACGACGACGGCTAAAACCTTCTTCCTTTTACAGGTGGAAATTAAATAGGGCGAAGGTTAGTTTCCGGAATTCAGATTTATCGGTACCGTCATATTTCGATCTTGGTTTACATAATATATCTTATCCGACGTTTATTATGCGAGCGGGACGGGCACTTCCGGCAATCTTCCCCCCTGCTTGTTTTATAGTGGGAATCAATGCGCTTGCGCTTGACGTGCCAAACATGGGGGCGTAGTTTGGGGGTCCTGTTTGTGTTGAGTATGGCGCATCTGCCTGTCCATCCGAATCCCGCCGCAGCACCGGAAGGATGGGCCTAATCGAGTCAGGTGACATGTTTTTGGAGACATTGGAATGGACTTGAGAAAGCGTTTTTTCGTTCTTGTCGGAGCGGCGATTGCGGTCATAGGGGTCGGGGTTCTTTTCGCGAGCTATTACGGCGATTGGCTCTGGCTCCAGAACTTGGGGTTCTCTCAGGTTTTCATTACCGAAATATGGACAAAAACGTTTATATTCTTTGCCGCCTTCATCCTTTTTGGAACTTTTGCGGGGCTGAATATTTACACTGCCAGAAAATGGGGGCGGCCCACCCGTGCGTTTCGGGTAGTCGATCTTCGGCGTCCGGCGTCCCCTTTGGATGCCGTTTTTCACGGAGACCACGCCGCCCAGGTCTGGACGGCGGTGGTCTTGGTGTTGTCGTGGGTCATGGGCCTGGGCGCCGCCGACTCCTGGATGACCTTCCTGAAGTTTTTCCATGGCACCCGCTTCGGCATCGCGGACCCGATTTTCGCCAAAGACATCGGGTTCTATCTATTCGATTTGCCGATGTACGGTCTTATTTCGGAGTGGTTTTTCATCGGGTTGATTATCACCTCGATCGCTGTCGGGCTTTCCTACTACCTGGATCAGGCCGTCGGCGTGATCGAAAACCGGTTGATCATTTCTCCACGGGTCAAAACGCATTTCGACAGTGCTGGTCGGGCTGTTTTTTCTGGGGGTCGCCGCCTCCTACCGGCTCAAGCTCTACCAATCTGCTCTACTCCCGCAGCGGCGTGGCCTACGGGGCCAGTTACTCGGATGTGCACGCTCAGATTCCCGCCTACTGGACCATGGCTGGTCCTGTCCCTCGTCGTTGCCGTGGTGCTGTTTCTCATGCCCAGGATGCGAAAATGGAAATGGGCGCTGGCTCCTCATCGGCATCTATTTCGTGGTCGCTGTTCGGGTTCTCCTCTCTTTATCCGGCGCATCATCGAACAATATGTCGTGAAACCCAATGAACTGGCCAAGGAAACGCCGTATATCCGCAACAACATCCGTTTCACCCGCCTCGGCTTCGGACTGGACAAGGCCAAGGAAAAGCCCTTTCCGGTCAGAGACACCGATGAGCTACGACGACATCAAGAAAAACGAAGCCACCATCCACAACATCCGCCTTTGGGATCACCGGCCCCTTGTGCAGACCTATAAACAGCTGCAGGAGATCCGGCTCTACTACGATTTCAACAGCGTAGACGTGGATCGCTACCACTTCAATGACAAGTACACCCAGGTCGCCGTTGCCGGCCGGGAACTGCCCCCTTCACAGCTTCCCGCCCGCGCCCGGACCTGGGTCAACATGCACCTGGTCTACACCCATGGCTACGGGGTGGTCATGAGCCCGGTGAACAAGTTCACGCCGGACGGAATGCCCGACTTCATCATGCAAGACATCCCACCGAAATCGAGCACCCCGCTTCGCGTCACCCGGCCGGAAATCTACTACGGCAAGGAAACCGACGGCTTCGCCATCGTCCACAGCCGGACCAAGGAGTTTGACTACCCCAAGGGCGACCAGAACGCCTATACGTTTTACCAGGGCAAAGGCGGGGTACAGATCTCAAGCTTTTTTCGTCGGCTGGCCTACGCCGTAGACCTTTCGGACGTCAACGTGCTTTTGTCCAGCTACATCACCGACCAGAGCCGGCTGATGTTGCATCGCAGGATCGCGGACCGGGTTCGCACCATCGCCCCGTTTCTGGCCTACGATTCGGACCCCTACATCGTGGTTGGCGCCGACGGCCGCCTCTACTGGATCCAGGATGCGTACACGACCTCCACCATGTTCCCCTACTCGGAGCCGATCCCGGACCCGGGCAGCGAGGCATCAACTACATTCGCAACTCGGTTAAGGTGGTCATCGATGCCTATAACGGCGATGTCTCCTACTACGTCATCGACCCGACCGATCCGCTGGTCCAGACCTACCGCAAGATCTTTCCCACCCTGTTCAAGCCGATCCGGGAGATGCCCGCGTTCCTGCGAGCAACACATGCGCTACCCCATGGACCTGTTCCTTGCTCCAGGCCCGAATGTACGCCACCTACCACATGACCGACCCCCAGGTGTTCTACAACCGCGAGGATCTGTGGAACATTCCCCAGGAAATTTACAAAGGCACGCAGCAATCGATCCTGCCCTATTACATCATCATGCGGCTGCCCGACTCCCAGCCACGAAGAATTCATCCTGATGCTGCCCTTGACCCCTTCCAAGAAGGACAACATGGTCGCCTGGATGTGCGCCCGCTGCGACGGCGACAATTACGGACAGCTTCTCATCTACACCCTCTCCAAGGAGAAGCTGATTTACGGCCCCATGCAGATCGAGGCCCGGATCAACCAGCAGCCGGACATTTCCTCGGAGCTCACCCTCTGGGGGCAGCAGGGCTCCAGCGTGATCCGGGGCAATCTGCTGATCATCCCCATCGCCCATTCCTTCATCTACGTCGAGCCCATCTATCTGCAGTCCGAACAGGGGCAGATGCCCCAGTTGAAGCGGGTGATCGCCGTTCAAAACGGGCAGTTGGCCATGGGTAAGGACCTGGATGCCGCCCTGAACGCCGTCTTTGCCATCGAAGGGGTGCCCCGAGTCTCAGCAAAAACGGGCCATTACCGGCTTGCCCGTCACCGGGTCGCTCTCGTCCATGGCCCAGAAGGCCCTCGCTCACTACAACAAGGCCAAGGAGTATCTGAAGGAGGCCAACTGGAGCAAGTACGGCGAGGAATTGAACCAGCTTGAGGATATTCTGAAAAAAATGACCCAACAGAAAAAAAACGCTTCCGGAAAAACCCCGTGACCTCCGGAACGCGCTTCGTCTCCCACATCATTCGCAGGTCTCGATCATCACGTCTCTGTCAACATGAACGGTGAAACTAAATCCTGTGAGACAACTATCATCCTCCCCCCCTACCCTTGCTGATTTCGAATGGATTTTGTGGGGATGGGTCCTCCTTGCCACAGGTTGCCGGATTGCATGCGAGTGACGACGGGACCACCTCGGGCCGCCGCTGCAAGTGCAAGTGCGAGACGGTGAGCAGCATCAAGGTTGCCCCGGTCACGTGCTTTGCAGAGGCTTTTTTTATGGCCGCGTCCAAGGTGAAAATACGGTAAGCAAAGGGCAAACGGCAACCAAACGGCAACCAAAATCCCTCTTTCCCCTGAAACGCAAATAGGCCACCTAACTTGAGGTGGCCTAACTGCTTGTTTTACCGAGTTGTTGAATGGTCGGGGCGAGAGGATTTGAACCTCCGACCCCCTGCACCCCATGCAGGTGCGCTACCAGGCTGCGCTACGCCCCGTCAATCAACGAGTCGGGATTATGGTTTATTTGGCAGCGATTGTCAAGGGAAAACTGGCCTGGATTTTTCTCATTTGGATATAAATTTACAAGTAAATCTGGCTAGTTGTACGCTTGGATCAATTTAAGTCAGGGTTTTCTGCGGTCAATGACCCGCTGGGCCTTGCCCTCATGCCTCGGCATGGAGGCCGGCTCCACCAGCTTGACCCTGGCTCCGACGCCGAGGGCGGACAGGAGGCGTTTCTCGAGAATCTCCACGAACTCTTTCTGTTTCTTCATTTCATCGAAGAAGATTTTCTCGGTGACCTCGACCTGGACCTCAAGGGTGTCCATGGTGCCGGCACGGTCCACGACCATCAGGTAGTGGGGCTCGCATCCCTCGACCTGAAAGAGGACCTCTTCGACTTGGGTGGGGAAGACGTTGACTCCCTTGATAATCAGCATATCGTCGGTACGACCCATTGTTTTCCGCATTCGGACGTGGGTCCGGCCGCAACTGCAGAGTTCGTAATCGAGGCGGGTGATGTCCCGGGTGCGGTAGCGCACCATGGGAAAGGCTTCTTTGGTGATGCTGGTCAGAACAAGTTCACCTACCGAGCCTGGAGGAAGAACCTCCCCCGTTTCGGGATCGATGATCTCCGGGATGAAATGATCTTCGAATATATGCATTCCGCAACGCATCCGGCATTCGCCGGCGACCCCCGGCCCCATGACCTCGGAGAGCCCGTAGTTATCGGTGGCGACTATCCCCAGCCTGCTCTCGATTTCCCGGCGCATCTCCTCGCTCCACGGTTCGGCGCCGAAGAGCCCGACCCGAAGCGCCAAGGAGGACGGGTCGATCCCCATCCTTTCCAGGCGGTCGGCAACGGTCAGGGCGTAGGACGGCGTGCATACCAGGGCTGTGGAGCGGTAATCCTGCATGATCATGATCTGCTTGTCGGTGTTTCCGCTCGACATGGGGATGACGGAAGCGCCGATGCGCTCGGCGCCGTAATGCAGACCGAAGGCGCCGGTAAAGAGACCGTAACCGAAGGCAATATGGACGATGTCGTCTTCGGTGACCCCGGCCGCAGTCATGAACCTCGCCGCCAGTTCGGTCCAGATATAGAGGTCGTGGCGGGTGTATCCGACCACCGTCGGCTTGCCCGTCGTCCCCGAGGAGGAATGGATCCGCACCACCTCCCGCAGGGGGACGGCGAACATGCCGTAGGGATAGTTCAGCCGCAGGTCCTCTTTGGTGGTAAAGGGCAAATTGCCCAGGTCGGCGAGGCTTTTGACGTCCCCCGGGAGGATTCCCCGCTCTCTGAACTTTTCCTGGTAACAGGGAACGTTTCGGCAGATCCGCTCCACCGTCGACTTGAGCCGGGTAAGCTGAAGCAGTCTCCAGGGCCTCCCGGTCCAGGCATTCACTGACAGGGTCCCAAATGCGCATCAGGCTATCACCGGAGTTAATTCGTTCTCGAGTTTTAGGCATATAACCAGCAGGAATTTCGCTTTTTTTCGGGTTGGTATCGGAGTCGGAGGATATCACCCCTCCGGCGCTACATGGTGTACACACGTTCTCCCTTGAGGACCGCCACCCCGTTTTCCAGAAGCACCCTGATGGCCTCCTCGGGGTAGTCGAAGCGGAAGATGATGACTGCGTTATCCCCGCAACGTTCGACGAAGGCGTACATATATTCCACGTTGACCCCTGCCCTGTCGAGAATCTGGAGGATACCGAAGAGCCCTAGGGGGCGGTCAGGGACCTCGACCGCCACAACCTCGGTCTTGTTGACGGTGAACCCGTGCTCCTTGAGCGCTGTTTTTGCCGGGTCGGTCTTGTCCACGATCAGACGCAGGATTCCGAAATCGGAGGTGTCTGCAAGAGAGAGTGCCCGGATGTTCACCCCCGCCTCCCCAAGGACCCGGGTGACCTCGGCCAGCCGGCCCGATTTGTTTTCGATGAAAATGGAAATCTGTTCGACTTTCATATGCTCTCCAGTGGATATAAATCCGGCATAGGCCTCCAAAAATCCCGCCCCTCGCGTCTCCCGCCTCCCGTACCCTTCTCTTTATCTGGACCTGCGGTCGACCACCCGCTTCGCTTTGCCTTCACTGCGGGCGATGGTCTTCGGTTCGACCAACCGAACCCGGCAGGTGATCCCCAACAGGTCCTTGATTTCCTTGCGGATGCGCCCTGCGAGTTCCTGCAGAACCTTGATTTCATCCGAGAAGGTCTTTTCGTTGACTTCGACCTGTACCTCCAGGGTATCCAGGTTTCCCTCCCTGTCGACGATAAGCTGATAATGGGGTTCCACCCCTTCCATGTTCATCAGGACGCTTTCGATCTGGGAGGGGAACACATTGACCCCGCGGATGATCAGCATGTCGTCCGTCCGACCGCTCATTCTCACCAGACGAACATGGGTGCGACCGCAGATGCAAGGCTCTTCGATGATCCGGGTGATGTCCCGGGTGCGGTAGCGGATCATCGGGATCCCTTCCTTGGTGATGGTGGTGACCACCAGTTCCCCCTGCTCACCGTGGGGAAGGACCTCCCCGGACTGCGGGTCGATGATTTCGGGAATGAAATGATCCTCCCAGATATGGAGCCCATTCTGGGCTTCGATGCATTCGATGGCGACCCCGGGGCCGAGGATTTCCGAGAGGCCATAGATGTCGATGGCCTTGATGTCCAGCTTGGTCTCGATTTCCTGGCGCATCGAATCGCTCCAGGGTTCTGCGCCGAAAATCCCCACCCGCAGCTTGAATTCCCTGATGTCGACCCCCTCTTCGGCGGCCGCCTCGGCCAGATAAAGGCTGTAGGAAGGCGTGCAGGTGAGCACGGTGGAGCCGAAATCCTGCATGATCATGATCTGTTTCTTGGTGTTGCCCCCCGACATGGGAATGACGGAGGCTCCGAGCTTTTCGGCCCCGTAATGGGCCCCGAGCCCTCCGGTGAAAAGCCCGTAGCCATAGGCGTTGTGAATGACATCACCCCGATGTGCTCCGGCGGCGGCGAAGGAACGGGCCATCAGTTCGGACCATGTCTCGATGTCCCTTCGGGTGTAACCGACCACCGTCGGCTTGCCCGTGGTCCCCGAGGAGGCGTGAATCCGCACGATCTCGTCAAGGGGAACGGCGAACAGGCCGTAGGGGTAGTTGTCCCGCATGTCCTGTTTCAGCGTGAAGGGAAACCGGCGCAGGTCGTCCAGGGACTTGAGCATGTCGGGGACAATCCCGGCCTTGCGAAAACTCTCACGGTAGTAGGGAACAGTGGCGTAGACCCTCTGAAGGGTCTGCCGGAGGCGTTTGAGCTGAAGCGATTCGAGAGCTTCTCGGGGGAGCGTTTCGAATTCGTCATTCCACAACATCGGTTATCTCCGGGGCTAACTGGCAGTTACTGCCTTCCGAGTTCGAAGGCCTTGAGATTTTCGGCAAGAAACCGCTCCGGCACCATTTTGTTCAGAGCCTCCCGCCAGAGGTTTTCGTCGATTTCAATCATCCGGGAAAGCGCTCCGAGCAGGACCGTATTGACGGTGCGGGGATTTCCGGCCTCAAGGGCCAGGGCCATGCCGTTTATCACCCGGGTCTCGGGGAAGAGGGCCGCGATCTTGGTGGGGATATCCTCGGGATACGCCTCCTGGCCCAGGGCCACGGAAGGGGGCAGAATCCTGAGGTCGTTCACCAGGACTTTGCCGCCCTTGCGCAGCAAGGGAAGATATCGGTAGGTTTCCAGCAGCTCGAAACCGAAGAGGATGTCCCCCTCGCCTTCGGGGATGATGGACGAATAGACCTTCTGCCCGAACCGAACGTGGGAGACCACGCTCCCTCCCCGCTGGGACATGCCGTGAATCTCATTCTTCTTCACGTCGAACCCGGCCATCATAAGGACTTCCGAGAGGACCTCGCTGGCCAGCAGGATGCCCTGGCCGCCAACCCCCGCCAGCAGAATATTGGTAACGTTACTCGACATGACAAACTCCAAAGGCGCCGAACTTGCAAACCTGCTCGCAGATGCCGCAGCCTACGCAAAGCAGGCGATTGACCTGGGCCACGCCCTTCTTCCCCTCCCCGGGTGTCCACTCGATGGCCGGGCAGCCGAGCTTGAGGCAGGCCTTGCAGGCGGTGCATTTGTCGGCCTCCACGAAACGGGGCGGCTTGCGCTCCACCACATCCCTCTTCATCAGCATGCAGGGGCGGCGGGTGATGATGACCGAAACCTCCGGGCGCTGCATCTCCCGGTGGATGACCTCCCGTGTCCGATCCAGCGCATAGGGGTCCACCACCTCCACGTGCCTGACCCCGACCGCCCGGCACAGAGCCTCCAGGTCGATTTCCGAGCTTTCCTCTCCAGAGAGGGTAAAGCCCGAGGAGGGGTTCTCCTGGCGCCCGGTCATGGCCGTGATGCGGTTGTCCAGGATCACCACGGTGGCGGTAGACTTGTTGTAGACCATGTCCATCAGGCCGTTGACCCCCGTGTGCAGAAAGGTCGAATCGCCTATCACGGCAACCACCTTCTGTCTCGACTCGGGAGTAAGAACTTTGCTCAGACCGGCAGCGTTTCCGATGCTGGCCCCCATGCAGATGCAGGTATCCATCGCCGAGAGGGGAGGCATGAAACCCAGGGTGTAGCAGCCGATATCCCCGGCGACGAAGGCCTTCAATCCTTTAAGGGCCAGGAACACTCCTCGATGAGGGCAGCCGGGGCACATGTTGGGCGGCCGGCTGGGAAGGGTTTCACCCGGCGCCGCGGCCGGGGGCATCTCCTGCCCCGTCCATCCTTTTTTGACCCGCCCCGGCGTGAGCTCCCCGCACATGGGGAAAAGGTCCTTCCCCCGGACCTCGATACCCATGGCGCGGACCTGCTCTTCGATAAAGGGGTCGAGCTCCTCGATGACACAGATGGTTGAATAGCGGGATGCGAACTCCCGAATCAAATTCCTCGGCAGGGGGTAGACCATTCCGAGCTTCAGGATGCCGGCATCGGGGAAGACCTCCCGGGCGTACTGATAGGAGACGCCCGAGGTGATGATGCCCAGGTCTTCGGTCCCCTTCTCGACCACGTTGAAGGGCTGCTCGCTGCCCCATTCCTCCATTCGTTTCAGTCGCTCCTCCACCACAAGGTGCCTGCGGCGGGCATTGCCGGGGAGCATGACGAATTTGGGAGGATTTTTCTCAAGGGAAGGCTCCGGCAGGCCTTCGACCGGGTCACCGAGGGTGACGATGGACTTGGAGTGGGAAATCCGTGTGGTTGTCCGCAGCATGACCGGGGTATCGAACGCCTCGCTGACCTCGAAAGCCAGGCGGGTAAATTCCAGCGCCTCCTGGCTGTCGGAAGGTTCGAGCATCGGTATTTTCGCAAACTTCGCGTAGTTGCGGTTGTCCTGCTCGTTCTGGGAGGAGTGGAGTTCCGGGTCGTCGGCGGTCACCAGCACCAGGCCACCCCTGACGCCGGCATAGGAAAGGGTGAACAGGGGGTCGGCGGCGACGTTGACCCCGACGTGCTTCATGGTCACCAGCGCCCGTCCCCCGCCGAAGCTGGCCCCGATTCCTACCTCCAGGGCCACCTTTTCATTTGGGGCCCAGGTGGCATCGATGCCGGGGTATCGGACGACGTTTTCAAGGATTTCGGTGCTTGGTGTGCCCGGATAGGCCGAGGCGACCCGCACCCCGGCCTCGAAGGCCCCTCGCGCAATCGCTTCATTGCCGGAAAGTATGGCTCGTTCCATAGTAATTCTTTTGTCTTTCCAGGTTCCTGGCCCCTTGGGGGCGGGTTGGTTTTTAACGAGGATAAAACGGATTTTGACTATAATGAATCGAGAAGAGAAAGTCAATTACGGGGAGTTGGGCAGACAGGGAGGTGGGAGGATGGAAAAAACGACTTTACCACCTTCCTGTCTTCCCCTTTGTCTTCCTCACCGGCTTTCCGCCATAGAAAGCAGAACCCCTTCGAGGAGGCCGAAATCGCTCACCGTCATTTTTGCCCGGCCGAAGCGGCGGAGAATACCCAGAACCACCTCAAGCCCCGGAAGAATCAGATCTCCCCGCCCCTTTTCCATCCCGGGGATCCCTTCGCGCTGTTCCAGGTCGAATTTTTCCAGCTTTTGCATCATCGTCCGAAGTTCATCCACGGAGAGGACGAGGTTGTTGACCCGTCTCCAATCATAATGGCGCATCTTCAGTTTCACGGCGGCCAGGGTCGTGACCGTCCCGGCGGTTCCTGCGAGAATACAGCCGGACCCGGCGAGGATTCCGCGGCAGCGGGCCTGCCCCAAATCGGTGTCGAGGTGGTCCAGGATCTCTTCAGTACGCTTTTTCCAGGCTTCGGCGTCGGGGAATTTTTCGCTGAGATTGACCACCCCGAGGGGATAGCTTCGATGGAAAAGGACTTCATCGGAGTGCCACAGAAGAAACTCCGTGCTGCCTCCACCGATGTCGAAAATGAGGGAACTTTGGGGCATCGGGTCGAGAGCCGCCATCACCCCGCGAGCGCTGAGGCGGGCTTCGACGTCCCCGGCTATGACCTCCAGGGGGATGCCGGCAGCGTGGGCCGATTCCAGAAATCGCTCACCGTTGGGGGCGGCACGAAGAGCGGCGGTGCCGACAGCCCTGACCCGGGACACCTGTTCACCGTCGAGGATTACCCGGATTTCCCTCAAGGCGGTAAGGGTCCGCTTCGAGGCCTCGGGAGCCAGACCCTTTTCCCGGGAAAAGCCTCCGCCCAGGCGGGTAATTTTCCGGAAATAACGCTTGGGCTTGATTTTCCCGCCGGCCACGTCGCCGAGAAGAAGACGAACGGTGTTGGTGCCGACGTCGATGGCGGCGAACACCTATTCGGCCCCGACGATGGCCTTGGCCACATTGAAGGTATGGTCGCCGATTTTCTCGAAGTTGTGGAGCATATCGATGAAGATAAGTCCGGGCTGTACCGCGCACTCACCGGTATTCAGACGGGCGATGTGATTGTTGCGCGAAATCTCTTCCAAATGGTCGATATCGGTTTCCATGAAATCGGCCTTCTCGCCGATGGAGCCGTCGCGCCGCTCCAGGGCGGAGATCATGAAGGCGAGAAACGCCTTGGTCTTTTCAGCAAGCTCCCGGATTTCATTTATGGCCACATCGGAGAAAACGACTTTTTCGTTCTTTTTCCTTACCCCCAGATGCCAAAGGTTTTCACAATGGTCCCCCACCCTTTCGAGGTCGTTGACGATATGCATCATCGAGGCGATATCCTTGGAGGTTTCGGGAGTGACCGACTTCTGGGAGAGGGCCACCAGAAAATCGGTGATCTCCTTCTGGAGCATATCGACCATTTCCTCCTTCCCAGCCAGCAGCGAAAGGTGCTTTTCGTCCAGATCCTCGAGAAACCCGATAGTTTCATCGAGCATCTCCAGGCTGACCTGGGCCATCCGCCGGGTTTCCGCCCGGGCCTGCCCAAGGGCGATGGGCGGGGTGTTGAGAACCCGATTGTCGATGAACTTCAGGTGAAACTCCATCTCCTCCTCCCTTCCGCGAATCAGAAGGGTTGTCAGTTTGGCCAGCAGGCCGACCAGCGGAAGGAAAATCAGGGTATTGATGATGTTGAAGAAGGTGTGGCAATTGGCGATGTGACGGGCGATGAACGGCTTGTCGCCGATAGCCGCACCCAGGGCCGCCGCCTGGGCCTGGGTATGGACCACGAAATCGGCTGGCCCGACCCCGCCAAGGGCGGTTATTTTGTCCACGAACTCAATGAAGTAGGGGAAAAACGCCAGCATGTAAGCCACGCCGATGACGTTGAACAGAAAGTGAGCGAGGGCGGTCCGGCGGGCGGCGAGGTTGGTTCCGATGGCGGCGAGGTTCGCGGTGATGGTCGTGCCGATATTCTCCCCGAGAATCAGGGCCACGCTGGCATCGAAAGTGAGAAGACCGGTGCTGGCGAGGGCCAGGGTAATGCCGATGGTGGCGCTGCTGCTCTGAACGAGGATGGTGAGCAGGGCGCCGATAAGCACCCCAAGAAGATGGTTGTTGCCGATCATCAGGAACAGGTGGCGGATTTCCTGGCTCCCCTTAATAGGCTCAAAGGTCTCCTTCATGATCGAAAGCCCGAAGAAAAGGATGCCGAACCCAAGCAGGATTTCGCCGGCATAAACCCACTTCCGGGAGCGTGCGAAAAGCTTTACGCCGGCCCCGATACCGATGGCCGGAAGGGCGAACTTGGCTGATGTTGAAGGCAATGAGCTGGGCGGTCACGGTGGTCCCGATGTTCGCCCCGAGCACCACGCCGATAGACTGGACCAGGGACATCAGCCCCGCATTGACAAAACCGACCACCATGACTGTAGTGGCGCTGGAGGATTGGATGATGGCGGTTACCGAAAGCCCGACGAGGGTTCCGATGATACGATTGTTGGTCAGGGCCGCGAGTATCTGCCGCATCCGATCCCCGGCAACCTTCTGCAGGCCCTCCGACATAATCTTCATGCCGAACAGAAAGAGCCCCAATCCCCCGATAAAGCCGAAAATCAGGTTTTGGCTGAAAAGAACCGACATGTGCTCATCTTCCTTGTGTTAAATCTGAATTATTAGGGATACAGGACGACTGTATACACGCCTGCCAAAGCCGGGGAGAATATAGCGGATAGGGGGTATTATTTCAATTGAAAAGGGAGCGGGCGGCGGGAGAAGCGACGAAAGGAGCATTCATGTCTATCAATAAAAAAAATTAAATTTTTGACTTTGGGGTTTTTTGAGGGCGATTCAGAATTCGAGGGCAGTCGAGGAGACGGAAAATGCCGCGCTCTTCATGGCTTGCGGCCCATGGACCAGAGAAGCATGTCGCGATATTCCTCTTCACTCTCCCGGACCCGGCGTTGAAAAGCCAAGGTGATGTTGCGTAAAAGCTTCAGGGCAAGGGGGGGATTGGAGTCGCAAAGAGCATCGAAATCGGATTTTTTCAGGCTGAGCAGCTCCGCATCTTCAGCCACTCTGGCGGTGGCGGAGCGGCGTTCCCCTTCGAGGAGGGCCATTTCGCCGAAAAAATCTTCGGTCCCAAGGACGACGAGGATCTTTTCCTCTCCCTCGGCAATCATCTTGGAGATTTTGACTGCCCCCTTCCTGATTAGAAACAGGGATTCTCCGGGCATGTTTTCCACGAAGACGATGGCGCCCTCGGACATGGCCCTTTCGGTGAAAAGAGGAGCAAGACAGACAATTTCCTCTTTTGACATTCCCTTGAAAAGAGGGCTCGATATTATCGCATCAAGTCTTGCCATTTTTTTCTCATCCTGAACAAGGTAGATTCATAAGCCCGCATTGCCCGGCATTGAACGGCTGTTGTCTTCCGTCTTCTGCCTTGCCCCCGCTGAGGCTCTTTTCAACCGGGTCGATCTCGGGCCGGTACTCCTTCATATAAGCTCACATAGTTCTCTGCCGAGCGTTTCAGCCCCTGGACCTCGGCATCGGTCAGGGTTCTTTTCACCCTGGCGGGAGCTCCCATGACCAGGGACCTGGGAGGAACGATGGTCCCGGGGGAGACCACGGACCCGGCGGCGACCATCGACTCCTCTCCCAGTTCGGCGCCATCGAGAATGACCGCGCCGATGCCGACCAGGCACCGGGCGCCGACGGTACAGCCGTGAAGGGTTACATTGTGGCCGACGGTGACTTCGTCGCCCAGAATGGTCGGATGGGTTTCCCGGCTGACATGGATGACGGTTCCGTCCTGGATATTGGTCCGATCCCCGATTCGTATGAAATTAACATCTCCTCGAATGACCACATTGAACCATACACTCGATTCGCGACCGATGACCACATCGCCCATGATGGCTGAGGTCTCTTCTATAAAGGATGAAGGGGCTACCTGTGGCCGGCGCCCGCTGTGAGATAGCAGCATTCAACTCACCTTGAGGGATAGTCAGACCCTCGTTCCAAGTGTCGACGGACAGGAACAAGGGCTGAAAAGGTATTAAATCAGGGGTGATAAGTGAACGTCGTCAGGCTTCCTTGTAGAACAAAATTTTTGCTTGGCCATCCCATGAGTTTTGCGAAAGCATCATTTGTTGACCTTTTCGCGCAGTTCCTTCCCAACCTTGAAAAAGGGAAGTTTCTTCGGGTTGACCTTGATAACCTCGCCGGTTTTCGGATTGCGCCCCATGTAGGCACGATAATCCTTGACCACGAAACTGCCGAATCCCCGAATCTCGATTCGGCCGCCCTCGGCAAGTTCCTGGGTCATCGAATCAAAAATGATATTGACGATTTCCTCAGATTTCTTATAGGTCAGACCCTTCTCGGAGGCCAGGGCCTCCACCAGTTCCGACTTGTTCATTTTTTACCTCCCGGGAGATTTCGACCCTCGTCGTTCACCCGGAAAAATCCTCCTCTCCTCCGGATGGCTTCAAATCTTTCTGCGATCCCGGTCGTTTGTAAAAGAACTATACTGCGAGCCACAAAGCTGTCAACAAGGGAGGCAGGAATTCTAGGTACTTCGGGAATTTCGTCTCACACTTCAGCACGAAGCTGAGCGAGCCCTTCTTCCCGAAGGGCGGGGTCCAGTCGAGGGTCGGATACTACCTCCTCCAGCATGGGCAGCCCCTCTCTTTTCCATCCACGGCTCAAGTATGCCTGGGCAATCCGCAACCGCCACCGGGGGTTGTCTCCTTCCTGCCTGAGGGCTCCCTTGAAGGCCTCCAGGGCCTGGTCCAGATTCTTTCGTCCGGCGCAGCCAGAATTCCGCCAGCAGGACATGGGCTCCCCCCCCGCACCCCCCCGCGGAAAGGCGGGAAAGGAGCTCTTCGGCCTCTTCGAGCCGGTTTTTCTGCTCGAGGAGATTTGCGCTCAGCAGGAGGGTCTCGGCATCGAGGTTGCCCTGGTCCAGGGCCTGGAGCCCGTGATCCAGTGCCGCCTCCGAATCCTCGCGGCGGGCCAGAATGAGGGCGAGTCGGCTATGACAGAAGGCGGAAAAAAGATTCCGATCGAGCAGGTCCCGAAGCCGTTTTTCGGCCTCCGCTTCTTTTCCGCCGTCCAGTTCCAGGCTGACCAGGGTGTCCAGGGCCAGAGGATTTTCGGGATCCAGCGCCAGTGCCCGCTCCAGGTCGGCTATCGCCCTTTCCGGATCCCCCAGCCTGCCCAGGAGCGCCCCACGCTCGAAATAAAAAAGCTCGCCTTGTTCATTCTCCGGCACCCGGTCGAAACAATCCAGGGCTTCCCTTTCCCTTCCCTCGTGCGCCAGAAGGAACGCTTCGAGAAACCTCTCTCCCGTCATCCGGTATCGTTCGGACCAATCCGGAGGGTAAGAAGAGAGAATGAGTTCGAGGCGGGTCTGAGGGTCGAGGTCGGAAGACGGAGGGAAAGACTCCTCCGCAGGAGGGGGGGATGGGGCGCAGGTGGCACATCCATGGGATTCGCAGGAGGTCGCTTTGGGCGAGGGAGGAAGGGGGCCAGCGGCCACCGCCTGATCGATCGCCTTCAGCGCCTCCGTGGCTCTTTGGGCTGGCTCTTCGCTGCGGGCCTGGGAGGCGGCGAGAGAAAAATGCTCAAACGCCTTGGACTTTTCCCCCGCCCTGAGGCAGGCCTCTCCCTCCTGGAGGTTCAGGTGCGCCAGTTCGTCGCCGGCCGTGGAAAGGAGGCGGTCCACCTCGACCGCCTCCTCGGGGCCAAGACCGCTAATCTCCAGGGACTCCTCGAGGGCCAGGGCATCGGCCCAGCGGTTCTGTCTTCACCGCCCGGCGCAGCGGCTCCAGGGGGGTGTCGGCACCGCCGAAAATTTTCTTGAACAGTTTCATGGTGTCAGGAGCCTTCCGGGGGAATGGTTTGCAGGTGAAGAATCAGCCCTGCGGCTGAACGGGCGGATTATAACAAATAGGCGGGGTGGCGTCACGGGAGAAATGGCAGGCGGCCCGTGCACAGGGGCCGCATTCGGCTGTGAAAGGAGACGGTCAAATGACCGTAAAGGGGGAAAGGGTCCAGATCACCCTGGCATCCCCTTCGCCGATATTGTCCCAGCGATGAGGCAGGTGGGATTTGAAGGACAGGCTATCCCCGGGATTGAGAATGTGCGTTTCTCCCGCAATGAACACCTTGAGTTTGCCTTCGAGAAGAACAATGAGTTCGTCTCCGGGATGGTACATGTTTTTGCTTCCGCTTCGGCCTCCCTTGGGAACGGTGCAGTAAAACGACATGAACTGGGGGTCGCGCAGGCCTGAGGTGTACGACTCGGTGTGCATGTTGCTCTCATCGTCGTATACGGTCCGGTCCCGGCGGCCCGGAGTCGAGTGGACGATTTCATGGGTGGTGCTGACTTCCTCGACAAAATAGTTGATGCTCTTGTCGAACACGCCGGCCAGCTTCATGAGGATCTCTACCGAGGGAATGGTCAGCCCCCTTTCGATCCGGGAGATCATATTGGAAGAAACCTGAGATTTTTCAGCAAGTTCCTGAATGGTCAGGTCGTTTTTCAGGCGAATTGCCTTGAGTTTCTTTCCGACGATTTTTTTTATCTTCATTTTTTACTCCGAACCCTTCAAATCACAATCGTAATCATTGAAAATTAGAGCAACACAGGGGATGCTTTGCCCCTGTCGTCTGCCTGATTCACTGGGAGACGTTGGGGGCGGGGGATACGACCCACATGACAATCGTTTCGCCCTCGTTGAGGTTCTGCCAGCGATGCGGCAGGGATGCCTTGAATGTCAGGGAGTCTCCCTCGTCCAGATGGTATCGGTCTCCCTCGATGACAAACTCCATACGTCCTTTGAGGACCAGGGCAAACTCTTCTCCTATATGAACCATTCCCCCCTCCCCGCTGCTGCATCCCTCCTCCAGGGTATCGTAGAAAACGGCGAAGTTGGGGTCCCGCAACCCCTGGGTGAGACTGGTGATCTGGTGTTTGTCCTCGAAGAAAAAAATCGGTTCACCCTTCCCCTTGGGGGTATGGACGACGGTTGTCCCTTTCTCCGCCTCCTCCACGAAATAATTGATGCTCATGCCGAAGGACCCAGCAAGTTTCATGAGAATCTCGACCGAGGGAATGGTGAGTCCGCGCTCGATCCGGGAAATCATGTTGGAGGAGACCCGGGACCTTTCCGCAAGTTCCTGAATGGTCATGTCGTTTTTCAATCTTGTGGCTTTGAGTTTCTTTCCGATCAGCTTTTTTACAATCATAAACCCACCTTCTTCATGAAATAGAATGATGTTTTAACATCAACAGGAGGGCCTGTCAATACGATATGAGAAATTCCATCCAAAAATGGTATTTATCCCGACTCGAATTGTCAACCTCCGAATCGGTCAGGGTTGACAATTTTCCCCGGCATCTTATAATGGGCGAAATTTTGCATTCCTCAGAGAGGGACTCACCATGGGAAAAATCACCAGGGAACTGGCCGACCGCCTCCTCGCGGGAAGCGCCCCAAACTCCGAAGAGGCCCTTGCGGTTCTGAACGCACGGGGCGCCGACCTTACCCTCGTTCTGGCAGCCGCTCACCGCTTGCGGGAGAAAGCCTTCGGAAACCGGGTAGAGCTGTGTTCCATCATCAACGCAAAGTCAGGTCGCTGTGCCGAAAACTGTGCCTTTTGCGCCCAGTCGGCCCACCATCGCACCGATGTGCCGGTCTACCCGCTCAAATCCGCAGAGGACCTGGTCGCCGGAGCCCGGAACGCCCAGGCCGAAGGCTCCCATTGCTATGGCATCGTCACCAGCGGCACCCGCGTCGCCCCGGGAGAGGAGCTGGAGACCATCCTTGCCGCCCTGAGGCAGATTCGCTCCCAGACCGAAATCGAGCCCTCGGCTTCTCTCGGCATCCTCGATGAGCAAACGGCCGCTGCCCTGGCAGAAGCCGGCTGCGTCACCTACCACCACAACCTGGAGACGGCCCGCTCCTTTTTTCCCAGTATCTGCACCACCCACGATTATGAAGAGGACGTGGAGACGGTTCGCCTGGCCAAGAAAACCGGCATGAAGGTCTGCTGCGGTGGGATCTTCGGCCTTGGTGAGTCCCTCGAACAACGGGTTGAGATGGCTTTTACCATCCGGGAGCTGAACGTCGATTCGGTGCCCCTCAATTTCCTGAACCCCATCCCGGGCACTCCCCTTGAAGGGACCAGGAACCTTACCCCCATGGATTGCCTGCGCATCGTCGCCCTGTTCCGCTTTCTCCTCCCTGACAAGCGTATAAGCGTCTGCGGCGGGAGGGAACCGAATCTTCGGGATTACCAGTCCTGGATATTCATGGCCGGAGCCAGCGGCACCATGGTCGGCAATTACCTGACGACCAGCGGCCGGGACCGGGAAACCGACCTGCGGATGTTCCGGGATGGGGAGTTCGAAATCCATGGGTGCTGAAACGCCTTTCGACAAGGGGATATTCGTCACGGGGACCGACACGGGGGTCGGCAAGACCCTTGTTGCGGCGGCCCTGGCCCGTTTTCTGGCGGGGCGGGGAAAAAATGTCGGAGTCATGAAACCTGTGGAGACCGGAGTGGTCGACCCGTCGCTGGCCGGCGAGGATACCGGACTTCTGCGGTGGGCCTCCTCAAGCAGTGACGACCTCGACCTGGTCTCCCCTTATCGCCTGCGCCTGCCCCTGTCGCCCTCCCTGGCGGCGGAGCAGGAAGGGGTCCGCATCGATCTGGGCCATCTGACGGCAGCCGCAAGGACACTGAGGGCCAAACATGAATTTCTCCTCGTGGAGGGTGCCGGGGGGCTGATGGTTCCCCTGGCCGGCGGGCTTCTCATGGCCGACCTCGTCCGCCAGCTCGGTTTACCCCTTCTGGTGGTCTGCCGCCCGGGGCTCGGCACCATCAACCACACACTGTTGACCCTTTTTGCCGCCCGGGCCATGGAGATCCCCCTGGCCGGTTTCATCATCAACAACATGCCCCTTCTGCCCGGGCGCGCCGAGGAGTCCGCTCCGCACATCCTCGCCTCCCTGGCCTCGGCCGACCTGCTGGGGGTTCTGAACGAAGCAAATGGCGACGATCGGGAAAAAGTGTCCGCCCTGGCCAGCCAAATCTCCCGCCTCCCCACCCTCCCCTGGCTGCTGGCGGGGTTGGGAGTTTGAAACCGGGCCAAGGTTTAAGGTTTAAGGTGAAAGACATAAGGCCAACAACATGAAAAAAGAAGACATTTTACGCCTCGACCGCGACCACGTCTGGCACCCCTGCACCCAGCAGAAGGACCACGAAACCCAGCCCCCCATCCCCATCGTCCGGGGCGAGGGGGTCTATCTGGTCGATGTCGATGGCAACCGCTACATCGACGGGGTCTCCTCCTGGTGGGTGAACCTTCTGGGCCACAACAATTCCCGGCTCAACAACGCCCTCCAGGAACAGGCCGGGCGCATCGCTCACCACATATTTGCCGGCTTCACCCATGAACCCGCCGTGGAACTGGCCACCCGCCTCTGTGCCCTCGCCCCCGGGAAACTCAACAAGGTCTTTTTCGCCGATAACGGGTCTTCGGCCGTCGAAGTCGCCCTCAAGATGAGCTTCCAGTACTGGCAGCAGATGGGCATTCCCCAGAAGACCCGCTTCCTTTCCGTCAGCGAGGCCTACCACGGGGAGACCCTGGGCGCCCTTTCGGTAGGAGGGTGCGACCTTTACCGGGAGGTCTACCAGCCCCTGCTTCTTCAGGGCTACCAGGTCCAGGGGCCCGACTGTTACCGCTGTCCCTACGGCCTTCACCGGGACACCTGCGATGCGGAGTGTTTCGAGCACATGGAGCGCCTGGTCGCCCGGGAGCATGAACAGATCGCCGCGGTCATCATCGAGCCCCTGATCCAGGGGGCGGCGGGAATGCGCATCTACCCCCCCGTTTACCTGCGCAAGCTTCGCGCCCTTTGCGACGATTTCGCCCTGCACTACATCGCCGACGAGATTGCCGTCGGTTTCGGCCGCACCGGAAAAATGTTCGCCAACGAGCACGCCGGCACGGCCCCGGACCTGATGTGCCTGTCCAAGGGAATCACCGGCGGCTATCTTCCCCTCTCCGTCACCCTCGCTACGGACGAGATCTACCGGGCCTTCTACGACGACTACGCATCCATGAAGGCCTTTCTGCACTCTCATTCCTACACCGGAAACCCCCTGGCCTGCGCCGTGGCGGTGGAGGTGCTGAACATTTTCGAGCAGGAGAGGATTCTGGAGGGGCTAGCGCCGAAGATGGCCTTTCTGGAGGGGCAGGCCGGGCGTTTCGAGGCCCTGTCTCATGTCGGCGAGTTTCGCCGCTGCGGCATGGTGGCGGCGGTGGAGATGGTTCAGGAAAAAGGGGGGAAGACTCCCTTCCCCTGGCAGGAACGCCGGGGGTTGGAGGTTTACCGTCGGGCATTGAAAAAGGGGGCGCTTCTACGTCCCCTTGGCAACGTCATCTACTTCATGCCCCCCCTGACCATCGGGGGGGGAGAATTGGAAAGGCTCGTCGATATCGCCTGGGAGACGATTGCCGAGGTGACTGGCGAATGAAGTGACGGCAGGTTTGCAGGCTGCGGCCTTTTCCTTCCCCCCTAGAGGTCTGCTCACGAAACTGAAAAAATCGTACGCTAAGACGTAAGTGTTGCGTGAAAGAGGAAGAGCAGTCTTAATGTCGCTGGCTTGTGTACTTTTGTCGCCGCCGGCCAGCAGAATGACCAACTCACATCCCTGCTTCTTGAAATACACCCGATAACCGGGGCCGTAATTGATCCGCAACTCCTAAACGCCTTCAGCGACCGGTTTAACATCTCCCGGATTGCCCGTTGCAAGTCGTTCGATCCGGACAAGGACGTGTGCTCTTGCACGGACGTCTCGAAGACTGTCGAGCCACTCGACGAAAACATCTGTTTTGCGGACTTCAATCATGGGAATACTGTAGCCACAAGGCTACATTTTATCAACGTTGAACTGGGTTCTTGTCGCCAATAAGGGAATTAAGAATTGCCGGCAACCAACCAAAGCACCTGCATATTCACGCCTCAAAAAACCGCATCATTTGACCCCGCGCTAAAAATGGCGCATTACGAGAAAAGCCCCGAACCGAAGATCGAGGGCTTTTCCATGTCTGACAGAGGGTGATTTGTGAGACAAACATCTTGGGTTATGGAACTCAACAAAGTCAGAGAATAAGTGTTTAGCAAACCGAGGGTGATTCAACCAGTATAATCTACCCTTTTCCTAGGAGCCTTGACATAAGAGACTTTTCATCAGACCTTTTGTAGGCACTTTTGGCTAGGTTTTCCTCGGACCATCCTTTAACGATACCTGCAACTACCTGCTTGTAGGTCTCGCCATCGGCAAGAAGCTTCTCGTACATCTGGTTGAATACGATATTGGTCGCCAGAAGTCCTTCGATCTTGTCGTTCAACTTTGCAATTTCTTTATGATTTATTTCTGTGTGTTCGTCTATTTTATTGACATAATGTTCGAAACCTTGCATGTTTTTCTTGTAATAGCCAGCTACATTCGCATTCAACTTGGATATTTTTGTGCGCATGTCTTGGGTGTCTTGACTGATATTTTCCTTCAATTCTTCCAGAAAAGCGGAAATAGTCCGTAGGTCTTCCCGAAAAAGTTCTAGCTCACCAACCTGCTTCACCATATTTTTTACGTCGGGTCCTATGTCTTTGTTGAATTCTTTAATCGCCTTAACCAAATCAGCAAAAGCTTAACCGATTTTTTCAATTCCTTTTCGTGTGTACTGGCATATTGATCTAGATTGGAAACATAGGCATCAAATTCTTTTGATTTTCCGGCGAGATTATCCATCGTCTGTTTGCAACCTGATTGGAGGTCACCCACCGTATGAGCGATTTTTGTGATTTCTTCCAGGTGGGGCCCCTTAACTTGCGAGGCTACCTGCTCCAGTTTTTCCAGCATTGTAATCAGCCCATTAAAGCTCCTGTAGATCCGATCAATGCTGTGCGTACTTTCTTCAAACTTATTGACCAGAGTGTTGACCAGTTCGGAATTCACTTAATTGCCCTCCCGATAAAATTCCATCCATTCGGCCATATAGGTGCCCTTGTCGAGAATTCTTTCCTTCATCATGTCGTCGAGATAGCGGACAAAAGGCTTAAAGTCTTCACCACTCGGATGCTTCTCCAGGAAGAGCTCAACTTGCTGAGGGAGACTTAACCGGAGGTCCTCAAGCTCCAATGGAGAAGCTCCCGCCCAGATCCTACTCTTTAAACATTTGAAAATATTTCCCGCTTCCCTGAAATACGCTCCTGCTTCCTGAAACATTCCCGCAGCCATTGCCACATCACCAGCCTCGGAATAGCGGCCCTGTCTCGACAGAAGAATTGCCTTACAACGGGCCATCCCTTTTTTGTCCTCTGCCTTCTCATAGGCGTCGAGAGTTCGCCACAGTGAAAGCCTCTTACGGCTCGGCTCTCGCAATGCCTGATTTATAAGACGCGCCAAGGGGAATCCATGATGTCTACGAAAGCAGTGGCGACTCACCCTTTAAAAAAATGGTAACTTTCGAAATGGCTTTCGCTCAGGTCTAAGCGGTCTTTAAAATTTCATCAGATATCAACAAGAAGCACTCCTCAACGACTGACTCTTTCGGAAGGCTTTCAATGTATTGTTGAACAGTAGATGGCCGCTGTTTAATATCGGAAAAATATTTGTACTGAGTCACATAGCCATCAATAATTTTGTCGCGTGCGACAACCTTTCTCATTAACTCAATCTGTATCTGCTCATCCAAGTCAATTTTTTTTGTAAATGTCGGCATCTTTGGCTTCCAGGTTATCTTTCGTCTGAGGTCATCAACCCATCCAATGCCGTTATTTGAGGCATTTGCAAAATCCATCCAATCGACTAATTCATCTGTTTTTACATGATCCACGTAGCGATCATACATGAAACGCTCAGGCTCGCCTTTCAAAACAAAGTCTTCAGAGATACGCCTGAGAGACGCATGCCAAACATCATGGGCATCCTTCAAGTCCTCATAGGCATGCTCATACATATCAAGTTCGGCCGCACATAAAGCATGCCCGAGTGCTGTTACGGTGTAATATTCCTCAACAGGAAGTGCCTCCTGAACGTTATTAGCTTCTATTAGTAGCTCACGATATTTTTCATGAATCTCACTGAGCGTTTGTTTTGCGTTGACAAGTAGTTTTTCACGGACACCAATGTCAACGCCCTCATCAACGCTGCGCAGTGTTTTCAATGCCGTGCTTAGCCTTGCTCTTTCTTGGAGTTCAAGGAACTCACGAATTTTTTTCACGTCCTTGCTGATCTCTTTTAAACGTGCGTCAACCTTTTTCAATTTATGGTTTAGGAACAGGAAACCGGCGGCACTGACTCCAAGAGTTAAACCGGAAAGAACCATGGTTCCCTTTGCCAGGGTAAGCAATTGGCTTACATTTGCCCCGATCCGGCTTAACTGGAAGGTGTTTAATCCACTTACAACCGAATTTACAATGGGGAGTGAGGTTGCCAGGTTGATTGGAGTGGCCGTATTGGCCAAATGGGCAATAATTTGTCCAGAGTTGTTCCTGACCACACCTCCATAAACCCTATACGCTCCGGACATGATACCCATAAGCACATTATTTGGGATCGTTCGTGTGAGAGTATATCCAGCTAGTTCAGACAACATAGAATTCTCCTCGTAGGGCCAATAAAAGCATTGGACCAATGTCGATTTTAGTTAATCTGAAGGTTACTTTTGCTTTTTTCCCTCGATTAATGCCTGGGAAAAGAGGGACACTTCCCAGTTTTTAATTTTGGACAAATCTAAGGTTAAATACTGGGGAGCGTCCCTGGGTTTTCAGAACCTAAGAAAAAAGCAGGAACTGCTGGGCAGCGTTGAGTCGACGCAGCGGTATATCCCTTTTCAACCAGGATTTCGGGTTGGTCAGTCATCCACCCCTCCTGTAAATCCAGCAAATTAAGACGAATTCAATTTAGACCAGGCATGACCACCGGTCAAGCATTTTGCCGGTCCGACAAATCATCTCGGATTGAAATCAGGGCCAGAAAGTTCACTGCTGACCCGGCTCTTAGATATCCTCTATTTTGCGAAAACTCCGATCAGTCCGCCTGGCGGGGTTGTCGCTGTTACATTGCCGGTGAGATCTAGGAATTGGGTATTATGTCCCCGGAAAAGTTTGAACACCTTCATGAATGCTCGTCGTCGGGCCAATTTTACCTTGTCCTGCTGAGAGGAAAACCGTATTCTTTTCTTATTGGCCCGATTGCGAAAGTCGCCAGAATCATAAACCTGCTGGTCCGGCACGGTAACGGCAAAATGCAACCCGGGATTTCGGCAAAAAGTAAAGGAAGGAATGGTTCGGCCTATGACGACCGTCAAAAAAATCGCCATGCCCCTGCGCGTTCTGCTCGCCTGTCTCGGCTGCGACCAAGTACCCAAGTCTCTTGCCGGCCACACCCTGGTCCATGCGAGGACGCTTCGATTTTTCGGCGACACCCCACGTCTCCAGCACGCTAAGAACACTGGCGGATGTCTGAGCCTGGGGGCGACCGGTCCCGATCACCTGTGGACCTGGATCCTTACCGGTTCGGTCGGGGGGATACTCCTGGACCTTCTGCTCTATCTCATCATCGCCAGCCAGTTGCCGCAGGCCACCATGAGGGCGGCGTCATGACCCGCCCGCTAGCCGTGGTGTCCCTGGTTCTGCTGGTCATCGGCCTGCTGTTGAGCACGGCAGCTTTTTTTCATGGCCGGGTTATCGCAGGCTTGTCTCTCTATCCTTTGCTGATCGTCATTTATGTGCTTGTTCAGCTCGGCAGGAAAAAGGAGCAATGACTTCTTTACTGGCAGGGCTAAGTTCCGGGGATTACATCGAGGGACTGGAGGAGAATTACGACAAGATCCGGGCCTGGTTCGGGCCGGACGTTCTCACTCCGGACAGAAAACCCGGACTTCCTTGCCTTGGGACTCGCTCAGGGCGCTTCGTTTTTTCCGCCCCCCCTTGTCCAACACCTGGTTAAGGTATCGGCCGGGCATGTTCGAAAAATAGAGCATTACGAGAAAAGCCCCCCAATCCTGCGATTGAGGGCTTTTGCGTCTGACAGGGAGTGATCAATGGGAAGATTTGAATTGATCATCAAACTGAGGGGACGGCCATATTTTTTCATATTCTTTCGCGGTAGCTGGCGGGAGTTGCCCCAAGCCGTTCGGGCTGGGTGTTGCACTTTGAGCCGAACGAGCCTATGAAACCTGATGAGGCTGGCTGGTTCCGAGGAACACGAGGTGACCACCGGACTCGAGGAGCAGGGCCCGCTGCTCATCGAGCAGATCCATTCCATCAATGACAACAGCCAGGAGGTGGCGCGGGGATCGAACCCCATCGCCACGGCGCTGGCGTCGCTCTTCCACGCCTATCGAAGCGCGGTGGAGCTTGACGAGAAGGCCCGCTACAGCGATGACGACCGGGCGAACCACGTGGCGGGATTCATTGAACGCTACCAGGTGAGGTTCGAGAACGAGAACACCATGAAACCTGTGTCGGCGGGACGGCTGCTCGCGGCCCTGCGCAGGGTCGGCCGGGAATTCAACCTCCTGTTTGAATACGAGAAGCCACCCCAGCTTGGTCGGCGGATCAGCAACGACCTGGATGTCATCCGGGACTCCGGGTTCGACATCGACCGGCAGCGCAACGCCCCCACAAGGAACTTCGAGTACCGAATCAGAACAGAGGGAAATGAGCAAGAACTGGAGAGCTATGCCTGCAAAAGCCGCCGTTGCAGCAATGTCTGCATGTCGCGGCGGCTGTCGGCAATCACCATGACATGGACATTTTCGGCCATGACCCGATAGATGATGCGGTAGGGTTTGAAAAATATCTCACGGTACTCGCGAATCCCGACGGCAACCAGTTCCTTCGGGTAGGCTCCTCGTTCCGGGTTCTCGGAGAGGCTTGAAAAGACTTTCTCTATTCGATCGAGAACGTAATCCGCTTTTCCCGGCGCGTCGTGGGACTCAATGTAGTTGTACAACTCTTCCAGGTCCCGGGACGCATCGTCGGTCAGAAATACCTGGCAGGTCATCAGCGATTGTTGCTCCGGTCTCGAAGTCTTTGGATAACATCAGCGGCAGGTTGGACTTTGCCTTCCTCTACCTGACGCGTGCCGAGCGCGAGAACCTTCAGAAGAGCCATGGTTTCCTGGGTTTGCTCATAGCTTTCGATGTCCTGCATCACGACCTTGGCTTCGCCATTCTGGGTGATGACCAGGGGTTCACCTTGCCCCGACATGTTGCGCACGATTTCTGCGGCATGGGCCTTCAGGTAACTGATTGGTTTGATTTGACTCGATAGCTTCATAGTCACCCTCCCTTCATGACCGAATTTAGTCCGCAAACAGGTCATCTGTCAATCTTAAACAATCCGGGCCGCCTCAGAGGGGAATCGGAAAACGACCCAGGACGTTCCAGGCCGTTCGGGCTGGGTGTTGCGTTTGGAGCCAAGCCCAAGCTGAGCAAAAACGAGAACCAAGAATTGATAAGGGACTTCGAGGCGCCAGGCTGCAGCAAGACAGAGATTGCCGAACACTACGGCATTGCCAGAACCTCCGTCTATCGGTTGTATGCTGAAAATCGACAGGATGTCCCCGCAATGCATTAAAAGCAATGGCCACCCCGTCAAACCGAGGTGGCCATTTTTGTGTCCGGAATGTAGCCATCAAAAAGAATGGTAAAAGCTGTCAAAAGACCGGTGATAAGGAGGACGGTCGGCAACCGCTGGGCGGCGCCGCACAGGCAAATGTACTTTACGTTCAAGAAAAAATTTGAGGTTCTCCCGGAAAAGTCGGGGAGCCTTTTATGTCAGGGGCAGACCTGCGCCAGTTGACCCGGTGGTGATTCATTTACATTTTGAAATCCCTCTTTATCCGCTCCTGAACGCGCCGACGCAATTCCTCGCCAACATAAGATAGCCTGGCTGCCGATGACATAGACCTCCTTTCCCTCCGTAATGGCACCAGCGGCTCGGAGGAGATGCTCAAGCTGATTCGATTTCATGGCTTACCTTGGGTCGACTTTTTCGTAACTGCCAGCGCTCCCAGTAGGAGACAATCCCGGCAAAAGGGGAAGAGGAGCGAAGCGTCACTGAGCGCTCGTCGGTCCCGGTCAGAACCGCCTGAAGCGCCTCCAGCGGGCCATCGAGAAGGGAGAGCCATTCGACCATGAAACCGGGCATTTTCTTCGATCGGGAAAATCACGTAACCACCCCCATCGGTCGATGTTCTCCCTGGCCTTGGCGATAATCCGATCATGGTCTTTCTTCAAGCGCTCGGCAACGATCACATGCTCACGTAGAATCCACTCTTCAATCCTGCACTGAGCCCGCCCAGGCAGGTTTTCAGGAGGCCGAACCTGTCGGCGGATTGCCACCTGGTTGGCGCCGGCGAGGTCATACTCCCTTTGCAGGTCAAGCCAATACCTCGGATCATTGCCGGGATACAGCGCAGGGCGTATCATGGCAACCATGATAGCAAAAAGAATACTATTCGCGCCTCCAAAAGTGGCTCTTTACCCATCTCAAAAACAAGGCCACCCTTAAGGTTCCGCTCACCAAGAGGAAAGATCTAAGAAAAAGGGCCAATACGTCTGTCTTGTCTGCGGATTCAACATGGTGGGCTTCCATACTGACACCTGCCCTTTTTGCGGAGCGCGGAAAGAGCGGTTCATTACCGCAGGGGAATGCTTGGCCCAATTTAAGGTGGTATCCACGCCTGTCAGTGAAAAGGTGACTAGACTCAACTCCCAGCCGGCGCTCGGCTATAAGCATGCCACCTATCGGATTGAAACGGGCCAGAGCGCCATCTGGATCGACTGTCCCTCCTCCTTAGACGCCGCACTGCCAAGGGTCGACTCCATCATTTTCACCCATCACCATTTCCTCGGCGCCTCCAATCTCTACCGGGAGCATTTTGGCGCCAAGGTACGCATCCACCAGGCTGATTCGGGCCATGAAATCTGCCGCCCCTTTAGCTTTGACGTCCCTTTCGACCAGAACTTCACCCACCACGGCATCGAAGCCTTCCACGCCGACGGCCATACTCCCGGGTTCACTTTCTACATTTTCGAGGAAACGTTATTCATCTGCGACTACGTCTTTCTTGAAAAGAAGGGAATGCAGCTCAATCCCTTCGGTCCAGCCGACCGGACCATTGCAGGTAGCCGACGCATACGCAATCTTCTTGATGGGCGTCAGCTTGCTACCGTCTGCGGTTACAATTATGTCATCGACTACCCCGAGTGGCAGCGCCTGTTTGGAGCAAATCCTCCGTTCAGCGTTTAATCACGGGGACAAAATAGCTTTATGAACGGCTCCATTCCCCGCTACCGGCGCGGGGGCAGGATGGAAAAAATAACCAGGCTTCCGGCGAGCATCACCGTGGCAAATGCCGCGATCGTCAAGTAAGGCGAAACCAGTTGGGCTACGAATCCGGCGAGAAACGCTCCCAGAGGCACCGAACCGCCGAAGGCCACCGCCCAAATCCCCATGATCCTTCCTCGGATCGAGTCATCGACGCTCGTTTGAATCAAGGTGTTGCCCGTTGACATGAACAGCACGGCGCCGAAGCCCGTCAGGACGAGGGAAGCGCTCACACTCCAGAAGGCCAAAGGGCGTGAACCGAAAACCGTGCCGAAAATAGCCATGAGATACATCCCTGCAATCATGGCCCAGACGCCGCCGAAGACTTGCATTCGCCGGTTGCTGTCGGACTTGCGGCTGGCGACGAACAGCGCTCCGCCAATGGCCCCTACCCCAAACATCGACATCAGCGCTCCGTACTGCTTCTCCGACAACTTGAGCAGGTCCGGAGCGATGGCCGGCATCAGCGTCTGGAACGACCAGCCGAATACTCCCACCATGAAGAGCATGAGCAGGACGACCCGGACACGACGGTTCTTTCGCACCTCCCTCGCGCCTTCCTGGAGCTCTCGGAAGTGCGCCATGATGCGTTCCTTGAGGGGCGATTTGCCTCGCCCCGGTTTGCGCGACGAAGGCAGAACCAACATGAACAGCGTCACGGTAACGATGACGTAACTGAGCGCGTCGAGGGTGAAACAGTAACCCATCCCAATCGTACCCATCAGGACCCCGGCGAGGGCGGGACCGAAGATGCGCGAAAGATTCACGAGTCCCGAGTTGAGGGCGATGGCGTTCATGAGTTTCTCGCGGCCGACCATTTCGACGATGAAGGCCTGGCGCGCGGGCATTTCGAAGGCGAAGGCAATTCCGCTCAGCGTCGCAAGGGCCGCCAGATGCCAGACCTTGATCCAGTGCAGAAAAACGAGCGCCGCGATGGCGGCGGAGGCAAGGGTGGCAACGATCTGGGTCACGATGATCATGCGGCGTTTGTCGACCCGATCCGCGATGGCTCCGGCCGTCGGCGACAGGACGAACATCGGGAATGTTGCCAGGCCCATGATGAGTCCCAACAGCGCCTTGCTGCCCGTAAGCTGGTAGACGAGCCATCCCATGGCCGTCCGCCGCACCCACGTGCCGACGAGAGAGATCCCCTGGCCAATATAGAAAAGCCGGTAGTTTCGAACGCTCAGCGAGGCAAAGGTCATCCGGAACCAAGCGCCGACAATCCCCGCGGCGCCGATCTGATCCAGATAGCCCTGCTGTGCGCCGTTGCCGGCGGAGGCTTCACCACTTCCTTTGGGTGTCGCGTCGTTGACCCCAGGCGACACACTGTCCCTTGCCTCGGAGGATTCGTCGCCTTCCCCGCGCGCCCCGTTCACGCTCGGCGAGGTGCCGACGTGATTCTCCCGTTTCGTTTCATTCATCGATCGAACAAACGCCCCCGTCGTAGTTCATCTGGCGCGGCGGATACGCTCCGTCATTAGGCATCAAAGAAATCTTCCAGAGCATAGGTAAACTCGTCAAAGAGGAAGGGACGTTCATATAATTATGCTATTGACTTCGTGAAGTAACAAATGCCCAGCTTGACCTATGTCTTAGATCTCCTCCATTATACGAACGGTCCCGTCCAGTTCGCGAGACGGGGCCTATCTGCCATATTAGATAGTGATCTGCTCAACGAGCCTCTATCGGGAAAGACGCGTTACAGGATCTTGTCTGTAAAAGTCACGCAATACCTGATATAAATCAGGCGCCTGTTGGACCAGATCCTGCGGGCGATCAAAGAACTGCTCTGTGGCAACTGCGAAAAATTCCGCCTCATTGGTCGCACTGTAGGCATCCATAAAGGTCTTCCTGCCCATGGCGCTGTCCTGTCTGAGTTTTTGGTATTCTCGGGTACAGGTGGCCATCCAATCCTTGTATTCTGCCCGTTCATGCAAAGGTGGTGTGCCGTCTAAAGCTCCGTCAAGCATGTCGAGTTTGTGGGCAAATTCGTGGTAAACGACATTGTGCCCCAGTTCGGGGTGCCGGCTCCCACGCAGGACGTCATCCCAGACGATTATGACCGGCCCTTGCGTAAAAGCCTGGCCCAGGATCGGAACTTCACTGGGCACTGGCTCAAGGCTGATTTCGAAAAAACCCAACCTGCGCTGTGGCGGAACAACGGTCGAGGGGTAGACAATGATGGACTCGACATTGTGGTAAAAATTGTGAGGCAGCCCGAGAAGAAGCATAGCTGCCTGGGCTGAGATCGTGACACGGATTTCGTCGGTCATTTTCAGCCCTCCGGCTCCTTCCCAATTCTTTTCGGCGATGAGGACCTGTATCAGCGCCCGCAAGTGGGCCTGCTCTGTTTCGTTCAGCAGTGAATAATGGGCAACGTTTCGATGCAGCACTTCTTCCCAATGTGCGGGGAAAGGGACCTCGGTCAGTTTCCTGCGGCGGTGATCCCGAAACCAATGAAACATCAGAAAAATCTCCTAGGTTTGAGCGGTAAGAATAAACAGGGAACGAGCGCGGTATACCAGTCAGATTGTCCGTCCCTCAGCGTGAGCCGGTCCGACTGAATGAGATCCCATGGAATGAGGCCGGTCAACGGCGCCGGTGTCGCCTTTCGTGTCGGCATTCAAAAGATTGGCATATGTTTATGCAGTCGTACAAATTTCTCTTCGTATTGCTTCATTTGACGAAGAGGGGTTGCCAAGTCCGCTCATCCCGCGATCATCAGGTTGTAGACCATAGCAATATGCGCTGGTCCTGTCGATTCAAGGCCTAGCCTAAACCACCACTACCCGTTTTCTTTGTGGTAGCGAATCAAGCCGAGGCAGTCATCCGGCACCAGCCGTCCGATGGCGCCAGAGCTGTAGACGGCATTGGCGACCTTTCCCTCCAGGTCGACAACATTTAAGACATTACTAATCTAACCCGCCTGGAGATTAAGTCAAAGATTAATCAATTTCTAGTTCAATCTGCACTCGATCGAGCGCGGACAGTGATCGAGGAGGAGAACCTTGTTCGATTGGACGCGGAGGCGGCGAAGCGGTTTTTCGACGCGATTGAGAACCCACCAGCGCCGAACGAGAAATTGCTTGCGGCCTTCCGCACTCATAAGGAGCGGCTATAAATGCTTCGCATCGAACTTCTTTCGCTGGGACACGACCGCGAAGGCTTTAGCTGCGGCGAGCGGGACTTGGACGACTATCTCAAAAGGACAGCTCGCCAGCACAACGACAACGGGATCTCGCGTACCCTCGTCGTCGTCGATTCGGATGAGCCGGCGAAGATCGTGGGCTTTTTCACGCTGGCGAGCTGCGAGGTCGTGGCGGAGGAACTGCCCCCCGAATACGCAAAGAAATACCCGCGCAAAGCGCGCGGGGCCAAACTGGCCCGCTTAGCGGTGGGGAGGGATCTGCAACGGCAAGGGTTCGGTGGCCTCATGATGGTCGATGCCACGGGGCGCATCCTAGCGGTTGCCGAAGACATCGGGATCATCGGCTTTTTCGTGGGCGCGAAGAACCAGGGCGTCCGCGAGTATTACGAACAGTATGGCTTCGTCGCCCTGCCCGACCATCCGCTCGCCCTCTTTTTGCCGCTGGCCACGCTGGCTGCGGCGATGAAGGCGTCTGCCAAATGAGAAACTGCCAACTGGCCAGAGGGGCGGATGAAGCCACCATGTACAAAAAGCAATGGCCATCCCATGCATCCTCGGGATGGCCTTTTGCTGGGTTATTGGAATAGCCCCCCCCAATGAGAAGGCACCACTCCTTTAGCATCTGCACTGTTAAGAGTGGATGGCGTCGCAAAAACTCACCAACTGCTGCGTTGCTGCAATTGCTCTCGCTGCTTCGACGTACCTAAGTACGCCTCATTGCTCGACAATTGCGCGCCTTGCATTTGGCGCTTTTTGCTTAGCCATCCACTATCGAAATCCGAACATGATGACCTTCTGAAAATTCATCCTTAGAGGAAAAACAGATGGTGTAAATCAGTTTTTCAACGTCCTGCTAGTGGGAATCTTTATTTACTGTATCTTCGCTCGATCTGCAGCTTCGATCTTAACCCTCCTGATCGCCGTACCGGTGACTTTGACGCACGTCAGAAGGTAATCATTCCAGTGCACCCGTTCGCCTTCTACGGGAATGTGTCCCAGTTCGAAGAGAATAAGTCCGGCCAGGGTGTCGTAGGGGAGCCCCTTGGCAAAACCAATCCCGAGCAGATCCTCCAGTTCGTTGAGGGGAACGAAGGCGTCGACCATATACCCGCCCTCCCTGAGCTGCTGAATGCGCTTCGGCTCACCGATATCGTGCTCATCCTCAATTTCTCCAACCAGCTCTTCCAGCAGGTCTTCGGTGGTTGCCAGTCCTGTCAGGCTGCCATACTCGTCCACCACAAAAGCCATGTGGAGGCGCTTGCGCTGCATTTCCCGCAAAAGATCACTTACTTTCTTTGATTCGGGAACAAAGAAGGCAGGCCGGATGAGTTTTTCAAGGTCGAAATTGGGGTTCTGCACTGCCTGCCCCAGAAGGTCCTTGGCATGGATGAATCCCTCCACGTTATCGATTTCTTCGTGATAGACCGGGAAACGTGAATACTGGCCTTCAAGTACCATCTTCAGGTTCTCCTCGCGGCTTCGTGCCCGCTCTAGCCCCATGATATGGGCACGTGGGACCATGACCTCGCGCACCCGCGTCTGGGAAAAATCGAACACGTTTTGGATGAATTCCTGCTCTCCAGAAGTGACCTCCCCGTTTTTCCTAGCCTCGGCGATGAGGTGCTGAATCTCCTCCTTTGTGACGAAGGCCCGCTCCCCTTTTCCCCTTTATCCCCAGCAGGGCGAGAACAGCCCGGCTTGATATGGTGAGGGCGAAGACCGCTACCCCGGCGATTCCGGCGAGAAAACGGATCGGCTTAGCAACGGCAAGGGCGATCGTTTCCGAATGCTCCAGGGCGAGGGCCTTGGGCACCAACTCGCCGAGGACCAGGGAGAGGTAGGCTATAAAGCCGACCACCAGAAAGAGCGCAAGAGGTTCGGCGGCATCGCTGACCATGGCAAACGGTGCCTTTTGCAGAAACGGCTTGATGACTTCGATGGCCGCTGCTCCGCCGACGGCGGAGGCCATGGTCCCGACCAGGGTGACGCCGATCTGGACCGTGGCCAGAAAGCGATGCGGATCGGCGTACAGCTGCTCGACGATTTTCGCCCGCTTGTTCCCCTCCGCCACCAACTGGGCGATACGGCCGCGGCGTACCGAGACGATGGCGAGTTCCGCGCCAGCAAAAAATCCGTTGCCCAGAATGAGCAGCAGAACGATGACGAGTTCAAGCCAGAAGGAATCCATACAAAATTTCTCCATTCCTTATTTTGACCCGGCAGAGGAAGATTTGCTCTCTTCCGTTTTTTCTTTGCCGGGGCTGCCCGGGACCCAGCCGTGAATCGCCTCTTCGGCGCCAACCGATCCGGGCAGCCGTCGCGTCTTGAACACCGACACCAGCATTGAGCCGCCGATCAGTAAAGCGGCTACCAGCAGTGCCGCCTCGGTGGGAATGACCTTGCCGAAGGCGGCGTTGGTCAGCATCTTTGCGCCGACCACCATCAGCACCAGGGAGAGTCCGTACTTGAGGTAGTGGAAGCGGTGGATGATGCCGACCAGGGCGAAGTAGAGTGCCCGCAGCCCGAGAATGGCGAATACGTTGGAAGTATAGACGATGAACGGGTCGGTAGTGATGGCGAAAATCGCGGGAATCGAGTCGAGGGCGAAGACCACGTCGGTGACTTCGATCAGGATCAGCACCACTAGCAGCGGGGTCAAATAGAGGACACCGTTGCGGCGGGTCAGGAATCTGTTCCCTTCGAATCTTTCCGTAACCCGGAAATACCGGCGGATGAAGCGGTTGAGGCGGTTGTTCTCCATGTCCGGCTTCTGGTTGATCGTCGCCAGCATCCTGCCGCCGGTAAAAATGAGGAAGGCGCCGAAAGGGTAGATCACCCAGTGGAACGCCTGGATAACCGCCGCACCGACCAGGATGAGAGCGGCTCGCATGACCAGCGCTCCCAGAATGCCCCAGAAGAGCACCCGGTGCTGGTACTGTGCCGGCACCGCAAAGTGGCTGAAGATAAGGACGAAGACGAAGATGTTGTCGACGCTCAGGCTTTTCTCGATCAGGTAGCCGGTGAAGAACCCGTAGCCGGCCCCGGCGCCGAGAAAATGGAAAACGCCGGCACCGAAGATAAGCGCCAGAACGAAATAGCCGAGGCTGAGCATGAGAGCTTCCCGGATTCTCACCTCCTTCCCCTTGCGGTGAAGGACCCCGAGATCGAGGGCCAGCAGGACCAGGACGAAGAGGTTGAATCCGATCCACATCCAGAGGGTATTCAAGGTCATCTCTCCCGCTCAGGCAGTCGCCGAAAAGCGCTTGCCGGTCCCGAGGGCCTGTCTCTCCAGTCGAGCGATGCCCTGAGAACGATCTTGTCGGAATACCAATAGGTGATGAAATTCAGGGCGCCGGCCACCACGAAGGCGAACAGGGCGCCGCTGCGGCCACCGATGGCGCTGCCCATGGCGACCAGCAGCAGGGTGAGGCAGGTAAGCAGGAAGGTTGTCTTGATGCGGTTCATGGTCTTTTACCTCCGGTTCAAGTTTATCGCCGCAGGTAAAAGAAAAGACCTCTACCTGCAGCAGAATTGGCTACAGAGTAAAGGTCTTGCAAGTTTCGACTGGAAGTCGTAAACCCCACGCCCGGGCGGCAATGCCGCCGTATTGACGAAGCGCGGGCCGGATTTGGTCCGGATGCTACTCCCCTTTATTTGGAAGATACCTTAATAGTTAGTCAGGGTTCATGTCAAGTGGGAAACCTGCAGCGAAACGCCGGCTAACCATCCTACAAATCGTCTCGTTAGATTTGCCTAATTAACCCAAGTCGACCCGGTGAGGACAGACTATCAAGCAAGCGGCGGATAAGTTCGTCTCAGCCGAAGAATCCAGCTTTCAAACCTCAAAACGCGCGGTAGAGGGAAACATAATAGGAGAATTGGTTGCTGGAGGTATTCGAGAACCCCCGCCCCACCGAGAAGAGGACCTGGATTTTGCCCCCAAGCGGCAGACCGCCCCCCATGTTAAAACCGGAACTGCCCTCCCCGTCCTTCGTATCGGCGGTCTGGTGAAAGATTTCCCCACCAAGATAGAAGCTCTCGGAGAACGCGTACTGAAGCAGAATGCCGGAGAACCAATAGTTTCGCCTTCCAGTTCCCGGGTTGATCCAATAGCCTCCCCCTCCATATGCGGTCCATTGACCAAAATCTTTTTGGAGCCAGACCGGCAAAAACCACTGGGATTCTCCATTGCCGAGGCCTTTGTCCTGGTCGCCTGTGGGAATTTCGACAAGCGGAAATATTCCTACCATCGGTACCCTGTCGGTTTCATGGACCAAGCGGTATTTTATCCCGATCTCCGTATCCCCATATCCAAAATGGGAAGCTTCATTTTTCGGTGCGTCGAAGGACATGGGAGCGATAATGTGCAGCATGGTTTCGGGCAGGATGCCGTAGTTGAATTCAACCGCAGGTCCAACTCCGCTCGTTCCACCCGCTTCATGGGTCCCGGTCGAAAAAAGGTAAAATTCACCGTGACGATAATCGACCGGAACCGGATCGTCTGTGCGGAAAGGGGGGCCGGCAAAAGCGGTGGTTGTCAGGGCAAGCCATAGCAGTGTAACAAGAGTGCTTTTCATGATTCCCTCTTATCCCGATATTAACAGTACCCGGATTCAGGATAATACCCGTATTGTTCCATCTTGGTTGGGTAAGACAAAAATCAAGCGGCGGGGGTGGGTCGGTCTGACTATATGTATCAGAATGCCGGGGAGGGTCAAGGGCTCGTGCCGAGGGGCTTATCTTCCAGCAGACCCTGGCCCATGGGAAAGGGTCGTCCGACTTAGTATCAGAATGGCCACTGGTAAGTGTCCTAAAAATCAGGACAATTTCAGATGCTAAAAACCCTTCTGCCACTGGTCATTTTTGGGACACCAGTTTTGCCCTGTCTCCAGACGGAGAAATTAGATACTCAGCTACTTGTTAAATCGGAAGGTGGCTGTCCGGTGCTCAAATGCACGCTCAGCGCGGTCACTGTGACTAATATTAGTCCCATGCCGATGATCTGTGGGCCGCCCAGATTTTCATTTAACAACCACGACGCCGAATAGCGACGCGGTGACCGGTTCGACCATGGCCACAATTGAGGCCATGGCCGGCGCGGTGTGTTTCAGGCCGATGATATAAAGAACGAACGACAATCCCGCGCCAACAACACCCAGCCCTGCGAACAGCGGCCAATCCGGTGTAGTCAGGACGGCAACGATCTGGTCGACATCGCTCGGCCAGATAAGGATGGCAACAAGTACCGCGAATGCTATTGAGAGAATCGCCTGTGGGCTGCCGTGCGGAGCCGCATACTTGAAGCCGAATATGAATACCGCGTAGGAAAGCCCCGCAAGCAACCCGGCGCCTACGCCGATCAGCGTGACGTCGCTCGCGCCGATGTCGTAAATCTGCGTAAGCAACATGATGCCAAGCATCACCACCGCAATCGCAGCCCACTTGAGCACAGTGGGGCTTTCGAGCTTTAGGGAGAATGACACGAGATACACGAAAACCGGTGCGCAGTACATCAACGTAACAGCAACCGCGACGCTGCCCTGCGCGATGCTCACGAAATAGAATGCAAAGTTGCCTGCAACCCCGAAACCGGCAATAGCTGACCAGAACCATAACCGGCGACTTGCCAGTCCGTTGCCGTGCGGGCGCAACGTTAACCAGACGAGGAAAAAGAGCAGTCCGATCGCACCCCGGTAAAATGAAACCACGAACGCATCCCAGCCGCCGGCCATAAGAATACCGCCGATCCCACCTGACAACCCCCAGCAAAAGGCCGCCAGCGCCACGAATGCTGTACTCGCTCCCGCTCCTTGCATGATGGATTGGTGTCTCAATTTGCCTCCAGGTAGATTTTCTTTACTTCTACACTCCAAAGATTTCACATTCGACATGACTAACCACACGGGGCACTAGCTCATCCTGCGGATGAAAATAGCCCTTTTTTGTGTCTGGAAACTCCCCATTACCGAGATGCCAGGAAACTGTTCAAGCGCCGGTGAATAATTGGATTGGGGGATGCACTGGCCTCCACCAACTTCCAGATGCGGGGGGCAAGAGGGTGACCCTCGAGGAAATAAGCCTTTAGGACCTATATCTTCCTTATTTCAGATCAACAGCGGAGCGAGCAGGGGGTAAGTCGGGATAGCATAAGGATTAACAATGGTAACTCCACGATATGTGAAGTTGTGCTGCATATCTTCGCTCAGCAGCATCCTACACCGGTTTTCTGCGGCAATGTTAATGATAAGGGCATCCCAGATCTGGAAGTGGCCAGTCGTGGTAAGGTCGAAAGCTGCCTGAAACGCTGCCCATGGAGTATCTACTGTTTGGTGGCTGTCTGCCCATTGCATTACTACGGAACGCGCGTCTGTCGTAGACAACCCCGCCTTCCCTGTCAAAACCCGAAACAGTTCACCCAATACTTGAGCGGGGATTACAATGGAC
This sequence comes from uncultured delta proteobacterium, assembly GCA_963791005.1. GTDB lineage: Bacteria > Desulfobacterota > Desulfuromonadia > Desulfuromonadales > CAWBQR01 > CAWBQR01. The sequence continues at coordinate 26,652 of CAWBQR010000023.1, read as the reverse complement.
TCAGGCGACAATTTGCTGAGAAGGTCAATCGTTTCTTGCTGCCGCGTCTGATTGTCCGCTTTGTTGAGACCCTCTGCATAAGCGAGGATATTGGTATCGATGCAGATTCTCATCGGTCGTACAGCTCTTCCCGTGTCCAACTCCCGACGACAAGGGGCTTGTTTTTGCGGAGACGTTCAAAGAGGAGGTTACGGGCCGCCAGTTGTTCCTTGGCCGCTTTTCGTATAGGCGTAAGCTCTGCGATGAGCTTTCCCCTCGATTCGATTATTATCTCCTCGCCTTCAGAGGCTTCTTTCAGGAACTCGGAAAAGTGGCGGTTAGCTTCTGTCGCAGTGACTATTTTCATTTTGGGTTCCTCCTGTGTACGTAGTGGCTAACACTACTTTACCGGGAACAACAGAGGGAGGCAAGGCTTTCACTTCATTGCGTTCAACATTTTTGGGGTGCTGGAGCCAAGGGTCTCCTTTTCATGGTATCCGATAAAGGGACAAAAGCTTATCGGGGAAATCCCAATTTCCTTGGACGAATTTCCTGATTTTTATCGGCTTGGCTTTCTCTGCTAAAATTTATCCATGTGCGGCCGATTCTCACTCACCATCACCTTCGACGATCTGAAGGAATACTTCCGCCTTGTCGGCTCTGCCCTGACTCTCGCGCCCAGGTACAACATCGCCCCCTCCCAGGATGTTCCCGTCATGAGGGTGGAGGCCGGCAAGAGGCGCCTGGCGATGCTGCACTGGGGGCTTGTCCCCTTCTGGGCCAAGGACCCGAAAATAGGCTACCGGATGATCAATGCCCGCTCCGAGACAGCAGACAGACTTCCTGCCTTTCGTGCTGCCTTTCGCCACAGGCGATGCCTCATCCCTGCCTCGGGATTTTTCGAATGGGAGAAGGCCGGCGGCAGCCGCCAGCCCTACTACATCACCCGCAACGACGGAGCACCGATGGCCCTTGCCGGGCTCTGGGAGCACTGGGAGGCCAAGGAGGGCGACAACGTCATCGAGTCCTGCACCATCCTGACAACCGTTCCGAACAAAGAGGTCTCCCGCCTGCACAACCGGATGCCGGTGATCCTGGAGCCCCGGGATTTTGACCTCTGGCTCGATCCGCAGGAGGCGCGCGTCGACGAACGCAACCCCCTTCTTCAGCCCTGTGCGGACGGAAGCCTTCACCTTCAGCCGGTCTCCCGCTATGTGAACAAGCCCGCCAACGAAGGGCAGAAGTGCATCGAGCCCGTCGTTCTGTAAGGTCTAATGCCAAGCCTCTTGACTTACGCTAAATCTACGCCTATTCTTGATGCGTATGTTTTGCGTAGAAACTGGAGGTGTCCATGAGTCCGCTGACCCCCAAGCAGAAAAAAATCCTCGATTTCATCCAATCGTTTAGCGAGCGCGAAGGGTACGCCCCCTCCCAGCAGGAGATCGCCAGCGCCTTCGGCTTCCGCTCCCTGGGCACGGTGCAGAACTACCTCGTGCGGCTGCAGCGGGAGGGTTTTCTGGCCAAGAGCTGGAACGCCCGCCGGGACCTTCGGGTTATTCGCCCCAGAAGCGGCGCTGTGGAGCTGCCCCTTGTGGGCATCGTCGCCGCCGGCAAGCCCATCGAGGCGGTGGAGAATCCAGACACCATCGAGGTCCCTCCATCCATGCTCGGAGCCGGGGAGAACTTCGTTCTCACGGTGCGCGGAGACTCCATGGTCGGAGACGGAATTCTGGATGGCGACTACGTCGTGGTGCGCAAACAGGCGAGCGCCGAGAACGGCCAGACGGTGGTCGCCCTGATTCGCGGGGAGGCGACCCTCAAGCGCCTGGTGCGAAAGGAAGGAAAAATCGAGCTGCACCCGGCCAACCCGGCCATGGCGCCGATCGTCGTCAAGGACGAGGAGAGCTTTCGCATCGAGGGGGTCGTGGTGGGAGTCATCCGCCACTGCCTGTAGCACCATGGAGCGCGACATCCTGCACCTTTCCATCCCGGCTTTCCCCATCGAGCTGGCCCGGGTCGGGGACAGCTCCCTCCGGCAGCGTCCCGTCGCCGTCGTTCCCGGCAACTCCGAGCGCGCCCTTCTTGGCTGCGTCTCCTCCGAGGCCCGCGCCGAAGGGGTTCACGAGGGGATGGCCCTTTTTCGCGCCCGCCGCCTGTGCCCTCATCTTCACCTTCTGCCTCCCGACCCGCAACAAGTCTCCCGTGGGATGAGGGCCCTTCTGGATGTCTCGGGCCAGTACACGCCCCTTTTCGAGCCTTCGGCGCCGGGGCGGCTCTTTCTCGATTTGACCGGAGGGCGAAAGCTCTTCGGACCCGGGCGAGACGTTGCGGCCCGACTGGAGCGCGAGATGGAGGGAAGGCTGCGTCTGTCTGCCTGCGTCGGGGTGGCCGGCAACAAGCTCGTCTCGCGCATCGCAGCGGGGTACCTGAAGAAGGCCGGGGTCTGCGACATCCTGCGCGGCAGCGAACGAAGCTTCATCGGGCCCCTGCCGGTCTCCGTCCTCCCAGGGGTGGGAAATGCCCGGGAGGCGGTGCTGATGCAGGACTTGAACCTTCGCCGGATCGAAGAGGTTGCCGCCCTTTCCGTTTCCCAGCTTCGTCTGCCTTTCGGCCCCTTCGCCCCCCTTCTGCATCAGCGCTCCCGAGGGATAGACCCCTCGCCGGTGCAGCTTCCCAGGCGCTCCCCGGAGATTGTCGAGGAAGCGTTTCTTTTGCAGGAGGAAACGGACGACGAACTCCTCCTCGCTGAGCTTTTTCGACTGGCCGAGGGGTGCGGGCTGCGCCTTCGCAAGACGGGGCAGGAGGCCGGCCGGCTCTTGCTGACCCTCACCTTCGCCGACGGGGTAACCGAGCAGGGAAAGGCGGACCTTCTCCCGCCCGTGGCCAACGACCTCGCTCTTTTCGCCTCCCTCGAAGACCTTTTCTATCAGACCTGCAGACGGCGAGTGAGGCTGCGCGCTCTGCGCCTGGCCTGCAGCAGGCTCTCCGCCGGAAAGAGACAGCTCGATCTCTTCGACGACCAAATGGCGGTGTCTCTCCACGACGAGGCCCTCCAGGAGGCTCTGGATCACCTGCGCACCAAGCATGGCATGGACACCGTGCGCTGGGGGCGCAGCCTTGGAAGCGCCTGAGTGTCGTCGATGACTGACTTCGTCCACCTGCACGTGAACTCCGCTTTCTCTCCGGGATGGGGAGTCCATTCCCTGGAGGAGATCCTCGGCGCCGCCCGGAAGATGGGAATACGCCGGCTCGCCCTCACCGACCGCAACGGCCTCTACGGCATTCCTCACTATCTGGAGGCCACCCGAGAGGCGGGTATCGCCCCGATCATCGGCGCCGAGGCGGTCACCGAACGCCACCGGGCGGTGCTCCTCGCCCGGGATGAGACCGGGTACGCCAATCTCTGCCGGCTGCTCTCGGACCTTCACTGCGACTCCTCGTTCGACCTGCCGAAGAAGCTCGAAACGTATCGACAAGGGCTCTTCGTCCTCTCAGACGATCCGGAAGTCCTCTCCCCCTTGCGAAGACACTCTGCCGAGGGGCTCTACGTCGAGCTCTCCCCGGGGCACCAGATGCACCGGGCTCTTGCCCTTTCACGGGAGTTTCGCCTGCCGCCGGTGGCCACCAGCCGGGCGGTACTCCTTTCGGCCCGGGACTTCGAGCTGCACAAAGTCATCCGGGCCATTCACCTCAACACCAAGCTCTCGCGCCTGCGGGAGGAGGAAATCGCCCGGGAGGGGGACCTGTTGCTTCCCCCGAGCAGGCTCGCCGACTTTTTTCCCCATTGCCCCGAGGCCCTGGAGAACACGGCTCGCATCGCCTCGGCATGCAAGACCGACTGGGATTTTTCCGAGACGATCTTTCCGGCCTTTCGGGAGATGGGATGCGCGGACGCTTTTGCCGAACTGGAGCGCCGTGCCCGCAAGGGGGCCCTGTGGCGCTACGGGGGGATCGACGAACAGGTGGAGGCGAGGCTGCAGAAGGAGCTGGCCATCATCCGCGCGAAGGGCTTCGCCCACTATTTCCTGGTCGTCGAGGAGATCGCCAAGCAGTCCCCCCGCACATGCGGGCGGGGAAGCGCCGCGGCGTCGCTTGTCGCCTATTGCCTGGGCATCACCCACGTCGACCCGGTCCGCCACAACCTCTTCTTCGAGCGCTTTCTCAACCCGGGGAGGGTCGATCCGCCCGATATCGACATCGATTTTCCCTGGGACGAGCGCGACGCGGTCCTCGACTTCGCCTTCGCCCGCTACGGGGCGAAGCGTGCGGCCATGGTCGCCAATCAGGTGGGGTTCAAGGGCCGAGGGGCTCTTCGCGAAGTGGCCAAGGTTTTTGGGATGCCGGACGGGGAGATCAAGGTGCTGACCGAGCGCATCTCCGGTTACTGGAAGGCCGACCAGACGGCCCGGGCCGTGGAAGGGCACCCCCTTTTCAAGGGGGAGAAACTGAGCGAAGACTGGCAGGCCATCCTGCGCACCGCCATGAGGCTCAAAGGGCAGCTTCGGCACCTCTCCCTGCACTGCGGCGGGCTGGTGGTGGTCCCGGACGAAATCCGCCGCTTCGTTGCGGTGGAGGTTTCCGCCAAGGGACTGCCGGTCATCCAGTGGGAGAAGGACCAGACCGAGGCCGCGGGGCTTGTCAAGATCGACATTCTGGGAAACCGCTCCCTGGCCGTCATCCGGGACGCTATCGCAGCAGTCAAGGCGAACACGGAAACCGAGATCGATTACGCCACCTGGCAGCCTCTTGAAGATGCGAGGACCCGCGAGCTTCTTTGCACCGGCGAGACGATGGGGTGCTTTTACATCGAGTCGCCAGCCACCCGCCAGCTTCTGAAACGCATGTGGATCGGCAACCCGAGAAAAGACCAATGCGACCTCTTCGAGCACCTGGTCATCGCCTCCTCCATCATCCGCCCGGCTGCCAACGCCTATATCCTCGAATTCGTCGCCCGCATGCGGGGGAAAGTCTGGAACTCCCTCCATCCGCTTCTGGACGAGGTCCTCGCCGAGACCTACGGCATCGCCGTCTACCAGGAGCAGATCACCCAAATGGCCATGGCCCTCGCGGACTTTTCCGCATTCGAGGGGGACCAGCTTCGAAAGATCATCAGCAAGAAGCACAAGGAGAAGAAGCTCGAAGACTTCCGGCAGATGTTTTTCTCTGGAGGGCTGAAAAAGGGTGTCTCCGAGAAGGCTCTGCGGGAGGTCTGGAACCAGATCCTCTCCTTTGCCGGCTACTCCTTCTGCAAACCACATTCGGCCAGCTACGCCCTGGTGAGTTGCAAGAGCGCCTATCTGAAAGCCAACCACCCGGCCGAGTTCATGGCGGCAGTTATCTCCAACCAAGGGGGATACTACTCCCCCTTCGCCTACGTCTCCGAATCCCGGCGTATGGCCCTCAAGGTCCTGCCTCCCGACATCAACGAGAGTTCCTGGCCCTATACAGGGAAAAGACGCCTGGTCAGAGTGGGCCTGATGCAAATCGAGGGACTTTCGCACAAGGCGGCCGAGGCCCTCCTTCGGGAGCGGGAAAAAGGCGGCCCCTACCGAAGCTTCGTCGAATTCCTCAAAAGAGTGGACATTGCCCCCTCCGACGCCCGGCTTCTGGTTAAGGCGGGTTGTTTCGACACACTGGAAACAAAAGAGAAGAGGCCGCGTCTTCTGTGGGAGCTGCTTCGCTTCCACCAGAGATTCGACCGCAGGGAGGGGCTTCTCTTCGAGGAACCGGAAGCGAACCTTCCCTCGCCGCCTCCCTATGATGAGAAGACAGTGCTCAACCAGGAGGTAGAGACCTTGGGGATGCTCCTTTCCTGCCATCCGCTTCTGCTGCACAGGCGAGAGTTGGCGAGGCTCCGACCGGTGCCGGCAGCGCGAATGGGAGAATGGGTGGGGCGCTATATCACTATGGTTGGATGGTGGGTGACCGGGAAGCCCGTGCAGGACAAGAACGGACGGCCCATGGAGTTTGTCTCCTTTGAGGACACTTCTGCCATTTTCGATGCGACCTTCTTCCCCAAGGCCTATGAGCGGTTTTGTCAAAAGCTTTCGAGGTCTCGTCCCTATTTGCTAAAGGGGAAGGTGGAGGAGGAATTTGGAGTGCCGACGTTGACCGTCGAGTGGGTGGGGTTTCTTGGTTAACCAATGGAACGGTTTGCGAGGGATTCCCTTCTAGAACAATTCCGGTCTCGCAATCTCTTTGCAGCCAAAAAGGGCTCATCATCCAAGGGATTAAAACGACTCCTGTATTTGGCGGCAGAGCAGGCAGGTGGAAAAAGGAAAGTATCGGCCGATGCGGATTCTCGGCAAGTCTCAGCGTACGATTTTTTTCGTTTCGTGAGCAGCGTCCCCTATGACGGCCGGCGCCCCACCGTCAACCCCGGCACCTCGAACCGATAGCCCTGAAGCTTAAAGATCACTCCTTCGGGGGTGATTTCGTCCACCGTCACCCCACCGCCGACTGCATCCCCCTCGCGAAGATTCCTGCCGTTGATCCGGACCATACGAGCCCCCGCCCTGGGCGTGTAGAAATGCAGAGAGAGCGTCAGTGCCGGAAGGTCCCGGCGGACCCCTTCGGGCAGCTCATCAATCTCATAGACTCGTTTCCCGGCAGGCTCCGGCGAAACGCCGGATGCAGGCGAGGAGTCCGCCGATTCGTCGGCATCCGTTCTTTTTTCCTTCTTCACGGTAGGGGCGGCAGGCCTTTGGTGGAGGGCTCCTTCGGCCTTCGGCGGAGAGATGGCGTTTTTTGCCGTCTCCCGGGGGGCCGCGGAAGCGACGCCGGCAGCGTCGTTTCGGGCGGACGGTTGAACCGCCGCCAGAATGGGATCTATTCCGGCCCCCGGACCCGGTCGGGAAGGCTCGACAGCGGGAGGCGGAACGTGCCTCGCTGCAGGCCCCGGCTCTGCCTTTTTCGTTGAGACAGGGGGCGAAGCCGGCGCAACCCGGACCACCTTTTTCAGTCCGGTGTCGGGGGTGCTGAAGACGAGCCAGGCCAGGAGTCCGCAGTTTGCCACGAGGACTGCCGTCAGGACGGGGAGCCAGAGGGGTTTTTTCCGGGGGCGATCGGGCCCGGGAACGTGCATCGTCTGCAAATCGGGAACAGACCCCTCCCGACGCTTCTGCTCGGCCTTTTTCAACGCATCAAGGATAAAAGACATGTAAGGACCCCTTATTCCGCGCCGCGGAGCACCGGGACCTTTGTGCCGGCAGCGGTGTTGAGAAGGATCAGGGTCCGGCTTCCCACCACGCCGTCGGGCACCAGCCCCATGGCCAGCTGAAATTGTTTCACCCTGCCCGCCATGGTTTCATCGAACAAGGGGTTCTTGAGAGCTGACGAGGTCCCTCCCTGGGCGGCAGCAAGTCGCCGATCGAGCCAGGCGACCTCGTCTCCCCGGTTCCCGACTTTCAGGACTCCCTCGAAGCCGGGGGGCGGCTGCCAGAGGAGAGTGAATTGGCCCATCCAATGCTTTCGGATCTCTTCTAGGGGAACCTTTTCTTCCTTGTCACCGACCTTCAGGAGAGCGAATTTTTCACTCTTTCCCACCATGGGCGCGTAAAATTCCCCGCCCCGGACGTCCTGCAGCCTGAGCACCGCCGGACGGTTCAGAAGGTCGAGGGTGCGGAAGCTCCCCGTCTCGTTCAGGCAGAGAAGACCCTTGGCGCGGGCGAAATCGCAGGGGCTTCCTTTTTCTTCCGGTCGGAAGGTGATGCCCCATTTCTGGAACAGAGCCGCGAAAGCGGCTTCTTCGCTGTGGTCCCTGACGAGGGCCTTTATCCACCCCTCATCGGCTTTCGGCGGGACGGCGGCGGACGGAGACGCTCCGGCGGCAGGGGACAAAGGTGCCTGTGCCCGGGGCGCCGGCAGGAGAGCCCCGATTCCTGCGGGAAGAGCCCATTGCCCGGTCAGGCCGCCGCCGATGGCTACGGCGCCCCCAAGAAGGGCACCTGCAAGAAGGATCCGCCATCCGGGGGAGGGCCTCTTTTTTCTCCGTCCCTGGGTTTCCCCGAAGACCTCCCTGGCGGCCCGATCGAGCGTTTTGCGATCGACGACATCGCGCCCCTGAACGAACGCTCCTAACAGCGCCCGGTCGCAGATGATGTTGACCAGCCGGGGGATCCCCCGGCTCAGCCTGTATAGACGATCAAGGGTTCTTCGGGAGAAGAGTTGCCGCTGCATCCCCGCGACTTCCAGGCGGTGTCTCAGGTAGGCCTCGACTTCGGAAGGGGAAAGCGGATCGAGATGGTACCGGGCGGTAATCCTCTGGGACAACTGACGAAGCTCGGGGCTCGACAGGAGCTCGAGGAGTTCGGGCTGGCCGAGCATGATGATCTGCAGCAGCTTCTGCCGGTCCGTCTCCAGGTTCGTCAGAAGGCGAATCTGCTCGAGGACCTCGGCCCCGAGGTTCTGCGCCTCGTCAATGATCGGGACCGTCCGCCGGCCCCGGGCGTGGGCATCGAGAAGACGAGCGTTGATGCGGTCCACGAAAAGCTTGATGCTGGTATTGCCCTCGGGATACTCGATCCGGAGCTCATCGCAGAGAGTCGCAAGAAGTTCGGCCGCGGTTAGCTTGGGGTTGAGCACCAGGGCGATATCGGTCGACTCCAGCACCTGCTCCAGCAGGCAGCGGCACACGGTGGTCTTGCCGGTGCCGACCTCCCCAGTCACCAGGACGAATCCCCCTTCGCTCCGGATGCCGTAGAGCAGATGGGCCAGGGCCTCCCGGTGCCGCTCGCTCATGAAGAGATAGCGGGGGTCGGGGGCGATGGAAAACGGGGTTTCCCTGAAACCGAAGTAATCGAGATACATGGTCCTCAGAATGATTGGGTCAGTGTTGGCTAAAGGCGGAGAGCGGAATAGTAGCAATTTTTAACGCGAAGTACAAACAGCCCGTAAGGGCGACGCATGCGTCGCCCTTAGTCCTCCCCTGCCACCGGGTAGGTTCGTCCCTTCCAGAGCCCCCCGCCTCCGCGACGGAAACGCCGGGCCGAATCGAGAGTCATCAGGGTGTAGAGCCCGGCCGAGAACGGCAGGAGGGCGGAATACCACTTCGGCAGGCCGTACCAGCGCACCATGGGGGCGTAGGTCCGGGCCATCAGCAGCCAGGCGGTCAGCCCCGCCGCGGCCCTTCCACCAGGTCCCCTTCCCGGGCTGCAGGCAGGCGCCTGCGAGCCCCGCCACGGCGCCCACCGGGGGAGCGAGAAAAACCAGCACCATCCCGGCCACGGTCCCGGCGAGCAGAAGGTAGGAGTATTTCAACTGGACGAAAGCGGTGCGGGCCACCATCTTCCAGATTTCCCCGAGACCGTCATAGGGCCTGAGGCTGAGGACGCTTCCCGCCAGGCCGAGCCATATCCTGCCCCCCTCCGGCCCTACCCTGTTTCTTTATCAGGGCGGCCAGGGAGCAGTCGTCTATGAGCTCCGCGCGGATCGGAGCGAGCCCCCCTGCGCGCTCCAGGGCTTCGCGTCTTACCAGTAGACAGCCACCGGCGGCCGCGGCCAGCCTGCGTCGGGGGTTTTTGGCCCAGGAGAAAGGGTAGAGCATAGCGAAGAAATAGACGAAGGCCGGGATGAGCAGCCGCTCCCAGAGACTTTTTACCCTCAAACGCACCATAAGAGAGACCAGGTCGCGCTGCTCCTCCAGGGCTTTCCCGACCAGCCTGGCGACGTCTTTTTCGTCGGCGTAGGCGATATCGGCGTCGGTGAGCAGCAGGAATTCGGGTTTCATGGGCCGGGCTTTGCCTATCCCCTGCTCCACCGCCCACAGCTTGCCCGTCCAACCCGGGGGCAACGGCTCGCCTGCCACCACCGTCAACCTGTCCTCCCTGTCGAGGTTGCGGGCGGTTTCCCGGGCAACGGCCCCTGTTCCGTCGTCGCTGTGGTCATCCACCAGAAAGACATGGAATGCTCCGGGATAATCCTGCTTGAGCAGGGTGGAAAGGGAACGGGGAAGGACATCGGCTTCGTTTCTGGCCGGAACGACCACGGCCACCGAAGGCCATTTTTTGCTTTGCATTTTTTCCCGGATGGCCGCCGTCCAGGGTTTCATCGGTTTTCCAAAATCCTCCCCGGAACAACCAGAGGTAGAGCCAGGAGAGAAGCGATACGGCCGAAATCACAAGAAGAGTCGTCGACATGAATCAAGAACCAAGAGGAAATGATTTTTTCGGGATGCAGCTCTTCAAAAGCCTGGTGCCGGCCGCCGCAGGGCCGCCGCTAGAAGGGACACGGCGATGTCGAGGTGGCTCTCGGGGGGCAGCGAAGACCCCAGGACCCGCGACTGACCGAGCCGATTCATCAGCCGGTCGTCGAAGACGGCGTCCGGGCACTTTGTTTTCAGCCTCTGAAGAAGAAAATTGAAGTTGAGCTGGCGGGATGGCTGCATGTCGGCCCCAAGGGAGTCATACAGCACGGCGCTTTCCCGGAAAACGACGGGGGGAAGGCTTCCGGCGTAGAGATGGAGAAAATTTTCACGGGATTCGGTGGACGTCTCATGGGTTGTCGTGGTTTTTTTTGTCATAACCAGGCCCCCGGAAATAACGGCCCTGCCCAGGCTGAACTTCTTTTCACGGACGGTTTCGGTTTCCGTCTGACGCATGATCTGCGTACCGCGCAGGATCAGGTCAACGCTGGGGAAGGGAATTTCCAGGGTTTCCCCCTGCCTGGAGATGGCGCCAAGCCCGCCGACGCCGAGGGAAAAACTTCTTACCAGGAATCTGTCGGCCTCGGTTTCGATCATCTCCGGGGTCAGGACAACGGCTTGAAACCCCGCATTGCCCAGTGCCCGGGAACAGGCCCGGGCCCCTTCGAGCTCGTGGAAAAGCGCCGCGACTGCGGGCCCCCCGTCGGCCGCCCGCAGTCGCAGACGGGCATCGTAAAGGCTCATTCCAAGAATTTCCGCCATCTTCGGCGCCATGGTTTCTTCATCACCGATCAGGTTACGAAATCCGACAATATACTTCATTTTTCTCCGCCTTCGAAATTCCGGCTGAGTCCGCGCTCCCGGTATATGATCAGGAAACGCCGACGGAAAGTCAGGAAAAGGGGACCGAGATTCAGGTATGCATTCTGCACTCAAAAAAGGTATAATTGCCAGAAAAAATCCGGAAAAAGGCCTCAACGGCCCCCGCTGCAATCAAAGGATTCAATAACATTGAAAAAAATCCAAGGGTTACCCTTCATCTTCATTTTCTTGATTTTACTTCCTTTTTTGTTCCTGCCTGAAGTCCCTGCCCAGGCCGCAGGGACTCAGAAGAAATTCAATCTCGACCAGAAAAAGCCCGGGTCGGGAACGGGAAATATCTTTAACCTTATCTTCGGCCCTGCCCCCCCGATGGCGACCGAAAGAGGGACCCTTATCATCGACGCCTTTGAGGACACGAACGGCAACGGTCGAAAAGATGGCGGGGAGAAAAGTTTAGACGGGAGCATTTCCTGCCGGGTGGACGGTATCGACTACACCTTGCCGGCATTTATTCCCGGACTCAGCTATAACAGCTCCTATGACGTGCTCTGCAAGGGGCGGGATTTTACCCCTGAACTTTCCAAAAAGAACATCCTTGTTGCCAGCCGGGGGCAGATTCTAAAGTTGGCCCTTCCCTGCCGCCGGGCCGGGTCCGCATCCACTGCCGGCCGACCTGACAAAACCCCGGGATCTGATTCAGTTTCGGCGACCGCCGAAGGACCGGCGCCATCCGGGCCGAAGCCGGGCGCCTCCCCTTTCGGCGGTGATTCCATCCACCGGGATTGACGCTTCTTCTTGATGCTTTCGCGAAAACTCATGGGATGGCAAAGTAAAGAATTCGTCCTACTAGGCTCAGTGGCTTTTCACGGGCGAAGTCCTGCATCAGGTAGGTCGAGGTCCTGAAAAAATGCCGTAACGTCCTAGGGCGGACTTTTTGCGACGCCATCACCGGTTGGCTGAAATCCTCCGAGAATCAATAGAAGGAAATCTTCCTGACTCCTTCCAGGCGGGAAATCTCGGCGGTCAATTCCCGGCCGATCCGCCTTCTTTGCTGACTGAGAACGAACTCGAAAGAGACCTCCCCTGAAGAAATGTCGAGGGATGACCCGAACTCGGCGATGCGGAGTTTTTTTTCCGTGAAGATCTCCTCAATCTCCTGGTACAACGAGTCACGCTGGCAGGCGACGACCTTCAGGTTGAGATATTGGTCTTTTTTTAAGGCCGGTTCCATTTTTTTGAGGAAAAAAAGGCTGAATACGACGATCCCGGTTGCGAAGAAACCGGGGAAAAACAGCCCCATTCCGAAAGCCATCCCAAGCCCCGCCACCACCCAGAGGCTGGCGGCCGTGGTAAGGCCGCGAACCGAGAGACCCTCCTTGATGATGACCCCCGCCCCCAGAAAGCCGATTCCGCTGACTATCTGGGCCGCTGTTCGGGCGGGATCGATCCGGATCGCGCTGTCGGCGGTCAGGTAACTGTACTTCAGGAAAAAAGCCTCCGAAACCACCATGACCAGGCAGGACCCCACGGAAACGAGCAGGTGGGTTCTCAGCCCCGCCGGCCGGCCCGACTTTTCCCGCTCGAACCCAACCGCGGCTCCAGCAAAAGCGGCTACCAGCAGCTTGATGAAAACAGAAACTTCAAAACTCCCCAGAAAATAATTGTTAAAAATCATCTCTTGCCCCCTGGATTATTTTCTCATTATATCAGACTTCATCCAGGGGGACTTCGCGCCAGCCATCCATTAGGGGGAAATAGAGCCCGGCCCGCAAGGGTCTTGCCGGTTCCATTTGACGAAAAAGGCTTGCATAGGCGCTCAACTGGGCACGGTAACGCTCCATTTCACCCTCCATGAAGGCGCCCGTATCCTCACCTTGAGGCTCGCTGCTTTTGTAGTCGATGATCCACCGGGTGCCGTCCTCTTCGATAAAGGTGCGGTCGACAACCGCACGCAGCAAACGACCGTCGATTATCCCGGAAAGTTCAAATTCACAGGCCGACTCCTTTCGTTGTCTCAGGATCCACCGACCTCTTTCCCCGAGAAGACACGCTTCCACGGCTCGCAGCACCTTTTCCGCACCCCGGTCAATTTTTCCGGACGGGGTTCCCAGTCGGCCAAGTCTCCTTTCGATTCGGACCTTGAGGTCCCCTTTGCGCAGTCCCTGCCAGTCGTCAGTCCCCCGGCAGGCAATCTCCTCCAGCAGACCATGGATAACGGTCCCTGCATGTCGGGCGAGCATGGATTCCCATTCATCGCCCCCCCTCCCCGGCATCTGCTCCTCGGTCAACCGAGAGGGGGCCGCCGATGGTGTTACAGTGGTCATTTTCACCGTCGGCATCGGGGGCGGAGACCACCCGGAAAAGTGACGGCGCAGGAGAAGGGGCCCCGAGGGGGCTTTCTCCCGGGGCGCCTCTCTTTCTTCGGCGGCCTGGTCCGATTCGAAGGCATGAGACACCGAATCCCAGAATTTGTACAGAAGTGAGCCCGAGGGCGGCCGGGGCCCTCCGTCCCGCCCCGTTTCGGCATGGCCGAGAAGGTGGAGCCTGGAGCGGGCCCGGGTGGCAGCGACGTAGAGGAGACGGGTCGTCTCCAGGTCTTCCTTCTCGCGCTCCAACCTCCCCAGGGTGTTATAAATCGGGTCCTCGGTTCGGCCGTCACGGGGGGCGATGGGCGCCAGCAGAAGGCCCGCCTCGGGGTGTTCAAGCCACCGCAGCAGGGGGGCTGCGGGGGATACCGGTTTTCGTCCGAGGCCCGGAAGGATGACCGTGTCGAATTCAAGCCCCTTGGCCCTGTGGATGGTCATGACCTGGAGACGGCCGTCGGCCTCCGCATCGGGAGCGGCAAAAAGCCTGGCCAGGCCCTCCTCCAGTCGTTCGAGGGCGGGCAGATCGCCTCCGCTGATCGAGGGTTCCCAGGAGGTCGAAGACCCGCCCGGCATCTTCGGCGGCCGGCGCGTCGACACAGGCCGGTCCACCGAGGGCGAGCCAACAGCCCTCCACCAGCCGTCGAAGGCTGAGCCTCCCCCGTTGCTGCCGTCCGCGAGTCATGACCTCCATAACCCGCAGGGCCCTCCCTCTGCCGTCCTCGGAAAGAGATGCCATGCGGGCCGAGTCCCCGAGCAATTCGGAAACGGTGGACTCGGAGCGGCCCTCGCAAAGCGCATGCAGGTCGGTGAGTCGAAGACCGCACCAGGGCGCCCGCAGGACGGTCAACCAAGCCAGTCGGTCGCCGGGATGGAGCAATGCCCGGGTCAGCGCGGTCAGGTCCCGGGCGACGGGCCGCTGCCCCAGGGGGTCGATGTCCTGTGACTGGTACCGCAATCCGGCCCGCCGCAGCGCGGGAAGGATCTCGCCCAGATGGCTTCGGGAGCGGACCAGGACGGCCACCGTCCCTTCCTCCGACCCGGACAATGACTTGCCGGACCAGGGCCACCACCTCTTCCGCCTCGGCAGCGTCATCCCGGCCGTTTCGGGAATGAACGGTCACAGCTGGGCCTGCAAGCTCCTCCCGGACGGGGCGAGCTTCGGAATAGGCCACCGCTCCCCGCTCGATTTCCTCCCTTGCAGGGAAGGCTCGCCGAAACGCCTTGTTCACCCACGCGACGACTCCGGCCTGAGAGCGGAAATTGGACGTGAGAAGCAGCGGCTCCAGGGGGACGTTTCCCACGCCTTTCCTCCGGGCCCTGAGGAAAAGGCCCACCTCCGCCTCCCGAAACCGATAGATCGACTGCATCGGATCGCCCACCAGAAAGAGGGTGCGGCCGTCCCCGGGCTGCCATCCTTCGGTCAACTGCTCCAGAAGAGCGAACTGGAGGTGTGAGGTGTCCTGAAACTCATCCACCAGGATATGGTTGATCCGGGCATCGAGCCTCAGCAGCAGTTCCGAGGGCGCCCCGTTTTCCCTGAGGGACTGGAGAGCCTTCAGGGAGACTTCGGCGAAATCGACCTGTCCCTCCTCCCGGAAAACGAGCCAGAGTTCGGCGACGGCCAGCTCCAGCAGTTCCACCAGGGCTTCGAGGACCTGCCACTGCTCGTCGGGATAGGCCGCTTCGGGCAGCCCCCGGACCAGGCCCAGGAGCCCGGCGAAACCCTCTTCGCCGGCCAGACGACTGGAGCATTTCCTCCATGCGCCTTTTGGCCTCGGCTTCCGGTCCCGCTTTTCCGGGCGGAAAACCGTTGCTCCGGTTGACCCGCCGGCGCACCTGGCCTCTCAGCGGTCAGCAGCAACTCGGCGATCCCTTTCCAGGCAGGAAGATCTTCCGCCCTGGGTGAGGGAAAGGCCCCCAGCCCCGCGAGGCGGGATGCAGGACCTGTTTTGCCTTCAGCGGCCAGGTTGTCTCCGGCGTAGCGGGCCAGGGAAGCAAGAGGCTCCCGAAGGTCGCCGGAAAGTGCCCCGAGGGCCTGGGCCAGGTGCTCTTCGACCACCGACCTCAGACTTTTCTCCAGCAATTGCCGCTGCACCTCTCCTCGCCTGCCGACCAGGTGCCGGAGCCATTGGTCCCGGCGCTGCAGCATGGACACCAGCATCTCTCGGAGGGAATCGAGGCGGTTGTCGAGATGGGCCAGGACGATGGAGACCTCCGCCCTCCCCCGGCCCTCCCCCTCGATTCGGGAGAGAGTTCTACGAGCGGCCTCCCGGTAAAGAACAGCAGGGTCATCCGCGATTTCCGGCATTCCGCCGAACCGGGAAATCCAGGGCATTTTTCTGACCAGGGAGGCATTGAAGCTGTCGATGGTCTGAATCGAAAGGAGCGAGGGGGTCTCCTGCAGCCTCCAGCCGAGCTCCCGGTCCCGGGCGAGCACCGCCAGGGCCAGTTCCCGGGTCAGCCTCTGGTGGGGCGTGGCGGGTTCGGCCTCCGGCGCCGTTGCCAGAGCCTGCAGGAGGCGGGTTCGCATCTCGCCCGCGGCTTTGCGGGTAAAGGTGATCGCCAGGATCTCCCCGGGGGCCCGAACCGTCCCGAGCAGAGCGAGAAAACGCTGGATCAGCAGTTCCGTTTTCCCCGAACCGGCCGGGGCCTGTACAATGCAGGAGCGGGCCGGGTCGATGGCGGCAAGTCGGGACCCGGCATCATCGACGACCGTCATTCTTCGTCTCCTTCTTCCTGTCTCGGGGGGCGGGCTGCCTCGTCAACACGGCAAAAACCACCCAGGTCGCAGTAACGGCAGGCTTTCTGGAAGTCAACGGGGGATACGGCCGCCGCTCCTGCGGCAAATTCCCGACCCAGGATTTCCAGCCCGGCCCGCCAGCGCTCCAGCAGGGTGTCCCATCCCTCCAACCCGTGTTTTTCGGCGGGCCTCGAACCGTCGAAGGCTCCCGTCCGGGGCAGGATGTCATCTGCCCGGGCCACGCCCTTAAGCCCGCATTCACCTCGGCGCAGTACCGCGACCCCCACTCCGGCCAACCGGCCGTCCCTCTCCCCCACCCCGTAGATGGGAAGCTGCGGTTCCAGGGGGCGTTCCGCCAGCAGATTGTTGAGGTCGAACCGTCCGGTCTTGTAATCGAGGATAAGCCGTCCTCCCCCGGAGAGTTCATCGATCCGGTCGACCCGTGTGCGAAAGGAGACCCCACCGAAGTTTTCCTGATGCTCCCGCTCCAGCTCCACCACGGTGAAGGGCGTCCTTTTCGCCTCCACCTCCATCAGCCATTCCCGTACAAGGCGGCAAAGGCGCTCTTTCTCGATTTTCTGCAAGGGTTCGGCGATGGGTCTCGCCGTCCGGAGACGGACCCGGGCCAGGGCCGTCTCCACAGACGCGACGATCAGGCTGTCCAATTTCTCTTCATCGAGGTTGACCAGGGTTTCCCAACTGCGGGCCCTCCCCCAGAATTCCTCGAGGACGGCATGCAGGAGTGTGCCTCGGAGAGAAGGCTCGATACCGACCCCCGGTGTCTGGAGGGCCTTCGCGTGAAGGCGGTGATGAGCGAAGGCCCGGAAGGGGCACAAGGCCTGGTCCTTGAGGATGGCCGTTCCTCCGGAGAGTTCGCCTCCCTTGGCAAGGGGCGGTCCGGAGACATCCTCGATAACCTCCAGTTCAGCTGCGGCATCCCGGATGAGGCCGGCGGGCGCCCGGCTCGAGCCGTGATTTACCGTGCCGATGGGAAGATGGGAAAGCAGTGGACTGGGCCTCAGGAGGCAGTCCCCGTTCCGAAGGGGATAACTGAAAATCGTCTCAGGAGCCGCTGCGGCAAGGCGCCGCAGGACCCGGGCGGAAAAATCGGTTTCCCGTCGGGCATCGGCCCTGGGCATACCGGCGGCAATCTGGAGCCCCGCAGGCAGAAAAGGGTTGGGGCGTGCGGGAGGAGGCACGGACTCCTCGTGCAGGCCCATCACCCAAAGGTGGTCGAAGGCCAGACCTGCCGCCTCCAGTTGCCCGACCACCTGAATGGGACCCTCGGGAGTCTCGGGTTGAAATTCGATATCGGAGGCCATCCGCCGTAGCAAAGCGAGGGCCTTCGGCTTGGAGAGGGGACGGGAAACGGCGTCCAGGGCGGCCATTCCGGATAGGAGCTTGTCGCTCCAGGCCTTTCTGACCTGGAATTCGAGGCTGTCGAGGGGCCTGCCGCCGAGCCAGCCGACTCTTTCAAGAAGGGAGCTGAAAAGGTGGGCCCATTCCCCGGGGGGAAAGGGACCTGTTTCCTCCGTGGCATTCAAAAGGGTCCGAAAAATCCCGGCCATGACGACGCAGGGCCGGGGAGTCCCCCTCCCGGTCGTTTTGCCTTCACTGAGGGTCGCCAATTCATCGAGCCCGAAATCCCCCCCGCCCAGGGACCTCAAATATCCTTCGAGCAGGCCCCTTGACGCCTCCTCCTCCCGGCTTCCGCCAAGGTAGGGGGTGCGAAGCAGAAACCCGACCTCGGCGAGGCTCACCCATTTTCCGGTCTCAAGTATGGTCAGGGCCGCCGCTGCCGGACCCTGCTCGGAGAGCGGCCCTCCGAGCGAGAAACTGAACCCGCTCTCCTCCTCATCGAGGGAGACGAGGGAGGAAGGCGCTATCTCTTCGCGGAAAATCCGTTCGATCAGGGGCTGGTAGGCTCGAAGGTCGGGAACGACGATGCCGACCCTTTCGGTCCCTTCTTCGATCTTTTGGAGGGCCCAGCAGGCCGCCCTCCGGACCTCGTCGCGAAGGTCGGCGCAAGGAAGAAGAACCTGTTCTCCTTCCACTTGGGTCGGGGGAGGAATCTCACCCGTCGTGCAGCCGAGACGGGTCAAAAGGTCCTCCAGTCTTTTCAGTCGGGGAGGCAGGTCGTCGAATCCCACCAGGAGGAGTTCGCCGGGAACGGCGACCTCCCCCTGTTCCAGAGCGGCCGCCAGTCGGTCGGAAGCGAGGGCCGGCTCCAGCCACTCTCCCGCGGCGCAGCGTTCTAGAAAAAGACCTCTCCATCGAAGAAAAGCCTCGTGGTCATCGATCAGTGGCCAACCGCAAAGGTCTACCCGGTACTCGACGAGAAGTTCATGGGCCTCCCGAGCCTTCCGGGCGCTCGCTGGCGCCTGCAGCAGATCCAGGCCGAAGCGGATGGCATCGGCCTCGATGACTTCCTCCCACAGGCATTGCACCTGGTCGCCGCCCAGGAGCCGCCAGTCCTCCCCGACGGAAGCCAGGGTCTTGGCGAGCCACGAATCGGCGCTGTGAATCCGTGGGGTGGGCCAGACCCTCGCCCCCTTCTCGGCCCTCTCCGCATCGAACAGCCGCCTCAAATTCCGGCTCAGCCGTTTGGTGGCGGTCAGGATGACGGCTCCGCGGGAAGCGGCCCGAAGGATCTTTTCCTGAAAGTCGTTGCCCTGCATCACTCAACCACGTCTTCCAAACCTGTCCCGGAGAAAAAGGGAGGTTACCGCCGTCAGATAGACCGTTCCGGCCCCGATGGCATCGGCGACCAGGTCGGTAATGTCGGGTGTCCGGACGCGGGTGAAGACCCCCTGGGCGATTTCCAGGAGGGCGCCGAAGAGAACGGCAAAAAGGAAGGCCGTCAGCCACGCGCGGGCGCCGGAGCGGGAAAAAATTGAGAAGGCCCACCCGCCCAGGAGCGCCAGAAGCGCATAGGCCAGTGCATGCTGGGCTTTGTCCCAGTTCAAAAAACCTATCGGCAGGCGGGGTGGATGGGAGGTCAGAGACAACCAGATGATACTGGCAGTCCAGAGGGAAAAAGCTCCAATCCGGGCTGCCACAAGAATTCGGGGCATGGGGGATACCTTTTGAAGGCGTTGATTCAAAATTGTAGGGGCGGCCCCCTGTGGCCGCCCTGAGCAGGCACACGGGCCTGCCCCTACACAAAAGCGTATCTGTCCTCTGTAACGGATGAAATGGGATCATCTTACCGGATAACGACCGAACAATCGAGACCGAATTATCATTGCCCGCAACTGGGGAAAAATGTTATATATCTCGCTCTAATAATCCATCATCATTCAGAGGTTTTTTTGAAAGCATCTCTCATTCGACGATTCTGGGCCACGTTCGCCGCTTACGTCATCGGATTATATGCTTCGGGCCTGAACCGCTTCCGGATTTCAGGCACGGAAAACCTGCCCAAGACCGGCGGGGTCCTGGTGGCTTCGAACCACATATCCGGCTACGAAACGGTTTTCCTGCCCTGGGCGGTAATGTGGGCGCATCCCCTGCACATGCTCTGGGCCCCGGCCAAGGAGGAGCTGTTCCGAAACCCGTTTCTCAGCGCCCTTTTTCGATCCTGGGGAGCCTTCCCCGTAAAGCGGGGGCGGGACGTACGCGCCGGCCGGATGCTCGCCGACCTGCTGCAGAATCAAAAGGTCATGTTGTTTCCGGAGGGGACCCGGAACAAGGACGGAGAGCTGGGAAAGGGAAACCGAGGGGTCGGCAAGCTGATCTACGATACCCGGCCTACGGTTATCCCGACAGCCCTGACCGGCTTGAATAAATGGAAATTCCCCGGTATCGGACAGAAGGCTTCGGTGACCTTCGGCCCTCCGCTGGATTTTTCGGACCTTTTTCTCCTCGAAGACGGCAAAGAGACCCAGCTGCTGATCGTCGACCGGCTCATGAGTGCTATCGCAGGGCTCCTGGAAAAGGAAAACCAGGGTTAAAACACCAAACCTCCGGACAAACGAAAAGCCCGCCGATATCGGCGGGCTTTTTTCGTGAAAATCATCTTTTCAGGCCACTTCCCCCAGTCCGCAATAGCCGGAGAAGCGCTGGTAGAGGCCGGCCAGGAAGGCCAGCAGAGCCTCGTTGAAGATTTCAGCCTGTTCAAGGTTGGCCAGGTGCCCTGCCCTTGGAATGGTTCGAAAACTGAATCGAGGGAGGGAGGCCGCCAGAAACCGGCATTCTCCGGGCGGGATAACCCGATCGAACTCCCCTGCAAGGACCAGGGCGGGTCGCTTGAGGTTGCGGGCCAGGTCGGTATAATCTTTCCTTTCACAAAGGGCGCCCAGCCCTCCAGCCAGACTAAGCGAATCGCACCCTGCGGCCTGTGTCAGCATCTCCTCCCGGGTTGCCGAATCCTTCAGCTCCTCGGCCCCGGCCCAGAACAACCTCTCCACCGCCCCCAGAAAGGCCCTGCCCTGTCCGCTCAGGACCGACTGTTCGAACTCCTCGAGGGCCGGCCCTTCGATCTCGTCCCAGGGCCGGATGGCTGTAGCGGCAAAACAAACCCCCGCAAGCCTCTGGGGGTGCCGTTCCAACAGTTCGAACAGGACCCGCCCCCCCAAACCGAGACCACAGAAGACAGCCCTGCCCACCCCCAGGTAAGTGAGGAGGCCGGCAATTACATCTGCATCTGAAGCAACGGAAAATCCGTTTCCCGTCTCGCTCTCACCGAACCCGGGCAGATCCGGCGCAATGACCCGGTACCCTGCCGAACTCAGAGGTT
Organism: uncultured delta proteobacterium; assembly: GCA_963791005.1. Classification (GTDB taxonomy): domain Bacteria; phylum Desulfobacterota; class Desulfuromonadia; order Desulfuromonadales; family CAWBQR01; genus CAWBQR01. The sequence continues at coordinate 5,866 of CAWBQR010000023.1, read as the reverse complement.
CCATCTGTTTCCGCCAGATTCTGCGGTCAAAAGGGAACCCGTGGAGGAGGACCAGGGCAGGGCCCGTTCCGCATTCATCGTATCCCAGGGTGACGCCGTTAACGTTAGCTTTCATGAAACATCCTCCAGTTGTGGGTGGTCTTGTGTCTCGTAGCAGCAAATTATATACCAATGTTTTATTTTTTACATGTATACAGCAAAAGTCTCTAAATCCAGGAGGGTTTTCAGAAATGCGGAAAGGAATACGGAAGTTTTTGAGAAGACTGTTTTTGCAACTTTGCAAAACTGTGGAAAATCAATCGACCGCACCTGAGAGGATAAGAGGTATTCTGCAGGAAGTGTTCAGAAAAATGCTTTATTTTCAAATACATTTTATTGTTTCGATACCAAGCCAAACACCATTCGCATTTTTGCAAAACAATTTTTTATTTTTTGCATGAATGCGAAGGTTGTGAGGCATTTTTGAAGCGTTTGAGCCGTGCTGAAAAAAAGAAAATAGAAAAATGGTTTTTACAGGCTTGAGGAATGATTCCCCGGGAAGAAAAACGAAAGGGCCGGGTGGCGGTATCGGCCCTCCCGGCCCCAGATCCTGAGGGTCAGGATAACAGAGGCTCTTTTTCGACGGTCTGTTTGGTTTCCGGAGGGGAACTACCTGGTTGAAAACGTAGTGCAGTCCGGCTCCTTTTCCTTGTATGCGACGTGGATGCTTTTGGCGGAACACTCAAAGTTTTCATTGAACTGGCACTGGGACATTTTGCATGCGCCGACGCCGGCAGTCAGGTCTTGTACGCCGCCATGTTCCGAGGCCTGGAAATAAGTGTCGCAGACCGGCTTGGCGGCTTCGCCGATGGTTATCGCCAGGGCGTGGCATCCCTTGTTCATGTTGTAGGCACAGTCCTTTACCGAGCAATCAGCTACTTGGGGCATTTTGGTGGCCATAATTTTAGTCTCCTTTAACCGTCTGCCTGGAGCCCGAGAAATGGATGGGCAACAAATTCGAGGTATGATTTGCTAAGAATAAAACCGGCGGGGGATTTGTCAAACGCACTTGACGAATTAAAAGTGGCCGTTTTTCGGTAAGTTTTCTCGCCTCCTGGCGTTTTTCCTTATTTGGGTATAATGATGGACATGAGAAAATATTTCCTTCGAAGGGTATTCGTTTTTTTTGTCACGGCATCGGCAGTCATGGCGGCCAATCCGGAGTTCGCCACGGCTGCATCAACGATACTGCACCATGACCTGAGGGTCAGACTCCTTCCGGAGCGCCAAACCCTCAGGGCCACGGACACCCTATCCCTCCGCCCCGATGGGGCGGATGATATCGTTCTGGTTTTTTCTCCCGAGGTAACGGTCAGAGAAGTATCCCTTGGGAACACCCCCGTCCGGTTTTCCGCCGGGCAGGGAAATCTAACCATTCCCATCCCCGAAGCTGTCCGCAACAAGACAGTGTCCCTTACCGTACGTTACGAGGGCAAATTTCAGGATCGGGCTCCCGAGAATCCCGTCAACACCGAAAACCCGAGTTACGGGGTGGCCGGAACCATTTCCCCCCGAGGCGCTTTTCTGAGCGGAGGGGTCGGCTGGTATCCGCACCTGCATCGTCCGGGCCCAGCGACCTTCTCCCTCCGTCTGGAGACCCCCGAAGGCTGGGAAGGAGTGACATCCGGTCGGAGGGAGCAACAGGAGGCGAACCAATCGACCTGGGTGGCTCCCTACCCTATACGTTCCCTGTCCCTGGCCGCGGGCCGTTACCGGATTAGTGAAGAAAAGGCCGGGAAGATTCCGGTTTATGCCTATTTCTATCCCCAGAGTGAAGGCCTTGCCCCAAATTACCTGGCTGCGGCCCGGGATTACCTCAACCTCTACCAGAAGCTTTTAGGCCCATACCCGTTTGAAAAATTCGCGGTGGTGGAAAACTTCTTCCCGACCGGATACGGCTTTCCCTCCTGGACGCTCCTGGGAAGCACCGTAATACAACTTCCCTTCATTATCAAAACAAGCCTTGGTCACGAGATAGCCCACTCCTGGTGGGGCAACGGCGTCTGGGTCGATTACTCCAAGGGAAACTGGTCCGAGGGGCTAACGACCTACGTTGCGGATTACCTGTACAAGGAGCGCGAATCGAAGGAAAAAGCCCGGGAGTATCGCGTCAATATCCTTAGGAACTATGCCACCCTGGTCCCTCGGGGCGAAGGGTTCCCCCTGTCGGAATTCTCCAGCCGCACCAGCGCTCTCAGCCAGGCCATAGGCTACGGCAAGTGTGCGATGGTTTTTCACATGGCCCGGAAACTCATCGGCGACGAGGCCTTCTGGGCCGGGCTCAGGGAGGTGGTTCGAACCCGGCTGTTTCGAAACACCTCCTGGGAGGCTTTTGCGGAGGCTTTCGGCAAAAAGGGTAAACGGCAGATGGGGCCCTTTTTCCGCCAGTGGGTCGAGCGACCGGGGGCGCCGGTTCTCTCCCTGCGGGGCGTCAAGGCCGTAAAAAAGGGGAAAGGTTGGGAGGTCTCGGGCATCCTCTCCCAGAAAGCTCCTTTTTTCGACCTCTCGGTGCCCCTGGATCTGGAAACGGCCAAGGGCCCCATTCGGACCCTCCTCTCTTCCCATGGAGCCAGCACGCCCTTCGTCATGCAGACCCCGGATCCTCCTCTTCGTCTGACCGCCGACCCGGACGCCGACCTCTTTCGCCGTCTGGCGCCTTCTGAAATTCCTCCCACGGTAAACAGCATCCGCGGTTCGGGCTCGCTACTTGCGATAGAGGCCCGTGGCCTTTCCCCCAGAATCCTGGCCGCGTCCAGAATGCTCCTCGCGGGGTTTGGCCGGGAGTGATGTTTGGGAAAAGATAAAAGCGAACCCCGCTCTTGGAGCCGCCGTATCGCAGCGGGGGACGAAAAGAGGAGGCAGGTATCTGAGTAGAGGTCTCCCGGCGCAACCCCGCGAGGAGCATTCTGGACGCGGCCAGGATTATGGGAGGCCACGGGCCCTTATCGCAAGTAGCGAGCCCGAACCGCGGATGCTGTTTACCGTGGGAGGAATTGCAGAAGGCGCCAGACGGCGAAAGAGGTCGGCGTCCGGTGGCGGTCAGACGAAGAGGAGGATCCGTGGTTGCGTGACGAAGGGCGTGCTGGCTCCATGGCAAGAGAGGAGGGCCGGAATGGGGCCCTTGGCCGTTTCCAGGATAAAGGGGCACCGAGAGGTGGAAAAAAGAGCTTTCTGGGAGAGGAATCCCGAGAACTCCCAACCTTTCCCCTTTTTTACGGCCTTGACGCCCCGCAGGGAGAGAACCGGCGCCCCGGTCGCTCGACCCCACTGGCGGGACAAGGGCCCCATCTGCCGTTTACCCTTTTTGCCGAAAGCCTCCGCAAAAGCCTCCCAGGAGGTGTTTCGAAACGGCCGGGTTCGAACCGCCTCCCTGAGCCCGGCCCAGAAGGCCTCAGTCGCCGATGAGTTTTCGGGCCATGTGAAAAACCATCGCACACTTGCCGTAGCCTATGGCCTGGCTGAGAGCGCTGGTGCGGCTGAAGAATTCCAACAGGGGGAACCCTTCGCCCCGGGGAGCGTGGCATAGTTCCTAAGGATATTGACGCCATACTCCCGGGCTTTTTCCTTCGATTCGCGCTCCTTTACAGGTAATCCGCAACGTAGGTCGTTAGCCCCTCGGACCAGTTTCCTTTGGAGTAATCGACCCAGACGCCGTTGCCCCACCAGGAGTGGGCTATCTCGTGACCGAGGCTTCTTTTGATAATGAAGGGAAGTTGTCTTACAGTACTTCCAGGAGCATCCAGGAGGGAAAGCCGTATCCGGTCGGAAGAAGTTTCCGCCGCCGCGAATTTTTCGAACGGGTATGGGCCTAAAAACTTCTGGTAGAGGTTGAGGTAATCCCGGGCCGCACCAGGTAATTTCGGGCCGCTGAGCTCTGGGGATAGAAACCGGCATAAACCGGAATCTTCCCGGCCTTTTCTTCACTAATCCGGTAACGGCCCGCGGCAGGGACGGGAACTGTAGGGACGGAGCACCCAGGTCGATTGGTTCACCTCCTGTTGCTCCCTCCGACCGGATGTCACTCCTTCCCAGCCTTCGGGGGTACGGACGGGGAGAAGGTCGCTGGGCCCGGACGAAGTCAGCTGCGGATACCAGCCGGCCCCTCCGCTCAGAAAAGCGCCTCGGGGGGAATCGTTCCTGCCACCCCAGTAACTCGGGTTTTCGGTGTCTGACGGGAGTCTCGGGGAGCACAATCACTGAAATTTGCCCTCGTAACGCACTCCCGGTAAGGGACACTGTCTTGTTGCGGACAGCTACGGGTGGGAATGGTTTGATGGCCCTGCCCGGCGGAAAGCCGGACGGGGGTGTTCCCCCAAGGGATACTTCTCTGACCGTTTCCCCTAAAGGACCAAAAAGGCATCGATATCATCCGCCCCATCGGGGCGGAGGGATAGGGTGGGCGAGGCGCTGAGGGTTGGCGCTCCGGAAGGAATCTGACCCTCAGGTCGTGGTGGAGTATCGTTGATGCCATCGTGGCGAACTCCGGATTAGGCCGCCATGACTGCCGATGCCGTGACAAAAAAAACGAATATCCCTTCAAAGGAAATCTGTTCTCAGTGTCCATCATTATACCCAAATAAGGAAAGCGCAGGGAGGGTACAAGAAAAACCAAAAACGGCTTTTTTTCATCCGTTCAAGTGCGTTTGACAGAAATTACCCGCCGGTTTTGTTTAGAGCGAATGATTTCTCGAATTTGTTGCCCATCCATTTCTCGGGCTCCAGGCAGACGGTTAAAGGAGACTAAAATTATGGCCACCAAAATGCCCCAAGTAGCTGATTGCTCGGTAAAGGACTGTGCCTACAACATGAACAAGGGATGCCACGCCCTGGCGATAACCATCGGCGGAAGCCGCCAGACCCGTACTGGGACGCTTACTTCCAGGCCTCGGAACATGGCGGCGTACCAAGACCTGACTGCCGGCGTCGGCGCATGCGAAATCTCCCAGTGCCAGTTCAATAGAAAACTTCCAGTGTTCCGCCAAAAGCATCCACGTCGCATACAAGGAAAAGGAGCAAAGGAGCTGCCCTACTTAACGACCACGGTAGTTCCCCTGCGGAAACCAAACAGACCGTCGAAAAAAAGCCTCTGTTATCCTGACCCCTCCGGATCTCGGGGCCGGGAAAGCCCAGTAAAGCCACCCGGACACTACAGATTTACTACCCGGAAATAACTTATTCAGCCCTCTAAAAACCATTTTTCTATTTTCTTTTTTTCAGCACGGCTCAAACGCTTCAAAAATGCCTCACAACCTTCGCATTCATGCAAAAAATAAAAAATTGTTTTGCAAAAATGCGAATGTCATTGTCGCTTTAGGTATCGAAACAATAAAATGTATTTGAAAATAAAGCATTTTTCTGAACACTTCCTGCAGAATACCTCTTATCCTCTCAGGTGCGGTCGATTGATTTTCACAGTTTTGCAAAGTTGCAAAAACAGTCTTCTCAAAAACTTCCATATTGCTTTCCCGCATTTCTGAAACCCTCCTGGATTTAGAGACTTTGGTTGTATACATGTAAAAATCAAAACATTGGTATATAATTTGCTGCTACGAGACACAAGACCACCCACAACTGGAGGATGTTTCATGAAAGCTAACGTTAACGGCGTCACCCTGGGATACGATTAGATGCGGAACGGGCCCTGCCCTGGTCCTCCTCCACGGGTTCCCTTTTGACCGCAGAATCTGGCGGAAACAGATGGAACCTCTGAGTTCGGCAGGGTACCGGGGTCATTGCGCCCAGATATTGCCCGGGTTCGGTGAGAGCGAGGGGACGGGAAACGGATCTTCCGTTGCTTCAGATGCCATGTAATTGCCCACCTCCCTCA
>CAWBQR010000022.1:0-143402 GCA_963791005.1 uncultured delta proteobacterium | reverse complement strand
CCACCGGCACCATGGCCATGCTCGAATTCGAAGCCCTCGGCCTCGACCGGGTGAAGGCCGAGCTGTCGGCCCAGTACGTCGACCACAACCTGCTGCAGACCGACAACAAGAACGCCGACGACCACAAGTACCTGCAGACCGCCTGCGCCCGCTACGGCCTTCACTTTTCCCGGCCCGGCAACGGCGTCTCCCACCAGGTGCATATGGAGCGCTTCGGCCGCCCCGGGCTGACCATGATCGGGTCCGACAGCCACACCCCCGGCGCCGCCGGGGTCTCCATGCTCGCCATCGGCGCCGGCGGCCTCGACGTGGCCCTGGCCATGGCGGGCCATCCCTATCATTTCCCCTGCCCCGAAGGTGCTGGGGGTGAAACTCACCGGCGAGCTTCCCGACTGGGTCAGCGCCAAGGACGTGATCCTCGAGATGCTGCGGCGCTACGACGTCAAGGGGTGCGTCGGCAAGATCGTCGAGTACTACGGCCCGGGCGTGAAGACCCTCTCTGCCACCGATCGGGAGACGATCGGCAACATGGGGACGGAGCTGGGGGCCACCACCTCGATCTTCCCCTCCGACGAGCGCACCCGCGAATACCTGGAGGCCCAGGGGCGGGGCGACGCCTGGCGGGAGCTCGCCGCCGACGAGGGGGCCGAATACGACGAATACGACGAGATCGACCTCTCGAAGGTCGAGCCGCTCATCGCCTGCCCGACCTCCCCCGGCAACGTCAAGACCGTGCGGGAGGTGGCCGGGACCAAGGTCGACCAGGCGATCGTCGGCTCGTCGGTCAACTCCTCCTTCCGCGACCTGATGGTGACGGCGAGGATCGTCGCGGAGCGTCACTCCCACCCCGACATCTCCCTCCACATCAATCCGGGCAGCCGCCAGGTGCTGGAGAACCTCGCCGACCATGGCGGGGTCATGGATCTGCTGCTCGCCGGGCGCGCATCCACCAGTCGGGCTGCCTGGGGTGCATCGGCATGGGGCAGGCGCCGGGACCGGCCAGGTGAGCCTGCGCACCTTCCCGCGCAACTTCCCCGGGCGCTCCGGGACCAAGGACGACCAGGTCTATCTCTGCTCGCCCGAGACCGCCGCGGCCGCCGCCCTCAAAGGGGTGATCACCGACCCCCGCGATCTGGGGAAGGAGATGGCCTACCCGCGCGTGCACGATCCGGAGAAATATCTGGTCGACGAGTCCTCCATCATTCATCCCACCGACGAGCTGCGCGCCACCGAGGTGGTGCGCGGCCCCAACATCAAGCCCCTGCCCGATTTCGATGCGCTGCCCGAGACCCTGGAGGCCGAGGTGGCGCTGAAGGTGGGGGACAACATCTCCACCGACGGCATCATGCCGGCGGGGAACAAGGTGCTTCCGCTGCGCTCCAACATCGAGGCGATCAGCGAATTCGTCTTTTACCAGATCGCCCCGGATTTTTCCAAGGAGTGCAAGGAGAAGGGAAATGTGGTGGTGGTCGGCGGGGAAAACTACGGGCAGGGGTCGAGCCGCGAGCACGCCGCCCTGGCGCCGCGCTACCTCGGGGTGCGGGCCAAGATCGCCAAGAGTTTCGCCCGTATCCACAAGGCGAACCTGTGCAACTTCGGCATCCTGCCGCTGACCTTCAAAGACCCGGCGGACTACGAAAAGTTCGAAAAGGGGAAAAAGGTGACTTCCCCGACGTGCGAAAGCATCTCGAAGCGGGCGACACGGAGATTCCGGTCGAGGTGGACGGCACCGAAGTCACGACCCTTCTGCAGGTCTCCGACCGCCAGCGCAAGCACCTGCTTGCGGGCGGCACGCTGAATTTCGTGCGGAAGGAGCTGGACAAGCAGTGAAAAGTGAAAAGTGAAAAGTGAAAAGTGAAAAGTGAAAAGTGAAAAGTGAAAAGTGAAAAGTGAAAAGTGAAAAGTGAAAAGTGAAAAGTAAAAGTGAGGGCCGCCGCTGGGCGGCCCTTTATTTTTGCCAGAGGCCGATGTTTTTTCGGCTGGCCTCGGCCTCGGTGCGGAGAAAATCCTTCTTCAGGCGGAAGTCGAAGCGGCGGTAAACGGCGGCGTAGCCCTTCTCGAGCAGCACCCTGTTCAGCATCCGGCCGTCGGGAAGAACGACATAGGCGAGCAGACGGCCGTAGCGGTCCCTTTCGTGGGTCCAGAAGAAGCCGGACCGCCCGCTCCTTTACCGTTTCGATGTTGAACCGCAGGGCCTTCCGGGCGATGCGGCGAAGTCTCTTCCTCGGGATCCCCTGCCTGAGGTAATAGCGGTCCCGGGGCGAATCCTCGTGCTCGGGGGCATCGATGCCGAGCAGCCGCACCTTTCCCACCCCCGCCACCTTGAGGGTGTCGCCGTCGTAGATCCACTGAACCTTGCCCTGCAGCTGCCGGGCCTGGGCCGCAGCGCCCAGAAGCAGAAGGAGCAGGACAAAGAAGGAGGTTTCCAAGCGAAGGCAGGAAGACCTCATCCCCGGCCCCAGAGAGCCCGGGCGAAGGCACCGGTGAAAAATCCCCAGATGAAATTGAAGAGCAGGACGAACAGGGGGGTCAAGGTTCCCAGGCCCATGCCCATGGGACCGTAGGCGGTGCGGTAGGGGAAGACGAAGAAGAGCTGGAAGAGGGTCGGCAGAAGGCTGACCCAGAGCCCCTTACGCACCCAGTGGCTGCGGCTGCGGTGGCTGCCGACGGTCAGAAAGTAGGCCATGCCCCAGAGCCCGCCCCAGACCAGCCGGGGATAGAGCCAGGCGGGGGTCAGATCGGGAGCGATGGCCACCCCGGCCAGGCCGGTCATCCCCCAGGCGCCGCAGAACCAGGCGGCGAGGCTGTTGGCCAGGCCGCCGATGACCCCGGCGGAGAAACAGACGGCAAGCAGGGCTCCGGGTCGATTCATGCTCCCTCCCGAAAAGCTGGTCAATGGCGCAAGGCCTAAGGCCTGCCCGCCATAGTCGAAAGGCGACGGCGGGTCCAAGGTTCAAGCCTAAAACCTAAAACCTAAAACTCGCATTTTTGAGTCATTTAACCTCGTTCATGCTCCCCGTGCGGTAGCCCTCCAGGTCCAGGGCGACATAAGTGAAGCCGGCGGCCTTGAATTCCCCGACTACTTCCTGGCGGATCTTCGTCCAAAAAACGGGGTATTTCCTCCGGCGCCACCTCTATCCGGGCGGTCTCCCCGTGGTAGCGTACCCGGTAGTTTCGAAACTCCCGGCGGCGCAGAAAGGATTCGCAGCGCTCCACGCTGGCCAGGCGTTCCGGGGTGATCTCGGTGCCGTAGGGGAAGCGGGAGGAGAGGCAGGCGAAGGGCTGCTTGTCCCAGGTGGGCAGGCCCATCTCCCGGCTGAAGAAGCGGATGTCCTCCTTGGTCAGGCCCGCTTCCATCAGAGGGGAGCGCACGGCCAGCTCTCCGGCGGCATCCCGGCCCGGTCGATAATCCCCGAGATCGTCGGGATTGGAGCCGTCCAGAACCGCCCGGAAGCCCATTTCCTGCGCCTTGCTTCGGCAGAGGGAGAAGAGCTCCTGCTTGCAGTGATAGCAGCGGCGGCGGTCGTTTTGGGTGAAACCCGGGATCTCCAGTTCGTTGCTTTCCACGACCACCTGGCGGACCCCCATGGAGGCCGCCAGTGCCCGGCTTTCCTCGAATTCGAGCTGGGGTAGGTGGCGAGAGGGCCGTCAGGGCCAGGACGTTTTCGGAGCCGAGGACATCCCGGGCGACGCGGAGCAGGAAGGTGGAATCGACGCCGCCGGAAAAGGCTATCAGGACCGAGCCCATTTCCTGGAGAAGATTCTTCAGTTTCAGAAATCTATGCTCGGGAGTCATTTTGTCCGGATGGAGATGTGAAGTCATCGTTGCACCCCAGCATACACCAGGAAAGTTGGAGCTTCAATGAAAGAAAGGAAGGTGGGGAGATAGGGAGGTGGGGAAATGGGCAGGGGAAGGAAACAAGTCATAAGGACCTTTTCATTTCCCTGCCTCGCCATCTCCCCGCCTCCCGGGGTCAGTCGAATATGCCCGTGGAGAGGTAGCGCTCGCCGGTATCGCACAGGACGGTCACCACGTTTTTCCCGGCGCCGAGTTTTTTGGCCACGTTCAGGGCGGCGAACACATTCGCCCCGGAGGAGATGCCGGCAAAAATTCCCTCCTCCCTCGCCAGCCGGCGGGCGGTGTTCATGGCATCCTCGTTGGTGACGGTGAGCACTTCCTGATAGACCGAGGTGTCGAGGACGTCGGGAACAAAGCCTGCCCCGATACCCTGGATTTTGTGGGGACCGGGGGCGCCGCCGGACAGAACGGGAGAATCGGTCGGTTCCACGGCAACGATGCGGACGTTGGGGTCGCGGGCCCGAAGGAAGCGACCGACGCCGGTGATGGTTCCCCCGGTTCCGATTCCCGCCACGAAGGCGTCCACCTTCCCCTCAAGAGATTGGTAGATCTCGGGACCCGTTGTTTGCTCATGGATGCGGGGGTTGGCGGGATTGCGGAACTGTTGCGGCATGAAAATCTTTTTGTCCCGGGCGATCTCCTCGGCGGCTTCGATCGCTCCCCGCATGCCTTGGGCTCCCGGAGTCAACACCAGTTCGGCGCCGTAAGCGCCGAGAAGACGCCGGCGCTCCTGGGACATGGAATCGGGCATGGTCAGGATCAGCTTGTAGCCCTTTACGGCGCAGACCAGCGAGAGACCGATTCCTGTGTTGCCGCTGGTCGGTTCGACCATGGTGTCTCCGGGTTTGATGCAGCCGTCTTTTTCGGCCTGCTCGATCATGGCCAGGGCAATACGGTCCTTGACGCTTCCTCCGGGATTGGCCCCCTCGAGCTTGCCCCAGACGGTGGCCGCTCCCTTGGCAGGGAGACGGTTCAGGCGAACCAGCGGGGTTCCGCCAATCTGTCCCAGGGCATTGTTGCTGATGATCTTCGGCATTTTCCCCTCTTTTTTTGTAACGGGCTTATTCAAATATAATACATGAAACGGTGGTCCAGCTCTTTTTCCAGTCCCAGGCTTTTTCCCTCCTCACAGAGGTCCAGCAGGGTCACCGAGTCAAAGTATTCATGGAGGCGCCGCGTAGCCTCACGCCAGACGACCTGGGTGACGCACTGGTTGTCGTACTCACATTTTTTCTTGCATTCCTGAGGGTCTTTGGCGCAGTCGACCAGAGCCATTTCGCCCTCGGCTGCCAGAATGACGTTTTTGACGGTTATCTCCTCGGGCTTCTTGGCCAGAAAATATCCCCCTTGGGGGCCCCTTTTGCTTTTGAGGAGGCCCGCCTTTTTGAGGTCCTGGAAAATCTGCTCCAGATAGCGGGGGGAGATGGCCTGGCGCCGGGAGATGTCCTTGATCTGCACCGGAAGGGTGCCCGAATTGTAGGCCATGTCGAAAAGGGCCCGCAAGCCGTACCGGCTTTTGGTTGAAAGTTTCATTTTTCCCTCCATATGCTGGGTGTTTAATTATCTATAAACCCTATCTTTCGTGTCAAGAAAATTAATTATCGCTCCGGTTTGAAATGTGGTCGCTTTCCGCTTTAATTGAGTAAAGATCATTTTTGGGAGGTCTCCCTCATGAATTGTCATGTTTCCACTTTCGAGCAGCCCCTGCTTCGGGTCCCCTCGGCTATGGTGACCTTTCGGTCCTCGGAAGGATCGCTCAGGGTGCTTCCGGCAGCCTGGGTGGGAATTGTCTGTTCCAACCCCCTGACCCTCTCCGTGGCGATACGCTCCGGCCGCGTTGAACCCTGCCAGGAAAAGGTTTTTGCAGTAAACCTGCCGGTCGGTGACCTTTTGGCATCCCCTTTTCTTGCAAAGATACTGGCGGAGCGCGAGGGCGATTTTTCCTCTTCGGGCCTGACCTTCTCAGCCGGCAGTGGGGCGGGGACTTTTCTGATTGAAGAGTGCCCGGTGCGGATCGAATGTTGCCGGGGAACTACACGTTCGCGTTTCGGGCAGGACTTCATTTGTGGCGAGGTGATGGTGGTTCATGCCGGAGAGGTGACTTTTGCCGGAGATGCGCTGCCGGCCTCCCCCCGCCGACTCAAACGTTTCACCCGGGCCTGGAACCGCTGCCTGAACTCGGGGGCGGGGCAGGCGCAGGCCTGAAATCGAAGCAGTAATAATTGCGGAAAAACAGAGGGTTGTGGCCCTTCGCGTCCCTTGACAACTGGCTTGTCCGGAGGGACAATAATTATGTCAGGGACGGCAAACGAAGGAGGTGACAAAGATATGTTGCCAATGCGTTTCGATCCCTTCAAGAGCCTGACCAGGGAACTGGGCACGCTGCACAGGGAAATGGACGACCTCTTCCGCAAGACCTTCGGCATTACCGGAGAAACCCTTCCCGCCGAAACAGCAGGGTTTGTCTCACCCCTTGTGAACACCTACGTGAAGGACAAAATGTTCTGTGTAGAGGCGGAAATCCCGGGGGTCGACAAAAAGGACCTCGATGTCAGCGTCGAGGGAAACGTGCTTACCCTCCGCGGTGAGCGCAAGATCAGCAGGGAAGTCAAGGAAGTCGATTACCTGACCCGCGAATCGCAGTACGGCTCGTTCATCCGTCGGCTGACCTTGCCCGAGGGCGTGAACAGCGAAAAGATTCACGCCTCCTATGAAAGCGGCATCCTCAAAATCACCATGCCGATGGAAAAACGGGTTACGGGACGCAAGATTATGATCGAAGGTCCCGAAGAAAAAGTCGGAAAAGTTCACTAAAACCACTGGAAAGAAAAACCACCGAATGATCGGTAACGAATAAATACAGACCAGCCCGTCCCCGACAAAAAACGACGCCGTCTTCAACGGCGTCGTTTCTGTTTTCCCCCTGGCATTTTTCCTTGGAAGCCGCCGTCAGTCCCAGGGTTTGATGACCCCCGACTCGAGAGCTGCCCGTTCCACCGCCTCGGCCACCTTCTTGTGAACCTCCGGATGAAGGATGGACGGAACGAGTTCTCCCTCCTCCGCGCATCCGGCAATCGCCCGGGCGGCGGCGATCTTCATTTTGTTGTTGATACGGGTGGCGCGCGCATTGAGCGCCCCCCGGAAGATGCCGGGAAAACCGAGGGCATTATTGACGCTTTTGCCGTCCGTGGCGAAGGCCGCGCCGGCCTCCAGCGCGGCCTCGACTGTGATCTCGGGATTGGGGTTGGAAAGGGCGAGAATGACCTGTCCCTTGCGGACCATGGAAGGCTGGATCAGGTCCGGGCAGCCCGTGGTGGCGATGACGATATTCGCCTCCTGCATCACTTCGGGCAGGCTGCCGCTTCTGCCTCCGGCGGCGGCCAGCATCTCGCCGGCCTCGGCCTTGAGGTCGGTGCCGATGACGCTTCTGACCCCGAAGGCGAGCAGGAGTTTGGATATCCCCATTCCCGCCGCACCCAGGCCGATGACCCCGATGACGGACTTGTTGAGCATCAGGCCCGAATACCGAAGGGAATTGAGCAGGGCTGCCAGGGCTACGACAGCGGTACCGTGCTGGTCGTCGTGCATGACCGGGATGCCCAGGGCGTCGTCGAGGGCATTTTCGATTTCGAAACATTCGGGGGCGGCGATATCCTCCAGCTTGATGGCCCCGAAGGTGGGGGCGATGTTCCGTACGGTGTCGATGATGACCTTCGGGTCCTTGGAGTCGATGAGGATGGGAATGCCGCTAACGCCGACCAGTCGGTCGAAAAGCGCTGCCTTGCCCTCCATGACGGGCATCCCGGGGACCGCTCCGATATCCCCCAGGCCGAGGATGGCGCTGCCGTTGGTGACGATGGCCACCTGGTTGGAAATGGCGGTGTAGCGGTAGGCGAGCTCCGGTTTCTGCTGGATGTCCCGGCAGATCGAGGCAACCCCGGGGGTGTAAATCTTTCGGACGTCACCGATGCTCTGGATGGGCAGCCGGCTTTTCATGGCAATCTTGCCCCCCTCGTGCAGCTGGTGGATCAGGTCGATGACCTGCTCGACGATGATACCCTCAACCCTCGCCAGGTTGTCGAGGATGCCTTCCATCTGCTCCTCGGAGTCGACGTAAACGGTCATCTCCCGCAGGTTGTGGGTGCGCCCCAGGCGCACAAGGCGTATGTCTCCGATGCTGCTTCCGGTCATTCCGATGGCCGAGGTCAGCTTGCCCAGGTATCCCGGCTTGTCGAGAATCAAGACCCGCAGGGTCTTGGCGATTTTGCCCGCGCCTTTTTCTATTTCCATCGTTTTGTCTCCTCCATGGTCATTAACAGATTGATATTGTTTCATTTTTACTTGAAGTCGAAGGGGAGGCAGGCAGCGTCATGGTATTTCCATAACCCGTTTACGGTCAACCTAAATCAAAGGGATGTGGGGCGCCGCACGGTCCCGCTTCTGCCTGGGGACTCCGGCGGGAGGGTCTGCCGCGGGTGTCGAAAATTGTTTTCATGGAACGGGCTTTGGCGGGGGAAAGAGAGGGAATTACCGGCACTTGCGTAATAAAGGCCGGGCCTCGCTGGCCCGGTCCTTGCTAGAAAATGGGACGGCAGGTGGAAATGAATAAATAAATAAACAGAGGAGGAAGACAATGAGAAGAGGATTTTTGAAGGGATTTGCATGGCTTGCGCTCCTTCTTGCGGGAGGCCTTCTGGCTGCCTGCGGGGGCAATGGTGGAGGGAGCGACACAGGGACGTTGCAGGTTGGCCTCACCGACGCCGCCAACCCGGAATTCAGCCAGGTGGTCGTTTCGGTCAAGGAAATCCGGGTGGTGCCCCCCGGGGATAGCGCCGATTCCCAGACCGGTCAGCTGCCGGCGGTGGTCACTTTTGACACCCCCCGGTCCTTCAACGTCCTGGACCTGAAGTTTCAGCAGCAGGTTCTGGGCGAAGCGCAGGTGCCCGCAGGTGACTACAACCAGCTGCGCCTGGTTCTGAGTGAAAATAGCGACCCCGCCAATCCGGCCAACTATGTGGTCCTCGCCTCGGACCCGGGGGTGAAAATCCCCCTGAGCACTCCCAGCGGCCAGGAGTCGGGCCTGAAAATCGTCGGCCACTTTTCCGTCACCCCCGGCCAGGCCACGGCGGTGGTGCTCGATTTCGACCCCGGCAGGGCCATTGCCCAGTCGGGCAGCAGCGGCAGCTGGAACTTCAAGCCGACGGGCATCCGCGTTGTCCAGGTCCAGGACACGCTGGCCGACTACGGCGCCATTTCGGGTCAGGTGGTTCAGATGACCCAGGATGCGACGAGCGGCCAGGATGTGGAAACTCCCGTTACCGGAGCGCTCGTTTCGGTGACCGATGCCGACAGCGGTGCTCTCGTCGCCTCCACCTCGGTCAATGCCGAGGACGGAACCTTCCGGCTCCTGTTGCCTGCGGGCTCGTACGACATCGAGGTGAAGGCCGATGGATTCGACCCCTTCGCGTCCTCTACGCCCTATGATGTGGTGGTTGGGCAGGAAACCGATGCCGGGAGCATCGTTCTGACGCCGACCGCGCCGGCTCCGGCCGCTCCCCAGTAAAGAGGGGGAGTCTCAGAATAAAAAAGGGGCCGTCCCGATAGCGGGACGGCCCCTTTTTTTCTCAGGAGCGGCCGGGTCGGAAGGCGTCCGGCTCGAAGTTGTAGGTGGCGAAATAGTCCTCCACCGTCTCGGCGCGGCGGATCAGCTCCACCGTGCCGTCGGTGCGCAGCAGCAGTTCCTTGGGCCGCAGCCGGCCGTTGTACTGAAAGCCCATGGCGTGGCCGTGGGCGCCGGTGTCGTGGATGACCAGCAGGTCCCCCTCGTCGATTCGGGGCAGCTCGCGCTGCACGGCGAACTTGTCGTTATTCTCGCACAGCGAGCCGACCACGTCGTAGATCTCGGTTTTCGGTGCGTTCTCCTTGCCCGACCACGTCGATGTGGTGATAGGCGTCGTAGAGGGCCGGGCGCATCAGCGCCGACATGCAGGCGTCCACGCCGATGTACTTGCGATAGATGTCCTTGTGGTTGATGGCGGCGGTCACCAGAGCACCGTGCGGACCGGTCATGTACCGTCCGCTCTCCATGTACATCCTCGGCGCATAGCCGTGCCTGGCACGGAAGGCGGCGAACTGTTCGGTGATCTCCCTGGCCATGGCGGAGATGTCGAGAGGCATTGTCCCCGGGACGGTAGGGGATGCCGAAGCCGCCGCCGATGTTGACGAACTCGAAGCGGATGCCGAGTTCAGTCTCCACCAGCTTCGGCGATGGCGAGGACCATGCGCGCCGTCTCCACCATGTAGGTGTAGTCGCGCTCGTTGGAGGCGACCATGGTGTGAAGGCCGAAGCGTCTGGCGCCCCGTTCCCGGGCCATGCGGTAGGCCTCCACCACCTGCTCGTGGGTGACGCCGTACTTGGCCTCCACCGGATTGCCGATGATGATGTTGCCGGTTCGGCGCGGTCCGGGGTTGTAGCGGAAGCAGACCAGCTCCGGGAAGGATCGGGGACCTTTCCGATGAGGCTGATGTCGTCGAGGTTGAGGATGCAGCCGCCATCCTTTTCGGCGAAGAGAAACTCCTCCGTGCTGGTGTTGTTGGAGGTGAACATGATCTCCTCCCCCCGGGCGCCGACCTGGCGGCTGAGAATCAGCTCGGGGATGGAGCTGCAGTCGAAGCCGAAGCCGATGTCCTTCATGATCTCCAGGATGCGGCGGTTGGGCAGGGCTTTGACGGCGAAGAACTCCTGGAAGCCGGCGATGCCGGAAAAGGCTTTTTTCAGGCTTTCTCCGGTCTCGCGGATGCCGGCTTCGTCGTAGATGTGAAAGGGGGTGCCGTAGTGGGCGGCGACATCCTTCACCATGGGAAAGAGACGGTTTTTGAAGGCTTCGGACATGGGCATGGGCAGCTCTCCTGTTGCTTAATTAATGAATTCTGAGTTTTGAATTAATGTAATGCAAATCTCAAATCTGCGGCTGGCTATCTTGATTATAGGTGATTCTGGGCTCTGTCGAGGTTGATCCGGCGGGTCTCCTTGCTGGTCGACAGCACCACCTGGGTGCGGGTGCTTCTGACCCCGTTGACCGCCATGAATTCGTCGCGCAGGATGCGCCCGAGGGTTTCGGTATCGGCTACCCGGATCTTGACGAGGTAACCGTCTTCACCGGCGATCTGGTGGACCTCCTGGACCCCGGTGATCTCCCCCAGTTCTCCGGCCAGGCTGCCATTGCCGGCCCGGTCGGCCTTTACGAAGACGAAGGCCGCCAGTCCCTGGCCGAAGGGCCGGGGATTGAGGCGCACCTCGTAGCCTTCGATGATTCCCCGCTCCTCGAGCTTGCGGATGCGCTCCAGGACCGCCGAAGGGGCCATGCCCACCTGGCGGGCGACCTCGGCGTTGGGAATCCGGGCCTTTTCCTGAAGGATGTGCAGTATTTTGATTGTCTACATCGTCAATTGTTCTGAATTGTTCCATGATAAGCGAATGATATTCATTTATGACCGCTGTTGTCAAGTTTTTATATGAAAAAAGAGCCGATCCCCTGGTGCGGTCCGGCCCTTCCGTATCGGGTGTTTTGGGGAGGGTGGAGCTATTTTTCCTTCTCCTCCGGCACCATCACCGGCTGTTTCTGCAGCCGCTTGTAATAGAAATTCTGGCCGTAGAGCACCGCTGCCGGATTGTGTCCGGTGACCCGGTCCTTGCAGACCAGGGTGGTCACCGGAGCATCGGAGTACTTGGCGAAGAGCATGTCGTGGCCGACGCAAAGGCCGACGATGATGTTCATGTCGGTCCCGGCCCGGTTCAGCAGCACCGCCTGGGCGATGGGATTGCAGGCCGGTTCGAAGGTGCCGGGGCGCACCTTGTCCTTCTCCTCGATGCCCAGCTTCAGCTTGTCGATGCTGCCGGCCTTGCAGCAGACCGAGAGGGGTTCGAACCCCTGGGCGCGAAGAATGTCCGAAAGGCGGTGGGTCTCGTCGAGCAGGCCGATGCAGGTGCCGATGCCGAACTTTTTCCATCCCATCAGCTTGGCCAGGGCAATGGTGTCTTCCACCCGGGTCCAGCGGGCGTTGACCGCGTCGCTGCCGGGTACCGGCTGGTAGCACAGCCCCTCCACCACGGCCGCCGCCCTGGCCAGCCGGGCGTCCTCGTCGCCCGCACCATATTTCCGGAACGATTCGTCGATGATGTCGGCATGGGCCTCCGAGGGGCAGTAAGCGGGCCTGGGCGGGCGGTTTGCCGGGTCGCCCCAGCAGTTGGTGGTCCCCTGTTTCTGCCAGACGGCACTGCAGTTGGAACAGGAAAGGGGGGTCTCCTCGCCGTTTTTCATGGGGATGTCTCCTCTTAGGGCTCTGACGGAGGAAGCGGTTCCTGCACCAGAACAAAGGGTTGGACAATCAGCATCCGGAAATTTTTAGTCGGGGTCATGTTCCAGGCCTCGATTCTGGTCTGCCGAGGGCTTGGTCAGCTTGCCCTCGGCGATCCAGGCGCCGACGGTCGAACCGTCATCGGCGGCGACTTTTGCCGCCCCAAGGGACAGGTCGATTTCGGGCGACACGACAATCAGGGCGTCCCGGTCCAGATGGGGTTTGAGCCAGTGCCACTCGACGGTCTCTATCTGGTCGGTTAGAGTTTTTTGGGTCGAAGTCACGGAAAACCTTTCGGAGAAAAACGATGAGAGTCCGGGGATTGGGGTTCTCCGGGCTGGGAGCAGGAATAAACCGGTGTTTCTTTTTTATATTAGGATGATATTGCAAAAGGAGCAAGGGGAGATTTGGCCCCAGGCCACTTCGGGGGGTCCGAACGGCCGCTCCGGCAAGGGGAGAAAAAGGAAGGGACGGATGAAAAGGGCGGCCTTCCGGCCGCCCGTTCAGGGAATTGCGATTTTCCGCCGGCGCTCAGATGATCTTGTTGAGAGGGTACTCGATGATTCCCTGGGCGCCGAGCTTGAGCAGCTCGGGGACGATCTTTCTGACCTCCTTTTCCGGCAAGATGCTTTCGATGGACACCCAGTCGGAATTGTAGAGGTGGGCCACGGTCGGCTGGTTCAGGCTGGGCAGGATCCGGATGAGGGCCTCAACCCCCTCCCCGGGGGCATTGAGCTTGAGCCCCACCATCCCTTCGGCCCGCAGAGCCGACTGGAGCAGGGTGGCGATCTGCTCGATCTTCGCCCGCTTCCAGGGGTCGGCCCAGGCCGCCTTGTTGGCCACCATGACCGGCACCGACTCCATCAGGTCGCAGACGATGCGAAGGCCGTTGGCGCGGATGGTGGAGCCGGTCTCGGTCACCTCGACGATGGCTTCGCACAACCCTTCGACCACCTTGGCCTCGGTGGCGCCCCAGGAGAATTCCACCGTTACGGGGATGTTGCGTTCGGCAAAGTAACGCTCTGTGAAGCCGACGAGCTCGGTTGAGATAGTCGCCCCGTGCAGGTCTTCGGGCCTCTGGACCGCCGAGTCCTGGGTGACCACCAGCACCCAGCGGGCGGGGCGGCGAGACACCTTCGAATAGACCATCTCACAGACGGTGACGACGTCCGACTGGTTTTCCGCCACCCAGTCGCGGCCGGCGATGCCGACGTCGATGGTACCTCGTTCGACGTACTTGCCCATCTCCTGGGGCCGGATCAGTTTGCAGCACATCTCCTCGTCGTCGATGCCGGGAAAATAGCTGCGGGAGGAGACGCTGACGGTCCACCCGGCCTTTTTGAACAGCTCGACGGTGGCGTTTTCCAGGCTCCCCTTGGGAATGCCGAATTTGAGCAGGTTGGCCATGACAATCCTCTGTATCGTTGGTATCGGGGCGAAGGTCGCATCCGCCCCGGGGCCTAAACAAGACGGGGCGATCACAAGGACCGCCCCGACATCATGCTGCCTATTTTTTCTTGTAGACTTCCTTCGGGTCGAAGAGGGGATTGGAATGCTCCACCCACTGCCCGTCTTCCCAGCGCACGTAGAAACAGCTCCGGTTTCCTGTGTGGCAGGCGGCGGGGCCGTTCTGCTTGACCTTGATGACCACCGTGTCGGCATCGCAGTCGGTCAGCACTTCGACCACATCCTGGGTGTTGCCGGACTCCTCGCCCTTCATCCAGTATTTGTTGCGGGTGCGGCTGTAGAACCACGTCTTGCCGTCCCGCAGGGTGTTGTTGAGGGTGGTTTCGTCCATGAAGGCGACCATGAGAATCTCGCCCGTCTCGTGGTCCTGGATGACGGCGGGGATAAGGCCGCCCATTTTTTCGAAATCGATCTTGATCAAGGCTCCAACCTCCGGAAATGGTTTTTGGGCTCAATGCGGCGTCCTGCTTTTTTTACATTCCTCAAGCAGTCGTGTCAACGTTCTTTTCCCCTTGCCCGCAGGTCATGCTTCAGGGAAGGGTGGTCTGTGACGCGGTCTTCTCGCCAGCCATGTCCCGGGAATATTCCCGGACCTGGTTCCGGCCGATGCCCTTGGCCACGTAAAGGGCCCTGTCGGCAAAGGCCAGAAGGTCCTGGGGCAGGGAGGGGGCGTGGGCATGGAGGCAGGCGAGGCCGACGCTGGCGGTGATCCGTATCGCGCAGCTTCCATGGGAAAAGAGGTGGTCTGCGATGGCGGTCCGAATGTGTTCGGCCGTTGTCCTGGCGCCCTCGAGGCTCGTCTGGGGCAGGAGCAGGGCAAATTCCTCCCCCCCGTACCGGGAGACGAGGTCGGTGCTTCTGACCTGGGCCCGGATCAGGGCGGCCGTCTCCCGCAGCACGAGGTCCCCGCAGGGGTGTCCGTAGGTGTCGTTGATGGCCTTGAAATGGTCCAGGTCGACCAGAAGACAGGCGATATCCGAACCATGTCGCGTGGCGAGCAGAAAGTCCCGGCGCAGGACCTGGTAGAAGTAGCGGTAGTTGTGGAGACCGGTCAGGCCGTCGCGGAGGGCCTGTTCCTCCAACGCCTGGTTCACTCTCTGCAGTTCCTCGGCATAACTGACCAGGTCGGCCTCGGCTTTTCGCCGCTCTTCCATCTCTTCCATGACCTTTTTGTGGACCGCCCGGCTGTTTTCTATCGCCTCGGTCAGGCTGGTCACGTCCTGGATGGCGAACATGGCGTAGAAATCGTTTCCTTCCGGGGAGGGGATTCCGGTCACCACGGTGTACTGGTAGCGGAGTTTTCCCTCCGGCAGGGGAGCCGGTATGACGTGCTTGTGCAGCTGGGATGAGAAGATGGTCGGTGGGCCGCCCTGGAAAATGCTGAGGATGCGGGCTTTGTAGCGCTGGGAGCCCAGGTGCGGGAAGTGATCGAGGATGCTGGCCCCGACGATGTTGCAGCGGGAAATTCCGGTCCAGGCCTCCAGGCACCGGTTCCAGAAAAGAACGGTGAAATCCCCTCTAAGGATGAATTGACCGATGGGCGCATGGTCGAGAATGCCGAAGCGCTCCGCTGCTTTTTCGACGACGGTTCGGTCCATTTCTCATGACGCTGTCTGGCAAAGGTTGTCAATGGCCGAGAGAAGGCAATCGAAGGATTTCAACTCGAAGATCAGGAAGATATTGCCTTCGATCTCACGGTCCTGAACGTTGAAGTGGGTGCGGATGAGCAGGGCGACCGAGCGATCGATGGTGGTGGCGCCTTTCAGCAGGTCGGAAAGCTTCCCTTCAATATAATTCGGCAGGGAGAAATCGAAGGGCTGGGTCAGGATGTTTCCCAGCGTGCCGATGACCCCGTTGATGACGATGTTGCCGACTTCGTTCAGGGTTCCGGCCATGACGGCGTCGAGATAGGGCGTGTCGGGGTCTTCGCAGGTGAGGGCCGACACCAGTGCCACGGCGCTCTGGGGCGGAAAGACCAGTGCCGCCATGCCGCTGAAGGCGCCGGAGAAACCGAGCTGAACGCAGGACAGTCGGGCATCGTTCAGCTCCCCGAACCGCTCCCGGAGGGTCTCGGCGTTGACCAGGGAAATCGCGGGAACCTGCAGAACGATGAAGGAGTCCAGCAGTTCGTTCAGGGCCGAGGCGGCCTTCCCCATACCGGTGTTGACCAGTTCCTTCAGGGCATCCAGGTGAAAGTCGGTCAGCACTGGCTTGCTCCCCTCCACCCGGAACCCAGAACCTTCTCCATCGCCCGGGCCAGCTCCCTGCCCTGGGGCGGCTTGTGAATGAAGTCGACAGCCCCGAGCTCCAGGCACTGCGCACGTTTGGTCTCCTGGATGTCCGCCGTCAGGACAACCACCGGCAGGTCCAGGCCGGCCTCTTGCAGCGCTGCCAGCAGGCCGATACCGTCCAGTTCAGGCATGAGCAGATCGGTGAAGATGCAGTCCGGCCTCTCCGTCATGGCTTTCTGCAGGCCGTCGCGGCCATCGACCGCCTCCACGGTATCATGGCCTATTGCTTTGAGGATGTTGCAGATCTTCAGGCGGGCGAAAATCGAATCATCGATTACGAGAATCCTGGCCACAACCCCTCCAGAACCGATTCTAAACGAACCCCGGCCACGTCGTGGTCAATGAATTATTCACTCGAGAGGATGGGGGAAAGAGATGAGGATGATGATGATACATTTTTTCATTCAATTAATCCACCGCGTAGTAAAACATATGTCGTGTTCCATGGCAACAATATTCATGATTTTTAGTTTATGAAAAACATAAGACAAATCTAATCTTTGACGATCATTCAGGGGGGGTGCCGGAGGAACTTTTCCCTTGACTCCCGCGGTACAATCGGCAATTTATTATCGCAAAATCCCCGGGAAGGTCTTTTCCTTTAAGGGGTCATTTCCCACCGGACAGTTACTCCGGTTGGTGCTTTCGCAAAAACTCATGGGATGATGGCGTCGCAAAAACTCACCAACTGCTGCGTTGCTGCAAATGCTCTCGCTGCTTCGACGTACGTAAGTACGCCCCATTGCTCGACAATTGCGCGCCTTGCATTTGGCGCTTTTTGCTTAGCCATCCACTATTTTGCTTTCTTGCGAAAGCATCATGGGATGGATGGCTGGACAAAAATTTCGTACTACAAGGCCTGGTGGTTTTTCAGGGGCGAAGGCCTACATCAGGTCGGTCGAGGTCCTGAAAAAAGGCCCTAACGCCAAGGGTGGACTTTTTGCGACGCCATCCTGGTTGAAGCACAGGAGGAAATTTGCCGATGAGCGATTATGATTTCAGACTCGATTTCCAGGTTCGGGACTATGAGTGCGACATGCAGGGGGTGGTGAACAATGCCGTCTACCAGAACTACCTGGAGCATGCCCGCCACGAGTTCATCAAACATCTGGGCCTCGATTTCGCGGAACTCACCAGGCAACAGGTCAATCTGGTGGTGGTGCGTGCCGAACTCGATTACAAAACCTCACTTCGGAGCGGAGACCGTTTCTGGGTCGGGACCCGGCTGGAAAGGGTCTCGCGCCTGCGCTTCGCCTTTGTTCAGGATATCTTTCGCTCTCCGGAGGATATTCCGGTTCTGCAGGGGAGGGTCATCGGCACGGCCCTGAACGAAAGGGGCCGACCGAAGATGCCGGAAAAAATCGCCGAAGTGTTGGAAAGATCCTGCTGACGGGCGATGGTCCGGCCGGCCTCAAGGAGCACCATCCTCCTCCTGAGCCGAGCCCTTCTCCGGCGTGTCCGCCTTCCTCCCCCTTTCTTCCCTTCGTTCTTCGGCTGGGTTAACCCTCCCTGAGGGCAAGGTCTGCATTTTTTTCCCACTGACCCCCCTGAAGGCCTCCGTTTCGATGAAAATGCGCTTTACCTCCGGATGCCTGGTGCGGATGGCCGATTCCAGGCGGTCGACGGCAGCGGCAACGTCTTCGGCACCCAAGGCGGGGTGGAACTCCACATCGATGTTGAGAAGCACCTCTTCGGGTCCCAGGTGCATGGTGAGGGGGCGGAAAACCCGCTGCACCGCTTCGTCCCGGGCGGCCAGCGCCTGGATGTCTTCCACCAGCTCAGGGTCGGCACTCTCCCCGAGCAGCAATCCCCGGCTTTCGAAGACGAGAATTCCGGCCGCTATTGCCATGATTAGTCCGATGACAATGGAGGCTCCGCCATCAAAAGCGGGATTGTCGAAGCGGTGTTCGAGGTAGACCCCGAAAAAAGCGGCCGCCACTCCCGCCAGGGCGGCCGAATCTTCGGCGACAATTGTAAAGACCGATGGGTCCTTGCTCCGCCGAATGGATTTCAGAAGGTTGCCCCCTCCTTCCTTGGCCACCAGCGCCCGAACGCCGAGAAGCCAGGAGGAGCCATCTGCAAAGAAGGCGATGCCCAGGACCACGTAATTCCAGAAGGGATCCCTGCTTTCAGTGGGATGGAGCAGGTGCAGAACTCCTTCGTAGATCGACATCCCACCGCCCACCCCGAAGAGGATGACCGCCACGATCAGTCCCCAGAAGTAGATCTCCTTACCGTAACCGAAGGGATGTCTTTCGTCCGGCGGGCGGCGGCTACCCCGCAGTCCAAGGAGCAGAAGTACCTCGTTCCCGGAGTCGACGGTCGAGTGGATGCCCTCGGCCATCATGGCCGAACTGCCGGTTATGAAGGCGGCGAAAAACTTGCTGGCTGCGATCAGCAGATTGGCAGCCAGCGCGCCATAGAGAACTAAGGGGCGTTTCCTCTCGGCCATGGTGCCTCCGGAACGCTCGGGGGGCTTCCTCTTGTCATAGCATAACGCTGACTCGATGCCCTGCAGTATTCTCCCTGCCCTCGGACCAGAAATGTGTGATTTTCCACATCCCGGACGCCTTTCTTTGCGTCCGCAGAAACCGGCGTTAAACTTTTACCGAAATCTTGATGGCGTCGCAAAAAGTCCGCCCTACGGCGTTACGGCGTTTTTTTCAGGACCTCGACCTGCCTGAGGTATGCCTTCGCCCCTGAAAAACCACCAGGCCTTGCAGGACAAAATTTTTGTTTAGCCATCCCCTGAATTTCTGCGAGAGCATCAAATTTTCACTTAATCACTGAAAGGAGAAGGAAATCCATGCCCCATCTTCAGTTCGAATTCAATTTCGATATCCCCGAAGCGGAAAAAATCGTCTTTGCTGCAAAAGTGAAAGAAGATTTTTCCCGCATCATGGACACCGGAACGGACCACATCGCCATCACCCTGCGCTGTTTCGGGAAAAACGCCCTTTCCTTCGGCCGGGCGGCCGACCCGGGGGCGGGGATCGCTTTTGTCAACGCCGACATCCGGGGCGGACGAACGAGCGAGCAGAAAAGACGGCTCTCCCTGGCCTTCATCGACGAAATCCACGGCCGGCTGAAGGTGCCGAAGGAGAATGTCTACGTTATCCTGACCGAACATCCCGGGGAGCATTTTCAGCTACACGACCGGGCGCTTCCGGGCTGGTCCGAGGGGGAGGACCCTCTGGCTGATTGAACGAGAATAAAATAATGGAGGGCGAACTCCCCGCCGTGCAGGTGGAGGGGACGGAAAGAGGGGGGAGGTGTTGCAGGAAGGGCGCAAACGGAAAAGCCGGTATGGGGAGGAGGCATCCCGTTACCGGCTCAAGATCCGCCATGCTATGAAGAAGAAGGTTTCTCCGGCCCGCCTGCCACAACAGGCCTTCGATGGTTTCGACTATACGCCCCCTGCGCCGTCGATTCCACGTGCGGTTGCGTAAAATATCGGGGAAATATAGGCATGGGGCAGGTGTGCATTTGCACAGTCGCATTCCGTACAGGAGGGTAGAAGAGGCGAAATTCGCCCAACAAAAAGCCGGTCCAGGGAGGAGGCGTCCCTGTTACCGGCTTCGGATTCGTTCAATCGGATCAGGAAAAGGAAAAGAAGAAGGTGTCTCTCCGGTCCGCCTGCCACAACGGGCCTTCGATGGTTCCGACTATACCTGCCCGGCATCACCTGTTCCACGTGTGGTCGCGTAAAAAATCGGTAGAGCATGGGCATGGGGCAAGTGTACATCCGCACAGTCCCGGGCGTTTTTGCCTTTTGAATGGCGGGTTCTATACTGTAATTAAAAACAAAGGAGGCGAGGCGATGCGCGAAACGACCCTGTCGATGCCGGTGTTGTCCCTGGTAGCCGGAACCCGGGCCATGTTGGGAGCGGGATTGGCCCTCCTGCTGGGTGAGCGGATGAGTCGCGCGCAGAGAAAAGCGGCCGGCTTGAGTCTTCTTCTGGTGGGGGTCGTGACGACCTTTCCCCTGCTGGCCGAAGCCTTGAGGAAGAGCCGGGTCATCGAGAAGGAAAAATAGGTGAGCTTGGAAAAGGAATGGATTCACGCGACGTCACGAAGAACGCGAAAACATCCGCCCGGTTATCCTGCTCCAAGCGAAGCGGGTCTGGTTTTTGTTGACAAAATTGATTTTTCTTCGCGTCTTCGCGTGAGACGGTTTTATACCGATTGGCAGGGATCTCAGAGAAGGCGAAACCACTCCGGGCGGCGGTCGCGCCGCCTTTTGTATTGAGGCAGGTCTTTTTTCGGGAGGTGAACTCATGCGCGTGGAATCCGACGTCAAACTCGGCTTCAAGGATGTGCTGATCCGGCCCAAACGCTCCAACCTGAAAAGCCGCTCCCAGGTGCTCCTGGAGCGCACCTTCACCTTCTTGCACAGCGGCAAGAGGTGGTCCGGCATCCCGGTCATCGCGGCCAACATGGACACTGTGGGTACCTTCGAGGCCGCCGGGATTCTGTCCGCCCACGGCCTGCTGACGGCCATCCACAAGCACTATCGGGTCGAGCAGTGGGGCGAATTTCTCAGCGGATGGAACGAGGAGATCTTCTCGCGGGTCATGGTCAGCACAGGGACCTCGGAGGAGGATTTCGGAAACCTGAGCCGGATTCTGGCCGAGCACCCGGGGCTGGAATTCATCTGCATCGACGTCGCCAACGGGTATGCCGAGGCCTTCGTCGATTTTGTCCGCAAGGTCCGCGGGGCCTTTCCTGACAAAACCATCGCCGCAGGCAACGTGGTTACGGGTGAAATGGTCGAGGAGCTCCTCCTGTCGGGCGCCGATATCGTCAAGGTGGGCATCGGCCCGGGGTCGGTCTGTACCACCCGCCTCAAGACAGGGGTTGGCTATCCCCAGCTCTCGGCTGTCATCGAGTGCGCCGACGCCGCCCACGGACTGGGGGGGAGAATCATCTCCGACGGGGGGTGCGCCTGCGCGGGGGACGTGGCCAAGGCCTTCGGAGGCGGGGCCGATTTCGTCATGCTCGGCGGTATGTTCGCCGGCCACGACGAGAGCGGGGGGCAACTGGTGGAGCGTGGGGGGCAGACCTACAAGCTCTTCTACGGGATGAGTTCAACGACGGCCATGGAGAAGCACCAGGGCGAGGTGTCGGAATATCGCGCCTCGGAGGGCAAGACGGTGGAGGTGCCCTACCGCGGGCCGATAACGGAAACGGTTAAGGATATTCTCGGCGGGCTGCGCTCGGCCTGCACCTACGTGGGCGCCTCGGCCCTGAGGGAGCTGACCAAGCGCACCACCTTCATCCGGGTGCTGGAGCAGGAAAATCGAACCTTCACTCGATGATGCTGCCGCAAAAACTCTTGGGATGGGGAAAAGACATTAACCTCCCAATCCGTAGGTGGGCAGCCTCTTCAGCTCCTTGAGCCGCAGGCCGATGGCCTGGTGGTCGACGATGGCCATTGTCAGGACCTTTGCCTTGATGGCCACAGTTTTGTCCATGGCCGGCAGGTTGTCGTCGGTCATTACCAGGATTTTTCCGCTTCCGTCTTCCAGGGTGTAGGTCTTCACCTCTAGAAAGGGCAGCTTGGTGACCTCCGTCACCTTGCCCCGAACCTTGACCTGCTCCCCCTCGAATCGTCCCGGATGGTGGAGGATGTCGCCGATGGGGGTGTAGTTGAAGGGCAGGTAGTCGCAGCCGGCCAGCAGCAGCAGGAGGGCGGCAAAGGCAAGGAATCGTCTCGGGCGATACATACTTATCCAATCTCCTGTATGGGTACGCCGCTGGCCGGGAATGAAGGCAACGCCGCAGGTAAACGCTTGCCAAGCCATAGCCTTGGAGAAGGCTGCTTGTCCTCAGCTCCTTAAAGAAGCTCCAGGGGCGGCTCTGAGAGCGCCGCTATCTGTTCGCGAATCTCCAGGATGTGCTCGCCCCAGTAGCGGGGCGTGTTGAACCAGGGGAAGTTTGCCGGGAAGGTGGGGTCGTCCCAGCGCCTGCCCAGCCACGCCGTGTAGTGGAGAATGCGCAGGGCGCGCAGGGATTCGACCAGACGCAGCTCGCGGGGACTGAAATCGAAAAATTCGCCGTAACCGCAAAGAATTTCATTCAGCTGGACGGTCTGGCGGGTACGATCGCCGGAGAGCATCATCCAGATGTCCTGTACCGCAGGAGCCATGCGTGAGTCATCGAAATCGACCAGTTGCGGAGCGTCATCGCGCCAGAGGATGTTGCCGCTGTGACAGTCGCCGTGGACCCTGAGGTAACGGACGTCGCCGGCCTGGGCCGTGACCGCCTCGATACTCTGCAGAAGGTCGGCGGTCAGGGCATCGTAGTTGGCCCGGTATTCGGAGGGGATGAACCGTTCGCTGATCAGCGAGACACTTTCCCTGCCGAAGCTTTGACTGTCGAGTCGGGGACGGTGGAGGAAGGACCGGACAGCTCCGACGCGGTGGAGGCGTCCCAGAAGCCGGCCGAGGATAATCAGGTTGTCCAGGTTGTCGAATTCGGGGGCATGCCCCCCCTTCCTCGGGTAGAGGGCGAACCTGAAGCCGCCGTAGTGAAAGAGACTTTCCCCCGTCGGATTGGAGAGCGGAGCGACAATCGGAAGGTCGTGGTCCACCAGTTCGAAGCAGAGGCAGTGCTCCTCCAGGATTTGCTCGTCGCTCCAGCGGTCGGGGCGGTAGAATTTGGCGATAAGAGGGGGGCCCTCTTCGACTCCAACCTGGTAGACCCGGTTCTCGTAGCTGTTCAGGGCCAGGATCCGCCGGTCGCAGACAAACCCACGGCTTTCGACGGCGTCCATGATGAAGCCGGGTGTCAGGGTTTGAAAGGGATGCGGGGCCTGGACCGTCATTTTTTTCCTGTTACAAGGCGATGTGATGCTTCCGGGGGAAGCGGAGGGCTGTCGCCGAAAGTGAAAGGCGCCCCTTTTCTGGAGCTGCGCCCTTCGGGAGGCTTTTCCCTTGGGTCCGGAAAGGAAAGGCAGTATACCATGGTTGGGTAGGCAAATACAGAGCAAAGGGGCGGCACAGCGGCCGCCCCTTTGTAGACATGGTGGTAAGGGATCGAGAAATTCAGGGGCTGGTGATCAGAGAGCCCATCTGGTCATGCTTCTTGAATCTTTCGAGGGCATTCCAGCCGATGGCAACCAGTTTTCTGTTCTGAAAAATATAGGGGGTGAATTCGTCATCGGTGGTCATCCCGTCGGGCGTGCGACTGCTGCGAAAGTAATAGACCTCTCTCAAGCCGTTGTTTTCCAGGTACTGTTCCGGCTGCTTGAGGGCCTTGTCGGGGACTCCTTTCTGGGTCGGCTCGAGCAGGGCCAGAACCTTCTCCTCGGAGTCGCCCACCTGGATCTTGGGGGCCACATCCTGGTATTTCTTGATGGATTCATCGACCCGGTGTTCGGTGCACCCGAACAGAAAGAGCACCAGTAAAACCGCCAGAAATCCGCGCATTGCTTTCTCCTTTTTTCAGTTTCGTCCCTGAAGGGGATCCGGTGATGCAGGGAAGGAAACCTAGCAGAAGTCCCGAAAATATTCAACCATAGGCATTTTGGTATACAGATAAAGTTTACCTTATGTTGTATGCGGGCCCGTGGGATTTCTTTTCCCGGCGCTGCTGCAGGGACGGGAAGACGGTCGAACCCATAAGCTCTGAACGAGTGGTTCATTTGATGGGAGTTTCGGCTATACTTTGTGGAAACCATGGGAGGCGATCCGGCCAGCCCCTGATTACGACCGGCGTTCAGCCTTTGGCGGTTCTGCCGTTGACGCCCCCGCCATAAAATACGGATATTGAAATTTGCTGTTCTCGCAAAAATTCAGGCGATGGCTAAGCAAAAAGTTCCTCCTACAAGGCCTGGTGGTTTTTCAGGGGCGAAGGCCTACATCAGGTAGGTCGAGGCCCTGAAAAAACGCCGTAACGCCGTAGATACTATTTTGCAACGCCATCAAATTTCAGGAGGGAATCTGTCATGCCGGACCCAAACCGCAAAACCAGGACCCGACTCCTCTGGCTTCTGACCGTCGGGACGGTGTCGCTCCTGGCCTTTTCCCTGGCCCACCAGTGTCTCGGGACCTACACTCCCTCGGGGGACATCCCCTCGGAGGCGAGGTCCGATTTCGCCCTGATGGCCGAGGCCTGGAATACGATTCAGAACTATTATGTCGACCAGTCGGCGGTAAAAGCGAAGACTCTCACCTACGGGGCGATCAGCGGAATGGTCGATGCCCTCGGGGACACCGGGCACAGCTCCTTCCTGAGCCCGGACATGATCAAGGAGGAGCAGGAGTTCACCCAGGGCCGGTACAAGGGAATCGGCGCCGAGGTGAAGATGAAGGACGGGCACGTGGTCATCGTGGCGCCCATAGACGGCTCCCCGGCGCAGAAGGCCGGGCTGCGACCCGGAGAAATCATCCTGAAGGTCGACGGAAAGGACATGACCAGCCTGCCGCTGATCGAGGTGGTGAAGCATATTTCCGGGCCCGTGGGCACCCGCGTCACCCTGAGTATCATGAATCCCGATTCCGGCGCTACCAGGGATGTCACCCTGACCCGCGCCACCATCACCGTGCACAATGTCCGCTGGCAGCGCCTTCCCGGCACCGCCGTGGCGCAGCTGCGGATCGCCGGTTTCAGCGAAGGAGTGAGCAAGGACCTCCGGCAAGCCCTGAAGGAGATCAAGGAAAAAGGGTTCAAGGCCATTATCCTCGACCTGCGAGACGACCCCGGTGGTCTGCTCTCTGAGGCCGTCGACAGCGCCAGCGAGTTTCTCTCGGGGGGCAATGTTCTGCTGGAGAAAAACGTCAAGGGGAAAATTACTCCCGTGCCGGTCACGCCCGGGGGGGAAGTGACGAAGCTCCCCCTGGTGGGGTTGGTGAACGGCGGCACCGCCAGCGCCGCCGAAATCATGGCCGGGGCGCTCCAGGATGCGGGCCGGGCGAAACTGGTGGGCGAGAAAACCTTCGGTACCGGCACGGTGCTGAGGGAGTTTCCCCTTTCGGACGGCTCGGCCCTGCTGTTGGCGGTGGAAGAATGGCTGACGCCAAAGGGGCATACCATCTGGCACCAGGGCATCTACCCCAACATCGCCGTTTCTTTGCCTCAGGGCGTTTCGCCCATGTTTCCCGAGACGGAAGAAGGCATGACCGAGGCGCAGTTGCGCTCAGGAGGGGACAGGCAGCTGCTCAAGGCCCTGGAGCTGCTCACCGGCCAAAAGCCTTAACCTTTTTGTCCCGTTGTGAAGGATCTCTCGCCGGCAGTGCGGTAAAAAGATCGAAGCCGGTTCCGGAGGAGGCCCGGAACCGGCTTCGGTCCATATCGATAAAAGAAGAAGAAGGTGAAGAGACGTCCGCCTGCCACAACGGGCCCCTTTCGTTTGTGATTATATCCCGGAATTTAACAAATTCTACAAAAAAATAAAAACCCGTTCTATTTTAAGTGGTGAGTTAAATGAACCGCATGACTGGAAATCCTCCATTTTTCCCCTGAGCCACAACCACCAGGGAAGAAGGGGGAGTGCACTTCAAACGAAGAAAGGCGGCCGTCCGGCCGCCCTTCAGGGGATGGAGCTTTCACGAACTTCCGATGCAAAAGGGGGTCAATGGACACTCCCCATACCCATCTTTTCGCCGGTCACGGTGACATTGACCGGGTTCGACACGATGTCGAAGACAGGCGAACGGGCCTGCGCCAGGCGAATCAGTTCATCGATCTTCTCCTGTGGCGCGTCGGCTTTGATCCGGAAGGTCACCCGGATGTTGTCGTAGCCGTTGCGGACCTCGTCGGAGAGGCCGAGGAAACCGCGCAGGTCGAGTTGTCCCTCGTATTCCGACTCGATTTCCTCGATTTCGATCCCCTGGGCCGCGGCATTGAAGACCAGCCCGGTGGTCAGGCACCCGGAGAGAGCCGCCAGCACGGCTTCCACCGGATTCGCTCCCCGATCCTCTCCAAGAAGAAGAGGCGGCTCGTCCATCTCGAAGGTGAACTTCTGCTGGTGGGCGTTCTCTTGCTTGGCGGCGTAGAAATCGCCGATGACGGCCCGGTTGTGGCCGCCGTTGACCCATCGGTTGGTGGCCCGGAACCTCGCCTTGGCCAGCCCGGGGTCTTCGGAAAGCATCTCGAGCTTTTCCTGCAACTGTTGTACGTTGACGCCGTTGACCAAAGTCGGAATACTTCCGGCGCTTTTTACGCCCTTGGATTTCTCTTTGATCGTCTCGCGTTTCATGGTTTTTTCCTTTCTGGTATCTTAATGAAAGTTTCGCAGAATTGAAGAGTTAGGATGTTTTTCTGCTTATCAGTATACGCGTTCGGTAGGGTATTTAAAGGTGAAATTGAAAATTTTTTTCAAAAGAAGGTGGCGTACCTTCTCCCTGAAAAGACTCTGCCTCCTGCTGGCGTCTATCCGGTGGCCCTTATCGACAAGATCTTCGCCGTAAAGGCTCTGTTACTGTTGTTGGCATGCATCCTGGTCGAAGGCCTCCAGTCCTTTGCTCTGGGAAAACATGGTAAACTTTTCATGTGCCTGTTTTTTGACCGATTTTCCGGCTCTTTTATGGAGGTGCGAATGGAGGGAGTCACGATGGTTCCGACCGACCGGAAGTTCATGAGCCGCTTCGCCGTTCAGACCGGCCTGTCCTCGAAGCGGCCGCCAACACGCTACTTGTGGACCGATGCTTTCGCGGTCTGCAATTTTCTGGAACTATACCGGCGGACGGGAAAGGAGCTATGGCGGGAGCTCGCCCTGCAGCTCGTTGGACAGGTTCACGCTCTTCTCGGACGGCACCGGGAGGATGACCCGCGCACAGGATGGATCAGCGGGCTGGCGGAAGAGGAGGGACGTCGGCATCCCACCGCAGGGGGGCTTCGGATCGGCAAGGAGCTGAACGAGCGCCAAGAAGATGAGCCCTTCGACGAAGCGCTGGAATGGGAGCGGGACGGACAGTATTTCCACTACCTGACCAAATGGATGCATGCCCTCGACCGGGTCGGCTCGGTCACGGGGGACCCGCGCTATCCGGAATGGGGGGCAGAGCTTGCCAAAACGGCCCATGCGCGGTTCGTCTATGTTCCCAAAACGGGAAGCCTCAAAAGGCTGTACTGGAAGATGAGCATCGACCTCACCCGTCCCCTCGTTCCCTCCATGGGACAGCACGACCCTCTCGACGGCCTGGTCACTTTCAGCCAGTTGCAGGGAAGCCTCCGCCGGAGCGGGGAGAGCGCTCAGACCTCCGCCCTCGACGCCGGGATCGAAGACCTGGCCGACATCTGCTCGCGCCAGGATCTGGTCACCGCCGACGCCCTCGGCATCGGCGGGCTCCTCTTCGATGCCTGTCGCATGGCGCAGCTGCGCCTCAGGGGCGACTTCGACCGGCCCGGGCTGCTGGAGCAGACTCTGGAGGCCGCCCTGACGGGGCTGGAATCCTTTGTGGTGAGAAGTCCTTTGCGGCTTCCCCCGACATATCGTCTGGCCTTCCGGGAGCTGGGGCTCGTCATCGGCCTGCAGGGGGTGAAAAAGATGCGGGCCTTGGTGGCGGAGGATCCCGGCGCCTTCGACAAGGCCCTGCCGGCCCTGCTGGAGGCTTTCGACAGGTTTTTGCCCCTCGGAGAACAAAGCGTGGAGTTCTGGAAAGAAGGGGAGAATCGGGAGGCCGCCAGTTGGAAGGAACACCCGGAGATTAACGCGGTGATGCTCGCCCCGGTCTGGAAATGCTGGCCCGTCCGGAAGGGGCCGGCCTTGCCCCGGAGGGATTTTTAACTGAGAGTATGCCTCGAGCCAGCCGCAGGAAAGTGTACGAGACCCAAGATTCCAGCCAAAAGCGTTGCCCCTTTGTACGCTTCAACCAGCCGGTTGAGATCTCCCGGGAAGGTATGACCCTCCCTCGGTTAGACGTTTGGGAGTAGCACCATGAGTGAGGACAATTTGCCCGACATGTATATTGTTGTTGCGATGACCGACGACGGTGTCATTGGGAATGGCGAGAGAATCCCCTGGCACATCCCCGAGGAGTTGCAAACCTTCAAGCGAATAACTTCAGGCGGGGTGGTGATTATGGGGAGAAAGACCTTCGAATCGATAGGAAGGCCTCTTCCCGACAGGCACAATCTGGTAGTCAGCAAAACCCTGACCGCCGTGGAGGGCGTCGAGGTGTCTCGCAGCCTGGAGGCGGCCGTTGAACGGGCGGCCCAATTCCATGAGAAAATCTTTTTTATCGGGGGCAGAGGGATTTATGAAAAGGCCCTGGATATGGCAGGTTACATGTATGTCTCATGGATCTCCAGACATTATGATGGCGACCTGAAGTTTCCGCCTTTCGACCCAACCCGGTGGGAGCCCGTCGAAGAGCAGTTGCGGGAAGCCTTCAGGCTGGTGCTGTACAGGCGGAAGCCAGAAGGGTCTTAGGGCCGGGCTTTGAAAAATGATTTCCCTTGACACCGCTTCCCCTGAACTGCTACCGTCACGCATCACACCAGCTGTTCCAGGAAAAAAAGCGAAGTCAAAAAAAACTTATCGCCAGCCCCGGAATGTCTCCGGGGCTTTTTATATGGAACGCAGAGAGAAGGACTGAATGGAGTTTCAAGAGTTTAAGTTTCATCCCCATGTGGCCGCCGGGGTGGCGGCGGCGGGCTATGCCGCGCCGACCCCGATCCAGGCACAGGCGATCCCGCCGGTCATGGCGGGGCGCGACGTCATGGGCCTGGCGCAGACCGGGACCGGCAAGACCGCGGCTTTTGCCCTGCCGATCCTGCATCGGCTGATGCAGGGCAAACGCGGCCACGTGCGGGCCCTCATTGTCGCGCCGACGCGGGAGCTGGCCGAGCAGATCCACGAGGCCATCGGCGCCCTGGGGGCGGAGACCCCCCTGCGCAGCCTGACCGTCTACGGCGGGGTGGGCGTCAATCCCGCAGGTGCAGAAGCTGAAGCGCGGCGCCGAGATCGTCGTCGCCTGTCCCGGGCGGCTCCTCGACCATATCCGGCAGGGGACCATCGACCTCAGCCGGCTGGAGGTGCTGGTGCTCGACGAGGCCGACCAGATGTTCGACATGGGCTTTTTCCCCGACATCCGGCGCATTCTCGGAGCATCTGCCCCCAAAACGACAGACCCTGCTCTTTTCGGCCACCATGCCGACGGAGATCCGCAAGCTGGCACACGAGGTGCTCACAGACCCGGTCACCGTCCAGGTGGACACGGTCGCCCCGGCGACCACGGTCAGCCATGCCCTCTATCCCGGTCGCCCAGCACCTCAAAACGGAGCTGCTCCTGCAGCTGCTTCAGCACACCGATACCGAGTCGGTGCTTGTCTTCACCCGCACCAAGCATCGCGCCAAGCGCCTGGGACAGCAGCTGGAAAAAGCCGGCCACCGCGCGGCCTCCCTGCAGGGGAACCTCTCGCAGAACCGGCGTCAGGAGGCCCTCGAAGGCTTCCGGGCCGGCAGGTTCCAGGTCCTGGTGGCGACCGACATCGCCGCCCGCGGCATCGACGTCTCGCAGGTCTCGCACGTCGTCAACTACGACATCCCGGACACCCCCGAGGCCTATATCCACCGAATCGGCCGCACCGGCCGCGCCGCCCGCAGCGGAGACGCCTTCACCCTGGTGACCGCCGAGGATACGGCCATGGTGCGGGCCATCGAAAAGGTGCTGGGCAGCGCCGTCGAGCGCCGCACCCTTTCCGGCTTCAATTACGCATGTGGCCGCCCCTCCCAAGCAGCCCCAGAGCCCCCGCAACCCCCGGCCCAAGGGAGCGGCCCCCTCCAACGCTCCGTCCGCCCGCCGGACCAAGAGTTCCCGGCGGTCCCGACGGCCTTCGGGCTCCAGGGCGAGCGGTAGCAGCCCGGCCGGCAGCCGCTGACCGAGGTTAAGACGCTATCTGCTGAAACACAAGGCGGCCTTTTCGGCCGCCTTTTTTTGTTCCCCTTTGCCAGTTCCCCCCCGGCGGGGGCTGGAAGTCCATTCCGCCGCACGATTTTTCGCTGGAAAACCGGTTCATTCCAGAGCCGCACCCGGGGATATTTCCGATCGGTTTCCGTCCATTGATTTTGCGTATAACCTCTCCCACGCGGCTGAGGTTACCCAATCGGTCAGGCCGCGCCTGCTACCCCGTGTTGCGCAGCCCCGCCGCGATGCCGTTGATGGTGGCGGCGAGGACGTAATTGAGCTCCTCGGTTTCGCGGCCGCTGCGCTTGCGGCGCAGCAGCTCGATCTGGATCAGGCTCATCGGGTCGACGTAGGGGTTGCGCAGGCGCAGGGAGCGGGCCAGGTCGGGATCGGTCTCCAGTAGCCGCTCCTGTCCTGTCACTTCGAGGACCATGCGGCGGGTGCGCCGGAATTCGTCCACCAGCATCGGGAAGACCCGTTCGCGCAGCGCCGACATCGCTCGACCAGTTCGGAATAGAGCCGGGCCAGGGGGAGGTCGACCTTTGCAAGGGCCATCTCGACGTTGCGCACCATGTCGAAAAAGAAGGGGAAGCGGCGCATCATCGTCCGCAGCATCTCTCGCTTCTGCTCCCCCTCTGGCGGCGAAGTTCTCGAAGGCGGTGCCGACGCCGAACCAGGCGGGCACCAGCAGCCGGCTCTGGATCCAGCCGAAACCCCAGGGAATCGCCCGCAGTTCCTCGAGGTTCCTGCTCTGGCTGCGCCGCGAAGGGCGCGAGCCGATCTTGGCCAGTTCGAATTCGAGAACCGGGGTGGCCTGCTCGAAATAGGGCAGGATGTCGGGATTTTCCGCGATCTTCTGCCGGTAGAAGCCGAAGGCGTCCTCGCACATCTCCTCCAGAGCCTCCTCCCATGCGGTCTTCGGGGGTGGGGTCGACCAGGCCGGTGCGGGCCAGGGCTTCGAGGGAGGCCGCGACCATCAGCTCGAGGTTGCGCCGGGCGAGGGCGGGGTCGGAGTACTTGAAGTGGATCACCTCGCCCTGCTCGGTGAGTTTGAAGGAGCCGGAAAAGGCGCCGCCGGGCTGGGCGATGATCGCCCGATGGGTCGGGCCGCCGCCGCGGCCGACGGTGCCGCCGCGGCCGTGAAAGAGGCGAAGGGTGACCTCGCACTCCTCGGCGACCCGGTGCAGGGCGCGGTGCGCCTTGAAGATCTCCCAGCTGCTGGTGAGCATGCCGCCGTCCTTGTTGGAATCGGAGTAGCCGAGCATCACCTCCTGCCGGCGATCCCCAGGAGTCGAGATAGGGGGCGTAGTCGGCGCTGGTCCAGAGGGTGCGGCAGATCTTCGGGGGCGTTTCGCAGGTCCTCGATCGATTCGAACAGCGGCACCGGCATCAGCCCCGGGTCCTCCTTCTTCGGGCGCGCGCGGCGACCGCAGATGCCGCACAGCTCCATCAGCCAGACCAGTGAGAGAACGTCCTGGACCGAAGTGGCGCCGCTGATCACGTAGCTGCGGATCGCCTCGGGAGGAAAGTCCCTCTTGAGGGCGGCCAGGGCCCGCAGGGTTTCGAGGAGTTCGGCGCTCTGCTCGGAGGGCGGGTCGGGGAGGGGCTCGGAAGGGGTCGGAGGCATGGTCCGCCCCCGCGGCGAGTTCCTCGACGGCCCGGGCGTGAACCCGGGCATGCTGGCGGATGTCGAGGGTGTGAAGATGAAAACCGAAGGTTCTCACCTTGCGCAGCAGGGGCCCGACCAGCGCGCCTCGCCAGGCGCTCCCCTCCTTGGGCCGCGCAGACTCCGGTCAGATCAGTTCGAGGTCGCGGCGCAGGTCGCGGAGGCGCCGGGATAGGCCGCTAGGCCGCCCGGTTCGGTCAGGGAGCGGCGAAGACGCAAGCGGATGAAGCCCAGAAAGCGCCGGTAGGGTTCGCACTCGGGCAGGGCGTCGACCTCCCGGGCCTCTTCGGGAAACGCCTCGATATAGCTCTCAAGGGCCTCGCGCAGCGGCGCGGAGACCCCGACCCGGAAGGTCGAGGGGGTCAGCAGGCGGCGCAGCTGCTCGACTGCATCGAGGTAGTCGGAGAGTATCAACTCCCGGGCTTTCTGCAGTGTGGCCCGGGTGCTTTCCGGATCGACAAAGGGATTGCCGTCGCGGTCCCCGCCCACCCAGGAGCCGAAACGCACCACGGTGGACAGTTCACCCGGGTCGAGGTCGACCCCGAAGACCTCCCGGAAATCCCGGGCCAGCTCCTCGTAAATCGGGGCGACGACGGGGAGGAGGGAGGCCGGGTAGTGGTCGAGCCCCATGGCGATCTCATCGCGGACCGTCGGTTTGCGGCGGCGCACCTCGTCGGACTGCCATGAGCGCGGTGATCTCGGCGAGGATCGCTTCCTGGACTCTCGGCCGCCTCGGTTTCGGGCAGGGGCAGCCGGTCGAGCTTCTCCAGTTCCCCGGCGATGCGCCGCCGCTTGAAGAGGACCACACGACGCGCCACCTCGGTGGGGTGGGCGGTGAAGACGGGAATCACCTCCACCCGGCTCAGCCATTCCAGGGCCTTGGGGGCATCCATGCCCGCTTCGCGCATGCGCTCCAGCGTGGCGCGCAGGGTCCCGGGTTTCTTCGGCTCCCGGTTGACCCGGTGTGCGCGGCTTCGCCGTTTGCGGTGATTGGTCTCGGCCAGGTTGGTCAGCTCGAAGAAGGTGGCGAAGGCCTTGGTGATCTGGTAGGCCTCGGAGTCGCTCATGCGCGCGATGAGGGCCATCGCCTCCCTTGGCAGATCCTCTTGGGCCGGCCCTTCCGCCTCCCCCCGGTCTTTGCCGTTTTCCTGTTGACGATGGCGGATCGCCAGTCGTCGCAGCTCCTCCTCGTCATCGAATACCTTGCTGCCCGCCTGCTCCTTTATCACCACCCCGAGCAGCTTTCCCAGGGAACGCACGTCGCGGCGCAGGGGCAACTCCTTGACCTGCTCGTCGGAACTGACCAGTTCGGCCAGCCTCTGGGCCTGGTCGCCTGCCTTCCAGTAAATCTCCTGTTCGCTCATCGTCTTCTTTCGAAAATGGTTGTTTGGCATTGGTTGGCGCCCCCAGGGGGCGGTCGAGGCGCCTGAACATGCTTGAGCGGTTGTAAAGCTTTCAGCCAAAAACGGCAATTGAAGACGGAGAAATCGGATAAATATGGATAAATCAACGACAAAAGCTGTTTTAACCGCCTAAACCTTCGGGTTACTGATCTTGGGTCTTTAAATCCGCGAAAATCCGAATTGATCAGATTTGATCCGCGAGCAAATGCTTTTTCTTGGTCCACGGGCTCTGTTTCTTTCCATGCCGGGAGCGCATGATGCGGGCGGCCCCGACCATGTTTTCCAACGCTGCCCGGGTTTCCGGCTCGCCGCGGGTTTTCAGTCCGCAGTCCGGGTTCACCCAGATACCTCCCACCGGTAGCACTCTGCAGGCTTTCTCCAGAAGGTCGACCATCTCCTGCGTTTCGGGGACCCGGGGGGAGTGGACGTCGTAGATTCCGGGGCCGACCTGGTTGGGGTACTTTCTCTGCTCGAAGGTATCGAGCAGCTCCATCTGCGACCGGGAAGCCTCGATGGCGAGCACGTCGGCA
Source organism: uncultured delta proteobacterium (assembly GCA_963791005.1). Lineage (GTDB taxonomy): Bacteria > Desulfobacterota > Desulfuromonadia > Desulfuromonadales > CAWBQR01 > CAWBQR01. The sequence continues at coordinate 109,975 of CAWBQR010000022.1, read as the reverse complement.
TCGAGGGCGATGATGGCGTCGAAAATGTCGTCGAACTCCGAGTAGCACATATGGGTGTGGATCTGCGTTTTGTCGGCAACGCCGCAGGAGGCCAGACGGAAGGCGTCGACGGCCCATTGCAGGTAGGCCTCCCAGGCGACTTTCTTTATGGGGAGCCCTTCGCGCAGGGCGGGCTCATCGATCTGGATGACCCGGATGCCGGCCGCTTCGAGGTCGCGCACCTCGTCGCGCATCGCCAGGGCAATCTGTCGGGCGGTCTCTGCCGCCGGCTGGTCCTCGCGCACGAAACTCCAGCGCAGCATCGTCACCGGACCGGTGAGCATCCCCTTCACGGGCCGGGAGGTGAGGGACTGAGCCAGGGCGATCCAGCGCACCGTCATCGGCTCGGGACGGTGGACGTCCCCGTAGATGATCGGCGGCTTGACGCAGCGGCTGCCGTAACTCTGCACCCACCCGTTGGCCGTAAAGGCATAGCCCTCCAGGAACTCGGCAAAGTATTCGACCATGTCGGTGCGTTCGAATTCGCCGTGCACCAGCACGTCCAGGCCGAGTTCCTCCTGTTCCCGGATGAGGCGGCCGACCCGCTCACCGATGAAGGCCTCATAGGCCTCAGAGGTCAGTTCGCCATTCCTGAATTTTCGCCGAGCGGCGCGGACCTCTCCGGTCTGGGGAAAGGAGCCGATGGTGGTGGTCGGAAAAAGGGGCAGCTGCAGGGCCGCCATCTGCGCCTTGTGCCGCTCGACAAAGGCGCCGGGGCGGCGGGTCGCCTCGGCCGGGATTTCGGCGAGCCTCGCCCGGACCTGCGGTTTGCGGATGCCGGGACCGGCCTGCCATGCCTCGTGGAGCCGCCGGTTGGCCTCGACCCGGGAAGCCTGCCCGCGGCCGTCGGCCAGGGCGGCCAGTTCGGCCACCTCTTCGAGCTTTTCCTCGGCGAAGGCGAGCGTCCCTTTCAGCCCGGGGTCGAGGTCGGGCTCGTTGGAAAGGGCGAGCGGGACATGGAGCAGGGAACTGGAGGGCGCCACCATGAGCCGCTCCGACCCCAGCCTTTTCCGCGCCTTCTTCAGCAGGTCCAGGGAGCGCTGATAGTCGTTTCTCCATATGTTTCGGCCGTTTACCACCCCCAGCGACAGGCTGGCGGAGGCGGGAAGCAGCTCCAGGGCCGGCTCCAGCTCCCCTTCGCCGTTGACCAGGTCGAGGTGGTAGCCCGCGGCGGGAAGGCTGAAGAGCAGTTCGAGGTTCTCCCCGAGAGGGCCGAAGTAGGTAGCGATCAGCAACCGGAGGTCGGGAGCCGACCCGGCGAGTTCCCTGTAGGCGCTTCCGAAGGCTTCCTTTTGGCCCGCGGTCAAGTCCATGGTCAGGCAGGGCTCGTCCATCTGCACCCAGGTCGGCCCCAGGCCGGCCAGCCGGGAGAGCAACTCGCCGTAGACCGGCAGGAGCGCAGGAAGCAGGGAGAGGCAGTCGAACCCTTTCCTCCCTTGCCCAGAAGCAGGAAAGAGAGGGGGCCGACGAGGACGGGCTTGGTCTCCACCCCCAACTTCTTCGCTTCGGCGTATTCCTCGAAGGGTTTGGTAAAGGAGAGGCGGAAGGTCTGGCCCCTGTGAAACTCGGGGACGAGGTAATGGTAGTTGGTGTCGAACCATTTGGTCATCTCCAGTGGGGCGGCCCCCATTGCCGGGTCCTCCCCCCGACGGCCGCGGGCCATGGCGAAATAGGTGTCGAGGCCGACCTCGCCCTCCGTCCGCCCGAAACGATCCGGAACTGCGCCCAGCACGCAGCACATATCGAGCATCTGGTCATAGAGGCTGAAATCGTTGGAAGGGACCAGGTCGATCCCCCTGGCCTTCTGCACCGTCCAGTTTTCCCGACGAATTTCGACACCGGTCTGGAGCAGGTCGGCTGAGGAAAGCTCCCCCTTCCAGAGCGATTCGGTGGCCTTTTTCAGTTCACGGTGGGCGCCGATGCGGGGAAAACCGAGATTGTTGGTCAGAATAGGCATTTTTTTTTCCTCCCTCAGGAAGGGCAAAGACATCTCCGGTTAAAATCATGGCTTTCGACGGAGCAGACGGCCAAACTCCTCGGCGAGTTCAAAGGCGGCATCCACATTGCGCGGATTGCGCGAATCGATATATTCGGCGTTTACCCCCAGTTGCTGCTCCGGGAAGCCGATTTCCCTGGCGAAGGCGCTGATGCGCTCCCAGATCCGCAGCAGAAAGGAGATGGAGGCCTCCCGCATGCTTCGTGCCCCCAGCAGCATGTGCTCCACGTCCATCGGGATGTAGACGCCGAGAAACTTTCGCGCGAAGTTCAGGTCCTCGGCACAGACGAAGGGAGAAAATGTCAGGAAGATCTTGGGGATTTCTCCCGGTGAGAGCCGGCGCACGAGGTCCAGCAGGAGGCAGCACATCCACTCGCTTTCGTAGATGATCTGCGTCGTAAAAAAAACAAGGCCGAACTCCTTGACCTTGACCTCCACACGGTCCACCTCGTCGACGCTGGCCGGCCGCTCGACGAACTGACGTCGCCGGGTGGGGATGATGATGCCCCCGCAGCGGAAATGCCTCTTGCTGGCGATCCGGGCCGCCTCCCCGACCTGCAGCGCCCCTTCCTTGTACTCCTTGGTGCTCGAATCGGGTCCGACCAGGATGAGGTCGCGGCAGCCCATGGTCGCCGCATCCTCGAGCCACGCCTCCAGTTCCGGGCGGGTGCAGACGGGGGCCACCTTGTAAAGAATGATCGGTTTTCCGGTCAGGTCCCGAAGCCAGGAGGCGAACTCGCGGCTGGGCACCCGGGCCCTTTGCCGGCCGAACTCGTCCACATCCCGGATATCCGGCACGCTGATAGTGTGGAAGGTGTTGTAGCAGGAAAAACTCTGGCGAAGAATGGCGTAGGCCTTTTCCTGGTCCGCAAGGAGGGCGGGCAGGCCTCCAGAATGACCCTTGCCTGAAAGGGTTCGTCAGCCTCGGGGTTTTCCTCTTCAATAGATTCCATTACATGCTCCCTCTGTCGGGCTGTGTCCCTAAAGTCATCGCCCTTGTCTCCCGTGGGGCATGTCATCTTCTCCCTTTCGGGGCCGGATTGCATCTTTATGAAAACCAATATCAAATAACCGCTCCCAGTCAACAGCGGGAACGCAATAGTTTTCCTGGCCTTTTTTGACAACCGGCATTCGATATGTTACCAATATCGCTACCTTGACTCGACTCCCACGGAAAGGAAGACATGACGTCGCACCGGAAAACCAATCGCCCGTACCACCCTCGCCCCAATTTCATCCACCCGAATATCCCCGCAACGATTTCGTTTTTCTCCCCCGGAAAAATCGCAACAGGAACCTCGATCTTTTCGATCTCCTTCTGCGCTCTGTCTCCTCTGATTCCTCCCTGGAATGTACGCCCCCGGGCGGCATTTTGATTTTTCCGAGATAAGACTGATTGATTTTTGCCCGGGATTTCCTGCCCCTCAGGAGGAATTCCGCGGCTTCATTATGTCCGGCTGCCGACGGGAATCCTGTAACGATTCTCCCGGCCCGAAAAGCAACTCACTCCAATATTGTCAGGAAAGGAAGAAACCTATGGAAATCAAGGTTCACAACGGCGATCTGAACAAGGCGATGAAGGTCATGAAGCGCAAACTGCAGCAGGATGGCTTTTTCAGGGATTTGAAAAAACGCCGCTTCTACGAAAAACCGAGCATGCGACGCAAGCGCAAGCAGGCCGAGGCCCGTCGGCGCATGCTCAAGAAGATGAGAAAGATGCAGAATTTTTCGGGGTGAACCCAGAGGGTGAAATCGAGGGTGGGGCACTGGGAGAGGACCCGGAGTCGGAGAGCGAGAGCATCAACCCTGACGTTCAATGCATACGGGATCGATTTTGGACGGGTTCTCTGATGCTTTACTTTCGAAAGGGTCGACCTACTTTTTTCGCCGGAAGACGTCGGTCTTGAGGCTGGAGACGCGGTCGAGGAAGAGGTAACCGTCGAGGTGGTCGAGTTCGTGCTGGATGGCGACCGCCTCGAAGCCGGTGGCGCGGATGACCCGCTCCTTCCCCTCCCGGTCGAGAAACTGGACCACGACCGATTCGGACCTGCTGACGTTGCCGGTGTAGTCGGGGACGCTCATGCACCCCTCGCGCATCGTCTCGCACCCTTCGCGCTCCAGGATTTCGGGATTGATCATGGCCAGCAGGCCGTGGTTGTTGTCTCGGCCGAGCTTGCTCTTGGAGACGTCGACAACCACGACGCGCCGGGTCACCCCAATCTGCGGGGCGGCCACACCCACCGAATGGCCGGCGGCCACCATGGTGTCGATCAGGTCCTGAACCAGGGCCTCGGTTTCCGCATCCAGCTCGGCCACCGGTTCGCAGACGGTCTTGAGGATGGGATCGGGATAGAGGATGATATCTCTTACGGCCATCGGTTAAAGCTCGACCGGGGTGATGGTGCGCACCGAAATGTCCACCTGGAGTTCCTCCTTGAGGGCGCCCACGACTGCGGCGATCTCCTCGGTGGACACCCCTTCGGGCAGAACCGCTTCGATCATCATGACGTAGACCGGACGCTGGCTGCTGCCGACCAGTTTGGTGTTGAGGTCGGTGACGTTCACCTGCCGCTCGGCAAGTTCCCTGGTGACGCGGTAGACGATCCCCGGCTTGTCGGAGCCGTAGACCGAAATCATGCAGATCTCTCCCCGGTCTCGCGTAATGGATTTCCCCACCGGGCTTGAGGGTGCGAAGGAAGACCGACAGGCCGCTTTCCTCAAGGGGCGCGAAGGCGTCGCCGAAGCTTTCCCGCCCGGCGTATTCGGGGTGGGAGATGATCAGGATCATGGCGAACTGCCCGCCGAGGATGGTACAGCTCGAGTCGGCGATGTTGCAGCCGAGTCGAAACAGGATTTCGGTGACCTGGGCGACGATGCCGGGGCGATCCCGGCCGATGATGGTCAGGGCGAAATGGTGCATGTCCGGCTCTCCTCTTGATTGGATTGCAGCTCTTTTGTTCGGATCGTCTTGCGCTTCGAAGTCCCTTCTTCTACCATGACCGAGAGAAAATTTCCAGTTTCCGAAAGCGGGGCGAGGATGGATATTGACGAAAAAGATCTTCAGATCACCTTTTTCAGATCTTCGGGGCCTGGCGGGCAGAAGAAGAACAAGACCGAGTCGGCGGTGCGGATCAAGCACCTCCCGACAGGCATCATCGTCACCGCCACCGAATCCCGCTCTCAGCTGCAGAATCGGGAAAAAGCCCTGGAACGGCTGCGGCAGCGCCTTGCCGCCCGCAACCGCCGTCCCCGGAGGCGTCTGCCGACGCAGCCGGGGCGGGCCGCGGTGAAAAAGCGCCTGGATGAGAAGAAGCGACGGGGGGAACTCAAGCGGGGAAGGGCAAAAGTCGACGATTGAACCGCTGGAACCGCCAGACGGTTCTTGTTAATCTCGCGCCTCACGGCCAGACAGGCGAATTGACAGGCCTGCAGCCTCTGCTAATGTTTAGGTAGTGCTCAAATGAATAAACTGAGGTTTACTAATGCCCCCTTCCAGGGGCGATTCCTGCCTTATGAAAAGCGACCTCGGACATAAAAAGGCGAAAATGGGGGAGCACCTCCCCGGTTTTGCAGGTTACGGAGCCGTCAGTTACCTTGAAACCGACCTTCTGCTGAGGCGCCATCTGGCCGCTGAGGTTGAGAAGGTTCGGGACCGCCTGGCCGATTTCATCGTCGCCGGACAGTTCTCTGACCCGGTTCGGGAGAAGCTCTCCATGTGTCTGCGGACGGCGGCATTCCTAAAGGATGAACTGACCCCGTCAGCCGATGAGGAGATGCCTCGGCCATCCTTCTCGGATCGCGATGAGGAACGACTCCTCGATTTCGACCTGGCCCTGCTTGAGAAGGTTGCCGCCCTGCATACCCCTCTGGACATGTTGGAAGTCGCTTCCGCGACGGGGGAGCTGTTGCAGGCGGCGGACATGTTCGACGAGGGCTTGGCCGAGATCGACGATCTGTACAGGCAACGCGGGCGGATTCTGACAACCGAGATCCGGGAGAGTTAGGTACGCGCATTGCCCTCTTCAGCCTTGGGGGCGCAGGTTTTCCGAACGTAAATATCCAGACCTGGTTCTGCACAGCAGACGTTTGAGTTTTACCGCCGATCCCGAAAGAGGTGGCTTCCCACCTTTTTCCATATCAACCCTTGCACAGGAGGTAAAACGCATGAAACGGCTGGTCCTCGGCAGTATGGTCACGTCACTGGTTCTGGCAGTTGTTTTTGCATTCCTCCCCGGTCCCGCCTGCGCGGACAAGTACCCTTCCAAACCCCTGACCTACATCGTCTGCTTCAACCCCGGGGGTGAATCGGACATCACCGCCCGCATCCAGGAAGCGCCCCTGAAGAAATACTTCGGACAGGATGTGGTCATCACCTACAAGATCGGCGGCGGCGGCTCCGTCGGCTGGTCCGAGCTCGTCAAGAGCAAACCCGACGGCTACACCATCGCCGGCGACAACCTTCCCCACATCATCCTACAGCCCCTGACCCGGGGCAATGCCGGCTATGAGACCCTCCAGTTGAAGCAGGTCTACATGTTCGAGAGCACCCCGAACATCCTGGTCGTCCGCCAGGACAGCGAATTCAAGACCCTCAAGGACCTCATCGATTATGCCAAGGCGCATCCGGGAGTAGTCACCGCCGGCGGCAGCGGAAGCAGTACCGCCAATGAGCTGGGAACCGTCATGCTCAACAAGGCGGCGGGCATCAAGATGACCTACATCCCCTTCTCCGGTTCCGGAGCCGCAGTTCCCGCCCTGCTCGGGGGACACGTCGGCGCCCTTATGACCTATTCCACCATGGCCGTGCGCTACGAAGGCAAGTTTCGTCCCCTCGCCATCATGTCCGAGGAGCGGATGTCGGTCCTGCCCGACGTGCCGACCTTCAAGGAACTCGGCTACGACATCGTCGAGGGCGCCTATCGCGGGGTCGCCGCCCCTCCGGGCACCCCGGACGACCGGGTCAACTATCTGGCCGCCACCTTTGGAAAAGTCATGAAGGACCCCCAGGTTATCAAGAAAATGAATGAGAACGGATTCAAAATTGAGGCCATGGGGCCGGAGAAGGCTACCGAATTCGTGAAGAAGAAGATGGTTGAGTACAAGGCCATCCTGACCGAAATGGGGATGATCAAGAAGTAGCCGGAGCTTTGCACTGTTCCCTTGGGCTGTCCGGGGCTTCCCGGGCAGCCGGCTCCCTCAACCTTTCCGACAGGAGTAGCTTTCGTGTTCGAGCACATTTTGATGGGACTGAAGCATGTCTTCTTCCCTGGAGAATCTGGGCCTGGTGCTGGCAGGAACGGTGGCGGGTATGCTCGTCGGTTCACTGCCGGGACTCACCGCCACCATGGCCGTTGCCCTGCTGGTGCCCTTTACCTATACTATGAGCCCGATGGCGGGCCTGGTGACGCTCGGGGCCATCTACATGGGCTGCATCTATGGCGGCGCTTCAGCGCCATTCTCATTAATACCCCCGGGACGCCGAGTTCCATCGGCACCACCTTCGACGGTTATCCCATGGCCAAGCAGGGAAGGGGGGAAGAGGCTATCGTCGGAGCCACCCTCGGCTCAGCCTTCGGCGGGCCTGGTTGGAGTCATTGCCCTTATTTTCCTCAGTCCGCCGCTGGCCGAGATTGCCCTGCGTTTCGGCCCGGCCGAATATTTCTGGGTTGGGGTTTTTGGCCTGACCATCATCTCCAGCCTCGCTGCCGGCTCTTTTCTAAAAGGCATGACCGGGGCGGCCTTCGGGGTTTTGATCTCGACCATAGGCATCGCCCCCATCGGCGGGGACGTCCGATTTACCTTTGGCCAGCCGCGCCTGCAGGGCGGCTTTGACCTGATCGTCATGCTCATCGGCTTGTTCTGTGTCCCCGAATTGCTGAACCTGGCCTTGAAGGGCGTGAAAAACCGATCAAGCGGTTGAATACCGGCGCACCAAGCGGTGCTGCTGGGCGACGACCCTCAAAGTTTTCGTCCAAACCCGGCAATCTGATCCGCTCCTCCATAATCGGCACGGTGGTTGGTATTCTGCCGGGCGCAGGCGGCAACATCGCCAACCTGGTTTCCTACAATGAAGCCCGGCGGGCCTCCAAAGAACCTGAGAAATTCGGTACGGGAATCGTGGACGGCGTGGTGGCTACAGAGACCGCCAATAATGCAGTGGTCGGCGGCGGGATGATACCTCTTGTCACCCTGGGCATTCCCGGGGCGCCGCCCGACGCCATCATCTACGGTGTGCTCATGCTGCAGGGGCTTCGTCCGGGTCCGGAGCTTTTCGCCGAGCGGGCTGATATTACCTATACCTTTATGCTGGCTCTCGGCCTGTCGGCAATTGTAATGGTTCCGGTGGGTCTCTTCGGCGGCCGTCTGCTGACCCGCTTCGTTGCCGCTCTGCCGCCCAAATTTCTGATACCGGGAATCGGCATTTTAACGATTATCGGCTCCTATGCCATTCGCAACAACTATACCGATGTCCTGCTTATGCTGGTCTTCGGCCTGATAGGCTTTGTCCTGCGATTTCTTGGTTTTCATGGTGCGCCGATCGTGCTCGGCTTGATCCTCGGCCCCATCATGGAGCAGGGGCTGGTCCAGTCGTATCTGATGGGCCAGGGCTACGCCTGGCCCTATACCATCCTCTTTGTCAACCCGCTTTCCTGGGTGCTGATCGGCTTATGTCTTTTTTCCTTTCTCTGGCCCTACTTCGCAGCTCTGAAAAAGGTCATGAAGAAAAAATCGGCCGGTACGACGGCAGATAAGGTCGAACGAAAAAGGAGGTGGAAAGTGAGCGCACTTTTACGAGATCTGCTTGGTTCGGTCCTAATGCTGATATTCATAGCCGTGCTTTGGCTGCAGCGCAATTATCTGACCCCCTTTGGCGGAATTTTCCCCGATATCATAATGATTGGTATGGGCGGACTGGTTGTGCTGACCATCTGCCTGTCGTTTACACCATGGCGCGCCATAAAAGAAAGCGAAGAAGAGCAGGAAAAGCCGCCCAAAAAGCAGTGGCTGGACCTGGCTGTGGTGGTGGTTATACTCCTTTTATGGACCACGCTGTTGCGCTATCTTGGCTTTGCCCTGACAGGAGTGCTCGGCTTTACCGGCATCTCCTGGTATCTCAGTGGACAGCGGAGCTCAATCCGCTCGTTTTTCGTCAGCCTTTTTATTGGTCTGGCCCTGACCTTCCTGCTTATTGTCATCTTTGAGAATCTACTGAAAGTGCCCCTGCCTGCAGGCCAGGTATTCAACTGAAGGCAGGAGATGGCGCTTATGGATAGGTTGCTTTAGTTAAATCAGATACCTTCATATTTTTATAGAGGAAACCCAGGACAATGAACATTTATCAGATTGCCTCCATCCCCGGCGATGGTATAGGCAAGGAAACGGTGGCCGCCGGACGCAGGGTCCTTGACGCAGCAGCAGAGGCCCATGGCGGTTTTGCCCTTAAATATCGTGAGTTTGAATGGAGCTGTGAATACTATCTGCAGCACGGCAGAATGATGCCCGAGGACGGTTTGCAAACACTTCGGCCCTTCGATTCGATCTTTCTCGGTGCGGTCGGTTTCCCGGGAGTGGCCGATCATATTTCCCTGTGGGGCCTGCTGCTGCCTATACGCCGGTCATTTCACCAGTATGTCAACCTGAGGCCGGTCAAACTGCTGCCGGGGGTGCGCACTCCTCTGGCGGACCGCCGCCCGGAAGATATCGACTTTTTCGTAGTGCGGGAAAACAACGAAGGCGAGTACTCGAATATGGGGGGCCGTCTGTATCCGGGTACTCAGGAGGAAGTGGTTGTTCAGAATACGGTCTTTACCCGTCACGGGGTTGAGCGAATCATTCGCTATGCCTTCGAGCTTGCCCGCCGTACCGGCAGAAAAAAGGTAACCTCGGCAACCAAGTCCAACGGTATCAACTTCACCATGCCCTTCTGGGATGAGGTTTTTGCCGTTGTCGGCCGGGAATATCCTGAGATTTCCTCCGAACAGTTTCACATCGACGCCCTCTGTGCCCGCTTTGTCACCCATCCCCAACATTTTGAGGTGGTGGTCGGCAGCAATCTTTTTGGTGATATTCTCACCGATCTCGGACCGGCAATTGCCGGCAGTATAGGCATAGCGCCTTCGGCCAATCTCAATCCGGAAAAAGAGTATCCCTCGATGTTCGAACCGGTGCACGGTTCGGCCCCCGATATCGCCGGTAAAGGCATAGCCAATCCGATGGGGCAGATATGGTGTGGGGCAATGATGCTCGAACACCTTGGTTTGCCTGACTGCAGCGAACTGGTGATGCAGGCTCTAACCGAAACCCTGGCGGCCGGCATTGCCACCCCGGATATCGGCGGCCGGGCGAACACCCGCGAGATTGTCGAGGCGATTCTGCGGGAGAATCAAGGCGAGGAGATAGGGAGATGGGGAGATAGGGAGATGGGAGATAGGGAGATGGGGAGATGGGGAGATGGGCCTTCCATTTCCCTACCTGCCCACCTCACCATCTCCCCTGATTTTATGGAACAGGGACTGCATAAACTGCGCACCGACGCCATGACCATTTTCCGGGCCGCCCTGGAGGCGGTGGACCCTGAGCGGTCCGTCCTTGCGCACCTGCAACGGTGCGACGACACTCTTCTCGCCGGCGCCGAGCGGCTGGAGCTTACCGAAGGGGGCCGGGTTTTCGTGGTCGGCGCCGGGAAGGCCTCCGGACCGATGGCGGCGGCGACGGAAAATGTCCTGGGGAATCGGATCGCCGACGGGGCGGTGGTTACAAAATACGGTCACGGCCGTCCTCTGGAGAAGATCCGGCTGCTGGAGGCCGGCCATCCGGTGCCCGACGAAAATGGGGTCGCCGCCGCCCGGGAGATCATCGCCATTCTGGAGAAGGCCGGGCGGACGACCTCGTCATCTGCCTGATCTCCGGAGGCGGTTCGGCCCTGCTGCCGGCGCCTGCCGAAGGGATTTCCCTCGCGGACAAGATGGCGGCCACCCGGTTGCTGCTGGAGTGCGGCGCCGATATCGGGGAGGTCAATACGGTCCGCAAGCACCTCTCCCGCCTCAAGGGGGGAGGCCTCGCCCGCTTGGCCGCCCCGGCCCGACTGCTGACCCTGATCCTCTCCGATGTCGTCGGCGACCCCCTGGAGGTCATTGCGTCCGGTCCCACCGCTGCCGACCCCACCACCTTTGCCGATGCCCTGGCGGTGCTGAAGCGCTACGGGTTGCCGGTAGAGGTCCCCGGCTCCGTCCTCCGCTACCTGGAGCGGGGGGCCGAGGGCGCGGTTCCCGAGACCCTCAAACCCGGCGACCCCGCTCTGAACCGCTGCCGCAACCTGCTGGTAGGCAACAACGCCGCGGCCGTGGCGGCGGCCGCCCGTTCGGCGGCAGAGCTCGGCTACCGCCCCCTCATCCTGTCCACCACCATCACCGGGGAGACCCGCCACGTCGCCGCGGTCCACGGGGCGCTGGCCCGGGAAATGGTCGCAAGCGGCCATCCGGTGCCTCCTCCCGCCTGCCTGATCTCCGGGGGAGAGACGACGGTAACTGTTACGGGTGAAGGCAAGGGCGGGCGCAACCAGGAATTCGCCCTCGCCGCCGCCCTCGAAATCAGGGGCCTCCCCAATATCCTCGTCTTTTCCGCCGGGACCGACGGCACCGACGGACCGACCGACGCCGCCGGAGCAGTGGCTGACGGCACTACCGTTGAGCGGGCGGAAAAGGCCGGGCGCGACCCTCGCCGCCATCTGGAAACCAACGACGCCTATCCCCTTTTCGCCGAACTGGGAGACCTGGTGATGACGGGCCCCACCAACACCAACGTTATGGACCTGAGGCTGGTTCTGGCCGGAAAGCCCTGATTCAAATCATTCAAACAGGGATGCAGGGGATAAAAGGGATAAGACCGGAAAATCTCAAGCCACTGCTTTGAAATTATCCCCTTGATCCCTGTGAAATGGTTTTGCTTCCGCCCAATCCGCATCAACTTGAGCAAAAAACAGGTAACGAGAAAGGGATAAGTATTTAAAATTTAAAAAAAGTTGAGAGATAAACCAGATGATTAGAAAGGATTGTACGGTAGAAGCCCGTCGAGGATGACTGATGCGAGCACCATGGCCATGAACAGGTTCAGCCTGGCAAAAATCCGCCCTGATAGACGGTTTTCCCCTCCTTGCCCAGTTCCCTGACGGCACAGGCCACGATCCAGACGACGATTCCCAGACAGAAAACCTTGGTCGGTACGCCCTGCAGCAGCCCCAGTGCCCCCAGCATCAGGCTGCCGGCCGCCAGAGACAGAATCCAGACCAGGATGATGCGTCCCTCGGAGGACTCCGTCGCAGCCGGAAAAAGCGCGGGGAAGCCGGCCCTGCGGAAATCTTCCCGGAACTTCAGGGCAAAGAGCCAGAAATGGGGCAGCTGCCAGAGAAAGAGAATCCCCGCGAAAATGACGATCCGATAATCGGACGGCTCTCCGCCCGCCGCCACCCACCCGACCAGGGGGGGGATGGCGCCGCACAGGGCGCCGGGGAGAGCTGCCGCGCCGGTAACCTTTTTAAGGGGCGTGTAGAGGCCGTTATACCAGAAGACTGAAAAAGCACCCAGCGCCGGAGCAAGGGGGCTTCCAACCAGGGCCAGCGCCACCAGGCCCGCGCCGATCGCCGGAAGGGATAGTGCCAGAGCGGCCCGGGGCGAGAGCTTCCCGGAGGGGATGGGGCGATTCCTCGTTCGCACCATGAGGGCATCGGTGGCCCGCTCCTGGACCTGGTTCAGGCCCGAACACCCCGCCGCCAGCAGGAATATGCCCACGACCACCCAGACGGCCCTTGCCGGATCCCGGGGGCCGGGATAAAGGGCGTATCCGGCCAGGGCGGAGGCGGCCACCATGGCGGAGAGGCGGAGACGGAAAAGCTGAAGAAGCATGGAAAATCCTGAAAAAAAAGTAAATCCTGTTCAAAGTTCGATGTTCAAAGTTCACAATCCTCCTTGAACCCGCCGTCGCCTTTCGGCTATGGCGGGGCAAGCCTTTAACCCTGAACCTTCCTACTTGAGGCTTCGGATATAGTCTACCAGCGCCTCGAGATCTTTTCCCGAAAGTTGGGCAAAAGGCGGCATGATGGGGGAAAATCCCTTGACGACGTCGGCGTTGGGGTCTGTGATCGATTTTTTGATGTAGTCGGCGTCCGCCTTGACGGTGCGCTCTTTGCCGCCGGTGGTCACCGTGACTTGGGCGTCGTAAAGCCCTTTCCAGGTCGGTCCCACCCCTTTGCTGCCGTCGACGGAGTGGCAGCCGGTACAGCCCTTTTTGGCCGCCAGCTCCTTGCCCGCCGCACCCTTTTCGGACTCCCTGGGTGCCGGAGCCTTTTGGGCCCCCTGCTCCTTCAGGAACTCGACGATCTCCTCCAGGTCGTGGTCGGAGATCCTTCCCTTGAACGAGGGCATCACCGGGGAGAAGCCCTTGACCATATCGGCCTTCGGATCCAGGATCGATTGTTGGATGTAATCCTCGTCGACGGTAAGGGTGTGCTCTTTGCCGCCGGTCGTGACCGTCACCGTCCGGCCGTAAATCCCCTTGAGTGTCGGCCCCACCCCCTTGGTACCGTCCAGGGAATGGCATCCCGTGCAGCCGTAACGGGCGAGCAGGGCCTTGCCTTTTGCCGCTGCGGTAGGTGCCTCTTTCTGTTGATACCAGCTCTGGAATTCGGATACGGGCATCGCTTCCACCTTGGAGGTCATCTTGGAGTGTCCGACCCCGCAGTACTCGGCGCAGAAGATGTCGTAGGAGCCGGCCGCAGGCGCCCGGAACCACTCGTGGGTGGTCATTCCGGGTACCGCGTCCCTCTTGATCCGGAAGGAGGGAATGTAGAGGCTGTGAATGACGTCGGCCGAGGTAATCTCGAGTCGAATCGGCTTGTCGACGGGGACGTAGAGCTCGTCGCTCGTCTTGCCGTTGGGGTAGGTGAAAGACCAGGACCACTGCCTGGCCAGGACTTTGACGACCATGGCCTGCTTCGGGACGTTGCGCAAGGTGGTATACCCCTGCCATCCGTAATAGAAGATGGAGAGTACGATCAGGGTCGGGATCACCGTCCAGGTGGCCTCCAGCCAGATATTGTAAGAGGGGCTGGGGACCGGTTCGGGGCATTTTTTTCGATTATATTTCAGGACGAAGAAGATTATCGTCGCCGTGATGCCGAGGAGCATGACGATGCAGATGCCGAAGACGTAGAAAAAGACGGCGTCGACGGTCTTGGTTGTGGAAAGAAGGGACGAAGTCACGGCGCTGCCTCTTTAGTAACGGTAATAGACGTCGGCAAAGGTGAAGCCGATGAAGATCGCAAGGATGACCAGGGTGATGAAAAAAAAGATCTTGAACAGCGGCTTTTCCATCCGCATACGCATGAAGAAAAAAATGACCAGACCCGCCTGGACCACCGCGACGAACCAGAGGGACCATCCTCCCGACAGAACCCTGTGCTGCCAGGGACATGCCGACCGAAGCGGCCCCGAGCAGGAGCAGTGCGAGCCAGACGACGACTGTGCTGCGGTATCCCGGAACGGAGATTTTCTCTTCGGCCACGGATTCCTCCTAGCGCAACAGGTAGTAGAGTGGAAAGATGAATATCCAGATGATATCCACCAGGTGCCAGTAGAGTCCCGAGTTCTCCAGCAGTATGTCGTTCTCAGGAGTGATTTTCCCCTTCGCCGTCCACACGGCGATGACCGCCATCAGGATCGAACCGATAAGCACGTGCAGGCCATGCAGGCCGAGGGTCACGTAGTAGAGACCGAAATAGAGAATTTCTCCGTGGCTCATCTTGTCGAGCACCGGTGAATTGGGGAAGATCCCCTGGTGGATCTGGTCGGACCATTCCAGATAGTGGTTGAAGAGAAAGAGCCCTCCCGCCAGTACGGTCCCCCCCAACAGCGCCACGGTCTGGCGGGTTTGTCTCCGGCGCAGGGCGACGGTGGCCAGGGTCGTCAGGAAACTTCCCGTCAGCAGGATAGCGGCATTTGCCGCCCCCAGGGTCAGGTCGAGGGAACGGACCGAATGACCGAAGTCGGCGGGGTAGCGGATCCGGTAGACGGCGTAGAGCAGAAAAAGGCCTCCGAAGAGGATAAGTTCGGTGAACAGGAACAGCCACATTCCGAGGCGCGCTCCGACCGTGTCACGGTGATGAGGAAGACTGAGGGAAGACTCTTCCGAAGCGCTCATGTCGCGGTCCCTTCTCGTTCGAAGTCGTACGGTCCGTGACCGGCCACGAAATCTTCGGCAAAATTCTCGTGCGGCAGCGGCGAGGTCAGGCTCCATTCGAGGGAACGTCCCCCCCAGGGGTCGGGTCCGGCCTCTTCGCCGCGGAAGATGCTGTGAATGAGGTTCACGATCATGACGATCAGGCCGAGGGCCAGAACCCAGGAGCCCACAGTGGCGACGACGTTCAGCACGGTAAACTGCGGCAGGTAGTCGTAGTAGCGCCGGGGCATCCCCTCCAGGCCGAGGATCACCATCGAGAAGTAGAGGACGTTGAAGCCGACGAAAAAGAACGCCCAGCCGACGGTCGCCGCCGTCTTGTTGTACATCCTGCCGTAGATCTTGGGAAACCAGTAGTGCATGGCGCCGAAAAAGGCGACCCCTGTTCCCCCGAACATGACGTAGTGAAAATGACTGACGACGAAATCGGTGTCGGTCACCGCTACGTCGGTGGCCGCCGAACCGAGAACCAGGCCCATCAGGCCGCCGATGGAAAACAGAAAGATGAAGGAGAGGGCGAAGAGCATCGGAGGGTCGAGGCTGATCGAGCCCTTTGTACAGGGTTGCCGTCCAGTTGAAGACTTTGATGGCCGAGGGGATGGCGACGACGAAGGTGAGCAGGGAGAAGACGAATACGGCAGTGTCGCTCATGCCGCTGACGAACATGTGGTGTCCCCAGACGAGGGAGCCCGCGAAGGCGATGGCGAGGATGGAGACGGCCATCGCCCAGTAGCCGAAGACCCGCTTCTGGGAGAATACGGCGATGATTTCCGATACGATCCCCATCCCCGGCAGAATCATGATGTAGACCGCCGGATGGGAGTAGATCCAGAACAGGTGCTGGTACATGATCGGGTCGCCCCCCTTGGCCGGGTCGAACAGGCCGATATGGAATACCCGGTCGACGATGATCAGCGTCAGGGTGATGGCCAGCATCGGGGTGGCCAGGATCTGGATCCAGGCGGTCCCGTACAGGGACCAGACGAAGAGGCTGAGCTTCGACCAGCCGATTTGCGGCGCCCGCAGGCGGTGGACGGTGGTGACGAAGTTGATGCCTGTCAGAATCGAGGAGAACCCCAGTACGAAAGCCCCGGAAGTGGCCAGGGAGACGTTGGTGTGGGTATGGATGCTGAAGGGCACGTAGAAGGTCCAGCCGGTGTCGGCCGGCCCGCCGGCCAGAAAGAGCGAGGAGAGGGCGATGAGCGCCCCGGCGATATAAATCCACCAGGACAGGAGGTTGAGCCGGGGGAAGGCGACGTCGTTGGCGCCGATGTGAATCGGCAGGAAGAGATTGCCGAAGGCGCCTGGAATTCCCGGGATGATGAAAAGGAAGATCATGATCACCCCGTGGAAGGTAAAGAGCTCGTTGTAGGTCTGGGCCGAGACGATGGTCGGTCCCGGGGCGATCAGCTCCAGGCGGATGGTCAGGCCCAGGCCGACCCCGACCAGGAAGAAGGAGAGGACCGAATAGAAATAGAGCAGGCCGATACGCTTGTGATCCGTGGAGAAGATCCAGCCGAAGATGCCCGGATATTTGCCCCCGGACAGAAACCCCCGATCGCCGCCCGCCGCTTCGATTGCTGCCGCCATGCTTACCTCGATTTCTTTTTGTTCTTTTTGCCGCCGAAGACCAGAAATGCCAGAAATCCCCCCATGGTGGCCAGGATCACGGTGGCCGAGACCCGGAAGATGTTGAACACGTACCGCTTGTTCTGCGGGTCGAAGCTGAAGCAGAACCGCACCACCTTGCGGATGGTCGGTCCGGTCCGACCCGAGGAGCCCTCCATCAGGGCGAGAGAGAGGTCCATGGGCAGAAAGCTGGTGCCGTACAGGTAACGGACGATCTTGCCCTCCCGCGAGATGATGAAAATCCCCACGGGATGCAGAAAATCCTCGCCCCGGCGCTGAAAATGATAGCCGGCGGCGTCGGTGAGAGCGTGGATATTTCTGAGATTTCCGGTGAGAAAGTGCCAGGCCTCCGCGGGAAACTTGCCCTTCATGGCATCCATATAGATCGCCTTGCTTTTGAGGGCCATGGCCGGAGTTTCTTTCTCATCGAAACTTACCGAGAGGACCTTGAATTCCTTGCCTGGCTTCAGGGTGACCTGCGGAAGCACCTGGGCCAGTCCACCCTGGAGGAAATCGCAGGCGTCCGGGCAATGATAGTAGACCGGGGCGATGATGGTGGGACCGGTGATCAAATCGCGCAGGATCACCTCCCGGCCGTTTTCGTCCCGGAAGCTCAGATCGAGGGGGATTTTACCCCCCAGTTTTTCGTCGATGCCGGGCTGCGCTGAGGCCTGGCCGGAGGTGCCGGCAGTCCCCTGGGGAGCAGCAACGGCGGAAATTCCGGAGGAAGAGGCCTGCTGTACCGCCGGAAGGGCGGCCGGCTCGTGGGCTCCCGCCGCCGAGAAAAGACCTGACGGCAAGAAGAAGGAGAAGCGCCGACAACCAGGTGAAATTCGTTTTTCCAAAGTTGATAGTCTTTTGGCGGGGTTCGTTGGCCCGGACTTTTGGGGAAGGGAGCATGCAGTTTTCCGCAATTTCGTCCGGGCAGACCGCTGGGAGGAGCTAGCCGGGGGAAAAGGCCGGCTAACGAGAGAGCCGGCGGATCATTTTAATCCAGGGGGAAGAAGACGATAAACCGTTAAAAGCATACCGTCTTCCGGAAATTATTCAATCGTGGTGGACAAGCATTTTTAGCGTCCTATGGCGGCGTGCGGGAGATATTTCCCCCGGCGCAGGACATTGCCTCCTCCCCGAGGTTCTGCTAGCATGGCGAAATGCCGCCACCAGACAGGAGATGAAAAAAATGGCCGATGAACTTTCAGGAGCGCCTCGACGAGTTGGAAATCCGGTTCACCTACCAGGCCCGGATGATGGAAGAGCTGAACACGGTGGTCACCGACTGTCACCTGCGCCTTGCACGGCTGGAGGCTGAAAACGGGAGATTGCGGGACATGCTCAAGAGGCTGTCGCCGGATTTAACCCCCTCTCCGGATGAATGAGGACCGGGTGCGCGAGGAAACCCGCCGAATACTTCTCGAGGCCGCTGTCATCGTCCTCCTTGGGGTGGTGGTCGGCCTGTCGTTCAATTTTCGTTTGGTGATGAACGCCTTCAGAGGCCATGCCGTGATTTCGCAGATGCCCGCGTCGAAGTCTCCAGGGATCGAATCGCGCTACCCGGATCCGGTCGACCTGCAGGATGTGCGGGAGCTGGCCAGGGAGGGCGCGGTGGTGGTCGATGCCCGGCCCGAAGAGCTCTTCGCTGCCGGGCGCCTGCCCGGCGCCCGCTCCCTTCCCCTGGAAGAGGTGAAAGGCCGGATTGGTGGATTCCGCCGGGATTTCCCCTTGACGACGACCCTTGTTATCTACTGCAGCGGCTACGGCTGCCCCGATTCCTTCGACCTTGCGATGCGGCTTCTCCGGGAGGGTTACAGGGACGTGCGGGTCTTTGAGGGAGGCTTTGCCGAGTGGCGGGATGCCGGGCTTCCCGTGGCGAAGGGGGCTCCGTGAACCGCGCCATGCGCTGGGCCTATCATTGCAGCCGCCTGCTGCTGGGCGGCCTTTTCATTTACGCCGGACTGGCCAAGGCCGCAAATGTCGCCGCCTTCGCCGGGGAAGTTTCCAACTACAAGATTCTTCCCTACGCGTGGAATTTTCTGGCTGCGGCGGTGCTTCCCTATATCGAAGTCCTGGCCGGGTTTCTGCTGCTGCTCAACCGCAAGGTCCGCCCCGCATCCCTCGTCCTGGGGGGGCTGACGGCGGTTTTTATCGCCGCCCTGGCCTCGGTCCTGGCCCGGGGGATGAACATCGACTGCGGCTGCTTCCGTCCCGGTGGAAGCCACACCGGCCCCCTGGCCGCCCTGCTGAGGGATGCCGGTCTGCTCCTGCTGGCGACCCTGTGCTACGGTCTTCGCGACCGGAGCCGCGCCTGATCCGTGGACATGCTGCTTATCCATCCGCCGGCCGCCAAGCCGGCCGAAGCGCCCCTCGGAACGGCGGTCCTGCTGGCCAGCCTGCGCCGGGCCGGGATCGCGGCGGAGGCCGTCGACGCCAACCTCGAAGCCTACCTCTATCTTCTTGGGGAGAAGCGGCTGCGCGCGGCCGCAGGCCCCTCTCCGCCCACCGCGCTGCGCAGGGCGCTCAGACATGCCGGCGCCTCTCTGGAGTTACTGCGCTCGCCGGCCGCCATCGGCTCTTTTGCCCGCTATACGACCGCGGTTCACCACCTGAACACGGCTCTTTCGGCCTTCCGGGGCACCGGAGGGCACGAGCGGCTGACCCTTGGAGACTACGGCCACGGGGAGCTCTCCCCCTTCGCTCCAGCCGACCTGGAGCGGCTGGCCCGGGGAGAGGCGGCCACCCTTTTTCGCGGTTATTTTCGCGAGCGGGTCCTGCCGCGGGTGGCCGCTCTTCAGCCGAAGCTGGTCGGCCTGTCGGTGAACTACGTCCATCAGGTCATCCCCGCCTTCGAGCTGGCCGGGCTGATCCGGCGCGCCTTTCCCGGGACGGCCATCATCGGCGGCGGCGGGATGTTTACCTCCTGGAAGGAGCCGCTGCGGAGCCTGGGCCTGCGTTTCTCATCCTTCGACCGGATCGTCTTCGGACCCGGTGAGGGACCCCTTGCGGCCCTGGCGGCAGGAACGGCCGGGGAGGACTATTTCCTGGAAGGCTCCGGGTCGCCGGCTTTTCTCCCCGACTTCGGCTTCGCTCCCCCGGAACAGTATCTCTCGCCGCTGCCGGTCCTGCCGGTGTGCGCCTCCCGGGGGTGTTACTGGCGACGCTGCCTCTTCTGTCCCGAGGCCGCGGCGCCCACCCAGCCCTTCGCGGTCTCATCACCCGGAGCCTTTCCCGATCTTCTTCTGAAGCTCTCCCGGCGCTACGGGGTCCGGCACTTCCACCTCACAGACAACGCCATTCCCCCCGCCACCCTGGGCGCCCTGGCCGCCCGCGCCGGGGACCTCCAGGGCCTGGCCTGGCACGGCTTCGTTCGGTTCGAGCGGGCTCTGCTCGACAGGGAGCTGGTTTCGGGCCTTGCGCGCTCCGGCTGCAGGATGCTGCAGCTCGGGCTGGAAAGCGGCTCCCAGGGGGTGCTCGACAGGCTTCAGAAGGGGACACGTCTGGAGGAGGCGGGGGACATCCTGGAAAATCTCCGGCGGGCCGGGATCGCCTCCTACGTCTACGTCATGCTCGGGACGCCGGGAGAAACCCGGGAAGATGCCGAGGCGACCCTCGATTTTCTCGAGGAACACGCCGGCTCGGTCAGGTTTCTCAATCTCTCCCTGATGAACCTGCCCCGGGACTCGGCCATGGTCGAGGAAGCCCGGACCTTCGGTATCGATTCCCTTGCCTGCCCCGACGAAGCCGAGCCTCTCGGCCTGTACCGCTCCTTCAGTGCCCGGGGGGAATGGGATCGGGGCGCAGCGCGGCGTTTCCTGCAGGGCCGGCTTGCCGGCTCCCCGGCGATCCGGCGGATCCTCGCCCGGACGCCGCCCCTCTTTACCTCCAACCACGCGCCTTTTTTCCTGCCATCGTCGACGTGAAGGGGCGGCTGTGCTACAAATAACGTTTTCATAGGTCCCATGTGACCTAGATGACCTATTGGACTTGTAGATGGAACCCTGGCAGCAGAGTCTCGCAAACAGCCTCACCCGCCCCGCCGAACTGGCGGAGCGCTTCGGCATCGACCCCTCCCTCCTGGAGGCCGTGGTTCGGCGCTATCCCATGCGCATCACCCCCCATTACCTGGGGCTGATCCGGGAGGCGGGGGACCCGATCTGGCGCCAGTGCGTCCCCGACCCGGTGGAATTGCGCGACGAGGAGGCCCCGGAAGACCCCCTCCACGAGGAGAACCTCTCCCCCGTTCCCGGCCTGGTTCACCGCTACCCCGACCGTGTGCTCCTTCTCGTTTCGGGAGCCTGCGCGGTCTACTGCCGGTTCTGTACCCGAAAGCGCAAGGTCGGCTGCGGCGGCATGTCCGCCTCAGCCGGGAGGAACTCGGCGCCGGACTCGACTACATCGCCGGCCGCCCCGAGATTCGCGACGTCATCCTCTCCGGGGGCGACCCCCTGCTTTTGTCCGACGAAACCCTGGAGGCTGATTCTGGCGCGGCTGCGGGCCATCCCCCACGTGGAGATGATCCGCATCGGCAGCCGCGTGCCGGTGACCCTGCCAGAGCGTATCACGGAGAGCCTGTGCGCCTGCTGGGGCGCCACCATCCCCTCTACCTCAACACCCACTTCAACCACCCCCGGGAGCTGACCCCGGAGGCGGCCATGGCCTGCGCCCGGCTCGCCGACGCGGGCATTCCCCTTGGCAACCAGACGGTCCTGCTGCGGGGGGTGAACGACGACCCGGAGACGATGGCCGAACTGGTCCGGGGTCTGCTGAGAATCCGGGTCCGCCCCTACTACCTCCACCACATGGACCTGGCCAAGGGGACGGGGCATTTCCGCACCCGGGTGGAGGAGGGAATCGCAATTATGCGGGCGCTGCGGGGGCCGGTGTCGGGCATGGGCGTTCCCTGCTACGTCATCGATACCCCCGGGGGAAGAGGCAAGGTGCCGATTCTGCCCGAATACCTCGAAGAGCTCGGGGACACGGTGGTGCTGCGGCTTCCGGACGGAGAGCGGCTGGAGTTTCCCAACAAGGTCGGCGAGGGGTGAAGGGGCAAGAGAAGATCTTCAATGGTTTTAAGCTGTAAAGCACTGGTTTCCGGAGTAGATGAAAGAAGAAGAACGCCGCAGATAAAGACGCGGCGTTCTTTGTTTTTAGAGGTCCTCCGGCGCGAAGGCCACCACCTCGTCGATGCTCCCGGCCCCGGTGAGGAGCATCACCAGGCGGTCGACGCCGAGGGCGATGCCGGCGGATTCCGGCATGGTCTCCAGTTCGCGTGAGGAATTTTTCGGGAGTAGGGTAGGGGGCCTTTCCCGCGGCTCGGCGGCAGGCCTCCTCCTTTTCGAAGCGCCCGCGCTGCTCCACCGGATCGGTGAGCTCGGAGAAGGCATTAGCGAGCTCCAGGCCGAGGATGTAGAGCTCGAAGCGCTCGGCGACGGCGGGATTGCCGGGCTTTTTGCGGGCCAGAGCGGCCAGCTCGGCGGGGTACTCGGTGAGAAAGGTCGGCCGCGTGCGTCCCAGGCGAGGCTCGACCTCGAAGGAGACGACCTCGTCGAAACGGCCCGTGGCGAGAGCCTCCTCCAAGCCGACCGAGGCGTAGCGAGAGAAGGCCTCGGCCACCGTCAGACGCTCCCAGGGCGTTGACAGGTTCACCGTCTCCCCGCCGCGGGAGAGGCTCCCTTCGGGAAAGAGGGCGCTCACCAGCGCCTCGCAATCGGCCATCAGGGCGTGGTAGTCCGCCCCGGCCCGGTACCATTCGAGCAGGGTGAACTCGGGAAGGTGCCTGGCCCCCCGTTCCTCCTGCCGCCAGACCCGGCAGAGCTGGAAGAGCTGCGGGTATCCGGCCGCGAGCAGCCGCTTCATGCACAGCTCGGGAGAGGTGTGGAGAAACCATCCGTCGGCCGCCACTGCGTCGATATAGGACTCCGGAGCGTTGCCGGGGATGCGGTGGGGAGTTTCCACCTCCAGGAAACCGCGGTCGACGAAGAAGGCCCGGATCGCGTTGAGGATCCGGGCCCGCTTTTCGAGATGATCGTTTTTTTCGGGCGAGCTGCCAGTTGGGTTCCATGGCGTTCATTTGAACCCCTTGCCCTTTTGGAAGCGGGAACAGGGGTCGAGGGTACGGAAGCCTTTTATTCCTTTACCCGGGTGACGTACTGGCCGGTGCGGGTGTCGATCTGGATCAGGTCTCCTTCCTCGACGAAAGAGGGGACGGCCAGATTGTAGCCGCTCTCGACGGTGGCCGGCTTGTTGTTGCCGGCGGCGGTATCACCTTTGACCCAGGGGTCGGCCTGGGTGACGCGCAGATTGACGAAATTGGGCAGGGTGATGCCGATGCCCCGGCCGTTGAACATCAGGATCTTGACCTCCATGTTGTCCTTGAGGAAATACCTGTCATCTCCCAGGGTCTCCTCGGAGAGGTGGGTCTGCTCGAAACTTTTGCTGTCCATGAAAACATACCCCGACTCGTCCTGGTAGAGGTACTGCATGTCGCGGTCCTCCAGGGCCGGCCGGCTCGAAGCTCTCGCCCGAACGGTAGGTGCGGTCGAACAGCGACCCGGTGATCATGTTGCGCAGCTTGCACTTGTAGAGGGCCTGTCCCTTGCCCGGCTTGGTGAAGTCGAACTGGACGATGACGTGAGGCTCGCCGTCGATCATGAGCTTGAGACCCTTCTTGAGGTCGGCGCAGGTGTACATGGTTTCTCTCCTTACTATGTGATGAGTACCGATTTTTGCGCAGCAAATTCTAAATTAAAACACGAAGCGGGCTTTTTGTCATCGGAAAATTACGGTCGGCCCGCTGAGCGATTGTCTTTGCCCCGACCCTGTGATAAATTTCATGGCCCAAGGTTGATGCTTTCGCAAGAAAGCAAAATAGTGGATGGCTAAGCAAAAAGCGCCAAATGCAAGGCGCGCAATTGTCGAGCAATGAGGCGTGCTTACGTACGTCGAAGCAGCGAGAGCAATTGCAGCAACGCAGCAGTTGGTGAGTTTTTCGACGCCATCAAGGTTCAAGGCTTGCCCCGCCATAGCCGAAAGGTGACGGCGGGTTCACCTATCCCGATTCACGGAGAAGACCCTCATGATTACTACCAACGATCTCAAGCGGGGTCTGGTCGTCAAGCTCGACGGCGCCCCCTGCCTGGTGCTCGACGTATCGTTTCAGTCCCCTTCCGCCCGGGGGGGGAACACCCTGGTCAAGACCAAGTATCGCAACCTCCTCACCGGACAGGTGCTGGAGAAGACCTTCAAGGCCGGCGACAAGGTGGACGAAGCCGATTTCGAGAGGCGCAAGGGACAGTTCCTTTACCCTGCCGGGGACACCGGGGTTTTCATGGACCTCGAAACCTACGAGCAGTACGAAATCGGGGAGGAACTCTTCGGCCCGGTTCAGGGCTACCTCCTCGAAGGGGCCGAAGTGCAGCTTGGGCTCTTCCAGGGGCAGGTGGTCAGTGTCGACCCTCCGATGGTGGTGGAGTTGACCGTTACCGAGACCGCCCCCGCCATCAGGCATGCCACCGCCACGGCCCAGTCCAAGGAGGCTCTTCTGGAGACCGGCCTAAGGATCCAGGTGCCCGGTTACCTGGAATCGGGGGAGAAGATCAAGGTCGACACCCGGGACGGGCGCTTCGTTTCCAGGGCCTGATCGGTATGCGGTTGCCGGGGCTGTGATTTCATCCGTTCCCGGCCGCGATTTGGGTCCCGATGCGGTGGCGGGCGGGTTTTTGCAATAATGCAAAAACCCGCCCGAACTCTTTGCAGACATGCAAAACCATGTTTTGTACCATTTGGGGTGCTTGCCGATCCCCTGACTTCCCACGGTTTTTCTCGGTTTCCTCCCCCTCCCGACATCTCCCTTTTTACAAATAGCCTCCTTGAGCGGCCGGCTTTTGCACTCCTGCGAAAAGCTTCCTTCTTCTTGCTCCCATCCCAGAAGTCTTCCCAAAGATTCAACTTCTTGAAAATAAAGACAAAAGTTAGAATTTTGAAAATTTTAAAACATTGGTATGCCAGTTGCTCTTGATGGGGGGAGGCGATTGGCACATTCCCCGGTCCGTTCTGCAACTGAGGCAGTTTTCCCATGAGCGATAAGGTCTGCCCCTTTTTCGGCAAAGACGACGATTACTGCGATGTCGGGTGCGGGTACATTTCTCCCCATGACGTGCGGATGATGGTCGCCTTCTGCAATTGCCGCTACGAGGAATGCGCCAAGTACCAGGAACTCGTGGTCCGTTTTCCCCCTATGGGCACCCATATCGATGTCGCACCCGGGCACGCCCACCCTATCGCCCCAGGTGCGGCAGCGGCGATGGAAGACTTCCTAAAAAAACCGGGCAAGCCGGTGGTCCGCCCCTTCCGTGTCAAATGGCCCCTTCCCTTCCAATTGCGCTGTGTGAGCGGGGTCAACAGCCGCGGCTCCGTGTCTCCAACCCTGGTCACACCTGCGGACCGGTTGGTCGTGGAAAACAGGGGGTGGCAGGTTGCGTTGGCGGGAGCTGGGATCAACCTGGCCCTGGGAATTCTCTATGCCTGGAGCATCTTCAAGGGCGCCATAACCGATTCCATCCAGGCCGGTGGACCCTTCCACTGGGACCCCGCAAAGGTCAACGACCCCTACGCCCTCGCTTGCCTGGTTTTCGCGGCATCGATGGGCCTGGCCGGCAAGTTCCAGGACAGGTTCGGCCCAAAGCGCACTTGCGTCGTCGGGGGAGGGCTGGTCGGAACGGGGTTGCTCTGGGTTTCGCAGACGGCCAGCTACTGGGGGTGGGTGGCCGGGTTCGGGGTATTTGTCGGAATGGGTATCGGCTTTGGATATTCGGCGGCGACCCCGGCAGCCCTGAAATGGTTTCCCCCTGAAAGGACCGGGCTGGCTGCGGGGATGGTGGTTTCCGGTTTCGGCCTTGCCCCCGTGTTGGTTGCTCCCCTGGCGATCCACATGCTGAGCGTTTACGGGATCGGGCCATCGATCATCCTCTTCGGCATCGCCTGCGTCGTGATGGTAAGCGGATTGGGCCTTCTGATATCCAACCCGCCGGAGGATTCGCTCCCCTTTGGTTCCGGCGAGAGCTGCAGCGGGTCGATTTCGCCTCAAGCCCCGCCCGAAGTACCCCCCTCCAAGCTCTTAGCCGACGCACGGTTCTATTCCCTCTGGACGTGTTACTTCATTGGAGCCGGAGCCGGTCTGATGGTCCTTGGCAGCGCCCAGGCATTGGTTGGGGCGGGAATGGGCGAGACCGCCTTCCTGGTTCTGGCCGTCATTTCCCTGGGTAATGCCGCGGGCCGTCTGGTAGCCGGCGCCGTATCGGACAGGATCGGCCGGGCCAACACCCTGACCTCCATTCTGGTATTGCAGGCCAGCCTGATGTTTCTGGCGGTTCCGGAAGTCAGCGAAAAGGGGAACCAGGTTCTGGTCGGTCTACTCGTTACTTTCATGGTGTTCAACTACGGCGCCAACCTTTCTCTTTTCCCCGCCTTTGCCAGGGACTACTGGGGGATGAAGAATTTCGGCGCCAATTACGGCATCCTCTTTTCCGCCTGGGGGATGGGGGCCTTCGTCCTGGTCCGGGTGAGCGAAATGCTCAAGGCCCAGACCGGGGGATTCGCCGCATCCCTGGCGGTCGCAGGAGTGCTGCTCCTGGTGGGCGCCATGCTTTCCCTGTCGCTGCGGACCCGCAAGGCCGATGTGCCGTCCCCGGTCGCCGCCAAAATTCCGGTCGAGGAGGAGGACCTGGTTATGGAGAGAACCTGGTATTGATCCCCTCCTTTTGCATTCCTGATGCGTTATGCCCCGCTCCGGCGGGGTTTTTTTTGTCCGGGATGGTCAGAGGCGATGGCTTCTGCCGCGGGGGCGTAGGGCCTGCGTCCCTACAGAGACATTTGTCCGTTCGTTTCCCGAAACGGCTACCTCCGCTTCGACGACTGCGAAAGGGGATGTGGAAAGGAACAACCTTCTGAAGGGAGATCGAAAAAAGGCCGTCCACCCGAGGGGGACGGCCTTTGCCGGCAGTTGGTTTTTCCGGGGATTTTCAGGGAACCACGCCCCCGAAGAAATGCTCATGCGCCTGGGATTCGGAAACGGCGTCCTTCCAGGACAGCCCCACCGGTTTCATGAGCAGGATGGCCATGGCGCCGATCACCAAGAGCGCTGCAGTCCAGTTGAGAAGAGCGGTCAGCCAGGGCCAGTCGGGCTCGGTCCGCCTTTTTCCTGGCTTGACGGGAGCTTCGCTCCGGTCCTCATCCTCCCGGGCGGAGAGCCGCAAGTACCTGCCGGCGGACAGAAAAATCATCGCCGAGACGAGAAACTGGGGCATGTCGGCGAGGGAAAGAACCCCCGAGGCGAGCAGCGCTCCATAAACGAACAAGGCGCAAACCCCGAGAAGGGTCATGTGTTGGCTCATCTTGGCGTTATTCACCTCTTTCAGGCCTCAGTTTGGGGATGGTTTTGAACTCATGTCTGTAAATTTATACAACCTTGTTTGACTGAAAATTAACCGGTGTTTTAAGAAATGTCAAGTCGAGAGTTGGGTTGGGGGTAGAACGGGTTCCCGGCAGGTAAGTCGTGGTCCCCTCGGGCGGGGTAGAGGGGGGAAGGGCCGCCGATGCCGGCGGCCCTTGCGGGGAAGCAGGATTACTTTTTGGCCATCCCCAAGGGGGCGACGGTGCGACCGAAGACCTCGTTCAGCACCTGGGCGAGGCCGGTGTACATGGCCGAGAGGCCGCAGACGATCCCTTCGTACCCGGCGATGGTGGTAATGGTGTGGTTGCCGGTGGCCTCGCCGGCGGCGAGCAGGAAGAAGAGTACCACCAGGGTGCCGAAAACGAAGACCAGGGCCTTGTTGAGGCGGAAGGTGCCGATGAAAAGCACGGCGCTGAACAGCCCCCACATGCTCAGGTACGCAACCATGGCCGAGGCCTGGGGAGCCGCCCCGAAGCCGGTTTTGGGCAGGATGACCAGGGCCACCAGGGAGAGCCAGAAAAGGCCGTAGGAGGTGAAGGCGGTGGCGCCGAAGGTGTTGTTCTTCTTCCACTCCATGATGCCGACGAGAATCTGGCCCAGGCCGCCGTAGAAGATCCCCATGCCGAGGATCATGGCGTCGAAGCCGAAGAAGCCGGCATTGTGAAGGTTGAGCAGGATGGTGGTCATGCCGAACCCGAGCAGGCCGAGGGGTGCGGGGTTGGCAGTGGTGTCGTGCAGGGAGAGGGAAGAGCTGGCGATAGTCTGGTTGGCCATGGGTGTAACCTCCTTTTGCTGGTTGTCGTTTATTGACTGCATCAGGCGAAGATGCGCAAGCCGCCAAAGATGACACGTTCTCGGCAGGCAGGGGCACGTCGCTGACGGGCCGACCCCATCCGCCTGCGGGGTGATGCGTATACACAAAAGCAATCAGGATACCAATCTTGATCAAAATAATGTTTTATTTTAAAAACCCTTTGAAAACGATATGTTGCAAGTGGTAAAAGTGAAGAGCCTGGAGGCGTTTGAAGAAGATGTTCTTTTGCAGAAATGCGAAAAAGGGGACGCAGGATCGGAGAATTTCGAGGCAGGGATAATGATTAGAAGGAAACAGACGTCAAAAAATATTTTAAAACGCCGGTTTGAATGTGTTTGTTCAGAGGGAGGGGGTTGCTTTGCAAAATTGCAAAACAATATTTTGAGATTTGCAGAATTGCAAAACTCAGTTGAAGTCTTCCTTCCGCAGGTCGTATTTTTTAAGCTTCCGGTAGATGGTCGCCATATTCATTCCGGCCTCCCGGGCGGCGGCTTCGATGTTTCCCTGGGTTTTGCGCAGCAGCTCCTTGAGGTAGCGGGTTTCGAAATCGGCCAGAGCACTCGAATAATCCGGTTCTGCATCGTCCCCTGCGTCTTCTTCGGTTTCCGTGGGTACCTCGATGAACTGCGCCAGAACCGGAAGGCTGATGTAGTCGCCGTTCTCCATGGCCATTGAGGCCTCGATGACGTTGCGCAACTGCCGGATGTTCCCGGGCCAGAGGAACCCTTCGGCTGCCCGGTGCGCCTCCGGAGCGAGGCCCTGGATCCGGGTGCCGAATTTTTCATTTTGCTGGCGGATGAAATGGGCCGCCAGCAGGGAAATGTCCTCCCTGCGCTCTCGCAGGGGCGGAAGATGCAGGTTGACCACGTTGAGCCGATAGTAGAGGTCCTCGCGAAAGGTTCCCGACCTCACCTCGGCCATCAGGTCCGAATTGGTGGCGGAGATGATCCGCACGTCCACCTTTGTCGGTCGGGTTTCGCCGATGCGCAGAAACTCCTGCTCCTGGAGAAAACGCAGGAGTGTTTTCTGGACGTTCATCGGCAGGTTGCCGACCTCGTCGAGAAAGAGGGTGCCGCCATTCGCCGCCTCCAGGAGGCCCTGGCGGTTTTCGGTGGCCCCGGTGAAGGCCCCTTTCTTGTATCCGAAAAGTTCGCTTTCGAGGACCGACTCGGGAAGGGCGCCGCAGTTGATGGCCACGAACCTCTTTTCCTTGCGGGGCGAATTATAATGGATCGCCTGGGCGACCAGTTCCTTGCCCGTCCCCGATTCGCCCGTAATCAGTACCGAGGTGTCCCGGATGGCCACCTTGGCCACCTTTTCCAGCAGGTTTTTGAGGGCGTCGGAGGCGCCGATGATGTTGTCGAAGCGGAACTTGCCGACCAGTTCCTCCCTCAGTTCCCTGTTTTCAGCCGCCAGTCGGGTGTGGTTGAGGGCGTTTTTGATCCGGTACAGCAGCTCCTCGGGTTCGAAGGGCTTGGTCAGCATGTCGTAGGCCCCCTTGCGCAGGGCCTGGATGGACATTTCCACCGTAGCGAAGGCGGTGATCATGATTACAGGCGTCCCGGGGGCACGGGCTTTGATTTTCTGTAAAACCTCCAGCCCGTCCATCCCGGGCATTTTCACGTCGCTGATGACCATGTCCCACTGGTCGGGCTGAAATTCCTTCATCGCCTCGAAGGAGCGGGTATAGGCCTTGACGGCGAAGCCGTTGTCCCGAAGCACCGCCTCCATCATCCGGCAAAGCCCCTCTTCATTGTCGATTAGCAGGATGCGCTTCTGGGTCATAGGTATCTCTCCTGCTGCACCGGCAGCTTGACGATGATGGTGGTGCCCTGGCCGACCGTGCTTTCGATGGAGATTTTTCCCTGGTGCAATTCTACGATCTGCCGGGTTATGGCTAGTCCCAGACCCGTCCCGCGAGACTTGGTGGTGAAAAAGGGCTCGAAGATCTTCTCCAGGTTTTCCTCCGGAATCCCGGAGCCGTTGTCCTGAAAGACGATGTTTATGGACCCATCCTCGTCTATGAAGGTCTTGACAAGGAGCCGCCCCTCGGTCTGCATGGCCGCTCCGGCATTGAGAATGAGGTTGATCGCCACCTGACTGAGCTGATCGCGGTCGACCATGATCCGCGGAAGTTCAGGGGGCAGGTCCCGGGCGATGGCCACGTGATGCATGTCCGTGTGATTGGCGGCAAAATCGATGATCTGGCTCAGCAGTGCGTTGATGTCCGTCTCCTCAAGGGCCGGGGTCGGAGTCCTTGCGTAGCTCAGGAGGTCCTGGACGATTTTCTTGCAGCGCTTGCTTTCCCGCTTGATTTCGTGGATGAACTTGAAGTGCGGGTTATCCGGCGTTCATTTTTCCCTCCAGGTACCCGGCGTAACCAAGGATGACCCCGAGGGGGTTGTTGATCTCGTGGGCCACCCCGGAGGAGAGAACGCCGAGAGAGGCCATCTTGCCCTGTTGGGCCAGGGTCGCCTCTATTTCATGGTTGCGCTTGATGATTCCCGTCATCCGGTTGAAGGCGGCCGCCAGTTCGCCCAGCTCATCGTTGCCGGCCACCTGCATCTGCTCCTCCAGGTGGCCTCTTTTTACCTTGCGGATGACGTCGATCATATGGTGGATAGGGTTGGTCAGGATCCTGGAGGCGAGGATCACCAGAATTGTGGCCACCAGGCTGGCGACCATGGTCAGCAACAGCATGCTGACGAAGGTCCGCCAGGTGATCTGATTGGCCTCATGGTAGAACTCGTCCTCGTAGGAGCCAACGGCCACAATCCAGTCCCAGGGTGGGAAATAAACATAGCGCACGATCTTCATCCGTGGAGCCGGATCGCCCGGATTCTTCCAGGGATAACGGATCCAGCCCTGCTTTTTCTCGCACATCTCGCGGATAAAGGCATGACCGTTCGAATCCCGCGCGTTGTAAAAATTCTTCCCTTCGGCATCGGGGTGGATGGTGAAGGTCCCCTTGCTGTTCATGCAGAAGATGTAGCCCGTCTTTCCGACCTTCTTGCTCTTGATCTTGGCCCGCAACTCCTCCAGGGAGCGCTTTTCGAAGGCCACGTCGTCGTAGGTCTCCTCCAGATACCCGCCGGCGGCGATGATCCAGTCCCAGGGGCGGTAGTAGCGAAAGGCGACGACTTTCTTGCGCGGATATTTGTCCCCAAGCACCGCGTTGCGCCAGGGATAGATGGTGAACATGACCTGACCCGGTTTGGACGCGAGGGCACGCCGGCACATGTCGCGGATGAAATACCGGCCGTTTTCGTCCCGCTGATTGTAGATGTTTTCCCCCTCGCGGGCGATGTGCACCTTGAGGTCCCCCTGGGTGGTCATGGCGTAGATGTAGCCGGTTTCCCCGACGTTGACCCGCTTGAGGGCCTTTTTGGCCTCGAGTTGGGCCGTGGTCAGATCGATTTTGCCCTGCCGGACCTGAGCGTCCTCGGTCTCCACCACGTTGTAGGCGAAGTTGGCGAGGGTGGTGAGTTCTTTGTTGATGGTCTTTCGCTTGTCCTGCTTGTAGACCTCGAACTGCTGGTAGTGGGAATTGAGCAGGTCGAGGGTGAAGGACGCCATGTGGTCGAGGTCGTCCTTACTGGTCTGGGTGATCCCCCGGTAGGCCTGGCGGGTGGAGATGTAGGCGACAACGCTGCCTACGGCGATAATGGGAATCACCACCAGGGGCAGCACGACCACCAGGAGTTTCCAACGAAGCTTCAGATTGTTGAAATGCTTTGCTACCTTCAGGGGCATGCCTTTTCCTGGGGTGAGGAAGGGACCTTGGCCGCGTCCAGGCTCCTGTGGTGGTGGACTCTGCCGGGTAGGCAGTGGCGGAAAATACTGAAATTATGATGTATACAGGTGGGTAATGTCAAGCGGAGCGGCAGAGACGGGTACAGCTTGTATTTGCGCAGGCGGCCTTCCACGGGGTAGTAAAGAGGACGATCGCCAAGACGCGGATTTACATGGTAGGCCGTTCGGATTCGAGGGGAGCCTCCGGCAGGGAGAAGGTGCGCCGGTAATGGCGTATTTCGAGGAGAAAGATCTTGATGATGCTGGCCACCGGCACCCCGATAATCATCCCCAGGATACCGTAAACCTTGCCCCCGATGATGATGGCCAGAATGACCCACAGGGGGTGCAGGTCGGAAACCCGCGAGATGAGGATCGGGATGAGGATGAAATTGTCCACCAGAATCTGGGCGATCAACAGGTAGACGACGACGATCCACCAGAACTGGGCTCCCACCCCGAGGTCCACCAGGGCGATCAGGATGCCGGGAACCATACCGATGATCGGGCCGATGTAGGGGATGAGATTGGTCACCCCGGCGAAGGCCCCCAGCAGCGGTGCGTAACGGATGTCGGTGAAGGACAACCCTGCCGCCACCACCAGACCGACGATGAAGGCCTCCAGGATCCGGCCGCGGATGAAATGGGCGAGCTGCCGGCTGATGAAATAGGACATCTCGTGGGCCATTTCATAATGCCGATTCGGCACCAGGGAGATGAAGCCTCGCATGATCCGGTGTCCGTCGCGCAGAAAGAAAAAGGAAAAGAGCGGGACGAGCACCAGAAGGCTGGCGAAGCGCAGGGCCGATTTGGGGCCCTCGACGAGAATCTGGGAAACCAGATGGTCCGCCAGGTTCCTGACCTTGCCCGCCAGGTCGTAATGGGCGATAAAGGGCATATGGGTCTGCAGGTCGGCCTGCAGGTCCTTGAATAAGCTGAGGAATCGACCGAGATAGCGTGGGAGGTCGGTTCGCAGGGAGCCGTACATCTCCAGCCAGTGGGGCAGAAGCCAGCCCGCCAGAAGGGCCAGGAACGCCGCCACCAGGAAATAAATCACGAAAATGCCGGCAGTGCGGCTGATGCCGTCACGTTCGACAAAGTCGACCATCGGCGCCAGCAGGAACGTGACGATGAGGGCGAGCAGGAGGGGGAGGAAGAGTCCCTCGGTCGCCCCGGCAAGCAGGGCAAAAAGGGTCGAGACCGAGGAGTAAATAGCCAGCCCCGTGGCGATGGCCGCAGTAAGGGCCAGGTAAAGGAGGATGAGCTGAGCCCGGGTCAGGCTTTTCCTGAAGACGGCATTCATGGTCCGGCCGCCTCGCCCCGGGCGACGGAGGGACTTCTGAGGATGCGGATTTCCTTGGCCGCCGCCTGGAGGCGTTCGCTCACGACGCGGGTCAGCCCCATCAGGAGCTTGCTGGCGATGACCGGATGCTTCTGGAGCGTCTCCAGCAGGTCGGCCCGAAAGAGGCCGACCAGCTCGCTCGTCTCCACGGCGCGAGCCGAGGCGGAGCGGGTGGTGGGGGCGCTGAGGGTCGTTTCGCCGAAAAAATCTCCCGGCCCGAGAAGGGCCAGATCCTCATCGGGACCCTCGGGGTTGTGGCTGGAAATGCGCACCCGGCCGGTGCGGATGACATAGATTCCGGAGCCGGGGTCGCCTTCCTCGAAGATCGTCTCCTGAGGGGAATAGCGCCGGACATGGACCAGTGTTTCCAGGAAGCCGAGCTCGCGCCCTTTGAGCTCGGAAAAGACCTGGACCGTTCCGAGGAAGCCGGCCAGAGACTCCTCCTCGGCCTTTCTTCGGAAAATATTGCCCCACAGTGGATTTACCATTCGGCCTCCCGGGAAAAAATGCGACCGGCCGAGTATAACAGCCCGAAAGAATGGAATTCCAGAAAAATTTAATAATTTCCCCAGTCCAACCGGGGCTTTATTGACAGGAACAGACCCCCTTGCTATGCTCGTTTTTCACCTTCTGGAGGCATACAATGGAAATTTATCTCTGCCGGGTCTGCGGCACCGCCCTTCTGGGGGCGGAAAAGCCATCCCGGTGTCCCTTCTGCGGTGCTCGCAGAGAGCGAATCCAGCCGGCGTCGGCCTACGATCCGGCTGCTCTGGGGGAACTCACCGAAAAGAGCCGCGAAAACCTGGAGACGCGCCCTGGAGCAGGAGGTTACCGCAGGCGCCTTCTACCGCGGGGCTTCCAAGGTGGCCGACACGGTGCCGGGGCAGGCCCTGTTCAGTTCCCTGTCCCGAACCGCGGCCGAGCACGCCGCCGTGTTCTGCCGGGTTCTCGGTCTTCCGGTTCCCGAGGAGGCCTACGAGACCGGCGACTGCTCCCCCTCCCACAAGGAAAACCTCTCCGAAGCGGGCAAGCGGGAGGAGCGGACCCTCCACCTCTATCGCAAGTATTTGGACGAGGCGACCGAGGAGCGGGTGAAGGAGGTGCTCGAGGCGTTTATCGAGGTGGAATCGGACCACCTCGGGCTCACCACCTGAAAAATTTCAAACAGCACTCACCGAGCCAGGGTCCGCCCTGGCTTTTTTCATTCAGGGAGCCGCCTTGAAGGAGTTCGACCCGAAAAAATTCCCCGCCTCCCCCGGGGTCTACCTGATGAAAGGGGAGGGGGAGACCGTCCTCTACGTGGGCAAGGCCAAGAACCTGCGCCAGCGGCTGCGCACCTACTTCGTCGCCGGCGGGGACGGCCGTGCCCACATCCGCTTCCTGATGAACCGGGTTCGCGAGGTCGAGACGATCGTCACCGACACCGAGAAGGAAGCGTTCATCCTCGAAAACACCCTGATCAAAAAGCACCGCCCCCGCTACAACATCAACCTGCGGGACGACAAGACCTACGTCTCCCTCCGCCTCGACCCCCGCGAGGAGTTTCCCACCCTGCAGGTGGTGCGCAAGGTGAAGCGCGACGGCGCCCTCTATTTCGGCCCCTTTTCCTCCTCGGCCGCCGTCCGGGAGACCCTGAAGGAGATTTACCGGATTTTTCCCCTGCGCCATTATCCCCTGGAAACCTGCCGCCGGCGCCGCCGGCCCTGCCTCTTCTACCAGATCGGCCAGTGCAGCGCCCCCTGTCACGGTCTCATCGGCCCCGAGGAGTACGGAGCCCTGGTCAAGGGGGTCATCGCTCTGCTTTCAGGGCGGGAGCGGGAGGTGGAAAATCTGCTGCGCGAAAAGATGGAGGCGGCCGCGGCGCAGATGCGCTTCGAGGAGGCGGCCCGGTTTCGCGACCAGCTCCGGGCGGTGCAGCAGACGGTGGAGCGGCAGAAGGTGGTCGAGGCGGGCGGAGGCGACCAGGATGTGGTCGGACTTCACCGCGAGGGCGGCGAGGTGGAGGCGGCGGTTCTGTTCATCCGCCGGGGAAAGCTCGTCGGCCGGCGCAGCTACGCTTTGGAGTGGCGCCTGGACGAGGAGGAGCTGCTCTCCTCCTTCCTTCAGCAGTTCTACGGCCGCGAGGTCTTCATCCCCGACCAGATCCTCCTCCCCTTTCTTCCCCTGGATCGGGAGACCCTGGACGAGTGGCTCTCCGAGCGCCGGGGGAAAAGGGTCTCGGTCCTGGCGCCGCGCCGGGGCTGGCGCAAGGACCTGGTGGAGATGGCCGGACGCAACGCCCTGGAGTCCTTCCGCGAGCGCGGCAGCCGCCGGGAGGCGCGGCAGGCCGTGCTGGAGGAGGTCCGCGAGCGGCTGCACCTGGGCAGCTCTTCCCCGTCGGATCGAATGCTTCGACATCTCCAACGTCCAGGGGAGCCTCAGCGTCGGCAGCATGGCGGTGATGACCGACGGAGAGCCGGACAAGGCCGCGTACCGCCACTTTCGCATCCGCACCGTGGCCGGGGCCGACGATTTCGCCTCTCTCTACGAGGTGCTCAAGCGGCGCCTGGCCCGGGGGCTGGAGGAGGGGCTGCTGCCCGATTTCATCCTCATCGACGGCGGCAAGGGGCAGCTCTCGGTCCTCACCGCAGCCCTGGAGGAGTTTGGCCTGAGCGGGCAAATCGCCGCCGCCGGCATCGCCAAGAGCCGGGTGCTGGCCAACGTCCGGGGCAGGGCGGTGGAGCGCAGCGAGGAGCGCTTCTTCCTGCCGGGGCGAAAGAACCCTGTCCTGCTTCGCCCGGGTTCTCCGGCCCTCTTCCTCCTCGAACGGCTCCGCGACGAGGCGCACCGCTTCGCCATCACCTACCATCGCAAGCTGCGCGGCAAGGCCGCTCTGCAATCATCCCTGGAGGAGGTCCCCGGTGTCGGGCCGGCTCGTCGCAAGGCCCTGCTGCGGTACTTCGGCAGTCTCAAGAAAATCCGGGCGGCGAGCCTGGAGGAACTGAAAACCGCGCCGGGGCTGCCGGAGCCCGTTGCCCGGGAGATCTTCGGGTTCTTCCACGGCGCCGAAACGGGTCAGGCAGAATAGACCCCTTCGGATTCTCCCAGCACTTTTCTGTGCATTTGCACATCCCGCCACGTCCATTCCCCTCTTAATTCCTGCATTAATCTCCCTATCGAGGTATCGACGACCTGGGCTATAAATGTCCCCAAGCTCTCAATTTACCGTCGAATTCTGGAATACTCAAACGGATTAAAACCTCGACTGATATCCGTCGGGCTCCGGAGTCTTCCTTCCGGCCTTCTGCGATGAAATGCGCCCTCAGGACGCCCCTGCCCAACCAGCATCCCTGCCATGCCCGCCCTGCGGGTTCTGAAATCTTTCCGGAGTGGATGAGAACAGCTGCGGCCCTTTCTGCCGCCAGATTCTTTACCGTCAAGAGGCGCTGGCCTCACAACCCATCAATTAACGCTACGTCAATCGATAGGGATCCCCCTTTGCGGATCGGTTCCCCGGGGGAGTCCGGTCCGGAAAAGAGGTAAGAATCCTAACTTCAAGCAAAGGAGAAGGAACAATGGGCAGTAATCGAACGTCTCGTTCAAAAACGCAACCACTACAAGAGAGGAAAAGCATGCGGTTACTTCGAAGAACATCCGTACTCTTTCTATTCGCCATGGCTTTTGGGGCGATGCAATTCTGGGGGACGCACGCCCAGGCCTATCCGTCCTACTTCACCACTTACTGCACGGCTGCCATGCCACGACGACCTGCAACGGCTGCCACCACCACGGGCCTGTGGACTGAAAGGGGTGACCGACAAGACCTCCTACGCCCCCGGCGACACGGTCTCGGTCACCATCACCGGCGGCAGCCAGAGCGGCTGGTTCCGGGCCATCCTCTATGACCAGAGCGGCACGCAGGTCGCCATATCCAACGGCAACGACAGCGGCATGGGCCACACCACCACCTACCCGGCGACCCTGAGCGCCCCGGCGCCGACGACCCCGGGCACCTATACCTGGAAGGTGTCCTGGTTCGGCAACATCTTCGACTCCAGCAACATGACCGCAGCCAACCACGGCGAGGTCTCCGTGAACACCAACTCCTTCACCGTTACCGCCCCTGTCGACACCACCGCTCCGGTGGTCGGCGCCTTCACCCTGCCGGCGACCTCCACGAGCCTGACCGTCGCCGGTCAGCTCCCTTAGCGCCACCGACAACGTCGCCGTCACCGGGTACCTGGTCACCACCAGCTCCTCCAAGCCCTCCGCCACCGCCTCGGGCTGGAGCGCCACCGCCCCCAAGAGCGTCACCGCCCCCGCCGAGGGGAGCGTGACCTTCTACGCCTGGGCCAAGGACGCCGCGGGGAACGTCTCGGCCTCCAGGAGCGCCACGGTGACCATTACCCTGCCCGACACCACCGCCCCGGTGGTGGGCGCCTTCACCCTGCCGGCCACCTCCACGAGCCTGACCGTCTCGGTCTGCTCCCTTAGCGCCACCGACAACGTCGCCGTCACCGGGTACCTGGTCACCACCAGCTCCTCCAAGCCCTCCGCCACCGCCTCCGGCTGGAGCGCCACCGCCCCCAAGAGCGTCACCGCCCCCGCCGAGGGGAGCGTGACCTTCTACGCCTGGGCCAAGGACGCCGCGGGGAACGTCTCGGCCTCCAGGAGCGCCACGGTGACCGTCACCCTGCCCGACACCACCGCTCCGGTGGTGAGCGCCTTCACCCTTCCGGCCACCTCCACGAGCCTGACCGTCTCGGTCACTTCCCTTAGCGCCACCGACAACGTCGCCGTCACCGGGTACCTGGTCACCACCAGCTCCTCCAAGCCCTCCGCCTCGGCCAGCGGCTGGAGCGCCACCGCCCCCAAGAGCGTCACCGCCCCCGCCGAGGGGAGCGTGACCTTCTACGCCTGGGCCAAGGACGCCGCGGGGAACGTCTCGGCCTCCAGGAGCGCCACGGTGACCGTCACCCTGCCCGTCGCCACCGCGCCCACGCTGAGCGTCTCCACCCTGGCCGACGGCTCCTACACCAACCTGGCCACCCTTAACGTCAGCGGCACCGCCACCGACGCCGACGGCATCCAGTCCGTCACCGTCAACGGCCAGGCCGTCACCGTCAACGCCGACGGCACCTTCAGCACCGCCCTGACCCTGGTGGCGGGCTCCAACACCATCACCGTCCTCGCCACCGACGCCACCGGCACCGCCTCGACCGACACCCGCAGCGTCACCTACGACCCGACGGCCCCGGTAGTCACCGTATCGGCTCCCGCCGACAACAGCACCACCACCCAGTCGTTCATCACCGTGAGCGGCACGGTCAACGAGACCAGCACCGTCTTCGTCAAGGTCAACACCGACGCCCCCCAGGCCGCCGCCGTCTCCGGCAACGACTTCAGCGCCACGGTCTACCTGGCCGACGGGGTCAACACCGTCGAGATCGACGCCACCGACCTGGCCGGCAACTCTCGAGCGCCAAGCGGACGGTGACCTACAACGCGCCCCAGGCCCAGATCACCCTCGCGGTGACCGACCCGGCCCAGGACATCACCACCAGCAACGCGTCCCTGCTGCTCAAGGGGACCGTTTCCGACCCGGCAGGGGCCGTCACCGTCACCATCACCATGGACGGGCAGAGCTACACCCCCGCGGTGGTGAACGGCGCCTTCGAGCAGCAGCTCACCTTCAGCGCCGCCCAGCAGTACGCCATCACCGTCACCGCGACGGACGATGCGGGCAACACCAGCTCCGTGACCCGAAACGTCATCTACCAGCCCGCAACCTCCGGGGACGATCGAGCACGACGATGATTACAGAGGAAAGACAATAATTACAGGAGCCACCAGTACCACCGGATTATCGATAATGAACTGGAATTCTAAACTGGAGTGAAAAATGAGAAAGCCACCCGGAATTCCGGGTGGCTTTCTCATTTTCGGCTATGGGAGAAAAACGGGTAAAAGTGCGCCGCGGGGGGATTATTCGAGGAAACGCCTTATCTTCTGCGCGAAGCTCCTGCAGCCCGAAGGGCTTGGCGAGATAGTCGTCCACCCCGGCCCGGAAGGCCTCCTCCCGGTCGGTCTGCTGCACCTTGGCGGTCAGGGCGACGATGGGGATCTCCCGGGTCCGGGGGTCCTGCTTCAGGGTTCGGGCCACCTCGAACCCGTCGATCCCTTCGGGAAGCATGATGTCGAGCAGGACGAGGTCAGGCTTTTCCTGCCGGGCCACCTCCAGACCCCTTTCTCGCCGCTTTCGGCCTGGAGGATCTGCCACTGGGCGGACCTGAGGGCCGCCTGGATCAGCTCCCGGATGGTCCGCTGGTCGTCAATCACCAGTATTTTTTTCAAAGCGCTTTCCTTTCCTGATATTTCACCTTCATGCCGAAGGTTCTTCGGGGCGAAGCGGCAGGGTTATCTCGACCGTCGTGCCCTCCCCGGAGACGCTCTCCACCCGGATAGCGCCGCCGTGGGCCTCGACGATATGCCGGGCGATGTTCATCCCGAGCCCCAGTCCCTCGGTCCCCCTGCTCGAAACCGGCCCGCGGTAGAATTTTTCGAACATCCGGTCCCGCTCCTCGGCCGACATCCCCCGTCCCTGGTCGGTAACGGTAATCCGGACGCACTCTCCCTTTTTGTTCCCCCTCGACCCGCAGCAGGCCGCCGTCGGGGGAATACTTGACGGCGTTCCCGAGGACGTTGTTGAGAACCTGCTCAATCCGGCCCCTATCGACGACGGCCTCCACGGAGGCCTCGGGCAGGTGGAGCTCCAGGCGGTGTCGGGACGCCCTTCCCCCGTGGTAGTGGGCCAGCCTGCCCAGCAAGTTGGTGATGTCGCAGGGGACCCTCTCCAGCAGCAGTTCGCCCTTCCGACTCGATGAGGGCGATGTCGAGATGGTCCCTGACCATACGGAAGAGGGTCGATGCCTCCTCGTGGATAAAGGAGAGGAACCTGCGGCGCTCTTCCGGGCACGGGCCCTCCGGGCTTGAAAGCAGCTCTGAAAAGCCGAGGATGGAGGCCAGCGGACCGCGGAAATCCCGGGCTGCGGCGGCGATGAATTCGGTTTTCATCCGGTCCGTTTCATGGGCTGCAGTGGTGTCGAGAAGAACGGTGATCATGCCCGCAATCCGCGTCTCCCGGGGCCTGGAAGGCGGAGGTGCGGGCCTGCAGATACCGGGAGGAGCGCCTGTCGGCCGGAGGCAGCCGTACGTCGAGGACCACCCCACTTTTTTTCTGTGCCAGGACCGGCAGGAGCGGCTCCCGGAGGGCCTCCTGGACGATGGCCCGCTCAGGGGCCGGCCCAGGACGTTTCTCTGGTCGACCCCCAGCAGGTCTTCGGCCGCCCGGTTCATCAGTGTCACCCGGTCCTCGCGGTCGGTGACGAGAAGGCCCTCGGCCGCAGAGGCCAGAATGCCTGAGAGCCTGCTGCGGGCTTCCTGGGCCTCCAGCAAGGCCCGGTGCAATTCCTCCTCGCTTCGCTTTCGAAGGGTGATGTCGGTGTAGATGCCGACGATGCCCATCACTCCCCCGGCATCGTCGAGCAGCGGGACCTTGCTTACCAGGTAGGTGGCCTCCCCGCCGTCCGCCTGCCGGTGCTTCTCCTCGACTTCGAGCAGGGGCTGTCGCTTTTCCATGACCCGGCGGTCGCTGATACGGGTGGTCTCGGCCTCCTCCCGGCGCCAGGCAAGGTCGAAATCGGTCTTGCCGACGATATTTTCCGGTCTTGCGACGCCGGCGGCGCTGGCGAAGCGTTGATTGCAGCCGAGATAGACCGAGTCGCGGTCCTTCCAGAAGACATAGAAGGGTATATTGGCGATGATGTTCTCCATCAGCCCGGTGCGGCGGTGGAGTTCACGGTCGATTTCCCGCTGTTTTTCGCTCTCCCGCTGGTGGGCGGCCACGTAATGGTGCACCAGCGCTGCCAGCAGCCCGGCCGAAATCAGGACGAAAAACCATCCTTTCAGGGTTTCGACCCGCGCCATCTGGGCCGGGTCCCGGAAAATCGACAGCAGGACGCGGTCGGAGACCAGAACCCACAGGCACCCGACCACCGCGTAGATTAGCGCCACCTTGAGGGATGTCCTGCCGGCCGAAACCAAAGTCGCCTCCTGTTGCCGTCAAGCCGCCTGGGGCAGGGTAAAACGCACCACTGTGCCCCGGCCGGGTTCGCTCTCGACCCGAATGGATCCCCCGTGAGCCTCGACGATGTTTCGGGCGATGCTCATGCCCAGGCCCAGGCCCCCCACCGCCGTGGTTGTAGCATTGGCGCGGTAGAACTTATCGAACAATTTTTCCCTCTGCTCTGCAGACATGCCGATTCCCTCGTCCGCCACGGCGATTCTGTAACCACCGTGGCCCCCTTCACCCGAGACCCGGATGGTGCCGCCCCGGGGGGAATATTTGACCGCATTCTGCAGGATGTTTTCCAGGACCTGCCGGATTTTTCCCTCGTCGGCCGGCACAGGCTCCGCCGACCGCAGGGCGACCTGGAAGCGGTGGATGGCGCTCTGGTCCCGGAAGAGGTCGACGACCTGGCGGGTGAGCCGGGCGAGATCGCAGGGGGCCTTGTGCAGCGGCAGAGGCTGGCCCGACTCGAATCCGCGAGACATCGAGGAGGTCGCCGACGATACGGCTCAGGGCCTGGGCCTCCTGCAGGATATGGTGCAGGAACCTGCGCTCCTCTTCCCCTCCCGGCTCCTGTCGGGTGAGGAGCAGCTCGGAAAAACCGAGGACCGAAGTGAGAGGGGTGCGAAGCTCATGGGCGGCGGTGGTGATGAATTCGGTCTTCATCCTGTCGAGCTCCCGCTCCCGGGTCAGGTCGAAGAAGGTGGTCACGACTCCGGCGGAGCGCCCCGAAGGGTCCCGAATGCCGAGGTGCGAGCCCTCAGATAGCGGGGCGCACCCTCCCCGCGTGGGAGTTCGAATTCGAATTGCCCTTCTTTGTCGGGCTGCGCCAGGATTTTCCGCCATCTGTTCAGAAGGAGGTCGTTTTGGATGGCGGCCTCCAGGGGCCGATTCAGAAGGTCGTCGGAGGAGAGCCCGAAAAGCTTTTCTGCCGCAGGGTTCACCACCACCACCCGATTCTCCCCGTCCACCACGATCATCGCTTCGGCCATGGAGCCGACGATGGCCCGGAGCCTCGCCTCGTTCTCCCGCACCTGCTCCTCGGCCCTGCGTCGCCTGCGGCGCCCTTCCGCCTCGCGCAGCTCCCGCTCCACGGCGGGAGCGAGGCGGCTCAGGTTGCTTTTCATCAGGTAGTCGTGGGCGCCGGCCTTCATGGCGGCCACCGCCGTTTCCTCTCCGATGGTTCCGGAGACGATGATGAAGGGGAGGTCGACGCCGGTCTCCTGGAGCAGTTGCAGGGCCTGGAGGCCGGAAAACCGGGGCATGCGGTAGTCGGCCAGCACGATGTCCCAGGTATTCCCTTCCAGCTGTTGCCGCATCTCATCGGCCGTTTCCACTCTATGATATATCGGCTGATAGCCGCCTTGACGCAGGCTGCGGACTATGAGCCGGGTGTCGTCTTCGGAGTCCTCGACGATGAGGACGCGCAGCTTGTTCTCCATAGGGGTCATCCTCTCAGGGTGGTTCTTTTCATTGAGCAACAGCCCGTCTCCCGGGCGTTGGCCCTCTACCAGCTCCTTTCTCACGGCTCGGGTCCCAGCGTGAAGTAAAACACGGCTCCTTCCCCCTCGCGGCCTTCGGCCCAGACCCTGCCGTCGTGGCGGTTGATGATCCTCTGCACGGTGGCGAGGCCGATGCCCGTTCCGGCGAATTCGACCACCGAGTGCAGGCGCTGGAAGGGGGAAAAGAGCTTATCATAGTAGGTCATATCGAACCCGGCGCCGTTGTCCCGGACGAAAAAGGCCGGCTGCCCCTCGACGGGGGCGCCCCGAACTCAAT
The DNA here is from genome assembly GCA_963791005.1 of uncultured delta proteobacterium. GTDB lineage: Bacteria > Desulfobacterota > Desulfuromonadia > Desulfuromonadales > CAWBQR01 > CAWBQR01. Next base: position 66,800 of record CAWBQR010000022.1, on the reverse strand, counting down.
CCTCGCCTCCTTCCGCTCGCGAGGTGAACTTCCAGGCATTTCCCAGGAGGTTCTCCAGGACGATGCGCAGCAGCTGGGGGTCCCCGCGACCCGTCAGACCCTCGCCGACCACCATCTCGACATCTCGCCCGGGGTCCTGCTGCTGCAGTTCCGCGGCCACCGAGCGGGCGAGGGCCGACAGGTCGACCCTTTCCCGTTCCATGGGCGCCCGGGTCATCCGGGAGAGAGTCAGCAGGTCGTCGATGAGCCGCCCCATGCGCCGGCTGGCGGCCTGCACCCGCTGGAGATGGTCGGCCCCTTCGGCGTCCAGCCTGTCCCGGTAGTCCTCCAGCAGCGCCTGGCTGAAGCCGTCGATGGCCCTCAGGGGAGCCCTCAGGTCGTGGGAGACCGAGTAGGTGAAGGCTTCCAGTTCCCGGTTGAGCGCTTCCAGCTCCCGGGTTCGCTCCTTCACCCGTTGTTCGAGCTCGAGATTGAGTCGGCGCACCTCCGCTTCGGCCTTATTACGTTCGGTCATGTCGCTGATAAAGCCGGTGAACATCCGCCGGTTTCCGAGGCGCATTTCCGAAACCGAAAGAAAGATGGGAAAGCGGCTCCCGTCCCGGCGCAGGGCCTCCACCTCGCGGCCGATGCCGATGATCCTGGCCTCTCCCGTCTTCAGGTAGTGCCTGATGTAGTCATCGTGCCTTTCCCGATAGGGAGCGGGCATCAGGATATTCACCTTTTCTCCGACCACCTCCCCGGCCCGGTAGCCGAAAAGCCTTTCCGCCGCCGGGTTGAAGGTCTCGATGACCCCTTCGGCGTTGATGGTGATGATTCCCTCCACGCCGGTCTCCACGATGGAGCGGACCCTGGCGTTGGTCTCCCGCAGCCGGTCCTCGGCTTTGCGATGCCAGAAGCCCAGCAGCCCGATGACCCAGATCGCCAGCACCGCCAGAATCCGGTTGCTGATCACCTGCCAGAGCACCCCTCCGGGGGGCGAAAGGAAAAAGCCGGCAACCACCAGTGCGGAGCACAGGGCGGCGGTGTGCAGGGAAAAGCGGCGGTGCCGGGACAGGAAAGAGACGAAGACGACCCCGGCGTAAGGGATTCCCCCCGCAACCCCCAGGGGCAGCCAGAGGTCGACCATGAAGATGAGCAGGGCCAGCAGGAGGACGACGGCTTCCACTTCCCACCCGCGCCGTCCCCAGGCCCCTCGCCCGGGTTGCTGTGCCGATTTTTCGCTCCAGTTCACTTTGCCGCAATCCGATGAAGAGGTTTCGATCGAGGGGGCCGGAAAGGCCCCTCGCTCGAATTTTCATTATATCACGAGACAACCATGGAAGGGGATGGCTGGACCTTCGGTCGAAGGGGGGGGCGTTGCGCGATGGACCTTTGGACAGACACTCTTTTGCCTGGTCAACATCGGCCGGCCGAGTCTGCGTTGCAGGCGCTGACCTGGGCGTTGAGAGTCCAGTAGTCGTAGATGATGCCCACAAGAAACAGGCCGCCGGTAAAGAGGTAGAGGAGGCCCGTCGCCCACTTTCCGAGGTAGAAGCGGTGCATCCCCAGGACCCCCAGAAAGGTGAGCAGGAGCCAGGAGACATTGTAGTCGATGGGCCCGGGAACGTATCGGATGTCGGCCTGGCGGTCGAGGGAGGGGATTAGAAAAAGATCGACGATCCACCCGATGAAGAAGAGTCCCAGGGTGAAAAAGTAGATGGTGCCGCTTACCGGACGGCCGAAGTAGAAACGGTGGGCGCCCATGAAGCCGAAGACCCAGAGAAGGTAGCCGATTGCCTTGCTGTGCGTGTCCATTGGCGGACCTTTCGAAGAGCTTATTCCCCGGAGATTTTGTTGTGGAATCAATTCACTTCAGGCTTGGAATCTTCTTCCAGAAGCTTTTTGTCCATTCCTCTTCCGACCAGGTAGGCATCCACGACCCCGACGACCCAGAACAGGACCAGCAAAAAGAAGGCCGCCGTGACGGTCGGGCCCGCCGAAACGGAGGAAGCCTTCTGGATCGCTCTGGAGGCGGCCTCCATGTTGACAGCGCCGCCTCCGAGGTCGATGTCTTGGAGGATGGCCAGGGCCTGTTCCGTCAGTTTGATCACGATGACCAGAAGAGAGCCCAGGGTTGCAAAGATCAGGGCGGTTCCGCGAACGTAGCGTTTGAGGTGGAACTGGCCGCAACCGGGAAAGGCGAGGGCGGACAGAAGGGCTGCCTTGTATGCTTTTTTCATAGTTGTCTGCTTTCATCTGCCGGCCCTGAGAACCTTTCCCTCCTGGGGGAGAGAGCCTTTTCGGAGGGGCCTCCGAACTCAAAGGAGCAGAGGCGGTCCCAGGGAAACCCAGCGCCAGGACTGTAAAGGGAACCCTCTAGAAGTATTCCATTTTTTGCAGTCCTGGTCAATAAAGTATCGCTTTCGGATGCCCTCGGAGGGAGCTGAAGCTTATCCTGTGCCAAAACGGCGGGCGAACCCTGGCCCTCGCCCAGAGCCTTGAGATTTCGACCTCTACCCTCCAATCTCCACATCGCGAAGGGGTGGACAGTTGTCCGGCCTGTCATTTCGGAGCGCAAGGCGGACGAAATTCTTTCGGGGAGGCTTTCCTGGTCGGAAGCGACCCCAGCTCCACCTGTCTGAGCTGCCACCGGGCCCACGCCTCGGCTTTTTCCACCATCGGTCGTTGGGACTTCAAGGTCACCTTCCTGCGCGATTCGCCCGTCCTGTCCTCTCCCGAAGGGCATCATGCCTACTACGGGGAACAAATCGAGGAGCGCTACAACGGGTGGCAGAGGTCCCTCTGCAACAAGTGCCACCTCATGGACTGAAGGCCGTCCCGGAGATCGCTTTCCCGGACATCTCCTATCCCTTCTTTCCCACCATCTCCTGCAGCCGCAGGGCGTCTCTGGCGGCGTATCCCGCCTGGTCGTTGTCGAAAAAACAAAAAATCTCCTTTCCCTGCCGGCTCCAGGTGGAAAAGGCCCCCGCCCAGCCCGAAAGGGCCTGCGGACCGTATTCCCCCTCGTACGCCCCACCGGGGCCGTGCAGACGGACGTAGACCAGTTCCGAGGTGAGCTCCTTCGGCGAAAGGCGACCGGCCAGTTCGTAGACGCAGAAGGCGGCGCCGAAGTCGGTCAGGGCCCGGTAGACCCCGGCATTGAACCAGCTCTCGTCACGAAACTCGAAGGCGTAGCGGTACCCGCCCGGCAGAGCCTTCAGGAAGCTGCGCAGGCGTTCGATGTTGCAGCGCCAGCGCGGCGGAAGCTGAAAGAGAACAGGGCCGAGCCTGTCGCCGAGCACCGAGGCGCGCTCCAGGAAGGTGGCGAGGGGCTCCTGCGGGTCCTTGAGCTTTTTCATGTGGGTGATGTAGCGGCTCGCCTTGACCGCGAAGAGAAACCCCTCCGGGACCGCCTCACGCCACTGGCGGAAGGTCTCTTCTTCGGGCAGCTGATAGAAGGTGTTGTTGATTTCGGCGGCCCGGAACCGCTGGGCATAGTAATCGAGCATCCTCCCAGAGGGGAGGTCCCGGGGGTAGAAAGGCCCTTTCCAGTGCTGGTAGTGCCAGCCGGAGGTGCCGACGTGGATTCTGTCCCGGCCGTGCAAGAGAACTCCCCCCTTTCGGTATGCCGTCCCTCGCAAGTCCCGTCTCCGCTTTGCTTCAGGGATGCCCGGGGCCGGTGTTTTGCCCTTTGCATCAGAGGTGCTTCCTTCGCTTCAACAACTAGCATCCGGTCAGGGGGTGTCAACCCGCCCGAAGGCCTCCTTCGTGTTGCCAACGGCCTTGTAGCCGTTAATATTCCTTATGAACATCCGGAAAAAGCAAAGAGCCCGCCTCCGGAGGTTAAGGGAGGCCGATATCGGTTAAGTGCAGATGAATCGCGACGTCTTCTCCGCCTTGTTGGCATTCGCATCCCTGGCTGTCTACCTGGTACTGGTGTATTGGGTCGTCTCCCCCTATATGCGCTCCCTGGCCTGGGCCGCCGTCATCGGCATCGTCACCTTTCCCCTCTACCGGCGGCTCCATGCCTGGTTGCACCGCAGCGACTGGTTATCCGCCTCCATCATGACCCCTCTGGTCGTCCTGGTGCTGATCATCCCGGTGGTGGGGCTGATCTTTTTCCTCTCCCAGGAGGCAACACGGATCTACCAGTCCATCGGCCAGGGTATGCTCAGCGGTCCCTTCACCCTCCAGCATTTCGAGAACTACCCCCTGGTCAAGTCAATCCTCAAGGATCTGAAACCCTTTCTTGAAAAGTTCGACATCAACATCAAGCAGGCGATGAAGTTCGCCGCCGGGGAGGTGTCGAGTTTCCTGATCAGCTATTCGACGGCCATCCTGCGAAATCTGTTCTCCTTCGCCGTCAAGGTATTTGTGCTTCTTCTGGTCCTGTTCTTCATCTACAAGGACGGCGACCGTTTCCTGCATCGGCTCCTTTCCCTGATTACCATTCCCGGGGGGCACCTGAGCGAGCTCGTGGAATCCATTCGGAACGTCCTCAACGCGGTTATCTTCGGAATCTTTCTGACCTGTTTCGTGCACAGCGTTCTGGGGGGAATCGGGTACTGGATTGCCGACCTGCCTTCACCGGTTCTTCTGGGCATCATGACGGGGGTCTCATCCCTCATCCCGGTGGTGGGAACGGCCCTGATATGGGTTCCCGCCGCGGTCTACCTCTTCTTCAAGGCGGGGGTTCTCAAGGGACTCTTCATGCTGGGGTGGGGGCTTCTGGTGATCAGCACCAGCGACAACCTCGTCCGCCCTTTTTTCATCAGCGGCAAGGGGCACATCTCCTTCCTGGTGGTCATCCTCGGTATTCTCGGGGGGTTGGCTGCCTTCGGCTTCATCGGCATCATCGCCGGTCCGATCATCCTGTCTCTTTTCATCACGGTGCTGGAAATCTATCTGAAGCGGACAGTACCGGAGGAGGAAAGGGCAGGGAAAGCATGAAACCGCCTGGTGATGCTCGATGTCGCCGTGGAGCCCCCTGCGGCGCTCGTCCAGCTTCTCCATGGTGGAGGCCCTTCCGTAGAGAATGAGAAGGTCGTTTTCCTCGATGGCGGTATCGCGGGTGGGCGCCCCGACGAACCTGCCGTCCTCCCTCCGGATGGTCAGAAAGGACAGGAGGGCAATCACCGTGGGAACTTCCTTCCAGGGAAAGGATTTGCATTCAGAAACAATCTTAACCAAAAAAGACTTGGACTCACGCGAAGACGCGAAGAACGCGAAGCAAGAGCATTTTCTGGTCGAACATACCCGTCACTGGCAGGCCAGACCTCCGAAGAACATATAATTTTGGATTTCTTCGCGGCCTTCGCGGCTTCGCGTGAGACAGCATTTACCAGGAGAGCCATCTTTCGGAACCTTCCTCATCGGCTTGCAATGACTCACGCTTTGATACAATTGAGCCGATAAGACCAGACTTCCGTGAAAGGAGAAGAAATATGCCCACACGCATCGCAAACGCCGTCTGGGAAGGCAACCTCAGGGAGGGAAAAGGGAAGGTGGCCCTGGGCAGCGGAGCCTTCGAGGGAAACTACGGCTTCGCCTCCCGTTTCGAGGACGGCAAGGGAACCAACCCCGAGGAGCTCATCGGAGCGGCCCACGCCGGCTGCTTTTCCATGGCCCTGGCCAACATGTTGGCCCAGGCCGGCTTCCCCGCCAAGACGGATCGACACCAAGGCCTCGGTCAAAATCGAGAAGGTCGGGGAGGGCTTCAAGAATCACCTCCATCGAGCTGACCACCCGGGGGGAGGTTCCCGGAATCGACGAAAAGACGTTTCTTGAGTACGCCGATAAGGCCAAGGCTAACTGCCCGGTCAGCCAGGCTCTGACAGGGACGGAAATCCACCTGCAGGCCCAACTGGCGGAGTAGGAAATTGGACCTTACCCTGATTATCGGCAAAGGCGATTTCGACGCAGTCATCTTCGATCTCGACGGGGTGGTCACCCGGACCGCCAGGGTGCACGCAGCCGCCTGGAAAAAGCTCTTCGACGACTTTCTGTCAGAGCGGGAGGGGGAGGGCTTCGAGCCCTTCGATGTCGAAGGCGATTATCTTCGCTACGTGGACGGCAAGCCGAGGTACGAGGGGGTGAAGAGCTTTCTCGCCTCCCGCGGCATCGAGCTCCCCTTCGGAGAGCCCGGCGACGAGCCGGGCCGGGAGACGGTCTGCGGGCTCGGAAACCTGAAGAACAGCTTCTTCCGGCAGCACCTGCAGGAGGAGGGGGTGGAGTTCTACCCCGGCGCCGTCGACCTGATTCGTCGACTCGGAGAACGGGGCTTTGCGACGGCCATCATCTCTTCGAGCCGCAACTGCCGGGAGGTCCTGGCGGCCGCGGGAGTGGAGGGGTTCTTCGATACCGTGGTGGATGGAAATGAATCCGACCGTCTCGGCCTTCCTGGAAAACCCGCACCGGATATCTTCCTCGAGGCGGCCCGGCGCCTGGAGGTCGATCCGAGGCGGGCCGTGGTGGTGGAGGACGCCCTGGCCGGAGTCGAGGCGGGACGGCTGGGGGGCTTCGGCTGCGTCCTCGGGGTCGACCGCTCCGGACAGGCGCAGGCCCTGCGGGAGAAGGGGGCCGACCGCGTCGCTCGCCATCTCGGGGAGATTGCCGTGGCGGGAGCCGGGGAGGTGCCGAGCGACGAGCTCCCCTCGGCCCTGGAACACGCGGAGGCCATCGGCCGGCGGGGCGGGAAGGGACGGCTGGCTGTTTTCCTGGACTACGACGGCACCCTCACTCCCATCGTGGAGCATCCGGACAGGGCCTATTTTCCGGAGGCGGCCCGCGAGGCGGTAAAGAGCTCTGGCGAAGCTCTGCACGGTGGCCGTCGTCAGCGGCCGGGACCTGCAGGACGTGCGCCGGCTGGTGGGGATCGAGGAGGTCTTCTACGCCGGCAGTCACGGCTTCGACATCGCCGGTCCGCAGGGGCAGCGCCTCGACTACCAGCAGGGAAGCGAATACCTGCCGGCCCTGGACCTGGCCGCGGAGGAGCTGAAACGACGCCTGGAGGGTCTGGAGGGCGTTCTGGTAGAGCGCAAACGCTTCGCCGTCGCCGTCCATTTCCGCCGGGTGGCCCGGGAGCGCCACGGGGAGGTCGAAGCCCTTTTCGACGCCGTGTTGCGGCGAGCACCCCAACCTGCGCAAGTCGGGGGGAAGATGATTTTCGAGCTGCGTCCCGACATCGACTGGGACAAGGGAAAGGCCGTCTCCTGGCTTCTGAAGCAGCTGGACCTCGACGGTCCCGAAGTCCTTCCCCTTTACCTCGGCGACGACCTCACTGACGAGGATGCCTTTCGGGAGCTTCGACGCCGCGGCGATGGGCTCGGCATCGTCGTTCGAGAGGAGCCGCGGGTCACTGCGGCCCACTACGCCCTGAGCATACCGGGGAAGTGCGAGAGTTTCTGAAGGCTTTGGCCATGTCTTTGAAGGAGCGGAAGCAGTGAACTCCTGGTCGCTCGTCTACGAGGGTTTCGATCCGAAGCAGGAGGGTCTGCGCGAGGCCCTGTGCACCCTGGGCAACGGCTATTTCGCCACCCGGGGGGCGGCCCCGGAATCGGAGGCCGACGGCGTGCACTACCCCGGCACCTATCTTGCCGGAGGCTACAACCGCCTGAAAACAGAGGTCTCCGCCCGAATCATCGAGAACGAGGATCTCGTCAACCTGCCGAACTGGCTCCCACTGAACTTCCGCATCGGGGAGGGGGGCTGGTTCGCGTCTCGAAGAGGTTGAGATCCTCGAATACCGCCAGACCCTCGACCTCAAGCGAGGCCTTCTGCTGCGCTCCGTCCGCTTCCGGGACGAGAAGGGCCGACGGACCCTGCTGCGCCAGAGGCGCTTCGTGCACATGGCCGAGCGCCATCTCGCCGGCCTGGAAACGGTGGTGCGTGCCGAGAACTGGTCGGGACCGCTGACCGTGCGCACCGCTCTTGACGGGCGAGTGATAAATACCGGGGTGGAGCGCTACCGGGACCTGAACGGCCGGCATCTTCTTCCGCTTGCGGCCGAGGCCCGGGACGGGGAGACCCTGTTCCTCAAGGTGCGAGACCAGCCAGTCGGAGCTCCAATGGCCCTGGCGGCTCGGACCAGGGTTTTACCTGAAGGACGTTCACCTCTATCCCGCAGCGGCAGACCGCCGCCGAGCCGGGGTGGATCTCCCAGCTCTTCGAGGTCGACCTGAAAGAGGGGGACGAGGCGCGGGTGGAAAAGGTGGTCGCTCTCTTCACTTCCCGCGATGCGGCGATTTCCGAATGCGGACTGGCGGCCCGCAAGGCCGTGGGCCGGGCCGGATCCTTCGACGAACTGCTCTCCGGTCATACCCAGGACTGGGAGCACCTCTGGCAGCGGTTCGACATCGGGCTCACGGAGCGCGACGGGGAAGAGGGCGAGCGCAACCTTCTAGTGCTGCGCCTGCACGTCTTTCATCTCCTGCAGACCGTCTCCCTGCACACCATGGACCTCGACGTGGGGGTTCCCTCCCGCGGCTGGCACGGCGAGGCCTACCGGGGCCATGTCTTCTGGGACGAGCTCTTCATCTTTCCCCTGCTCAACCTGCGCCTGCCTGAGATTACCCGCACCCTTCTGCAGTACCGCTACCGCCGCCTGGGCGAGGCGCGCGCGGCGGCGCGCGAGGCGGGATTCCGGGGGGCCCTGTTTCCCTGGCAGAGCGGCAGCAACGGGCGGGAGGAGAGCCAGGAGGTCCATCTCAACCCCCGCTCGGGACGCTGGATCCCGGACCGCAGCCGCCTGCAGCGTCATGTGAACGCCGCCATCGCCTACAACGTCTGGCAGTATTTCCAGGTCACCGGGGACTCCGAGTTTCTCTCCTTCTATGGGGCCGAGATGATCCTGGAGATCGCCCGTTTCTGGGTCGAGTCTCGCCACCTGGAACGAAGAGCTCGGGCGCTACGAGATTCTCGGCGTCATGGGGCCCGACGAATACCACGACGCGCTATCCCTGGGAGCGACGGGCCGGGCTCGACAACAACGCCTACACCAATTCATGGCAGTCTGGGTTCTCGCCGCGCCCTGGAGATGCTCGACCGCTCTTCCGGACGACCGCCGCCGGGAGCTGTGCGAGAAGTTCGACCTCGGGACGGAGGAGCTGGAGCGCTGGGAGGACATCAGCCGCCGGATGCGGGTCGTCTTCCACGGCGAGGGGATCATCAGCCAGTTCGAGGGGTACGAGCGGCTGGAGGAGTTCGACTGGGAGACCTATCGCCGGAGAGCACGGCGAGGTCATGCGCCTCGACCGCATCCTCGAGGCCGAAGGCGACACCCCCAACCGCTACAAGGCCTCCAAGCAGGCCGACGTGCTGATGCTCTTCTATCTCTTCTCCTCCGAGGAGCTGGGGCGTCTTTTCGAGCGGCTCGGCTATCCTTTCCCCGCGAGACGATTCCCCGGAATATCGACTACTACCTCAAGCGCACCTCCCACGGCTCGACCCTCAGCCAGGTGGTGCACTCCTGGGTGCTGGCCCGCTCGCGACCGGGAGGGCTCCTGGCGGCTATTTCATCGAGGCGCTGGAGAGCGACGTGGCCGACGTCCAGGGGGGCACGACCCCCGAGGGAATCCACCTGGGCGCCATGGCCGGCACCGTCGACCTGGTGCAGCGCTGTTACACCGGGATCGAGGCCGTCGGCGAGGAACTGAGGCTCAATCCCAGCCTCCCCCGGGAACTGGCGCGCCTGGAGCTGCGGCTGCGCTACCGGGGGCACTCCCTGGAGCTGGACATTTCGGACGGAAAGCTGCGTGTCCGCTGCCTGGAATGCGGCCAGGCGCCGATCACGGTGGCCCACCGGGGGATAAAGCATGAGCTCCAGGGCGGCGGTTCGCTGGAAATGGAGCTCTGACCAATCGTTACGGAGGATAAAACAATGCTCAAACTGGTACTTCTGCGGCACGGAGAAAGCGTCTGGAACCGCGACAACCGCTTCACCGGCTGGACCGATGTCGGCCTGAGCGAAAAGGGAATCGCCGAGGCTAGGAGGCTGCGGAGCTTCTCATGGCAAACGGCTACACCTTCGACGTCTGCTACACCTCCTATCTCAAGCGTGCCATCAAGACCCTGTGGATCGTCCTGGAGAAGATGGACCTCATGTGGCTGCCTGTGCTAAAAGCTGGCGCCTCAACGAGCGCCATTACGGCGCCCTGCAGGGGCTGAACAAGAAGGAGATGGCCGAGCGGGAGGGCAAGGAACAGGTGCACCTCTGGCGGCGCAGCTACGACGTGCGGCCGCCGGCGCTGGATCTCGACGACGAGCGCTGGCCCGGCAGCGACCCCCGCTACGCCGACCTCCCTCCGGCGGCGATCCCGCGGACCGAAAGCCTCAAGGACACCATCGAGCGGGTGCTTCCCTACTGGCACGAAGTCATCGTCCACGACCTGCGGCAGAAAAAACGCCTCCTCATCTCTGCCCACGGCAACAGCCTTAGCGGCCTGGTGAAGTACCTGGAGAACATCGCCGACGATGACATCCCCGGCGTCGAGATCCCCACCGGCCGGCCCCTCGTCTACGAGCTCGACGAGAAGCTGGAGGTGCGGGAGAAGTATTATCTGCATGAAAGAAATCGGCAATAGGCAAGGAATTAAAGGCCGCATCACCCATAGCCCGATTTCCGAGGTTTCATGCCCATCCACAACACGGACATAGCCCGAATCTTCAACCAGGTGGCCGACCTGCTCGAAATAAAGGGCTCGAATCCCTTCCGGGTGCGGGCCTACCGCAACGCCGCCCGCTCCGTTGGCGACCAGTCCCGGAGCGTGGCGAGCATGCTGGAGGAGGGAGAGGACCTCTCGAAGCTCGCCGGGGTCGGCGAGGACCTGGCGGGAAAAATCGCGGAAATCGTCGAGACGGGGACCCTGGAGATGCTCCGGGACCTGGAGAGGGAGCTCCCGGCGGAGCTGACCGATCTGCTGAACGTCTCCGGTCTGGGGCCGAAGCGGGCCGCCGCCCTGCACAGAGAGCTCGGCATCGATACGCTGGAGGCGCTGGCCGAGGCGGCCGAAAAAGGGAAGATTAGGGACATCGAGGGCTTCGGCGAGAAGACCGAGAAGAAGATCGGGAGGAGATCAAGCGCCACGAAGGGGCGGAAGTCCGCACCAAGCTGGTCGAGGCCCAGCAGATCGCCGAACCACTTCTCAGCTACCTTGAGGAGGTTGACGGAGTGAAGAAGGTGGTCGTGGCCGGCAGTTACCGTCGGCGTCGGGAAACGGTGGGGGATCTGGACATCCTGGTCACCTGCAGGAAAGACTCCCCCGTCATGGACGCATTCGTCGGGTACGAGGATGTCGAGGAGGTCGTCTCCAAGGGGAAGACCCGCTCCACCGTCCGGCTGCGTTCCGATTTCCAGGTCGACCTGCGGGTCGTTCCCCAGGTCAGCTACGGCGCCGCCCTCCACTATTTCACCGGCTCGAAGGAGCACAATATCGCCATCCGCCAGATGGGGGTTAAGAAGGGCCTGAAAATCAACGAGTACGGCGTCTTCAAGGGAAAGGACGAAGAGCGGGTCGCCGGGCGGAAGGAAGAGGAGGTGTACGAGGCGGTCGGCCTTCCCTACATCGAGCCGGAGCTGCGGGAGAACCGCGGCGAGATCGAGGCGGCGAAGAAAGACAGGCTCCCCCGACTCGTCACCGTCGATGATATCCGCGGCGACCTGCATGCCCACACCGAAGGAGACCGACGGCCGCTCCACCCTGGAGGAGATGGTGGAGGCCGCCCGGGAGCGGGGCTACGGCTACCTGGCCATCACCGAACACAGCCAGAGCGTCACCGTCGCTCGGGGCCTGGACCCCAAGCGTCTGGAGAAGCAGATCGAGGCCATCGACGAGCTCAACGGCCGGCTCGGCGATTTTCGCATTCTTAAAGGAATCGAGGTCGACATCCTGGAGGACGGCTCTCTCGACCTGCCCGACGAGGTCCTGAAAGAACTCGACCTCACCGTCTGCTCGGTCCACTCCAAGTTCGGCCTTTCCGCCGAGAAGCAGACCGAGCGCATCATCCGGGCCATGGACAACCCGCATTTCCGGATTCTCGGTCACCCCACCGGGCGGCTCATCAACGAGCGCGACCCCTACGAGGTGGACATGGAGAAGCTCATGGAAGCCGCCTCCGAGCGGGGCTGTTTTTTCGAAGATCAACGCCCACCCCGACCGCCTCGACCTCACCGACATCCACTGCAGGATGGCCAAGGATGTCGGGGTAAAGGTCGCCATCTCCACCGACGCCCACCTCACCAACCATCTCGACTTCATCCGCTTCGGCGTCGGCCAGGCCCGGCGGGGATGGTTGGAGAAGGCCGACGTGATCAACACGAGGGAGTTGGAGGAGTTGCTGAAGTTGTTGAGACGTGATTAGCCCCGTCAGTTGTCCGTTGGGTTTCGTCTTGGGTCCTGAATCTTGAGTCTTCCCGGTCTTTTATGGATTTCAAAAAAAATCCCAAAACCGACTTCCGGCCCGTCGGCCAGCTCTCCAGGGCAAGAGGCCGAGGAGGAGATCGAGGCCCTTCGCGAGGGGATCGAGCACCACAACTACCTCTACTACGTCAGGAACAAGCCCGGGATCTCCGACGCCGTCTTCGACAAGCTCTTCCGGCGGCTGCAGGGGCTGGAGGAGGCTTTTCCCGAGTTCGACTCCGAGCTTTCACCGACCCGGCGGGTGGGGGCGAAGCCGGCGGAGGAACTGAGCCGGGTCGAGCACATGCGCGCCGATGCTCAGTCTCCAGTCCGCCCTGGAGGAGGGAGAGGTCCGGGACTTCTTCGACTTCATCCGCAGGGAGACGGGGAAGAGGGAGCACGGCTGGGTGGTGGAGCCGAAGTTCGACGGCGTCTCGGTGGAGCTCGTCTTCGAGGAGGGGCGCTTCGTCCGGGGAGCCACCCGCGGAGACGGACGAACGGGGGAGGACGTCACCGGGAACCTCAAGACTGTCCGCGCCCTGCCGTTCCGGCTTCGGGGAGCCTCCCCCCTTCCTTTCTCGCGGTGCGGGGGGAGGTCTTCCTGCCCAGGGAGGCCTTCCAGGAGCTCAACCGCAAAAAGGTGGAGAGCGGCGAGGATTCCTTCGCCAACCCCAGAAACGCCGCCGCCGGCACCCTGCGCCGGCTCGACCCCCGCATCGTCGCTGAGTGGCCCTTCGACATCTTCTTCTATGAAATCCTGCGGATCGAGGGCGCGTCCTGCGACACTCACTGGGAGGAGCTGGAGCGTTTCGCCGACTGGGGGTTGAAGACCGACCCCTCCAACCGGCGCTGCAGCGATTTCGGGGAGGTGAAGGAATACCGCGAGGAGACGGCTCGGCGACGGGAGGCGCTCCCCTACGAGATCGACGGCATCGTCATCAAGCTCGACGACCTCTCCCTCCGCCAAGAGCTCGGCACCCGCCACCGCAGCCCCCGCTGGGCCATGGCCTGGAAGTTCCCCCCCCGGGAGGAGGTGACGACCCTGGAAAAAATCGTGGTGCAGGTGGGAACCTCGGGGATCCTCACCCCCGTCGCCCTGCTGGATCCCGTCGACGTCGGCGGGGTGACCGTCAGCCGGGCGACCCTGCACAACGAGGGGGAGGTCGCACAGAAGGACCTGCGGGAGGGTGACACGGTCCGCATCCAGCGGGCCGGGGACGTCATTCCCGAAGTGGTCGAGCGGGTCGAGCGGCCGAACAAGGGGGCCAAAAAGTTTGGCATGCCCGAGAAATGCCCCTCCTGCGGGACGAAGGTCGTCCGGGAGGGCGCCTACGTGCGCTGCCCGGCGGGCCTCTCCTGTCCCGCCCAGCTTCGGGGGCGGATTGTCCACTACGGTTCGCGCTCGGCCCTGGACATTGCGGGGCTCGGGGCGGAGACGGCCCTGCAGCTGGTGCAGCGGGGGCTGGTGAAGAGCCTCGCCGATCTCTACCGGCTCTCCGAGGAGGACCTGCGGCAACTGGAAGGTTTCGCCGAAAAGTCGGCCCGCCAGCTCTTCGAGGCGATCCAGGGGACGAAAAAGCCTCGCCTCGACCGCTTCCTCTACGCCCTCTCCATCCGTCACGTCGGCCAGAGGGTGGCCCAGGATCTGGCGCGTCATTTTCCGACCCTTGAAAAGCTCCGGGACGCAAGCGCGGAGGACCTTCAGCCCCTTTCCTCCATCGGCCCGGAAATCGCCGGGAGCGTCGTCTCCTTCTTCTCCGAAAACGAAAAAGCCCTACGGGAGTTGGCGGAAGTCGGGGTCGAGGTGCAGAGGATGCCCGAAAAGAAGGGGGAGCTGCTCCTTGAGGGGAAAACCTTCGTCTTCACCGGTTCCCTGGAGCACTTCGCCCGCGACGAGGCGAAGAAAAAGGTGGAGGACCTCGGCGCCCGGGCCACGTCGAGCGTCAGCGGCAACACCGACTACCTCGTCGTCGGCGAGAACCCCGGAAGCAAGCTCGATGAGGCGCGGAAGCTGAAGGTGAAGATTCTGGACGAGAAGGGGTTCGAGGCGCTGCTTTCGCAGGGGGAGTGAGAAATTACCCCCCCCTTGATCCCCCCCTCTGTTTCACAGAGGGATACCCGAAGGGCGGGGGGGGGCCGTCCTACAGGTCTTCCAGCAGGCTGGTGAAGGTGTCGTGATGGTCCTCCTCCTCGGCGACGATGTCCTCGAAGAGCCGACGGGTCACCAGGTCGCCGTCCTTGGCGGCTGTCTCGATGATGTCCCGGTAGAGGCTGATGCCCCCTTCCTCGTCCTTGATGTCCTGAGTGACCATATCCTTGAGGGTTTCGCCGACCAGGATGGGGGCCGGCTTGGTGGTCGGCCGGCCGCCGAGATAGACGAGGCGCTCGGCAATCGTCTCGGCATGTTTCATCTCGACGATGGCGATCTTTTTGAAGACGTCTTTGACGGCGTAGCCCTTGACCCCGCTCCAGAGCACATGCTGCCACATGTACTGGGTGCTCACCTGCAACTCCCGGGCGATTGCTTCGTTGAGGAGATTCTTGAGGTTGTCGGATGCCTTCACCACACTGGCCATGTTCGGTTCCCCTTTCCTTCGTTATGAATTCAGTTTGATATCTCTTCGAAGAAGGTTAACCTATCTTTCTTCTGTCGCAACCGGCCCCTCCTTGATCCCCCCTTTTTACAGGGGGCCGAAGGGCGGGGTGATATCATGAAATGGTGTGAAGAATGAGCCGTCGGGAAACCACGAAACAGCCCCTCCGCGAAACCGGAGATGACAGGACGGTGGCCGCCGCCACGGGGGTCCTCTCGGGCGGCGGACGGCAGCGGGGCTTCGCTCGCCTGCTCCCCTTTCTCGGCCCGGCCTTCATCGCCAGCATCGCCTACGTCGACCCGGGCAATTTCGCCACCAATATCCAGGGGGGCGCCCAGTTCGGCTACACCCTGCTGTGGGTGGTGGTGGCCAGCAACCTGATGGCCATGCTCATCCAGGCCCAGTCCGCCAAGCTGGGCATCGCCACCGGGGAGAACCTGGCCGCCCTCTGCCGTCTGCACTTCCCCCGGCCGGTGGTGTGGGGGATGTGGGTGGTCATGGAACTGGTGGCCATGGCCACCGACCTGGCCGAGTTCATCGGCGCGGCGCTGGGGTTCAATCTCCTGTTCGGCATGCCGCTGTGGGTCGCAGGGCTTCTGACCGCCGTGGTCACCTTCCTCATCCTGGCCCTGCAGTCCCGGGGTTTTCGTCCCCTGGAGGCCCTCATCACCGCCCTGCTCGGGGTCATCGCCCTCTGTTACGTGGTGGAGACCTTTCTCGGCAAGCCCGACTGGGGGCAGGTGGCCCTCCACGCCTTCGTGCCCCGCTTCGCCGGGGCCGAGAGCGTGCTGCTGGCCACCGGCATCCTGGGGGCCACCATCATGCCCCACGTGATTTTCCTGCACTCGTCTCTCACCCAGGGGCGAATCGTCGTCAGCGAACCCCGGCAGAAGCGGCGCCTCTTTTTCTTCGAGGTGGCCGACGTCACCATCGCCATGGGGGTGGCCGGCTTCGTCAATGCCGCCATGCTGATGATGGCGGCCGCCACCTTCCATACCCCCGGCCTGAGCCATATCGCCTCCATCGAGGAGGCCTACCGCACCCTGGAGCCCCTGCTCGGAGCGGCGGCCGGATGGGTCTTCGCCGTCTCCCTGCTCGCTTCGGGCCTCGCATCGACGACCGTGGGGACCATGGCCGGCCAGGTCATCATGCAGGGATTTCTCGAGCGCCACATCCCGGTGTGGGTGAGGCGTCTGGTCACCGTCATTCCCTCCCTGGTGGTCATTTTTCTCGGCCTCGACCCCACCCGCTCCCTGGTGATCAGCCAGGTGGTGCTCAGCTTCGGACTTCCCTTCGCGGTCATCCCCCTCATCCTCTTCTGTCAGAAGCGGGATCTGATGGGGAACCTTGTCAACTGGCGCGTTACCACCTGGGTCTCCTGGGTGGTGGCGGCCCTGATCATCGCCCTGAACTTTTACCTGATCTTTCAGGCTCTTTCGTGAGGTTGAACCATGATCGGACACATTCTGATCCCTCTTGACGGAACGAAGCTCGCCGAGGCCGCCCTCCCCGCGGCCGCTAACCTGGCCGAACTCCTGGGGGCGCGCATCACCCTCCTGCACCTGGTGGAGGAGAAGGCCACCCCGGAGGTCCACGGTGAACGCCACCTGACCGAAGCCGGCGAGGCCGAGCGCTACCTGAAGGAGCTGCGCCGCCGAGCCCTGCCCGCCGCCCTGTCGGTGGACCTGCCACGTTCACGCCCCGGCGGTCTCCGATGTCGCCGGGGGCATCGTCGCTCACCGCCGGGAACTCAGTCCCGACCTCATCGTCATGTGTACCCATGGCCCGGGGGGCTTCGAAAGGCTGCTGCGGGGCAGCCTGGCCCAGCAGGTCGTGGCCCTTGGCAAAATTCCTCTGCTGCTGGTGCGCCCCGATGCCGAGGGCGAAGGGCGGCCTTTCTCCACGGAGCGCCTGCTCGTTCCCCTGGACGGCACTCCCGAGCACGAGGCGGGTCTGGAACTCGCCTGCGCCCTGGCCGGGCCGCCGGCCGAAGCCGGCTGCACCTGCTCTCCGTGGTCACCTCCACCCTCGCCCTGGCCGGGCGCCAGGCCACCCTGTCGCGCTTCATGCCCGGGACCACCCAGGCGCTTCAGAAGATAGCTGCCGCCAATCTGGAGGTCTACCTGGAAAAACAGGCCGACCGACTCCGGGAACTGGGGATCGAGACAACCGCCGAGGTCCGCTATGGGGAGACCTCGGAAGTCGTCCTGGAGGCGGCGGGCGCCTTCGATGCCGACCTCATCGTCCTGGCCACCCACGGCAAGGTCGGTACCCGGGCCTTCTGGGCCAACAGCGCCGCCGCCCGGGTGCAGGCGCGAACCGCCAGGCCGCTGCTTCTGGTTCCGGTATGAGGAGTGTGGTCGAGAGGGCGCCGGAGGATTCCGGCCGGTTGTGGAGGAATCGAGGAGAGGCTCTGTAGAGGATGCGGCCGCTGCGTCGCCGCCTGCCGGGAGAAGGTCCTGACGCTGGAGGCCGCCGGGGAGATGGGGATGGGGAAAAAGACGGCTCGGGTGGTGGGAGAGGGGGGCTGCCAGCGGTGCGGGCGCTGTGTCGAGGCCTGTCCCTATGGCGCGATACGGAAGCAAACCTGAAACTCTCGATAATCCACGAAGGGCACGAAGGAACACGAAAATAAGTAACCTGTCTGCAAAGACCTGAGGTTCACCATTTCAGAATCATCAAAGGGCCTGCAATTTTTGATTCTATTGGTGAAACTTCGTGTCCTTCGTGGATCGCCCTTTCCAGGAACATTTCCTATCCCAGCCCCTCGCCCGTCGTCGAGGTCACCAGCTTGCCGTGCTTGACCCCCTTGGTGCCGATCAGCTCGTCGGCCAGCCGGCGCACCTCCTTCGCCTCTCCCTTGACCACCACCACCTCCAGGCAGTTGTGGGCGTCGAGGTGAACGTGCAGGGCGGAGATGATGGCGTCGTGGTGGGCGTGCTGCTGCTCGGTGAGCTTGTCGGAGAGGTCCCGGGTGTGGTGATCGTAGACCAGGGTGACGGTGCCGACCGTCTCCTCGTCGCCCCGCGCCCACTGCTCCTCGACCAGAGCGTTGCGAATCAGGTCGCGGATCGCCTCCGAGCGGTTGGCGCAGCCTTTTTCGGCGATCA
This sequence comes from uncultured delta proteobacterium, assembly GCA_963791005.1. GTDB lineage: Bacteria > Desulfobacterota > Desulfuromonadia > Desulfuromonadales > CAWBQR01 > CAWBQR01. The sequence goes on along the minus strand of CAWBQR010000022.1, from coordinate 48,722 downwards.
GCTCGTCGAAGCGTTTCAGAAGCCGGTCGTCGATGGAAATGCCGAAGCGGGTAAGGTCGGGCATGGGGGAAATTCCGTGAATGTGAATCAGGTGCGAGGTTCAAGGTGCAAGCGATAGCCCCTTTTTCAAATTTTCGCCTCTTTAGCATGGGGTTACCCGGCGGTCAAGGATATTGCGTGCCTGGCCGTTCCCGTCCACCGCTTATCCACAGGCTGTCCACGGGGTGTTCACAATATCTAGTAGAATGCCGAAAATTTATTCGCCTACATGTTGTGTTTTTTAACTTGACTTGAAACAATCCCTGTGCTAAATTTTCCCTAATTTTTTTTTCACTTGAATCGGGAGGGCGATGAGGATGCTGGAATTTATCCGCAAGCGGGACGGACGTCTGGTTCCCTTTGAAGAGGGGAAGATCACCGAGGCCATCCAGAAGGCGGTGCGCGCCGTAGGCGGCGCCGACATGGAGAAGGCCGGTCGGCATCTCCCGCGAGGTCGGGGTTATCCTCGATGTCCTCTACAAGGACGGGCGGATTCCCACCGTGGAAAACGTCCAGGACCTGGTGGAGAAGATCCTCATCGAAAACGGCCACGCCAAGACCGCCAAGGCCTACATCCTCTACCGCAAGCAGCACGAGACGCTGCGCCGCACCAAGGAGTTCATGAAGGAGTCGATCGAGGCGATCGACTCCTACCTCGCCCAGGAAGACTGGCGGGTCAACGAGAACGCCAACATGGGCTACTCCCTCCAGGGGCTCAACAACCACATCGCCGCCAACATCACCAGCAACTACTGGCTCAACAAGATCTATCCCGACTACATCGCCGACGCCCACCGCGAGGGGGATTTTCACATCCACGACCTGGGGATGCTCAGCGTCTACTGCTGCGGCTGGGACCTCAAGGACCTGCTGCTCAAGGGCTTCACCGGCGCCTACGGCAAGATCCAGAGCGCTCCGCCCAAGCACTTCCGCACCGCCCTCGGGCAGGCGGTCAACTTCTTCTACACCCTGCAGGGGGAGGCGGCCGGGGCCCAGGCCTTCGCCAACTTCGACACCCTGCTCGCCCCCTTCATCCGCTACGACAAGCTCGGTTACCAGGAGGTCAAGCAGTCGGTCCAGGAGTTCATCTTCAACATGAACGTCCCCACCCGGGTCGGCTTCCAGACCCCCTTCACCAACATCACCCTCGACATGACGCCGCCGAAGAACATGGCCGGCGAGGCGGTCATCATCGGCGGCGAGCTGATGGAGGAGACCTACGGCGACTTCCAGGAGGAGATGGACCTCTTCAACCGGGCCTTCTGCGAGGTGATGATGGAGGGCGACGCCTCGGGGCGCATCTTCTCCTTCCCCATCCCCACCTACAACATCACCGCCGGCTTCGACTGGGACAGCCCGCGCTTTCAGCCGATCTGGGAGATGACGGCCAAGTACGGCATCCCCTACTTTTCCAACTTCATCAACTCCGACATGGACCCCGAGGACGCCCGCTCCATGTGCTGCCGGCTGCGCCTCGACAACCGGGAGCTGCGCCGCCGCGGCGGCGGGCTCTTCGGCTCCAACCCCCTCACCGGCTCCATCGGGGTGGTCACCCTCAACCTCCCCCGGGCCGCCTACCAGGCCGAGGACCGCGACGCCTTCTTCACCCGCATCGCCGAGCTGATGCGCCTCGCCCACGAGTCCCTGGAGATCAAGCGCAAGCAGCTCGAGCGCCTCACCGAGGAGGGGCTCTATCCCTTCAGCCGCTTCTACCTCTCGGGCATCCGCGAGCGCAGCGGCCACTACTGGGACAACCATTTCTCCACCATCGGCCTCTCGGCATGAACGAGGCCTGCCTCAACCTGATCGGGGCAGGGGATCGACACCGCCGAAGGGAAGACCCTGGCGGTGAAGACCCTGCAGTTCATGCGCCGGCAGCTCGAGATCTTCCAGGAGGAGACGGGCCACCTCTACAACCTGGAGGCCACCCCCGCCGAGGGGACGAGCTTTCGTCTGGCCAGCCGGGACCGCCGCAGTATTCCCCGACATCATCACCGCCGGCACCGACGAGCCCTACTACACCAACTCGACCCAGCTTCCCGTAGGCAGCACCGAGGACATCTTCTCCGCCCTCACCCACCAGGACGGCCTGCAGACCCAGTACACCGGCGGCACGGTCTTCCACGGCTTTCTCGGCGAACGCCTCGAGGACTGGCGCAGCGCCCGGCTGCTGGTCAAGCGCATCGCCGAGAATTTCCATCTGCCCTATTTCACCATCAGCCCCACCTTCACCATCTGCCCGGTGCACGGCTACATCACCGGCGAACACTTTTCCTGCCCGCACCATCAGGCGGCGTGATTTTTTCGATTCGTGTAGGGGCGAGGATGCGCTAAGGGCGAACCTGTCCGCCCTACATTGACCCCAACAGGAGGATTTGCCATGGCGACCAAATGCGATGCGAAGACGGAGGTCTATTCCCGGGTCTGCGGTTTCTTCCGGCCGGTGCAGCAGTGGAACAAGGGCAAAAAGGAAGAGTTCAAGGACCGCTGCGAGTACGTGGTGGACCGGCGAAAAAAGACAGTAACCGTTGCCATGCTGAATATCAAGGGTTTCCAGGGAACGAGCCTCCTCGATTATCCGGGGAAGCTCGCTTCCCTGATTTTTTTTGGAGGGTGCAACCTCACCTGTCCCTTCTGCCACAACCCGGCTCTCGTCCTGCAGCCCGACGCCTATCCCGGATTATCCGCCTCGAGGCCCTCCTTGACGAGCTGCGGGAGCGGCGCAGCTTCATCGACGGGGTGGTCGTCTCCGGCGGGGAGCCGACCCTCGAGCGGGACCTCGCCGTTTTGCTGCGGGAGGTGAAGGCGCTGGGGCTGCTGGTCAAGCTCGACACCAACGGCCTCGCCCCGGACGTGCTGGAGAAGCTCCTTTCCGAGAACCTCGTCGACTACCTCGCCCTCGACCTCAAGACCTCTCCCGACCGCTACCCGGAGCTGCACCCCGGGCCCGTGGACGTCGACGCCCTGCGCCGAAGCGCCGCCCTGGTGGCGGCAGAGCGGCGTCGATTACGAGTATCGTACCACCTGCGTCCCGGGCTTCGTCGAGAAGGTGGATATCCGCGAGATCGGCGAGACTGTCCGGGGCGGACAAGCGCTGGGTGCTGCAGCAGTTCGTGGCCCGACACGCCCTGGATGAGAGCCTCCACGAGGTAGAGCCGCATTCCCCGGAGACGATTCGAGCCTTTGCCGATCTGGCGGGGAGGTTTGTGGATGTGGTGGGGGTGAGGGGGATTTGAGGCAGTTGAATGAAAAGCCTTTTTGCGCTACTGTTGGCCGAGGGGAATGATTTTTTGGTGTTAATGAAAACTCGGCAAAACATTTCATAGGCTGGGTGAATGGAGTGGCTGTGACGGATGCGGCGGCGATAAAGGACATGACGGAACGGATCGTGGAAACGGTCCATCCCACAATGGTCGTTCTTTTCGGGTCGCGAGCCAGAGGTTCGGCACGACCCGATTCGGACGCCGACTTTCTTGTGGTGGAGGACCTGTCGTTTGGTCTGAACCGGAGCCGCTACCTCGAGACCGCTCGCATTCTCCGTGCTTTGGCCGGCTTTGGCATCGCCAAGGACGTTTTGGTCTACTCACTTGACGAGGTCGAGCGCTGGAAGAATACCAAAAACCATGTGATCGCCCATGCTCTGCGGGAGGGAAGGGTACTCTATGACCGCAGAGCTTGAACATACCCGTCAGCTGCTCTCCCTAGCCCTCAGGGATTTGCGGGCGCTCAAAGGAATGACCGATGAAGAGGTCTTTGCCTACGAGATCTTCGGGTTCCAAGCTCAACAGTCCGTTGAGAAGGCACTAAAAGCATGGATATCGGCACTCGGCGAGGAGTATCCCCTCACCCACGACCTTGGGCTGCTATTGGAGAGACTCAATAGCCTTGGAATCGATATTACGTCCTTTGCGGATCTCTCCGACCTTGGGATTTTTGCGGTCCATCTTCGCTATGACGAGGCCGGGGAGGACCATGGTTTCCCTGAGCGCGGGGAAATTATCGAAGAGGTTTCGAAGCTGGTTCTTCATGTAGAGAGGCTGGTCGCTGGGAAGAGCTGACTGAGAGGAAAGGGTATTTGGGACAGTGGGGGGGGATGGTCGGAGGAAACAGAGCTGAAAGTTAAAGCCGTCCGTTACCGGCGCACGTAGCGCTTGCGGGCGGCTTTTTGCTGCCTGATAAAAGGAGGGGCGGGGGCCTGGTAGGCGGTTGCTGATCGAGCAAGATTGAACTTGATCGCTTGGCGTAAGAAATCGACCTTTTCTTCAACATTAAAATCCGGGAAGTGTCTAGTTTTTCCTGCCAGGCCTCACGGGAGTTTTTCAGGTGGGGGAGACAGGTCTGTATCTGTTCCTGGGAGAGCCGCTCGGTTGGTTGAAGACGAAAAAATTATAGCAATCTCTAATCCAGTGGATATAATACGGAACGTGCTTAGAATTCAAGGGGTTGTCGGCGGCCAACTCCTTCTCGAAGTCGTTCAGCATAATCCCCCCTCCGGTTTGTGTTGACATGACGCATAACCTTACCGTACGCGGATTATGTGGTCAATTAACCGACCGAAGAGGGGTGTTTTTTCAGCAAAATCAAAAAATTAGGTCCAGAGTTGGCTTCGAAATTGAGTGAAGTCGAACAAACTGGACATGTCACAGAATCAGATGGTTAAGTGTCTAAGGCTATGATCTCAGACGATAAGAAAAAACGCATCGAATCCCTCTCGTCAGATGAAATGCTTTATGAAATAAACCTTGGTCGTAGGTCACGATTTCAAAGAGAGAAGTTTGCATATTTACAAACCTGTTATCAAAAACGGATTGATGAAGAAAAATTAAAAAAGCTTCTCAGTCAAAATCAAAGCACCAATAAAACCACCGATATAGCCAATGAGAAGCATTATCCAAGGGAAAGCACGCTCAAGAAAATAGCCATAGGTGTTGTGATAGTTGTTCTTGGATCTATGGCACTTTGGGGTCTTAATCATTATTTCCACCTTGGTTTATAGGAGTGGTAGTCAAATGTATTCAGCTATTTTAATTTGGATTATCGGTATACTTTTCACATACGGATTTAATGTAAAAATGTTCGAGGACTGCAACACATCAAAGAAAGATAAAATGTTTTTCGCATTATCAATACATCTTTGGCTTGGTTGGCCGATTCTTCTCGGTGATTCAACAAGAAGAGCTCTCGATAAAAATTAAAAAACACACTTAACCATCGCATAAACGCGGACGCGGAAACCGCGCCGGTTATGCGGAACGTTGGGCAAGAACTCTAAGTACTTGATTTGTTCTTGATATAAATAAGAAAGAAGATATAGAAGTCGAATGTGAAGCAGCATGGGTCGGAAAGCTTTCTGGTCGGCCTTTGAAAAAGGTTTCACAAATAATCAGAAAAGGAGAATCCAATGCATAACATCATCATCTATAGGAAAAGCCTTGGCAGTGTCTTAATGGATTGTAGAGAACAATGGCGTGCGGGTCACAAATGGCGTCACAGCCAATTGACAGGCTTGATTCTAAATCGGTTGGCAATGGACCCGCAATATGTCGCAACAGAATTTCTTGAAACGATAAAGCAGTTCGTCATCCTTCATGGGCCATACGGAGTTGACGGTTTGCTTCTTACCGCAATGGCTGCCGCACAGAGGTTGAATCCCCAGGGATTCAACTCAGCTCAATCTTTATGCGAAATGCTTGCAGAAACGGTGACCGGGCGTCCAAAAACAGGATTCGGCATTTACTTCTTGGATTTGGGATTCGGGATTCCCTCGCTTGGATACTATACGCAGGGATCAACCGCTGGAAGGTTTGGTTCGGCTCTGGATGCCCTTCTAGGCCTTGGAAAAGATCTTGGCGGCTTGGGTGGTGGGTTAATTGGTGCTGGCGGGTCAGCTGGTATAACAACACTTGGAGGTATGTTGCCGGGGATACTATCCGGATTTCCTGACAACTTTCGGGACGCATTTTTTGGCGATGGAATGTCAGCCGTTTTTCAAAATGGGGGCGGATTTGGTGCTGGTATACGTGGATTGGGAACTCAAAGTTTGCAAGGCATGTCAGCTAACTCACGGACAAGCCTGTATGGGATGACGGAAGGAGGTTGCGTTGCTATTTACGAGTTTGCAGGAGCCGCCATCGGCGTAATTGTTGGCAGCAAATCTGGACAGGCAGGGGCTGCCGTCAGCGTTGGCGTAGTTAAGTTTGGTCAATGGTGGTGCGGCGTTACTCTTGGAGAAAAGCCAGAGACGTCAGGCGACGGTACGCCGGGCACGCCGGGCACGTCGGGAACGCCGGGTGCGTCTGGCACGTCGGGTACGTCTGGCACGTCGGGTACGTCTGGTACGTCGGGTACGTCTGGTACGTCGGGTACGTCTGGTACGTCTGGTACGTCGGGTACGTCGGGTACGTCTGGTACGTCGGGCACCTCTGGCACGTCGGGTGCGTCTGGTACGTCGGGCACCTCTGGCACGTCGGGTACGTCTGGCACGTCGGGTGCGTCAGGTACGTCTGGCACGTCGGGCACGTCGGGCACGTCGGGCACGTCGGGCACGTCGGGTACGTCAGGCCCCTCAGGTACATCGGGCTCCGATGATGGGGACTCCGATTCTGATGAAGCTGGAGTTTGCAGTGGCGACTCGACCACCTACCCCATACCAGAAGGTGGAAGTTCTACTAGTTCGGGTAGTGATAAAATCCCTGGCGAGGATATCCTTAGAGCATACGGTATCCGTGTGCCAAACGACTCGCTTGGACCTAGCCATGTTGGTCAACCCGCACCTGTTAACCCCCTGACTCCAAGTGCTGAACGGCTGGCAGGTGCGACTTTTGTGGTGTATACCGCGGGTAAGGGCAATATAGATCCCAATCCGGAATCAACTGGAGGAGGGGGCGGGGGAGTGATGGACATACTGCGTGTTCTTGGTAGATTGGGCGGACTTGTTGACCCACCCAAGCCATGAATGGAAGAATCTTATGTCCAGAATTAGACTGCGGTGTATCAAGCTCCATCACATTAACTCATATGATGCGGCACGATACGTTGCTAGTCCATCTCGATCTTCATCGCGTTGGGCGTGTTGAGAGTTCATGCGAATAATCGACCTGCAAGACAATGGAATTGGCGACGCTGTTGTTGCGTGCTGGATAGTCTCCAGTGCATCAGCAGTCGGTGAGAAAGTGTTTATTAACCCCAGGGCAACGTCGGAGGTTATGAAAATACTAGGTATCGGTAGTAGCTGCGTTACTGACATTCCATCTGAGCCCTGGTCTAGGAGCGAAAGAGTCGGGCATTTGTATGAGTACCGATTTTTAAGTATGCGCCGTGGCTCAAGGTTTGACTCTTGGTGTGAGTCTCTCGGACTTGGAGGTATAAAACCTGTTCGCCCAAAGTACCGCGAGGAAGCCAACGATGAGATATGGGCAAAGGAGCAATGGAACAAACTCGATTCTTCTGGCGAGAAGGTCCGAATTGCAGTATTTCCTGAGGTAGAATACAAGGTAAGACAATGGCCAATTGCTTATTACATGGATCTCATATTTCGCCTGAAGAGTGAGGGGTGTTCGGTGGCCACGCTTGCCCGTGAGCAGGCAACCATAGAATATATGCAGTGTGATTGGTGGGCAGGATTTGCTGTTAGCAAGGTCGCTGCAATGATAAAACTTGCCGATATAGTAATAAGTAATGACTCCGGTCCCGCCCATCTTGCTGGGAGTATAGGAACGAAGGCAATAGCAGTTTGTGGAATCACTGATGGCAAAATTGTATTTGCCCACGACAAGAACGTTTATCCTGTGTCCCTTGGACATGATGACTTAGAATGTATGCCTTGCCATTTCTCTACGGAACGAGGTTATCGCAAAGCGTGTGAGCTTGGTGGTTGTCAAGCTTTGTACCGACTCACACCCAATCGGGTCTTTTCACTTATTGAGCGGTTCATAGCCGCATCGAAATTAGTCCGCTCTTGTGGATGAGAGCGAGATTGCTCTCTATGTCGCACGCATGACTTTGGGTGAAAGATTGCAGGCTGGCTATAATCAATACCCCGCAGAAAGCCTTTATCTGACATAGGTTCGAGTAACACATCCATAAGGATATGAATATCGCCCAACCTGGCGGTTCACTTGACGCCGAGAACGCTGGCGGCGCTGACGCGGTAGGGCTTTGTGGCGGCGCAAGTGACCTTGAGCGTTGGGCGTAAAATAGGATAAAAATGCCTGTATTTATAAGCTACTCCCACAAAGACGAGAAAATTGTCAATAAGCTGGCAGCACACCTTGTGAAGCACAATGCTAACGTATGGGTAGACACTTGGGAACTCAATGTTGGCGATTCAATAATCACAAATGTCCAAGAAGCAATTGATGGCTCAAGTGCATTGCTCGTTATGCTCTCAAAATCTTCAGTTGAGTCTGAATGGTGCAAAAAGGAATTAACTGCGGGGCTTATGAAGGAACTAGAAGAAAAAAGGGTCGTTGTCTTACCCGTACTTCTCGAAGACTGTCAGGTCCCAATTTTTTTACGCGACAAAATGTACGCGGATCTTAGATGAGATTTTAATTCTGGCCTTCACAAAATACTCGAATCAATTGCAAAAGTTACAAATATAGACCAAGGCAGAATTGAACAAGAAGACGGGCATTCCGACTGGTCGGTTGATTGGGGGTACAGTGGAGATCTTTTCGAGCTTCATTTCACAATTGTAGAGTCCCCTTCAAGTATGCCTCTCACCCTACTGACCGAAGTATTTGTACTGTGCAATCAAGTCGTCACAAAAAGATATGAGCAATATGTTGAATCTGGCCTTGATTGGTTAGGAAGAGTAATTTTAACGGAAGCATTATATGACCTTGGTGATAAAGCGGAATTAGAGGGCGATGCGCGGGGTCGGACCAGCCCAACTTATTGACAACAAAGTAAAAATTCCCGAATTTTACCCTGAAAATTGCCCTATGGCTCGATTTTTGGGGTCGAAAATCGGCCTATAAGTTTCTTGAGCGGCAGAATTCAAAGGGGAGGGGACATGCCAAGAGCTAATCGGTGTTTTCTGCCAGGTTACGTTTGGCATATCACGCACCGCTGTCACAAACGGGAGTTCCTGCTCAAATTCGCTAGAACCCGGCAGCGGTACCTGCACTGGCTGTATCAGGCCAGAAAACGGTTTCCTGTGGAGGTCTTGAACTACACGGTTACCTCGAACCATGTTCACCTCATCGTCAGAGACCTGGGAGGCAAAAACGAGATTCCCGCCATGATACAGCTGGTCGCCGGTCGGACGGCCCAGGAGTACAACACCAGCAAGGGGCGCAAGGGCGCCTTCTGGGAAGATCGCTACCATGCGACCGCCATCGAGGCCGGCAGCCACCTCCAGCGCTGTCTTGCCTACGTCGATCTCAACATGGTGCGCGCGGGCGCAGTCAGACATCCTGAAGAATGGAGCCATGGCGGCTACCATGAGATTCAGAGAAACCGACGTCGCAATACGATAATCGATCGGAAGGCCCTGGCGCAGGTTCTGGAGTTGGGCAGCGTGGAAGCTTTGCGGAGCGCTCACAAGGAGTGGGTTGACGAGGCCCTGAGGGACAAAGCGCAGAGGCGAGAAGATTTCTGGTCACAGAGTCTTGCCGTTGGGAGCGCGGAATTCGTCAGACAAACCCAGGTGGCCCTCGGGCACCTGGGCCGGTACCGGAAGGGGCTTGAAGGGGACGGGGTGAGCGTTTTGCGGGAAACCGAAGAAAGCTATGAGCCCCTTTTCGGGGGGGCGAAAATGAGCCTATAAGGGCCTAAGACGCCCTTTTTTTGAGGGTTTCTGGTTTAGATTCAATGGGTTGGGCTGGTCCGACCCCGGCTCAACCCCTTAAAGGAGAATTAAAATGGATGTATCGCCTGACAAACAAAACCTTGATCAGGTTTTTGCAAATACGACATATTACATCGATTTCTATCAAAGGCAATACAAGTGGGATGATGTGCCAGTTAAGCGCCTTCTTGATGACATATTTTATAAATTCGGAATTGAATATACCAAGTATCAAGAGAGTGATATAGATTTGGAAAAATTAACGGAAAAATATTCTTGGTACTATCTGAACACATATGTGACAAATGTTATTGATGGCAAGCGATTTGTAGTTGATGGACAACAACGATTAACGACTCTTACATTAATTTTAATAAAATTACGACATCTATCCTCTCTCTTCAAATCGGACCTCAAGGACTGGATTACAAATAAAATCGCAGGACAATCGGGCTTTAAAAAAGAGTTTTGGATGAATCATGAGTCGCACAAAACCACCATGCAATCCCTATTCAATGAAGATTCCGATCTTGACAATATTGATACATCCAGCGGCATCACCGCGATTAATATGGTAAAAAATTATAAAATTATTACCTCATATCTTGATAGAGAGCTTCCCGAAAAACATAAATTTGAAAACTTTGTATTCTATTTCTTAAAAAGACTGGTCCTTATAAATTTGAATGTTGAACAGACTGATGTTCCAATGGTTTTTGAGGTGATCAATGACCGTGGTGTGCGTTTAAAGTCTTATGAAATACTTAAAGGTAAATTGCTTGGCCAAATAGACAAGGAAGAGCTTGAATCGCTTAAATTAAATGAGCTTTGGGAAAATCAAGTTTCTAAAGTTAATAAATATAAAGAAGATGAGATCGACAATTTCTTTATCTATTATCTACGTTCTCGTTTTGCCAATACTATTGGCGAAGCGCGCAATTATGACCGTGATTATCATAGAAAAATATTCACAATAGAAGTTGACAGTGAATTAAAACTACTCCACAATCAAAAAGAGGTGAAATGGTTCTTGCAAAATGAATTTAAATATTTTTCTAACTTGTATACAAAAATTTATAAATATTCCAACAAACAAGCGGATGATTTTGTTCATGTTTATTACAATCGCCTCAATGAAATGGATAGCCAATTTCTTTTAATTCTTTCAGCATGCACTCTTCAAGACCCAAAAGAAAAAGAGAAAATTAAAATTATCTCTTATAACGTTGACAGATTGTTTTCTCTTCTTCAATTACAACGCAGCTATGATAGTAATGACTTTAACGTCGCAATTTACAAAATTAGTTCAGAAATACGGAATAAATCACTTGATGAAATAAGGTCTATTTTCGATAAGTACATGCTTGAACTATTATCAAGTGCTAGAGGAGTGCAAACCACTGAAGTCTATTCATATGGCCTATTTAAAGGCACTGGTATTGAGCTTAGTAAAAGATTCAAGCGATATTACTTTGCGCGTATCGAGGAATTTATAGCAAAAAATACAAATCTCAATATGAAGCATTCATTGTATGACTTAGTAGCCAATACAGGATCGGTTAATGGTTTTCACATAGAGCATATTTTGGCCCAGAATGAGGAAAACAAGAAGATCTTCAATGACGATGAAGACCTATTCGAGCGTGAGCGAAACAGACTCGGTGGGCTTTTGTTGCTAAAAGGAAAAGATAATATTTCTAGCAATAATGAAACTTATGGAAACAAGTTAAAATCATATGCAAATACCTTGTATTGGAACGAGACGCTGCGCGAAGACACATATAAATCAAAATTGGATTTTGATAAAATGATCGATAAATACAAGCTGTCTTTTAGGCCAATGAATCAATTTGGCTCATCTGAACTTGAAGAAAGGCATAAGCTTCTTTTTGACATGTCAAAGCAAATATGGGGATAAGCCCCTCCTTGCATTTTAAAAAACTAAAGAAGGCACATAACAACCGCATCAACTCGGACTGGCCATTCCGCTGCGCTCCATAGCCAGCCGGTTATGCAGAACGTTATGTTTCTGAAATGAATATGCACAAAAAAAGAAGACATCATTATGTCTGGAGGCACTATTTGAAGTCATGGGCTTCAAATGAACAAATATGGTGTTTCAGAGAAGGGAAAATTTTTCAGTCAAACCTTATGGGAGTAGCTCAAAAACGAGACTTTTACAAAATCGTAAAACTTACAAATGAAGAAATAGAATTTATAAAAAAACTCATAACTGGCCCGTATTGCGCAGAAGATGCAAAAATGAACGAAGGCTGGTTGGAAATGTTTCAAATTGGTTTTGTAGTCGAAGAATTATTAAAGAAAAAACGGCCTGACAACGAAGAATTAAACAAATTAATCAATATTCAACTCCATAATTATGAGGAAGACTTTCACGCTAAAATCGAAGAAGATTTTATAAAATATATCGACTCATTATTATTGAAAGACACTTCTTTTTATCGTGATTCCGACAAGTGTACCGAGTTTATTTATTTCATAACAGTACAATATTTCAGAACAAATAAAATTCAAAAAAATGTATGTCAATCTTTAGAAAGCATTTCGCCAATAAACTTTGAAAATGTTTGGCCCATTTTGCGACATGTTTTCTCAGCACAAACAGCTAAATCTCTTTACCTCCAGCGCGAAAAATATAAATTAATATTGTTAATAAATCAGACCGGCGCCCCACTTTTAACAGCCGACCAGCCAATAATAAATACGCATGCAGCAAAAAGTCGCCTAACAGAAGAAGTAGAAGACCTTGAATACTATTACCCAATCTCAAAAGACTCTGCGATCATCATCACAGAAAACAAAAAATACACCGAATCAAATACATACTATTTGACATATGAAGAAGTTGAATCCTTCAACAAGGCTATAATTCGGTGCGCTGATGAACAAATATTTTCTTGTTGCAGAGAAAGTTTAGTACATTTTTGCATAAATAAAGAAACATAACCAATAAGGATTGACACGACCTGAAAGGTCGTCTCAATCCATTGTTCATGAAGCCCTGCAATCGGGCACGGATCATTGAAATAAGGGTATTGGTTTTTTGAGACTGAGTGGGATGTTGCTCTGAGAGGGGAGAGACGTAGACTGGGGTAGGGCGATGCGCGGGGTCGGACCAGCCCAACTTATTGACAACAAAGTAAAAATTCCCGAATTTTACCCTGAAAATTGCCCTATGGCTCGATTTTTGGGGTCGAAAATCGGCCTATAAGTTTCTTGAGCGGCAGAATTCAAAGGGGAGGGGGACATGCCAAGAGCTAATCGGTGTTTTCTGCCAGGTTACGTTTGGCATATCACGCACCGCTGTCACAAACGGGAGTTCCTGCTCAAATTCGCTAGAACCCGGCAGCGGTACCTGCACTGGCTGTATCAGGCCAGAAAACGGTTTCCTGTGGAGGTCTTGAACTACACGGTTACCTCGAACCATGTTCACCTCATCGTCAGAGACCTGGGAGGCAAAAACGAGATTCCCGCCATGATACAGCTGGTCGCCGGTCGGACGGCCCAGGAGTACAACACCAGCAAGGGTCGCAAGGGCGCCTTCTGGGAAGATCGCTACCATGCGACCGCCATCGCCGCAGACGGCCATTTTGCCCGGTGTCTAACGTACATCGATCTGAATATGGTCCGCGCAGGGGTGGTCAAGCACCCGGCAGACTGGTCGGAAAGCGGTTATGCCGAATTGATGCAGGCAAGGAAGTTACAGGGACACCATAATTAATTCATTCTGTAAAATTTAACTATGATGCCCCTTGAATTAATAAATATAAGAAATGAAAAGACATGAAAAACAAGAAGAAAAAAATTGTAAATGTAATAAAACTCTCGATTTGTTTAGCTTTAATAGCCTTCCTGATCGCCATTCTTTCGAGTGGTTTACTTCCCAAAGGGAGCTTCTTCCCGATAATTGTCATCATTTTAATTTTTCTCATTGTTTTGATAATGGACCATTTCTTTTCATAATAAAAGAATCTGCATAAACCTTATTTTAAGCAGACAGGAGACATTCCCCCAATATAATTGGCACCTCGAACGAACTGGGAGGTGTTTGATGGCCAAACGCAAAGGACCACGCAAGATTCAACCCTCCCCACTGAACCCCAAGGAGGCCACATGCCCGAAGACCAGTCCGGCAACTTGGAGCAGTTTCTCGAAGTACTCGGTCACCTGGAAGAGCCCATGGGGATGTTCTACACCGACCGCCAACCCTCCGAAGGCTTTGCCCCCAATCCCGCTCATTTGCCCACCGTCGCCGAAGAAGCCCGCCATGAAGTGGACTTCGCCGCCATCGCCGAAAATTTTTCCTGCGTGATCGGCAAGATCTGGCTGGCAAGGAAAAAACGATCCGTCGCCTACTTCGACCGGGACCGTTTCGGCTGCCTCGGCGGGGCCTATTTTCTGGGTTTCATGCCCAAGCCGCTCGATTCCAACATCCATTACGTCGCCACCGGCATCCCCGGCGTCCTCGAAGGCGAGCGCTATCTCGACTCCCCCGACGTCACCCGCCGCTTCTATGCGAACATCGACCCCCGCCCCGCTCCCAAACCCTTCTGCGTCTTCAAGCCCCTCTCCCGGTTCGCCAACGACGAGCAGCCCGAACTGGTGATCTTTTTCGGGCGTCCCGAAGTCCTCTCCGGCCTCCACCAGTTGGCCACTTTCGTGACCGGCGATTTTCACGCCGTGCAGTCCCCCTTCGGTTCCGGATGCGCCAATATCGTCACCTGGCCCCTCAAGTACCTGCGGGAAGGTGAGCTCAAGGCGGTGGTGGGAGGCTGGGACCCTTCCGATCGTCCCTTTATGAAAACCGACGAGCTGACCTTCACCGTGCCCTATCCGATGTACCGGATGATGCTCGATCGATGGCGGGAATCCTTTCTCACCGCTCCAGCCTGGGGCAAGGCAAGGAAGAAGATTGCCCACAGCCGCAAAGTCTGGAACGAGGAGTGAGATAAGATAACCCTGCCGGGGCCCGAAACGGCAACCTGCGAAACGCCTGTCCCCTCTACGGGCCGGAAGGCGTCCGCCTCGGAACCTAAAGATCTACCTCTTCGACGCCGACCTGCCCGACCGAAGGTACCGCGAATCGGAGCTGGTCGAAGGGGGAAGCCGTCCCCTGAGCCTCGAGGTGGACGGCTGGCGGGTGGAGGAGGTGCGGAGGCGATTCCGGCCCTCGAACATCGGAGGATCGGGTGAGTTGCGCAGGGACCGTTCCAAAGCCTCAGGTCAGGGGTGCCTCAGAACCGATCGATTTACCCTTGTAGCCTCCTCATCCCCTGATAGACTGCTTTTCAATGGTTCGAGTGCCCCATTCCCGGGCACTCGGATCATGACGGGCCGTTTTGAAGGGAACATACTCGGAGGGTGCGATGAAATCGTTCTTTATCACCGTTTTTTTTCTGATTCTCGTCGGCGTCGGGGCCTTTTTCGGCGTGGTCTACTCCGGCGTCTTCAATGTTGCTGCCACCTCTGGGCACAGCGCCTTTACCAAGTGGGTGGCCACCACCGTGGTCAGAAATTCCGTTGAAAGGCGATCCGCGGGCCTTTCGGCTCCTTCCTGGTTCTCCTCGACCGACCCGAGCCAGGGCT
The DNA here is from genome assembly GCA_963791005.1 of uncultured delta proteobacterium. GTDB lineage: Bacteria > Desulfobacterota > Desulfuromonadia > Desulfuromonadales > CAWBQR01 > CAWBQR01. Next base: position 33,283 of record CAWBQR010000022.1, on the reverse strand, counting down.
TCAAGCTTTACGACAAACACTGTCTCGGATGCCATGGGGCTCCAGGCATAAAGCGTCAGGATTTCCCCAAGGGGATGGAACCTCCGCCGCCGAAGATGACCGATGCGGCCAAGGACTGGACGCCGAGGGAACTTTACTGGATCGTCTACCACGGCATCAAGATGTCCGGCATGGCTCCTTTCGAAAAGAGCTTTTCGGAAAAGGAGCGCTGGCATCTGGTGTCTTTCCTCAAAGTCCTTCCGACCATGACCTCACAGCATTACGCGGCATTGAAAGCAGCCGCCGGTGAAGCTGCCGACCACCAGGATTCCGGGGGGTAGGGTAGATGGGTAACTGATGGAGGCAGGGCGACCCATTGGCAAAAGCGGTACAAGGGGGAGGAAAGGGGGGCCGGATGCGCCCAGGGCGGACACCGTCGGCTCCTTCAGCCAAGTGAACTATATTTTTTAGAAATAGTTGCGGGTTCCCGGAAACCAGCAGGAGAGCGAAGATGCATCTTGAGCGCCTTGAGCGGGTGCAGACCGTTCCGGCCACGCTGGCCGAAGCGTGGGCCTTTTTCGGCCGGCCCGAGAATCTCTCCCGCATCACCCCGCCCTGGCTCGGCTTCAGGGTTACTTCGCCCCCCTCCCCGGAGCCGATGTACGCCGGGATGCTCATCAGCTATACTGTAAGTCCCCTGTTCGGGATGCCCCTCCCCTGGGTCACGGAGATCACCCACTGCCGGGAGCCGCACCTCTTCGTCGACGAGCAGCGCGTCGGCCCCTATCGCTTCTGGCATCACGAGCACCACTTCCGGGAGACGGAAGGGGGCGTCGAGGTACGGGACCTGGTCCAATATCTCCTCCCTTTCGGACCCTTCGGGGGCATGGCCGCCGGCATGGTCCGGCGGAAGCTGGAGGAGATCTTCGACTTTCGGGAGAAGGCGATTCGGGAGTATTTCGACGCAACCGGGGCGACATCAACCGTTTGAGAAAAAGTGCGCAGATCTGACTCCGCACGAGGCGAAACCTCATGACAGCTCCCATCACCATAGGCGTCAGCTCCTGCCTGCTGGGAGAGCCCGTTCGCTACGACGGCGGCCATAAGCACGACCGCTACATCACCGACACCCTGGGGCGCTACTTCCGCTTTGTCCCTGTCTGCCCGGAAGTGGGCTGCGGGCTGCCGACTCCCCGGGAGTCGATGCGCCTTGAGGGTGACCCCGCCAATCCCCGACTGGTAACGGGCAAATCCCGCGTCGATTTGACCGACCGGATGCGGGGCTATTGCGACGCCGAGGTAAGGGAACTGGAAAAAGAGGACCTGTGCGGCTTCATCTTCAAGAAGGACTCCCCCAGTTCCGGACTTTTCCGGGTCAAGGTCTACAATCGAGGCGCGGCGGCCAGAAGCGGTCGGGGGCTCTTCGCCGCAGCGGTGGCCCGACATTTTCCGCTGCTGCCGATGGAGGAGGAAGGTCGCCTGAACGACCCCGCCCTTCGGGAGAACTTCATCGTGAGGGTCTTCAGCTACCGGAGGTGGAAAAACTTTCTGGCGGAGGAACCGACCCTCGGAGGGTTGGTCGCCTTTCACACCGCCCACAAGCTGCTGCTGATGGCCCACAGCCCCCAGGCCTATCGCACTCTGGGAACGCTGGTGGCCCATGGCCGGGAGCTGCCCCTGGCGGAGGCGCTGCGGCGGTACGAAGAGCTGTTCATGGAGGGACTGGCCCTGCATGCCACCACCCGGAAAAACACCAACGTGCTGCAGCATATGATGGGCTACTTCAAGGGACAGCTCTCCCCCGACGAAAAGGCCGAGCTCATCGAAGTCATAGGACAGTATCACGACCAGATGGCGCCTCTCGTTGTGCCGCTCACCCTGATAAAGCACTACGTTCTCAAGTACGACCAAACGTATCTGAAAGACCAAATCTACCTTTCGCCCCACCCGGCGCAACTGATGCTGCGCAACCACGTCTGAAAAATCTCATCGCGAAGGAGGTCGTCTGGTACACTTTTATTCATGAACCCTGACTGGATCAACATCGCCGCGGTGCTGACGGTCTTCTCTCTGGCCATCATCAGCCCGGGGCCGAACTTCATCATGGTGGTCAACACCAGCCTGGCCGATTCGCGCCGCGCCGGGCTGTTCACCGCCCTGGGGGTCGCCGTCGGCAGCGGACTCTTCGCACTGGCCGGGCTGCTCGGGCTGATCCTGCTCGTCAGCTCCCTGCCGCACTTCGCGGTTTTCATCCGCCTTGTCGGCGGCGGCTACCTTGCATGGCTCGGGCTCGGACTGGTCCGAAAGGCCTTTCTTCGCCCCCGGGGAAGCGCCATGGTCCCCGGGATGGTCGCCTCCCATGCCTCCCCGCTGAAAGCCTTTCGCAACGGGCTTCTCACCAACCTGACCAACCCCAAGGCCTGGGCCTTCTACTTCAGCCTCTTCACCCTCGTCGCTTCGCCGGCCACTGCCCTGTGGGCCAAGGTCTTTCTCAACATCACCATGTTCCTTATTTCCTTCGGATGGTACTCCAGCGTCGTGCTGCTTCTTTCCGACCGCCGGACCCAACCCCATTTCCTGCGTCTGCAGCCGCTCATCCAGGGAGTGCTCGGCGTGCTGCTGCTCGGACTCGGAGGGAGGATTCTGCTGTCGGTCAGGTCATGAAAACACCTGCATAACTGAACTTCAATGTTGCGAGGTGATGAAATGAGCGAAATTATCGGAACAGAAAGAAGGTGGCGGGTCGGCTCTCTGGGTCATTACATGACATCTCTCTGGCTGCTGGTATTCATTTCCGTTCTGGTCTGGTCGGCTCAAAACCCCAGGGATGACTTCACCTGGTTCCTGGAAGTGTTGCCGGTCCTGGTCGGGTTCGCCGTCCTGGCCAAAACCCGCTGGACCTTTCCCCTGACGCCCCTTGCCTACCTCCTCATCCTGCTCCACTTCATCATCCTCATGGTCGGCGGCCATTACACCTATGCCCAGGTTCCCCTCTTCGAGTGGATCGGGGACGCCCTCAACCTGGCGAGAAACGACTACGACAAGCTTGGGCACCTGGCTCAGGGCTTCGTTCCGGCCATCATCGCCAGGGAGGTGCTGCTCCGAAAGGGAACAGTGAAAGGAGCATTCTGGCTGGGGTTCATCAGCGTTTCCGTCTGCCTGGGCATCAGCGCCCTTCATGGGCTTGTGGAGTGGTGGGCGGCCGTATGGAGCGGAAATTTGGCCCAAGCATTTCTGGGCATTCGGGGATACGTGTGGGACACCCGGTCCGATATGGCCATGGCTTTGATGGGAGCCGTCCTGGCCCTCCTTATTCTCTCGGACCTCCACGACAGGCAGTTGCGGCGGCTTCGCCTCTGATAGCCTGAAAATTCTTTGGGGGACGAGGCGCCGCAGAATTCTTTTGCTCAATCGTCGTTTGCTCTCTTGACGGGAGAAAAATGCGGAGTACAATCACGATTACAAAGTTCTAATTTTCTTGATAAAGCCAAACCCTCCGCGAGAAGGGCTCGGAAAGCGGCGGATCTTCCGTTCGAAGATGGCCGAGCTGCCAAGGATTTACTATTGGCGGCTCGGCCTTTTTATTTGCGGCCCAGGGAGATTGCCGGACAAAAACAAGGGGCGACATCTTCCGGGTGGGGGGAAGGGATAAGGGGACGGAAAAACGAGGGAAGGAATCCAGTCGGAATCCCGTTTCAGAACAGGAGACGTCAAAATGATTAACTGTCGCAGAATCCCGGTCTGTCTCCTTGTTGGTCACCGCATTTCTCCTTGCGGGAGCATACGCAAGAGGCGAGAGCATCATGTCGGAAAACAAGGTTCCCGGCCAGGTCGAGAGCAAGGCCCGTCGGCTCATGCACGATCTGAAGAAGGAGGGCTTCGAGGTCAGCCGCGGCTATTTCAAGGTCTGGCCGATCGAGCAATGCGAGTACACGTTCCAAAGGATGGGACTGTGTTTCGGCAACAATCCCGCCGCCCCTTATATAACCTTTGCCGTGCCCCCGTGGCCGGATGAATTTGTTGATCCCGTCACGAGCACCATGTGGGGACCGTCTCAACCGGGATACATCGACGTCATTCGTTTCGACCCGCGCGAGGCGATCGTCATTCTCGGGCAATTGCCTCCCCCGGCCTCCTATTTTGCCGAGCAGACGTACCTCTTTACGCGGCAGGGAACCTATCGACCCAGAACAATCCCAGTACCAGGACATCGAAGAGAGCCTGGGCGACTTCGTCCACGTCTTTTTCAACCAGGTCCCTTCCGATCCCGAACGCTACGCAGGCCGTTTCCAGCCTGAGCAATCCCAACAACAACGTGGTCATCGAAAGAAAGTCCCGTTCAGCCTTCGATCAGATCCGCTATTTCATCATCACCCCGGATAAGTTCATGGACAAAGCCGTGCGGAAGGCCTTCTCCGATATCTCGGTCAGGGACGAGGACGTCTTCACCGAGCCGATCCCCGAGGACATGAATATCGGCATCGATGCAGGATGCGGACGATTTTTTCACTTTCTTCCGCTACGCCCACCCGGAAGACAAAACCCTGGCGGATGCTTGGAGGGAAAAACTGCCGCTGGTCGTTCTGCGGGTCAGGGATACCCGGTCGAAACGGCAGCCTGAAAGGTATCCGCCCGTCGAGCTCGAAGAGAGATCGGCTGTCGACGAACATTGGCTCGAGCCCGACCTGGGCAGTCTTCTCGAGGCGGTCGCCGAAAGGTGGGGCCAACCCTGCACCGAAGCAGGTTGTTCGGACCGGGCCGGGAAATTCATCGACGTGCAGAATGCACCCGTCTATATGATGGGGCCGCTCTGCAACGAGATACAACCAGAACTGCCTCGGCGACAACTGGGACGCCGCCTATCAGCTGCTCCCGCCCAGGTCCCTCGACAATGGCGAGATCTACGCCGTGGCCGGCACCCTGGGAACGGAAACCGGCAATGCGACCTATGTCGGTATCAGCATCAATCAGAGATCGCGCTCTCAAGGGTGCCCAGAATATCCCCCATGAAAAGCTGAAAAGCACGGCGGATGGGTACAGCGCAGAAGCGAGCAATACCGACAAGCTCTTTTTGGTCTATTTCACCCGGGACTGCACCGGGCTGAAAGAATAACGGACGACCACTGCGTACGAGATCTCCGACGACATGATCCCGGCGGGAGACAGCATCGTGCTCGCGGTGCGCGACTATATCAAGCCGGGAACGCAGCGGGGGCCCGACTCGTCGCTCGTTCTGCCGGCGAGGGTGCTGCGGCTGGAAAGACCTTAAAACGTCGAGGAGAAAACCGATGCGAGGAACATGGTCCGGGGTGCTGGTTCTTTTAGTTCTGACTATCCCAGACAGATCCGGAATGGGGCGCTCAACGCGAAGGTCGGCTCGACGCGAGATGGTGCGCGCCTTAGACAAACCAGGGAAGGAGGAACCGATATGAGAGCAATTTCAAGGCTCGCAATGTTGGCCGCAGCCCTGTTTCTGCTGGCACCGTGCGCCTTTGCCCAGCGGTCTGGTCTGGATCTTCGCAAGTTGGCCCAGTTTCCAACGGCCCTCGAAGATGACGGATTTAAGGTGAGCGCCGGCAGCACGCAAATGATGGATTGGGCCGCAGAATACTGCCGCGGGAACCTCGACAACGCCGGGTATGTCAACAAGGCTCCTTACCTCCGCTTTCTGGTTCCGACATCGGCACAGGACCCGACATTGACGGAGGTCTTTCAGCTCCGCCCCGACGAGGCGATCGTCCTGATCGGACTGACGCCTCCGCCCGTAAATTACTTTGGTTACTACCCGTTTCTCTGGACAAAGGTGTACCCCGACGTGGGCAGGCAGCCGATGTTTGCCACCCTGGGAGACACGGTCAACAACGCCACGATCAAGACTCTTGGACCGGCACCCTACAACAGGCCCGTGGCCCTGATCTTCACCCCCGACCAGGGAACGGACGCCCGCGTCCGTGCGGCGCTGCGCCGAGCTGGTTACCCGACGGCGATCATCATACGCTCGTATTCCCTGCGTCGATGCTGAACCTCGGGCACAGCGATGCCGCCGATGAGCTCCGGATCGCGATGCGCCTCGGGGTGTGGAAAGACCCCGACGCCGGCAATGCCTTCCTCCAGCACGCGCCGGAAACGCTCAGGGTTTTCCGGGTGACGCCCCGCACGCCGGCGACCAAGGTCGGACCCGCCATGCCGGAAATGCTCTACGACCGTGTTCTCAAGTTTTCGCCCCGGGAGCCGCAGCCGGCGCAACCCTTATCGCCAGTGGAAGGCAAAGGAGAGAGGCTATGAAAACTAAAATGCTGCTGTGCGCAATCATGACGGTGTTGTCGCTGGCAACGGTCGTGCTTGCGCAACGGGCGGGACAGGACTTTAACTCCCTGTCCAGGTTTCAGGATGCCCTCAGGCAGGACGGGTTCGACGTGACCCCCGGCGCTGTCGTCGACTGGAACCTGGCGGCAGAGTGGTGCGCCAACACCCCGGGCGTCGACACCGCCCTCTATTTCAACATTGAACCGTATCTTCAGGTTCAGGTCCCCGAGTCGGCCCAGAAACCGAATCAGCTGAGTGCTCAATTCAAACTGGACCCCCGGGAAGCCGTCGTTGTGATTGGCCTGACGCCTCCGCCTGAAAAATACTACAGCTTTACCCCCTATCTCTGGTCAAGGGTGTACCCCGACGGGAGCAGAAAGCAGGTTCTTGCCACCCTGGGAGACTCTGTGAATGTCGCCACGGTCAAAACCGTCGCCCAACGCCTTTCAATGCCCCCGTGGCGTTGATCTTCACCCCCGACCGGACAACTGAGGAGCGCGTTCGTGCCGCACTGCGACGCTCCGGCCATCCTGCAGCCATCATCAATACGGTCGTCTTCCCTGCATCGATGATGAACCTCGGCAAGGGCGAAACCGCTGATCTGCTTACGATCGCCATACGCAATGCGATCTGGACGGATTCGACCGCCGGCAGCGACTACGTCAACAATCCTCCGCTCAAGGTTTTCCGCGTGACGCCGCGCACCCAGGCAGATGCCGACGCGTTTCCCGCGCCGCCTCTGCGCATCCGCGGTACGGGGCACACCGAGATGGACCTGGCGAACAAGTGGACGAACTCCGCCAGGGCCTTATCGCGGCCAATCCGGGGCTGCATGCCACCGACATCACGCTGATCCCCATGTGTTACGAAGGCTATGACCTGATCCAGCGCGGCCTTGAGCTGTGCGGAGACAGCCGGGATGCGTTTTACGTCGGCGCCGGTATCCCCGAATACGATCCGATCAACCGGATCACCCTGGCCGACGGCGAGTTCCTGATGATCTACGGCCCCAACACGTGGCCACCGGCAAGGCGACCTACATGAACATCAACGTCTATGCCAGCGAGACGGCGAAACTGACGCTGGGCGCCATAAATGACCAGAATTTTACGGACAAGGGAACGGCCACCCCCTTTCTCTCGGCTGGCGATCCTGATGCGGATCTGATGTACGCCTACAAGATTTCCCGTGACTGCGGCGGCGAAGCGAATTGCCTGCAAATCGCTCCCCCCGAAGGCTGCACGCGTCTGAATCTCGATTCCGACACGCTCCTGGGCGTTTTCACCCGCATCTACCTCGAACCGGCGACCAGGATCGGACCCGCCATGCCGGAGATGCTTTATGACCGCGTACTCAAATTTTCGCCGGCTCTCGACTAGGAGGAAACCATCATGAGACTGCTTCTTTTCATTCTGTTTATCGGGATCGCTTTTCCTGCAGGCGCTCAGGACTCGTTTCCGGTCCCGCAACCCCCGACGAATCACCCCATGCCGGCGTACATCGGCGGCCCTGCGACGCCGAACCCGGTCTACACTTCCGCCATTCCGCAGAACCCGTTTCTGGCGGCGAACGGCAGGAGCAACTGCCACAACGACACCTACATGAGCGACCTGTACTTTACGGGCGGGCCGCTCGGCGAGTCGCCCATCGTCCTCTCCAGCCAGCTGGCGACCCCGACCAATCCTGTCGCCGCGCCCCTCTGCATGGCCTTCGATCAAAAGGGGCGGATCATCACCACGACCGCCTTCACCCGGGCGCCGCAACTGCTCCTGATCGATCCGGTGAGCCTGGAGACGCTGACGGCATTCGATTTTTCCAACGCGGGTTTTGCCGGCTCCTATTTCTACCTCGATCAGGAAGACCGAGTCGTGCTTCCGTCTCTCGACCGGATCCGGGTGCTGGGGATGATCGAGAATCCTCCAGACCCGCCGCGCTTCGAGGTTCTGAAAATGTATGACCTCGGCGCCTGGGTGCCTGTCGGCGATTTCGTCAGTTTCATTCTCCCCGACTTCGATGGGCGTCTGTGGTTCGCGACGGAGGGTGGCGTGGTCGGCGTCCCGCAGCCGGAAACCGAACTGGCCGCTGCGGTGAGCCTCGTCGGCGAACGGATCAAGAACTCGATGGCGATCGATGAAAACGGCGGCATGTTTATCGCCTCCGATCACGCCATGTATCGCTTCGATGCGGATGATGAGGGGCAACCGGTCGTCACCTGGCGTGAGCCCTACGATCGCGGCAAGCGGGTCAAGACGGGGCAGTTGGGGCAAGGCACCGGAACGACGCCGACGCTGATGGGAACGGACTATGTGGCCATTGCCGACAACGCCGACCCGCAGATGCACGTCAACGTGTATCGGCGTGAGAAAGCCGTGTCGGGAAATCGTCTGGTGTGCTCCGTGCCCGTCTTTCAGCCCGGTCAGAGCGCACTGGACAGTTCCCTGATCGCAACGGACCGGTCCATCATCGTGGCGAACGACGCGGGGTACAGGGTCTCCGGACATCCCCTGCTCGACTTCAACAAGCACGACGGGCGGCTGTCTGGGCACCATGTTCCCTGGCCTCACGCGGATCGATGTGGATGATTCCGGGTGCGAAACAATTTGGACGAACGATTCCATCCGCGCCGTCGCCGTGCCGAAGCTCTCCGTCGAGAACGGGCTGATTTATGCCTACAGCTATGAGAAGGGGCCGGGCAGCGACGACGGATTCTATTTCACAGCAGTTGATTTTCACACCGGCCGGACGGTCTTTCAGCGCCTGGTCGGACAGGGGACTTCCTTCAACGCCTACAGCACCGTCAACCTGGGTCCGGACGGGGAGGCCTCGTTTGTGGGAGTCCTGGGGGGCCTCGTCCGGATTTTCGATAGCGAGTAATCCGATCAGATCCTTTTATCGGGATCTCAAGGTGTCACCACGCACACCAGGAGGAGACGATTATGGCCGGGACAATGTCGAAGACAGGGTGTTTTCTGGCGGCTGCCGTGCTTCTTGGCGGATTGGCGTTCGCACCTCCGGCGCCGGGCAGCGCCGCGCCGCCGCATGGGCTGCAGGCCGATAGCCAAATTTGCGTGCCGGAGCCGGATGCGTTTACCCAGACGCTTATCGCTGACCTTGGGGCGAGCGGGTTCCAGGTCAGCCAGGGCTGCGCGGAGCTTTACATCCAGCAGGACTGCCTTCGACCGTACCTACCCGATGCTGAAGAACTGCTTCCTCGGCCAACCCCGCGGCCCCATATGTGCTACCGGTCGTGAAGTTATGGCCGGACGAGTACGTGGACCCGGCAATCTGGTGGATGCGTTCGTCGAGACGGATCCCGGCTACAGCGTCACCTACCGGCTCGACCCGAGGGAGGCGGTTGTGATCTACGGCCAGATGCCGCCGCCGGGCCGATACATGGGGCTGCAGACGTGGGAGTTCAGCGAGCACGGGAAGTGGCAGCCCAAGGATTACAACGAGTGGGCGAACACGCCGGATCTGCCTATCCCCATACAGTACCTGTTCGACACCATCCCGCCTGACGACCCGAAGTCCCACCGCGTCATCACCCTCTCGTCCCTCGGGGATGTCGTCAACAATGTCGTCATGCAGCGGACATTGCGTGAAGCCGGTGAAGATGACAACCCCTTCGGGAAGACCCTGTACTTCATCATCACCCCGAGCGCCTCGACGGACGAGGCCATTCGCCTCACGTTGCAGGCGCAGGGGGTCCAGGGCAGCCACATCTTCACCGAGCAGATCCCCCGTACGGGATGATTTCGGCCCCATCGGGCCGCTCGGAATGGGCAAGAATGCCATCGACTTCTGGACGGCGTTCCGTTACTCCGTCCCCGATCCCGACTACGAGGATGCCGCACAAACATGGCGGGAGAATCCTCCGCTTACGGTGCTGCGGGTGCGTGCCCCCGACTCCGTGGGGCCGGTGAAGCGCTACGGATCGCTGACCTTTGAACAGCGAACAGCGAACAGCGAGGCCTACCTGGCGGGCGACCTGGAAGACCTCGTCGATGCGGTGTGCGACAGTGTCAGCGATATAGCGAACCTCGCAAGCACGGATTGCGACCAGCCGCCGCCCGCAACATCGTTCATGCAGGATCCGGTGGGTGACCTACGGGTGGACCGGCCCGTACTGCCGGGACATCGGCATGGACTGCCTGGGCGACCAGCAGGAGGCGATCTACTACTTCACCATCGCCCCGCCCGACCGACTCCGGGCAAGTCTATGCGGTGGTCGGCACACTGGCCACGGAAACCGGAAACGCCACCTATGTGGGCTTGTCGGCCAACGACGCTGCGATCATGGGGGGCGTCCCGGACGGGACCCTCCTGGACACCGACAGCTCAAGGGGTCGGCGGACGTCTACGCGTCCACGGTGGACAACACCGGCAAGCTCTTCGTGCACTACTTTACCACCAACTGCGATCAACTCGAAAACGTCCCTGGCGCCCTGGAGAACTGCACCAAGATCAGCGGCATGTCCACCATAGGAGACCCGGCCCTGCAGGGCATGATCATGATGTCTCTCCGTGATTACATCGCCCCCGGAACGGCACGCGGGCCGGATCCCACAAAAATACCGACCCCGCGAATCCTCACGTTCACGCAGCCGTAATGGGGGGTACGAAAATACAGGGACACCACTTTGCTCAGGCTGGAGAGGAGGAAAACGATGAAAACCTTTACGCGGATCGGTTTTTTCGGCTGCCTCATGGCTCTTGCGTTCCTGCTCAATTCCCCTGTCGTTCGCGCCCAGGATTTCAACTCTCGGGGCTGTGCATGGCCGCTCATCATCTCGCCCGAGGGATCGGGCAATTTCCAGGGCCCTGACGCTGCTGCCCGGTACTGGCTCATGCCCTTTGATCCGCAGTACCGGACCATGACCATCAAGGGCACCTATCCCAATATCCGGTATTTTTCCTTCGCCGCTTACGAGACCATCGATTACGACCCGGCAGACAATACGAACAATGGCTTCCGCCTCGTGGAACCGCATCTGTACGATGCCCAGATTGTCCCCGATCCGGGGAGCATCAATCCGTTCGTCCCGCCGGGCGGTGGCCACGGCACCTACACGGTCGTCATCTCGCGCACCGCTCCAAGTTCGGGAAATACGATTGCGGTTTCCTCGGACCTGACCTGGGTCCTCCTGCGGATGTACGCGGCGGACGCCGATCCCTCCCTGAGCGGTCAGAATCTGATGGGCGGGGTGCCTCTGCCCACCATCACGCTGACCGACCAGGCCGGCGCCAGCCGGCAGCTGGATACCTGCTTTCCGATCAACAAATGGTCGGAGGCGAGTGCCCTTGCCCAATTGCTCTTTCCGCCGGCCAACGATCTCAGCATCGATGCAGGCACGCCGGCTTCGGATCGGCTGTGGTTTGCGTCACTGAAAGACCCGCCGACGAACCTCTGGCCGAATCCGGACAACAAATACCTGATGATGTGGCCGGGGGAGGATTACCAGCCCGGGCGGCTCATCGTCATCCACGGCAAGGCTCCGGGGTTCCCCGGCACCTTCGCGGGGACGCCGATCTGGGAGCCTGCGCGGGGGTTCCGGAGCGTCGACATGCGGTATTGGGCCTTGTGCGAACAGGACTTTGCGCTGCCGCTGTCGCTGGTGGACTGCGTCACCGATGAGACCACCCGTCTCGAAGGCGGCGATTATACGATCGTCATCTCGGACGATCGGCAGCGACCGGACTGGTTGCGGCCCAACATCAACTGGCTGCCGTATGGCGATGAGCAGTATCCCAAGCTCGTGGTTATCCGCAACATGCTGCCGGCGCCCGATTTTCCCTATGCCATCCAAAAAGTCTGGGAGGCCAACGACCACGAATGCACGTTCAATTTCTCGTTCCCGGACCTTCCGGACCGAGGCGCCATCGACGAAAAGGGACCATGCGCGAAGGACATCATGGGCGACTATTACCCGGACGCCGTCTGGTGTGACAAGTCGACCTTTGTGCACGGCGGCTGGAAAGCCTGCATCGATAAGCGATAACGGAGAGCGGACCGATGTCGGGATCGGCGCCATGCGTTACGAGAAGAGGCTGTTCAAGGAGGCCCAGATGAAAGAAAGCCCGCCCGAAAATCCATTTTGACCTTGGGTTTGTTTTGTCTTTTCGGCGCCAATCCGTCCACGTACACCGTCACCGTCACGCGCGGCAGCGAAACCGGCAAAAACGTCCTTCACTTGAACGCCGATACGGGGTGGCTGGTATACCGTCTCTACCTGCCGAACGAGGGCGTAGGCACCCTGGGAGGGGTGTCTTTGCCGGCGATCACCGTCACCCACGCGAATGGACAGGTCACCCCCCTGCCGAGCTGTCCGGTCTTCAACCGGCTGTCGGAACTCACGCAACTGCAGCCACTGTTCGTCCCGCAGCAGCTGGAGTACCCGATGGAAGATCCGGCAGTATTCCCGCCGGTACCGGACCATATCTGGTTCGGCGCGATCAAGAACCCGCCCCCATCCCTGCTCCCCAATCCGGACCAAAAATACATGTTTTCCTTCTTCATGCCCGAGTATGAGCCGGGTCGAATAATCGTGGTACGTGGCAAGATGCCGGGTTTCCCCGATACCTATAATGGCCAGCCCGTGTGGCAACCGGCGCGCGGTTTCAAAAGCGTTCAATTGAGGTATTGGGAGGCATGCCTGGCAGATCTGGTCTCGCCACTGCCGGTCATCGGGTGCGCGACCGATGTGAACACGCCCCTCGATGGACACCGCTTCTACACCATCGTTATTTCCAATGACCTGCTTCGGCCCGAGTGGCTCCCGCAGGATGTCGTGTGGATTCCCTGGGGGGACGAGAAGATGGTGCCCAAGTTCATGTTCATGCGCAACCTGCTGGCATCCGACAACTTCAGCCAGTCCGTGCAGAGCGCCGTTGACCAGGGGTGCGGGGTGGATTTCACCTTCCCGATCCCGCCCACACAGGAGCAAACCATGAAATCCGGTCAGTGCGCGCAGGAGGTGATGGGAGACTACTATCCGGAAGCCGTCTGGTGTGACAAGTCGACCTTCATCCACGGCGGTTGGCGGGCCTGTATCAAGGATGAACGTCATTGAAACCGTTCTGTGTCGGGTAATTACTCCCGGGGGCAGAAAGGGGAAAGCGGATGAGAGGTCAATTAAATTTTCCGCCGCCTTCTCCTGGAACCAGGCCACCCACGCCTACATCGCCGACCACTTGGGTGCAAGCGCGGGTCACGACAACCTGAACGAGATGTGGGGGAGCGTCGCGCCCGATTTCTTCAATTACGTCTTCGACCCGGCGCTTTGCCCCGATTGGGTAGCGGATCAGACCCAGGGCATCGATGCCGATACGGTCCTGAAGGTCTGGGACGCGGCGGACTCGGAGAAGGAAAAGGCCCTCGCCTACGGGTTCGTCAGCCACAACAACGACTGGGGCGCCGACCACACCGCCCATGAAGCGAGCCTGACCCTGGAGCCCGACCAGGGGTACATCATCATCAAGGCCAAGAGCTGCTGGATACGCCGCTGGACCCGGCCACCCCCCACCCGACCTTCGGCGAAGTCTTCGCCGACAGTTTCGGCATGAGCCCGGACGAGGCGCTGCTCGTCGCCCATGGGATCACGGAATATGCCATCGACATCCGGCTGGGGAGCGAGGTCGACCCCTTGCTCGGCCGGAAGCTCGCCACCGCGGCCCGAAGTGAAACCAAGAGGTTTGCCGACCTGCTGGTCAGGGCCTTCGGCGCGGACTACGCGGATGCCTGCTTTGCCGGCGACACCGCGCGCGCCGCAGCCGTCCTGATCGCTGCCGAAAGGCGGCACCGAAAGGACATGATCTATCTGGGGCAGGCGATCTCCCGGCCCGGCCGGTTGCGGTGCGACTGCTGGCCGAACAGCTCGTCGCGATCCTCCCCGACCTCCTGGGCGGACCGGTTCCAGAGAATACGGAGGAGATCATGGAAGCCGGGATTTTCAGCGCCATGACCCTGTGCGACGACTACAGGGCGGAGATAGACGCCACCATCGAGTTCGTGGACAAGAACCTTCAGGAGCATGGGATCGTCTATGAATACCACGGCAAATAGGCGTATCGAACGATGCTCGGGCGATTATTCGAGGAGCCGAGGCCGGAATTGGGAGGTGGAAAAATGAAAAAGGTTGGAAATCTAGCACTCGCTTTGCTCGTATTCCTTGCGATAGCTCATTTCAATGTCGCCAACGCCAAGGCCTGGAACACCCATAAAAATGACGTGCCTCAGGAATTTGTCGTGTGTACCGGATGGCACGCCCTGTGTAGCGCATCCTTCGACTGCCAGATGAACGGCGACATGGCCGACTGCGACTGTATGAGGGTGAATGAAACCCATATTGTCTTGACCAGTGACATCCAGGATCCTGCGGTCAAACGCCTGACGCTGGCCAAGTGCACCGATGAACATCCTTGCGATGTGGATGAGGCTCCAGTCTGCAAGGCCATCCGGGACGGGCAGTATAAGGTGGATCATGTCAAGTATGACTGGGTCTCGACGTTTTCGTACCGAGGGTGGTGCAGTCTTTTGGCGATGAAGCCGGTACCTTGTGATCAAACAGACAATGGATATACCGGGGATGACTATTGGGCGGTCTGCGACGGCGCTCCCTGCACGGAAAATCCAGAATCCCTCCGATCCGGAAAGGCCCTTGATCTGCCAGTGCCGGGTGGAGGAGGGACCCTTTGTGGGGATCAACGGCAGCTGCACCGGCGACAATGGGGGGATCATGTCGAGCTCTCCTCTGGAGACATGGGATTTTCAGACCAACACCTACCGGATTCCTGTCCCCGGCCTGGAATACGTGCAGGGCGCATGTGCCCCGCTGGGATCGGATCCCCTGCCGGAGGACGGCCGGGACGGAGAAGGGCACTAGGATCTGGAGCTGCAGAGGACTTCCGGATGCCTGAAAATATGGCCAAACAGGACCTCGGAGAATTCTCTCAGACGATTTTCGTTTGCGTTCTTGACGGGAGGAAAAAGGCTGAGTACAATGAGTATTGTAAAACTTTAATTTTTCCTGAAAAAGCCAAACCCTCCGCGAGAAGGGCTCGGAAAGCGGCGGATCTTCAATTCGAAGATGGCCGAGCTGCCAAGGATTTACTCTTGGCGGCTCGGCCTTTTTATTTGCGCCCGGGGGTTGCCGGACAGAAACAAGAGCTCCATGCCCCGGGCGGGGGAGGGGGGAAAGAGGGCAGGAAGACGAGGGAAGGAGCGGGCAGTATCCCGCTTCACAAAAGGAGGAGCCAAGGTGTTCAAGTGTCGCAGAATCCCGGTCTGTCTGCTGTTGGTCTCCGCATTTCTTTTTGCGGCGGGAGCCTCCGCGAGAGCCAAGAGCGTCATGTCGGAAAACAAGGTCCCCGGCCAGGTCGAGAGCAAGGCCCGGCGCCTGATGCACGATCTCAAAGGTGGGCTTCGAGGTCAGCCCGCGGTTCTTCAAGGTCTGGCCGATTGAGCAGTGCGAATATACCTACAAAAAAATGGGAATGTGCTTCGCCAACAATCCCGCCGCACCTTATATCACCTATGCTGTGCCCCCATGGCCGGAGGAATTCGTAAATCCCGTCACGAGCACGATGTGGGGACCATCTCTACCGGGATACTTCGATGTCTTTCGCTTCGACCCCACCCCGGGCCAATCCTCCCTGGCCCCGGGCAGAACGACCGGGCTCACGACCTACGCCCTGGATGCCGACGCCTCCGGCGTGATCGAGACGATCGACAACATCGTCAACATGACGGTGGTCTCCAGGGACGCCAACGACCTGAAGGCCGAGTACCGGGCCGGGTTCGTCCAGGGCAGGCTGCAGGGGGACACCATCCTGTCGGCCCGGGACAATTCCTGGGACAACGCCTATCTGTTCGATCCTTCCCACTCCTTCCCCAAACAACCCGGCCCCACCGCGGAAGAGCTGAACAGGGCGGCCGAGGTCCTGAATGCGAACTATGCCGCTTTTCTGGACTACCTCGAGGATCCGACCACCGACGCGGTCACGGCCCACCGGCTCCAGAGGCTCCTGTTCCGGATGCTCGGCATCTATCACGGGGTCATGCTCGACCAGCCGGCCGATCTCGATTTCTCCGGGGACTGGCTTCCCGACGGCAACTATTTCCAGGCCCGGGAGCTTGCACTCGGGTATGAAACCGAGGACCTCACCTTCATGGACCTCTACTTCATCAACGCCTTCTGCGACCTGCTGGACGTCATCTCCTTTTCGCCGGAGCTGGCGCCCGGCGGCGTGCGGTCCGCCAACTATCCGCACCGATGCTCCGCCTTTCTGAAACGCAGCGGCAGCGAGGTGATCCTCACCCACAACACCTGGTCGGGATTCCTCTCCCAGACCATGGCCCAGACGCTCGCGGTCAACGACGACCTGCTGACCTTCAACGCCCTGACCCCGGGGCTGATCGGCTCGAACACCGATTTCGGCTTCAACAACAAGGGAATCCTGTTCAACGAGACGACCCACCGGGCCTCCTACAGCGAGGTCAAGCCCCTGGGGCTCTGGGTCTTCTGGCGGGCGGCCCTGGCCGAGCAGTTCTCCGCCTCCATCGACGACTTCTTCGACGCCATCTCCCTGGACAACACCGGCACCTACCAGAACGGCTACATGCTGGCGGACGCCAATACGGGCGAAACCGGCCTGGTGGAGATGTCCTACCGCTGCTTCGTCTTCTACCGCTCGGACGGCGGGCCGCTACACGGTCAGCACCCTCTCGATGGACGGCGGCGCCTGTGCCACCGGCTACGACGCCGAGATGGTCACGCCGGATTACCTGATGGGGATCAACTACCCGGCCTCGCTGCAGGTGCGGGAGGATCTCCTGTCCACCGACAACCGTCCCGCGCGCAGGGAGCAGTTCGCGAAACTGCTCCCCCACGTCAACAACGTGCAGAGAGCCAAACAGGTCATCACCTACACCGACCCGAACAATCCCCTCTCGATCTTCGGGAGATGGGATCTCGGCTACGGAGAGACCGACTATCCCAAGCAGATCCCGGACGGGGCGCTCGACGCGAAGGTCGGCTCGACGGAGATGGTGCGCGCCTTCATGGATCTATCCGGAGACCTCGATCTTTCCTCCAAAAATACCGGCTTCTGGATGCTCTACGGGACGGCACGGATCGAGGGCAAGCCGTTCATCTGGAGCGAGTCGTCTGTGGGCCTGGCAGCCCTTGCGGGATGTCCCCGACCGGCTGGACGGCAGGTTTACGCTGATGCCCCTGCGTCTGAGATAAACGGCAGGAGGCGATTTCAGGCCCGCAGGCAGCTGAGAAAAGGAGAGAAATATGACCATTCACGGCCACTTTATTACCCGTTTGCTGCTGGTTTTCGTCTTTTTTATCGGCATGCGGGAGGGCTTGGCCCTTGGCGACAGCATCATGTCGGAGAATAAGGTGCCCGGACAGGTCGAGAGTAAGGCACGGCGGCTCATGCATGATCTGAAAAAAGAGGGCTTCGAGGTCAGCCGCGGCTACTTCAAACTCTGGACAGCAGAATTGCGAGTATACCTTCGAGAGGACGGGCATGTGTTACGGAAACAATCCCGCCGCGCCTTATGTGATTTTGCCGTGCCGCCATGGCCGGACGAATTTGTGGACCCGGTGACAGCACATCTTTGGCGCCGTCCCATCCGGGATACAATGACGTCTATCGGTTCGACCCGCGCGAGGCGATCATTATTCTCGGGCAACTGCCCCCTCCGGGCGCCTTCTTTCCGAGCAGACCTGGCTTTTTTCGCGGCAGGGTACTTATGAACAGGACAGCCAGACGTATCAGAATATTGACCACTATCTGCACCTCTTCCTCTTTCTCCTTTCTCCACAGTCCCTGATCGTTCAGAGCGCATTCAGTCCCTCTCCAGCCTGAGCAATCTCGTAACAACGTGGTGATCGAAAGACAGTCCGGGGCAGCCTTCGACCAGATCCGCTACTTTATCATCACTCCGGACCAGTTTATGGATAAGGCGATCCGGCAGACCTTGCCGATATCTCGGTGGAGGATGAAGACATTTTTACCGAGGAGATCCCTTCCGACATGAAAATCGGCCTCGACAGATTCAGATGACTTTACGACCGGTTTCGCTATGCGGACCCGGGGACAGCACCGCTGCGGAGGTGGAGAAACCATCTCCCGCTTGTCGTGCTGCGGGTCAGGGACACGCCAATCGGACCGGCCCAAACATATCCGCCGGTGGTTCTCGAAACCAGGACGGCTGTCGATGAACTCCCGCTTAAAACCGATCTCGGCAGTCTCCTCGCTGCCGTCGGCCGGAGATGGGGACAGCCTTGTGCGATTCCATTTGTTTGGACCGGGCCAAAAGCTTTATGGACGTGCAGGGCTTTCCGGCTTATACGGTAGGACCGCTCTGCCGTGAGATCGGGGAAAACTGCCTCCTGGACAACTCGGACGCAAGTTATCATTTCTATGGACCCATGACGCTTGATAATGGGGAAATCTATGCCGTTGCAGGAACGCTGGGAACAGAAACCGGGAACGCAACATATGTGGTCTCGGCATCAACCAGATATCGCGCCTTCTGGGAATCAAAAATCTTTCCGATGAAGATTCAAAGGTACTGCGAATGCATATGCGGGAGAAGTAAGCAATACCGACAAATTCTTTCTTTACTATTTTACGCGGGACTGTTCCGGCCTGGAGGACCTCACCGGCGGAAACTGCTTCGACCTGAACACGTACATTCCGGCGGGTGACCAGATCGTGCTCACTGTCCGCGATTATATCGTGCCCGACACGCAGCGGGGGCCCGATTCGTCGCTCCTCCTGCCTTCGATGGTGCTGCAGCTGCAGAGGCCGGAATGACGCGAAGGAGCCAGATAGAAAAGGGGACAAGCAGGTTTACTGGGCCGTTGGCCGGAAAGGAGACAGTCATGAAACAGAAGATCATGAGGCGTTGCTTTTGGATTGTCCTTCTGCTGGTGATGATGATCGGCGGATGCGCCGCGCCTCATTCGCGGAATGTCAGATAAAGGAAATGCCGGCAGACAACGACCTCTCTGTTGAAAATGTCTCGGAAAAACCTCCGATCAAAACCATCGGCATCATCGGCGGCGTCAGCTGGGCGTCCTCCATCGAATACTACCGCATCATGAACGAACTGGCCCGTGACCGGCTGGGCGGGGTGAGCTCCGCCCAGATCCTGATGTACTCCATCGAATTCGGTGAATTCTCCAAGCAGGAGCGGCTGGCCGACAAGGGCGACTGGACGATGATGACCGCAGACCATTCTCGATGCCGCGCGACGGCTGAAACGGGGCGGCGCGGATTTCATCGTCATCGCTTCCAATACCATCAATTCACTTGCGGGCGCCGTCGAACAGGAGGTCGGGCTTCCCGTGCTCCATATCGCCGACGCCACGGGAGCGGCGGTCCAGAAAAAGGGGCTGCACACCGTCGCCCTGCTGGGCACGAAATACACGATGGAGCAGCCGTTCTATCGGGATCGTCTGAAGAAATACGGGATCAGGGTGGTCATCCCCGACGAGAAGGAGCGGGATTACGTCAATGCGGTGATTTTCGATGAGTTGTGCGCCAACCGGATCAAACCGGAGTCCCGGGAGGGATACAAGAAGATCATCGAGCGTCTGCAGAAGGAAGAAGGTGCGGAAGGCGTCATCCTGGGCTGCACGGAGATCCCGCTGCTGATCAAGCAGGAGGATGTGGCCATACCGGTTTTCGACACGACGGCCATCCATTCCGAGGCCGCTGTGGACTATTCACTGAACAACAATAGCGGATCGCTATCGGGGCCTGCGAAACCCTGACGATCCGCGGCGACGAACCTGTTTGCCAGAGGAGGCACCCATGCGTTTTCATGCCAGAGTCCATCTCTTCTGCTTTCTCCTTGTCCTGATCGTGGCGGCCGCCTGGTCGTCCGACAGCGGCGCCGCACCGAAAAATCAGCGCCCTCTGCCCGCCTCCATCGAGAGCAACGTCGATCTCGTCATCGACGAACTCACGGGGCGCGGCTTCGAGGTGACGGAAGGCTATTTCCGGCTGTACACCCAGGACGACTGCGAGGTTTCGTTTCCGGTGATGCACAGCTGCTACGGCAACAATCCCGCCGCGCCCTACGTGACCTTCGCCGTGGAGCCCTGGGCCGGAGGAATTCCTCGACCCGGCGACCCGCAACGCCATCGGCCAGCTGGATGAAGGATATACGGGGACGTTCCGCTTCGACCCGAAGGAGGCGATCGTCGTCTTCGGGCGGATGCCGCCGCCGGCCGCCTACTTCGGTCTCCAGACGTATCTGTTCACGCGGGAAGGCGACTTCCACACCGACAGCGAAACCTATGGGTGGATCGATACGAACCTTCACAACACTCTCGACACGTTCTTTACGTACGTGCCGAACAACCCGGACCGCATCCAGATGTTCGCCAGCATCGGCAACAGCAACAACGACGTGATCGTGAAGGAGCAGGCGGGAGCGGCCTTCAACCAGGAGCGCTTCTTCATCAGCACCCCCGACCGATTTATGGACGCGGCGGTGCGGTCGGCGCTCGCGGCGGTGTCGATCGACCCGCGGCATGTCTTTACCGAGCCGATCCCGTCGACGATGACGTGGGGCTCGGGGCTCAGCCGACGAGTTCCTGTTCGTGATGCGCTACGCCATGCCGAACGACGGCGGCGGCCCGGGAAGCCCCTCGCCGAAGTGGCAGGAAGAGCTCCCCCTGACGGTATTGCGGGTCCGGGACACCAGCGATCGGGCGGCCCAGCCCTATTATCCGCCAGTGATCCTCGACGAGCGGACGGCCGTCGACGAGAGTCCCCTGGCGGCCGATCTCACCAGGCTGGTGGCGGCGGTGAACGAGAGGTGGGGGCAGCCGTGCACGACCGGCAACTGCGCCGACCGCGCGGTCGATTTTCTCGACCTGCAGGGGTCGCAGGTCAACCTCGTCGGGCCGGAGTGCACGAAGATCGGGATGAACTGCATCGGCGATAACCAGGACACGACCTACCAGATGACTTCCAATGTCCTTCTCGACACCGGTTACGTCTATGCGGTGGCGGGCACCCTCGGCACCCGGACGGGGAACGCGACCTACGTCGGCCTCTCCATTAACGACAGCTATCTCATCAAGGGGGTCGGCAACCTCGAACCCGACCAGCTGCGCAACACCGCCAGCGCCTATGCGGCCGAGCTGACCAATCCGTCCAAATTCTACCTGTACTATGTGGCCCGCGACTGTGCCGCCATCGATGAGCTGACGGACGGGAACTGCTTCAAGGTCACCACGGATACTCTCCCGGTCTGCACCGATCTGGCCGATCCCGACTGCCACCCGCTCAAGCTCATCCAGCGGGAGTACATCAGCAAGGGGACCGCGCGGGGGCCCGACTCGACCCTCCTGCTGCCGCCGAAGCTGATCCGGCTGCAGAGGCCATAAGCGGCTCGTTCCCTGGGCTCCGGAAGATTCATTCACCTGCAACTCGGGCAGAGGACATGAGCATGAAAAAACTTCTTCGAATTCTTGGGCAGAGGCGAAGGGATATCCGCAAGACATTTTTGACTTTTGCCTGCCTCCTGATGGGCTGGACTCTCTTGCTCCTGCTGCCGGTGGTGCCGGCGTGGGGGGGGACGTTCAGCCCGGGGCGCATGCTTTATGTCAACGGCCAGCTTCACCGCATATGGATCAGCAGCAGTTACCTGTACCATCAGGCGGGGCTGCCGGCAGACCCGGCCAAAGGGACGGGGGACTTCGTTGCCGCGGCGTCATCCGACCGGGGCCCTTACATCTGCCGCTATCATACGACGGCGTCCAACGAGGGGCTGGCGGTCTTCAACAACAAGATCTATGTCATCTATACGAAGGACTCCTCCTGCGGCAACTCCGGAGCCATGTCCGCCTACATCGCCACCTTCGATCTGCTCGGGACCCCCGAATATCCCCACGGCCGGTGGACCACCATCGACTACAGGCTGGGTTCGGTCGGATACAATTCGGCCAGCGCGGCGGCCATCACGGTATTCAACGGCCAGCTCTTCGCCTTTACCGACACGGACACCTACACGAGCGGCGACGGCGTCCACTGGACCGCCCATCACCACCCCCTCAACGACGTGAGTCATGAGCCGCTGGACGCGGTCACCATCTACCCGCAGAATGCCCCGCCGCAGATCCTTCTGATTTATGGCGGCCAGGCATGCAGCAGCTGCAACTACTTCGCCCATGTCTACGGAGCGACTTGGAACGGAGACTTCAATTCACCACGGAAGGACTACGTCGGCAACTGTGCCGGCGCACCGACGGGGTGCTTGTCCGGAAATCCCATCGTGGGCTACGGCAGCAGCCATCCCAATTTCGATGGAAGAGCGTCTCTTTTACCCGGGACCAAGAGCGCCTCAAGTTTCTCGGGATCCCTTCAAGGGGACAAGGTCGCTGCCGTGCAGCTGTTCGTGCAGTCGGTCAATATCAATACCCTCAACAGGTGGGTGCGCAACCTGGAGTATCACGTCGAGGATGGCAACTGGTACAAGAAGGACATCGACTATACCTGCAGCGGCCTGATGGTCTATCCCTGGTACGTCTCTGCCTGCGACAACAGCAGCCCCAGCACCCTGATCCACCAGGCGCGGCACCAGCGGCTCGTCGCCCTCGGGTGCGGAACGCCGATACCCACCTTCGACTCCGATTACCTGGTTCCGCTAAACAGCGATAGTACCAACGCCTGCGACTCCGCGGACGGGGTCATCAATGCCACCAATCCCGGCACCGAAACGACCCGGAAATACTGGTCGCTGGTTGGTATGGTGCTGGGCTCTCCGCCCTTTTCGCTGAACCGGGTCACGGCTTCCGAGACGGTCCACGACATTTCCAACGTGGTCTACGGCACGACGACCAGCGAGGGTACCAAGCACAGCGAGGAATGGACGCACCAGAACATGTTCTCGGCGGGACTGCAGGTCCATGTCGGGCTGTTTGACGAAATGCTGAAGATAAGCGACAGCTTCGATGTCACCTACAAGCACGACTGGGAATCCAAGCACCAGACCAAACATGATACGGCGGTGGCGGAGGAAACCCGAATGGGGACGAAGACTTACGCGGAAGAAGTCTTCCAGACCGTCCCCTACAGCACCTGCACGAGCAATGCTGACTGCGCGCAATATGCCGATCCCTATGTGGTGGACAACGATCCTGAATGCCAGCTTTACGTCGCCGGGGAAGATCCTCCCTGGCGCGAGTGCGCAGAGGGAGAATCAGGGTGCGTATGTACGGTCGCGCCCACCGGAAAGATGGGGTGGGCGCTCTTCAACGCGCCCACCCTCTACGTCCAGGACTACGCCGTTCATGCGTACGATTACAACTTTCACACCGGCGCCGGGACCAATCTGGAACAGGACCTGCACACGGTCCAGGCGAAAGGGTTCGGCATCGTGCCGGTGACCTTCGACCTGCAGCATCCCGAGGCGGTCGGGCAGATCAGGAACCCTGACGGCTCCATCAAACCCGACAGCGGGATCCTGCAGGGGATGCAGCCGTTCCCGTACTCGACCGACTTCCCCAACTGGAACCTGCAGAATTGGGATCGGGTTGACCAGCCGTGGTGGATCAAGCTTGGCCCCAGCACCTTTCCCAACGTCGGCACCGTGACCTACGACAAAGGCGTCAACCAGGGCAAGACGTTTACCGAGACCACCCAGACGGTGGACAGTTCTTCGCAGACAACGTCCAACGAGATGAAAAATACCACCGAAGTGGAAGTCGGGACGGGACTCCGTGGCTTCAAAGCGGACCTCGCCGTCGGGAAAGAGTCGAGTTTTTCTACCTCCGTGAGCACCGAGACCGCCTTCGAGAGTGATGTCAAGGCGGATCTCAACATCCCGGACTGCACGGCGGGCCTGACCGGGTGCCTGACGAATCTGACGACGCAGCCGTATCTGCTGGTTGCCACCGGCAAGGCCCCGTGGATTCCCGACCTCTACCCGGTGCCCCAGGGGCAGGACGGGCCCTGGTGCATTACCTGGACCGTCACCAACTGGTGTCCGGGAGGGCCGAACTGCAATTCCGCCACGCTGCTTCATGTCGCTTCTGAGGGGCTGCCGCCCCGGAATGCGTCCGGCCGCATCGTCGGCGGCGATGGCGGCGGGGAGGGCGGCGCGGACCTGTACAGCCACTACGCGATCCAGGGCGGTCGCCTGGCCTGGACGGACGACACGGGGAGGGAGGAGCGGATCCCGATGACCGCCGACGAGTTCATCCCCGCCAAGGGGGTGACGATCGAGGTCAACGGAAGGTCATGGTCTTCGTCCGGGAGTGGCTCCTGGGAGCGGAGCGGGAGCGTCTGGACGTTCCGGAGCGATCCGAAGATCCGGGAGAACCGTATACACCTCAAGCTTGATTTCGACTCGGCCACCTATGACCTCCAGATTCAGAAGGTCGACCTGACGGGGCATGTGTTCGCGGGAATGAAGGACATGGCGGTGCGCCTTGTCGTCAACGGGGAGTACGGGTTCACCAGCACCATTCACCACGATGTCGACCTCCGCTGGCGGTGGAGCGAGCCGCCCGCCGACCACCTCACCATGCACGTGACCTCCTTCCAGGGGCGCTACAACAGCGCCACCGAGTCCGGGAAACTGTCCATGGAGGGAACCCTGCCGCAAGAACTCACCGCCTTCGGTGACGTCGGCATGGTGATCAATGGCGAACAGATCAGCATACCGCTGATTTCGTCGGAGGACTTCCAGCAGGCCGTAGCGACGGGAGGAGTGTACAACTACGTCAAAGATGGCCTGAACCTCTGGTTGGACTTCGGCGACAAGACGTGGTCGGTCACCTTCAACAACCAGGCCTTCAAACAGCTCCTCGCCCCGCGGTGGGGAAAACTGAGCGCCAAGGTTCTCGTGGGCGGCCTGCCACAGCTCAGCAGGGAAGACGCCGTGCTGGACTATTCCGCGAACCTGACGCTCCAGCGCTAGGAGGGAGCATCCGGAGCGTAAAGCCGCTGGTCCGCTCTCCCCTTCGGCTGAAGCACAGCGTCGTCGAACAGGATCCGAAAAATTCAGGGAATCGAAGCGGCTTCCCGTCCTGCTCGTAAAGGCTTTCGAGGCGGATTAGCTGGGTGCCTTCTTGGGCGGCGACGCCGCGAGGACAGCCGCCGTGTTGGCCCCGTCCGGGCAGGGAACAGAAAGAAAAGGGTAATGAGAACAGGGGGGGCCGGAATGGCCCCCCCTGATGGAGGCGGGTTGGGCGAAGGTTACTTCTTGTGGCAATCCTTGCAGGCGGTGGGGCCGCTTTTCTCCTTGTGGCAGCCTTTGCAGAGCTGGTGGGCGACTTCCTTGAACTGGGGAGCCTTGGTGCCGTTGTGGCAGCTGCGGCAGGCGCCCGCTTCGACCCCCTTGTGGTGGCAGGTTTTGCAGTCGGCCACTCTTTTCTGATGGGCGGCGTGGTTGAAGGTGACCGTGCCCATCTTGGCTTCGAGTTTGACGACGTCGGGGCCCTTTTCGGCCGCGAGGGCGGTCATGGAGCCCGCGGCGAGGAAGGCGACGCTGAGCAGGATGGCAATGATGCGTTTCATAAGGATATTCCTCCTTTGAGTAGGGGTGGGTTCTGGCGGAGCGCCTGCGGTAACCAGGGTCGATGGTGACCGGGGTGTTTTCGTTTTTACCGCAGGCCGCCAACGCCGCTCCACCCGATGTCGGGCCAGATTACGGCAATTGATTTTCTTTATGATTTCCCTAAAAAACCTCCTGTAACACAACGCAATCGAATCTTTTCCTCTGATTTATGCGCATTCATCTCCTTTCCGGGTAATTTGCGGGCGATTATCCGTCCGGTGCAGAGGACAAAGATTGATGGCGTCGCAAAAAGTCCGCCCCACGGCGTTACGGCGTTTTTTCAGGACCTCGACCTACCTGATGTAGGCCTTCGCCCCTGAAAAACCACCAGGCCTTGTGGGACGAAATTTTTGCTTAGCCATCCGCAGAGTTTTTGCGAGAGCATCAAGATTGCCTGAAAAACATTTCTAAAATCCTTTTGCAGCTGGATGTCGCCGTATTCAGCAAGGCAAATGCCAAAAGGGGGGCCGATTAAAAGACTGAGCCTGCGAATTCATGGGGAAGAAGGATAAATACCTGGGAAGATAAAGAATGAGATAAGAAGTAAAAACACTTTTACCAAATGGCGGGCGAGAATCGGGGCTTCCCCGGGCACATTATTTGTGTCCGTTTTGCATCAGGGTGTAGCGGGCCTCCCACGCTAACCGACGCCGAGGATCGGGGCCGCATCGTTCAATGAAAGTTGTCCTGCGAGAACCTGCTTGAGCACACGAGCACGATGGATTTCTTTTCGGCTTTTCACCATATGTCCTTGGAGGGTGGTCGGGCGTCTGGAGAGCTGCGGACCAAGCTTCAGCCGGGGGGCATGATCCCGAACTCTTCGAGAATTTGGAAGAACTCGTCGAAGAAGCCGGCTTCACTGGGGTGGTAGACCTTCGGAACGTCCTTGCCTGCCGCCAGATCCCGAGCGATGCCGGCCTGGTCCTTGGCAGCCGTTTGGAAGGAGAGGCGCCGGGCGATATTTCTGGAGGCGGAGGGATCCAGGTCCTTGGGCGGAACGTAAGCAGAAACTGCCGGGAAGAGCAAAGCGGCTCAATTTATAACACGCTGTTTTTTTAAAGATAAAATGGACCACAAATGCATAATCTGAGGGGTTTTGAGCGAAGGAGCACAAGGGGGGGGCCTTCAAGGGTGCTTACAGGGGCGTCCAGGGGTCGAAGAGGGGACGTCTGAAAGGCGCGGCGAGGTGGCGATTTTTTCGTGAAATGGCCGCTTTACGGCCCGGTGTTCGATTTTTTGGACCTTGTCTGGCCGCCGCTTTCTGACGCGGTATCCAGGGGCGGGCGAGTTTGTCGAATATCCAGCTAACACTGTTTGGGATTGACGGGGGATCGGTTTTAATATTATATTTTGCCTGATTAGCACTGATCTTCAGCTAGCGCCCATACGGTGCCTTCTGCACTTAGAGGTGTGGTCATAACTTGCTGGTTTCAGGTTCAGCCAAAGCCGAGCATATCGGGATCGGCAACCTCAGCGGAAGATTGATACTAATCAGATCATTTTTTGTCTATCATGAAATTTAACTTTCTTTAATTGAAATGATTGAGCGTGTTTTTTCTTTCACTGAATCTGCTTTCCGCCCGACTAGTCTTCCGTTCTCTGTCTCCCGCAGACAGGCACCAGCGCAGTAAAGGCTCGGCATTATGGGGTTCCATTGGTGGAACAAAAAGCGGCTGACCGTAAAGATCTTCATCGGCGCAGTCCTGTTTTGGGGCGTTCCTATCCTCGTTATCTCTAACCTTACATTTAACCATCTGCACACCATAGAAAGCGTTACCCTGCAGAAGGCGCGCAAGGCTCTCGTCGCTTCCCGGCTTGAATTGCTGCAACATCATCTGGTTCTCCAGGCGGAAAAAATCTCGGCCGAGTTCTCCAATATCAAAAAAGAGACGCAGCTGCTCAACGGTTTCGCCCAGCCGCTGGTTCAATCTCCCGGAAGCTTTCGCTATCGCAATGGCAGTCACTACCGTTTCGATGCCGAGGGGGATTACGGCAATTCCGTCGATGACGGAAACTCCCGGTTGTGGGTTCCTCAATACCGTCCTTCCCTCGAGCCGTTGATCGCCTCTACCGAGAGTCTGGACATCCCCCTCAAGGCTGCGGCCCGTTCCGAACCGCTTCTGGTGCTGGGATGGATTATCTGCAAGAAAGGAGTCTCTCGTACCTACCCTTGGCGGGATTTCAAGCTTTTTCCCCGGGACAAAGAGGTAACCGACTGGTCCTTTTTTTTCTGGCCGACCCCAAACACGATCCGTCGCGGAAGACTCTCTTTACCCCTCTCTACACTGACCCGCTGAGCCACGACAAGATGATCTCCTGTCTCTCCCCGGTTTATGTGGGTAACCGGCATGTGGCGACGGTTGGGATCGACATAACGGTGCAGAAAATCATCCAGGACCTCAGTAAGGTCCGCTTAACTAAAAATTCCAGTACCCTTCTTCTTTCCAAAAACGAAGTTCTGGCCGCCTCTAGGAATTTTCCTCTCGCTGCCTTGGGACTCAATCCGCACTTTTCCCCCGAGGGGTTGAGGCTGGCCGATGCCGACCTGTCGAAGGTGGGCTGGGAGGTGCTGCGCAATAGAAAGCAGAAGATTGGCATCGATTTGATCGAAACCGACAAGCTGCGAGCGTTTGTCGGCTATGCCTCTCTGGCTCCTCTGGGGTGGCGGTTGGTTTTGCTGGTACCGGAAGCCGACCTGGTCGGTCCGGCCAACAAGAAGGTTCAGGCCATTTTGGATCAGACCCGACGCGTAAGGGGCAACTTCCTGCACATCCTCATCTTCGCTCTGTTGGCGGTGGCGACCGTCTCCTATGTGGTCATAGTCCACCAGTCCAGAGGGTTGCGTACTCTGCTTGGCGGCATTCGCGAGTTTGGCAAGGGGAAATCTGGATCACCGGCTGCCCGAGGAAGAAACAGAGTTCGGGCAACTAGCTCATGCCCTCAACCACATGGCCGAGAGCCTGCTGGAGAAGAAAAGGGAGCTGAAGCGAGCCGATGCGGAGATGGAGCAGGGGCGTCGACTCACTGCCGTCGGGCGGCTGGCGGCGGGGGTTGCTCACGAGGTCAATAACCCCCTCGCTACCATCTCCACCTATACCCAGCTACTGCTTAGATCCGAGCTGCCGACCGAAGCCTCCGCCAGCCTGGAAAGGGTGATGCGCGAGATCGCCCGCATTCAAGAGAAATTGCGCAACTTGCTGGACCTCTCCCGCATTCAGAGTCCGGTAAAAACCAGGGTGAGTGCCAATGCCCTGGTGCGGGAAGTGACGGATCTGGCCTATCACGAGGCCCAGGCCCGGGGTATCGAGCTGCGTCTTTATCTCGAGAGGGGGGAAGGAGAGCTGTGCTTGGACCAGTCAGGGTTTAAACAGGTGCTGTGGAACCTTCTGAGCAATGCCCTCGCTGCCCAGGAGCAGGGAGGGGAAGTGCGCGTCTCCACTTGGTTTGTCGGCCGGGAAGAGGAGGAGGGAGGGGCCTCCTTCGTGCTTGAGGTGGAGGATAGGGGGCCTGGGATACCCGAGAAGGTCCTGCCCTATATCTTCGAGCCCTTTTTTACCACTAAGGAGGTCGGTCAGGGGACTGGCCTCGGGTTGGCAGTGGTGAACAGTATCGTGCAGGGACATGATGGCCATATCGAAGTGGCCAATCTGCGCCCCAGGGGGTGCCGTTTTCGGGTTCGACTGCCGGTGAAGGGGGAGATATGAGCAAGGGGGCGCAACCGCGCGTTCTGGTGGTCGATGATGACCAGGCCCTGTGCAGGGCCCTTGTCGAAGCCCTGGGTCAGATGGGGTATCGGGCGATGGGCGAGGCTGAGCCGGTCGGGGGGCTGGCCCGCATAGCCTCCTGGCAGCCCGATGCGGCGGTGTTCGACCTCCGGCTGCCTGGAATGGATGGTTTGGAACTGACCCGGCGGGCCTTGCAGCAGCAGCCCGATTTGGCCGTACTGCTACTGACCGGCTTCGGCACGGTTGAGTCGGCGGTGCAGGCAGTGCGGGAGGGAGCCTGTGACTATCTTGAAAAGCCCTTCGATCTGGTCAAGGTCGACCTGACCCTACGTAGGGCCTTGGAGCTTCGACGGCAGAAGCAGCGCTACCACTTGTTAGCCGAAACCACCGGCCGCGGGAAAGAGTTCGAGGGGATTGTGGGGCATAGCGCTGCCATTGGTGAGGTGACCAGGGCGATCGCTGCAGTCGCCGAAACCGACTCGGTGGTCCTGATTACGGGCGAGAGCGGCACCGGCAAGGAATTGGTTGCACGAGCTGTGCATGCCGCCGGTCCGAGATGCGACAGACCTTTCGTGACCGTCGACTGCGCTGCCATTCCCGAGTCGCTGCTCGACAGCGAGCTGTTCGGCCATGTGCGGGGCGCCTTCACCGGAGCGCATCGGGATCGCGCGGGATATTTTGAGGCCGCTTCCGACGGCACCATTTTTCTCGATGAAATAGGCGAGATGCCGCTGGCATTGCAGAAAAGGCTGCTGCGTATTCTGCAGGAAAAGAGCTTTTCCCGGGTCGGAGAGTCGCGCTACCGTTCCTCGGAGGCGCGCGTGGTGGCTGCGACCAACCGACAGCTGGAAGCGGAGGTTGCGCAGGGCGTCTTCCGCGAAGATCTCTATTACCGCCTCAGGGTGATCGAAATCACCATTCCGCCGCTGCGGGAACGTGCGGAGGATGTCCCGCTGCTGGTTCAATACTTCCTCGGACGACTTAACCGCCAGCTTAACCGGCGAGTGCAGAGGGTGTCCGACGAAGCCATGGCCCTTCTGCAGGCCTACCCCTGGCCGGGCAACGTCCGCGAATTGATCCACCTTCTCGAACGGGTCATGACCTTTCATGACCCGGAGGTCCTGAACGCCAATCACCTTTCTTCCCTTCTCCGTTTCTGCGCCCATTCCGAATTGCCGTCGTGTTCCTACAACGATCTCAAGGAACAGGTGCTTGAGGCGGCTGGAGGGGCCTACTTCGAGAAACTTCTGCACCACTATCATGGCAACATCGCCCGGGTGGCTGAACACGCCGGCCTCAACCGCCGCCATCTCTACCGGCTTCTGGAGAAATTGGGCCTCGACCCCGGTATCCATCGACAGTCCTGAGACATTTTCGTCATACCCTCTCCCCCCTCTTTTCCCCCGTTGTGCCTCATCCGATGCCCCAGTGAGACATGCATGTCTCGCCGAGGGGCCGAATTCTGAGACAATCGTGTCCCGCAGAAGCCCCCCGAGTCGCCCCTTAGCCCATAAAATAAAACATTGTCTTTTTTTTATGCAAAAAAAATTATCCATAAAAACATGGTGTTAATACACTGTAGAAGCATATAGATAGCCTTTTATTTAAAAAATGGAACGATGTTTGATACAAGGTTGGAAAGTTCGTCTTTTCCCCCAAACCATATCCAAAGGAGGTGTTGCCGGATGACAACGTGATCGGGGCGGTCCTGATGACCCTTTACGGCAATTTTCTGCCCCCCGACAGATTGTCTTTGGGAAAAGTTCATGTAGGATTTGTTCTTCGTTTCAACCCACCCTATCTTTTTGCGAAGGAGGTTCTGCCAGATGAAGAAGCTGATTGTCCCCTTAGCCCTGAGTTTAACCATTCTCTGGACCAGCGTGGCTGGGGCGGTCCTGATCGACCCCTACGACAACATTCTTGCTCCCGACGGTTTCTACGGCCTGCTCTACGGCAACTACTACCATGCCGGTGAGCTGACCGACTCGAGCGGACACAAGGCGGCCAACATCGACCTGACGGCCAAGGTGGCCGTCGCCCGCGGGCTCTACTACCATCACTTGGGAAAGGTTCCCTTGGTCTTTCAACTCATCGTCCCCATGGGCCAAGTGAAGGAAACGAAACTGCTGCACGAAAAATCCTCCGGGGTGGGGGATGTCACCTTCGGTCCTGCAGTTTTTCTCTACGCCAACCAGAAACAGAACACCTATCTCTCCTACTGGTTCTACATCACCGCGCCCACGGGAGAGTGGGACAAGAACCAGACCATCAATCTCGGCGCCCATCACTGGTACTTCGAACACCAGTTGGCCTTTGAGCAGCTCTACAAAGGGATTGTGTTCGACATGAATCTCAACTACTACCAGCACACCGAGGAGTCCGACACGAACTATACGGCGCCCGATCGGTTCGAGCTCGAGTACAGTCTGGCCTATCAGCTCACCGACAAATTCATTTTCGGTGTCAATGGGGGCGGCTACTGGGATACGGGGAACGGCGATGTGAGCGGGACCAAGGTGAGTGGGACCAAGGCGGAGAGGATCCAGCTCGGCCCGACCATGGGCTACCAAATCACGCCCAATTTAGGAGTCAACCTGCGCTGGACCCACGATATGTACTCAGAGAATGACACCAAAGGGGATGACGTCTGGTTGCGCCTGGCCTACGCGTTTTGAGGCGAATCCGAAATTTTGACAACATTCAACAGCAGAGGAGAGACAAATCGATGCAGAAAAAACTGATTTTCCTGATGGCACTGTTTTTGGTGATGGCAATGGGCGTTCCCAGAGCCATGGCCTTCAGCAGGGATTCCCTGGTTTGGCAAAAGTGCACCGGGTGTCATGCGGCCAAGGACGGGAGGATCTCCCGGGTCCAGGATATCCGTACCACACCCCCGGAGTGGAAGGTCATCGTCGATCGCATGGCCCGCCTGCATGGCATGGACCTGAAGCCCGGCCAGCTGCACACCCTGGTCAAGGAGCTGTGCACGACCCAGAGCCTCTCCCCCGCCGAGGCGAAGGAGGTTTCCTATCTGGATCTGCAAAACAACCCGCAGACCATTGAGCAGCCTCTGCCCAACGATCCCAAAGATCTTTTCGTCACCTGCGTGCGCTGTCACAGCGCCGGCAAGATCCACTCCTATCGCATGACCGCCTCGGCCTGGGACAAGCTGGTGGATTTCCATCTCTACATGTACCCGACGGTCGTCTATCAGATGCGTGAGATGCGCTGGGTGCCCAATGCCCGGGCAATGGTCCGCGAACTCGCAAAAACCCAGCCCTACGGAGACGACTGGGTGGCGCCCAAGCAGACACCGGTCGGTTCCTGGCTGATTCTGGGCCACCAGCCCGCCAAAGGGGATTATCTCGGCCATGCCTCCATCAAGGCCGCTCCCGAAGGAGGCTATGAGATCGCAGGTTCGCTGGCCTACGCCGACGGCTCCCGGCAGAATTTTCGCGGCAGCGCCACCCTGTACGGTGGCTGCGCCCTGCGCACCCACGTCAACGTCGACGGCTTCAAAGCAGAAGGCGCCTACACTCTGGTCAAGGATACCCTGCACGGGGTGCGCAGCTTCCCCGCCCCCGACTATCGCACCTCGGTCAGCAGCTGGTACCGGGAAAGCAACCAGGCGCAGGTTCTGCGGGTTAGTCCCAACTACCTGGTCAGCGGGGAGACGACC
>CAWBQR010000021.1:0-46284 GCA_963791005.1 uncultured delta proteobacterium | reverse complement strand
AACTTCTTCCGGGTCTATGTGGTCGAGGTCGAAGGAGGTTCGGGTCCCGCAGAGCCGGCATTCGACGTTGAAAGACAAATCAATCTTTTCGGTCACGATGGTTCTCCCGACGACAGTCTCCATCTGTCCCTGAAATCCTTGGTAGAAAAATGGGATGGGTTCCGGCCTGGCCGGCGCAAATGACTGATTGAGGTGGATTTTTCCTCCTGTCCCCAAGAATACCAGGAAAAGGGGCTTTGGCTACGTGAGGAGAAAGTCCTTTTCCTTTTGGGGAGGTTCTTTTTCTCTCTTGACATCTGTCTCACCATCCTGCTAGTGTCCGCATTTGTCCAAGGCATGAGACATATGTCAAGGGGAGAGCGATGAACCTGTCCGTGAAAGACACCGCGCGCCTGCTCAGCGTTTCCGAAAAAACCATCTACCGATGGATCAAGCAGGAGGTCATACCCGCCTATCGGGTTCACGAGCAGTATCGCTTCAACCGGGCAGAGATCCTGGAGTGGGCGACGGCGCGCCGAATCAGCGTCGCCGCCGAAGTCTTCCAGGAGCCGGAGACCGATGCACAACCCCTTCCTCTGCTCAGCGAACCCCTGGAGGCCGGAGGGATTTTCTACCGGCTGGGGGGAAGAAGCCGGGATGAAGCCCTGGCCGAGACCGTCGCCCATCTGCGACTGCCCGATGAGGTGGACAGGCCCTATCTGCTCCAGGTTCTCATCGCCCGCGAACACCTGGCCTCGACGGGGGTCGGCGACGGCATCGCTCTTCCCCACCCCGCAACCCGGTCCTTCTCCACGTCACCCGCCCGACGGTGACCCTTTGTTTTCTCGATAATCCCGCAGACTTTCAGGCCCTCGACGGCAAGCCCGTCGATACGCTGTTCACCCTGGTCACCCCGACCCTGCGCTCCCATCTTCATCTGCTTTCGATGCTCGGCTTCGCCCTGCAGGACGGCCCCTTTCGCCGGACCCTGGAGGAGAAGGGGAGCCGGGAGGAAATTTTCAACGCCCTTCGGCGGGTGGAGGAGCGCATGAGGAAGACCCGCCCATGATGCCGCTTTTGTGGTCCCTGGCGGCGCTCCTCGGCGGCGGCGCCCTGGCTCTCGCCGCCGGCCGCCGTTCCCGCCTGGCCACCCTGGCCGGGGCGGGAGGCGCCGTGGCCGGCTCCCTGCTCGGACTGACGGCTGCGGTTCGGGGGCTTCTGGCCTCCGCACCGTCCGTCTTCGCCCGGGCCTGGAGCGTCCCGGGTGGGAGCTTTTCCCTGACCATCGATGGCCTGTCGGCCTTTTTCCTCGTTCCGATCTTTCTCCTTTCGCTGCTCTGCGCCCTCTACGGATGCAGTTACATGAAGGGCTTTGCCTCTTCCCGGCGGATGGGACCGCACTGGTTTTTCTTCAATCTGCTGGCGGCGAGCATGGCCCTGGTGGTGACGGCCGCCAACGCCGTCCTCTTCCTGGCCGCCTGGGAGGTCATGTCCCTTTCCTCGTTTCAGCTGGTCGCCTTTGAGCACGAGCGGGAGGAGGTGAGGAAGGCCGCTTGGGTCTACCTGATCGCCACCCACCTGGGAACGGCCCTGCTCTTTGCCCTCTTCCTGCTGGCGGGTACCTGGACCGGGAGCCTCGATTTTGCCTCCTTCGTCGCCCTCAAGGGACTCTCCACGGCCGGCGCCTCGCTCTTTTTCTTCCTCGCCCTCTTCGGCTTCGGCGCCAAGGCCGGCCTCTTTCCCGTCCATGTCTGGCTACCCGACGCCCATCCCGCCGCTCCGAGCCACGTTTCGGCCCTGATGTCGGGGGTGATGATCAAGACCGGGATCTACGGCATCCTGCGCCTGCTCACCTTCCTCCCTACCCCGCCCCCCTGGTGGGGCGGGGTGCTGATGGCCCTCGGGGTCTGCGGCGCCCTGTACGGCATTGCCATGGCGGCGGTGCAGCGCGACGTCAAGCGCTGCCTCGCCTATTCGACGGTGGAAAACGTGGGAATCATCTTCCTGGCCCTGGGCCTCTGGCTTTTTGCGGGAGGACGCGGGCTGGCCGCAGTGGCCCTGCTCGCCTTGACCGGGGGGCTGCTGCATCTGTGGAACCACGCTCTGTTCAAGGGGCTGATGTTCCTCGGCGCCGGCTCGCTTCTGCACGGCTCAGGAAGCCGGGATTTCGAACGCATGGGGGGGCTTCTGCGGCGGATGCCCGTGACGGGGGGATTGCTCCTCGGGGGCAGCCTGGCCATCGCGGCCTTGCCGCCGCTGAATGGTTTCGTGGGCGAGTGGCTTATCTACCTGGGACTTTTCCGGGCGGGGCAGGGGGCCAGCGGTGTTTTCGGCCTCTATCCCCTGCTCCTGGCGGGGCTGCTGGCCTTTGCAGGCGGGGTGGCGCTCATCGTCTTCACCCGCCTGGTGGGCGTGGCGCTTCTCGGGGAGCCGCGGCACCGCGATGCCGCAGCGGCTCACGAGTCGGGCCTCCTCATGACCGCGCCCATGGCCCTGCTTCTGGCGCTCTGCGTGGCGATCGGGGTCTACCCGGGGGGTGTCCTCGACCTGGTGTCCGTACCGGTTTCGGTACTCTCTCCCGCAGCCGGAACGGCTTTGGCGGCGCCCGTATCCGCCCTCGGCTGGGCCTCTCTGGCCCTGCTGGCGGCCCTTCTGGCCGCAGGGGGCCTGTTCGCCCTTCTTCGCCTGTCCAGGCCTTTCAAGATGGGCCCGACCTGGGGTTGCGGATTTTCGTTCCCCACTCCCCGCATGGCCTGCACCGCCGCAGGCTACGCCGGGATGGCCCAGACCCATCTCTTTCCCCGCCCTCTGCGACCCTCCTCCGCCGGGGGCGCGCCGCAGGGGATTTTCCCCCCGTCGGAGACATTTATCCAAAAGAGTGCCGACCCTGTCCTGCGGCAGATTTTCGTCCCCCTCTTCTCCGCGATTGGCGAGCGGTTTTTCCGCCTGCGCTGGCTGCAGCAGGGGAGGGTGCACATCTACTTCCTCTACATCTTCGTCGCCTGCGCCCTGCTTCTTTCCGGCGTCGTCCTCTACGGCAGGGGGTGGGCATGGTGATGCCCGCTTTTTTGGCCGCAACGGCCCTGCTCCTCCTTTCGGGTCTTCCCGGGCTCTTCACCGGCCGAGGGTCGGCCGCCGGGGAGCGGATGACGACGGTCCTGGTCCTTCTCGGCTCGGTCCTCGGAGCGACGGCAGCGGTGGCGGCCCTGGCGGCGCCCACGCCGCCGGCCATCGACCTGAAGTGGGCCGTTCCCGGGGGCGCTTTTTCCCTGACCCTCGACGGGATCTCGGCCTGTTTTCTGCTTCCCCTCTTTCTGGTCTCGGCACTGGGGGCGCTCTACGGCCTCGGCTACTGGCCCCAGGCCGAGCAGCCGGCAACGGGCAGCCGCCTGCGCCTCTTCTACGGCCTGCTGGCCGGGTCCCTGGCCCTGGTGATGACGGCCCGCAACGGCCTTCTTTTCCTGATGGCCTGGGAAGCGATGGCCCTGGCGGGGTTCTTCCTCATCACCGCCGAGGAGCACAAGGTGGAGGCCCGGCGGGCCGGGTTCATCTATCTGGCCGCCACCCATACCGGCACCCTTGCCCTCTTTGCCCTTTTCGCCCTTCTGGACAGGACAACGGGCTCTTTCGCCTTTCCCGCGGCGGGGGCGCTGCACGCTCCGGCGGCGGTCGCAACGGCCATCTTCCTTCTCGCCCTGTTCGGTTTCGGCTTCAAGGCCGGGCTCATGCCCCTGCACGTCTGGCTGCCCGAGGCCCACGCCGCCGCTCCCAGCCACATCTCGGCCATCATGTCCGGGGTCATGATCAAGGCCGGCATCTACGGCCTGGTGCGGATCACCGGCTTTTTCGACGTCGTTCCCCCCTGGTGGGGATGGCCCATCCTGCTCTCCGGCGCCGTTTCGGGGGTCATGGGGGTGGCCTTCGCCATCGCCCAGCACGACATCAAGCGCCTGCTCGCCTACCACAGCGTGGAGAACATCGGCATCATCGCCCTCGGCCTGGGTACTGGCCCTCATCGGACGCAGCTATCATCTGCCCCGCTGAGGTCCTCGGGCTCTGCGGAGCCCTGCTGCACGTCATCAACCACGGCCTCTTCAAGTCGCTCCTCTTTCTCGGCGCCGGCTCCGTGATCCATGCCACCGGCACCCGGGAGATCGACCGTTACGGCGGCCTGCTGCGGCAACTGCCCTGGACCGGCCTCTGTTTCCTCGGCGGTGCGGTGGCGATCAGCGGCCTGCCCCCCCTGAACGGGTTCGTCAGCGAGTGGCTCATCTACCTTGGGCTGCTCCAATCGGCGGTGCGGCGACGCCCTGGGGCTCGGTCTGGCGGTCTTCGCCGCGCCGGTTCTGGCCCTGATCGGCGCCTTGGCCCTGGCCTGCTTCGTCAAGGTCTTCGGCATCTCCTTTCTCGGGGAGGCACGGACCGCCGCCGCCGCCGGGCCCACGAGGCCCCGCTTTCCATGCTCCTGCCCATGGGCGTCCTGCTCGGCGCCTGCCTCCTGATCGGCCTGTTCCCCGCCGGCGTTCTCCCCCTGCTGCGCCGGGCCGCCCGGACTGGCGCGGCGGCGCAGCCCTTCCGGACGGCTCTTCACGATGACGCCCCGGTGGCGGCGTCACCGGTACGGCCTTTCTTTTGTTCCTTCTCGCTGCGCGGTCGCCTTGTGGCTGGCGGCGGCAGCACCCGCGGGGAGCGCCCGCGGTCCGACCTGGGGCTGCGGCTACGCCTTTCCCGACAACCCGCATGCAGTACACCGCCTCCTCCTTCGCCGCCACCCTCGTCGAGCTCTTCCGCTGGGGACTTCGCCCGAGCGCCATGGAGGAGAGGTGGCAGGCGCTGCTGCCGCCCCGGCGGAGTTCTCCAGCCATACGCCCGACACCGTTCTCGACCGGCTGGCCCTGCCCCTGGGGCAGGGCCGCCCGCGCCTGCACCTGGCTGCGGGCGCGCATGCAGCACGGCATCATCGGCGCTTTTACCTGCTGTACGTCGCCCTGACTCTCTTCGCCCTGCTGCTGACGCTGATCTTTTCGCGAGGCTGACATGATCGGCAGAGCCCTGCTCCATCTCCTGCTCCTCTTGCTTCTGCTCGCCCCTCGCTGCCCGGGGTGATCGGCAAGACCAAGGCGCTCTTCGCCGGCCGGGTCGGGGCCCCCTCCTGCAGCCCTATTTCGACCTCGGCAAGCTCTTGCGCAAGGGCTTCGTCCTCAGCCGCACCACCACCTGGGTCTTTCGCGCCGGGCCGGTGGTCGGGCTGGCGGTGCCGATCCTGGCCGTCCCTGCTCATCCCCTTCGGCGGCCTGCCGGCGCCGGTCGCCTTTACCGGCGACCTCGATCCTCTTCGTCTACCTCTTCGGCCTGGCGCGCTTCTTTCACCGCGGCGGCGGCCCTCGATACCGGCTCCAGCTTCGAGGGGATGGGCGCGGCCCGCGAGGTGACCTTCTCCTGTCTGGCCGAGCCGACCATCTTCTTCGCCTTCGTCGTGCTCGCCCGGCTTTCCGGCGACTTTCCCTGACGGCATGCTCGGGCCGGCCCTGGCCGGCGGCGTGGACCGAGGCCGGCGCCCTCTCGGGCTGATCCTGGTCGCCTCTTCGTCGTGCTGCTGGTGGAGAACAGCCGGATCCCCTTCGACGACCCGAATACCCATCTGGAACTGACCATGGTTCACGAGGTCATGGTTCTCGACCACAGCGGGCCCGCCTTCGGCATGATCCTCTACGGCGCGGCGATGAAGCTCTTCGTCCTCGGCGCCCTGGTGGTGCGCCTGGCGCTGCCCTGGCAGACCGGAAGCGCCCTCCTCGACGCCCTGGTCTTCGTCGCCGGGATGCTCCTTCTGGCGGTGCTCATCGGGATGGTCGAATCGGTCATGGCCCGGCTGCGCCTGCTGCGGGTCCCGCAGATGCTGATCGGCACCACCCTGGTCTCGGCTTTCGCGATGGTGCTGTTCTGCGATAGGAAAAATCAGTGACTCAGGGGCTGGTGACTGGAGACTGGTTTTCGACCGTGGTTTTCCCAGTCCCGATCCTGGTCCCCAATCCCGAGGTTTCGAACATATGCACGGCATCAACAACCTGCTCCTGCTCCTGGTCATCCTGCTCAATTTCTTTACCCTCGGCAGCAGCCGCCTCGGCGCCTGCATCCGGGCGGTGGCGCTGCAGGGGGCGATCCTGGCGGTGCTGCCGGTGACCGTCCACGGCCTGTCCGTCCACGCCTTCGTGCTGGCCGGAGGCGCCCTCGCCCTCAAGGGGGTCTTCATCCCCTGGCTTCTCTTCCGGGCCATCCGCGAGGTGCGCATCCGCCGGGAGGTCGAGCCGCTGATCGGCTACGTTCCCACCCTGCTCCTCGGCGCCCTGACCACGGCGGCCGCCTTCATCTTCGCCGACTTTCTCCCCCTGGTCCCGCGCATCGCGGCACCCTCTTCATCCCCACCGCCCTCGCCACCCTCGGCACCGGCTTTCTGCTGCTCATCACCCGGCGCAAGGCGATCACCCAGGTCCTCGGCTACCTGATGTTTGAAAACGGCATCTTCATCTTCGGCATGCTGCTGTCCGCGGCGATGCCGCTGATGGTCGAGGCGGGGGTCCTCCTCGACCTGCTGGTGGCGATCTTCGTCATGGGGATCGTCATGCAACCAGATCAACCGCGAGTTCTCCACCCTGAACACCGAACGGCTCTCCTCCCTGAGGGAATGAACCATGATTGCCTGCGCTCATCCTTTTTCCCCTGCTTCTGGCGCCCGTCGCCTTCTCGTCCCCTCGCATCAGGGGCGCTCCTGGCTGCTGCCCCTGGCCGGCGGCGTCCACCTGGTGCTGGCCCTAGCCCTGGTTCTGCGCCGGCCCCGGCGGCCGGCGGCGGCTGGCTCGGCGCCGACCCCCTCGGACAGCTGGTGCTGCTGGTCACCAGCATCCTCTTCTTCTGCTGTTCCCTGTATGCCGTGGGCTATCTGCACTACCGCCTCGACCGGGGCAACCGGGTCATGGTCCCCTGCCTGCTGGTCTTCTTCGAGCGCCATGACCCTGGCCACCCTGGCCCGGCATCTCGGGCTGCTGTGGCTGGCGGTGGAAACGACCACCCTGGCCAGCGCCCCGCTCATCTACTACAACCGCAACCAGCTCTCCATCGAGGCGACCTGGAAGTATCTGCTGATCTGCTCGGTGGGCATCGCCCTGGCCATGCTCGGCATCCTCTTCGTCGCCTACGCCGCCCTGCACGGCGGAGCCCCGGTCAGCCTGCAGCTCGATGACCTGCTGGCCGGGCCGGGACCTTTTCCCGGCCCTGGCTGCAGGCCGGCTTCGTCTTTCTGCTGGTCGGCTTCGGCACCAAGATGGGCCTGGCGCCCCTGCACACCTGGAAACCCGACGCCTACGGCGAGGCGCCCGGGCTGGTCGGGGCGCTTCTGGCCGGGGGGCTGACCAGCGTCGCCTTCCTCGCCATCCTGCGCGGGGTGCAGATCATGGCCGCGGCCGGAGACCTCGCCCTGGCCCGCTCACGCCCTGCTCGGCCATGGGACTTCTCTCCCTGGCGCTGGCCGCCATCTTCATCGTGCGCCAGCCCGACGTCAAGCGCATGCTCGCCTACTCCAGCGTCGAACACATGGGCATTCTCGCCCTCGGCGTCGGTATCGGCGGCCTGGCCGCCTTCGGGGCCATGTTTCACCTGGTCAACAACGCCCTGACCAAGGGGGTGCTCTTCCTCTCCGCCGGGAACATCCAGCGCGCCTACTCGAGCAAGCGCCTCGGGGAAGTGCGCGGCGCCCTCTCCCGGGTGCCCCTGTCGGCGGGACTCTTCCTGGCGGGGTTTCTGGCCATCACCGGTTCGCCCCCCTTCGGGCCGTTCCTGAGCGAGTTCACCATCCTGCGGGGGATTTTCGGCGCCGGTCACCCGGTCATCGGCGGGGTGTTCCTGCTGCTGCTGGCCGTTGTTTTCATCGGCATGGGCGGGACGGTGCTCTCCGTCACCCAGGGCGGGGAGCCCGATGAGCTCCCCGACTCGGGCTACCGCGACTCCCTGCTCATGGTGGGGCCGCCCCTTCTGCTCCTGCTTCTCGTCCTGGTGCTGGGCCTCTACCTGCCCGGCTCCCATGCAGGCCTTCCTGCAGCGGGCCGCCTCCCTGGTGGAGGTGGCGCGATGAACATCCGGAACGTCGCAGCCCTGAAAAACGGCGGGGTCGTGGCCCTGGCCGACGCTGCCCCTTCTCGACTACCGGCGAGTTATGCCGACCGGCTTCTGGGCGAGGTGGCCGGCGGGGGGCGGGTCGCCGCCTGCTTTCGGCCATGCCGCCGGCGGAGGGGCTGTGGAGCTCTTCACCGTGATCGCCCGGGACGGGAAGGGGGACCTGCGGCCTGCTGCGCACGCGCTGTCGGCGAGCGCTTCGAGTCCCTGACCCCCCGCTGCCCGCAGTTGCATCTTTTCGAGCGGGAGATCGCCGAGCAGTACGGCGTCGTTCCCGAGGGGCATCCCTGGTTCAAACCGGTGCGCTTCCACAGCTCCTGGCGAGAGGCAGGGACGCCTGGGGGCGCGACCCGGGTCGTCATCCCGTGCCGGGTGAGATGGATTTCTACCGGGTCGAGGGGGAGGAGGTACACGAGGTGGCGGTGGGGCCGGTGCACGCCGGGGTCATCGAGCCGGGCCACTTCCGCTTCCAGTGCCACGGCGAAAAGGTCATGCACCTGGAGATCTCCCTCGGCTACCAGCACCGGGGGCTGGAGAGGATGCTTCTTGGCGGTCCCCATCCGGCGACGCTCTACCAGATGGAGACCGCCGCGGGGGACACCACCGTCGGCCACACGACGGCCTGGTGCCAGGCGGTCGAGGCCCTTTCCGGCTGCGCGCCGACCCCGAGGGCCGAGGCCCTTCGGGCCGTCGGCCTGGAGCTGGAGCGGCTGGCCAACCACGTCGGGGATGTGGGGGCGCTCTCCGGAGACGTCGGCTTTCTGCCGACGGCCTCCTACTGCGGAAGGCTGCGGGGGGATTACCTGAACATGACCGCCGCCCTCTGCGGCAGCCGCTTCGGCCGGGGGCTGGTGCGTCCCGGCGGGGCCGGCTTCGACCTCGACCCCGCCCTGGCCGAAAGCCTGCCGGAGCGCTTGGCCGCGGCGGCCCGGGACACCCGGGGGGCGATCGAACTCTTTTTCGATACCCCTTCGGTCCTGGCCCGGTTGGAGGGGACGGGAAAGGTGACGCAGCGCGACGGCGGAGGAGCTCGGTCTTGTGGGGGTGGCGGCCAGGGCCTGCGGCCTGGTGCGGGACGTTCGCCAGCACCATCCCGGCGGGGGCCTACCGGGTGGCCTTCGACTCGGTGATCCTCGAGGAGACGGGGGACGTCTTCGCCCGGGCCGCCGTTCGGCGCCGGGAAATCCAGGCCTCCCTCGAACTGCGTCCGCAACCTGCTGCAGCGCCTGCCCGCGGGGGAGGCGCGACTCCCCGTCGGAGCCCTGCGCCCCGACTCGCTGGCGGTCTCCCTGGTCGAAGGGTGGCGGGGCGAGATCGTCCACGTGGCCCTCACCGATGGAGAGGGGCATTCGCCCGCTACAAGATCGTCGACCCCTCCTTCCACAACTGGAGCGGCCTGGCCATGGCGCTGCGGGATGAGCAGATTTCCGACTTCCCGCTGTGCAACAAGAGCTTCAACCTGTCGTACTGCGGGTTCGACCTTTAAATCCGGGCCGTGTCTGATCCGTCGGATGGGTCGGATCGGACCGATCCGTCTGATCCGGGACGGCCGCCACCTGGGCGATGGTTATCACCGATCAAAGGCAAAGGGAACGTTGATCATGCTGAAAATCATC
The DNA here is from genome assembly GCA_963791005.1 of uncultured delta proteobacterium. Taxonomy (GTDB): domain Bacteria; phylum Desulfobacterota; class Desulfuromonadia; order Desulfuromonadales; family CAWBQR01; genus CAWBQR01. The sequence continues at coordinate 36,523 of CAWBQR010000021.1, read as the reverse complement.
CGTGAACGCTGGCGGCAGGGGCACCGCACCGGGCGCTTCCCCAAGGAGGAGCCGGTCCTTCCCGAGCGCTTCCGCGGCCTGCCGCAGATCGAGCCGGCGTGGTGCCCGGACGGGTGCCGGAAGTGCGTCGACCGCTGCCCCTTCGGCGCCGTGGATGAGGCCCTCGGCAGATGAAGGTCGACACGGGCCTCTGCCTCTTCTGCGCCGATTGCGCCGTCGCCTGTACCCAGGGCGCCATCCGCTTCACCCGCGACTACCGGCTCGCCTCCCGCATCCCGCGAGGGTCTGCTGGCCGACGAGACGGGCATCCGCCTGGCCACCGCCCTCGATGCCCGGATGAGGAAGCTCTTCGGCCGCTCCCTCAAGCTGCGGCAGGTCTCCGCCGGCGGATGCAACGCCTGCGAGGCGGACGTCAACGTTCTGTCCACCCTCGTTTTCGACCTCGGCCGCTTCGGCATCCAGTTCGTCGCCTCGCCGCGCCATGCCGACGGGCTGCTGGTCACCGGCCCCGTCACCGAGAACATGAAGAGCGCCCTGCTCGACACCTACGCCGCGGTCCCCGAGCCGAAGCTGGTTATCGCCTCGGGCGCCTGCGCCATCGGCGGAGGCCCCTTCCGCGGGAGTCCCGAACAGAACGACGGCATCGGCGACCTGCTACCCGTCGACCTCTACATACCCGGCTGCCCGCCCCATCCCTACACGGCGCTTGACGGGCTGCTGCGGTTGTTGGGAAAAATTTGAATTCAGGGACTGGGGACCCGCCTTCGCCTAGCGGTTCCGGACGGGCAGGCTGGGGACTGGGGACTGGGGATTAAAAAAGGGCAGGGGGGGGGCGGATCCCGGATCCCCGTTCACGGATTCTGATTTACGGCCTTCAGGCCGTCGGCAGGGTGAAGGAGAAGGTACTGCCTTTGCCCTCTTCGCTCTCAACCGCCACCTCCCCGCCGTGGGCCTCCACCAGCAGCTTGGTGATGTGCAGGCCCAGGCCGACGCTGTCGGCCCTTCTGGCGCCCTTGCACCGGTAGAATCGATCGAAGATGCGGGGTACGTCCTGTGCCGCGATGCCCTGACCGTGGTCGATGATGTAGACCCTGATTTCCTCCGGTCGTGCCTCGGCCCGGAGCTGAACCTGTTTTTCCCTGGGGAATATTTAAGGGCATTGGAGAGCAGGTTGAGAAGGATGCGCTCCAGACGGTCCGGGTCGGCCGATACCAGGGGAAGATCATCGGCTAACCGGACATCAAGGCGTCGCGAATCGACGATCCCCTCACAACTGGTCAGGAGCCTGCGGACAAAAGGAGCGAGCTGCAGGGGCTGTTTCTCCAGGACCACCTTTCCCCCTTCCATCCGTGCTGTGTCCACCAGGTCTTCGATCATTCTGGTAATCATCCGGATGCCTTTGTTGATTTCCCCGATGCTCGAAGCGGCGCCGTGGTCGAAGCCGGCGACGTCCAGGATCTCCTCCAGAATCTGGGCGTGCCCGCTGATGACCGTCAGTGGAATGCGCAGGTCGTGGGATATGGTGTGGAGAACCATCTCCCGCTCCTGCTGCAGCTCATGGACGGCGGTGATGTCCACAATGGTGGCTACGGCGCCGACCAGTTGGCCGTCGCCGGTAAAAATCGGTGCGGCGCTGCTGGACAACCAGAACGTTCTTCCGTCTGGATGGTGGATGACGTTGAAGGCTCCCTTCATCTCTCCTTTGCCCTCGAAAACCCGCCTCAGGCACTCCTCCATGGGGAAGGGCTTTCCTTCCGGAGTCTCCAGCCGCAACCGGGAGAGTCTCTCCCTTAAGGGTTTGCGGCGCAGCTCCGGAGAATAGCCGAGGAGCTTCTCGGCGGCAGGATTCATCCGGAGGATCTCTCCTTTGGGGCGGTAGATGATGACGGCATCGGTGATCGAATTGATGGTGGCGTCGAGTTCTGCCAGGAGGCGCTCCCGCTCGGCCTCCACCATCTTGCGTGCGGTGATGTCCCGAGAGAGGGTGGCAATCAGACCCGGCTCGAGGGAGAATACGGAGGTCAGAAGGTGCTTGTCCATACGGGGAAGCGAAAATTCAAGCTGCACCGGCTCCCCGGTTTCCTTCACCTTCACCATGGCCTGCAGGAATAAGCGGATTTCAAAGACGTCCCCGTAGAGGGTGCTCGCTTTGCGGCCAATGGCTTTCTGGCGCGGGATTTCGAAAACCTCCTCGTAGGCGGGGTTGATGTCGGTGACCTTCCAGTCGACAGGCATTCCCTCCTCGTCGAAGATGACCTCGTCGACCGCCAGCGCTTCCTTCATGTTCTCGAACAGCCGCCGGTATTTTCCCTCGCTCCGGCGAAGGGCCTCCTCGGCATGGCGGCGCCGGGTGATGTGGCCCCATTCGCGCAGCGTCCGCTCCACGAAATAGGGTATGTCCGCCAGAGTCGCAGCCGATTTCACCAGGTAATCCATGGCGCCGGCCTTGAACGCCTCGACGGCGGCGTACTCGTCGCCGGAGCCGGTCAGAAGGATGGCGGGGAAGGCTGCCTCCTCCCGGTCGCCGGGAAGGACCTCGGTCCCTTTGCCGTCGGGAAGGTGAAAGTCGACGATTGCCAGGTCGGGAAGGGAGTTCTGCAGGATGGTCCGGGCCTCGCCCAGGGTGCGCGCCACGGTGATGTCGATGTCTTCGCTCCAGGAAAGGAGGGAGTCCCGGATGAGCTCGGCATGAATTTCGGAATCCTCGACCAGAAGAATGTTCACTTTTTTCTCTCTTTATTCCGTATACGGCATATTAGTCAATTGAACCTTATCTTAAAAGGGAAAATATACCTTTTCAATGAACATTTTCAATTTGGTTGTTTATTATTTTTGTTGACTGAGTCGGGGTGATTGGTTGGCGTGTCGGTGGTATATGTTTGTTGTAATATAACTCGAATCCAGGAAATGACAACGGAATTTAATGGATTCAGGCATTTGGCGGTCGGAAAAGGCGCAAGGCGTTCAGCCTTGACAAGGGGAAGGGTTCCCCCCAAAGATGGCATAAAAGGTTTCCAAATCCCAATTCCTTTTTGGAGGAGCCATGAAGATTCCGATTTATCAGGTGGATGCTTTTTCCGGGACGGTCTTTCGGGGGAACCCCGCGGCGGTCTGTCCCCTGGTGGTCTGGCCCGAAGACGAACTGCTGCAGGCCGTGGCGGCCGAGAACAACCTCTCAGAAACGGCCTTCCTGGTGGCGCGGGACGGACATTTCGAACTTCGCTGGTTCACTCCCAGGGTGGAGGTGGACCTCTGCGGCCATGCCACCCTGGCTGCCGCCTTCGTGGTTTTCCATTATCTCAACATCCACCTCTCCCGGGTCGACTTCGAAACCCGAAGCGGCCGTTTGACGGTTCTTCGCGAAGGACCCCTGCTGGTTATGGATCTCCCGGCCCTGCCGGCAGAGCCCTGCCGCGCGGCCGAGGAGTTGACCCGGGCCCTCGATGCCGCTCCGGTGGAGGTGCACAAGGCTTCGGACTACATGGCCGTTTATGCTTCTGAGGCCCAGGTGCGGGAGCTCTCCCCCGATTTCGACATCCTGGGCCGACTCGACGTCCGCGGCGTCATCGCCACCGCGCCGGGCGACAAGTCGGATTTCGTGTCGCGTTATTTCGCCCCCCGGGTCGGAGTGCCGGAAGACCCGGTGACCGGTTCGGCCCATTGCACCCTGGTGCCGTACTGGGCGCGGAGGCTGGGCAAAAGGGAGCTTCGCGCCCTTCAGGTTTCCCACCGCGGCGGCGAGCTCTTCTGCAAGGATCTGGGGGAGCGGGTGGAGATCGCCGGCGAGGCGGCGATGTTTCTGGAAGGGACCATCACGGTCTGAACGGCTCGGCAGGCAGACGGCGAAATCGCGCCCCGCTGTGGTCGAGAAGGCTATAGAAGCGCACCTTCAGCAGGTCGGTGGCGATGAAGACCGCCAGGGCGTAGGCCCGGACCAGCAGGGCGAGCCGCCAGCCGACGGGCGTGACGTCCCAGCCGCAGGCCATCGGTGGACCATTCCCGGGACCGTGCAGAGGTTCCGCTTTTTGAGGGTTTCCGGATAACGAACCAGGCCCTTTCCGGCGCCTTCGGCGTTTCAACGCCTCGGTGGCCGGTGATTCCGGCTCATTGCCGGACGACGCACAGGACCACGGCCTGGGTTTCCCTGTTCTGCTCCCGGAAAAGGCGTGCCGCTTCGGAGGGGCTGGGGGCCGAAACCCGTTCGGAGCGGATTTCACCCTCAAGGTCGTAGGTTACTTCGTAGGTGTTCATTGAAGAATCTCCCGCAGGTTCCATCAGGAATTTTTCGTACAATCATACCTGCCCGTTCAACCACAGGTCAACGGGCAAAAGGGCGGATGGGCTGGGAAGGGAGGGACTCCCGGAGCCTCCGGTTTCCGCCTCCCCCCTCTTTTTACCGCAGGAGTTGCAAAGGCCGTTTTCTCTGGCATAAAATAATCAAGTGGAAGCAAGGAGACCTCGATGGCGGCGAGAATCGACAGGATCATCAGTGCCGGCGCCACCCTCATGCTGAGCGACGGCTCGATGTGGAACGTCCCCTTTCGCCGGGACCGGGAGAAGACCCGCTTCTGGGAGCCTCAGGAGGAGCTGGAACCGGTCGGGATGGAAGGATTACGTTACCGGCTGAAAAACCTTGCCAGGGACGAGACTGTCACCGCCGAGCGTCTGAAATGACTCCCCCTGCCCCCCCTATCGTCCTTCGCGCCTTCGGCCGGTGACCGTTTCGCCGCCGATTCCCCAGTTATCCGTATCGACTTCGTCAATCACCACCACCGTTGTTGCCGGGTTCTTGCCCAGGACTTCCTGGAGGAGGCGGGTGGCTCCGGCGATGAGCCGCGCCTTCTGCTCGGCCGTGGCGCCTTCACGGGTTATCCGGATATTCACATAGGGCATGCTTTTGCTCCTTTTCTCCCCTTTTCATTCATGGAAATCGTCTCCGCCGGGTTCAGCGATCAAGGTTGTTTCAAGTTTAGCATCACTCAATGAAATTGATTTGACATTCGGACGGAACCTGCTATCTACAAAGGTAATGTCCGTCCGGGGATGCCCCAGGGGCACGGGCGGGTACCGGGACTTGGCTTCGGGCAGTAGGCGAGTCCGGTACAAGGGTCAATCCACCTCAGGAGGTCAAATATGAAGCGGTTCATCGTAATTGCCGTCGCGGTAGCATTTGTTTTTCCCTCCATCCCCGTCTTCGCCCAGGGCCCGGAAACGATTACGCTCCCCGCCAAGATGATGGGAAATGTGACCTTCCCCCACAAGATGCACCAGGAAACGCTCAAGGACTGCAAAATCTGCCACCACATGGGCGTCGCAGCCGGGGCCTGCACCAAGTGTCACGGCAAGGAGGGCAGCAAGGCGCCTTCGATGAAGGATGCCGCCCACAAATTGTGCAAAGGATGCCACCAAAAAGAAGGGAAGGGCCCCACCAACTGCAAAGACTGTCATAAGAAGTAGCGCCTCTCCGCAAGGAACCGGCCGGGTTCTCTCACTGCCCGGGAACCCGGCCCGGATTTTTCTTGCATTTTTCCCTCCCCCTCCCTAAAGTACCTTTCTTCCGACAAAATTTTCCCTCCTGCGGTTCTGCACCTGACCATGGACATCGTTTTCCGTTCTTTTCCCCTTTCCGATTTCGACCCCCTGCTCCTCTTCCTTCACCTCTGTCCGGTCGGGCCGGGATTTCTCGAAAGCGCCACCCAGGCCCCCCGGACCGGCCGCTACAGCATCGTCCCCCTGCGTCGGACCGAATCCTATCGCCTGGACGACAGGGGACTGGCTCGCGTGGATGGAGGCGCGGAACGCTTTCTGCCGGGCGATCCCCTGGAGATCCTGGGAGAGGTTCTGGCCGCTCGCGGCGTACCGAAAAAACCGGGGATGCCCCTTTTCCCCGGCGGTTTTTTCGGCTACCTGGCCTACGAACTGGCCGGGTGCATCGAGGAACTGCCCCGCCTGGGCCGGGTCGAGCCCCGGGTCCCCCTGCTCTGGCTCGACTGGGTCGACCTGACCGCCGTCTACGACCACCGGGAACGGATGCTGACCCTGGCCTCCCTCGACCCCGAAGAGGACCTCGCAGCCCTGGAGAGGGAGGCCCGCCAGGCGCTCCAACAACGCCTCCCGCCTTGCGGGGGAGGTGCGGGCCGGCTGCCGGAGCCGGTCATCGCGCCGGGGGCTTTCCAGTCGATGGTGCGAAAGGCCCGCGAGTACATCGCCGCCGGGGACATCTACCAGGCCAACCTCTCCTGCCGCTTCGACGGGGAGTTTTTCGGGACCGCCGCCGAGCTCTACCGGCGGCTGCGCCGGGTCAATCCCTCCCCCTTCGGAGGGCTGCTGCGCTCCCCCGGGCTGGAGGTCGTCTCCTCCTCTCCGGAGCGGCTCGTCTCGCTGCACGACGGCGTCGCAGAAACCCGCCCCATCGCCGGCACCCGTCCCAGGGGCTTTACCCCATCCGGGGACGCCCGCCTGGGGGAGGAACTCCTCGGGCATCCCAAGGAGCGGGCCGAGCACATCATGCTCCTCGACCTGGAGCGCAACGACCTCGGCAAGGTCTGCCGGGTGGGGACCGTGGAGGTGGACGAGCTGATGGTCCTGGAGCGCTACTCCCACGTGACCCATATCGTCTCAAACGTAAGGGGGGAACTACGGGAGGGGCTGGGCCCCTTCGACCTCGTCCGCGCGGCCTTCCCCGGCGGGACCATCACCGGGGTGCCGAAGAGACGCTGCATGGAGATCATCGACGAGCTGGAGCCCACCGGCAGGGGAACCTACACCGGAAGCGCCGGCTACATCAGCGTGACCGGAGAGATGGATCTGAACATCCTCATCCGCTCCTATCAGAAGTTCGGTCCGGAGCTCACCTACCAGGTCGGGGCCGGCATCGTCGCCGACTCGGCGCCTGAGCGGGAGTGGGAGGAATGCCTGGCCAAGGGCAGGGCCCTGCAGAAGGCCCTGGAGGAGGGAGAATGATTGTCAATCTCGACGGTGAATTTGTCGAACCCGGGAAGGCTTCGGTGCCGGTGACCGACGGGGCCTTCCTCTACGGTGACTCCCTCTTCGAAACGATGAAGGCCAGGGGAAACCGAATTTGTTTTCAGGAGGAGCATCTCGACCGTCTCGAGCTCTCCGCCCGCCTCCTCGCGTTTCCCTTTTCCCGGTCCCGGGTCCGGGAGGCCCTCGAAGCCACGGTGGAACGTCTGCCTTCCCCCGTCTCCCGCCTTCGCCTGACCCTCACCCGGGGAGATTTCAGCGGCCCCGGCCTCCCGCCTCCCGAGGGGGGACGCTTCGTCATCCAGGCCCGCCCCTACACCGAGCCATCCCACCCTGAGCGGGCGGCCGGAGCACTCTGCGTCCTCGCCCCCAACCGTCGGGTGAACCCCCTCTCCCATCTTCCCCAGATGAAACGCGGCAACTACGCCGACTGCCTCTACGCCCTCGACCACGCCCGCCGCCGCGGCGCCCGGGAGGCCCTTTTCGTCACCCCCGAAGGGGCCCTTCTGGAAGGGGCGACCTCCAACCTCTTTCTGGTGCGCGACGGGGTCCTCCTGACGCCCCCTGCCGGAGACCTCGTCCTGGCCGGAATCCTGCGCCGCCAGGTCCTCGATGCCGCTGCCCGCCTGGGCATCCCGGCGAGGGAGGAGCAGGTCTCGCTTCCCGACCTGTACGTGGCCGGCGAGGTCTTCCTCACCAATGCGCTCGCCGGGCCTCTTCCGGTGGCCGACCTGGAGGGGAGGGCGGTGGCCAGGGGTGACCTCGCGGAAACGCTTCGGTGGGAAGTCAACCGCATCGCCTCTCCGGAAACGGCCCGGACGGGGCCGGCAAACCGCCCGTAAATTTACAGAGCTATACCCCCGAAAAAAGTTCGTATGCTTCGTCGCATACCTTGAAGCTGCGCATCAAAATCTGTCGTATTAATCCCTGGGAAATACGAGATCATGTTTTAGGATGACTTTTTGCGACGCCATCATCCCATGAAGTATTGCGAAAGCACCAACATTAGTACCAAATTAGATTTAAACAACAATTCACCCCCTATCGGGTAAACTGGAGGCAAAAGTCGTCGGTCCGATACGGCGGCATCAAAACCCCGCCGGGTCAAAAGTCTGATTGCTGGTCAAAAGAAAAGGAGGCCGGATGAACGTACTGGTGATCAACTGCGGTTCTTCGAGCATCAAGTACCAGGTAATCGACACCGACACCTCCTCGGCCCTGGCGGGTGGCAAAATCGAACGGTTGGCCGATGAGGCCGGCTATTTCCGGGGCCTGCAGGATGTCGCCCAGGCCGTTGACGGTCACCGCATCGATGCCGTGGGGCACCGGGTGGTGCATGGAGGGGAGCGCTTTTCCATGCCCCACCTCATCGACGATGCCGTTTTGGCTGCGATCGAGTCCTGCATTCCCCTGGCCCCCCTGCATAACCCGGCCAACCTGGCGGGCATAAAAGCCGCCCGCAAAATCCTCTCCGGGCTCCCCCAGGTGGCGGTATTCGATACCGCATTCCACTCGCGCATGCCGAGACGGGCCCTGACCTACGCCCTCGATCCAGAGCTTGCAGCCCCGTTGAAGATTCGCCGCTACGGTTTTCACGGCGTCTCCCACGCCTATGTTGCGCAGAAGGCCGCCGAATACCTCGAATGCGGACTCGGCCAGCTGCGGCTGGTCACCTGCCACCTCGGCAACGGCGCCAGCGCCTGTGCCGTGGAGTTCGGTACCTCGACCGAGACCAGCATGGGCATGACCCCCCTGGAGGGGCTGGTCATGGGGACCCGTTGCGGCGACATCGATCCGGCGGTGGTCCTCAAGTTGCTGCGGGAAGGGGGATATTCCCCGGAGGAGGTCGAGCACCTGTTGAACTGCCAAAGCGGCCTTCTTGGACTCTCGGGGATTGGCCAGGACCTTCGGGACATCGAGGCGAAGGCCGTCGAAGGGGACGAGCGGGCCCGGCTCAGCATCGCCGTTTTCGCCCACCGGGCGCGCAAGTACATCGGCGCCTATGCCGCCGCCATGGGTGGCATCGACGCCGTGGTACTCACCGGCGGAATCGGCGAAAACAGTGTCATGATGCGCCGAAGAATCCTGCAGCGTCTGGAATTTCTCGGCCTCATCCTCAACTATGACCGCAACCGCGACTGCCGGGTGAGCCACGAACGGCCGGTTGCGGAAATCTCCGCGGACCATGCCCGCGTCCGGGCGCTGGTGGTGGCCACCAATGAAGAGCTGATGATCGCCCGGCAGACGGAAAAAACGATCCAGGCCCAGAAAGTTTTCCCTGAGCAGGCCGTGATGCCCATTGCCGTTCATCCCTGCCACGTTCATCTCTGCAGGGAGACTTTCGGGCAGCTCTTCGGCCGGTCGGCCAACCTGACGAGTGCGGAAGAGACCTACCAGCCGGGCCAGTTCGTCTGCAGGGAAACGGTCGACCTGATCGGACCGCGCGGCCGCATTGACGGGGTCCGGTTGGTGGGCCCTCTGCGAGATCGTGACCAGGTCGAAATTACCCGCGATGAAGAGTTCCGCCTCGGTGTCGATGCCCCGGTCCGACCGGGGGGGCAGCTCGACGGTTCGGCGCCGATTACCCTGGAAGGGCCTATGGGAAGGGTGCACCTCAGCGAAGGGCTGATCAGTGCCAGGCGGCATATCCTCATGTCGGCCCAAGAGGCCGAACGCTTCGCCCTGCGCAATGGCGACGAAGTGGAGGTGGTCATCAAAGGCGGGGCGCACGACCAGGTGTTTCGCCACGTGGTTGTCAGGGTCGGCCCCTATTACCGGTTGGAGATGCACATCGACATCGGCGAGGCCAGAGCGGCGGGGCTGCCCCTCGGCGGGGAGGGGGAATATGGCCGTTATCTCTCCGTGGAAAAATTCACGGCCGAGATCCTTCGCCCTACCTTCAATGCCAAATGACTTCGGAGTTTTTGCAAATCACGTCAGTTTTCTCGACTCCGAACTTCAGTCGAGGCCAGCTTCGGTTTCAGGGCGGTGCCCGCTCTTCTTTCAATCTATCGCTAATGCCGTTTCATCTTCAGCCGCTCCTGATGATGGCGGGAACCCTCCCGCATCATGCTTGATGCACTTCGGTTAGAAGGCCTGCCGCGTACCAGAAAGGTCCTTAGAACGCCATCTCCGGCTTCCATTGCTTCCCCAGCCGTCAAGATAACCCGCCAGCCCGAGCAGCACACTGATGGCAAGGTTAACCGCTCCGATCCATAGAAATTCGAGCACAGAAGCGGCCTGCACGAAACGGTGCCTTCGGCTTCTGCGCAATCCCCTCCCGGTTCAGGAGATTCGCACACACCGGCACGGCATTATCTCCAAAACCAGACTGGAGAGTAAAAAAATGTGGGCGGCAATAACCAGGAGTTTCCGGGGGGGGGGGAGCTTTCCCTCCTCCCTTGGTATTTGTCCTTTCCCCGTTTTTTCAGCTGTTCCTCGGCAGCGGTTAGCTCTTCTTTGAGCATCTCGATGTGCTCTTTCAGGTCGTTCATTTCCTCTTCCGGGTGCGGTCTTTCTCCCCACCGGGGAGAAGGGGAAGGATAAGGCCCTCAAAAATGACGATGGTGCCAGCCACAATAGCGGGGCCAGAACAGACGCTCTCTGATTCTCGATCTTCTTGGCATCGTCGCCTCCTTTAAAAGGGTCTGACTTGATCAATTTTCGGCTAGTAGACGCCCTAGGCTGAGTGACGCTTCCGGAAAGCCTCCACAGCCTCCCGGACGGTTTCCCCTTTAATGTCCATGATCGCCACTTCGGAGGCCTCTAGTAGCTGTCGGGCCTTCGTGCCAACCTGAGTCGTCATTACGATCTTCGCTCCTTTGTCGATGACCATCTTGGCACTCTCTGGGCCGGCTTCATCCGAAACGGAGGCATAGGGATTGGGTTCGACCTCGCAGTCCATGTTTTCCGGGTCGACCAGGATAAAATATTCGCACCTGCCGAAAATCGGCTGCATCCGCGAATCCAGGGTTGGTCCATAGGAGGGAATACACACTTTCATGATTCTTCCTTTCTCTCGGCGCCTGTTAATAGCCTTTCTCTTCGGGACGATTCGCGGGACCATTCACATTTCCCCGCAAAATCAGCGAGGCCTCTGATTCCCATGGCTCTCACGCTGTCCACTAACGGTCTTGCCGGGCCAGACAGAAACAAATTTCATCTCCCAGCCTACCACCCGGTTAGAGCTTTTCAGTTTTGATGCTTTCGCAAGAAAGCAAAATAGTGGATGGCTAAGCAAAAAGCGCCAAATGCAAGGCGCGCAATTGTCGAGCAATGAGGCGTACTTAGGTACGTCGACGCAGCGAGAGCAATTGCAGCAACGCTGCAGTTGGTGAGTTTTTGCGACGCCATCAGTTTTTGTTCCTAAGAAGTCTGGCAGGGGGGCACCCGTTCCTTGAGCATTTTCCTTTTCTCCGGGGTCAGGGCCTGCCCAAGTTTCCAGGCCGAGTCGGCAAAGGAGTTTAAAATTTTTTCAATAATTTGTATTGACTTTTGATCCCGTGTCTTTATATTGTGTTTATGCACAAAACAAAAGGAGGATAGTCATGAAAATCTGTTTTCCGGTGGAGCAAAATGAAGGTCTGGACAGCCCTGTTTACGGGCACTTCGGCTCGGCCCCCCTGTTCGTGGTCGTGGACAGCGAAACCCGCGAGGTGACAGAAGTCGTCAATCGCGACCTGCACCATGCCCATGGCGCCTGCAGTCCCCTCAAGGCCCTCGGCGGCCAGGAGGCTGAGGCCATTGTGGTCGGCGGCATCGGCGCGGGCGCCCTGATGGGCCTGAACCGGGCCGGTCTGAAGGTCTATCGCGCTCTGGGGGCCACCATTGCCGACAACCTCGCCTGCCTTGCACAAGTGGCGTTACCGGAACTCACCCCGGATCAGGTCTGCGGGGGGCACAGCGGCGGCTGTGGGCACTAAAGAAGGAGGCAGCGTGTCTCCACGTCCCAAAAAACCGAGAAACTGTTTTTGTCCACACCGTCCGCCGGGGAGCGAGGTTTACAAGCCGGCCGGAACCCCCCTCAAGGGCCTTGAGAAGACGAGCCTCCAGCACGACGAGCTGGAGGCTCTGCGCCTGTGCGACGGCGAAGGACTGACGCAAAAAGAGGCGGGAGAGAGGATGGGCGTCTCCCGGGGAACGGTTCAGCGCTTGGTGGTCAGCGGGCGGAAGAAGATGATCGAGGCCATCGTTGCCGGCTGGGCACTGGTCATTGAACCGGCAGGCGCTGAGAAACCACGTGTGATCCCACAGGTCCGTTATAAGGAAGAAGTACGGGATTTTGCGCCATCTTCTTCCTTGATCCGAGACGACCCTTCGGAAGCAGAGAACCCATAACCCTGCTAAGGGAGGTGTTGCCCGTGGAAATTTTTTTTCCAGGTGGCGTGGCCGTCGAAGCCCGTTTTGACAACTTCTCCGTTCGCACCGACCAGCCGGTGGCCGAGGGCGGCCAAGGCTCGGCACACCCCTTCGGGACCGGGTTTCCCGGAAGGCAGAGGCCGGCAATGGTCGAGGGGGCACCTCCCTGCTCCAGGGTATCCAGCAGCAGCGGGGAGGCCATTTCGCCTTCGCCGCAAACGCCCATGTCGGCCCCCAGGTATCGGAGTGCGGCCACGGGAAAGATGCTGAAGCTGGCTCCGCCGACGACGATTGGAGCCTTGGAATAGATACGGCAAAGGGAAATGATGCTCCGCACCGGAACAAGTAGAAACCGGGTTTCTCCCATGTTCTGGTTGTCCACATTTCTGACGGAGAATCCAATAACTTGAGGATTTACCCGTCCGATGGTCTTGGAAACGGCCGCCTTGTGGTCGGCGTTGCTCATAAGGTCGAGAAGTTCCCCCTGGTGTCCGGAATCCCGGGCAGCGACCGCCACGCAGTTGAGTCCCAGGGGAAGGGGAACCATGTTGATGTTCTCGGTATTTGCGGATATCCGCAGCACTCTCATACAGTGAAAACCCCTATACATGCGATTGTCCGAGCCTAGAGGCTTTGTAACTCTTGCGAAACTATCATGTAGGAACGGCTTTAGCCGCAAGTGATCGTGCCTGAAGGCAACTCCTGCACCGTCATTCCGGCATGTTTGTGGCCGGAATCCAGTTTTTCTTCCTGGGAAGTGCATGGTCCAGCTTCCCCCGCCCCAGGCCGGTAAGTCGGACTGCTTCGCCGGGGAGAAGGGGACGAGGGGGGACGTGGTCGGGAAGCCGCAGGAGGGTCGTTTCCGGCGGCAGCTCCAACTCCTCGTAGAGCCGGCGGGTGTGGTGGACGTAGGATTTGGACAGGTGCATGGGCAGCAGGAAGGCGGGGCGAATCGTGTCGACCGCCCGGTTCAGGTCCGTGGTGCACAAATGGTAGGATTCCCGGGCCTTGTCCATGTCCTGGCCGAGGAAGGAACATTCGCAGACCAGCAGGGTCACCCCCGTCAGCAGGGAAAAGACCTTCTGCAGGTTTTCGCCGGTGAATCCGATGTCCGTGGCGTACCCGATGGAGGAGGGCTCCTGCTCCCTTTCGATGCTCCGGTAGAGGGCAGCCGCATCGGGCAGGGGCTCTTCCCGAAGCTCTTCGCCGGCGCGGAGAAGGACCCTCATGGGGGCGCCCTTGATGTCCCCCCGGTGGAAGCGCCTTTTCAGGTCGCGCAGCCAGGGGCCCGGAACCAGGCCCGCCGCCGCCATTTTTTCTTCATCCACGGCAAATGCCGGTTTTTCGGTGAAGCGGAAGATGAGGGAGGGAATCCGGTGGTCGCACAAATCGGCCTCGACGGTGAGGTAACGGTCCTCGAAGACGACCCTGCCGCTCCGGAAGCTTTCCTCCTCCTGGCGGCAGGGAAACCCCTCCGGACCGGGCAGGAGGAAGGTACTCATCCGGCCGGGAGAATCTCCCGCACCCGGAAGGAACACCAGGAGTCTTCGGTCAGGTTCCAGTCGTAGCCGGCGAGCTTTTTCTCCAATTTGCCGGCCAGCCCTGGAGGCCCGAAGATCTCGATGGTCCTCGGAGAGACGTGGACGTTGCGGATGAAGGTGTCGATGCCCATGAAATGGTCCATATGGGCGTGGGAGATGAACAGGGCGTCCACCGACTTGAGGACCCTCTTGGCCAGGTGGTGGATCTGGCCGCAGTCCACCAGAAGGCTTCTCCCCCTCGGGCGGATGTTCAGCCAGAGGACCGGGTCGTCGAGAAGCCCGGAATAAAAGGTCGGCTCCAGATAGCGGAAGAGGCGAGGGCTCATGAAGTCCTTTTTCCGAAGGGCCCTTCCCGTTTGGAGGGAAAGGCCTCCCTGTCAGGGGGGGGCGTGGATAAAATAGATATTTTTTCCGCCTTTGGGTCTTTTGCCTTAATAAACACGATATCCGAAGCTTGCTGCATTTCAATTCTTCCTCCGGGGTCCCTCCCTTGACAAATTTTGCTCAAGCCATTAAATTACGGGAGAATTGATTCAGGGAGGTTCGAACAATGCCGATTTACGAATATCAGTGTGAAAAATGCGGCCTGGTTTTCGAGGCCCGCCAGAAGTTTTCCGATGCGCCCTTGAGCGAATGCAACTCCTGCGGCGGTCCGGTGAAGAAGCTCATTTCCCAGACGGCTTTCGCCCTCAAGGGCGGCGGCTGGTACCAGCAGGGTTATTCTGAGGGGTCCGGCAAACCGGCGGCCTGCCCGACGGCTGGAAGCGGCGGCGGGTGCAGCGGCTGTCCGAAGGCCTCCAACGAATAAGCGGCACAAAAGACCCAAAAAAATCCCCGGCCCTTTACAAGGAACCGGGGATTTTTTCGTCCGGAGATTTTCTCCCGGAAAAACCTCCCCTTTGGACCCGGGGGGGGCCTATGGAAAGGAAGGAGCAGGTGACGATCCTGATGTTCGGGTCTCTGTTCAGTTTTCAGCGCAGTGGAGGCCTTTCTGTCCGGCCTGATTGTCCCGCGGCAATTCGGGCAGGATCTGGGCACTCGTTCGGTCGGTTTCCTGAGACCGGCGGCGCCGTCTCCCACACTTCTCACCCTTTGTTTTCAGGTGACTCGCAGGTCCAATCCGCCCATCGCTGCCGGTAAAAGCAGCTATGACCTGGTCGACCAGGATAAACCTTTTGCCGCATTGGGACTGGCTCCCGGCACGGTCTATCAGGGCCGGCCGAGGTTGGCGGAGGCTCCCTCGTTGTAGGCCAGCTGCTGATCTCCTTCACTGTGCTCCAGCATCGTCAGGAGGGGGCGAATGGCGCTTTTGAACCGGCGCCGCTCCCGTGGGGCGAGGGGAGCGCCGGCGGGCAGCTTCACCCTCAAGGGATTGTGGGGGACCCCGTGAACGCGGATCTCGAAGTGCAGATGGGGGCCGGTCGCCTCCCCCGACTCGCCGACGTAGCCGATAATCTCCCCCTGACGCACGTGGCTGCCCGCGTGCAGACCCCGGGCGAAGCGGTGCAGGTGGGCGTAGCGGGTCGAATAGGGACCGAAATTCTTGATTTTCACCAGGTTGCCGTATCCGCCGTTCCGCCCCATGAAGGTGATGCGACCATCCCCGGCCGCCATGACGGGTGTTCCGATGTGGGCCGCGAGGTCAACCCCCCAGTGGGGCCGCCATATGTGCAGTACGGGGTTGAAACGGCGGCGGGAAAAGGACGAGCTCACCCGGGTGTAGTGCACGGGGGTGCGCAGCAACGTCGGGCGCATGGAAGCTCCGCGGTCGTCGTAATACCCGGCATCCCCTCCGGAGCCGGAAAAGCGGAAGGCGCGCAGCGTCCTGTCAGGCAGCACTAGTTCGGCGGCCACGATGGGGCCCGGCGACAGTTCCCGGTTCCCCGCAAGACGCCGGTCGTAAACCACCGAAAAACGGGTGCCGCGACGAATATCCCTCCGAAAATCGACGCGCCAGTGAAAGATTTTAACGAACTCAGCCACCTTGGAGGCACTGAGACCTACCCGGCGCAGGGCCACGGAGAGGTTTTCATCGACTACATCGCTGACGGAGGTCCTCTCCGTGGTGGGCTGGAGGTTCTGCTGATGTGCTTGCAGACCGCCGGGCCCGGCGGTGATTTCCAGGCTGTGCAGGGGGCCCTCGGTATAGCGGAGCTCGGCCAGATCCTGTGTCCCTGCTGTGCGAAGACGAATCCGGTCCCCGGGGTGGAGAACCCGCAGGGGGCCTACCACGGCGCCCAGGGCCATCACCCGAAGGTATTCGGACTTGTCCAGCCCCGCCCGTTCGAACAGAGCCGACAGGGTATCGCCGGGGCGGACGGTGAAGGTTTGAAGCTGGTCGGTATTCCGGACCGCGTTACCCGCCGCATCGTTTCCGGAGGCGGCGGCCGTCGCCGCCTTCGCCGAAAGGGGGGCCTCGGGTGAGGCCGGACCAGCGTTCGCAACGATGCCGGACCGGGCGGGCGGGGGTACAGCGGCGAGAGGCGCCGGTCCGGGCGCCGGCCTCAGGGCGAGAAAGGCCGCCGCCAGACAGGCGGTCAGCCCTGCGAGAGCCAGGCCGATCCGACGGCGCGACCCACCTGCGGAGCTGTTCCCTCCGCCCCGGGGAGGGAGTGTCCTTATACGCGAAAAAAGTCTGGACGCAACCTCGACAACAACTCGGGGAGACCGCCGTCTCGATACCGAACAGGCCATCGGCCACCCTCTTTGCTTATCTGATTTCTTCCGCAAAATGTAGCCCTCCTGCCCGCAATGGTTGCGGGCGGTTTGCGCCGCCGTCTTCGGCGGAAGGCCGCAGCGCGATATTCATCTCTCAGAAAGGGTCTTCCAAACTCGACCCTTATTCAACTTCTTCGGTTGGGTGATGCCGGTGAGATTCAAACGGGAGGAGCCCGGTTGTTGGCCGGGAGGAGGAGAGTCTGGCTGTCAGGGGAAAAATTGGGCTGGAAATAGAGGGTATCGGAGACAATCCGCTGGACGTCGAAAACCGCAAGAGGGAAATGGCCTGAATGGGACTGATGATGGATGGCCAGGCAGACGGGGCAGTCCGCGTGGGCGGCGCCGTCCCTGTGGTGGTGGAAGGCCTCTGCCAGGGTGGCCAGAAGGAGCAGGCAGACAAAAAAAAGTGACAGGCGCCGGATCATGGCCTGCATCTAAAATCATAGAGGGGGAAATGTCAAGTTTTCTCTAAGCCGTTCCGCAGGTTGGCCTTCAGGATGTGTTGGCGGAGTCGCTCGGAATCGCCTCCACCCCGCCTTCCTCCTTCGCCGGTTCCACGGCCAGCGTCCGCCCTCGACAAGGGCTTCGGCCACCTAGATTTTAGTCGCGGCCAAATGCTTTTTCCAGGTTTATTTTCTTCACATCGACCTTCAGATCCGGTCGCCAGAATCGGGGCGGGCCCCAAACCGATTTCCCCGCCCCTCATTGAAGAGGCATATTCCTTGGGTTACACTTCAGAATAAAGCTTCTTCGACCGTCAGCTTTTCGGGAGATGCAGATGAGAAGAGCTCCGACCATGCTCCCCGTCGTCCTCCTTCTGCTGGCCCTGCTCGCCTGCCCCTCCGCCCGGGCCCAGACGCCTTTCGGGATGGAACCGGCTCCGGGGACAGCCCTTTTCAGCCCGGCGGAGTTGGAGGACCTCCTCGCCCCTGTTGCCCTCTACCCCGACCCCCTGCTCGCCCAGATCCTGCCGGCGTCGACCTTCCTCGACCAGATCGACGAAGCGGCCCGCTTCGTCCGTCTTTACGGCGTCACAGCAGGCATTGACGCCCAGGACTGGGACGTGAGCGTCAAGGCGGTGGCGCACTATCCCGAGGTTCTCTTCATGATGGACCGGGAGTACGACTGGACCGCTGCGCTGGGACAGGCCTTCGTCAACCAGGAGACAGAGGTGATGGATGCGATCCAACGGTTGCGCGCCGAGGCGGCGGCGCAGGGGAACCTGGTCTCCACCCCCCAGCAGGAGGTGGTCGTCAATGGTGGAATCATCCGAATTCTTCCCGCCTCGCCCGACGTGATTTACGTGCCACTGTACGACCCCCTGGTGGTGTACCTGGAGCCTCCCCCGTCGTCTTCCGGATTCATCTTTTTCGGCAGCGGATTTGTAATCGGAGCCTGGCTGAACCGGGATTGCGACTGGCACCATCACCGCGTTTACTATCACGGATGGAGGGGTGGGGGATGGGTCGGCCGCGCCCGCCCGCATCTCCACCTCCGGAAAAATGTCTACATCAATCATGCTTATGCCGACATCCACATCAACCGCAAAGTGACGCAGCGCAATACCCTCTCCTACCGTCGGCAGATCCGCGAAGGAGTGAAGACTCGCCGGGAGCGCACCGTTCGGCAGCCCTCCGGGGACCGGGAAGAACGTCCGCTCCCTCCGGCTGAAAAGCGGCCTGCCCGGGCTCGTCCGTCACCAGTGGCGCCCCGTCCTCGGGTACCCACGGATAACAGGGAAGTGTACCGCGGCCGGGACCTGCATCGCACCCAACCACCCTCCCAGACCGGTTACGGCGGCTACGGCAGCGGTAAAGACGCCACGCGTTACCGCGAACGCGGCCGGCGCAGCCTGGAAAACATGCAGCGGCTCAACCGCCCCGCCCCGCAGCGCCGACCCACCCCGGTGCGACGGCCCGGGGCCTCGGCCGGGAAGCCCGGCCGGAAACCGGCCGGCCGTTCCGCCCCCCGCCGGGAGCCGCAGGGCAAGGCCGCTCCGAAAAAGCAGGAGCGGTCGCGCTAGAAGGGTTCCGAAAGATGCGCTTTTTCCCTGGCCCGGCAAAGAGGTCCGAGGAAAGGCAGCCTGGCGCAAGAAAGGAAGAAAGGGATGATAAGTGCTCTTCGGAGGGTCTTTGTGCGAAGCGGATGGGTGGGCTGTCTGGCCCTCCTGTGGGGGCAGGTGGCGCTGCCGGCCCCGAGCCTGGCCGCTCAGCCTGAGCCGATGGAGCGGATTTTTGCCTCGCCCAAGGAGGCTCGTCAGGCGCTGGTCGCCGCCGTGCGGGCCGATGACCATGAGGCATTGAGGGCCATTCTGGGTCCCGTGGTCGACGACCTGGAGCCGGGCGACCCGGTGGAACGGGCGGCCGAGTTTTCCCACTTTGCGCGCCATGTCGAAGAAGGGGTCGCACTTGTCATGCAGGGGAATGACAAGGCGATTTTGCTGATCGGGGCCAAAAAATGGCCTTATCCCGTGCCGATCGTCAAAAGAGGGAATGGCTGGCTGTTTGACACGGCAGCGGGGCGTGAGGAGATCCTCACCCGCCGCATCGGTCACAACGAACTTATGGCCATCAACGTCTGCCGGGCCTACGTGGATGCGCAGCGGGAATACTATACCCTTCCTGGACCCGATGGCGACCCGATTCCCAAGTACGCCCAGCGGATGGTCAGCTCTCCGGGCCGGAAGGACGGCCTCTACTGGCAGACCCTCCCCGGCGAGAAGGAGAGTCCGCTGGGGGCTCTGGTCGCCCGGGCGAAGGAGGAGGGCTACATGCAGAAGCGTAAGGCGGGCGAGCACGGCCCCCGACCCTTTCATGGATACTTTTTTCGTATCCTCAAGGGCCAGGGCCCGAGCGCGGTCGGAGGGAAGTACCACTACGTCATCAACGGGAACATGGTGGGCGGGTTTGCCTTGATCGCCTACCCGGCCCGGTGGGGAGTCTCTGGGGTGATGACCTTCATCGTGAATCAGCGGGGCCGGGTCTACCAGAAGGACCTGGGGCCGAAAACCGACGAACTCGCCCGCAACATGAAGGCATACAATCCCGACCTCACCTGGAACCTGGTGGATGAACCGTGACCCGCTCCTATTCCTATGGAATCATCTGCAAATTCCGTCACACCTCGAATACCTGGTGCGGTGCGGGCATTTCCACGGGGGTATTTTCGAGAAGTCCCGAGAAGCGGCGCATCGTCTCCTGCTCGCCGTGGACCAGGAAGGTCCCTTCCGGGGCTCCGACCTGCCGGTGCCAGGCAAGGAGTTCCGCCTGGTCGGCGTGAGCGGAAAAACCGTTGATCGTTTGAATTCCGGCCTTTACCGGGATCTCCTCTCCGAAGAGATGGACGTGCGAGGCGCCGTCGATGATCCTTCGGGCCAGGGTGCCTCTGGCTGCAAAGCCGACAAACACGATGCTCGAATCCCTGCGCCAGAGTGAGTGTTTGAGGTGATGGCGCACGCGCCCGCCGGTGCACATGCCCGAGCCCGCCATGATGACCGCTCCCCCGCTTAACCGGTTGATAGCGATGGAGTCTTGCACCTCTCGGGTGAAGTGCAGCCCCGGAAGGCTCAAGGGGTCGCGTCCCTCGCGGAAGAGCTCTGCGGTCTCCTCGTCGTAACACTCGGGATGGCGTTCGAAGATCGCAGTGGCGGAGATGGCCATCGGGGAGTCGAGGAAGACCTGCATCGAGCGGGGCAGCCGGTTTTTTTCTACGCCCTCACGCAGGAAAAAGAGGATCTCCTGCGCCCGCTCCAGCGCAAATGTTGGGATGATGACGTTGCCTCCCCGTGTGAATGTATCGGCAATCGCCGCGTACAGCTCCTCGACCGATTCATCGATGGGCCTGTGCAGCCGGTCTCCGTAAGTGGTTTCCATCACCACGAAATCGGCCTTGGGGGTGAGGTCGGATCCCTTAGGATGGGTCTGTCGTTATTGCCCAGGTCGCCGGAGAAGAGCACCGACCGCCGGCGCCCGTTTTTCTCCACTTCCAGGTAGATGCAGGCTGAACCCAGGATGTGGCCGGCGTCGAGAAACGTCGCACGTATCCCGGGAGCCAGCTCCAGCGGTTGATTGTACCCAGCCGTCCTGCCGAAAGAGTCGAGGCTGTTCAGGGCGTCTATTTCGGTGTACAGGGGGGCTGCGCTCTCCTTGCGGTCACCCCGCCGGGCGGCACGGCGGAAGTTGCGCCGAGCTTCTTCTTCCTGCAGATGGCCCGCATCCAGCATCACCAGCCGGGCCAGCTCCCGCGACGCGGCGCTGGTGATGACCTCGCCCCGGAAGCCGCTTTTCACGAGGAGGGGCAGGCGTCCGCAGTGGTCGAGGTGGGCGTGGGTGAGCAGAAGAAAGTCGACGGAGGAGGGGTCGAAACCGAATGGCTCTGCGTTTTCCTCGACGAGTTCGCGCGCCCCCTGAAAGAGGCCGCAGTCGATGAGAATGCGCTTCCCTACGCATTCAACCATGTGGCAGGAGCCGGTTACATCCTGGTCGGCGCCGTGGAATGAAAGTTTCATGGAAACCTCCCTGGGGATGTGCCCGCCTTCGGGGCACTTCCTGGTCCTTCGAAGGGTCTTTTCCGCGGGCTGTGATATCCTTAGAAATAGCTTAACGAGCTTTTGCTCCATTGCCAGACGGGTAATGCAAGTTTGCGAAAAGAATACCCTTTTGCATCCGTCCAGTAATTTGAGAAGGAGGCGGCCGGCAGATGAGCAAAGCAGGCGACGGAAAGATCGGCCTGTGGGCGGCGGTTGCCATCGGCGTCGGAGGGATGGTGGGGGGAGGCATTTTTGCGGTCCTGGGGCTGGCGGTACAACTGGCGCACGGGGGCACGCCCTTGGCCTTTGCGCTGGCCGGGGTTGTGGCGCTGCTGACGACCTATTCCTACGCGAAGCTTTCGGTGGCCTTTCCGAGCCGCGGGGGGACGGTGACCTTTCTCGACCGTGCCTTCGGCGCGGGGATGCTCACCGGAAGCCTGAACGTGCTGTTGTGGCTCAGCTACGTGGTGATGCTGTCGCTGTACGCCCTTGCCTTCGGCAGCTACGGAGCGACGTTTTTCCCCGAAGCGTGGCAGGCGACCGGCAGGCACGTCCTGATCAGCCTCAGCGTGGTCCTGATCACTGGGCTCAACCTTCTCAGCGCCGAGTCGATAGGCAGGGCCGAGAACTGGATCGTGGGACTGAAGGTGGCGATCCTGCTTCTGTTCGTCGGAACGGGCCTTGCCGGCGTCAAGGGCGCACAAATCGCCCCGGGTTCATGGACCTCGCCCCTGCAGCTGGCGGCGGGAGGCATGATCATCTTTCTGGCCTACGAGGGGTTTGAACTGATCGCCAACACCGCCCACGATGTTCGAAACCCCGAGCGCACCCTGCCGCGGGCCTACTACACGGCCGTCGGCTTCGTGATCGGTTTGTACGTGCTGGTCGCCCTTGTCACAGTGGGCAACCTCCCCGTGGACAGGATCGTCGCGGCCAAGGATTACGCCCTGGCGGAGGCGGCCCGGCCTTTTCTCGGGCAGGCTGGCTTCACCCTGATCGCCGTCGCTGCGATGCTCTCCACCGCCTCCGCCATCAACGCCACACTCTACGGCGCGGCGAGACTGAGCTACTGCATCGCGCGAGACGGTGAACTGCCCGCGATCCTGGAGAAAAAGGTGTGGGGCGAGCCGGTGGAAGGCCTGCTCATCACCGCCGCTCTGACGCTCTTCGTGGCCAACGCCTTCGACCTGGCCGGGATCTCGACCCTGGGAAGCGCGGGGTTTCTGCTGATCTTCGCCGCGGTGAACGTCGCCAATGCGCGTCAGGCCTCGCGGACCGAGAGCCGTCGCTCGATTTCGGTCGTCGGGGCGATCGCCTGCCTTGCCGCCCTGGGCGCTCTGGTCTTCCAGACGGCCCGGATCGCGCCCTCCAAGCTCTGGGTGCTTGGGGCGATGGTCGCCCTGGCGGCGATAATCGAGGGCAGTTATCGGCTGGCCGAACGGGAGATCCGGCTGCATGAATGACAGAGCGGGCCAGCGAGGGCAGGGCGCTCTTTTTTCCGGTTATCCCGATTGACGGGAATACCGCTGGTGATATGACAAACAACAAGAAAACAGAAATGAGCCCGGTGGACCTAGGGCGGCCGGTTCCCTTTGCGCAGGAGAAGGTCGAGGAGCAGGGCCGGCTGACGGTTGCAAAGACCCGGGAGTTTCTTTCCAAACTGATCGAGGCGCTGATCGTCTGGACTCGGAGGATGACATAGGGCGGCACCTCCGCGTCGGGAGGAAACCGGGGCGGCAGTCATCCCCTGCGGACGCCCCGGGTGGGGGACTCGAGTATTCGAGCGCTGAATTCGAGACCTTATGGAAAATGAAACGCCATGCAAACAGCCAAAGCTTGGCGGCAATGGGGCACTATTCAGGCCACCGGCGTGGCGCTCCGGAATGGTGAAGGATCACTTGGTCCTGGTCGAAACCCCGGATATGATCGGAACCTGTCCAAATGAAAGAAAGGGGATAACGCGATGAGTCGAATGGTCCTCGGCATCGTCGGCAGCTACCGCAAGGGCGGCATCGTCGACCAAGCGGTCTCTGCGGTGATGACTGCCGCGGCGAAGGAAGGAGCCTCAACCGAAAAGATCTATCTGGTTGACCGGCGAATCGAGTTCTGCACCAACTGCCGCCGCTGCACGCAGGAGCCCGGACCCGACCCCGGGCGGTGCATCCACCAGGACGACATGGCCGACCTGCTAGAGCGAATTGAAGCGGCCGACGCCCTTGTCCTTGGAGCCCCGGTCAACTTCGGCAACGTCAATGCCCTTACCCAACGCTTTCTGGAGAGGCTGGTTCCCTACTCCTTCTGGCCCTGGGGTCAGCCTGCGCCGAAGCCGCGCAGGAAGGGCCGTCCGCCGAAGCCCTCGGTGCTTGTCACCGCCAGTGCCATGCCGGCGCTCATGGGGAGGCTGTTCGCCGGCTCGCTGAGAGGGCTGAAGCTGGGGGCCGACGCCGTTGGGGCCAAGCCTGCCGCTACCCTTTTCGTCGGCTTGGCCGCAATGCGTGAACGCCGGGAGTTGCCGGAGCGGATTGCCCGCAAGGCAAGCGGCGCCGGGAAAAAATTGATGAAGAAGTGGTGACCCATTGCGGTTGTCTGATTGAGATTTCGCGTAACTCAGGACTCGTGAGAATTCTTGCCGCCAGTCCTGAAAGCCTCGGGCAACACTCGCGAGACGATTTGTAAGAGAACTGAATAGACGCCTGGCTCCGGGCCCAGGCAGACCCTCGGAACGGTATGGGAACAAGCGTCTGCACTGATTATCCTTGTGCAACCCAGGCGGTACTGATAGGATTGCTATTAAACCTAGCGAAAGGATAGCCATGTCAAAGCGCAACCAGATCAACATCACCCTTGATGAGGCGGAGATGCACAATGTCAACGAATACTGCCGCGTCCACGGCATGACGCCGCAAGGTTTTTTCAAGGCTGGTGCGGAACGTCTCATCGATGAGGACATTCTCGAACAAAAAGCCGATCTCATGACTTTGCAGGCGATGCGAGAGGTTAGGGATGGTCTTTCCGCGCCGATCGATGATCTGCTCCAAATGATCGAGGAAGATGAAAGGATCGGGGAGGAAATGGTCAGAAGCGGTCATGTCCCGGCCAAGAAGAAGCGGTAATGGCCGGCAAATACAGAAATATCCGCCGGACCCCGACCTTCATCGCCGCTTTCTCCGAACTGAGATTCCACCTTCGGGAGAAAAGCCCGGTGGCATACCTGGCGTTGCCATCCGCAATGGCGACGATCCTTGATGTCATCGAGAAACATCCTCGCGCGTGGCCGGTTAAGCGGAAAATGCTGGGAGGAGTCCAGCATGAATTTCACCTTGCAATAGTGGATCTCGCCTATAGACGTATCCACGTGCGGTACTATGTCGATGATAACGGCATCTGCTACCTTCTGACTGCCTGGATTGATGGGCAGGACGAGCCGAACTACATCATCCCAAACCGCTGATACGACGTCCCAGATATCACGTCTCGTGATACGAAAAACAGGCTTCTTATTGATGGAAATATTTGATAAGTTTCGATTATGGTCAATTCCTAACAGGAAGCTACCCAGCCCAGACAAATATGGAGACAGAAAAAGCATGAATATTATCAAGAAGTATTTCACCGCAGAAGACAAGTTTGCACAATACTGCGGGGTAGAATTGCTTGATGTGGAAGCAGGTTGGGCAAAAACTTCCATGAAGATAGAGCCACACCACATGAACGGGGCCAAAACCGTTCATGGTGGAGCAATATTTACACTGGCCGACTTTGCTTTTGCGGTAGCTTCCAATTCCCGCGGTTCATTGGCAATGGGAATAAACACCAGCGTTAATTTTGTAAAAGCTGCAACCAAAGGAACCCTATATGCAGAGGCTCGGGAACAATCAATAAACCCTAGACTGGCTTCATACTCAGTTTTGGTCACGGATGACACTGGTGACACTATCGCCATTTTCCAAGGGATGGTCTATCGCAAGAAGGAGTCTGTTATCCCTGACGACTATCCTGTGAAATGCCAGGACTAAAAAAAGCAGGCCTCTTCACAAATCAACACTGATATGACGTGCAAGCCCCCCCTCTTTAGACTTGGGGCTTTTCTTATGAGTCACTGCTTTAATCATACGAGAAGGCCACCATCCGATGGTCGCGGCCTTCTCTCATGACCCAGGGATTTTTAGGAAGCAGGCGATTTGGTTGCCTTTTGGGCGCAAAAACAATTCAGAACAACATTTTGTACGCAGTGAGAAAGTTATTCTGAGGGCAAATTTCGAAGGCGGATTTTTCTGGGACATATGACCTCGGGGTTGTTCTACAAAGTCGTTAGCCCTGGCAGTGGAGCTTTACACTTTGCCTATCATCTACATCCCCACAAGCTCTGCAGAGCAATGGGCTCAGTTCCTACCTGAGCCAAGTAAGCACTGGCGTCAAGGTTTCTCCGCTCGAACACTGGCGTACTCTTGGCAAGAGGCTCAGGGTTTTCCCGCCGAGGTCTACTCCGTTCTTCGCTCAATCGAGCCCTTCAAGGAGGTTGAGCTTCTCTTTGCTGTGCCTGAGCATCAGGTTTCTCTTCCGGGCGGATCGAGGCCGTCTCAAAACGACATCTGGTGCTTAGCCAAGACTCGCTCCAATCTCGTATCTATCGCGGTCGAAGGCAAAGTGGAGGAACCATTCGGGCCAACACTCGGTGAATGGCTGGCCGACTCGTCTCCTGGCAAGTCAACCCGACTTGCGTATCTCAAGGAGCAGCTATCCCTCGCCGTAGACCCTCCCGGCGATGTACGCTACCAGTTGCTTCATCGAACTGCGTCCGCAGTCATCGAAGCCAAGCGATTTTTGGCTCCGCAGGCCATCATGCTGGTGCACTCCTTCAGCCCAAACCAGCAAAGGTTCTCTGACTACGCGTCTTTTGTTGCGCTCCTCGGCGCCCGGCCCGAGGTTAACCGCCTTCACTCTGTTGGTACGCGTGGCGGGGTCGATCTCTATGTCGGGTGGGTTTGTGGCAACCTCGACTATCTATCTAGGTAGCGGAGGCAGGTCTATTCCCTGAATCAGTGAGAGGTCAGTCTGCACCTCTCGGATATTGCTCGCGGAACCATTTTCGCGAGGCATTTTTCGTGTGAGTCCGTCGCCCGGGGCCAATTTTCCGGACAAGCGGAGCCGATCTTTGACAATTCAGCTGATTTTCAGGGGAAACCCCCTTGTCCTGGTGGATTTGGGGGTTTTTATTATGGGCCAGGGATTTTGAGAACAGGAGGAGTCGAGGCCTCTACTCCCCTGATTTCAATCTTAGACAATTTGCCGGACGGCCAACTAATTTGACCGATGGTCATGGTTGGTCTTTTTTGATTCCGTCTTATTTTGGCGGATTTGCAGGAGGGGTGGGGGACTGGCAAATCTAAAATTTTGGTTGAAGAAATGAAAAAACCGCTGATGTCGGCTCAACTGCGCCGGCCAGCGGTTTTGTGCTTTCTGCTGCTGGTATGAGCGAAGCTCACGTCCCTCCTGTTATCAACCTCAGGTCCTCCCTAAATTAAAAACTGGGAAGTGTCCCGAATTGCGCTAAACGATCTAATAAAGACCTGTAAAATTAACTACTTCCCATTTTGCCTTGGCGGCCGTTTTTTTAGACGGATACTCTTGCGTTTATAGGTCCTGCTACTCGAATAGTCATGTCTCCGGTTCTCTTAAGGTTTTATGTTGTTCCGCCGCTCGGATCACAATGTGAGTTTTATACGACCATAGATTTGAAGCCAGGAGGCTTGATGGTCAAGGTCGAACACTTTGTTTTTCCAAGCACAGTCTCTGCCGTATTTCCAATGACAAATCCGGGTATTCCGACACGCGCCACCGTCCCCATGATCAGCAGATCGGAGCGTTTTTTCTGAATAAAATCCAAAATTGTCTTGCTGCTCGGCCCCTTAATCAAATGTGGTTTTGTCTTGATCTCCGGGGACAGAAAAGGAGCGACCATATCATCCAGCCATTTTTTATAAACGGCCTTTTCTTCTTTTGCCAAAGCGGAGATGTCTTCGTCACTCATCCGAAAACGTGGCCCCCGTAGAGTGGCTTCCCCGTAGAATTCCCAAGCATAAAGGATATCGAGTTGAGCGTCTTCCTGCCGTGCGAGAGAAGTGGCTAATTTAAGGATTTCAACATGAAGCCTCAATCGCGTTTCCTCTGTTGGATTTGCATCAATCGCAGCCAAAATGCGTGAAAATTTACCTTTTTCTCTACCATTGATTATCCAAACCGGACAAGGGCATTTACGCAATAATCTCATATCTAAATTTGATGTTTTATTTTGGATGTCGTATTCTTCTTTTATCTTTATAATGAGATCATTGTTGTTTTTGATGACCTGTGAAATAATTTCAAATGGGTTTTTAGATTCCAAAATAACCTTTTGATTAAATTTGAAATCAAATTGATTTGTCAATTTTTCAACAGAAATATTATTTATATTTTTTATTGATTCATTGATTCGTTGAACCTTTTTTGGGCTTAAAAAAAACTTACTAAAAGAAGGCATTTGTTCATAAATTGCCAATAAAGATAGTTTGGATTTGTTCGTTCTTGCCAGATCAATGGCTCTTTTTAAAGCCATAGAATCATCTTTTTGTCCAGTATAAATAAATAAAATATTTTTGAATCTTTCCATAGTCAGGCTCCTGTTGCTTTTGAAATTGAGTCACTTCAGTCAATTCAATATGTTGTTTCGATTGCGTTTTTTCTTTTTTCGATCTGTCGAAAAATCTCTTTTTCAACCTCAACCAGCAGAAAAACAATGGCAGTAAAGAAAATCAGGCGCAACCAGTCACCCAGAGGAATAGCAGCCGTGGCAAAAATATTCTGGGACAAGGGCAGGTAGGTGAAAAAAAGTTGTAAGACCGTTATTGCACCAATGGCCATAAGCACGATCCGGTTGTCCGTTAGTCCTTTTCTGGACAAGGCCGACTTTTTTAAATATCGAGCATTCAGAAGGTAGAAAATTTGGAAAAAGATCAACGTGTTGACTGCCGTAGTTCGGGCCATCTCTACGGTTTCTCCATGCAATCGATCCCACAGGAAAAGCCCCAAGGTTCCCATTACCATAACTGCCGAAATAAACAGAATACGCCAGATCAGAAACCGGTTGAGCAAAGGTTCTCGCGGTGATCGTGGCGGACGCCGCATGACATTGTCTTCGGGGGGCTCGAAGGCCAGTGAAAGGCCGAGGGTCACGGCGGTAATCATGTTGATCCATAAAATCTGCAACGGCGTAATCGGCAAAGAGATACCCATCATCACCGAGGCGATAATGATGCCCGCCTGGGCTCCGTTGGTGGGCAAAATGAAAGCCAGAGTTTTCTTGATATTGTCGTAGACGGTCCGACCTTCTTCAACGGCGTGGGCGATGGAAGCAAAGTTATCATCCGCAAGCACCATTTCCGCCGCCTCCTTGGCCGCTTCCGTTCCTTTCCGTCCCATGGCGACACCGACATCTGCACGTTTCAGGGCCGGTGCATCATTGACACCGTCACCGGTCATCGCTACCACCTGACCTGCTGCTTGAAGGGCCTGGACCAGTCGAAGTTTGTGCTCCGGACTGACTCGGGCGAAAATATCGACTTCGGGGGCCATCAAATGTAATTGCTCATCGCTCATTTTTTCCAGTTCTTGACCGGTGACGGCTCCATGCCTGGCCTCCAATCCGATCTGGGCTCC
Organism: uncultured delta proteobacterium; assembly: GCA_963791005.1. Classification (GTDB taxonomy): domain Bacteria; phylum Desulfobacterota; class Desulfuromonadia; order Desulfuromonadales; family CAWBQR01; genus CAWBQR01. Next base: position 7,699 of record CAWBQR010000021.1, on the reverse strand, counting down.
GATAGCAGTCGCGGTCAAGGCATGATCACCAGTAATCATCTTGACCCGGATACCGGCATTACGGCAATTCGTCACCGCGCTGACGGCCTCTTCCCGCGGAGGGTCGATTAAGCCAAAAAGACCGAGTAAGGTCAGTCCACTGGAGACATCCTCAAACGTCATCTCCCGCTTGTTATCAACGGCCACCGAAGCAACTGCTAAAGTCCGTTGTCCCTGCCGTGCAATCTTCTCCACCTCACGGCTCCAGAACTCGAAGTCGAGTGGGCCTTCGTTCCCGGTATTGCGTTGCCACTGGCACATCTCCAGAACCCGTTCCGGCGCGCCCTTGAGGCAGATGAAACCATTGCCGCTATGGTCATGATGTAAAGTTGCCATGAACCTGTGGTCAGATTCGAACGGAATGATATCGCTTCTCGGATATGCGCGATTACAGGAATCGCTGTCCAGGCCAGCCTTCTTTGCCAGGGCGATTAAGGCGCCATCGGTGGGATCTCCCTCCACCTGCCAGTGGTCGCCGGCTTGTTTCAGTGAACCATCATTGCAGAGCAGGCCGGCACGAGCCACTTCGACCAACAGGGCCGACTCGGTCGGATCGACGTCCTTCCCATTGAAGGTAAACCCGCCGTGCGGATCATATCCGACGCCACCGACTTGGTACGGTCCTTCCGCTGTGACCACTGTAGTCACGGTCATTTCGTTGCGCGTCAGGGTTCCGGTTTTGTCAGAGCAAATCACCGTAACCGAGCCGAGTGTTTCCACCGCTGGCAGGCGCCGAATGATAGCCCTGCGGTGCGCCATTTTCTGTACGCCGAGGGCCAGCGTGATAGTGATGATGGCGGGCAGACCTTCAGGGATTGCGGCGACAGCCAGAGCAACGCTGGCAAAGAAGATCTCGGTGAACGAATAGTCCCGTACCACCAGACCAAAAATCAAGGTCCCTACCGCTAGGGCTAGGATGGCCCCGGTGAGCCACTGACTGAACTCAGACATCTGTTGCGTCAAACGCGTTGTCAGAGTTTCAACCCGGGCCAGCATTGAGCCGATCTTGCCCAACTCGGTTTTCTCGCCGGTTTCGACCACCAGGCCGTTGCCCTGCCCGTGACTGACCAAGGTTCCGGAGAAGGCGATGCAGTAGCGGTCTCCAAGGGGCGCATCAATATTCACCGGCTCAATGGATTTATCCACAGGAACCGATTCGCCGGTCAGTGCCGCTTCCTCGATCCGAAGATCCTTTATTTTAAACAAGCGCAGGTCCGCCGGCACCTTGTCGCCCGACTGAAGAAAAACCACGTCGCCGGGCACCAGGCTTTCCGCGTTGACGACTGTCTTGCGGCCATTGCGCAGAACGGTAGCCTCATGGGTGAGAATGTTGCGAATGGCACCAACCGCTTTCTCTGCTTTCCCTTCCTGAAAAAAGCCGATCAGTGCATTGATCACAACCACGCCGAGAATGACGGAGGCATCGACCCAATCGGCCAGCAGTACAGTGATCACCGCGGCCCCAAGTAGTACATAAATCAGTACGTTGTGGAACTGCAGGAAAAAACGCTGTAGGAGACCACGCTGCGGCGGCGGGGGCAATCTATTTGGGCCGTAAGCCTGAAGGCGCGTCTCGATTTCTTTCCCTTTGAGGCCCTGCGCAGAGCTGGTCAGGCGAGAGAAAACCTCATCGGCACTCAGGGAATGCCAGGCTGTTCGGATATGTTCATGCTGGGCTTGCGGCGTGTACTTGGGCATCACAACCTCTCTGGTTGCTCATCATGTGGGAAATTGTTTTTTCGATTTTCCTGTTGTGAGTTGTTCGGTAAAATAAACCACCAACCAGTAGGCTATGGCCATTGCCAGAGTTACGCCAGCCGTGGCCCATACGTACTCGGAAGAAATTTTATCGAAGTCGAGAATGATGACTTTCCGGGCAATTGCCATCAGTGCGGTAGCAAGAACAATCTTGACGTGAATGACGTCATCGCGAAGATATATGATGATATTTACGAAAATTTCTATCGCAATCAGTACGGCCATAAATGCTCCAAAAGTGGCGAGAATGTCATTGATGGTCAGCATCATGAAAGGCGGTGCAATCAGCTTTTGATATAAAACCCAGCCTACATCAGCAACCCCTAAGAGAATAACAGCCGTCATAAGAACTGACAAAATGCGTACAGCGACATGAATAATCTTGTGTAGGTATTGAATTAAAGGCTCACCTGAATTATTCGAATTTTCCATCGATTACCCTTTCAAATCTATCCAATCAATGTCAGTGACATCTATGGACCCGCTCCACACCTTGCGTGCCGCATCAAAATCTGGATTTCATCACGGAGAAGGGAACCACAAGATTGGCGCCCAAGAGCATTCAGAGGTATCTGGCTCCAAAGAAATAACGGGACCATGTCGGATTCGTATTTTTAAGTCCTCCTTCCGGCATTTCTTTTCTGGAAAGAGATATTATCTTAAATGTTTTAAACATGAGTAAACTATAATTTGGATGGGGAGCATTTCAATCCCCACCTTGAGGAAAAAGACATTAAGAAACGGGAGCTTCTTCCAGCATCGCCAAGCAAGTGGCAAAACTGATTGTCCCCAGGAAGCCAGCCAGTACCGAACCCTTTCCCACAGGTTTCTCATATGGATTCCCCCCCCTTGACATGAGTCATGGCTAACCATTGAAATTATCTTCAATAAAGGGTGGTAGCATCCGGACAGAATCTGGCCCGCGCTTCGTCAATACGGCGGCATTGCCGCCCGGAGGCGGGGTTTACGACTTGCGGTCGAAACTTGCGAGACCTTTAACTGTAGCCATTTTTGCTGCAGGTAGAGGTCTTTTTTTTTACCTGCGGCGACAGCCACGAATCGGAGGTAAAAGGCCATGAACCGACTCAAGACCACCTTCCTGCTCACCTGCCTCACCCTTCTGCTGGTCGCCATGGGCGGCGCTATCGGCGGCCGCGGCGGCGGAGTGTCCGTGTCGGACCAAGTTAACCCATTGAAAGCACAACTAAATGATTGAAAAAACATGGCCAAAAACAGGCTACAAGTCGATTTTTGGGGGTAAAATCGGCACCATAGCATTTTGACAGTTGAACGATTTGAATGGCAGTGCCTGGCAGTGCCTGGAGGGGAAGAATGACAAGAGCTAATCGGCATTACATTCCAGGCGGCATCTGGCACATCACTCATCGATGCCACAAAAAAGAATTTTTGCTGAAGTTCGCCCATGACCGCCACCGGTTCATGTCGTGGCTCCGCGAGGCCCACAAGCGATTTGGTATTCAAATCCTGAACTATACAGCCACCTCAAATACATGTTCACTTGGTGGTGAAGGACACCGGTGATGCCAAGAGCATCCCCTCTGCCATCCAGTTGGTCGCAGGGCGTACAGGCCAGGAATATAACCAGCGGAAGCGCCGTAAAGGTGCTTTCTGGGAAGATCGTTACCATGCCACTGCCATAGAATCAGGCGAGCACCGTCGGCGTTGCCTCGTCGATATCGACTTGAACATGGTTCGGGCCGGCGTGGCGAAACACCCGGCAGACTGGGAACATGGCGGCTATCACGAAATTCAGGGACCGCGTCGCCGCAACACCATCCTGGCTCTCGACGCTCTCGCCGAGGCCGTAGAGGTAGGCAATCGGAAAGTATTGGCAAAGGCCCATCGAGAATGGGTGGAGGATGCGTTGGTATCGGAAGCGTTTCAGCGAAACGATGTCTGGACGAGGGGCCTCGCTGTAAGGAGCCCGGAGTTTGTATTGAAAGCTAAAGAGATGCTCGGAGCGCGGGGGAAAGGCCGTGACCTTGTCCGGGTTGGCGACTCTCTTGTGCTTCGTGAATGCCAAGAAATCTATGAGGCCAATTTCACCCCCTAAAATCGGCCTACAGCACCAGAAAATGTCTATTTTTGGAATGCCTTTTCATAAAATTTAACGGGTTGGCTTGGTCCGACCCTATTGCCTACTTGGGAGAATGCGGTAAAGATGAAACTAGATGATCACGTCGTCCAGCGATCGCTTCGGTACATAATGTATCCCCTTCGCATCGCGGTAGTAGCGTATATCGCCATCCTCTCCCACAGGAACCAGCTCGCACCTGCTCCTTCGGTTTTCCAAAAGCAATGACCTGCAGAATTTCCAGATGCTCGTCGAGGCCGAGCGAGACGCGCAGTTCTTCCCTGTTCACATTGCCGAACATGCAGCCGCCGAGGCCCTGCTCGACCGCGCCCAGCAGGATACTCTGCGCGGCGATGCCGTGGTCCCAGAAGGGATTTTTGCTGATGCGGTGATCGAGAAGCATGACGATGTACGCACTCGGTCGCTCCCCTTCCGCCGGACCGCTCCACTCCTTCAGGTACCCTGCCCATCCCAGGGTGGCGAAGATCCGGGCGTTGCCGGCCGGCTCCGCGGACAGAAGATATTTCAGGGGCTGGAGGTTGGCGCCGCTCGATGAGAGCCGGGCGAGATCCACCAGATCGCGCAGGAGACTCAGTTCAATCGGGTGGCTCTGATAAAAGCGCCGGATAGGATCTGTTCTTCAGGATGAGGTCTCGGACCTCCATGGCTTCTCCTCCTTCATAGCCTTTCCGATCAAGTGGCCTTTTGATCAGCCAGAAATGCCTTCCTTGTCAGCGATCGACCAGGGTCATCATCTTTTCGTTGTAGCGCGGACCGGCAATGTTCCGCGGGGCCAGCGCCTCATCGAGGGCCTGCATATGTGACGCATCGAGGGCGAGGTTGGCCGCGGCCAGGTTTTCTTCCAGATAGATTCGGCGCTTTGTGCCGGGGATGGGGACGATGTCCTGCCCCTTGTGGAGCAGCCAGGCCAAGGCGACCTGTCCGGGCTTCACGTTGAGACTTTGGGCGATTTCGTGGACTTTTTGCGCCGCGTGCACGTTGGCATCGTAGTTTTCTCCCTGATAGCGCGGATCGTTGTGCCGGAAATCCTCCGCCGGGTATTCCTCGGCCCGCTTGACCTTGCCCGTGAGGAAGCCGCGCCCGAGGGGGGAGAAGGGAACCAGGCCGATCCCCAGTTCGCGCAGAACCGGGAGGATGTCCCGCTCCAGGTTCCGCTCCCACAAGGAATACTCGCTTTGCAGGGCAGAGACCGGGTGGACGGCATGGGCGCGGCGAATGCTGTCGACTCCCGCCTCGGATAGCCCGAAGTAGCGGACCTTTCCCGCGCGTACCAGGTCCCCTACGGTGCCGGCCACCTCTTCCATCGGCACGTTGCGGTCGACCCGGTGCTGATAGAGCAGATCGATATGATCGGTGCGCAGCCGCCGCAGCAGCCTTCGACCGCCTGCCGGATGTGCTCGGGGCGGCTGTCGGTGCCGACCGTCTTGGCCGTTCTCGATGCGGAATCCGAACTTCGTCGCCAGCACCACCTGCTCGCGCCTTGCCGACAGGGCGCGGCCCAGCAGCTCCTCGTTGGCAAACGGCCCGTACACCTCCGCCGTGTCGAAGAAGGTGCAGCCGAGGGCGATCGCCCGGTGCAGCGTGGCGATCGATTCCGTCTCGTCCGCCGGTCCGTAGGACTGGCTCATCCCCATGCAGCCCAGGCCGATCGCCGAAACTTCCAGTCCCTGGCGGCCGAGTTTTCTCAACGGCAAGCTCATGACGGTACTCCTTCCGGTTATGCCCCCGTGAGGGGATGTCAGCTCATGTACCAGCCGCCGTTCACGTTGATGGTCTGGCCGGTGATGTAGCCGTTTCGGGCCAGCAGTACGGCCACGGCGGCCACTTCGTCGGGCGTGCCAAAACGTCCCACGGGGATCGCCTCGGGGCTCCGCCTTAAGGTCGGCCGTCACCATGTCCGTTTCGACCAGGGCCGGAGCGATGGCGTTCACCGTGACCCCGGTCTTGAACAGGTGGCGGGCATAGGAATGGGTCAGACCGAGAAGACCGGCCTTGGAGGCGGCATAATGGGGACCGGTGATGCCACCGGTCTGGGCCGCCACCGAGGAGAGATTGATGATCCGGCCCCACCCCTTGGCCCGCATTCCCGGAAGGACGCTCTGGCTCAGCAGAAAGGCGGACTTGAGGTTCACCGCAAGCAGGTGGTCCCAGTCCTCCTCCGCGATCTCCCCCAGGGGCTGGTGGCTGACGATCCCGGCATTGTTCACCAGGATATCCACCGGGTCCAAAGCGTCTTCGATGGACGCTACCATCGACGCCACGTGCCGGAGGCGCGCGAGACGTCCGCACCGACCGCGAGAGCCCGGCGGCCCAATCCGACGATGCGGGCGCAGACCTCCCGCGCTGCCGCCTCCTGCCGGTGGTAATTTACGGCAACGTCGCTCCCGGCCTCCGCCAGAGCCAGGGCGATCGCCCGCCCGAGGCCGCGGGAAGCCCCCGTGACCAGAGCGATTTTCCCTTGAAGGTCCGCTAGCACTTTGTCTCCCCCTGTTCATTTGGCCGACTGCGCCGTTGCACCGGCTGGCGCCGGCCACCCCCAGTTGAGCTAAATACATTTGTCAGTATAGGTCACATTTCCTTCCATGCCTTGCGGCTGAGATCGATCTTTATTTTCGACTTTTCCCAAGCGGGGGCGGTGAGGAAAGAGTCGTGCCACCGGGCGAGCATCATCCGGTACATCAGGAAGGGAACAGTGAAGGTCAATTCGTCGGTTTTCATGTAAGGCCGGTCCGAGGGGTCCCAACCACCACCACCGCCTTGAACTCGCCTTCCTGCAGGTACTTGAGGGGCCAGGTTAGAATATTGGCGCATCCGGAGCCGAAGGGGGACCGGACAGCGTGGAAATCGTCGGTCACGAAGGTGGCCAGTTGGTGCAGACCGGAGAGGACTTCGGGGCGGGCGAAGAAGATCACCAGTTCCGGCTGCTCGTCCTTTTCGAACCGGGAGAGGGGCTTGAAGACGCAGAACCGTTTCGGTGCGGGCCGGGGGGCGATTTCGGCGTAGAACCGGCGGGTGGCTTCAGGAGAGGGAAGATAGCGCTCGCCTTCGAGCACGCCGGGGATGCCGGTGGAGACGTAATGGATGTTGGATTGGAGCGGCTTTGGCATGTAGCCGAGAAAATAGGCGCCGCCGAGGCAGCCGAAGCGATCACGGTCGAAGTAGGCGACAGACTGCTTTTTCCTGGCCAACCAGATCTTGCCGATCACGCAGGCGAAGTTTTCGGCGATGGCGTCAAAATCAACTTCATTGCGGGCTTCTTCCTCAATGGTCGGCAAATGGCTGGGATTGGGGGCGAAGCCCTCCGCAGGCTCGTGATCCGTATAGACGTCCCCATGGGCTCTTCAAGAAGACCCAGTGCTTTGAGAAATTCTGCTGAATTGCTGGTTGTGTCTTCGAGCATAGACATCCTCCTGGATGGAAGTTGGAGTGAACCAGGCAGCGAAATGAGTGGCAAAAGAAATTCCACGCGAGGGGATTTTAGCTGCTGATCAGTTTTTCTTCAAACGCCAAGCAACCTCCTATAGCCATGAGTACCAGTTATTTTGAGAACGGAGCCCCAATGAGCCTTTACTCTCCCGGTCCCAATCCGAGAGGATTTACCAGACAGCCAAAAACTTGGCCGATCGTTTCCGGCTGGTCTACATTGGTGATGCTTTTTTTACATTTACAGAAGGATGGGAGTGTAGCTGGCCTGAAATCCAATTTTCCGAAATGGCAGTTGAAGATCAAAATCCATTAAATGTTCCCCTAAAAAAAGCCCGGCCTAGACCGGGCTTTTCAACTATA
>CAWBQR010000020.1:0-145015 GCA_963791005.1 uncultured delta proteobacterium | reverse complement strand
TTGCCTTTTTACTGTTTTCAATACGGCGATACACATCACTCATACTTCCCGCTTTAAAGGCTTCCATTGCTTTCCTCGTTGTCAGTTGGTTGATATCTGCTCCTGCTGCAAATGCTTTCTCCCCGACTCCGGTAAAGATTAATGACACCTATTTCCTGATCATTCTCTAACTCTTCAAAAGCAGCTAAAATTTCTGTAACGGTTTCATTATTCCAACAAGTTGTTACTTGGGGACGATTTACTTTTATGATGCCAATTTGATTTCTCTTTTCGACTAATTAGATTTTCATAGTTCACGCTCAAACTCCTCCTATCTCGCTATGTAGCAGTTCTTCAATTTTCTCCAAAAGAAACAAAAGTTGAGAAAAGAGCTTTGAGAAAACAGCCTTATTCATAAGCTGCATGGTGGCCAATCCCTAATCACTTTAGGGGGAGCCACCCGCACACAGCTTGTGAGAAGAGGGACCATTATTTTTCTCCCTGACGATTCATCTTTTTATACCATCGCTAATCCGCCATTCACGGAAAGGGTTTGACCTGTTACATAGTCCGCTTCCTCTGACGCCAAGAATGCAACACCATTAGCAATATCACTAGGTTGTGCTAAACGTCTAAATGGAATGGCTTTTTCTAATGCTGCAGCAATTCCTTCATTATAAGAACCAATTTCCTTCGAAAAGAGGGGTATTACTTGGTCCTGGTGAAATACAATTCACATTGATTTTATGTCTTGCCATTTCACGTGCCATCGTTTTAGTGAAAGCAATGACTCCTCCTTTGGCTGCCGAGTAGACGGCCTCTCCGCTAGAACCCACTCTTCCCAGAATCAGAGGCAATATTGATCACCTTGCCAGAACCATTTTTGATCATAACAGGTAAAATTTCTTTACACGTATGAATTTGTCCCATCATATTAATGTCCACAATCAGCTTCCATGTGCTTGGTTCACTTTTTAAAAATGGCTCAACCTTATTCCATCCAGCATTGTTCACGAGTACATCAATTTTTTCAAAATGGGCAAGGGAAGCTCCCACTGCTTCTTGGAACACTTTTCCAATTTTGTGACGTCACAATAAACCGCTACTGCCTTTCCACCCTCTTTTTCCACAATGGAAACCGTTTCATTTGCATTATCGATATTGACATCGGTTACAATAATATCCATTCCTCTAGAAGCTAATGTTCTAGCAATTTCTCTACCAATTCCACGTCCTGCTCCAGTTATAAAAGCTACTTTTTTTGTCATCATTATTTCCCTCCATTTTCTTTAGTTCAATGATTAAATTTGAATTCCATATGAATCTATCAATCTTTTAATTAAATTCTCTTCGCTTAGGCTCTCTAGAATCTTTTCTCTCAAGAGGAACTTTTGAATTTTTCCACTGGCTGTTCTTGGAAAATCGTCAACAACTTCTAGATATTCTGGCCAATATTGCTTTGCGACCCCTTTTTGCTTAAGGAATTCTTGCATTTCTGAGAAACTAAGAGGTGCCTTCCCAGGTTTCATACTAATAACAGCGCATGCCCTCTCTTGTAATCTCGGATCAGGCAGTGCGATAAGCTGCACATCCAATATGCCTTCATGTTCATACAATACATTTTCAATATAAGCGACAGGGATATTTTCACCGCCGCGAATGATAATATCTTTATTTCGCCCAGTAATCCGAATGTAACCGTCTTCATCCATGTACGCGCGATCTCCCGTGAAAAACCAGCCATCATGAAAATCAGAGATGGTCCCTTCAATGTTTTTTAAATAGCCAACAAATAGGGCCGGTCCTCTGCTAAGTAAGTCTCCTTCTTGATTAGGTGGACAAGGGTCACCGTTAGAATCAATCACTTTTACTTCCATGCTATAAAGCGCTACACCGTCAGTGCCTGTCAGCTTTTCTTCGGTATCGTCAAGCTTTGTCAAAGTCACGAGACCACTTTCCGTTTGACCCCAACCGGAAAGAATCGAGAAATTCACTTTCTTGGAAGCTTCTTTTACCAACGCCACTGGAATCGGTGCACCCATAGCTGCAAATACTTTTAGTGAACTAATGTTACGACTTTCAAGCTCCTGCAATTGCATCATATCCTGCAGGAACGGGGTCGCCCCGGCTGTAAACGTAATTCCTTCTTCCTCTATTAAGGCAATAAACTCTAACGGGTTCCAAACATCTTGATATACGCCTGTTCCCCCAATCGTCGTCGGAAGGCGGACACCATATCCAAATCCAGTTTGATGGGCAAAGGTCGAAGCCATGAACATCACGTCGTCGGAGGTTAATTGCATAAGATCCATCCAGTAATTGGTTGAGACACAAATGGTATTATGTGTATGCATAAATCAAGATCTGATCAAATCGGATTTTCGCGGATCTAAAGACCAAAGATCCACGGATTTTCGCGGATCTAAAGACCAAAGATCCATAACCGAAGGGTCAGGCGGTAAAAACAGCTTTTGTCTTTGATTTATCCGTGTTCAATTGCTTTTTTTAGGTTGAATGGATAGGAAAACACTTCCGCGGAGAATGGCAAATGGAACTCTATCTCATGCAGCACGGGCAGGCCGTCCCCGAATCCGAGAACCCGGAGAAGCCGCTGAGCCGGGAGGGAGTGGCGCAAATCCAGGCATCAGCGGCGGGGATGCGCAAACTCGGCATCTCCCTCGATACCCTCATCCACAGCCCGAAGAAGCGGGCGAAGCAGACCGCCGCCCTCATCGCCGAGGCGCTGAACTACCCCCACAGCGACCTGGTTGAAACCGACCTGGTCAAGCCGACGGCTCCCGTCGATGAGACCCTCCGGTTTCTCAAGCAGTTTCATGCCAGCCGCGCGGTGATGATCGCCGGCCACCTGCCTTCCCTGGGCGAAATCGCCTCGGCCCTGCTCACCGACGGCTCCAGGGTCCACATCCACTTCGAAAATGGCGGTCTCTGCCGCCTGGATGTGGTCTGCCTGCCGACTTGTGAGGGCGAGTTGCGGTATTGCCTGACCCCGGTGCAGTTGAAGATGCTGGCGGGGAAATTTCGGTGAACCCGCCGTCGCCTTGCGGCTATGGCGGGCAAGCCCTTGAACCTGGGGACCCGAAGTCGCTTTGCGGCTATGGACGGGCAGGTTTCGGCGGTGTGCGTTCATCTTCGTTGACAGGTTCCGGGGGGCAGTGTTAAGGTTACCTGTTCTGCCATCTAATCCTGCCGAGAGGAGGGGCGAGCCCCGTGGACCAGAAACTTCAGATACTCCTCGATACGGTCCGGAAACTCATCCGCCGCGGCGCCTTTCCCAACCTCACCAAGGTCCTCGCCAAGTCCCATCCCGCCGACATCGCCCATCTTTTCCGCTATCTCGATCTGAAGGAACAGCGCATCCTCTTCAACCTCATCGAGGAGCCCGAAACCGCGGCCTACGTCCTTTCCGAGCTCGATCACAGCACCGGCGCCCAGCTCCTGGAGCAGATCGAAAAGGAGACCATCACCGAGGTTCTCCAGGAGATGCCCTACGACGATGCCGTCGACATCATCCGCAACATGCCCGAGGAACTCGCCGAAGAGATCCTCAACATCATGCAGGATGAACACTCGGAGGAGATCGAGCAACTGCTCCAGTACGAGGAGGACACCGCCGGCGGCATCATGGCGACGGAGATCTTCTCCCTGGAGGAGAACCTGACCGTCCGGGAGGCGATCGCCGCGCTGCAGGAGGCCAAGGATGTGGAGATGGTCTTCTACGTCTACGTCACCGACGAGCACAACCACCTGGTGGGGGTTCTCTCCCTGCGGCAGCTGCTCATCGTCCCTCCCAACACCAAGCTGAAGAACATCATGACCACGGGATGTCATCAGCGTCCGCACCGACATGGACCAGGAGGAAGTGGCCCAGCTCGTCGCCAAGTACAACATCCTGGCCATTCCGGTCGTCGACGAGGGGAACAAGCTGGTCGGGATCATCACCGTCGACGACGTCATCGACGTCATGCGCCAGGAGGCGACCGAGGACATGTACCGGATGGCCGGCGCCAGCGAGGAGGAACTCCTCTACGGGTACCAGTCCTTCAAGATCGCCCGCCTGCGCCTTCCCTGGCTGGTCACCAACCTCTTCGGAGGAGTGATCACCGGCTATCTGATGTGGCTGTTCAAGGTCACCCTCAAGGAGGTCATCGCCCTGATCTCCTTCATCCCCGTCATCACCGGCATGGGGGGGAACGTCGGCGGCCAGTCGGCGACCATCGTCGTGCGGGGCTTCGCCACCGGGCGGATCGACTTCTCCATCCTGCGCAAGGTCTTCTTCCGCGAGATGCGGGTCGGCCTGATCATGGGATCGGTCTGCGGGGTGGTCATCGGCCTGGTCGCCCTGTTCTGGCACCACAACCCCTACCTCGGGCGTGGTGGTGGGCCTGGCCATGGTGACGGCCATGACCGTGGCGGCGAGCATGGGGGTTCTGGCCCCTTCCTTCTTCAAGAAGATCGGCATCGACCCGGCCATCGCCTCCAGCCCCTTCGTACAGACCGCCAACGACATCACCGGCATTCTGATCTACTTCGGTACCGCCACCCTCTTTCTGCGCCATCTGCATTAACCCCGATCCGGCCTCTGCCGTTTCGGGCCCCGCCGGGGTGACACCGCTCATGCGCGACCATATTTCCGAATCCATCATTCTGCGCCACCTCGATTACGGGGAGGCGGACCGCATCGTGACCTTCTTCACCGCCGAACACGGCCGCCTCAAGGGGTTCGCCCGCGGGGCGCGCAAGAGCCGGCGTCGTTTCGGCCCCACCCTGGAGCCCTTCGCCCGGGTTCGCCTGCACTGGAAGGAGCCCTCGACCGGCGAACTGGCGACCCTCAGGGAGGCGCAGCTGCTCGACCTGCACGCCGGCCTGCGGACCGATCTGGCCACCATAGCCCTGGCCGGCTACGGCTGCGAATTGGTGGAGGCCCTGCTCGGAGAGGCGAGCGACCATCCCCGGGCCTACCGTCTGCTGGGGGCTTTTCTCGACCATCTGGACGGGGGCGGTGGCACACCCGAGGCCCGCCTTCTTCTGGAGCTGCGCGTCCTGACCCTGGCCGGATACGCGCCCCACCTTCTGCACTGCGGCGAATGCGGTTCGTCCCTGGAGCAGGGCGCGGTGGCTTTCGATGCGGGCCGCGGCGGCAGCCTGTGCCGAGCCTGCGCCGGCGGCGGCGCCGCGACTTCGGGTCGACCTGCTGACCCTGGGCACCCTGGCCCGCTGCCTCAAGGCGCCCCTCGACCTTTTCGAAGGGGTTCGCCTGAGCTCCCGCACCCTTGGGGAGGCCGGACCTCTTCTGGGCGATGCCTTGGGCCGGCAGTTGAACCGCCCCCTCAAATCCCTCATTTTCCTGGAACGAACGACGTCCGGCGGAGGCTCTCCCGATGTCGGTAAATAGCTTTTTCAACGGGAATTTGGCTTGACAGCACCCAGTCGGCACGTTAGACTTTCCTCCCTATAATTGTATGCAGTATACATTGTTTTCCCCTCTCGGAAGAGGCAACGAGTCCCCCTTTTGCCTGGAGGCAACGTGACTTTTCAAGAACTTGTTTTAGCCCTTCAGAATTACTGGGCCAAACAGGGTTGTATCATTCAGCAGCCCTACGACATCGAGAAGGGCGCCGGAACCTTCAACCCGGCCACCTTCCTTCGGGTGCTCGGTCCGGAGCCCTGGAATGTCGCCTATGTCGAGCCTTCGCGCCGTCCCACCGACGGGCGCTACGGCGAGAACCCCAACCGGCTTCAGCATTATTACCAGTTCCAGGTGATCATGAAGCCTTCCCCCATGAACATTCAGGACCTCTATCTCGATTCGCTGAAGAGCTTCGGCATCAACCCCTCCCAACACGACATCCGTTTCGTCGAGGACGACTGGGAGTCGCCCACACTGGGGGCCTGGGGGCTCGGCTGGGAGGTGTGGCTCGACGGCATGGAAATCACCCAGTTCACCTATTTTCAGCAGGCCGGCGGGATCGACCTCAAGCCGGTTTCGGCCGAGATCACCTACGGCTGCGAGCGCATCGCCATGTACCTCCAGGGGGTGGACAACGTCTACGACCTCGAATGGGTCAAGGGGATCCGGTACGGCGACGTCCACCATCAGACCGAAGTCGAGTTCTCCACCTACAATTTCGAGGTCGCCGATACGGCGATGCTTTTCCAGCTCTTCGACATGTACGAAAAGGAGTGCATCCGGGTGGCGGAAAAGAATCTCGTTTTCCCGGCCTACGACTTCGTGCTCAAGAGCTCCCACGCCTTCAACCTGCTCGACGCCCGGGGGGCCATTTCGGTGACCGAGCGCGCCCACTACATCGGTCGGGTGCGCAACCTGGCCCGGTTGTGCGCCGAGGGGTACGTGGCCATGCGTGAGAGGCTGGGGTACCCGCTATTGAAGAAATGAGGTGTAGGGGCGCAGCGTGCTGCGCCCTTACGTTTACCTAATTTGGAGTTTTCATGTCCGCTGAAATTTTTCTTGAAATTGGAACCGAGGAAATCCCCGCCGGCTTTCTCCGGCCGGCCATGGCAGACCTAGAGAGGCTGATGAGCAGGGAACTGGAGAACGCCCGAATCGGCTTCGGCCCGATTCGGACCTTCGCCACGCCCCGGCGCCTGGCCATTTCGGTGGCAGGGGTGGCCGCCAGGCAGGAGCGTCAGGATCTGACCGTCGCCGGGCCCTCGGTCAAGGTTGCCTTCGACGACCAGGGCAACCCCACCAAGGCCGCCGTCGGCTTCGCCAGGGCCAACGGCGTCGAGGTGTCGGAACTCTCCCGGATGGAGACGGACAAGGGGACCTATGTCTTTATTTCCAAGGTGACCGAGGGACGCCCCACCGCCGACCTGCTACCCGAACTCCTTCCACGGGTGATCGGCGCCCTTCCGTTTCGAAAATCGATGCGCTGGAAGGACTTTGACACCCGCTTCGCCCGCCCGGTCCACTGGATCGTCGCCCTCTTCGAGGGACTGGTCGTCCCCTTCAGCTTCGGCAACCTGGAGAGCGGAAACATCTCCCGGGGGCACCGGTTCATGGCTCCCGAGCCCTTTCCCGTGCAGGGGGTCGACAGCTGGCTGGAGGAAACCGAGCGCCGTTTCGTCATTCCGGATCCGGAGAAGCGCAAGGCGATCATCGCCCGGGAAATCGAGCGCGTGGCCCACGCCGCGGGCGCGGAGCTGAACCCGGACGAGGAGCTTCTCGACGAGGTCTCCTGCCTGGTGGAGGACCCCACTCCCCTGTGCGGCTCCTTCGAGGAAAAATACCTCGAGCTTCCCCGCGAGCTGCTCATCACCAGCATGCGCGAGCACCAGCGCTACTTTACCCTGGTCGACGGGGAGGGAAGGCTTCTGCCACGCTTCATCACCGTGTCCAATACCCGGGTCGAGGACCCGGCGGTGGTGGTGAGGGGCAACGAGCGGGTGCTCCGGGCCCGGCTCTCCGATGCCATGTTCTTCTGGGCGGAAGACCGGAAGGTCAAGCTGGAGAGCCGCCTCGAATCCCTCAAGAACGTCGTCTACCAGGCCAAACTGGGAACAAGCTACGAGAAGGTGATGCGCTTTCGGTCGCTGGCCCTGGAGCTGGCACGGCAGATCGACCCGGCGGTGGAGACCCTGACCGACCGGGCGGCACTGCTGGCCAAGTGCGACCTCGAGACCGGAATGGTCTACGAGTTTCCCGAGCTGCAGGGGATCATGGGCCGCGAGTACGCCCGCCTCGAAGGGGAGGACCCCCGGGTGGCCAAAGCCATCCAGGAGCACTACCTGCCGACCCAGGCCGGCGGCGAGCTGCCCACCGACAACGTCGGAGCCTTCGTCTCCATCGCCGACAAGGTCGACACCATCTGCGGCTGTTTCGGCGTCGGACTCATTCCCACCGGAACGGCGGACCCCTACGGCCTGCGGCGAAGCGCCATCGGCATTCTCAACATCATCCTCGACCGGGGCTACAGCCTCTCCCTTTCGGACTTGGTGGGCCGCAGCCGTCGAGCTGCTGGCCGACAAGCTGACCCGGCCCGCCGCCGAGGTGCGAAACGACGTCCTGGAGTTCGTCCGCCTGCGCTTTTTCAACATGCTCACCGCCCAGGGGCATCCGCAGGACGTTGTCGACGCGGTGCTCGCCGCCTCCTTCGACGACCCCCTCGATGCGCAGGCCCGGGTGAGCGCCCTGGCCGAGATGAAGGGCCGAGAGGATTTCGAGCCTCTGGCCGTCGCCTTCAAGCGCGTGGTGAATATCATCAAGGGGGGGACCCAGGGGGAGGTCGACCCGGCGCTTTTCGAAGCGAGCTGTGAGGGGGACCTTTTCCGGGCATTGCAGAAGGCCCGGGGCGAAATCGAATGCGCAGGCCGCTGCCGGAGACTATGGCGCAGCCCTGCGTGCCATCGCAACCCTGCGCCCTTCCGTGGATGCCTTTTTCGACGGCGTCATGGTCATGGCCAGGGAGGAAGCGGTGAAAAAAAACCGCTTGGCCCTTTTGACCGGGGTGGCCCGGCTGTTCGAGGGGATAGCAGACTTTTCCCGAATTGCCGAGTAGAAAATATCTGCTAAATTAGGCTGATGGGCGGCTTGGCCGTCCACAACATTATTTGTGGAGGAGGAGTATTTTTCAATGGCGACCGAACAGTTGAAGATGGTCAAACCGCAAGAGGAGAAGGCGATGGCAGCGAAGTACGTGTATTTCTTCGGCGACGGAAAGGCCGAAGGAAGAGGGGACATGAAGAACCTGCTCGGGGGCAAGGGAGCCAACCTGGCGGAAATGACCGCCATCGGCCTGCCGGTCCCTCCCGGTTTCACCATCACCACCGAGGTGTGCACCGAGTTCTACAAGAACGACCGTCAGTACCCCGCGGAACTCAGGGCGCAGGTCGAGGAGAACCTGAAAAGGGTCGAGAAGCTCATGGGCAAGAAGTTCGGCGACTCCCGCCAGCCCCTTCTCGTCTCGGTCCGCTCCGGCGCCCGGGCCTCCATGCCGGGGATGATGGACACCGTCCTCAACCTGGGCCTCAACGACGATACCGTCAAGGGTGTCATCGAGCTGAGCGGCGACTCCCGCTTCGCCTATGACTCCTACCGCCGCTTCATCCAGATGTACTCCAACGTCGTGCTGGGCATGAACGGTGAGATCCTGGAGCACATCCTGGAGCACATGAAGGACCGCCGGGGCGTCAGCCAGGACACCGAGCTCTCCGCGGACGACCTCAAGGAACTGGTCGGCCTGTTCAAAAACAAGGTGAAGGAGACTCTCGGGCGGGACTTCCCCGAGGACCCCGAGGAGCAGCTCTGGGGCGCAATCGGCGCCGTCTTCGGCTCCTGGATGAACCCCCGGGCCATCACCTACCGCAAGCTCAACAACATCCCCGCCGAGTGGGGGACCGCGGTCAACGTCCAGTCGATGGTCTTCGGCAACATGGGCGACGACTGCGCCACCGGCGTTGCCTTCACCCGCAACCCCTCCACCGGCGAGCGAGTCTTCTTCGGGGAGTTTCTGGTGAATGCCCAGGGCGAGGACGTCGTCGCCGGCATCCGCACCCCCCAGCCGATCAAAAAGAGCCAGGGCGACGGCAGCCTGCCTTCGATGGAAGAGGTGCTGCCCGAGTGCTACGAGCAGCTGATGCAGATCCAGGACACCCTGGAGCGCCATTACCGGGACATGCAGGACATCGAGTTCACCATCGAAAAGGGCAAGCTCTACATGCTGCAGACCCGCAACGGCAAGCGCACCGCCCGGGCGGCGATCAAGGTCGCCGTCGACATGGTGAAGGAGGGGCTCATCTCCGACAAGGAAGGTGTGCTGCGGGTCGGCCCCGGAGCAGCTCGACCAGCTCCTGCATCCCTCCCTCGACCCCAAGGCGCAGAAGGATGTCATCGCCAAGGGTCTTCCCGCCTCCCCCGGCGCCGCCAGCGGCGAGGTCGTCTTCTCCGCCGACGAGGCCGAAGAGGCGGCCAAGCTGGGCCTTAAGGTCATCCTGGTGCGGGTCGAGACCAGCCCCGAGGACATCCACGGCATGCACGCCGCCCAGGGCATCCTCACCGCCCGCGGCGGCATGACCTCCCACGCAGCCGTCGTCGCCCGCGGCATGGGCAAGTGCTGCGTCGCGGGCTGCGGCGACATCAAGGTCGACTACAAGGCCCAGCAGTTTGCCGACCAGAACGGCGAAGTGGTCAAGAAGGGCGACATCATTACCCTCGACGGCTCCACCGGCGAGGTCATGAAGGGCGCCGTTCCCACGGTCCAGCCCGAGCTCACCGGAGACTTCGGCCTGCTCATGGAATGGGTCGACAAGTACCGCCGGCTCAAGGTCCGCACCAATGCCGACACCCCCCACGACTCCGCGGTCGCCCGCAAGTTCGGGGCCGAGGGCATCGGCCTGTGCCGCACCGAGCACATGTTCTTCGAGGGCGACCGGATCATGGCCGTGCGCGAGATGATCCTGGCCGAGGACCTGGAAGGGCGCAAGCGCGCCCTGTCCAAGATCCTGCCGATGCAGAAGGGGGACTTCCTCGGCATCTTCCAGGAGATGAAGGGCCTGCCGGTCACCATCCGCCTCCTCGACCCGCCTCTGCACGAGTTCCTCCCCCACACCGACAAGGAGATCGAGGAACTGGCCCAGGTGATGAAGGTCCCGGCCGCGACCCTGAAGAACAAGGTCGAGTTCCTGCACGAGTTCAACCCCATGCTCGGCCATCGCGGCTGCCGCCTGGGGATCACCTATCCCGAAATCTACGACATGCAGGTGCAGGCGATCATGGAAGCGGCCTGCGAGCTGATCAAGGATGAGGGGTACGAGATCGTGCCCGAGATCATGATCCCCCTGGTCGGCGAAGTGAAGGAACTGGCGATCCTGCGGAGCCAATGCCATCCGGGTGGCCGACGAGGTCATCAGCCGTTACGGGGTCAAGGTGGAGTACCTGATCGGCACCATGATCGAGCTGCCCCGCGCTGCCCTGACCGCCGACGAGATCGCCAAGGAGGCCGAGTTCTTCTCCTTCGGCACCAACGACCTGACCCAGACCACCTACGGGCTCTCCCGCGACGACGCCGGCAAGTTCCTGCCCTACTACGTCGAGCGCGAGATCTTCCCCAGCGATCCCTTCGTCGCCCTCGACCAGAACGGCGTCGGCCAGCTGGTGCGGATGGGGTGCGAAAAGGGAAGCGGCCACCCGCGCCGAAGATCAAGCTCGGGCATCTGCGGCGAGCACGGCGGCGAGCCCTCCAGCGTCATCTTCTGCCACAAGATCGGCCTCGACTACGTCTCCTGCTCCCCCTTCCGGGTGCCCATCGCCCGTCTGGCCGCCGCCCACGGCGCCCTGATGGAGGAGAAATAGGGGCGCAGCCTGCCCCGGCCTGTTCAGAACAGAACCAAAGCCCCCGGGAGACCGGGGGCTTTTTCGTAAGGGAGGCCGCTGTTGAACGAGTCGGAACTCCTGTTTTTTCATTAAGTGTTTTGCTTTGTCTCCGGATTATGGTAATAGGTTTTACCCTGAACCGAGATAGTGCCTGTCAGGTTTGAAACTTTTTCAGGCGTGAATGAATGAAGCTCGACCATAAAATATACAAGCAGATGCTCGACCACCTGGCGGAGGCCGTCTACTTCGTCGACACCCGGCGAAAGATCCTCTACTGGAACCGGGCCGCCGAGGCCCTCACCGGGTATGCCGCCGATGAGGTGGTCGGCCATTACTGCTTCGAAAATATCCTGAAGCACGTCGACGACCGTATGGAGCCCCTCTGTGAGGGGAGGTGTCCGCTGGCGCATGCCGTCGAGACGGGTCGTGCCGTTGAAAAACGGGTTTTCCTCAGCCACCGCGAGGGCCACCGTGTCCCGGTCAATGTCAAGGTCATTCCCATTACCGGCGACGGGGGCGCCATCATCGGGGCCGTGGAGCTTTTTTCCGACGCTTCGGCCTTCCTCGAGGTCGAGCAGCTCAACGTTTCCCTGCAGAACCTGATCCGGATCGACCCGCTGACCCAGCTTCCCAACCGCCGGGCCATGATGGAGGCGCTGGAACGCGAGTACCAGAGGTATCTGCGGTATGCGACCCCCCTGTCGTTGATCTTCGCCGATGTCGACCATTTCAAGAGGGTCAACGATACCTTCGGACACCCGGTGGGTGACCGCACCCTGCAGTGGGTGGCCCGAAATCTGACGATGGCGGTGCGCAAGGCCGATATGGTCGGCCGCTTCGGCGGGGAGGAATTCATGATCCTGCTGGCCGCCACCGAATCTCAGCCGGCTTTCAGGATTGCAGAACATCTGCGCGACCACCTGGCGGGTCTCGTCTTTCCCGAGACGGGCTGACCATCACCGTCAGTCTGGGGGTGACGGCCCTTCGCCCCGTAGACAGCCTCGAATTCCTTCTGGATCGGGCGGACGCCGCCATGTACCGGTCCAAGGAGCTGGGGCGCAACCGGGTCACGTTGCTCGAATGAAAGGGAGCGCCCACTGCCACGGGGAGTCGCAAAGGCTCCTTTGGGTTTTCCCGAAATCGGTCGGGGGACGCCGGGGTTCGTTCCTTGACACCACTGCTGGCCGGGTGATATAAATCATCTTCCCGCTTGCCGAACCGTCTCACCACATGCCACACGGGATTTTCCCGTGTGGCATTTTCGCTGTTGAAAAAGGAGTTTTATGCTCAGTAAAGCGCTCTCAGCTGGCGATATCGTCGAAGCCCGCTGTACCCGTTGCCGAATGATCACAAACCACACCATCGTCGCCATGGTGGCAGAGACCCCCGCCCGCGTACAGTGCAACACCTGTGGCGGGGTGCATAATTACCGCGAGCCCCGTCGCGCCGAACCGGCAAAAAAAGCGGCACCCGGCAGAAAAGCGGCCTCAGGAACCCCCCGGACTTCACGGAAATCTCCCCTGGATGCCGAGCGGGCAGAATGGCAGGACCTGGCGCCGACCCTGGACCCCGACCGCGCCATTCCCTATAGCATGAACCAAAGCTGCCGGGTCGGAAACGTCCTGGCGCACCCCCTTTTCGGATTGGGAATCGTCACCGCTGTGACCGGCCCCAACAAAATGGAGGTCCTCTTCCAGGAGGGGAAAAGCTTCTGCGCTGCGGTTCCTAGGATCCTGCTTCGGATCCTTCTCCCTTGCCGGCCGGGCCGGTTCCGATACAATGGTTCTCAACAGGGATGACGGGGAGGCCGATGGGGAAACTCGGCCCGAAGAGGCGGGGGCGAATGGAATTTTCTCAAGTGCACGATTGGTCCATGGATTACCGCGAGGCCGTCCAGTTGCAGAAGGAGCTGGCCGGGCGGGTGGTGCTCGTGGACCATCTTCCCCGGACCGTGAGAACGGTGGCCGGCGTCGACGTGTCCTACGAAAAACACGGTGACCAGTTCTTCGCCGGGGTAGTCGTTCTTTCCTTCCCCGACCTTCGTGTGATCGAGGAGTCCGGAGCCCGGGACCGTGTCACCTTCCCCTACATCCCTGGGCTGCTCTCCTTTCGGGAACTTCCGGTCCTCCTCGAGGCCTTCCGCAACCTGAGGACCATTCCCGACGTCATCCTGGTCGATGGCCAGGGTATTGCACATCCGCGCCGGCTGGGGATCGCCAGCCACCTCGGGCTCTGGTTGGACCTGCCGACCGTCGGCTGCGCCAAAAGCCGCCTCTGCGGGGAGCATCCCCCGGCGGGGCCGCGGCGAGGGGACTCCGTTCCCCTCTGTTTCAAGGGGAACCCGGTGGGGGTCGTCCTGACCACCCGCGACGGCGTGAAACCCCTCTACATTTCCCCGGGGCACAAGGTGGATATCCCCGCGGCGGCCCGACTGGTCCTCGCATGCGGCACCCGCTACCGGATGCCCGAACCCACCCGCCTGGCCCATCTGCTCACCAACCGTCTTCGCCTGCAGGACTCCTGAGATAAAGCGAAGGCCGCAACCGTCAAGGCAGCGGCCTTTTCCCGTACCACCCGGGGGAGCTTAGGGAGTGGCAAAGAATAAGTGAAACACTATGGCGCTCAGATTTAGGTCAGAATTGGCTGTGCTGATTGAGCCGAACCGCAGACGTAGCAGGGCTACGTTGAGGATTTGGCGATTGAGGCACGGTCAAAGATGGCCTGAAGATGAGATGCCAGATGTAATACTTATTTTTTGCCACTCCCTTAGAGCACCGAAACCTGGAGGCGGCCCACCTGTTCGATTTCGGCGATGATTTCGTCCCCCGACACTACCGGGCCGACCCCTTCGGGAGTTCCGGTCAGGATGATGTCCCCTTCCTCCAGGGTGAAGGCTGCCGATACGTCCCGTATGATGGCGGGGATGCGGCGCATCATGTAGGCCGTGGAGGAATCCTGGCGAATCTCCCCGTTGACCCTGAGGGTGATGCGCAAGTCATGGGGGGCGGATACCTTCTCCGCGGGGACGAAATCCGACAGGGGGCAGGCCGTGTCGAAACCCTTGGCCACCTCCCAGGGAAGGCCCTTTTTCTTCAGTTCGGACTGAACATCCCGAAGGGTCAGGTCGATGGCCACCCCGTACCCGGCCACATGGTCCATGGCCTCCTCTTCGGGGATGTCCTTGCCGTATTTGCCGATGAGAACGGCCAGTTCCACCTCGTGATGACAGTCGTGGGAATAGGGGGGGATGATAACCTGTTCACCCCCGCGGATGATGCTGGTTGCGGGTTTGATGAAAATCACCGGCCTGTCGGGAATCTCGTTGCCCAGTTCCCGGATATGCTCGCTGTAATTGCGTCCCAGGCATACGATTTTTCCGACAGCGAAAACACTTTGGGATTCCTCAAGCTTGACGGTCTGCATGGTGGCCTCCTCCTTTGGTTGTTGGCGCCTGGCCGGTGGCATCGGGGCGGTTGCTGTAAGGCGATCGTCGTCGGGGAGAATACCGGGTCGGTCCGGGAAAAGCAATAGGGATCCCCTCAACGGGAAAGCTGTGTTAATATATGCATCTTAACGCCAGCTCCCAGTGGCTCCGCCAGCGATCGACACGGAAAGGCCGAACCCATGTTCCTGCCCATCGGCGATACGCCCAACCCCCGGGGAACGCCCTACGTTAATTATGCTCTTATAGCTGCCAACATCGCGGTTTTTCTCTTCATCTCCCTTCCCCTCATCTACCACCGGCCCGACCTCTCAGACCCCTTGCTGCCTGAGTACCTGAAGGCCGTGGGCGCGCGCGGCCGCATCCCGGTCCGGGTGATCCTCCAGCAGGTTTCGGCCTACGATCTGTTCACGTTCCGCTACGGTTTCCGTCCGGCTCACCCCTCGATCCTGACCCTTTTCACCGCCATGTTTTTGCACGGGGGTTGGCTTCACATCATCGGGAACATGCTGTTCCTGTGGATTTTCGGAGACAACGTCGAATACCGGCTCGGGCGGGTCGCTTACCTGCTGACCTACCTGGGAACCGGGGTGGTGGCCTCGCTCTTCTTCGCCCTGTTCGTGCCGGGCTCCAACGTCCCGCTGATCGGCGCCTCAGGGGCCATTTCCGGAGTCCTGGGCTGCTACTTTCTCTGGTTTCCCCGCAACCAGGTGAAAACCTTTGTCTTCCTTTTTCCCTTCATCATGACCACCTTTCTCATCCCCGCTCGCTGGGTGCTCGGGTTCTTTCTGCTCATCGACAACCTGCTGCCCTTTCTCGTTAGTTCGGGGGCCGGCGGAGGCGTGGCGCACGGGGCTCATATCGGGGGCTTCGTGGGCGGCCTGGGCCTGGCCTATGTCCTCGACCGGATTCCCGGGGTGCGGCATGGGGTGGCGGGTCGGGGAAAAGCTCGCAGGAAGCAGGCAGGGGAAGGTGAAGCGGCACTTCCTGTGGAGGAACGGATCGCACGGAGCCTTCGGCAGGGAAATCCTCGACAGGCCTCCGACCTCTACTTCGCCCTCGGCAGCCGGGAGGAACGCCGCCGCCTGGCCTCCGAGGATATCCTCGCTCTCGGCGACTACCTCCTTCAAACGGGCCGCTATGAGCAGGCCCTGTCTCTGTTTCGCCGGGTCATCGCTGAACGTCCCTCCGACCCGAACCTGGGACGGGCGTTTCTCGGGGCCGGCAAGGCCATGAGCCACCACCCCCGGGGCCTGACCAGCGCCTACCATTATTTTCTGGCCGCTCTCGACGCGGCCGGAAACGGCGAGGTCGCGGCGGAGGCGCGAAGGCATCTTCGCGCCATCGAACGCTCCGAAGGCGTCTGACTCTCCTTCTCCCCTCCTGCCCCCACCCCGCCGTTCTCCCTGGCGCTCATTCCCCTCTCATCAGGGTGGCGAAATCTTCCGCCGGCAGGGGACGGCCCAGGAGAAACCCCTGACCCTGCTCGCAACCGTTCCGCAGGAGAAAAGCCCTCTGCGCTTCGCTTTCCACCCCCTCGGCCAGCACCGCAACCCCCAGTGCTCGCGCCATGGCCACAATGGTCCTGATGACGGCGGCGCTTTCCCGGTCGCCTGGCACGGGACGTATGAGTGAAATGTCGATTTTCAGCCGCCTCAGGGGGATTCGGCTGAGAGCGGGGATGGAGGAAGGCCCGGTGCCGAAATTGTCCAGGGCGAATCCGACCCCCAGGCTTCGAAGCTGTTGGAGGGAGGCAAAGGGCTCCTCCTGGTCCCTTACCGCCTTTTCGGTAACCTCCAGTTCGAGCAGCGCCGGATCCAATCCATTCTCCCGAAGGGATTCTGCCACCACATCCGGTAGTTCCTTCTGGAGGAGCTGGCGGGGAGAGAGGTTGAGGGCCAGGCGCAGCTCCGGCAATCCCTGCTCCTGCCACCGCCGCGCCTGGAGGCAGGCGTGGCGCAGCACCCATAAGCCGATCGGGATGATCAAGCCGCTCTCTTCGGCGAGGGAGATAAAAGTCCCGGGGGCCATGCGCCCCCATTTGGGGTGCTGCCAACGCAGCAGGACTTCCGCCCCGATAACGTGGTTTGACACCAGATTCACCTGGGGCTGGAAATGGAGAACAAATTCGTTGCTCTCCAGGGCACGGCGCAGGTCGGCTTCCAGCGCAAGCATTTCCTGGGCCCGGCGGTTCATTTCCGGCGAAAAGAAGCGGGAGGTGTTGCGGCCTTCCTCCTTGGCCCGGTACATCGCGAGGTCCGCGTCGCGGAGCAGGCTTTCAACGTCCTGCCCGTCGGCCGGATAGAGCGCGACCCCCAGGCTGGCGGAGGTGGAGAGCTGCTGGCCCCACAGCTCGAAAGGCTCGGCCAGGATAGCGAGGATCTTTTGGGAGATAGCGGTGGCATCTTCGGGATGGTTGACCGTCGGAAGAAGGATGACGAACTCGTCTCCCCCCAGCCGGGCCACGGTATCGCTCTTTCGTACCGCGGCTTTGAGCCGCTTCGCCACCACTCGGAGCAGTTCGTCTCCGGCCGCATGACCGAGAGTGTCGTTGATGAGCTTGAAGTGGTCGAGGTCGAGAAAAATCACCCCGACCAGATGTCCTTCGCGATTGGCCTGGACCAGATGCAGACCGAGGCGATCGCGGAGCAGCAAGCGGTTGGGAAGACCGGTCAGAGGGTCGTAGTAGGCCAGTTGGTGGACGGCTTTTTCGGCCACCTTGGTCTGGGTGACGTCGGCCGCAACCCCCATGATGCCGCTCAGGCGGCCGGATGCGTCCAACAACGGCGCGGTAGAGAGGCTAATGTCGATGAGAGAGCCGTCTTTGCGCTGGCGCTGCAATTCAAAGCCGCTGAAGGACTCTCCTGCAAGGGAGCGCTCCCACAGTTTCCGGAATTCCTCCTGCCGGTCTGCCGGAACGATGGGGAGGGGTTTACCCAGGACCTCCTGCTCGGACCAGCCGAAAATCCTCTCGGCAGCCGGATTCCAGAGGGTGACCCGGCCCTCCGGGTCAAGGGCCATGATAGCGACGGGTGAGGCTCCCACCAAGGCCTGAAGCGCCTGGCCGCCTTCCAGGTGGGATTCCCCCTTTTCGGATTTTCCGGTAAATGCCCTCCTGATGTCTTCCGAGTCAGCCCAGGGGTTGGAAAAGCCCATGAACATCCCCCCGAACGCCCAGGTTACGACCAGGGAGAGCAGCAGAACCGCCCAGTCCCTCGGAAAGTCCCGGGGATGGCCTCCAGGCAAGGCAATGGAGCGAACCACTGCATCACCGATAATCAGCGTCACCAGGGTCATTGCCGAAGCCGCCAATATCCAGCCGAGCCGATTCCTGCCTTTCCGCACCAGGCGCCAGCCCAGGATGGCGGAAACGACCTGCAGAAGCAGGGAAAGGGACAAAACTGCCAGATCCAAGCCACCTCCTCCCTTTTTTCCCCTTAAAGGTCATTATAGCATTATCATTTATCTTCCCCCCCCGCAGCTTTTGACAGACCCCTTGGTCCTGACTAAGATTTTTTCAGAACTGGCACACCCTAGCTCGGAGAGGACTCATGAACGACAAAGGAAAGAATCTGGCCGAACGGCACTGCAAACCCTGCGAGGGCGGGACCCCTCCCCTGACCGAAGAGGAGGTGGGCCGGCTGTCGTTGGGGCTGGATGGCTGGGAATACGGGGAGGGAAGGATAGGAAAAACCTTCCACTTCAAGAATTATTACAGGACCATGGCCTTCGTCAATGCGACCGCCTGGGTTTCCCACCGGGAGAATCATCATCCGGACCTGGAAGTCGGGTACAACACCTGCCGGGTCACCTACCGCACACATGCCATCGACGGCCTGTCGGAAAACGACTTCATCTGCGCGGCCAGGGTCGATGCCCTGGTGCTGGAGGACTAAGCCCCCCCAGCGCGCGAGAGGTGTTTAAAAAGGGAAAACCAGGGGAATGGTCAGGGTGGCGATGATCCAGATCAGGAGATTCAGGGGGGCGCCGACCCGTGTGTAGTCGAAGAAGCGGTACCCGCCCGGACCCATGACCAAGGCATTGGACTGGTGACTGATGGGGGTCATGAAGCAGGAGGAGGCCGCCACCGCCACCGCCAGGAAGAAGGGCTTGGGGCTGACAGCCAGCTCCAGGGCGGTGTCGAAGGCGATGGGCGCAACCAGCACCGCCGCCGCGGCGTGACTCATGATTTCGGTCAGGGCAAAGGTGATCAGAAAGACGGCGCCGAGGACCATCCACGGGCCCAGCGGGCCGACGGCCCGAAGGATGAGATCGGCCAGAAACCCTGCGGCACCGCTCTTTTCCATGGCCAGGCCGAGGGGCAGCGTTCCGGCAATGAGCACGATGATCGACCAGTCGATGCTCTCGTAGGCCTCCTTGCCAGTAAGGCAGCGGCTGAGAACCATCAGCACCGCTCCGAGGCTGGCCGAGAGCATAATGGGCAGAAGCCTCAGAGCTGCAAGCAGAATCACCCCGAGGAGGATCAAGGCTGCAAGTGGCGCCTTATGCGGCCTGTAAGGGGGGGGGAAATGCCCCCGAGAAGAAGGAAGTCGCGCGACTTGCCCAGATGGATAATCTTTTCTTCCGGTCCCTGCAAAAGCAGGACATCTCCGAACTGCAGTTCGACGTGATCGACTTTCTTGACCACCGGACCTCCCTGGCGCCAGATGGCCAGAACCGTCAGTCCGTGGCTATCGCCAAAGCGGACATCACGCAGGGTCTTTCCCACCATTTCGCTGTTCGGGGTGAGGCTGGCCTCCACCACCGCCATCTCCTTGGTGTCCATGTCCAGGGCGGACGGATTGTCCCGCTCGGGGACGACCGCCATGCCTTTTTTCTGCCGGGCCTTGAGGATTGAGTCCGGATTCCCCTCGAGAAAAAGAATATCTCCCCCCTGAATCTTCCGGTTTCGTCTGGGAAAGGGATATTTTTTCTTTCCTCGCAGGATCGCCCGGACCTTGAGTTTGAGCTCCCGTTCCAGGCCGCTTTTGGCAATGGAGGTGCCGGCGAGGGGAGAGCCGGGCAAAATCTCCACCTCCGCGATGTATTCCTTGACCTGGTAGGCCTCTGTCAGGGTCCCCGCCTTGCGCTCGGGCAGCAGATGTCGTCCCGCCAGGGTCATGTAGGCGACCCCGGCGGCGAGAACCATCAGTCCCACGGGAGTGAAGTCGAACATGGCAAAGCTCTGCCCGGCGTACTGCTGGAGAAGGGCGTTCATCAGGATGTTCGGAGGGGTGCCGATCAGGGTGCAGACACCGCCCAGGAGGGAGCCGAAGGCCAGGGGGATCAGAAGCTTTGAGGGACTTACTCTGGCCTTCCGGGCCATGGCGATTGCGACGGGCATGAGCATGGCGGTCGCGCCGATGTTGTTGATGAAGGCCGAAAAGAGGGCCGAGACAAGCATCACCGTCAGGATCATCCGTGCCTGATTCGTCCCGGCAAGTCGGATCAGATGCCCCTCCAGCGGTCCGAGCGCCCCGGTATTGGCCAGGCCCGCGCTGAGGACGAACATGGCCGCCACCGTGATGACGGCGGGATTGCTGAACCCCGAGAAGGCCTCCTGCGGCGACACCAGACCGGTCAGGCCGAGGGTCAGCAGGATCATCAGGCTGACCAGGTCCATGCGGACCCAGTCCGTGGCGAAAAGGACGAGCGCGCAGACGAGGATTAGCAGGATGAGGGTGATTTGCATGACTCTCCCCAGAGGGATATCGACGACATCCAAATACCTGCCTAAAGTTTAATGGAGGGGAAAGGGCTTACAAGGGGGAGGAATCAATTGAACCGGGCGAGAAGGTCGGCAGCGGCGCGGGCCGGGTCGGGATCGGAAAGGATGGCGGAGATCAGTCCGGCTCCGGCGGCTCCGGCCGCCAGGACCTCCGGGATTCGCTCGGCGGTGACGCCGCCGAGGGCGAAGACGGGCAGGGGAGAGCCGGCGCAGGCCCGGCGAAGGTTTCCGAGGCCGGCCGGTTCGCCGAAGGCCGCCTTGGAGGGCGTGTACCAGACCGGACCGAAGGTGGCGAAGTCGGCCCCTGCTTTGCGCGCGGCGTTGATTTCCTCACAACGGTGTGTGGAGACGCCGATCAGTCTGTCCGGCCCGAGCAGGCGCCGGACAACGGGAACGGCAAAGAGAGTGTTCGCCCAGATGGACCCCGTCGGCCTCCACCGCCAGGGCGAGGTCGACGCGGTCGTTGATCAGAAGCTTGGCCGCGAAACTCCGGGTCAGCTCCCGCAACTCCCGGGCCAGAGGGTAGAGGTCGGCCGCGGTGAGGTCCTTTTCCCGAAGCTGCACCGCCCGCACCCCGCCCTCCAGCGCCCGGCCGACGGCCTCGACGAGGCCGCCTCCTGCGTAGACCTGGCAGCGGTCGGTGATGAGGTAGAGGGAGAAGTCGACGGTCATGGGTAAAAGCCGTGAATCGTGATTGGTGAACAGTGAATGGTGAAATTCACAAGGGGATCTTTGATTTTAACCTTTCACGATTCACCATTCACCATTAACCGCTTTATCCAGAAACGAGCGGTCCCAGTCCTTCCAGACGGCCTCGTAGCCCTTGCTGCGGATCAGGGCAGCCACCGCCGCAGGGGTGCGGTCGTCGTCGATGGCGAACTGCTGGGTGCTCCCGGCTTTTTCCGCATAGCCCCCCGGAGCGGTACAGGAGCCGGCGCTCATCTGGGTGATGCCCAGTGGCAGCAGGTTGTCGCGCAGGGCGGCGCTCTCCCGGGTGGACAGCACCAGGCCGGCATCGGGCAGCAGAAGCCGCATGGCGCAGATCAACTGAACGAAATGGCGGTCCGAAACGGGGTTCAGGGGCTGGAATCCGCCGTCGGCAGGGCGGATGCGGGGAAAGGAGACGCTGACCTGGCTGCGCCAGAAGTGGCGGGTCATGTGCAAAGCGTGCAGTCCCAGGAAAAAGGCCTCCCGGCGGAACTTTCCAAGCCCGAGCAGAAATCCGAGGCCTATGCGACGCAGGCCTGCCTGACCGCCACGTTCGGGGGTAAGCAGGCGGAAGTCGTAGTCGCTCTTTTTGCCGAAGGGATGCATCTGTGCGTAGAGCTCCCGGTCGTAGGTTTCCTGGTAGATGGTCAGCCCGTCGACTCCGGCGGCGACCATCTGCCGGTAGCCCTCCGTTTCCATCGGATAGACCTCGATGGAGATGGAGCTGAACAGATGGCGGATGCGCTGTGACGCAGGCGGCCAGAAAATCATTGTCGACCGCCCGGGGGGATTCGCCGGTAACCAGCAGGATATGACGAAAGCCCTGGTCGTGCAGGACCCGCGCCTCGCGCTCGACCTCCTCCAGGGTCAGGGTCCGCCGCGGCACCTTGTTGGCGGCGCTGAATCCGCAGTAAAGGCAGCCGTTGGTGCAGACGTTGGAGATGTAGAGCGGGGCGTAGAGCAGGATGTTGCGGCCGAAGCGCTGCAGGGTGAGGCGATGGGCCCTGCTGGGCCATCGGCTCGAGATAGTCTCTCGGCGGCCGGGGAGAGCAGAGCCATGAAGTCGTCGGGGCGAAGCCTCTCGGCTGACAGTGCCCGCTCCACGTCGGTGGCGGTTTTTGCCTCGATTTGCTGCTCCACCTGCTGTGGGTCGTAGGTCCCGATTTCGTCAAGAAAGCTCATAGGTTACCTTGATAAGTCGTGATCGGTCGGATCGGACCGATAGGTCGGATTAGATTTCACTCCCGCAAAAACCCCGTCAGCGGGCTTGAAGCCTCGGCCCGGTCCCGCTGATCGCCGAGGCCGGCGAGAAATGCCTCGCGGCCGGCTTCCACCCCCCTTTTGAAGGCGGCGGCCATGCGCGCGGGGTCGGGGGTGACGGCGAGGGCGGTGTTGACCAGAACGGCGTCGGCGCCCATCTCCATCGCCTCGGCGGCGTGGGAAGGGGCGCCGAGGCCCGCGTCGACCACCACCGGGACGGTCGCCTGTTCGATGATGATGGCGATGCTCTCGCGGGTGCGCACCCCTTTGTTGGTGCCGATGGGGGCGCCAAGAGGCATGACCGTGGCGGTGCCGATTTCCTGCAGGCGTTTGGCCAGCACCGGGTCGGCGTTGATGTAGGGCAGAACGGTGAAGCCTTCCTTGACCAGGATCTCCGCCGCCTTGAAGGTTTCGATCGGATCGGGCAGCAGGTA
This sequence comes from uncultured delta proteobacterium, assembly GCA_963791005.1. GTDB lineage: Bacteria > Desulfobacterota > Desulfuromonadia > Desulfuromonadales > CAWBQR01 > CAWBQR01. The sequence goes on along the minus strand of CAWBQR010000020.1, from coordinate 122,114 downwards.
ATAGGGGTCGGGGGTGACCTCCAGCTTCACCCAGGGCTCGCACCCCGCAGCCCGCGCCAGGCGGGCCAGCCGAACCGCCTCCTCGGCGTCCCGGGCGCCGCTGGTGTTGGGCAGCAGCAGGTACTTTTCCCGGTCGATGTGGGAGAGCAGGCTGTCGGAGGGGTTGTCGATATCGACCCGGCGCAGCGCCACGGTCACGATTTCGCATCCCGAGGCCTCCATGGCCGCCACCATGGCCGCGTTGGAGGAAAATTTCCCGGTGCCGACCAGCAGTCGCGAGCTGAAAGCGGCGGCCGGCGATAATCAGGTCATCCATTTCATGTTCCTTCACTGAAAGGTTTCTGGCATCAGGACAGCTTTCAGCTGAAGGCTCCTGAATTCTGTGTCTTGAGGCCTTGCTGCCTGGCGCCTTGCGTTTTTATCCCCCGCCGACGAACTGGACGATTTCCAGTCGGTCGCCCTCCTTCAGCAACCGTTTCGGGGAACTGATCTCGTGGGAGAATGTCCAGATTCAGTTCTACCGCCACCCGTGAGAGATCGAGGCTCAAGAGTCTCCAGCAACTCCCGAACGGTCAGGGGGGCAGCCGATTTCCTTTTCTTTTCCGTTTAAAGTGATGATCATCTCGGTCTGCCCCTTTTTACCCGGGCTCCTCGCCCAGCAGCAGCCGCAGTACGGCGTTGGCCTGGTGGTGGGCCGCAATGCCCACCCGGGGGGCCATCAGCCCCTCGCCGGGCCTGGCGGCGGTTTCCCCGTCGCCGACCAGGTAGAGGTTGCGCGCGGCCTTGCGGGTGACGATGGTGTTGGCGGGGCCGAAGCCCGCCATCCCGGAGGCCGCCACCAGGGGTTTGCCGGGAAAATGGCGGAGAAAGGTCTCCGTCAGCATGGCTTTCTGGTCGGCGCCGTCGAAGGCCTCGACCATGACGTCCACCCCGGCGAAGAGAGCCGGGATGTTTTCGGGGTCGAGGCGGCCGTGATAGACCGAGACCTTCACGTAGGGATTGATGCGGGCCAGGTTCTCCCGCATGGCCTCCACCTTGGGCAGGCCGATCTGGTCGACGAAATACTGCTGGCGGTTGAGGTTGGAGGGTTCGACCACGTCGAAATCGGCAAGGATCAGCTGCCCGACGCCCAACCGTGCCAGGGCCACGGCAACCGCCGAGCCGAGACCGCCGACCCCGGCGAGACCGACGATCGCCCCGTTTGACCTTTCGATGGACGCCGGGGGTGTGCCGAGCGGCCATCAGGGCCTCGAGTTCCTCCGGGGAAGGCTGCTCTCCCCGGCGGATGAGGACCACCCGGTCCCCTTCGGTCAGCTTCCCGTCGGTCGTGGCCGGGTAGCCGTTGAGAATGAGGACGTCGGCGCCGGGTTTGAACCGGTCCCGCAGCTCGAACAGGGAGGTTCCCGGTGTGACCTCGATCGGTTGTTCGTTGAGAAGAATCTCCATAAATGCCAAAGGCCGCTGAACAGCGGCCTCTTCCGGAAAATATTTTCCGGTTGCTGCGCCGCTTCCCTACGCCGGTATAATCCGGATCAGGTTCGAAGGGTCGTCCCGCTCGCGCGGAACTCTCAGTGTCTCACTCCCCTAGGGCGTTTCAAGTTGTATGCAGTAAAGATTGCAGCAACCGTGGCGGAAAGTCAATGGTTTTGTATGAAGGGCCGATTCCCGGGTGCTGATTTCCGTTGTCTTTGCCCGCCGCATTGACTAAGATAGCCCTCTTTACGGGGGCCGGTGAGAGGCTTCCGCCATGGGGAGGTTATCGATGAGTATTTCGGATCGCTACCGGGAACTGGCTCAAGAGGTAGGCGTTTTCTTTCGGGAAATTCAGTCGGCGAGGGGCGAAGAGGCCGGCAGGGAAGTCCGTCTGGTCGGGCAGGCGGCAGAAGGGCTCCTGCAGTTGCAGGAACAGGTGGGTGAGATCCCCCGCATTCGCCTGGAGACCGACCTGACGCCGGTCCTGCTCAAGGCCCATACCCAGCTCGACCGGGCCCGGCTTCTGCTGGAGGAACAGGGGGCCGAAGATCGGGCCGCGGCGCTCTGGGAGCTGGAGCAGAAGATATACCGGCTTCTCAACGATTTGTAAGTCTCAAGGTCCAGGGTCAAAGGTTCAAGGTTTATCTTGCACCTTTACCCCTGAACCTGGTTTCATGCCTTCCCAACCGCCTCCCGCCATCGGGCGATAATTTCACGGCGCTGCGGTTCGGGCATCCGCGGCAGGAACCGCCGCTCTTCGCGCCAGTTGTCCTTCACTTCCCCCCGATCCTTCCAGAAGCCCACGGCCAGTCCCGCCAGCATGGCGGCTCCCAGGGCGGTGGTCTCCACCATTTGCGGACGGACCACGGGGATGCCGCTCAGGTCGGCCTGCAGCTGCATCAGCAGGTCGTTGCGCGCGGCACCCCCGTCGACCTTGAGCAGAGCCAGTGACTCTCCCCGGTCCTCATTCATTGCCGCCGCAAGGTCGTGAATCTGCAAAGCGACCCCCTCCAAGGTGGCGCGGGCCAGGTGGGCGGCCGTCGTTCCCCTGGTGATGCCGCTGATGCAGCCCCTCGCCTCGCTTTTCCAGTGAGGCGCCCCCAGGCCGGTCAGGGCCGGAACGAAGACGACCCCCCCGCTGTCTGGAACCGATGCCGCCAGGGCCTCGATGTCCGCCGAGGACTTGAACAGCCCCAGACCGTCACGCAGCCACTGCACCGCCGCCCCGGCGATGAAGGCGCTCCCTTCCAGGGCGTAGGCGACCTCTTCACCGACCTTCCAGCCGACCGTGGTCAAAAGGCCGTGGGCGCTTTCGATGATTTCCCGGCCGGTGTTCTCCAGAAGAAATGCCCCGGTGCCGTAGGTGCACTTGCTCTCCCCCGGGGCAAAGCAGGCCTGGCCGAAGAGGGCCGCCTGCTGGTCTCCGGCCATTCCGGCCACCGGGATGCCGTCGGGCAGGACCTCCATCCCGAGGGTATGGCCGTAGACCTGGGAGGAGGGCCGGACCTCCGGCAGGAGCGCCCTGGGGACCTCCAGGTGCCCCAGCAGCTCTTCGCTCCAGTCGAGGGTGCGCAGGTCCATCAGCAGGGTCCGCGAGGCGTTGGAGACATCCGTTACGTGGGACCGGCCCCCGGTCAGGCGCCAGACGAGGAAGGAATCGACGGTGCCGAAGGCCAACTCACCCGCTTCGGCGCGGGCGGCCAGGCTCTCGTCCTGGCGCAGCCGCCAGACGATTTTGGTCCCCGCAAAATAGGGGTCGAAAATAAGCCCTGTCCGGGCGCGGAAGAGCGGCTCCAGGCCGCTCTCCTTAAGCTCGCGGCAGAGGGCGGCTGTGCGCCGGTCCTGCCAGACGATGGCGTTTCCGGCCGGCTGCCCTGAGGAGCGCTCCCACAGGACCGTCGTTTCCCGCTGGTTGGTGATGCCGATGGCAGCGACCTTCTTCGCCTCGGCCCCGGTCTGCTCCAGGACCCGCCGGATCGCCTGGCATACCGAGAACCAGATCTCCTCCGGGTCGTGCTCCACCCAACCGGGGCGGGGGTAGTGCTGGGGAAAGTCGACGGTGACCTTTCCCGTGACCTCCAGCCGTCGGTTCACCAGCAGGCAGGTTGTTCCGGTGGTGCCCTGATCGATGGCGAGAATAAAGCGGGCCATGGAATCTCCTCCTTTTAAAGAGACAGCTCAATTCCGGACGGGGGATATGGCAATGGGTGAGAGCAGTCTGAAAACATGATATATTTTTCAAATTATAAGTGGAGCCATTAAAACTTTCCAGGAGGAACCGATGGAAGAAAATAAGGCGCAGGAAATGAAACTGGAAATTCAGCTCGACGAGGAAACGGCCCAGGGGGTGTACGCCAATCTCGCCGTGGTCAATCATACCGATTCCGAATTCGTCCTCGACTTTGTCTTCGTGCAGCCCCAGGTACCCCGGGCCAAGGTGCGGACTCGGGTCATCACTTCCCCGCGCCACCTCAAGCGTCTGATGGTGGCCATTCAGGAGAATATCCGAAAATACGAGGACAGTCATGGTCCCATCGGGGAGGGACCCAAAGAGGCGGCAGCGGAGTTTGGAAACTATCATTGACGGAGACGACAATGGGTCTCGACACCATGGACCGAAGGGAATTCGTTCGCAGGACGCTGCAGGCTGCTCTGGCCGCAGCTGCCTTCGGGGGCGTGCCAGTACTCGAACTTCTGCCGGTGACGGCCCGGGCCGAAGCATCTCCGCCTCTGGCGGTGCGCCGGGGCAGGAACATTCCCGAGCTGGTCAGGCAGACCCTTGAGGCTCTCGGGGGGATCGGCAAGTTCGTCAAAACCGGGGAGACGGTGGTGGTCAAGCCCAACATCGGGTGGGACCGGACGGTGGACCTGGCCGCCAACACCCATCCCCTGGTGGTGCGCACGCTCGTCGAACTCTGCATCGATGCGGGGGCCAGGAAGGTTTCCGTTTTCGACCGCAGTTGCAACGACCCCCGCCGCTGTTACATCCAGAGCGGGATCCAGGAGGCGGTGGAGGCCATCGGTTCAAACCGTGTCCGTGTCGAGCAGATGGACCGCCGAGCCTATCGGGAGATCGATATCCGCAAGGGGCTGGAACTGCGCCGCTGGTCCTTCTACAGCCCCGCTCTGGAGGCCGACCGGTTCATCAATGTGCCCATTGCCAAGCAACATTCGATTTCCATTGTGACGCTGGGGATGAAAAATATCATGGGGGTCATCGGCGGCGACCGGGGCCAGCTGCATCGCCGGATCGCCGAAGCGCTCACCGACATCAACACCGTCGTGCGGTCGGACTTGACCGTTATCGATGCTACCCGGATCCTGGTGGCCAACGGTCCGCAGGGAGGGCGGCTTGAGGACGTGAAAGTCACCGAAACCCTGATCGCTTCATCCGATATCGTCGCCGCCGACAGCTACGCTGCGACCCTTTTCGGTCATCGCCCCCAGGACGTCCCGACCATCGTCGAAGCGTCCCGGCGCGGGCTGGGGGTGATGCGACCTGAAAAAAGTGAGAATGGCGTGAGAGGACGGTCGAAACCTTCTCCAAGGCATCTCCGGGTCGTCACCCAGTCACTCCTATTGCTGGCGGTTCCTCTGGCTCTTCCTGCAAACGGAGTACCGCGGGCTGGATTCACTCCCATGGCCAGTCAGCCTTCTTTTCCGCCTCGATCCCCTGGCGGCCCTGGCCGATGCCTTCTCCCCGGGCAACTTCGGATGGCGGCTGCTCTGGCCGGCCCTGGTCCTGGTCGCTCTGACGGCCCTTTTCGGCCGTTTCTTCTGCGGCTGGATCTGCCCGCTGGGGACCACCCTCGACGGCTGCGGCAGGCTGTTGGGGCGGGGACGGGGACCGGTCCGCCCGGGCTGGCGCCGGATCAAATACTACCTTCTGCTCGCCCTGGCGGCTGCGGCTCTCTTCGGAGTGCAACTGCTCGGCCTCTTCGACCCCCTGAGCATCTTCCTGCGCTCGCTGACCATCGCCGTTTATCCCGCCTACAATCTGGGGATAAACCGGGTATTCGATTTTCTCTATGATCACCGGATACCCCTTCTTTCGCCTCTGGTCGATCACTCCTACCGATTTTTTCCGCGACTATCTCATGGCCTTCCGGCAGCCGGCTACTTCACCTTGGCCTTGTTTACCTTCCTGGCCTTTGTCGGGGTGCGTGCTACTGGAAAAGGTTGAGCGCCGGTTCTGGTGCAAAAACCTCTGTCCCCTCGGGGCTCTGCTTGGCCTCTGCGCCCGGTTTTCCCTTCTCAGGCGCACCCCTTCGGGACTCTGCAGCGATTGCCGGGCCTGCACTTCCGAGCTGCCGTATGCGGCGGCGGTGGGGGAAGATGGCCATCACCCCGAGGAATGCGTTCTCTGCCTGGACTGTACCGGCTATCTGTCCTGACGAACGGGTGGGCTTCCGCTGGCGGGGAGGGGGCGGCACCTTTCCGACGAGGGTCGACCTGTCCCGCCGCGGAGCCGTATCCGCTCTTGCCGTCGGAGCCTCTCATGGCTCCGGTGGTGCGCATCGGCCCCGGATTCGCCGCCAGCACCCCTTCCTGCTGCGCCCGCCGGGGGCGGTGGACGAGCCGGAATTTCTGCGCCGCTGTATCCGCTGCGGCGAATGCATGAAGGTCTGCATCGGGGGGGCCCTGCATCCGGCCTTTTTCCAAGCCGGGGCCGTCGGGCTTTGGACCCCCCTGCTGATGCCGCGCATCGGCTATTGCGAGTATAACTGCACTCTCTGCGGCCAGGTCTGTCCTACGGGCGCCATTCGGAGGCTTGCCCTGGAGGAGAAGAAGAAAGCGGTCATGGGCCTGGCGGTATTCGACAAGGACCGTTGCCTGCCCTGGGCCAGGCGGCAGGAGTGCCTCGTCTGCGAGGAACACTGTCCCGACGCCGGAAAAGGCAATCGTGTTCGAGGAAAAGGAGGTGACGGTTGTAGCCGGGAAGGTCCGCCGGATTGAAGCGGCCCCCGGTCATCGAAAAGCGCTGCGTCGGCTGCGGCATCTGCGAGACCCGCTGCCCCCTCGAAGGTCGCAGCGCCATTGTGTTATCAACGAGGGGGAAAGCCGTCGTTCCCGGTCCAACCTTTTTCAAATCTCGTGAAGAAGATACGCTACTACATCAGCGGCCACGGCCTCGGCCATGCCAGCCGATCCTGCCAGATCCTCAACACCCTGCACCGGCGCCATCCGGACGTTGCCCTCGAAGCGGTCACGGCAGCCCATCCCTGGTTCCTGGAGAGATTTCTTGACCCTTCTGTGCAGGTTCGCCGGCGAATCCTCGACCTCGGTGTTCTCCAGCACGACAGCCTGGTCATGAGGGAGCGGGAAACCCTTCTGGCCTATCGGGAATTCTTACCCAATCGGCAGCGTATCGTTGGGGAGGAGGCCGACTCCCTTCTCTGTGAGGGAGTCTCCCTGGTTGCGGCAGACATCCCGCCCTGCGCCTTCGCCGCGGCCGCCCGGGCCGGAATCCCTTCGGTGGGTATCAGCAATTTTTCCTGGGACTGGATTTACGAGTACATGGCGAGGAAGTTTGCCGGTTTCGAGGATGTCCTGGATTCGGTGCGGGGCGATTACGCCTGCGCCGACCTCCTTTTGCGCCTTCCCTTCAGCGGTGACTTCCCGGCCTTTCGCCGTATTGAGGACATCCCCATGGTGGCCCGGAGGGCCCGGCGCGGGGCTGCCGACGTTCGGAAGCTCCTGGAAATTCCCCCGTGGAAGAAGCTCGGACTCGTTTCCTTCGGCGGCTTTGGCCTCGAGGAGTTCCAGTTCAAAACCCTGAGTCGGATTTCAGGCTGGGTTTTTCTGGCCGAAACCGCCCTGGCCGAAACAGCCGCGAACCTGCGTCCCCTTCCGACTGAGGGGCTGGCCTACCCGGATCTTGTGGGAGCTTCCGATGCAGTCATCACCAAACCCGGCTACGGGATCGTCTCGGAGTGCATTGCCAACCGTACGCCGGTCCTTTATACCTCGCGGGGAGACTTTCGGGAGCAGTCCCTTCTGGTGGATGCCCTGCACCGCTTTGGCCGGGCCTTGGAAATCAGCAACGAGGACCTGCGGAAGGGACAGTGGGAGGAAGCCTTGGAAGGCCTGCTCGCGCTACCGCAACCGGCAGATCGGATCGATGCTGACGGGGACGTGGCGGCGGCCGACCGGCTGGGGGAGCTTGCCTGAGAAACTTTGAAACAGGCTGAAAAATATCATTTAATCACGCGAAGCCGCGAAGCTCGCGAAATAAAACCTGATGGATTCAAAAGCACCCGGCTTCGGATTTCTTCGCGCTCTTCGCGGCTTCGCGTGAGACCACTTCCCTGGTTGGATTCGGAATTTTTGGTAAACCCGCCATTGAAACGTATATGAAAGTCTCTGGAGTTTCCGTGAAAACCATACTTCTCCAAGTCTTCGACCGGCTGGCGGCCCACTTCGGCCCTCTGCACTGGTGGCCGGCGGAGACGCCCTTCGAGGTGGTCGTGGGGGCGATTCTCACCCAGAACACCGCCTGGACGAACGTGGAGCGGGCCATCTCGCAGCTGAAAGAGGCGGGGGTTCTCACTCCTGCCGGGATCCGCGACCTTGAGCGCGCCGAACTGGAGGGGTTGGTGCGTCCCGCAGGCTTCTTCCGCCAGAAGGCGGAGCGTCTGCAGCTTCTCGTTGCTCACCTCTTTCGCTGCCATGGCGGAAATCTCGGCCACATGCTCTCGGGGACCATGGAGGAGGTGCGCAGGGACCTGCTGGCGCTCAAGGGGGTCGGACCGGAGACGGCCGATTCGATCCTGCTCTACGCGGGCGAACACCCCTCCTTCGTGGTCGACGCCTACACCCGTCGCCTCTTCAACCGCCTGGGCGTCCTTTCCGGCAACGAAAAGTACGAAGCCATTCGGGCTCTTTTCATGGGAGTCCTCCCCCCCGAGGCCGACCTCTTTAACGAGTACCACGCCCTCATCGTGGAGGAGTGCAAGACCTTGTGCCGCAAGCGCCGGCCTCTCTGTCCCGAGTGTCCCCTTCTCGCCCTCTGCTCTTTCGGGAAACGGCAGGGGAGTTAGGGAGGTGGGAGTCCGGAGGCGGGCCAGGGACCGAGAATTGTTACCCTGTTCCGTTTTTCCGCCGCATCCCGTGGCGGTTCACTCGAGGGCGAAGAGGGGTTCGGTTATCGATTCTCCCCGGCACACCGGGCATTTCCCCGGTCTCTGGAGTCGCTGCCGCTTCCGGAATATAAAGCCGCATTTCTTGCATATCGAAGGGGTGACGACAAGCCGTCCCTCTTCTTTCTGAAGTGAGCGCCGGATATGTTCCAGGTGCCGGCAGACATCCTTCTCGGGAATCCCCGCTTCGGCGGAAAGTTCCCGGGCCGAGAGCGGACCTTCCGCTATCCGGTCGATGATACTTCGTCGGATGGTGGCGTGCTGTTCGGCGGGCACGGGGGGCGGTTTCGGTTTCATTTGCCGCCTTTCGGTGTAAAATTAGCGATAGCGTGGGTATCCCAAATGTACCACAGCGAGGAAGAGGGGAGGCGATATGGCCCGCGGCGACCTTAATGCAGTTACGGGGGCCTTCAGCTTCACCGGGAAATACATCACCCGGCGCCTGCTGGCCCTTGATGAGCCGGTCAAGACGCTGACCGGGCACCCCCATCGCGACCACCCCTTCGGGAAAGCAGTCCCCGCCGTTCCCTTCCATTTCGACGATCCCGAGAAACTGACCGCCGCACTGGCCGGAGCGTCCACCCTGTACAACACCTACTGGGTCCGCCTGGAACATGGCGAGACTACCTTCGACAGGGCTGTGGACAACACCCGGACGCTTCTCATGGCCGCTAGGGAGGCGGGAGTTCACCGCCTCATCCATATCAGCTCCATCGCGGCCGACGAGGAGTCACCCTGGCCCTATTTCAGGGCCAAAGGCCGGGCCGAGCGGGAGGTCAGGGAGTCCGGCCTTTCCTTCACCATCATCCGTCCTACCCTGATGTTCGGGCCAGAGAGCCTTCTGTTCAACAATATCGCCTGGATGCTGCGCAAGTTCCCCGTGTTCGCCATTCCGGGAAAGGGAGATTACCGGCTGCAGCCGGTATTCGTCGACGACGTGGCCGAACTCGCGGTCAACGCGGCCCACGGAGGAAAACGCTCGATCCTCGAGGCGGCGGGACCCGAGGTTTTCACCTTCGAGGAGCTGCTCCGGCTGGTCGGCAGGGCCATCGGATGTCGGGCCCGGTTTCTCCATGCGCGGCCGGAACGGGTTTTGCAATTGACCAGGATGATCGGGGGGGTTGTAGAGGACATCGTTCTTACCAAAGGTGAAATCGAGGGCCTCAGACAGAACCTGCTTCTGGGCTCCCCGGCTCCGGCAGGCCACACTCTGTTCAGCCGGTGGCTGCAGCAGAACGCCAAGGCCCTGGGGGTCCGCTACCGATCCGAGTTGGCCTACCACTTCCGTTAACGGCAGACCCCCTGGAGGAAATCGAAAATGCCGAGTGAACTTCCAACCCTGATCGAAAAAGGGATAGGGGCCGCCGAGAACGGCCAGACCCTTGTGGCCCTTGTACACCTGGAGGCGGCCGCTAAGATCCGCAAAACCCCTATCGTCTTCTCGTACCTGGCCTACTGTCTGGCCCAAGAACGCAACCGGTTGCCCAAGGCCGTCTCCCTGTGCCGCTCGGCTCTGCAGGCGGAGCCGCACAACCCCGTCCATTATCTCAATTTCGGCAGAGTTTACCTGCTGGCCGGTCAGAAGGGCCGGGCCATTCAGACCTTCCGCAAAGGACTGAAGGCCGGAAAAAATCCCCTGATCATCCAAGAACTGAAAAAACTCGGCATTCGCAGAGCCCCTATGCTGAAGTCCCTGCCCCGGGAAAACCCCCTGAACAAATATCTCGGCCTCTTTTTCCACCGGGTGGGAGTTCGGTAATCGCTGGTTGTCCCTGCGAAAGGCCTCTGGGAAAGCCCCGCAGCGAGTGCTGCGGGGCTTTCCTGTCGCCGGGCGCGCCTGCGTTCGGAGCCGTGAGCCATTTTGTCCCAGATCGTTGAAAAGAGCGGGGATCGGGTTAAAATTTAATCTCATGAAACCCTCTTCCTCCCCAGAGCCTGCCCCATCGCAGAGAGATCCCCACCGCCTGACTCGGCGGCGGCATGACGTGCTGATTATCGGCGGCGGCATCAATGGAGCCGGAATTGCCCGGGACCTGGCCCTTCGGGGTTTGCGGGTGGCCTTGGTGGAAAAGGGGGATTTCGCCTCGGGCGCTTCCAGCGCATCGACCAAACTGGTTCACGGCGGCGTTCGCTATCTGGAAAACTTCGATGTACATCTGGTTTTCGAGGCCTGCCGTGAAAGGCGCATCCTGCAGTCCATCGCTCCCCATCTGGTGCGACCGATTCCTTTTTTCATCCCGGTATATGAGCAAGACCCCCGCTCCCTGTTGACCATTCGGGCCGGCATGACCTTGTACGACACCCTGGCCATGTTTCGCAATACCCACCATCACAGCATTCTGTCTGCAACCGAGGCGACGGCCCGTGAGCCGGCCCTGAGGACCGAAGGCCTCTCCGGCGTGGCCCTTTACTGGGATTGTCGCATGGATGATGCGCGGCTCTGCCTGGAAAACGTGCTTGCTGCCGTCAAGGCGGGGGCCATGGTGGAAAATTATCTCGAAGTGACGGCGTTTCTCAAGGACAGGGGACGTCTTCGCGGAGCGCTCCTGCGCGACCGGGAAACCGGAGAGGACCTGGAGGTTGAGGCCGAGGTGGTGGTCAACGCCTCAGGCCCCTGGCTCGACAAGCTTTGCGCGCTGGATGGGGAACCCGAGGGCAAGCTGCGCCCGACCCGTGGGACCCACATTCTGGTGCCCCGCATCAACCACGGGGAGGAAGCCTTGTATCTCACCGCCGGTCGTGACGATCGACTCTTTTTCGTCATTCCCTGGGGGGGGCTTTCGCTGATCGGGACGACGGACGTCGATTTTCCAGGGGACCCGGACGCGGTATCCCCGGCCGAGGAAGATATCGATTATCTTCTGGCTGAAACGGGACGGCACCTGCGAGGAACTACCCTCCGGCGCAGCGACGTAGTGGCCGCTTTCTCCGGTTTGAGGCCCCTGGTCGCCGAAAAGTCGGTGAAGGCGTTTCGCGTATCTCGAGAACACCGTATTTTTGAATCGGCTTCGGGGCTGATTTCGGTCGGGGGCGGCAAGTACACGACGTACCGCACGGTTGCAGCGAAGGTGGCGGCCCGGGTAACGGAGCGGTTGGGTCGCGGCAGGGGGCGGAGCATCACCCACCGCATCCCTCTGCCGGGAGGGATCACGGGCCACTTTGCCTCCTTCCTGCGAAGGGAGGCTCCCGTCCTCTCGGGCAAATATGGACTTTCCACCAAGGTACTGGTGGAGTTGCTGAATCGTTACGGCTCCAGGACCCGACACCTTCTGTCGCTGCTTCAGGAAGATCCAGCCCTGGCACGACCGGTGGCGCCAGGCTCCTCCCTGCTGGCAGTACAGGTCGTCTACGGCGCTGGGTTTGAGTTTGCCAGGTCTCCCGAGGATGTCCTGCGTCGTCGCACTACCCTGGCCCTGGAAGAGGGCCGCGGGCTGGCCGAACTGGAGGCGGTGGCGGCGATTCTCTCCCTATGTCTCAATGTTTCTGAAGGAGTAAAGAAGTATTGGAAAAATAGCTATTTGGAACGTTATTCCACACTATGAAAGGTTGCATGGACAATGGATAGAATCAAGGTCAAAAAGGGCGATCCACTCAGACAGAAGACCCCCTGCCTGATCCTCGGGGCACTTGAAGGAAAATTCTCCACGCCCCTTCTCAAGGGGGTGGATGAGGCCTTGGACGGCGCTCTGAGCCGAGCGGTGCGGGAGAAGGAGTTTTCCGGGAAAAATGGGCAGACCCTGCTGCTGCATCCGGGCAGGCGCCTGCCTGCCGAACGGGTCCTCCTCGTCGGCCTGGGGAAGGAGAAAAAGGGGAGCGCCGACCGCCTCCGGCAGGCCGCCGGCACGGCGGCCTCCTTCCTGCAGGGAAAAAGTATCGACGGTTGCGTTCTGGACCTCGCCTCCTGTTCCCTCAAGGGGATGGATGTCAGGCGCAAGGCCAAAGGGGCGACGGAGGGACTGCTTCTCGCCACTTACCGATTCGACCGCTACAGGACGGAAAAGCGGGAGGATTTGCCCCAGCCCCTCAGGGAAGCGACCCTTCTGGTGGAAACCCAGGCCCAGCTCCGCGAGGCTGAAGAGGGGGTGGCCCGGGCCCAGGGCATCTGCCGCGGAGTCCTTATGGCCAGGGACCTGGTCAACGAGCCGGGAAATGTGAAGTCCCCGGAATTCATGGCGGAGCAGGCCCGTTCCGTCGCCCGGGAGGGGGGCCTCAAATGCACCGTCCTGGAAAAGGACGAACTGGAGAAGGAAGGCATGGGCGCCCTGCTCGGGGTGGCGCAGGGAAGCGTGCGAGAGCCGCGCCTGATAGTCCTGGAGTACGCCGGAGGCAACGGCGATGCCCGCCCTATCGTTCTGGTCGGCAAAGGAGTCGTCTTCGATGCGGGGGGCATTTCCCTCAAACCGGCGGAGAAGATGGACGAAATGAAGATGGACATGGCGGGAGGAGCGGCCGTGATGGGCACCTTGCTCGCCGCCGCCCTGCTGAAGCTTCCCCTCAACCTGGTCGGGATTGTCCCGGCGGTTGAAAATCTCCCCTCGGGAAGCGCCCTTCGTCCCGGGGACATTCTGACCTCCCTCTCGGGCAAGACCATCGAAGTGCTCAACACCGACGCCGAGGGACGGCTCATACTCGCCGATGCCCTGACCTTCGCAAAGCGTTTCAATCCCCGGGTGGTTATCGACCTCGCGACCCTGACCGGCGCCTGCATCATCGCCCTCGGGCACCATGCGACTGCGGTGATGGGAAATCACGAAGGTTTGCTCCGGCAGCTCATCAAGGCGGGGGATGCAACGGGTGAAAGGCTCTGGCAGCTGCCCCTGTGGGAGGATTACGCCGGCCAGCTCAAGAGCGAGATTGCCGACGTCAAGAATATCGGAGGCCGCCCCGCCGGGACCATAACCGCCGCGGCCTTTCTTCAGAAATTTGCCGAGGGATTTACCTGGGCGCATCTCGATATCGCCGGCACCGCCTGGGAGGACAAGGGCCGTTCCTATCTTCCCCGTGGGGCGACGGGCGTAGGCGTGCGCCTGCTGATCGAATACCTCTCCTGAGGAAACGGAGCTGTTTCCGGGGGAGTTTGTGCGGGAAACCGGAAGAATTTTGATGCTTTCGCAACAACTGATGGGATGGCGACGCCATCAATTTTCACTGGAGGGTTTTTTGCTCAAGTACTGCGCCTGGTGCGGAAAATACCAGGGGGCGACGCCCGGTCCGGGGTATCAGATTCGGAAAAATATTTGCGAAATCGATACCGCCACTATCTGTGCCGCCTGCCTGTCCCGGTTGGCGAAGGAGACTTCGACCGGAAATCCTGCTCGCGCCTGAGGGAAACCGCCGGGGGAGGCTCTTTCCGGGAGACGGAATGAGGACGCTTTTCCCGGAGCACAATACCTTTTTGCCCGGCGGGATCGCGGCAATTAATGATTTTTTTAACAGATACTCATTGATTTTTTCGTTAAAACCGGTACAGTATGGGAGGCCATGGTTTTCCCGGGGATATTCCGGGGGATGTCGGAGCTTCATGAGAACAGGAGAGGAAGAAGATGACAAAAGGTACGGTAAAATGGTTCAATGATGCCAAAGGCTTCGGTTTTATCGAGCAGAATGGCGGGCCGGACGTTTTCGTTCATTTCTCAGCCATCGAAATGGAGGGGTTTAAAACCCTTGCCCAGGGCGAGGAGGTTTCCTTCACCATCATCCAGGGTCCCAAGGGCCCCCAGGCCCAAAATGTGGTCCGCCCCTGACGGGCTTCCACAAAATGACGAAATTGAAAGCCCCGCCTCTTCGGCGGGGCTTTTTTGCGTCATGGATACTGAGAAGCTTTCCGTCTTGTTTTCTTACTGCTTGGCGCCTCCCATCCCGGGCGGTACTTCCTATTTCTTGAGTTCGATTCCGAAGGATTTGATTTTGCGGTGGAGGTTGGACCTCTCCATTTCGATGGCTTCGGCCGTGCGGGAGATGTTCCAGTCGTTTTCTTCGAGCTTCTGGAGGAGATACCCCTTCTCGAAATCTTCCTTGGCCTCCCTGAAAGTCGCGGTTTCCCCGCCGGCAGGAGGAAGGACCCGGCCTCCCGGCCGTTTGGAAAAGACCGATGGAGGAAGATGCTTTTCTTCGATGACCTGGTGCTGGGTCATGATGACCAGCCGCTCGATGAGGTTCTTCAACTCCCGTACATTTCCCGGCCAGGAGTAGTTCAGCAGGGCTTCCATGGCTGCCGGAGAGAAGGTTTTGGTCTCCCGGCTTTCCTTGCTGCAGAAAAAGGCCAGAAAATGGTTGGCCAGTTTGGGGACGTCCTCGGAGCGATCCCGCAGGGAGGGGACATGGAACGGAAGAACATTCAGGCGGTAATAGAGGTCTTCACGAAAATTGCCGGCCCTAATTTCCTCCTCCAGATTCTTGTTGGTGGCGGCGATGACCCGGACGTCGACCTCAATCGTCCTGCTTCCTCCGACCCGCTCGAATTTGCGCTCCTGGAGGATACGCAGGACCTTGGCCTGGGTTTTAAGGCTCATGTCCCCGATTTCATCCAGGAACAACGTTCCCTCGTGGGCCAGGTCGAACTTTCCCTTGCGCAGGGCCAGGGCTCCGGTAAAGGCGCCTTTTTCATGGCCGAAAAGCTCCGATTCGATCAGCTCTTCGGGTATGGCGGCGCAGTTCACCTCGATAAAAGGGTTTTCCCTGCGTTGTGAGAGACTGTGAATCGCCCGGGCCACCAACTCCTTGCCCGTTCCGTTTTCCCCCGTAATGAGAACCCAGCCGGAGGTCGGAGCGGCAATTGCAATCTGGCTCTTCAGGTTCCGGATGGCGGAGCTGTCGCCAATCATTTCATATTCTTTGGCGAGCTTGGCCTTCAGGGAACGGTTTTCCTCCACCAGTTGCCCGATTTTCATGGCGTTCTGAATGCAGAGCAGAACCTTCTCCAGGGAAAGGGGCTTCTCAATGAAGTCATAGGCGCCGAGCTTGGTCGCCTTCACTGCGGTTTCGATGGTGCCGTGGCCGCTCATCATGATGACCAGTTGCTCGGGATAGGTCTCTCGGATCCGTCGGAGGGTCTCGATACCATCGATCCCCGGCATCCAGATGTCCAGAAGGATCAGGTCCGGGCTTTCCTCCCTCAAAAGGGCTAGGCCTTCCTCTCCGTTCTGGGCGAAGAGGGTCCTGAATCCTTCGTCCTGGAGGATTCCCATCAGGCTTTCACGGATACTCTGTTCGTCGTCGACAACGAGGATAGTTTTCATGACTGTTTTCCTGTCTGAAAGAGTCCTTCCCTTCCTGGAGAGGGGAAGCTCAGAGCTTTACGTTGTTCCCGTTGACCGGGAGTTCAACCAGAAACCGGGTTCCCCTGGGGTGGTTGTCCTTGACCCGGATGTAGCCGTTGTGGTCCGAGACGATGGTGGCAACGATAGCCAGTCCGAGACCCGTGCCGGATTTCTTGGTGGAAAAATAGGGTTCGAAAAGCCGCGGTTTATCCTCGGGAGGAATGCCGCAGCCGGTATCGGCTACAGAAAAGGTGACCATCTGCAGGGCATTGTTGAAACGGGTTTCCACCTCAATCGCCCCATCCCCGGCAACAGCTCCGACGGCGTTGTCGAGGAGGTTGATTACGACCCGCTTGATCTGGTCCCTGTCGATATTGAAAAGGGGAACCCTGGGATCGGGACGGAAGGAGAAAACGATGTCCTTGTGCCCTTCCTGGAAGAGAACCAGGGCTTCGGAGACGATTTCGTTCAGGTCGTTCGGCGTTGGGTTGCTGGCGGGCATCCTGGCAAAGTTGGAAAATTCGTTCACCAGGTTTTTCAGCTCGTCCACCTGCTTGACGATCATGTTGGTGCATTCGTCAAAGACGTTGTCTTCCGCGGAGAAGCGGTTCAGATACCGCCGGCGCAGTCTCTGGGCCGAGAGCTGTATCGGGGTGAGGGGGTTTTTGATTTCATGGGCGATCCGTCGGGCCACCTCCCGCCAGGCGGCCATGCGCTGGGCTTTGATCAGGTGAGTCAGATCGTCGAAAACCACCACGGTCCCCATGAATTCCCCGTTTTCATCCCGCAGGGTGGTCACGTTGACCAGGAGGGTGAGCTTGTTGTCGGCCACCGTCAGTGTGACCTGTTTGCTGATGGAGTTTTTCTCCGAGTCCATCAGCTCCTTGAGAAATTCCTTGATCATCGGAAGGTGCTCGGAACTGACCACCTGTCGGAAATTTTTTCCCAGCACCCGGGGAGTTTTTATCTTCAGAAGTGTTTCCGCAGATTTGTTTATGGTGGTGATGCTCCCCTGCTTGTCGACGGAGATGACTCCGGCCGTGACGTTGCGCAAGACGATTTCCATGTAGCGGCGGCGCTGGTCCAGCTCCATGTTTGAGCCCCGAAGCTCCCTGTTGGCCTGGTTGATTGCCTGCTGTCCCCGGCGCAGGTCGGCGGTCATCTTGTTGAAGGCATTCACCAGGGAGCCGATCTCGTCGTCGCTGCGCACGTCGATGTGGACATCGAGGTCACCGCCCGCGACCCGGTCGGTGGCCTCGGCCAGCTCCTGAATCGGCACGGTAATCCCCCGGGCCAGGTGAAAGCCGAACCAGGTGGCGAGGAAAATGATGATCAGGGCGATGAGGAGCAGCACGACGACATAGCCCTTCTGGATATTGCCCTTGAGAGCCTTGGCGTCCTTGTACTGTTCGAAGGAGGTGGAAATCTCCTTCATTTTGTTGACCAGAGAGTAGGGCACGTAATAGTTGACGACCACCGCCCCGACCACGTCGTTGGGATTCCAGTTGGAATAGACCGGAACGATGCCCCGGATGAGGTCCGCTTTGCCGATGGGGGTGATGCGGGTAAAACGGTTTCCCTGCAGCGCCTCGCGGATGTTGTCCGAGCCCGGATCGGTAAATTCGGCGGCGGGACCTGGGGGTTGGAGGCCCTGACGAGTTCCTCGAAGGTCGAGGAAAAGACCTCCACCACGCCCAGATTGTATTCCGGTTTGCTTTTGCTTGATCAGATCCTTCAGCTTGGGCAGGTTCTCTTCGTTGAGCAGCTTCTCCTCTTTGATGATCCGGGAGATCTGGTCGGCATAGTACAGAGCGTTGGTGGCGGAATTTTTGTAATAGGTCTGGGCCACCTCCAGGGATTCCTGGAGGGAGGATTCAATCTGGGCATTGAACCAGTTTTCGATGGAATTGGTAATGAAGCCCGCCGAGACGAAAAAAAGCAACATGGTGGGGACCAGGGAAAGGGCGACGAAGGCCACCACCAGTTTGGTCCGCAGCCGGGCGCCGGGGATGCCCCTGCGCCGTTCGAGGATGAGTTTGAAGATGTTGCGAAAGACCAGAAAGAGGCAGAGGATGATGAACAGGATGTTGAGGTTGATGAGGGCCAGGATGAGAATGCTGTTGGAGACCGGAATCCTGGAGGTCAGTTCAAAGAGTTCGGGCTCGAAACGGGACAGAAGAAGCACCAGGACAATGATGAAGGCTATCATTATCCATTCTCGGCGGCGCTTCCGGGATTTCGGTCATTTCCCTGGTTATCTGTTCGGGGGAAGAGGGCATTCTCTCCTCGGGACTGCACATACTAAAAGTTTGATTTTAGGTCGAAACCCGGTTGGAATGCAAGGATGAGCGGGTAGATGAAAAAAAGGCAGCCAAAAGGCTGCCTTTTTAGACCCTGAAGCCTGGGCGGTCAGGCCTCCGAAAAGGCGAAATCGGAAGCGAAGCCGAGGCTGCTTGCGCGGGAAGCTTCCGTCAGGTCCGCTTCGGTGAATTCAACCAGTTTCCAGCAGTCGGGAGAGGCCAGGATGGTTTCCACCATGCGATGGTTGATGTCGTGACCCGTCTTGTACGCCTTGATATGGCCCAGGATGGGATAACCCAGCAGGCTGAAATCACCGATGGAATCGAGGATCTTGTGGCGCACGAATTCGTCCTGGAAGCGCAGACCGTCGGGGTTGAGGATGGAATCCTCCCCGATGACGACAGCGTTGTCCAGGGAACCTCCCCGGGCCAGACCCTTGGATTTGAGATATTCGACCTCCTTCAAAAAGCCGAAGGTCCTCGCCGGTGCGATATCCCTCTGGAAGGCCTCGGGCGAAAACTTGAAGGTCCGATGCTGAAGCGAGATACAGGGATGGTCGAAGGCGATGTCGAAGGTAATCCGGAAAAACCGCGAAGGAATCAGGCTGATTCTCTTTTCCCCGTCGACCAGGGAAATGGGCTTTCGAATCGCGAGAAATTTCCGGCTGCGGGCAAGTCGGCGCACCCCGGTCTTTTCAAGGAGCGCGGCAAAAGGGTCGGCGCTGCCGTCCATGATGGGAACTTCGGGGCCATCGATGTCGATATGGAGGTTGTCGACGCCAAACGCGGCCAGGGCGGCCAGGAGATGTTCGACCGTGGAAACGGTCAGCCCGTTTTTCCCGAGGACGGTGGCCAGACGGGTGTCGACCACGTTGGCGGAGACGGCCTCGATGGAAACGGTGCGGTTCCCTTCCGTTCGATGGAATACGATGCCCGTGCCGGCATCGGCGGGGCGCAGGGTCATATTGATGCGGTGCCCGGAATGAAGACCGATGCCGGATATCATGAGGGGCTGGGCCAGGGTACGCTGGGAAATCATGGTAGGGAATATCCTCCTTGAACTGTCAGGTCAAATCATTGATGTATTACCAAAAAACGTAATAATGCAATTTCCCTGCCACTAAGTCTCCGGAAGCAATGCGTTGAATTCAAACAAAAAAATTCGGGAGTGGAATTTTGATACAGGAAATTGTTGCAGAAATGCAAGGGGGTGTTGCAGTTGAGCCACACCTCGTGTGGTTATAGACGGCCGGACCGGAGGATGGCGATGGCAAGCCAAAGTCCCAGAAAGCCCGCGATGGAGTAGCCGAGGAAGCCCAGCACCGGAAAACCGAAGAGCATAGGACCTTTTTCCGTCTGCATGATAAGGGACGAGCCCACGATAAGCGCCGCGATGAGCAGGCTGAAGGAGAGGCGGTTGCTCGATTTATCCAGGTCAGAGATCAGCCTCTCCAGGCCGCGGTGCTCCAGGTCGATTTTGAACTTGTTCCTGTTGACCCGGTTGATGAACTCTTTGATGTCCTTGGGCAGATTTTTTACCAGGGCGCCGTAGGCCTGAACCATGTGAAGGGTCTCCCGGGAGAGGGAGGCGGGAGATAACTTTTCCCGAACCAGTTTCTCCATGAATGGCTTGAGGTGCCCAATCATGTTGAAATCCGGGTCGAGCTGTCTTCCGAGCCCCTCCATGGTCACCAGGGCCTTGGCCAGCAGCATCAGGTCCGAAGGGAAGCGGATGCGGTAATGGGTGAGGATTTCCACGAACTCGCCCAGTAGACGGCCGGCGTTCATCTCCTGAAGGGGGATTTCGAAATAGGCGTCGATGAATTCCGCCAGGTCGCGGCGCAGGGCTGCGGGTGTTCACCTCGTCGGTCAACTCCCCTGAATACAGCAGCTGGTCGATGAGCCCTTCGACGTCCTGTTGCAGGATGGCGACCAGCAGGTCCACCAGTTGGAACTTGAGGTTGTCGCTGAGTCTGCCCACCATGCCGTAGTCGAGCATGCAGATGGTATTGCCTTCGAGGATGAAAATATTGCCCGGATGCGGGTCCCCGTGAAAAAGGCCATGGACCAAGACCTGCTTTAGAAAGGCGTCGGCGCCGTTTCGGGCGATGGCTTTGAGGTCATAACCCTTTTCCCGCAGGACGTCGAAGTCCGAAACCTTGATGCCTTCGACAAACTCCATGGTCAGAACCGTTTCGCCGGTGACGTCCCAGAAAACCCGCGGCACGTGAAACACGGGGTCCTCGGCAAAATTGGAGGCGAACCGGTCGATGGTATGTCCCTCACGGGAAAAATCCATTTCGCGTTTGATCGTTCGCCGGAATTCCTTGACGATGCCGACGGGGTCATAAATATCCCCCGAGGGAATGTGGCGCTCGATGAGGTAGGCCAGCCCCATCAGGATGTCCAGATCAGTCTCCACCACCCGCTCGATGCCGGGCCGGCGGATTTTGACTACGACCTCCTCGCCGCTGTGGAGCCTGGCACGGTGCACCTGGGCGATGGAGGCCGCGGCGATGGGAACCGGCGCAAATTCGGCAAACAGTTCCTCCTCGGGATGTCCCAATTCCTTCCGGATCTGGTTCTGCACCTCTTCCAGGCCGATGGAGGGGACCTTGTCCTGGAGTTTGCGGAATTCATCGGCGTACTCCCTGGGGATCAGATCGGGGCGGGTGGAGAGAATCTGACCGAATTTAATGAACGTAGGGCCGAGCTCCTCCATGGCCAGGCGCAGACGGACCGGCTGGGTCAGGCGTTCGATCTCCTTGGGGGCGGTTCCCAGGGTGACGATTCGACGGCCCAACTCAAGGTAATAGTTGATATTGAGCTGTTCGACCACCTGGCCGAAGCCGTACTTGATCAATATCCCCAGGACCGTGCGGTAGCGCCGGATGGAACGGATATTGCGGTTGATTCGGGTAAAAGACAGCATGTGGAAGGCAGTTCCGATGGCGGACTATTTTTCCTGGGCTTTGAGCTGCTTTTCGAGTTGCTGGACCTTCTTGTGGAGTTTCTCGAACTCCTCCATGGTGACCAGGCCCATGTTCTGACAGGTTTTCACGACCTCTTGCCGGGCCAGCTTTTCAAGTTTTTCCTGGTTTTCCTCCGCTGCCTGCTGGAGCTTGTTCAGCAACTCCTTGCCCTTTTCCTCGCTGAGGTTGAGCTGGTCCCTGAACTCCTGGACGAGTTCCTCGGCCTTTTTCTGGGTCAGTGAAAGGGCGCCTATGCCGGTGAGCAGGGTCTTCTCGATGAGCTCAATCATGGTCTCCTCCGGTAAGTTTGAGTCATTTTAGCAAGTTATATGATAACACAGGAGGTGGCGCCCGCAATCATCGTCAAAGGTATTTTCCGAGCAGGGGAGGTGGCCTGGGGAACCCCCCAAAGTTTTTAAAGGCCTCTGTCGCCCGCTCCTTTTAGTCGCTAGAGGTCGCAGAGATAAACCAGGTTTTTTGCCTTCCTCTGCGACCTCTGTGCCCTCCAGTGAGCGAAGCGAGCGGGCGAGAGGACGCTTTGAGGATTTAGCGTATTTGGTTTTACTTTCCCGGCCACGAACAGCGGCGCGGGAGCTAACGCCGAAAAAGCCAGAAGATGAGCGAGAGGAGCAGCGAGATAAGGATACAGGTCGTCAGGGGGAAGTAGAAGGAAAAGTTGTTCCGTTCGATGCGAATGTCCCCCGGGAGTTTGCCCAGAAAGGGGATCTTGCCCCCGAAGGTGAAAAAGAGCCCGGCCGCCAGGAGAAGCAGGCCGGCGATGATCAGAAGCTTTCCAGGTTGCACGGTCAGTTCCTGCTGCGCGGACAATAGCGCTCTTTTTCGGAATAGATGCAGCCGCAATACTGCTGCCGGTAGAGGCCCATGGCCCTGGATGTCTCGATGCCCTCGCGCCACCCGGTGCGAAAATCTTCGTAGAGAAACCTGACGCCGAAGTGGGTTTCCAGCTCCTGTGCGAAGGCGCGGATTATCTCGTGATTCTGGTAGCGCGAATAGAGCAACGTGGTGGAAAAGGCCTCAAAGCCCTGCTCGGCGGCTGTCCTCGCGGTATCCTCCAGTCTCGAGCGGTAGCAGTAATCGCACCGGTCGCGGGGACTTGCCGCCACCTTGGAGAGGAACTCCTCAAGGAGATAATCCTCCTTCGTGATCACGCTCAGTTCCACCTTCTCGGCGTATTCCCGTACGGTTTCCAGACGCCGCCGGAATTCCTGGTAGGGATGGATGTTGTGATTGAAGAAATACCCGGTCAGCCGGTGATTCTGCTCCCGGAGGACTTTCACTGGATAGATGGCGCAGTTGGCGCAGCAGATATGAAGGAGAATATTCATGGGGTCGCCTGATGAGAGTGGAAAATGCCCTATGTTACCACTTTCCCGGGGAAAAGAAAAAGCGCCCCGGGAAATTGTGCGTTTTCAGCCCTTGACCAGATCCCAGGGGGGGAGGGAAAGAGATTCCCAGATCTTGCAGACCAGGGAATCCGCCGCCTTGGGGTCGGGGATCCGGATGTGGGTGGCTCTGGCCAGGTTGCTGCGCAGCAGTTCAAGATCCTTGAGATAGCGCTCCAGGATGGCCGCGGTCAGCCCCCGGTCCTCGGGCAGGCTCACCGCCGTACGGCCGCTGTGAGAGACCAGCAGGAGCGCGCGAGCCGTCTCGCCGCCCTCGACCTGGAGGGCCTCGCCCATGGAGTCGCAAAGGGCGACTTTCCCGAAAAACTCGTCCTCCAAGGTCAGGGGGCCGGTGAACGTGTATTCCCGAAGGGGAGGGCGATAGTAGTCATACAGGTATTGCTCGGGGAAATGGGGCAGCCCGTCCACGAAAACCTCCTGGACAATCTTTTCCGCTGCTTCGGATTCGGGGGAGATTTTCGCCGAAGAGGCCGCAGGGGTGCGACGCCCGGAGAGGTCGCCGGCCGGGGCCGCGGTAGCCAGGTCGACTCCGAGGCGGTTTGCAAGAAGGGCATCGATCTCCACCCTTCCGGCTGTGCGGCTCCCTCCTGAAAGAGATGCCAGGTCCTTCAGGATTTCCTCGGACGGAAGAGGCATTCCGGACGGGAGGATCCCTTTCGGAAGGTTTCCGGCCCTGACAAGGGATACAGGGGACTTTCCGAGGACTGCCCCGAGGTAGCGGGCCAGGGTAGATTGGAGGAACAGGCGGAGCTCTTCTTGCCTTGCCTGGGGTACATTCCCCTCCCGGGGAATGCGCAGGGCCCCCTCTTCCAGGAGGCGGAAGAGCGGTTCGGGGAGGGTCAGGGCCAGGGGGAAAAAGGAGCGATGCTCGTTTCTCAGCCGTTCCCGGGGTATTTCACGGGGGCCGTCGGGGCCGATGAAGAAGGTGGCCTTTTCCGGCAAGACGCCCTTGATGAGGCGCATCCGCACCCGGTTTTCCGCAGAACGCTCCAGAAGTTCGAGAGTGAATTGTTCCTTCAGCAAGTCGGCGATCGGAATGCCGAAATCGGCGGTCAGCCACTGGTCCGAAAGGTCCAGACCCAGGGATGCGCCCTCCGCGGCGATGCCCAAAAGGTGCAGCAACTCCCAGACCCAGCACGGAGAGCCGGCGGGAAGGCCGAAGCGGCGTGTCGGCCAGGAGGCCCGAAGCATGGCGGTCAGGGTGGGCCGGCTCTCCCTCTTGGGGGGGGCGCTGTTGGTCAAGGCGCCTATGACGGTCTTCGGCTCCGGAATCGTCCCAAGGGCGAAGAGGTCGGAGCCCCGCGCCCGGGCCGGCGGCAATCCCTGCAGGTTTCGCAAAAGGGTGTTGAAGGCGAGGATGGGGGGCGGGGCCACCTCGACCAGCTCCCCCCCGTGGGGGTAGAGACGGTCGGGGTTGACCAGGAGGGTCGGTCCGGCATCCGATGCTGCGGGAGGGAAGGGAAGGGGATGGCCACCCAGGGAGGAGGCTCCATGCTCCTGGAGGAGTTCGAGAACGCGTCCCGCTCGCTGGCGGTCCTCTCCGCACCGCAGCTGGCCCAGCCGACGGAACAGATGGTGATAGCGGACGGCGCTTTCCGGAGGAAGCGGCAGTTCTGCCGAAGAGAATTTCAGCTCTTCGCGGACCTCCGAAGGCAGGGTGTCGACAGAAAAACGCATGGCCCTTTCCAGGCCCTCGGGCTGAACGTTGTCCGGCAGCCGATCATGGAAAACAAGAGCCAGGAGACGAACCAGACTCATCATCCCCTTTCGCGCAGCCTCGGTCGCAATGGGAGGGGATGTTCGGTTTCCTCCCGCGAGTAATTCTTGGCTCCGGGCCACACGATGGGTCTCCTCCAGAAAGGGGGCCCCAGCCCGAAGAGCGCCCAGGCAGAGGTTGGCCAGGTAATGGGAAGAGAGCTGAGCGGGGGGGATGGCTCCTGTGACCGAAAGCAGTTTCAGCTCCCTGATGATTGCCGTCAGGGCCTGGCGAAATTCCGAGGTGGACGCCCGGCGACCCAGGGGGAGTGTCCGCTGTGAAGAAGGGGTCCCGCCGAAGGTGTTCCAGAAGGTGATTTCCTGCGAGGACCAGGTCACGAAATGTTGAAGACCCAGAGCCGCGCTGCACGCCAGCCCCGTTTCGATTTGGTCGTTTTCAGCCCCATCGGGAAAGAGGAGGACTCCGCCGGCCATGAAGCTCTCGCGGTTGATCCAGAAAACCAGGGGCGGGGAGAGCTCCCCCTTGCCGGTCAGAAGGGTTGGATGGACCTCCACCTTTCGGAATGGGGAGCGTTCCTGCTCGATCAGGGCTTCGGCCCAGTGGGCAAGTTGAGCGATGAAAAGGTGGCGGGTTTGTGGGTCCATAGAGTCTTTATAAAGGGCAAGAATCTCAGGGGCTGGGCGAAGCCCTTTCGACGGGACGGTCCGCGGATACGGTGGAGCCGGCGAAGCCCCCCCTGGGGGTCAGGAGAAAAGACTTCCCGCGGGCCCCTGTCCAGGCAAAAGGCGGTCGAAATGCTCATAGGCCAGGCGGGTGGCCGTCCGTCCCCGGGGGGTCCGGTTGAGGTAGCCCTGCTGGATGAGGAAGGGTTCAATCACGTCCTCGATAGTGTCTTTCTCCTCGCCAACCGCCGCCGCCAGGGTTTCGAGACCGACGGGTCCGCCGGAGAACTTGTCGATGATGGTGAGCAGCAGCCGCCGGTCCATGTGGTCGAAACCGCGGCCGTCCACCTCCAGGCGATTCAGTGCCAGGTCGGCGATCTCCCTGTGGATGGTGCCATCGCCCTTGACCTGGGCGAAATCCCGCACCCGCCGCAGCAGGCGATTGGCGATCCTGGGGGTGCCCCGGCTGCGCCTGGCGACCTCGAACCCGCCCGCCTCGTCGATGGGGATGCGCAGGATTCCCGCGCTGCGCTTGACGATGACCGCCAACTCCTCGTGACTGTAGAATTCCAGGCGGCTGATGACGCCGAAACGGTCGCGCAGGGGCGAGGAGAGCAGGCCGGCCCTGGTGGTCGCGCCGACCAGGGTGAAGCGGGGTATGTCCAGCTTGATGGTCCTTGCCGAAGGTCCCTGGCCGATCATGATGTCGAGCTGGTAATCCTCCATGGCGGGGTAGAGAATCTCCTCAACCACGGGGGAGAGGCGGTGAATCTCGTCGATGAAGAGTACGTCCCCGGCCTCGAGGTTGGTGAGGATCGCCGCAAGGTCTCCCGGTTTTTCGATGACGGGCCCCGAAGTGCTTTTTATGCTGACCCCCATCTCGCTGGCGATAATGTTGGCCAGGGTGGTCTTCCCCAGCCCGGGGGGGCCGTAGAAAAGGACGTGATCCAGGGCCTCCTGCCGGCCGCGGGCGGCGTCGATAAAGACCTGGAGGTTCTCCTTGGCCTTGGACTGGCCGACATACTCTCGCAGGCTCCGGGGCCGAAGCGAGGCATCGAAGGAATCATCGTCGCCGGAGGATCCGGGTGAGATCAGGCGGTCGGGCATAGAATCAGTTTTAAGTTTCCAGTTTTAAGTTTTAGGTGAAGAATCAGGAGCTAAGACACAAGATGCAATATCTGCCAGTTCCTAGCCCCCAATTAATCCCCCAGTTATTTAACGAGGATCTTCAGCGCTCCCTTGAGCACGTCCTCCAGGGCTATGCCTGGCGGGATTTCCATCGTCTCCAGGACCTTCCGGGCCTGGTTTTCCTTGTAGCCGAGGTTGACCAGGGCCGAGAGGATGTCTGCGAAGGGGTCCGTTTCCGGAACCGCCCGGCGCAGCGGCAGGGGCGCTCTCCTGGCCGGCAGTGAGCTTCCGCGCCTTTTCCTTCAACTCCAGGACGAGGCGCTCGGCAGTCTTCCGGCCGATTCCGGGAAGACCCGACAGGCGCTTCACGTCCCCGGAGCCCAGGGCCTGATTCAGGTCGGGGACCGGGATGTGGGAAAGGACGTTGAGCGCAAGTTTCGGCCCCACGCCGGAAACCGAAAGCAGGGTCCCGAACATCTCCCTTTCCCCGGAGGTCAGAAAGCCGTAGAGATGGATGGCGTCTTCGCGCACGTGGGTATGGACGTGAAGGCGAACCGGGCCCTCGTCCGGCAGGGCGTAGAAGGTCGACAGGGGGATCAGCAGCCGGTAGCCGACCCCGCCGACCTCGAGAATCAGATGGTCTATCGATTTGAAGGCTATCTGCCCCTTGAGAAGTGCAATCATCGGTCAGCCGGAAATGGAGGATAAGGGATTCAGCGTGCGCTTTTCGAAGGCCCGAAGCCGGTTGCCGAGGTCCATGCTGTGGGCATGACAGATGGCCACGGCCAAGGCGTCGGAGGCGTCCTCCTGGGCGATTTCGGGGAGGTTGATCAGCGCCCGGACCATTTGCTGCACCTGGAGCTTGGCCGCCCTGCCGTAGCCGACCACGGCATTTTTCACCTGCAGGGCGGTGTATTCGAAAACCGGCAGCCCGGCGTTCATCCCGGCCAGAAGCGCCGCTCCGCGGGCATGGCCCAGTTTCAGGGCGGAGAGGGCGTTCTTGGCGACGAAAATCTGTTCCACCGCCACCGCTTCGGGGGTATATTCCCCGATGATTCGGACAGAGCCCGTCATGGATGGTTTTGAGGCGAAAGGCGAGTTCGTCGCCGCTTCGGGTGTAGAGGGCGCCGTTATCGATATGGATCAGACGATTCCCGCGTTTTTCCACCACGCCGTAACCGGTGACCCGCGTGCCGGGGTCGATACCCAAGATTCTCATATCGCCTGTCTCTGGAACCGGAACAGTCCCCAGTCACGAGCTTGCCCGTCCATAGCCGCCAGACGACGGCGAGTCACCAGTCACCGGGTTTCTAACCCATCAAGCTGGCGATCTCCTCGTCGGAGATGTCGAAGTTGGCGTAGACGTTCTGGACGTCGTCGTTGTCCTCGAGCTTGTCCATCATCTTGAGCATCTGCTCGGCCTGCTTGCCCTCCAGCTTGACCATGGTCTGGGGGAGCATGGTGATTTCGGCCGTCTCCCATTTCAGCCCCTTGCCGGCGAGCACGTCCCGGACCTCCATGAAGTCGGAGGGGTCGGTGATGACCTCGTAAGCATCGCCCTCGTCCTTGACGTCTTCGGCGCCGGCCTCCAGGGCCGCTTCGAAGATGGCGTCGAAATCCGTTCTCCGTGTCGAAGGCGATCAGGCCCTTGCGATCGAAGAGGAAGGAGACGGAGCCGCTCACGCCGAGGCTGCCGTTGTGCTTGCTGAAGATGTGCCGCACGTCGGCGACGGTCCGGGTGCGGTTGTCGGTCATGAATTCCACGATGACCGCCACCCCGCCGGGACCGTATCCTTCGAAGATCCCTTCCTCGTAATTCACCCCTTCGATATCGCCGGTGCCCTTCTTGATGGCCCGGTCGATGGTGTCCTTGGGCATGTTTTCGGCTTTGGCTTTATCGACGGCGGTGCGCAGGCGCGGGTTACCTTCCGGGTCGCCCCCGCCGATCTTGGCCGCCACGGTGATTTCCTTGATGAGCTTGGTGAAAACCTTTCCGCGTTTGGCGTCCTGTGCGCCTTTGCGGTGTTTGATGTTCGCCCACTTGCTGTGTCCTGCCATGATTCAAAATTCTCCTTGTACCGTATGGAAATCCCGGTGAACCGGGAAAGCGCCCCATGTTAACACGAAGGGTGCCGGCGGACAAGCGCATTCCCCCCGGGAAAAAAGGAAAACCGGCCCTTGGGGGCCGGTTTTCCAGGTCTTCGGTTGGGGCGAGCGGGCGGGGATCAGCTCTCTCCGGGGTAGGTCCGGTATTCGATGACCTTGAGGTGGTCGACGATGTCCTTTATTCCCTCCACCTTGCCCACCAGCCGCAGCGCCTCCCGGCGCTCCTGCTCGCTGTGGACATGGCCGGAGAGGGTGGCCTTTCTTCATCCACTTCGATATCCATGTGGTGGGCCTCCACCACAGGCGAGGCAAGGACGGCGACCTCGGCTTTTTTCCGCAGGATGAGGTCGGAGAGGATTTGCTTGGACTGCCCCTTCTGCTCGACGAGATTCTTGTCCTTGACGGCGTCGCAGATCACTTTGACGGCAGCCTCTTCGGACAGGCGTTCGGTGTTGATGACAAGGTCGTAGCTGATGGGGTCTTCCCAGTCGCGGTCGAAGTAATATTTGATGAAGCCGGCGCGCTGCTGGTCGCTTCTTCTGCACCAGGACCCGGGCCAGGTCGGGGTCGAGCCATTCCCTTTCGGCCCAGCGTTCCACCCGTAGTTCGAACGGGGCGATGACCCGTACCCGCAGGACGCTCTGGATGTTTTTCAGCAGGTCCTGCCCACCGCGACCATAGATGATGACGTTGCCCTTGAGTGCGTAGTCCAGGATGATCAGCTCGATCTGGTGAAGGTCCACCTCGCTCTGCTCATCGAGTTTCTCCACGAATGCCGGTGGCTTCTCGTCGGCTTTTTCGAGGGCCTCCAGAGTCAGCCCGTAGGAAGGGGCGACCTTGGCAATGGCCTCCCCGTCGATCAGGGTATAGCCGAGTTTTTCCGCCGTCTTGTGAGCAATGGGGATGCCACCGCTTCCCATCTCTCGCGAGATTGTGATGATCGCCATGAGTCTCTCCCAATGTATGCCGGATAATTCAAAAAGATGGTGAAAATTCTAACAATCAGCCTCCTGCTTGACAAGGCTTAATTTTCCCTTTGCGGGCGGGACCAGGAGCCTCTCGGACCAAGGCATGAACCTGCTGCGAAAAAGACAAATCGAGGGCAGATTAACCCTCTGCCCTGAAAACTCA
The DNA here is from genome assembly GCA_963791005.1 of uncultured delta proteobacterium. Lineage (GTDB taxonomy): Bacteria > Desulfobacterota > Desulfuromonadia > Desulfuromonadales > CAWBQR01 > CAWBQR01. Next base: position 92,803 of record CAWBQR010000020.1, on the reverse strand, counting down.
TCGGGACCGAGAGGCTCCTGAGCCGGAAAATGGCTGATGACTCCCCTCAATAGACCGGTTTGAAATTGAACTGGTGCTGGGCCTTGATGAAGCGGACGGTGCGGCTTTTGGACCGCATGACGATGGAATGGGTTTCCGCCCCTCCGGAGAAGTAGCGAACGCCTTGGAGCAGGTCGCCGCTGGTGACCCCGGTGGCGGCGAAAAAGACATCGCCCTTGGCCATCTCCTCGGTCTGGTAGACCTTGTCGAAGTCATCGATGCCCATACCCCGGGCGCGCTCCTTCTCCTCGTTGCTCGAAAAAACGAGGCGTCCCTGCATGTCGCCGCCCATGCATTTGAGGGCTGCGGCCGCCAGGACCCCTTCAGGAGCCCCTCCGATGCCCAGGAGCATGTCGACCCCGCTTCCCTCGACGGCGGCGGCCACCGCCGGCGCCACGTCGCCGTCGGGAATCAGGAGGATTCGCGCCCCGGCCTGGCGGACCTCGGCGATCATCTTCTCGTGTCGCGGCCGGTCGAGGATGACCACCGTCAGGTCCTCCACGTAGCATTTTTTCGCCTCGGCCACCCGCTTGAGGTTTTCGCCGGGGGTGGCGTTGATATCGATGGCGCCCCGGGCCGAGGGACCCACGGCGATCTTTTCCATGTACATGTCGGGGGCGTGCAGAAAACATCCCCGAGGGGCGAGGGCGATGGTGGCGATGGCCCCGTGGGTCCCCTTGGCGCAGATATTTGTGCCTTCGAGGGGGTCGACGGCGATATCGACCTCCGGCAGGGCGCCGTTGCCGACCTTCTCCCCGATGTAGAGCATGGGAGCTTCGTCCATCTCGCCTTCGCCGATGACCACCGTCCCGTTTATCCCCACCGAGTCGAGGGTGCGACGCATGGCGCTGGTGGCCGCGTCATCGGCAGCCATTTTATCCCCTTTGCCGACCCACCGCCCGCAGGCCAGGGCCGCAGCCTCGGTAACCCGTACCAGTTCCAGTGCCAGATTGCGATCCATAAAATCTCCTCCTCGTGCATGTCAGATTTTTAACGGTGCGTATAGTGGCATGATTTTTCGAGAAAGACAAGCATTCGGGGCCCGTTTTGGCGGGAGAGGGGGCATCTTCTGCCCTGTCTGCGGCCGGAAGATGCAGCCTTGCTCCCTGCAGGGCGAAGGGTGTCGCCGGAAAGGGGACGGCAGGCGGGGACGCCGGTTGAGCGCCGCCCCCCCCCGGGGAGGAGGCTGCGAGAGTCAGTCTTTTTTTCGCGACTGGAGAAAGGCGACGAGGCTTTTGACCTCTCCCGACCCCAGAATTCCGCCGTATCCGGGCATATTGTACCCCCCGTTCAGGATGCGGATTACCATCTGGTCCTTCGTCAGGCGGTTGCCCACCGCGGTCAGGTCGGGCCCCCGTTTGCCGCCGTTGCCCGATATGGTGTGGCAGAAAAGACAGCCGCGTTCGGAAAAGAGTTGCCCGCCCTGGTAAATCGGCCCGCTGGTGGTCCCAATGATTTGGTCCGTCAGAGGTTTGGCATCAAAGCGCGGAGACCAGTTGGCATGAATGCCCGCATACCAAAGCGCTGCGATACTGACGACGATCAGCAGCACACTGCCGACCGCCCAGGGGCGTTTACCCGGATGACGGTGTCCCCGATTCGCCCACAGTGGCAACAGCAGCAAAAATAGTACCGCGAGGAGCGGCCCGAAGACGATGATGTAACTTTCCGCCTTGTGGGGAAGAAGCGCCAGTACGGCGTAATACCACAGAAGATACCAGTCTGGGCGCGGAAGCGCCTGGATGGTGGCAGGATTCGGCGGCTTGTCGAGGGGCGGCGCCCGAAAAAGGCCGCAGCCATGAAAACCCCGGCAATGACCACGAAGCCGAAAACCGCATCCCGCCAGGCTGCATCCGGCCAGAAGGGCACCCCCTCCCGCTCGAGCATGGCGTGGTACTGCTTCCGGTAGGTGGCGGGGTCGACAAGACGATCCGGGTGGGGAGGTTCCGAAATTCCGTTACGGATCACCATGGTGAGGTGAAAACCGACGATCAGCAGCAGAAGCGCCGGAAGGACAAAGACATGGAGCGTGAAAAAGCGACTGAGGGTGGCACTTCCAGGATGGTTTCCGCCAATGAAGAAGTGCCCCAGGGCGCTACCGAACAACGGGACGCGGCCCGCCTGCTCCGCCCCGACGACGGCAGTCCAGACGGCATTTTGGTCCCAGCGCAGCAGTTGGCCGGTGAAGCCCAGAGCCACCGTCAGAAACAGGAGAAAGACGCCGCTGATCCAGTTCATCTCCCGGGGGAATTTGTAGGAGCCGGTGAGGAAAACCCGGATCATATGGATGCCGACCAGCAGGATCATCGCCGAGGCGCCGAAATAGTGGACCCCCCGCAGCAACCTGCCGAATGCGGCCTGGTTGTTGATGAACTGGAGGCTCTCGTAGGCTCCGCCCGCGGAGGGCACATAGACGGTCGCCAGCGCCATGCCTGTCACCACCTGGAGCACAAACGCCGCCAGGATGGCGCTGCCGAAGATATACGACCACCCCGTATCCGGCGGAACCGGATGGACCGCCAGCGGCTTGACAAGCGCGACGATGCCGGTCCGATCATCCAGCCACTGCCACATGCGGCGCAAAATCCTCATACCTCTCCTCGTGAGCGGTTACCCTGCCGAGTCAGGTGGTCGTGATCGGGATCGGCCGGGTCTGAATCTGCAGCTGACCGCTGCGAATGCGCGTTTTGTAGCGATGCAGGGGACGGGGCGGCGGGCCACCGGCAACCCTGCCGTCGCTGTAATAAATGCCGCCGTGACAGGGACACAAGAAGAGCTTGGCCTCGGCCTCCCAGCGCACCGGGCAGCCGAGATGGGTACAGTTGACGACGAAAACGATAAAGTCGCCCTGGCTTTCGCGCCGCACCCAGGCCGCCGTCTCCCCGGTGGCGCCGCCCATGGGGTCGCCGACGGTTCCCGAAACCGGACCGACACGGTTTCGCCGGAGTTAAACTGGTCCACAGCGCCGATGCTCACCCAGCTCCGGTTCGGTTTGCGAAACATGGGGCCCAGCACGAAACCGACCACCGGCACGCCGGCGAGCATCGAGCCCAGCGCCCCCAGGGCGAGACTCAGCAATGTGAGAAATTTCCGCCGCGAGGCCTGCCCCTCGCGGGAGGCCTGGTTCCATTCGGAAGTGGGGCACGTCATCGCCGCAACTCCCGACCCAGCCGGACAGGGCCAGCATCATCAGCGGAACGCCGACGAGCAGAAAACAAATAGGAAGTCACCAGGCTCAGCCCGGCGAGGGTGGTGCCGAAGGCCAGGGTGACCGGCCAGTAGGTCGGCGGCGGAATGGCGGCGGGCTGGGGCTCGGACCACTCCTCTGTCGGTTCAGGCAGGGCCCCTCTCCTGCCCCGGTTTTCTTCCGTCGATTCGGTGCCGGCTTGCTTCATGGCGTTTTCCCTTTTCTATCAGAAAAAGCATTTGCACGCGGATCAGATCTGATCAATTCGGATTTTCGCGGAGTTAAAGACCAAAGATCAATAGCCCAAAGTGTTAGGCTGTAAATACAGCTTCTGCCTTTGCCTTTATCCGATTTTATCCGTGTTTATCCGATTTCCGTTTTCTGGCTCGTTCGGCGCACGACGTCGAGGAGCGCTTTCCCCGGTGGGCGGCGATAGAGGATTTTCGGCCGTTTGCGAAAGATACCCGCGCCGCAGGATGCCCAAGATGGCGACCAGAAAAACCAGGCCGCCGCCGACCCACATGAACAATCCGCCCAGTTGCTGGTCGGCCGCCGCCGACAGCCCCCAGCCGTGTCGGATGAGGGAGAGGGCTCCCAGCTCATCCTCGGGGTGCAGATAGCGCGGGTAGAGCCCGACCGGGGACAAAGGTCAGAATGATCCCGAGGATGGTATTGGCAACCCCGCGCTGAAGATATAGATAATCGCCGGTCCCGGCTGCAGGACGATGGTCGGCAAGCGGGCAGAGCACCGGCCACCAGAAAATAGCCCCGGTGACCAGAAAGCTCAGGTGCTCGGCGATGTGGATCCGCTCGTCGCCAGGGTGGCGGCGTAGAGAACCGGCAGATGCCAGATCCACAAGGTGCCGATCCCGAGCAGCCAGGCCACCGGAGGCCGGGAGAGCATCCGCTTCGAGCCGGGCGATCCACGGGGCTCCAGCAGGCGGGCCGAAGTGCGGGGGATGCCGAGCAGCAGCAGCGGAGGGGCGACCAGCACCAGCAGCAGGTGCTGGATCATGTGGGCACTGAACAGATAGTCGTCGCCCAGGGTGTCGAAGGGCGAAACCAGGGCCAAAAGAGCACCAGCACCCCCGCCGAACCAGGCGGCAGGCGGACGGCGAGAGCGGGCTGGTGGCCGCCAGATACAGACAGGAGCAGAAGAAGGCACCCGGCAATCACCGAGGGATACCAACTCCAGGCTGTTTGAAAGAGTTCCAGCGTGGTCATAGAAACGCCCATAGGTAGACGACGGCGAAAATGACGACCCAGACCGTGTCGACAAAGTGCCAGTAGAGCGAGACGCTTTCCATGGCGTCCCAGCGCGGCTCCTCGGCTCGGCCGAAAAGGGTCAGTCCCAGAAGGATCCTCAGCATGATCAGGCCGATGATGACATGCAGCCCGTGAAACCCGGTCAGGGTGAAAAAGGTTGTGCCGAACAGGTCGCGACTGATGGTCACGTTGCGGTGGATCAGGTCGTCGCTACTCAGCCCCTGGCCGACCAGAAAGACCATCCCCAGAACGATCGTCGCAATGAGCCAGCCAGCTGTGCGCCGCCGGCTCGACTCCCGGTTGCAGCCGGCCCGCCAGATGGTGAAGCTGCTGGAGAAGAGGCAGGCGGATAAGACCCCGGTCTTGTAGGGATTCAGCTCCTCGGCGGCGCCGCGGCCCCGTCTGCGGGCCGAGGTGAAAGAAGACGTAGGCGACGACCAGCATCGAGAAAGAAGATCGCTTCCGAGGCAATGAACAGGATCATCGCCATCTTGTTCTTGTCCATCATCTCGGCCTCGCGTTCCTTCTCGGTCGCGCGCGGCCTCGGGCATCTCGGGATGCGGCAGATCCCACAGCGGCCGCCGACGGCGGACCGGCGGGACCTGTCAAATTATGCGGCGGCGGCGGCGAGGAGGTGGCCCACTCCAGGGTCCAGCCCTTCCAGGGATTGTCGCCGGCCGGCTCGCCCCGGTACAGGCTGGCAACCAGGTTGTAGAAGAAGATCAGCAAGCGAGAACGCCAGAACGAAGGCCGAGCAGGTGGAGAAGAGGTTCAGCGGCGCCAGGTAGGGGAGATCGCGGATAGGTGAAGACCCGGCGCGGCATGCCGAACAGCCCGAGCAGGTGCATTGGACGAAGAAGGTCACGTTGAAGCCGATGACCATCAGCCAGAAGTGGACCTTGCCCCAGCTTTTCCGATAGCAGCCGGCCGGTCATCTTCGGGATACCAGTAATAGATGCCGGCGATGATCGCGAAGAGCGATGCCGCCGAACAGCACGTAGTGGAAGTGGGCGACGACGAAGTAGCTGTCGGTCAGCTGCCAGTCGATGGGCACGGCGGCGAAGGCGACGCCGCTCAGGCCGCCGATGGTGAACTGGATCAGGAAGGCGATGGCGAAGAGCATCGAGGTCGTGAAGCGGATCGAGCCGCCCCACATGGTGGCGATCCAGTTGAAGATCTTGATCCCGGTCGGCACGGCGATGAGCATGCTGGCGCCGGCGAAGACGTAATAGACGGGGAATCCGCAGCCCGGTGGCGAACATGTGGTGGGCCCAGACCGCGAAGCTCAGAAAGGCGATCGCCACCGTCGAGGCGGCCACGAAGCCGTAGCCGTAGATCGGCTTGCGGGAGAACACCGGGATCACCTCCGAGATGATCCCGAAGGCCGGCAGCATCAGGATGTAGACCTCGGGGTGGCCGAAGAACCAGAAGTAGTGCTGCCAGAGCAGGGCCGAGCCGCCCTGCGCCGGTTTGAAAAAGAGCGCGTCGAGCTGCCGGTCGACCAGCAGCATCACCAGGGCGGCGTTGAGCGCCGGCAGCGCGAAGATGATCAGGAAGGACGTTGACCAGCGTCATCCAGACGAACAGCGGCAGGCGGCGCAAGCGTCATGCCCGGCGCCCGCAGCGTGAAGATGGTGACGATCACGTTGATGGCCGTGGCGATCGAGCCGATGCCGGTGACCAGCAGGGCGACGATCCAGTAGTCCAGACCGGTGTTGAACAGATAGGCCTTCTCGCTCAGCGGCGCATAGGCGAACCAGCCGGCCAGCCGGCGCGCCGCCGGCCATGAAGCTGAAGTAGAGCAGCAGCCCGCCGAACAGGAAGAGCCAGAAGCCGAAGGCGTTGAGGCGCGGGAACGCCATGTCCCGGGCCCCGATCATGAGCGGCACGAAGTAGTTCGAGAAACCGATCAGCAGCGGCATCACCACGAGGAAGATCATCGTGGTGCCGTGCATGGTGAAGATCTGGTTGTAGGCGTCTGGGGAGAGGAAGGTGTTCTCCGGGCCGCGCCAGCTGGATGCGGATGAGCAGCGCCTCGACCAGCCCAGGATGAAAGAAGAACAGGGCACCGAGCAGGTACATGATGCCGATCTGCTTGTGGTCGACGGAGCTGACCCAGCTCAGCAGCCCCTGGTATTCCGGAATGGTCCGGATCGGAGCGGGGGCCGTATGCGGCCTGGCTGCATCGCATCATTTCAGCTCCTCGAGGTAGGCGGACAGGGCGCTCAACTCGTCTGGCTCGAGCTGCAGGTTGGGCATGTTGCAGCCCGGCTTGATGGTCTGGGGGTCGGCGAGCCAGCGCGTCAGGTTGCCCGGGGTATTTTCAAGACCCCGGCAGCCAGGGTCTGGCGGCTGCCGAGGTGGGTCAGGTCGGGGCCGATGTCGCCTTGGCGCTGGTGCCGGCGATGGGTGGCAGTTGCATGCAGGTAAGCTCCAGAAACAGCTCCCCGCCCGGCGTGGCCTGCCGCCGACGGGGAGGCGGCGGGCTGCTGCTGATGCGCAGTCCACTCCGCGAAGTCCTCCGGCGTCTGGGCGATGACCCGGATGCGCATCCAGGCGTGTTCGGCGCCGCAGTACTCGGCGCAGGTGCCCAGGTAGAGTCCCCGGCGCGTCGGCCGAAATCCAGGCAAAATTGGGATGCGTCGGGGATCGCGTCGATCTTTCGGGCCAAGCCGGGGCACCCAGAAGTCGTGGATCACGTCAGCCGAGGTCAAGCCGGTACAGGATAGTTTTTACCTGACGGGAATGTGGATTTCGTTGGCCGTGACGACCCCGGACTTCGGGTAGTGGACCTCCCACCACCACTGGTGGGCCACGATTTCGAGCTCCGGCTTCTGGCCGAGAGGCTGGGGATGAACCCTGTTCATGGTCTGGACCGTCATGAAGAACATGGCGGTCACGATCATAAGCGGGATGACGGTCCAGAAGGTCTCCAGGCGGGGGTCCCCGAAGTCCTGGCGTGGGAGGCCGTCGCCTGGGCGGCGACGGTAGCGCAGGATGATGAAGGTAATCAAACCCGCGACGATCAGCAGGATGACAATCGCCACAATCAGGACGAACTGGAACAGGTCAAAGATGCCCTGTGCCTGGGTCGATGCGGGCAGCAAAGGTGAAGAAACCGGCATTCTTGTCCGTCTCCCCGGAAGATGTGGCCCCTGGTGGAAACCAGCCTCAATCCGTGCCGGAAAGAAATTCCAGGCACGAAAGGAAATTTCTTGTGATTTGTCGGGGCATGCGGAAATTCTTGCGCAGGGGAACCGGATGTCAAGGGGAGGAAGGGGGATTTTTGCGAGAGGGAGGGGGCGAAGGCGAGCAGCTCATCGTTGAAGTTCAGGTGTCCGCTGGTCGAGCAGGAGGCCCACTTGTTGCGCATGGAGCGCACTTCGAGCCAGACGACTTTGACGTCGAGCTTTTCGCCCTCTCCTGTGGTAAAACCACAAGAAGAAGGCCTGAATGGCAGGCTAAGTCCCAGCTATTTAAGAACTTTTTTAATGGCGGGAGTAGATGAGAATCGAACTCACCGGAGACGGGATACGCCTCCCACCGGTTTTGAAGACCGGGCGCGCCACCAGGCTACGAACTACTCCCAGAGGTTGGATTGGAAAGAGGAATCAGGGCCGGATGATGCGTCCGGCGTTTTGCAGGGTCTCCAGGATCTCCACCATGTTGGTGACCCGGCCGACCTTCAGCTTCTCCTTGAAGTTGTAGAAGTCGAGGCACAGCCCGCAGGAGGCGATGTCGACCCCCTGGCAGGCGAGCTTATCCAAGGCATCAAGGACCTCCGATCCTTCGGCTGCGAGCCGGACACCGCTGTTGACGAAGAGAATGGTGTCGGGCGGCTCGGCTCCCTCGGCCATGGTGAAGATCAGGTTTTTCATCAGGATGTAGCCGAGCTCAGGGTCGCCGCTGCCCATCTGGTCCGAGGCCAGGAAGGCCACGGTGTTTCCGGAAACCGCCTGCCCCTGTGCTGCCGCCTCCCTCTTCTGCCCAGGCTGGAGGTCGAGAGCGTAGCCGCCTTCGGTGGACGAAACCTCCACCGAATACCCCTGGCTTTGTGCCAGGCGCGAGACGTTCTCTCGCGCCGTTTCGTCCCCCACCAGGACCTGGAGGGGGGTGCCGGGGGCCGAGAGGATCAGCTTGCGTGTTTCGACGACCGGATGGGGACATCTCTGGGCGCGGCAATCGATGGTTTTCATGGGGGCTCCCGTTGCTGAATTCGAGGACACTATATTAGAAGATTCCGTCCTTTGCAAGAAAGGATCTCGGGGAAGGGCGCTTCACGACAGCGGAGACCGTCACCGCGTGCTTTCAGGCACAAAAAAAGCCCCCGGTTTCCCGGGGGCTGACACTGGATTGGCATCGCAATCAAGCGTGAACTTTATTCGCAGAGGTCGACCTTGATATCCCAGTTCTTGATGCGCATGGTGCCGTTGGCGGCGAGGTTCTGCTGCATCTTGAAACAGCGGTCGAAGAGCTGCGGTTCGTGGCCGATCCCCTTGGCCAGGCATTCGCTGGAAGCCATTTCGAGGTAGGACTGCAGGATCGGCTTGTACTCGGGATGGGCGCATTTTTCGATGATGGCCTTGGCCCGATCCTTCGGCGCCAGGCCGCGCAGGTCGGCCAGACCCTGCTCGGTGACGACGCAGTCGAGGTCGTGCTCGGTGTGGTCGATGTGCGGGGCCTTCGGCACGACGCAGGTGATGCCGAGGGGGTCGGTCTTGCTGGGACGGATCGACGGGGTGTGCATGATCTTCAGGTAGCCGTTGCGCAGGAAGTCGCCCGAGCCGCCGAGGCCGTTGATCATTCGTGTGCCGCCGACCAGGGTCGAGTTGGCATGGGCGTACATGTCGATCTCGACGGGGGTGTTCATGGCGATACACCCCAGGCGGCGGATCGGCTCCGGCGCGTTGGAGACCGAGAGGGGCCGCAGCACGATCTTGTCGAAGTACTTGTCCCAGGCATCGAAGAAGCGGGGAAAACCCGGGGTCTCCGAGAGGGAGAGGGAGCAGGCCGAGGCGAAGTTCAGTTTGCCCGAGTCGAAGAGGTCGAGCATGGTGTCCTGAAGGACCTCGGTGTAGACGGAGAGGTTCCAGAAATCGCCCTTGCACAGACCGCCCACCACCGCGTTGGCAATGGAGCCGACGCCGGACTGCAGGGGGAGCAGGTTCTCGGGGAGACGGCCTTTCTTCACCTCATGGTGGAAGAAGTCGAGGATATGACCGGCAATCGCCTCGGAGCTTGCGTCCTGCTCGGCGAAAGCCCGACCCTTGTCGCGGCGCTTGGACTCGACGATGGCGATGATCTTGTCGGGGTCGCAGGGGACATAGGGGGAGCCGACGCGCTGCTCGGCCGAGGTGATGAGGAAGGGCTGCCTGTGGGGCGGCTTCTGCTGCATGATGATGTCGTGGATCCCCTCGAAGGAGGGCTCTCCGGTGTTGACCTCGAGGATGATCTTGTCGGCGACCGTCATCAGTTCGGGAACGATGCCGCAGGAGGAGGTCAGGGCCAGGCCGCAGTCCTCGGTGATGGCCGACACCTCGATGATGGCGACGTCCATCCGGCCGTTCTCGGTGTAGAAACCGTAGCCGACGTCCTGGGCGAAGTGACCCAAGTGCTTGTCGCCCATGCGGATCTTGCCGCTGTTGATCCCCTTCTGGATGTTCTTGCCGGTCTGGTAAGGCCAGCGGCGGTCGATCATGTCGAGGGTGGCCCAGCGGTCTTCGGTTTCGACGCCCACCGAGGCGCCGATGAAGAGGTTGAACTTCCACTTGCCCTGCAGGCTGTTCTGCTCGACGTAGTCGGCCAAGGCGATGGGCACCTCTTTGGGATAGCCGGCAGGGGTAAAGCCTGACCAGCCGAGGTTCATGCCGGGTTTGAAGAACTTGATGGTGTCTTCAGCCTTCATGACCTTGCTGAGCAGGGACTTGCGACGGATACGACTTTCCAGGGTTCCGTAAGGCATCTCTCTCCTCCTCGTGAATTTGTCGGTAACGCAAACGCGCCCCGAACGTAGCAGGTAAAAAACCGGTTTAGAATAAACAGACAGTATTGTTTATCCGGATGACCACCGACGTGCCCCGCCCCCGACCAACGGGGTGGGCGCAGATGCTTGGGATGTAGAGATTGAAATTAAAAAGCCCAATAATCCTGAACTCTTGGAATGTTCGCGGCAAGAATTTTGACCGTCCTAAAATCCCGTTATAGGACGAGTAAATTTATATAATGCCGTAAACGGCAAGTCAAGAGAAAAAGACTTGTCCCATTTGTGGTAATGAGAGCCTCCCCGGCTCCGGGCGGACCGGCCGGGGAAAAGGATGGTCGGAGGCTGGCGGAGGCCCGGATTAACCGAGCAATCCTCTGGCTTTGGAGAGATATTGGCTTTGCGGAAATTTCTGGGAAAGGGTGTGGAAGGCTTCCTGGGCGTTGTCTCGCTTTCCCTCCTGGAGGTAGGCCCGGATCAGGAAGAAGTAGGCCTTGTCCAGTTCGGGATAATCGGGGTAGTCGGCGATCAGCCCCTTCAGTCGGCCGACGGCCGATGGGTCGTGGTCGGTGCGAAAGTAAAAATGCCCGACGTAGAATTCGTGTTCGGCTAGATTGTTTTTGCATTCCCGGATATCCCCCTGAACGGTTTTCTTCTCGGGGAAGTCGGGATACATCCTGAGCAGGCTCTCGAAGGTGGCCATCGCGTTTTTAGTGGCGGTCTGGTCCCGGTCCGGAGAGAGGATCTGCTTGTAATAGGACATCCCCAGTTTGAAGAGGATTTGGGGTGTCTTTGCATGGTTGGGATGCTGTTTCAGAAAATCCTCGTAGCCTGCAGCCGCCTCCACGTATTCCTTGTTCTTGTAGTGGGCGTCGGCGATTTTCATCTCGGCCAGCGCGGTAAGCTCGGGCGAGTAGTAGGCGTCCCTGACCTTCTCCCAGTCGGCGATGGCCTCCTTGTACAGGCCGTCTTCGAAATCCCTCTCACCCAATTGAAAATAATATTGGGGCGACTTGTTGGGAGGGGGGACCTTGGTCGCGGAGCAGGCGGTCAGGCCGAGGACCAGGGCGATGAGGAGGAATGAGCGCTGCATTGTGGTTTCCTTGATTTTTGTCGGTGATTTGGACGGGTTCTGTCTGGGAGCGGCGCTATGCCGCCATCTCCGTGTCATCGATGGTGGGAACAACGTTACGAGATGCCGGAAGAATTGTCAATCACGCAGCTTGCCCGAAGTGTGTTCATCGGGCAGGCGCAAAAAAGCCCCTCCGGGGAGGGGCTTTTCGGAAAAACCGACGTTTCCTCAGGGGAGTATTGCAGAGTCCCATCCGTCGATTTTCATGGTCCCCTTTTCCGCCAGGCTCTGCTGCATGCTGAAGACCTTGAACAGCAGGTGAGGTTCGTGCCCGGCTCCCTTGGCAAGGCACTCGTGCCGGGCCCGGTCGAAATAGTCCTGGAGCATAGGGCGGTAATCGGGGTGGGCACAGCGGTCGATGATGAGCTGTGCCCGCTCCCTGGGAGCGAGCCCTCGCAGGTCGGCCAGGCCCTGTTCGGTGACCAGGACGTCGAGGTCGTGTTCGGTATGGTCGCAGTGGGTGACCATCGGCACTACGCAGGTGATGCCCGTGGGGTCGGTTTTGCTGGGGCGCACAGACGGAGTGTGCATGATGGAGAGATAAGCGTTGCGCAGAAAGTCTCCTGAGCCGCCGATGCCGTTGATCATCCGGGTGCCGCCGACCAGGGTGGAGTTGGCATGGGCGTAGATGTCGAACTCCACCGGGGTGTTCATGGCGATGCAGCCCAGGCGGCGGATCGGCTCGGGGTGATTGGCCACCGAGAGGGGCCGCATCAGGACCTTGTCGCTGTATTTCTCCCAATTGGCGTAAAAACGTTTAAAGCCCTCGTTGGAGAAGGAGAGGGAGACGGTGGAGGCAAAATCGAGCTTGCCCGAGTCGAAGAGGTCAAGCATCGTGTCCTGCAGCACCTCGGTCCAGACCCGAAGGCCGGAAAAGGGACCGCTCGCCAGGCCGCCGATGACCGCATTGGCGATGCTCCCGACGCCGGACTGGAGGGGAAGAAGGTCCTTCGGCAGCCGACCGGCGGCGACCTCGGCCCGGAAGAAATCGATGATGTGGCCGGCGATCCGCTCGGCGGTCTCGTCCAGTTCTCCGAAAGCGCGGCCGTTGTCGAGGCGCTTTGATTCGACGATGGCGACGATTTTGTCGGGGTCTACGGGGACGAAGGGGCGCCCGGCCCGGTCGTTGACGCGGCTGATGAGAAAGGGAGGACGGTTCGGCGGGTTGACCGGCTCGATGATGTCGTGCAGGCCCTCATAAGAGGGGACGGCCGTGTTGACCTCGAGAACGATCCTGTCGGCGATCTGGCAGATCTCGGGGACGGCCCCGCAGGAGCTGGTGAGAACGAGCCCGCAGTCCTCGGTGACGGCCGAGACCTCGATGATGGCCAGGTCGAGGCGGCCACCGTTGTCCTTGGTGTAGAAGCCGTAGCCGAGGTCCTGGGCGAACATCGAAAGGTGTTTGTCGCCCATGCGGATCTTGCCGCTGTTGATCCCCTTCTGGATATTTTTGCCCGTCTGGTAGGGCCAGCGGCGGTCGATCATGTCCAGCGAGGCCCAGCGGTCCTCGGTTTCCACCCCCACCGAGGCGCCGATAAAGAGGTTGAAACGCAGCTGCCCCTGAAGATTGTTCTTTTCGACATGGTCGGCAAGGGCGATGGGAATCTCCTTGGGATAGCCGGCGGGGGTGAAGCCGGACCAGCCGAGGCTCATGCCGTTGCGGAACATGGGGAGGACTTCTTCGACCTTCCTGACCCTGTCGTGGAGACTCGTTCTTCGGATACGCTTATGCAGTTCGGACATTTGAACTTCCTCCGTTGTTTATTGGGGACGGTCGAAAAACCCCGCCGCTCCATCATTGGTCTTGGTCCAAAAAAGGTAGAAATTCCCATAAGTCCCATTTTCAGTGCAGACCGGTGAGGACCCTGGAATCGGCTCTCAGGCGGAAAGTCTAGCTTCGGGAAATGTGAATTGCCTCGGAATAAAAAAACGAAGCGGGGTCGCTTCGCGGCCTGACACAATATAGCGCAAAAAATACTACTTAATACCGTATACGGTCGTCAAGTTAAAAAACGATAATGTCGAAAGGTGTCGGGGATATAAGGGATGTGGAGGGAAAAAGCTGCAGAAAAGGGAGGAAGCAAATCGAGCGGTCAGACTTGTTGGACAGGTTAGACAGACTAGGCAGGTTAGACTGCTTGGACGGCCCCAAGCGTCCCCCTGATCTTGGACAGGGCGGCTTTTTCCAGCTGCCGAACGCGCTCCCGGCTGATCCCGTAGTCATCGGCCAGCTCCTGCAGCGTCCGCGGGGTGTCGGTGAGGATCCGGTCATGGATGATGCGCCGTTCCCGGGGGTTCAGGGTCTTCAGGGCCTTTTTTACCTCTTCGGAGAGGGAGCGGCCCTCCTCCTTTTTGAGGAGCAGCTCCTCCTGATTTTCCCGCTCGTCGGCCAGGGAATCCATCAAGGAGTAATCGTCTCCCTCGGTCAGCTCCAGGTCGAGGGAGGCGTCGCGGGAGGACATGCGCAGGGCCATCTCCTCCACCTCCTTATCGCGGACCTCCAGATCCCTCGCCACCTCTTCCATGTCGTCTTCGCCGCCGGTAATCCGCCGGATGGCCTCCCGGGCCTGGTTGAGTTTGAAGAAGAGCTTTTTCTGGGCCTGGGTGGTGCCTATTTTCACCAGGGACCAGCTGCGGATGATGAAGCTCTGAATGTAGGCCCTGATCCACCAGACGGCATAGGTGATAAGGCGAATCCCCCGTTCCGGATCGAATTTCTTCACCGCCATCATCAACCCGATGTTCCCCTCCTGCACGAGGTCGAGCAGTTTCATGCCGTAGGTCCGGTACTCCCTGGCGATTTTGACCACGAAGCGAAGGTTGGCGCAGGTCAGGCGATGGGCCGCCTCAAGGTCACCCCGGCTGCGATAGCGCCTGGCCAGCTCGCACTCCTCCTCCCGGCTGAGCAGGTCGAAGCGGTTGATCCGGGTCATGTAATGTTCGAAACCGTCGGTGACCGCCGGCAGGCTGAGGGCGCTCATCGTCTGCTCCTTCGTAAAAAAGACTTTGGGGTTTGTTTTTAGTGGTTGGCACTCTGTCCTCGAGAGTGCTAAATATTATAGCAAAGTGCTCTGCGGGGTTTCAAGGGGAAAGGGCGAGATTGGGCCCGATTTTTAATGAGTATCCTGGGAAGGCGGTTGACACCAGTGGTGCCGGGTAGGATAATGAACGACACTTTTCGCCGGATCCCTAATGCAATGCGGGGTGGTTTTATGCAGATCTTTTATATCGGCCTGTTCGGCGCCTTCGGATGCCTGTCGCGATATGCGGTTTCGGGGTGGACCTATACCCTGGTCGGGCGGGGATTGCCCTACGGGACTTTGGTGGTCAACGTCGCCGGCTCCTTCCTGCTCGGGCTGGTCATGGAAGCGACCCTGCACAGCACGGTGCTTTCCCCGGAGGTCCGGATGGGCATCACCACCGGCTTCATGGGGGGATTCACGACCTTTTCAACATTCTCGTACGAAACGTTCCGCCTTTTTGAGGACGGCAGTTATCTGGCGGCGGGGGCCAACATTGTGCTGAACATCGTCATCTGCCTTGTGTTTGCCGGACTCGGAATTTCGCTGGCGAAGAGAATCTGAGAAGAGAGGACTCGATATGTCGCGACTGGAAGGTGAACAGACCCTGATGCGCATCTTTGTCGGAGAGAACGACCGGTGGGAGCATCAGCCCCTGTACGAGGCGCTGGTGGAATTGTTTCGGGTCGAGGGGTTTGCCGGCGCCACGGTTTTGAAGGGCGCCATGGGCTTCGGCGCCCACAGCACAACCCACACCGACAAGCTCCTGCGCCTTTCCTCCGACCTGCCGGTGGTCATCGAGGTGGTGGACAACCAGGAGAAAATCGACGCCATTCTTCCCCGGCTCGACGGGATGCTCCACGGTGGGATGGTCACACTGGAACGCGCCCGGGTGATCCACTACAGGGAAGGGAAAAAATGATCCTCGACCGACTCAAAGGCCTGCTGGGAACGAAACCGAACTCCCGCCAGGGGCCCCGGACGCCCCAGGAACGCCTCCGGATTGCGGCGTGCGCCCTTCTTCTGGAGATGGCCCTGACGGACAGCGACTTCAACGAGGACGAATCCCATCTCATCCGGGACCTGCTGCAACGAAATTTCGAAATTTCCGCCGAGGCGGTGACCGAGTTGATGACAGATTTCCCGCCGCGAAAGGGAGTCCAGTCCGGACCTCTACCAGTTTACCCGGGAAATCAACGAAAATTTCACAACCGAGGAAAAGCTCGACTTCGTGGAATCCCTCTGGCGTATCGTCTACGCCGACGGTACCCTCGACCGCTACGAGGACGCCCTGATGCGCCAGCTGACGACCCTTCTGCGCCTCTCCCCCCGTGAGGTGATCGACCTCAAGCTTCGGGTGCTGGATGAAGTCCGCTCCGCGGGATGAGGGAGAACCGGCGGCCGAACGACCTTTTACCCGGATGGTTTCCTGGTCCCATCGGCTCCTGGCAGACGTCCTGAGTCCGGGTGACCTGGCCCTTGACCTGACGGCCGGAACGGGCCGCGACACCCTCTTTCTCTTCCATCGCCTCGGACCCCGGGGACGCATCCTCGCCTTCGATATCCAGCGTGAAGCCCTTCTTCGGACCGAGTCCCTGCTCGCAGGGCGGGAGCCAGGGTCTTTTTCCGAAGTCCGTCCGAGCCCCGGGCGCCTTTTTCCCCGGGGGTCCACCTTATTCACGACAGCCACAGTGAAATTTCCCGCTACCTGGCGGAATCACCGCGGGGAATTGTCGCCAATCTCGGCTTTCTCCCCGGCGGCGACCCGAGGTAAGGACCCGGACCGAATCGACCCTGGAGGCCCTGAGGCAATCCCTCGGCCTTCTCGCCCCCGGCGGCCGCATGGCCGTTACGGTCTATACGGGGCATCCCGGAGGAACGGAGGAGGGCGTCGCCGTAGAGGCCCTCTTCGGCCATCTTCCGTCGCACGACTGGCAGGTTCTCAAGCTCCAGCCGCCCAATCGTCGGGAGGCGCCATTTCTGGTGGTCGCGGAAAAGCGCCGTGGCCCGAAAACATCTCTCTCCGGTTGACTAACCCCTCTGTTTCTGATAATAAATTTGATGGCGTCGCAAAAAGGCCGCCCTACGGCGTTTACGGCGTTTTTTCAGGACCTCGACCTACCTGATGTAAGCCTTCGCCCCTGAAAAACCACCAGGCCTTGTAGGACGAAATTTTTGCTTAGCCATCCAATGAGTTTTTGCCAAAGCATCAAATTTGCATTACGTCATATCACCCTGACGGGGTACACGATAATACTAAACCATTCGCGAGAATGGGGCGGAAAGCCCACAGGGTCTCCCCGAGACAGCCGGGTTGCCGAAATATCCCATGATATTTCAGCCCCGGCTTTTTTGCGCCTGCCGCCCGGGGCCATCTCCCGGAGGCCCTATGTTCGTTCTCGACAGTTCGTTTCCCGGCATTCAGGCCGTCGAGCCGGAAGTGGAGGCCGTCTACCGGTCCCAGCTTCCCGTTGCCATCCCCCTGGAGGGCCTCGCGCCGGTTGTCTGCGAATGTTTTGTATGCCTGGTGCGCAGGGAAGAGACAAGGCGGGTTCACCTCGCGCTCTACCTCAAGGAAAGCCGCAAGTGCTTGGTCTATGTTCCCGACGGCTCCCTTCCGGCCGGGGTGGACGGGGAGGATAAGCTCCGTGCGGCGGCCCTGGAGCTGGCAAGAGCCCTGGGGTTTGTCATGGAAGGGGTGAACCTCAACTACGGTACAGCCCTTCGGGAGGTTATGGTGCGCAGTCTTCCGGTTGTTCTGAGCCCGGAGGCCTTCCGGAAAGCCTTGGTGCACAGGGTTGGCGGCGAGCGGGACCAAACCCGGGAGGGGAGGGAGAAAGACCGGGCCGAAGCGTTGATTCGGGCGCGGGTCGAAGCGCTGGGCCTTGTCGTTGAAAAGATCAGATTCGGCCTGGCATCTTCCAGGGAATCGGCTGCCGCGAAAAGGAGGCGGCTGAAAAGGAGGCGGCTGAAAAGCGCTTCGTGATCCTGCAAAAAGAACAGGAAAGGATCGCTGCCGAAAAAGCGGGGGCGGAGAAGCGGACCTCCGATCTGACCCGGGCCGTTCGCCTGGCAGAAGAGCGGCTGGCCGCTGAACGCCGCGAACGAGAACGCCTGGCTGCAGCGAAAAAAGAGGCGGAAGCTCGGGCGGCCGAGTTGGCCCGGCGCGTCAGGCTCAGCGAGGAGCGCCTTGCCGCCGAATGCGGCGAACGCGAGAGGCTGAGGACCGCAAAGGCCGGGGACGAGCGTCTGGCGGCGGAGAAGGCTGCGGCCGAAGCCCGTGCCGCGGAACTTGCCGAGTCGGTCCGCTTGACCGAAGAAAGGCTGGTCGAAGAACGCGCCGAACGGGAGCGTCTGGGAGCGGAGAAGATCCTTGCGGAAAGACAGTTGCGGGAACTGGGAAGGGCCGTGCAGCTGGCTGAGGCGAAAACCGCCGTCGAACGCACCGAAAGGGAGCGCCTGGAGGCTGATCGGGCCCAGTGGGAGCGCCTGTCCCGGGAGAAGGCGCTCGTTGAAAAACGGGTGCAGGAGTTGACGGAGGCGGTGGGGCTGGCCGAGGCGAAGATGGCCGAGGAGCGTAGCGAAAAAGAGCGTCTTGTCGCCGAAAGGCACCACGGTGAACGCCTGGAGACCGAGAAAAGGGCGGTCGAATCGAAGCTGGAAGAGCTTCTGGCCTCCTACCGGGAGGCGGTCGGGAACTTCGAGTTGGAACGTTCCGAGAGAGAACGGCTTGCGGCAGAGAAGTCTTTGTTGGAAAACCAGCTGAAAGACCTTTCAAGGGCGCTGCGATCGACCCGGGAAAAGGCGTTGGAAGCTCCGGCGGCAAGGGCGCAGGTGGAGAGGCTTCTTGCGGCGAAGGCCGGGGCGGAAACCCGGGCTGAGGAACTGACCCGGGCCCTTCGACTGACCCGGGAGCGCGCCGAGTTCGAAAGCCGGGAACGGGAGCGGCTGGCGGCGGAGAAATCCCTGGCGGAAAAGCGATTGGCCGATGTGACGGCGAAAATGGAACGGGGGCAGGAAACAGGTTCGGGGGAAACGGAGGAAATCAGGAGCCTGCCACGGCTCGACTGGCTCACCGGCGCCAGGGACAGACATGCTTCCAGGGTCGGCCCGCCTCCGGGGGGCTGCTCCCGCCCCTCTTTTCCCGGCGCTTCCTTTCTGGTCGATTGGAACCTGCCCATCGTCGGATATTCCGACGCCGACGAGGTCGTCGAGGTTTACCAATCCATCGGTCCTTCGCAACTTTCCCTGGAAGGGTTCCCGAGCCAGTATTGTTCGGCATTTGTCATCGGCCTGAAAAAGGGAGGTCTTCCCAGGGTGTATGTGACCTTTTTTCTGCACGCCGACCATCGTGCCCTGGTCTATGTCCCCTCCCGCGACCCCGTCGGGCCATCCGGATACGCAAAGGCCAGAAAAGAAGCCATGCAATTTCTTCAGCTGGCGGGGTATATGCTCGACCGGGTCTCCCTCGACACAAACAGGGAGAGTCGGGCGAGGGTGCTCGACAACATTCCGGTCCTTGCCAGACCGGCATCGAATGTAGAGGGCTTCTAAAAGGAGGAGGGCTCGTTATGGTTCGCAGGGGCATCGGCGGATTCCGATCGTCAGGGCCGTTTTCTCCAGGCCGTTGACAATGTTTCAGCCGGAGACCAGGCAGGCATCGACCGCCTCCTCCCTGCTGGCGAATGTGTCGTCGGTGTAAATAGAACTTCTCATCTCCCCGGTAAGAAACGTCCCCTTTCGGCACGGAAGTTCTCTATGTTTGTCAAAATTGACTTTCGGTCCGCACCTGATTTAATGACTAAAGAACTACAGGAAACCTGCACTGACCGAAAGGAGCCGAACCATGAAAAAGTGGTCGTTCAGTTTTGCAACCTTCCTTGTTGCCATGACGATTTTTCTCCCCGTCCGGGGTCAGGCAGCCGAACAACCTGGGGAGAAAGTCGGTGAGGCCGTCACCGTCATGCAGCAGATAATGTCCGTTCCTGAAAACGCCATTCCCCCCGAACTGCTTAAAAATGCCTACGGGATCGCCATTATCCCGGGGGTGATCAAGGCAGGGTTCATCGTTGGAGGCCGTTACGGGACCGGCGTCCTCGCGGTGCGTGAAAAAAGCGGCGACTGGAGCCCTCCGACCTTCATTTCACTGTACGGAGGGAGCGTCGGCTGGCAGATCGGAGCGTCCTCGACCGACATCCTCCTGGTTTTCAAATCCCCCCGCAGCGTCGAGGGGATCATGCACGGCAAATACACCCTGGGCGCCGATGCCGCCGTGGCTGCCGGGCCCGTGGGCCGCAGCGCCGAGGCGGCTACAGATGTCCAGCTCAAAGCGGAGATCTATTCCTACTCGCGAAGCCGCGGCATATTTGCCGGAATCTCACTGGAGGGAGCAGCCTTGAAAATCGATGCGGACGACAACGGCGAGTTTTACGGCAAACCCGATATTTCCGCCAGAGACATCCTGGCCGGCCAGGTGCCCAAGACCCCCCCGGCCGCGCAGAAGCTCCATCAGGTGCTGACCCAGTACGCTCCGGCTCCCTAGGGGAGGCGCTCGACAGGGTTGGATACTCGGGATGAGTTTAAAAAAAAGAGCCGGATTTCCGGCTCTTTTTTTGTGTCAGGGGTTCCGGAGATTGCCTCGCTCCTGCTGTCGGATGTCCGACTCCATGTGCCCGTCCCGCAGGCGGACGACCCGCCGGGCATAGGCGATAACCAGGGGGTCATGGGAGCTGAAGAGGAAAGTCATCCCCTTCTCCTCGTTGAGACGTCGCATCAGGGCCAGAAGGTCCTCTGCGGTTCGGGAATCGAGGTTGGCGGTCGGCTCGTCGGCGAGGACCACGGCCGGGTGCGGGGCCATGGCGCGGGCGATGGAGACCCTCTGCTGCTGGCCTCCCGAGAGGTCGTTGGGTTTGCGGTTCTCCAGTCCCCCGATCCCCAGATCGGTGAAGAGTTCCCTCACCCGGCGGCGGCGTTCCGGCTTGGGCACCCCCTGCAGCATCAGGGTGAACTCGGCGTTTTCCTCCGCCGTCAATACCGGAATGAGGTTGTAGGATTGGAAGATAAAGCCGATCTTGTGCAGGCGGAAGTCGGCCAGCTCCCGGGCCGAGTCCCCTCCGACATCACGCCCCTCGACGGCGACCTTCCCCTCCGTCGGGCTGTCGAGACAGCCGATCAGGTTGAGCACCGTCGTCTTCCCGCTTCCCGAAGGCCCCGCCAGGACGGTGAATTCCTCCGGCTCCAGTCGCAGGTTAAGGCCCGAGATGGCGGTGACATGCCGGTGGCCGAGAGGATAAATCTTGGTGACGTCGGTCAGCTCGATGAGTGACATGGCCGAAAATCCGTGAATGGGGATTGGTGACCCGCCTTGGCCTGGCGGCTACGGACGGGCAACCCGGGCACTGGCTTCCCAGGAAAACGCTGCAAAGGCTTTCGCCTTCTATGTTCCGGATTCTACCAGCAGCCAGGCCATGAATACCACCCCTCTTCTTTTCGTTGAAGAAAAAATCGGGCGCTGGAATCCGGTTTATTCCGATTCGATCAGATTTATACGTGTCCAACGGGGTTTTAAAGGTGAAGAATTTCTGTCAGTAAGAGGAAGGACGAGCTCTCAGCAACGACGCCGGGCGCGCATCAAGCCATTTCCTGTTGCTCCCAGATTTCCAGGATTCGAATATAATCCTCCGGAGTGTCCATGTCGAGGATTATTCCCGGGTCGGAGCACTCGCAGACCGGCAGGACGCGCTCGGGGTTTCTGTGGACGACCTCCTTCAGGGTCGGAAGGGCGAAAATTTCACCGAGTATTTTTCCGGGGAAAAGGACCGGGTGGCCCCTACGCCCGCCGAAAGTCGGGATGATTATCCGGTGGGGATGGCGTGCATGGGTTTCGAGAAGGGATCGGATGGTGGAAGGGCGGACGAGAGGATGGTCGGCCAAGGCAACCAGGACCCCGGAAGCTCTTGGCGCGACACGGCGCGCCCCCAGGCGCACCGAGGCGGCCATGTCGCTTTTCGGCGCCAGGTTTCGCACGAAGATGACCGAATCGTTCAGCACGGCGGCAATAGCCTCTCCCGAGGGGCCGATGACGGCGATCACGTCTTCCACGCCTGCGGCGAAGAGGCTCTCCAGGCAGCGCTCGATGACCGAGCGGCTACCCAGGGGAAGAAGCGGCTTGGGTCGCCCCATCCGTCCCGAATTTCCCGCGGCGAGAAGAATCGCGGATACCTGCGGCATGGCTTCTCCTGTGCTGGATCATCTGGGCGAGGATGCTGACGGCGATTTCCTCCGGCGTCTGGGCACCGATGTCGAGCCCGACGGGGGATATGACCCGGTCGGCGTCGGAGGCGGCAACTCCCGCCTCCTCCAAAAAGGAGTGCAGGGCGCTTCGCTTGCGCCGGCTGCCGACCAGCCCGATGAAGCAGGCCTCCGTGGAGAGGGCCTCGCGAACGGCCAGAAAGTCGTCCCTGTGGCCGCGGGTGGCGATGAGGATGTAGGTGCCGCGGTCCGCCCGCACCCGGGAGAAAATCTCCGGGACAGGGCAGACGACGTCGGCCGGGAGGAAGCCGTCGACCCTGCCCGCCGCCTCCTCGGGGTGGGGGTCGACCAGGGTGACGGCAAAGCCGGCGTGGCGGGCAGCGCGGGTGAGAGCCTGGCCGACATGGCCCGAGCCTACGGCCACCAGATGGGGCGGGAAGGCGACAGGCTCGATGTAGACCTGCACCTGGCCTCCGCAGCAAAGCCCCTGCTCCTCGATAAGGGAGAAGGAAAGGGTCTTGGGGACGCCCTCCTTCAGCACGTCGGGGACGGCGAGGACGGTATCGGCCTCGATTTTTCCGCCCCCCACCGTCCCCAGGATCGACCCGTCCCCGCGCACCAGCATTTTAGCCCCCGCTTTGCGGGGGGCCGATCCGGAGCTGCCGACGACGATCGCCAGGGCGGCCGGTATCCTCTCCCGCTTCAGGCGGATGATCTCCTCGTAAATCTCCGTATCTTCCATAATTTTTAACTCCCGGCTTATAGAGCGGTCCCTGGAGCTCAGCTCTTCATGGCCGCCTGAACGTTCATCGGGGTCATCGGCAGCTGCCGCAGGCGCGCTCCCGTGGCGGCGAAAACGGCGTTGGCTACTGCGGGGGCGATGGGGGGCACCGGCGGTTCGCCCATCCCTCCGAGCTCGGCGCCGCTCACGACGATGTGGGTTTCGACATGCGGCGCCTCCTCGATGCGCAGGATCGGGTAGTTGTAGAAATTGGCCGACTCGACGCCTCCCTTACCGAAGGAGACCTCCTCCTTCAGTGCGGCGCTCAGACCGAAGAGGGACCCGCCGCGCATCTGGGCCTGGACGATGGCCGGATTGACCACCCGGCCGCAGTCGACGCCGGAGACGATGCGATGCACCGTGATCTTGCCGGAGGACTTGTCCACCGAAACCTCCGCCACCTGCGCGAAGTAGGAGTTGAAGGAGAAGTGCTGGGCGATTCCCATGGCCCTGCCCCTCGGGAAGGCTCTTGCCCCATCCGGCCTTGTCGGCCACCGTCTCCAGGAGCTTTTTGGGGCGGGGGTGGTTTTTGAGATGATTGAGGCGGAACTGCCAGGGGGTCCTTCCCGGCGGCGTGGGCCATCTCGTCCATGAAGCTTTCCATGGTGAAGCCGTTGATCGAGTTGCCTACCGAGCGCCAGAAGCCGACGGGGATGGGCAGGTCGATCCGGACGTATTCCACCTGCATGCTGGGGATTTCGTAGGGCGTGTTGACCACCCCTTCCACAGCGGAGGGGTCCACGCCGCCTTCCATCCGGCCGGGGTTGACCCTGGCCCAGATGGAAGGGCAGACGATCTTGTGCTTCCACCCGACGATGTTGCCCGAGTCGTCCAGGCCTCCCGTGATATGGCAGAGACTGGAGGGGCGGTAGAAGTCGTACCGGGTATCCTCCTCGCGCTTGTAGATCCACTTGACCGGCTTTCCCGTCTCCTTGGCCAGTTTGAGGGTCGGCTCCACCATGTCGAGCTCGAAACGCCGGCCGAAGCCGCCGCCGAGAAAGGTGGTGTGGACACGGATCTGTTCCGCTTTCAGCCCGGTGATCTTCCGGGCCATTTTCAGCACCCCGCTCTGGTTCTGGGTCGGCACCCAGATTTCGCAGCGATCCCTGCTCACCGACGCGGTGCAGTTCATCGGCTCCATCGTCACGTGGCAGAGATAGGGAACGAGATAGGAGGCCTCGACCGTCTTTTTCGCCGCGGAGAGGGCTTTATCCGCATCCCCCTTGTCGAGGGCGCTCACCCCCGACTTCTTCATGTGCTCATGGAAGTCCTTTTTCAGCGAGTCGTTGTCCATCTTCGGCCGGGTCCCCTCGCTCCACTGCACCTTCAGGGCATCGCGTCCCTTCCAGGCCACATCGAGAGAGGTCGCGCAGACGGCGACGCCCGTCTCCAGGGAGGCGACGTGCTTGACGCCCTTGATTTTAAGGGCCGCCTTCTTGTCGAAGGATTTCGGTTTCGGCGCCGAAGGCCGGAGGGCGGGCGATGGAGGCATAGAGCCTCCCCTCGGGCATCGCGTCGATGCCGAAGCGGGCCTTTCCCTGCACCTTTTCGGGGACGTCGAGACGGTCGAGGGCCTCGCCGACGATGGCAAACTGCTCCCGGTTCTTCAGCTTCGGGTTCTGGGGCACGGGCTGCGCTGCCCGCCTGGGCGGCGAGCTCGCCGAAGGTGAGGGTCTTGCCGCTTTTGGCGTGCTTCACCCTGCTGCCGGTCGGCCTCGCACTCGCCTTCGGGCACCCCCCAGGTTTTGGCCGCCGCCGCGATCAGCATCTCCCGCCCTGCCGCCCCGGCGAGGCTCAGAGGTTCGTACATGTGACGGACGCTGGTGCTGCCGCCTGTGGCCTGCATCCCCCAGACGGGATCCTTGTACCTGTCGGCCGCGGGGGCTTCGGTCATGACGACCTTTTTCCAGTCGGCGGAGAGCTCCTCGGCGACGATCATCGGCAGAGAGGTATAGACCCCCTGGCCCATCTCCGATTTGTTGACGATGACGGTGACGGTGCCGTCCCCGGCGACATTCAGCCAGATGTTGGGGGAGAAGATGCTCCCCTCGGTTTCGGCGGCCTCGGCCGCCGAAAGGAGGCGGTAGCCGAACGGGGTGGCCACCACGGCGATGGTCAGGCCGGCGCCGGCCGAGGTCCTGACCAGGAACTCACGACGGGTCATTTGGGCTGTCATGACTTTTTGCTCCTCTTGGCGGCCGTTTTGATAGCCTTACGGATGTGCTGGTAGGTTCCGCAGCGGCAGAGGTTGCCTTTCATCCCCTTCGGTGATCTGTTCGTCGGAGGGGTCGGGGGTCTGGTTTAACAGGGCCGAGGCCTGCATGATCTGGCCCGGCTGGCAGTAACCGCACTGGGGAACCTGCTCCTCGATCCAGGCCGTCTTGACCGGATGGTCCTCGGGCAGCCCTTCGATGGTGACGATTTTCTTCCCCTCGGCATCCTTGGCCTTGACCTGGCAGGAGCGCTCGGCCTTGCCGTCGATGTGGACGGTGCAGGCCCCGCACATGCCGATCCCGCAGCCGAACTTGGTTCCGGTGAGCTCCAGGTGCTCCCGGATGACCCACAGCAGGGGAACCTCCTCTGCGACATCCGCCTTGTACGACTTCCCGTTGACGTTGAGGGTAATCATCTCGCCTCCTTCGGACCGGCGCCGGGCCGTCGCCGATGGTACTTTTTTCAGAGCGGAAAAACCGAAAACGGCAAATGGACACGGAAATAGCGGGTACCTACGGATAAATCAAAGACAAATTCCTGTTTCGCGCCACAATCCTTCGGGCTGTGATCGGATTTCCTTCAGCCTTTGAAAATCAGATTTTTCCGAGTGAAAATGCTTTTTCCGATGACCGGAAGTGTAGCAAGGCCCCTTTCCAGGTCAACGGGAGGGAAGAGGAAAAATTATTATTTTTTAAAGGATTGAAGGAGGGCCGGGGAAGTAGATTTTCAGGCATTTTCGGGGCGTCGGAAGGTGGCAATCACGTCGTTCTGGCTGATGATGCCCAGCAGCCGGTCGGGCTGGTCGCGGTCGGCGACGGGAAAGTAGCTGATGTCCCGGTTGAGCTGCATCGTCTTCAGGGCCTCCCGCAGAGGCTGGTCGGGACCGATGGCAGGATGGAAGGGGGAGACGAGGTCGCCGGCCACGACCAGCCGCGAAAGGGAGGGCTCGAAGAGGAGATTGCGGATTTCGGTGTAATTGATCATGCCGATGAACCGCCCCTCGGTGTCGACCACCGGGAATCGGTCGTAGCGGCTGTGGGCGATGAGCCGGAGAAGTTCGTTGAAAGGGGTGTCGTTGCGGATGGTCTCCACGTTGCGGCGCATGACGTGGCGCACCAGGATGTCTCCCGGGTCCCGCAGCCGGTGGCCGGCGGGCAGACCCAGGGACGAGCGGAAATGATGGACCACGCTGTGAAGTCCCTCCATGGTCCCCTGCGGCGCCCGCTTCTGCAGCAGCGACAGAATCGGCACCTCCCCCGCGCGCACCAGGCCGTGACGTACCGCCAGGGGGCCGATGAGCTCGAAAACCACCACCGACCCGAGGACCACCGTCTCCATGAGATGCCCTCCCTCGGGCCACTGGCGCGCCAGGGTGCCGGCCAGTCCGATGGCGACCCCGGCCTGGGCCAGAAGGGTGAACCCGACGTAGCGTCGCTTCGCGTTCGCCGAAATTTCCCCAGGCGGGCGCCGAGGCAGGCCCCCAGCACTTGCCCAGAGTTCTCGCGACGACATAGGCGATGCCGAGAAGGCCGATGTGGGTCAGGGTTTCGAGATGAAGATTGGCCCCGGCCAGGACGAAGAAGGCGACATAAAGGGGATAGTCGATCTGGCGCAGCGACTTCGAGCAGGCGGTGCCAGTGGGGGGAGCTGTTGGCCAGGACCATCCCCAGGGCGAGGCTGGCGAGCATGGGGTCGAGGTCGAGGACTCGGGAGAGCCCTCCGACGGCGGCGACGCCCCCGAGAAGCAGCAGCTTGTCGCTCGCTGGAGAGCTCCAGCCACTGGGCCGCAATCGAGAGCAGGAAACCGAGGAGGCCGCCGAGCAGCATGGGGCCGAGCATCCGGAAGGCGAGCAGAGGCAGGCTTTCGCCAGGACGGATGAGCAGGTGGGCCGCCAGGGCGAAGGCGAGGATGGAGGCGAGGTTGTTGAGGCCGACCAGGGTCAGGACGGTGCCGGTCACCGGCCCTTCCGCCTCGTACTCGCGGATCACCATCAGCGTCGCCGCCGGTGCGGTGGCCACGGCGATGATGCCGAGCAAGCAGGCCGAAAACCAGGGAGGTCTGAAGGATCGAAAGCCCTGCGACGGACTTCTGCAGGAAGGCGAGATTGACCCCGAAGGTCGGCGGCGGCGACCAGCAGGAAGGTGACGCCCGATTCTCCGAGGGAAAAGAGGAAGATCCGGCTCTTCCAGCGCCGCAGGCTTCTCCACCCGGAACTGTCCGCCGATGTTCATCAGGATCAGGGCCAGGGCCACGTCGGAGATCAGGCGCAGGTCCTTGAGCGCTTCCGGCGTGATCAGCACCGGAAGCCCGGAAAGCCGGGCAAAGGAAGGCCCGGCGAAAAGACCCGACGAGGAGATACCCGGTGACCCGGGGAATGCGGCAGAGGGCGGCCAGGCGCCCACCGACCAGGGCGCCCAGGAGGATCACGGCCAGGGCTGTGAGAATGGAAAGATGATTCATGGGCACCTGTGTCAATCCCGGTCCGGAAATCGAATCGGCGAGGAGGTTCCCGGGATGTCTTTCTCCTGCGAAGATAGCACAGCCGTTCCATTTGGAGAATCTTAATTTGAATTTCCAAGGGTCTCATATTTCCAGATTCACCGTCAAAAAAGAAAATATCGTGACATTAATCCCCCCTTGCCTTGAACGGTCAATCCTGCCAAGATGTGGGAAAAGAGGGAGGTGCCTGTCGTGGAGAGAGAGATAAAAACGGAAGATTACCGAGGGTTCGAGCAAGGGCCCATCCGCCCCCCCAGCGAGGCGTACAGCCTGCTGCTGCGCCTGACGCGCAACTGTCCGTGGAACCGGTGCACGTTCTGCTCGGTTTACAAGAAGAGGAAATTTTCCCTTCGGCCGGTGGAGGACATCGTGGGTGACATCGAGGCCGTTTCCCGCTGGGTGAAGGCGCTGCAGGAGGGGACGGCCCCAGCTCAGCCCAAAGGCCTGGAATCCGCGGAAACGCAGGCCTACTGGGCGGCCAGGCAGTGGCTGGAAGGGGGGATGGAGTCGGTCTTTCTCCAGGATGCCGACAGCCTGGTGATGAAGCCGGAGGACCTGATCACCGTGCTGAGGGCCATCCGGGAGCGTTTTCCCCAGGTGCGGCGCATCACGTCCTATTCCCGCTCGAGCACCATCGCCCGCATCAGCGATGAACACCTGGAAGAAATGGCTGACGCCGGCCTCAACCGGGTCCACATCGGCCTGGAAACCGCTTCCGACAGAATCCTGAAGATGGTCAAAAAGGGGGTGAGTAAGGAGATTCATGTGAAGGCCGGGTTGAAAGCCAGAAAGGCCGGCATGGAGGTTTCCGAATACGTCCTGACCGGCCTTGGGGGGACCGAGTTCTGGCAGGAGCACGCCATCGAAACGGCCGATGCCCTGAGCCGGATCAATCCCGACTTCATCCGTTTTCGGACTCTGCGCCTCGCCGATGGCATCCAGCTCTACGAAAACGCCGAGGGCCTGGTTTGGAAGCGCTCTACCGGCCTGATCCAGGCCATGGAGATTCGTCTGCTGATCGAAAGGCTTGCCAACATATCGAGCCGCATCAAAAGCGACCATATGTTCAACCTTCTACAAGAAATTGACGGTACTTTACCCCAGGACCGGGAACGGTTGCTGGCCGTCGTGCAGAGCTTTATCGATTTGCCCCCGGAGCGCCGGGCGCTTTTCCAGGTCGGTAAGAGGTTTCAGTCTTTCTGGCGGTTGAGTGATATGGAGATCCCCGGCCGGAGGGCCCAGGCCGAAGAGGTCTGCCGTAAGCTGGAGGTTACCCCTGAAAACGTTGATGAAAAATTACGGAACTATATTCAATCCTAAAACCACGACATTTTCTGACGCGTGGTGGCCTAATCTTCTGTCGAAAGGTTGCCATCTGCAGTTCACCCTTACTTCCAGGACGCCCTTGCACAACACAAAGCTTCTATCTGATTTTTAGGGCGGCAGTTAACTTCCAGCTTCGCTGGACTCTCCGAGCTTTCCTTTGTTTTTAGATATAGTTCCGGTAACTATTCAGCACAACCCGCCTTTTGCCCTCTGGTTGCGTTGCTGTGCTGCTCGCGCCTTGCCAGAGAACAAAATTCGGGCCTTCTGAAGAGTTACCAGTTCCGATAAATAACGGGAGTTTTTCAACCGATGAGCAAAATAGAATTGCCGAGTGAAAAGAAAGTGAAGCACCTCACGCTGTTGCGGGACACCCGGACTCTTTCGGGCCGGGAATTCAACGCCCTCTCTTTTTCCGAGCGACTGGCGATGGTCCGCGGCGCCCAGGGGCGGCAGAAATACGAGCTGCTGATCGAGGCGGCCGATGCCGAGCGGCTGGTTCAGCGACTTCCGGCCCAGGAAATCTACCTTTTGCTCAAGGAGGTGGGAGCGGAGGAAATTCCCGACCTCCTGGCTATGGTGACCACCGATCAGTTCACCACCTTCCTCGACCTCGACTGCTGGCAACGGGATATCCTCGAGGGCCGGGCCGCTCTGCGCTGGCTGGCCCTTCTGCTTGAGGGAGGGGATGAGGAGAAGGTCCTGCGGACGGCGAAGGAGACCGATTTTCCCCTTCTGGTGCTCGTGCTCAAAAAATTCCTCACTGTCACCCGGGGGCCGGAGGATTTTCTCGATGAGGACTCCTCCTCGACGCGCGGTCTGGAGGCGGCCTACGACGTCGAATACCGGGAACCGGAAAGCGCCAAGCTCATCGGGGCCTTTCTCGATACACTCTTTCGGCGCGAGCGCGATTTCTACATCCGGGTGATGGAAGCGATCCGGTGGGAGCAGGAGGCCCTTCTGGAGGAGGAGGTCTACCAGGGGCGGGTCGGTCGTCTGTTGGACCACGGTTTTCCCGACCCGGCCGAGGCGCGGCTGGTATATGCCTATCTCCCCCCCGATTCCTTCGACCCCGGGCAGTTCCGCAAGCTGCCGATGGCGCCGGCCGAGGAAGGGGTGGAGGCTCCGGCTTTCATCCTTGCTGCCGCTCCGGGGGGAAATCTGCTCGCCGAGGTCCTTGCCGGGGGGATCGATTCGGAAAACGCCTGGGAGCTGACCTTTCTCATGAACAAGGTCGTGAGCGCCAACCGGGTCGACCCGGGGGAGCCGGAGCAGGTACGGGAGGCCGCCTCCGAGGTCCACCGCTACCTCAACCTGGCCCTGGAGCATCTGGCCGGCGGGGATGCGGCCCGGGCCGCATCCCTCTTCGAAGGGGTTTACCTGCAGACCCTTTTCCGCCTTGGGTTCAGCCTGACCCTGGACCTGCAGCTCCGGGCGAAGAAAGTGAAGGCCGCAAAAATCGGCCCCTATCTGGCCGGTCCCGGCCGGGACCTGGTCGATGCCCTCCTGCGGAAAAAGCCCCTCTTTCCGGCGCGCCTGGAGGAGGAGAGCCGGGGCGGGGAGCGTCCCTTCGCTCTCCTGCGGGACCTCCACCGGGCCGGTGAATGGCTCGACCGATTGGAGGTGCAGCGCCGGCTGTTCGAGAAACATCTTCCCTTCGACCTGCCGGAGCCCGACGCCCTGGACTTGGAAGGATGCCGGCCGGACGAGGCCGCCGAGCTGGGCCTTTCCGACTTTTTCCTCACTGGTTTGGCCAACCGCATCCTCGGCCGGGAGTTTCTCCCCCTACCGGTCCCGGAGGAGGAACTGTCCGCTCTTCACCGGGCAGTCTGCCGGGAAGGGAGAGTCTCAGCGGAACTGCGGGAGGAAACGGCCCTTTGGCTCGAATCGCTCGAACCGGGGGCGGGGGCCTTTGGCGAAAACTGCCTCGACCTGTGGGAGCAGGGCTTCTGTCCCCTGGATCTGGAAAAGATCGATCCGCGCTTCGTCGACGGATTGATCGTGCGGCTGAAGTAGATGTCCGAATTGAACGGAAGTGCTGATACCTTTAAGGCGAGGTAACAGGTATAAAGGGGATTAAGGGGATTTTTTAAACCCAGATGATTTGGGTCAGGGCTTCATCCCTTTTATCCCCTTCATCCCTGTGGATAGGAATTCAAGCTTTCGAAAAACTCTTTTTTCTTTTCAAACCGAAGCAGGTTATCAGGTTCCGCATCATGGGTTGATGCGAATTTCCCGCACTTCCATGCCTTCTCCCGTCCGAGTCAGGTAGAGAAAGAGGATCACCGTTCCTTCTCCCGTTCCCGGCAGCAGCTCGAAGCGGGCGGCGAAATGCTGTACCTTGACGCCCTGTCCCCTGAGGGCTTCCATTTCGAAGGTCATCCGTTCCCGGACCGCCCGGGTCTGCTCTTTGGAGAGGTTCGAGCGGAGGAAGCCGGGGGCGTTCCCTGGCGCCACCCTTTCGCAAAGGGCATAGTCCCGGCCCAGGAGCTCCCTCAGCACCTCCCGTTCTTTCCCGGCGGATTTCTCCCGGATGAAATCCCAGAACACCTCGAAGACGCCCCGTTGGGAGAGGGGGTGTCGGAAGTGATCTCCTTTCCTCCAGAAGGTTTCCATCGCTTCCAGGGTCGCCGAGAGCGAACCGCAATGTTCCCGGAGGCCTTCGAGGGTTCCGGACAAGCGGCTGCTGTTCCAGGTGAGGTCGAGGAGTCGGCTGATGCCCCGAAGCCGGTCCAGTTCCGAAAAGCACAGGTCCGGGGTGCCGAGGACGGTGTAGGGCGGGTTGGGGTCGAAGCGAAGGCCCAGTTCCGCCGCCCGGCGCCGGAGGGGGGAGCCGGGAAGAACCTTGACCGGCTCGATCTGCAGGTGATGGGGGCGCAGGTCCGCCACCCGGTCGACCGAGGCCAGAAAGCTTCGGTATCCCTCGCCGGGAAGCCCGGCGATGAGGTCGAGGTGCAGGTGGATGTTCCCCCTGCGCCGCAGACGCCGCGACATTGGCCTCCAGGCGCTCCAGCGAGGCCCTTCGGCCGACGGCGTCGAGGGTGGCGGGGAGGGTCGACTGGACCCCGATCTCGAACTGGAACATCCCAGGCGGGACCCTTTCCAGCAGCTCCAGGGTCGCCCCGTCCAGAAGGTGGGCGCCGATTTCGAAGTGAAAATGGCTGGCGCGGTTGTGCGCGAGGATGAAGGCGAAGATCTCCCGGGCCCTGGGCGCGTCGTAGTTGAAGGTGCGGTCGACCAGCTTGACCTTGGGCACCTCCCGCTTCATGAGCAGGCCCAGGTCGGCGCGGATGCGCTCCATCGAGAAGGAGCGCACCGTCTCATCGAGGGAGCTCATGCAGAAGGCGCAGGCGTAGGGGCAGCCGCGGCTCGTCTCCAGGTAGACGAACCCCCGGGAGAGGTCGACCAGGCCGAGGCCGAAGGGGGAGGGGATGTGCGTCGAGCTCCCCCAGCAGGGGGCCGTCGGGGCCCTCGACGATCTTCTCCCCCGCCCGCCAGGCCAGACGCGGGATCTCTCCGGAGCCTCACCGCGCATCCAGGCCGAGAGCAGGCCCCGCAGGGGGAGTTCGCCTTCGCCGCGCACCAGGGCGCTCACCCCGGGATGGCGCCCGAAGAGATCCGGTCCGTCGAAGGAGACCTCCGGCCCTCCGAGGACGATACGCACCTCCGGTCGCGCCACCGCCAGGGCGTCGACCAGCTCCAGGGTCTCCCGCCGGTTCCAGAGGTAGACCGAAAAAGCGACGACGTCGGGCTCCCCGGCGAGCAGGGCGGCAAGGACGTTCCCCTTGGGCTCGTGCACGGTGAACTCCCGGAGGTCGCAGCTCTCCGCACCCTTGCCCGCAAAAGGCGGCCAGGCAGGGCAGGGCGAGGCTCGGATGGATGAACTTGCTGTGCAGGGTGGTCAGGATCGTGCGCATGACAAGAAGGATAGCCGAGCTCCGGGTTGTTGGGAAGGGGAAATTGCTCGCCGGCGCAAAGCTGTGATATTCTTAAAATCAAATTGTGAATTTTGAATTTTCAATTTTGAATTAAATTCAACATTCAAAATTGACTAGTTCAACAATTATTTTCAACCCCTTCCAGAGATTTTCCAATGAGCCAACAAAAAACCCTTCTCGCCGTTGTCGCCGACGAACGCGGCGAGGTCTTCGAACACCCCGACCTGCTCATGGCGGGGATGAACGGCATGACGGTCGGGCGCCCCGCGCCGACGAACTCATTCCCCTCCCGGCGGGAAGCCGCCTCTTCACCATCCCCGGCACGCCCCCCATCGGCTTCGACCGCAAAACGCGCCGGACGCTCACCGCGAGCCCTCTGCCCAGGGAGTGGGGCGGGGGAGGAGCCCAGGCGGTTTCGGCTTTTCTCACCCCGGCCTTTACCCGCACTCTGCTGCCGGCGGCCGACTACGGCCGCAAGAAGGTCGCAGCTGCCCCTGTGGTCCTACACCGCCGTCGGGTGGTGCGCCGAGGAGGAGCGCTTCTACGCCGCGGCGGTGCGGGTCGACCGCAACACCCAGTGGCAGCCCGACCATTTCGACGACCGCAAGCTCGATCCCCTGGTGCGCCGTATCCTGCGGGAGAACCCGGACAACCGCCTCTTCGAGCAGCTCGCGCGCTGCGCCCTCGACTACCACTGCTTCGCCGCCAAGAACCTCTTCTTCCGCCGCTGGGAGGCGCCGCTGCCCACCTCGCCGGCCTGCAATTCCCGCTGCCTGGGGTGCATCTCGCTGCAGGAGTCGGACTGCTGTCCCGTCCAGCCAGGAGCGTCTGAGCTTCGTTCCGACGGTGGAGGAGATCTGCCAGGTGGCGGTGCCCCATCTGCGGCAGGCGCGAAAACGCCATCGTCTCCTTCGGCCAGGGGTGCGAGGGCGACCCGATCCTGCAGGCCGACACCATCTGCGGCCGCCGTTCGGGAGATGCGCCGGGCGACCTCCCGGGGCACGGTCAACTTCAATTCCAACGCCTCCCTGCCCGAGGCCGTCGAACGGCTGGCCGGAGCCGGCATCGACTCCATCCGCATCTCCCTCAACTCGGTGCAGGAGCCCCTCTACAACGCCTACTACCGGCCTCGCGGGCTACCGCTTCGCCGACGTCATGGAGTCGGTCCGGCGGGCGAAAAAGGCGGGCCTGTTCACCATGCTGAACTACCTGGTTTTTCCCGGGGTCACCGACCGGGAGGATGAGGTCGAGGCGCTTGTGCGGCTGGTGGAGGAGACCGGCATCGACCTGATCCAGATGCGCAACCTGAGCCTCGATCCGGTGATGTACTGGCAGGCCCTGGGCGTTGCCGGCGAGGGGATGGGAATGACAGCGAATGCTCGACCGGGTCAAGGAGCGCATTCCCCGACTGCAGTACGGGTACTTCAACCGCACCCGGGAGAATTTCTATCCCCCGGGGTATGAAACCGACTGGCCGCTGCAGGCCTCGTGAGAAAGAGAGGGTGTTAAGCGGATGAGCCTGCTGGACTACTTCAAACCGGTTTCCTCCTGGTCCCCCGCCCGGGTGCGGGAGTTTGTGGGCGCCCATGCCCCGGAAACATACAACCTGGTGGATGTGCGACGGCCTTCTGAATACGAGGAGGGCCACCTGCCGGGGGCCCGGCTGATACCCGTGGACGACCTCCAGGACCGGCTCGGGGAGCTCGACCCCGACCTTTTGACCATCGCCTATTGCGCTGCCGGGGTCCGCAGCCGGGCTGCGGCCTCGGCCCTCCAGAACGCCGGATTCCGCGAAGTTTACAGTATGGCCGGAGGGTTTCGCGCCTGGGAAGGGGGGAGCGCCGAAGGAACCCCCGAACAGGAGCTTGCCTTTTTCAGCTCCTTTTCCAAACCCGAAAAGCAGGCCGCCTTTGCCTGGAAGCTGGAGGAAGGAACCCGCACATTTTACAGTGAGCTTGCCGCCAGGGTGCAGGACCCTGAGCTTTCGGCCCTATTCCGGGAACTGGTCGAGGCCGAGGAACACCACAAGGCGACCCTCGTCGCCCTCTACGAGGCCCTGGCGGGAAAACCTGCCGAAGCCGACTTTCCCCGCGGCATCGTCGAGACCGGAGAGAGGGACCGGCTTATGGAGGGGGGGATGGCGGTTTCCAAGGCCCTCGAATGGACGCGGGGACGGCAGGTCCGGGACATCCTGGAGCTGGCCATTGCCCTTGAGACCAACGCCTACGACCGCTACCTCACCCTGAGGCGGGAGTTGGAAGACGAGAACTCCCGGCGGGTGTTCGAGGTCCTCTCAGACGAGGAGAGGCGGCACCTGAAAAAGCTGACTGGGATTTTCGAGCATTTTCTGTGACCCCTCAGGGTGGGGGGGCGGGAAGGTTGGCCCGTGGAAAGGGGCCCCGTTGCCGCCTTCGCGGCATGCCGATTCTAAGGAGACAGGAAATGAAAAGAGTGCTGAGGGTCGCCCTGGCCCTGCTGTTTCTGGCGCCTCCGGCCTTCGGATTGGAAGAGGATTTCCGGTTCGACAGGCCCTATCCTTATCTGGTTACCCCGCAGAAGAAAGAACAGAGCGAGAAAGAAAAAACGACCGATTGCACGGCGGTCGAAAAGGAGAGGGATGCGGCGAAGGAGAAGGTCGGGGAGCTGAAGCGGACCATCGAGGCCCAGCAGAAGTACATCCTTGGCCAGCAGGAGCTGATTCGCCGCCTGCGGGAGAAGCTGTTTCACAAGGATCAAGTCATCCGGGGGCTGTTCCAGCAGCTTCAGGTGCGTTAGGTTCAGTGGCGGGCGCGGCGCAGCTCCTCGACGTGTTTGCGGGCTGCAGCCAGGAACCGGTCGAAATCCTCCTCCATCTCCGGGTAGTTCTTCTCCAGTTCCACCAGCCCGCGCCCAAGCGGATTCGGCCGCCGCAGTCGGGTGGAGAGGCGTTTGAGGACCCGCCCGATGACCTCCACGTCGCGGTAGGAGGTGAGCCAGTCATGGGCGATCATGCGTGGCGCCACCTTCTGCAGCCCGTCGGGAAGGTCGTCAAGATGCCGCTGGAGGAGGTCGTAGATGTCCCCGGCAAAGGTGGGCAGGGGCGCTTCTGAATAACGTCGCCAGGACCTGGCCATGAAATGGTCGTAGAAGACGTCGACCATGATGCCGCGAAAATAGCCGAAGGAATCGTCGATCCGCAGCCGGCTGTTGCGGAAATCCGGGCTGTGGTGGGCGAAGAGGTCGACCTTGCGGTGCAGTTCGATGCCCCATCGGATCTCGGAAGGGCAGCCGTCTTGTATGCGGCCCTTGACGAAGTCGCCCATCAGGGTGCCCAGAAGGCACGGGGGGGCGGGGTCGGAGAGAAAAAGGTGAACGAGGTAATTCAAGAGGTGACGCTGCTCCCGGGCCGGTTGGGGATCGGAGGAGGACGTTCCTTCAGACCCTTCAGTGCCCCAGTTTTTCCAGCAGGCTTTCGATGAGCCGGCAGGCTTGTGGGTTGTTCCCCTGCAGGGCGAGAACCCCGCGGTAGAAGGCCGCGGCTTCCTTCTTCCTGCCCGTCTGCACAAGAAGGTCCCCGAGCTCGATAAAGTACCGCAGGTCCTCCCCTTCCTTTCCCAGCAACCGTTCGTACCACGTCAAAGCGGCCGCCACCTTCCCTTTCAGACAGTATAGCTTGCTCAGCCCGATCAGGGCATATTTGTCGTGTTCCCGCTCCAGGGCGCTCAGAAAGGTCCTTTCGGAGGCCTCGAAGTCTCCCACCTTTCGGTAGAGGTCCCCCAAGCGGGTGAGCATCTTCACCGTTCCGGGCTTCTTTTCCAGGATCCTTTCCCAGTAGGCAATGGCCCCGGCATAGTCCAGGTTCCACCGGCAGACCTCTCCCAGACCGTAGAGGGCGTACTGGTTGTCCTCTTCCTGTTCCAGAGCCCTGGTGTAGTACTCCCGGGCCTTGTTGAACTCGCCGCGGTGACGGTAGAGGTTACCAAGGATGGTGAGGATGTGGATGAAATCCCCCCCCAGCGTCACCAGTTTTTCATAATATTCGATGGCCAGGGCGTCCTGACCGTCTTTTTGAAACAGGTCGGCGATCCCCATCAGGGCATAGCGGTCACGGGGGTTGAGGTGAAGGCTGCGGTAGTAATAGTCCTCTGCGTCCCGGATTCGGCCGAGCATCTTGTAGCTGTCGGCAATCCTGGTCAGGACGAAAATGTCGTTGGGCCGGATTCGCAGGTATTCATCCCACCGGGTTATGGCTTCCTCGAACCTTCCCCGCTCCCGGCAGGCGTCCCCCATGCCCCGCAGGGCAAAAAGGTTGTGAGGTTCCCGGTCGAGCACCCGGCAATAATATTCGCCCGCCTTGGAAAATTCCCTCATTTTCCTCAGGACGTCCCCCATGCCGGTGAGCACGTAGGGATTGTCTCCGTCGAGGGAAAGGGCTTCCTCGAACACCATGCGTGCCTCGGCGCAGCGGTTCGCCTTGAACAGCCGGTTGCCTTTCTTGAAGAGGCTTATGACGTTGTCTTCGCTCATTACAGGGTCTTTATCTCAACGATTTCGATTCTTTTGCCCCACATGTGGAAGCTCGCCCCGCGCTGCGGTAGACGGGCCTTGACCCGGACTCTAACCCCGTCGCGCCGCAGGGCTTCGGGCAAGTTGAGCGGATCGTAACGCCGCCCGTCGTCGCCGACGATGCCGTAGAAGCCGCCTTCAAGGGGTACGAAGACCACGGTGCCGGTGAATGCGAAGGAGGTCCCTTCGATCGCGGTTTTGGGAGCTTCCTCCGCGGCTCTCGCCGGCCGGTCCATCGTCCGGCATCCGGCCAGGAGGACCAGCGTCAGCAGCAGGGTAAATCGGATAGTGTTCATGTGCCCTTCTCCGTCCCCGGAACCCTCGAAGGGGTGGCGAAGAAATTACATCGATAATATCTTGCTCTTCAATACCAGGATTTCAAAGGCCATGGACGCCTTGGTCGTCAGGTTCTGCAAGTCGGGGAGGCTCTCGCCCAGATTGAGGTTTTTGCCGTCAACGTACAGTATGCCGACCACCCGGCCCATCATCAGCATCGGCACCAGGAGGGCCGTATCGGGAACGCCATCGCCGAAGGCCTGAATCATCATGGAATTGAAGGGTGTCCGGGCAAGAGGGCCGAGGTAGAAGCTCTTGCTGTCGGTCACCGTCTTCAGGGCCGAAGGCTCATCCAGGGGGATTTCGAGCCCCTCGAATCCGGGGATCAGGCGCGCTCCCGTCACGGCCTTCCATCCCATGGCGGCGTTGCCCCGCACCAGGAAGAGGGCTCCGCGGGGAAATTCCTGCCCCAGGTATCCGGCAAGGACTTCGGCGATGTCGTCCCGGTCGCGGGCCTCGGTCAATTTCCGCAACACCGATTCGAGAGTGAGGCGCTCTTCGGCGATGGGTTCGAGGATCGGAATGACGATTTCGGCCGGTGACTCGTCCGGGGGCATTTCAGCCGCGGCGAGGGACTGGGCGAGGGATCCCGCCACAGGGGACACCTGCGCAGCCCGGGCCTGCGGAGCTGGCCGGAGGGCGGGCCTGACCTGGGGCGCCGGTTTCGCTGCGGGGGCCCGTGAGGGAGAAGGCGTGGCCTTCGGCGTCGCCCCCGGCTCCGCAGCCAGCCGGCGAGGAGGCTGGATCCCTGAGGTCGGCCGGGCAGGCGTGGGTCGGGCAGGGGAGGGTGCCGCCTTTACCGGTGTCCGTTGGGGAGGGGGGGGGGCTGGCCGGTGGGCAGGGCTGGCCGAAGATTTTTTTGCCGCGTTGATATAGCGGATGCCTCTTTCGATGTCGTAGTATTTTTCCAGAGCCAGGATGAGGCGCACCTCCGGAGTCAGGGCCGGCCGGACCAGAAAGCCGGTCCGGAAGGCGATTCTCATCGATCGCCTTGAGGTCGGTGGGGTCGGCCATGACCAGGGTGAGTCTTCGATTTTCCAGCCGCAGGGGGATGACCTTGTACCTGGCCGCGATATCCTTCGGGATGAGCTTGATGACCTCGGGTGAAATTCTCATCAGCTCGGATTCTTCGGCACAGGGGACCCCAAGCTTCCGGCTCAGGACCCTGGCAAGGGCGTTCTCCTCAACCAGTCCCATCTCGATCAGGTTGGTGCCGAGTTTGCCGCCGAAGATGACCTGGTATTTGAGCGCCTCTTCGAGTTGGGCGGAGGTGAGCAGACCCTCCCGAATGAGCATTTCTCCGAGTTTGAGCGCCATGTGGACCCTCCGAGGGTATTAAACCGTGAGGAGTGAGGAGTCAGGGGTGAGGGGAAAGACCAATGCCTTGGATGTGGTTGAAGAATTACACCTCACACCTCACCCTGGGTATCTGCAACGTGCCTAAAGTCGGGCACAATCTTCAAACCACCTGTATTCAGAAATTACTGTCCCTCTCCGGGAGAGGTCTCCGCCTTGGCCTGCAGCACCTCGCCTCCCCGGAGGTCGGCGATGAGTGGCCTGATGGAGCTTTCGAATTCGGACAGGTGCTTTTTCGAAATCGGCGCCGCCGCCGCGCTCCTGATTTTGTTGGGATTCACCGGCGCGCCGTTCTTCCGCATGCGGAAGCAGAGATGGGGGCCGGTGGCCAGGCCGGTGGCGCCGACATAACCGATCACCTGCCCCTGGGAAACCCGTTTGTACCGTCGCATCCCCCTGGAGAAACGGCACATGTGGAGATAGATCGATACGTAGCCGTTGTTGTGGCGAATCTTGATGTAGTTGCCGTTGAAGCGGTTGTAGCCGATCTCGTAGATCGTGCCGTCTCCGACGGTTTTGATCGGAGTGCCGACGGGGGCGGCATAGTCGATGGCCGGATGCGCCTTCCAGGTTTTGGTGATGGGATGAAACCTGTGCATGGAGTACCCCGAAGAAATCCGGGTGAAGGATAGAGGCGCCCTCAGGAAGGCCTTTCGCAGGCTGTTGCCATCGGCATCGTAATAAGCGGGCGGGTTGTCGCCGTCGCGGTAGAGAAAGGCCCGGTAAGTGTCGCCCTGGTTGGTGAATTCGGCGGCCAGGATGCGGCCGTATCCGGCCGGTTTCCCGTCCCGGAAACGCTTTTCGAGCAGGATCCTGTAGGAATCCCCGGAGCGGATGTCCCGGATGAAGTCGATGTCCCAGGCAAAGATGTCTGCGAGGGACATGGCCAGCTCTGGAGTCTCGCCGATGCTCTCCACGCTTTCGAAGAGACTGGAGGAGATCTCGCCGGAGACGAGCTGTTCCTTCACGGTATAAGGAATGGGAATCCGTGAGACGTTGAACCCGTCTTCCTCTTTGCGGATAACGAGCTGGTCGCCCTGGTCGATATCGAAGCTCAGCCTGTCGAAGGCCCCGTTGGTGAGGCAGATTTGATAAGACTGGCCGGCGCAGATGCCGGAAAGCGGAAATACCTTGCGACTCTCCGTGGCGAGCTGGTGGATCTCCTGGGGGGAGAAGTACCGGCCCAGAAGGCCGGCAATGGTGTCTCCGGAATTGAATTCCCCCTTGACGACCTCTTTGCGGACCTCGGGCGCCGGGGGAGGGGAGGGCGACGCTTGCGCTGCCTCGGGACGAGCTTCCGAATCGGTGACGGGGAGCCGGGTATTGAGAAAAAAGCCGCCGGCGGCGGCGGCCAGCGTCAGGATCAGCAGGAGAAAGGGCCAGCGGGAGCGCCTTGGGGGGGCGTCGGCGCGGTTGGGGGGATTAAAGTCGATATTCATTTATGTTTACCCTCGGGAAATACATTGGATTGAATGGAAAGGGCGGGAATCCCCCGGCCTTGAGAAAGCGCGGGCTCATGTTAACAGGTCGCCCCCCCTTTGTCCAGCACTCGAATGCCGCCCGGGGAAAGAAAAAATCTTTATTTTCTGCTCCCCTGTGGCGGTATTGTGTTGAAATGAAACGCCAGACGCGATACAGAATGATATCTTGGCTGTGTACGTCTACTTGCTCTTCCCCGGATTAATTCTTTTTCTCGGCCGTTCGCTTCGCTCACTAGAGGCGCAGAGGCACAGAGGAAGGCCAAAATCAGGTTTTTCTCCGCCTGCTCCAGCGACGGGAAGGAATCGTGCGAGAGATGCTTTTTATGGATTCGGGTGGGCCGAAGTCCCATGTGAGAGGTCTTTCGATTTTATCCGCGTGAATCTGCGGTCGGAAAAAATTTTTTTATGTTTCGAACGAGGAGAAAGATGATCGACAGAAACCGCCTGAGTGACGAGTTCTCCCGGCTGGCGGCCATCGCCAGCCCCTCCTTTCGGGAGGGAGAGATTTCCCGATATCTGCTCGACCGCTTCCGCCGCCTGGGGGCCGAGGTCTCGATGGACGACGCCGGAAAGAGGTCCGGCGGGCAGAGCGGCAACCTGGTGGCCCTTTTCCCCGCGCGGGGAGGGGACGGAGAACCGCTGATGCTCTCGGCCCACATGGACACCGTCGAGCCTGCCGACGGGGTGGCGCCCGTCCTGCGGGACGGGGTTTTCACCAGTGCCGGGGAGACGGTCCTCGGCGCCGACGACAAGGCGGGGATCGCCGAGATCATCGAGGCCCTGGAGGTCGTCCGGGAGAGGGAGATTCCCCACGGGCCGATTGAGGTGGTGGTCACCATCGCCGAGGAAGTGGGCCTGGTCGGCGCCAAGCTCCTCGACACGGGAAGGATCCGGTCCCGCCGGGGTCTGGCTCTGGACACCTCCGGAGTGGACCTCCTCATCCACAAGGCCCCGGGCGCCAACAAGCTTCGAATCGAGGTTTCCGGTCGGGAGTCCCATGCCGGCATCGCCCCAGAGAAGGGCCTCTCCGCCATAGAGGTGGCCTCCCGGGCCATCGCCGTCATGCGCCTGGGGCGCATCGACGAGGAAACCACCGCCAACATCGGCACCATCGAAGGAGGGCAGGCGACCAACATCGTCCCCAGGCGGGTGGTGATCGAAGGCGAGGCGCGCAGCCACGACCCTGAGAAGCTGGCCCGCCAGACCGAGCACATGGTCGACTGTTTTCGGGAGGCGGCCCGGAGCCTGGCCCGGGAGGTCGACGGGGAGCGCCTGGAAGCCGAGGTGAAGGTGGACGTAACGGCCGAGTACCCGCGAATGGCGATCGACCGGGAGGCTCCCGTCGTCCGCCTGGTGGAGGCGGCCGCCGAACGCCTGGGAAGGAAAGTCGAGGTACGTGGCGCGGGGGGCGGCTCCGACGCCAACATCTATAACGGCCACGGCATCGAGACGGTCATCCTCGGCACCGGCATGACCCAGGTGCACTCCGTGGAGGAGTCGGTCAGCGTCGACGACATGGTCCGGGTGGCCGAGCTGCTGGTGGAGGTCCTTCGGGAGGCGTGAGCCGTGAGCCGTGAGCCGTGAGCCGTGAGCCGTGAGCCGTGAGCCGTGAGCCGTGAGCCGTGAGCCGTGAGCCGTGAACCGTGAACCGTGAACCGTGAACCGTGAGTTGCGGGCCGTGAAGCGGGAACTGGATTGTGATTTTTCGGTTCACGGATAACGGATCACCGTTCACGAAATTACTCCTCCATCAATTCATAATCTTCATGCCCACTATGCCCTCACCCCTGCCCATCGACGCCGTTCTCACCGTACTCCGCCAAGCCCTTGCCGCCCACCCGGCGGCGGTCCTCGAGGCGCCCGCCCGGCGCCGGCAAGACCACCCGGGTGCCCCTGGCGCTTCTCGACGAGCCGTGGCTGGCCGGCGCTCGCATCCTCATGCTCGAGCCGCGGCGGCTGGCGGCCAGCAACGCCGCGCGCTTTATGGCGAAAGAGCGCGGCGAGACGGTCGGCGCAGACGGTCGGCTACGCCATCCGCTACGAACGCAAGGTGTCGAAAGCGACCCGCATCGAGGTGGTCACCGAGGGGATTCTCACCCGCCGCCTGCAGGCCGACCCGGAGCTCGCCGGCGTCGGACTGGTGATCTTCGACGAGTTCCACGAGCGCAACCTCAATTCCGACCTCGCCCTGGCCCTGTGCCGCGACGCCCAGCTCGGCCTGCGCGAGGACCTGAAGCTGCTGGTCATGTCGGCGACCCTCGACGCCGAGCCGGTGGCGCGGCTGCTCGGCGACTGCCCGCGGATCAGCAGCGCCGGGCGCAGCTACCCGGTCGAGGTGCGCTACCTCGGCGCGGGACCCGGCAGGGGCGGGTGGCGGACACCGTTCCGGCGGCGGTGCGGCGGGCGCTCGGGCGAAACGGAGGGCGACCTGCTGGTCTTTCTCCCCGGGCTCTTCGAGATCCGCCGCTGCGCCACGGCCGCTGGCCGACCTCGGACGGCAAGGTCGATGTCCGCCCCCTCTACGGCGATCTCCCCTTCGCCGAGCAGGAGCGGGCGATCCTGCCCGGCCCGCGGCGCAAGGTGGTGCTGGCCACCAACATCGCCGAGACCAGCCTGACCATCGAGGGGGTGGCGGTGGTCATCGACGCCGGCTGGAGCGCCGGCCGCGCTTCGACGCCGCCCGCGGCATGACCCGCCTGGAGACGGTGCGCATCTCCCGGGCCAGCGCCGAGCAGCGCGCCGGCCGCGCCGGGCGCCTCGGCCCCGGGCTTCTGCTACCGGCTCTGGAGCGAGGGGACCCACGGGGCGCTCCTGCCCTTCACGCCGCCGGAGATCCGCAGCGCCGACCTGGCGCCGCTCGCCCTGGAGCTGGCCCGCTGGGGGGTGGCCGACGCGCAGCAGCTCGCCTGGCTCGACCCGCCGCCGGCCGGGCACCTGGCCGGGGCGCGTTCGCTGCTGCAGACTCTCGGCGCCCTCGACGAGGCCGGACAGCTGACCGCCCTCGGCGGAACAGCATGGCGCAGCTCCCCGCCCATCCGCGCCTCGCCCGGCTGCTGCTCGCCGCCCAGGCCGCGGGGACC
The DNA here is from genome assembly GCA_963791005.1 of uncultured delta proteobacterium. Taxonomy (GTDB): domain Bacteria; phylum Desulfobacterota; class Desulfuromonadia; order Desulfuromonadales; family CAWBQR01; genus CAWBQR01. The sequence goes on along the minus strand of CAWBQR010000020.1, from coordinate 49,374 downwards.
CCCGGCCTCGGCGCCGACCTCGCCGCCCTTCTCGCCGAGCGGGACCTGCGCCGGCGGCGAGCGGCCCGGACCGGGCGAGCGACAGCGACCTGCTCGACCGGCTGGAGCTGCTGCGTCGCCGCGGCCACGAGAGCGCGGCGCGGGCGGCGCGCTACTGGCGGGAGAAGCTGGGCGTCGCCGGGAGGGAACCGGCCGCCGATGCCGAAAGCGTCGGGCGGCTGCTGGCGCTGGCCTTTCCCGACCGCATCGGCCGGCAGCGCGAGCCCGGCAGCGGTCGCTACCTGTTCAGCGGCGGTTTCGGCGGCCGGCTTTCGCCGCGCTCGGCGGTCAAGGGGGGGGAGTGGCTGGTGGCGGTGGAGGTGGCCGGCAGGCCGGGCGGGGAGGGGGAGATCCGGCTGGCGAACGTGCTTTCTCGGGAGGCGGTGGAGGAACTGTTCGGCGCCGCGCTTTCCTGGCAGCGCGAGGTCGACTGGGACGACCGCGCCGGGCGGGTGGTGGCCCGCGAGGTGCGCCGCCTCGGCGAGCTTCCCCTGCAGGAGCGGCCGGCGGCGGCCGGGCCCGGGGATACGGTCCCCGCGCTGTTGGCGCTGCTGCGTCGCCGGCGGTCTGGAGCTCCTCGACTGGAGCCCGGCGGCGCGCCAGCTGCGGGCGCGGGCCATGCTGGTCGCCCGCCGGCGCAGCGACTGGCCCGACCTTGCCGATGCGGCGCTGCTGGCGAGCCTGGAGGAGTGGCTGGCGCCCTATCTCGCCGGGGTCACCAGCCTCGATGCCTTGCGCAAGGTCGACCTGGTCGCCGCCCTGAAGGTCCCTTCTCGGCTGGCAGCGCCAGCAGGAACTGGCGCGCCTCGCCCCCGAGCGGCTGGAGGTGCCGAGCGGCTCGAACATCCGCCTCGACTACGAAGCCGAGGACGGCCCGGTCCTCGCCTGCAAGCTCCAGGAGCTCTTCGGCTTCGCCGAAACCCCGACCGTCGTCGACGGCACGGTGCCGGTCCTCATCCACCTCCTCTCCCCCGCCGGCCGCCCCCTGGCCGTCACCCGCGACCTGCGCAGCTTCTGGAACGACGTCTACCCCGAGGTCAGGAAGGAGATGAAGGGTCGCTACCCTAAGCATCCCTGGCCCGACGACCCCTGGAACGCCGAGCCGACGAGACAGACCAAAAGAGGCAGGGGCTAGCAAAAGGCAGGGACTGGGGATCATGGACTGGTTTTTTGCCACTGGTCGGTGGATAAGGACTCCCGACTCCCGACTCCCGACTCCCGCTCCCAGCTCCCCACTCCCGCTCCCGACTCCCCACTCCCCAGTCCCCAGTCCCCAGTCCCCAGTCCCTCGTCCCTCGTCCCTCGTCCCTCAGATTCCTCTCCACCTCCAACTTCTCTCGCCCCAGCTCCTCGTTCGCCTTTTTCAGGGCCTCTTCTCCGGCGATGACGCCGACGGCGCTGCCGTCCCATCCATCCAGCAGGTAGCGGCGGGCGACCTCAGAGAGCTTTTCTCCGTCGGTGGCCAGAACACCCTCGCGCAGTTTGCGGCGCATCTCGGGGGTCAGGCCCTGGCGCAGGTAGGCGAATTCCCGGGAGCCCTTGCCGCCGGGCGACAGGGGCCGGTCGAGGTCGCTGAAGACCGCCAGGATCGCCTCCTTGATCTCCTCCGCGCTGAAATTCCCCTCCGCGGCCCAGGCGGCCCCCTGCCGGTAGACTTCGAGGGTGCGGGTCAGCTGGGGGTCCCGGTAGGAGAGAAGGGAAAAGAGCCCCGCCTCGGGATCGAAGGTGGCCATCCCGCCATAGGCGCCGCCCTTTTCCCGGATTTCACGGTGCAGGTAGCCGGCGCGCAGCAGCCGGGCCAGGACCATCAGCGCCGAGGCGTCTGGGTGGGAGTATGGGACGGCCCGAAAGACCCGGGTTACGTACGCCACCGGGAGTGAAGAGGCCCAACCGTTTCGGCCGGGGGCCGGGGCGACGGGGACATTGGCCGGCGCCGGCGCGGCCGACTCTCCGTCCGGCAGGGCCTCCAGAAAGGGGGAAAGAGCCCCTTCGATGCCGGGAAAAGAGGACTTCTCCGCCGTCACGGCGCAACGGATGCCGTTTCGGTGCAGCAGCATCTTCCCTATGGTCTTCAGTTTCTCCGCGGTCTCCGAGAGCTCCTCCGGTTTGCATGCCGCGATTCTGCGCACGAACTGGATCTGGGTCAGCCCGGCCCACTCGTCCCGCAGCCGGGCTCCAGCGGTGAGGCCACGGGCCGCCCCCCGCGCGGCGTAGCTGTGGCCCGAGCCGGGGATGGAATTGTCGAGGTTGGTCTTTATCTGGTTGATGACCGTTGCAGCCGGGGCAGGTCGGTGAAGTCGGGCGCCGAGAAAAGGTCCGAGAAGATTTCGAACATCCGGTCCTGGCTGCGTACCAGGGCCTTGCCCCTGATTTCCACCACCGCCCCGAAGCCGTCCAGGCTCTCGGGGTTCTCCAGGATGGTGGCGTTGGCCCGCATGCCCCCCGTGGCAGCGGCCATGCGCTCGGCCATCTCCTGCCAGGTGACGCCCTGCCGCCCCCATGTGGGTGAGGGCGGCGCAGAAAAGGGGAACGTAAGGACGCAGCTCCTCCGGCAGGCGCCCGGCTTCGAGGTGGGCGAGGAAGTAGCCGATGCCGTTGGTCGGCTGGTCGAACCAGCGGAGGGCCACCCCTTCCTTCGTCGAGGCCTTCGAGGGGACGGGCCGCTCCTCGGCGGGGATGTCGGAGAGCTGCAGGGTCGGCAGGCAGGAGAGATCTTCCTCGGCCTCCTGGGCCGCCTGCAGTTCCCGGGCCTGGCGGAGGATCCGCTGCCTGTCCTCATCGCTCAGGGTTTTGTCGATTTCCGCCAGCCGCCGGGCCGTCTCCTGCTCCTCCCGCTCCTTGCGGCCCGGCTCGGGATTGAGAAGAAGGGTCACCCGGTGGGGGTTCTCCAGGAGATGCTTGCGGATGAGGTTCTCGAAAAAGGGGCCTTCATCCAGTTTCTTGCGGATTCGGTCGAGGTCCCGGCTCGAGTTGCAGGGGGGAGACGGGATCGTCGTTGTGGATCCAGGGGCCGATGAGGCGCATCAGCAGGAGCAGGGCGTAGGGATACTGGTCGCCGGTGACCTCCCGGTGGGCGAACTCCAGCTGCTGCATGGCCGCCTCGACCCTCTCCCGGCTGAAGCCCGTTCGGGCCGACTCCTTGAGGACGGAGAGCACGATTTTTTCGACCTTTTCGGCTGCACTCCGGGTCGGTTCCCTGGAGCCCCGCGGCGAAATAGGTTTCCCGGTAGTCGTCCTGGTAGCCCGTGGAGGGGGCCAGGTTCTGCCCCAGACGGGACTCCATGAGCGCCCGGTAGAGGGGCGCGGCCGGATTGCCGAGGAGCAGGGTCGAGAGCAGGGCGAGGGAGGTCCGCTCGAAACTGTCGGCGATGGGGCAGGTGAGCCAGGCCACCTGGACCATCGATTTCTTCTCCAGGGGCTCCCCGGGGTCCACGGGAAAGGTCTCTGTCACCCGCTTCGGCTCGGAGAAGCGGACCTCATCGCCGACCGCGCCGGCCGCCTCGCGGGGCTGGAACCGTCGCAGGACCCTTCTCCTCGATCGTCTCCAGGTGCTTCTCCAGGGGGAAGTTGCCCGAGGTGAAGAAGTAGGCGTTGGCGGGATGGTAATAGGTCGGCATGGAAGTCTCGAAGGCCCTTCCAGGTGAGGTCGGGAATTTCTGAAGGCTCCCCACCCGAGTTCTTGCCGTAGGCCGTGGTCGGAAAGAGGGCCTGGTTCAGTCGCCGACTGAGCAGGGAGGAGGGGTCGGCCATGGCCCCCTTCATTTCGTTGTAGACCACCCCCTTGAACGTCAGGGGGGAAGAAGGGTCCGTCGGGTCGGAGAATTCGAGCCGGTGGCCTTCCTGGTGAAAATCCCGTTCCCGCAGCAGTGGAAAAAACGCCGCATCAAGGTAGACTTCCATGAGGTTGTAGTAATCTTTCTCGTTCATGCTCGAGAAAGGGTAGAGGGTCCAGTCGCTGGAGGTCAGCGCGTTCATGAACGTGTTCAGGCTGCGTTTGAGCATGGAAAAGAAAGGGTCGCGTACCGGGAAGTTCCGGGAGCCGCACAGCACCGTGTGCTCCAGGATATGGGCGACGCCGGTGGAATCAGGTGGGGGGGTATGAAAACCGACGGCGAAAAGGTTGTTGTCGTCGGAAGTGGCCAGATGCACCAGGCGTGCCCCGGTGCTGTGATGACGCAACTGGTAGAGCGTGCCGTTCAGCTCTTCCAGAGGGGTGATTTCCCTGACCTCGAAGCCGTGAAGTTCGAGACCTTTTTTCAGTTCGGTTGCTGCCATGAAGTTTCTCCCTTGAGGGTAAGCCGGACGGGTTCGGATAACGGATTAAATCATTTCTTTTAACACGAATCAGCGGGAATGAACACCGGTGAAACGGTATTTGAGTGGCCCCGATTCTGTTGACAGGAGCGTAAAAAATTCCTAAGATGCCCGAATCCAAATTCTTTTTCCTATCATTTATGCCGAGGGTGAAATGAAAAACCGATTTCTCATCGCTTTCTGCGGAGTTTTCCTCCTCCTGGCGGCTTCGCCGGCCTTTGCCGTGCCGAAGCCCTTTTACGTCAGTGTCCACGCAGGAGGCTGTTTCCTGGAAAATACCGATCTCACGGGTAATTTTAACACGGTCAACCTCGATTTCGACCCGGGCCCGGTGGTAACCGGCGCTTTCGGGTACGACTTCATCGGCGCCCGGCTCGAAGGAGAAATCGGATACCGCCAGAACGGGATCAACGGAATAAAAATCCGGGGTCAGTCCTTCGACCCCGGCGGGGATTTTTCCGTCATCAGCTTCATGGCCAACAGCATTGCCGATTTCCCCAACCGGACCCGCTTTACGCCCTACCTCAGCCTCGGCGCCGGGCTGGCGCTCGTGTCCCTCAATCAGGACAAGAGCCTGAGCCTCGACTTCGACACCAGCGATGACCAGGTTTTCGCCTACCAGGGAGGACTCGGGGTCGGCTATGCCGTCACCAACGACCTGACGCTGGAAATCGGCTATCAGTACTTCGCCACCCTGGATCCCCAGTTCAAAACCACCGCCGGTCAGAAGGTCGATTTCAGTTATGCCGTCCATAATGCGATGGTAGGGGTGAGGTACGGGTTTTGATTTGCAAGGCATGAATCCGCCTTCGCCTTGCGGCTACGGACGGGCAAGTCGGCAATTGGATTGTGATTATTCGGATTACGGATAACGGTTCACGGATCACGTCGGACAACTATTACGAAAAAAGCCGGGTCGGCTCGACCCGGCTTTTTTCGTTGAGTTATTTGATATGACAGGTCCGGCAGAGCTGGGAGTCCTTCTGCGGGGCGAGCACCAGATAGTTGGCGGTGGCCGTGGAAGAGTCGGCGTTGAACTTGTTGTGAACGTCGTGGCAGGTGGCGCAGGTCATGTAAATGCCCCGATAGAGGCGGTCGACGACCCTTACAGAATAGCTGTTGCTCATGTAGAGGAGATTTCCGGAGGCTGCCTCTCGAATCCAGGGATCCTCGTAGTCCTTGCGGCCGTTGACCTCGGCCCAGGCCGGGTCGCCAGCAGCCGGGCCGATGGCGACCTGGTTGTAGTTGAACCCGACCGGATGGTCGTCGAGGAGCTTGTAGTCTCCGGAACCGATCCCCGGCTGGCCGAAGAAATCCCCCGAGAGGGTGGGCCGCTCGCCCGGGATGTTGTAATGCTGGTCCGGAGCGATTGCCCCGTCGTGGCAGGACATGCACAGTCGGGTGGGACCGATGGCGATGTCGGCGGCGTAGTAGTCCGAGGCATTGATGGTGGGGGACCAGTAGGGGTCGAAGGTTGTCGTATCCAGCTGGCGCGCCCAGAGGGGGTAGTACATGTTCGGGTCGGGGTCCTGGTAGGCATGGTGGGGGGTGTGACAAAAGGCGCAGACACGTTCATTGTTGCCCCAGTCGACGGCTCCGGCGGAGACCCTCATGTCATGGACCGATCCTAGGATCCCGCTTCCGGGCGGGCTCAGAGCCAGGGCGCTGCCGGCCATTAACACGACCAGGGAGAATGCAGCGAGGATACCTTTATTCATTTTTTTCCTCCTTTTTTTAAAAGAGGAAACCTGTTCCCCCTCCCCGATTGTTGAGGCTGCTGGTCATTGCTTATTTGTCGGCTTTTATGTTCCTCCTTTCTCCTCCGCAAGTTCCATTTGGCGACCATGTCACCTGCTCAGTGCGTCGCCCCAAAAAAATTAGCATCCGTTTATTTTTGATAATATAACTATTTTTTTAAAATTTGGCTCGGGGGAGTGATTTGACTGAAAAAAAGAAAAGATCCCTTCCGGTCAGACAAGTGGAGCGTTAACAGGGAGGTAGTCAAGTTGTTAAATCAACGACGCCCAAACGCCCTATTCCAACCCGCGCATCTGGCGTCGCGATCCTCTTGCGCAGGGTTGGATCTTCGCTCGCCAAAACCTCCCCCCGGCCGGCGGCAAAGCTCACCGCCGCGCGACTGATGTTGAGCATCCGCCCGCCCGCCTCCCCGCTCATCCCCATCTCGCGCACGGCGAAGTAACAGAACAGGCTGCGCGCCTCGGCAACCGGCCGGCTTCTTTTGCGCTGCCGCAGAACCTCCGCAGGCAGATCGAAAACAGGTTGGCCACTCGTCGGAGCAATCCCCCCCCCATTCCTCCCGAGTCCCTGCGCTAAGCTGTCCGCCACGAATTGCCGGTAAAGTTGCCGTGCTCTGGGCACGTCGTTGGAAAAAAGCTGCAGAATCTCACCGGTGACTTGCCCCCGAAGCGAGCGCCTCTCCCAGCAAGACGCCATGCCCACACCAGGGGCAGCGGCCCAGGGCCTCCATGTCGGGAACGAGCCCGGCGCGCAAGGGATTGAGGTGAATGTAGCGGACCAACTCCAACAGGTACGGCTCTTCCTCGCAAACGATGGATTTGTAGCGGTTTTGAAACAGGTGCCCGCTGCGGCCGTGGCGAAGATTGAACGTCGTTGCATGTCCGGTAAGCAACCGTCGCATGAAGCGCGAGGGTGCTGCTTTGCCCGGTACGCAGCAAAAAATGCGCATGGTTTTCAAGCAGTGTCCAGGCCAAACAATCGGTGCCGGTCTGCTCCAATAGATGCGAGAATCGGTCAAGGAAGGATTGCCGGTAAATCTTCTTCGCTCGATGCCCCGGATGATGACATGCTGGAGAAGGCCTGGATAGTCGATGCGGGCGGCTCTTGGCATGGCGGCTGATTTACCAGAGGCGTGGGGCTAATTCCACTTTACTACCTCCCCTTAGGCCCCCTTGTAGGCCCCCTTGGACGAATTCAGGGTTGACTTGAGTTAACGTGCATGTTAACTTTTGGACATGAAACGTGATGTCCAGTTCTACCAGACTGCCCAGGGGCGATGCCCTGTATGTGAATTCATCGACAGCCTGACCGGCAAAGCGGCACAGAAGGTGGTCTGGACGCTCTCATTGCTGGAAGAGTTGGAAACCCTTCCAGCCGCGTATTTCAAGAAACTGGTCAATACCGATGATATCTGGGAAGTGCGTGTCTCACTGGGGTCCGATGCTTTCCGCATCTTTTGTTTTTTTGCCGGTAGGTCGATTGTTGTATTGACCCATGGGCTGGTAAAGAAGACTCAAAAGACGCCACCCAGGGAAATTGAACGGGCGGAAGCTTACAAGAGAGAGTACCTGTCACGGAGGAAGCGATCATGAGCGATTTGCGCACGTATATTCGGGATAGAAACAGGCGGGACCGAAGAGTTTGCCGAAAACTTCGAGCAGGGGTACGAAGAGTTCAAACTGGGTGTTTTGTTGCGCCAGGCACGTGAAGAGGCGGGCCTGACCCAGGAGGAACTCGCCAGACGGATCAACACCAAGAAAACGGCCGTTTCCCGCATCGAGAACCATGCGGAGGACATCAAGTTCTCAACCCTGGAGAAGTTCGCCAAAGCGCTTGGAAAACATCTGACTATTACCCTGGCGTGATGGGGATTGTTCCCTCAAACAGAAGGCGGCGGGAGGCATGAAGAAATAAAGGAAGAAAGGAGGTGGAGGAAGGACTCTCTATCTTGGTCATCGCGGAAGATGTCGCAGCGTTCGATCCCTCTGACGATGACGTGCTGGAGGATTTCTGGGATGTCGATTCGGGCTGAGCGGGGCATGGTTTGGAGGATAGGGGACAATGGACAGGCGTCAATAGAGAAATAGATAAAAACGTCCCCTCCTGGTTCTGTTCAGTCTCTGCACGGTTTGGATTTGTCATAGAGTGTCTGGGAGCAATATCGATGTTCCCGGGCCAGACGACGGTTCCGTATTCAACCTTTGCCATGGCAAACAAGGGGGATCCTTTTAGTCGAATCAGGGACCTTTTCCATATACGGAGCCATGTCGAAGATTCTTTGCTCACCGTTTTCAAATTCCAGATGAAGTTTGTAGTCTGAGGTAGCCTTGACATTTTTCACATCCAACAAGGTATTCATGGTCTTCCTCTTATCGTAACGGCTCGATACGGAAAGGCTCGTCACCCGCAGCGGCCAGTTCCCAATCCGCATAAAGCTCGTCCTTATGAATCTCTATCCACGCTTGAACCATTTTCAACTGCTTCGAAGGAAAATGGCCGGCAAGAACCCTGCCATCCTCAATTGCAATGGAAGCCTTTCTCCCCCGAATAACGTACATGGATGTGCGGCAGGTGGTGCCGATCGATTATCTTCAAAAAACATTGCCACAAGAATTCCATAAAACATGCTGATGACAGGCATGGGTCCCACCTCAGATTGTTGATGACAAGAAAGATATTCGAATTATATCAGGGGTTTTCTCAGAAAGTAATAGATAATCTACCAGCTCAGAAATTCAACCTCCCAAAAGGTTAAAATTTCAAGAATGCTCTATCTGACGGTGACGTGCTGGAGGATTCCGGGGATGTCGATTATGGGGGAGCGGGACATGGTTTGAAGGGTAGGTGTTTAGGAAGGAAGAGAAAATAGAAAAATAGATAAAAACGTCCCCTTTGGGTTTGCACCATCTTGGTCATCGCGGAAGATGTCGCAGCGTTCGATCCCTCTGACGATGACATGCTGGAGGATTTCTGGATGTCTATTCGGGCTGAGCGGGGCATGGTTTGGAGGATAGGGGACTGATGAAGAGGCGTCGATAGAGAAATAGATAAGAACGTCCCCAAAAGGAACCAAATAGATAACAACGTCCCCTGTTGGTTCTGAAAAATAGATAAGAACGTCCCCTATGGGGTTTCGTTTCTCCATTGTCGCGGAAGATATCGCAACCATCGATTCCTCTGACGATGACGTGCTGAAGGATTCCTGGGATGTCTATTCGGGCTGAACGGGGCATGGTTGGGAGGATAGGGGATTGATGGAGAGGCGTCAATAGAGAAAAAGATAAGAACGTCCCCTATGGGTTCTCCCAAAGGAATGAACTTCAGGCCCATTGAGGATGAAGATGTCGCAGAGGCGGTCAGACGGCTAAATAATCGACCACGAAAGTGTCTCGGATACCGGACTCCCCAGGAGGTGTTCTGGTCTATGGCACGTGGTGCACTTGCAAATTGAATCCACCGGTAATGGAAGGCGGCTGAGGAGATGGGTTTCATTGCCAATTAAGGGAGAGATCAAAAAAAGCCGGGCCCCGAAGGGCCCGGCAAGGGCATAACACAATTCAGTATTCAGGCGTGAGAACTACTTGCGAGAGGTACCGAGCCAAGCCGCAGCGAGGGGGTATTTCGCGCTGTAGTCAGCGATGGAGTCGTCAAGAACACCGTCTTCCACGAAGTCGATGGAGTCGAACAGCAGGCGCTTGACGTAGTTGCGGTTGTGGGCGAAGCCGCCCGGGCTGTCGCTGGTGTACTTGAAGTTCTGGAACGCACCGTAGTAGTCCAGATCCACAGTTTTATAGGCTGCGGTAATATCAGTATCGAGTTTGTTGCTGAGACCTTTGGTCTGAGCCAGAAGGTCGCCCAGGAGCTGGATAGCCTGCTGGTAGCCTTCTTTCTCTTCCTCGAGCTTGGTCACCGTCATGGCATAACCACCGCTATGGCAGCCATCGCAGGTGGCCTGAGTGTTGATAGCCACAGGGGCACCCGTTTCATCCAACTCGAGGATCTCCCAGGTGTGGTTCTTCTCGGCTCCCATGTGGCAGGCGACGCAGGGGCCTTCGGTTTCGCCATTTTCAAGACCGATAATATCGTGCTCGAAATGGTTCACGGTGCCGTCTTTTTTCAGCCGGCTGTCGTAGACTTGTCCAGAGTATTCGTAGCCGATGTGGGTTTTGGCGCTGAACAGCGTGCCTGCAGCGGTTCCGTGGTGACCCTGGAAACGACTGCTGCGGTCGGCGGCAGCGGTGGCCTCGATGGTGTCGTTGTTCCCGCGGCCGGCGTGGCAGTTCACGCAGCTGTTGGAAGCGCCGGCCTCGATGACAATTTCATTGGTGTTATAGGTGTAATCGAGGGTGAAGGCGCTGCCGGCACGTAGTTCGCCGGTGGTGGCGCTGGTGTGGCAGCCCCAGCAGTAGAGCAGTTCGGCCTGCGGGGAACCCGTCGTGGCCGACCAGTTTTTCAGGTAGGAGAAGTCGTTCATTGCCGAGGTGTAGGTGTCAGGGGTGTCGACACGGTTCATATAGCCCGTGGCGGTGTGGCACTCCTGGCAGTCCCCGCGAGTTTCGGTGTTGTTCCAGGGATAGTGGGCCCAGGCATAGGACGTGGTGGAGCCGGCCTGCCGTGCGGCCTGAACCCCTTCGACGCTCTCGCCGAACTCGTCAAGGGGAGTCACGTCGCTTCCGTGGCTAGTTCCGACGACGGTTTCGAGGGTCGTTCCGGCATCAAATTTGCCGGCGGTGATTTCCGCTTCGAGCCATGCCTGCGCGGCAGCCTCGAAGCCCTTCTCTTTCTCCACGGCGATCTTGCCTGCGTGGCCGGACTCGGCCCACTGATGCTGGATGGTCAGGTCGGCGCTGTGAACGTTGTGGCAGTCAGCGCAGGGGGCTTCGGACGTCTTGCGGATGTTGTAACCCTCGATGAGGTTGTTGTCCAGGCCGTAGCCGGTGCTCGGGTCGTCATAGTGGGAGACGAAGGTGCGGCCGAGGCGGTCCTTGTGCCAGGTCTGCACTTCGGCGCCGGTGTTGTCGAACAACACGTGGCAGCTGGTGCAGAGGTCGAACTGGTCGTTGTTCACGCCGTTCTGGTTGGGGTCCCAACCGACCACGGCGCCGTTGACGTAGGTGTTGATGGCGTGGAAGTTGGTGTCGGTATGCGGATCGTGACAAGTGGCGCAGGTCACGGATTCGCCGGGGGTGACTTCAGCAAGGTCGGCACCGAAAATCCCGTAGGGATCTTCAGTGCGGGGGCTTGCAGCGTGGTCGCCCATGACGTCCTGGCCACCGGTAAAGCCGAGACGGTCGCCCAGAACGGCCCCGCCGTTGCCGTGGCAGCGCTGGCAAATGCCGTCGCCGTGGGCAGACTCGGCGTGGGGAGACGATGCGTAGGCCGTGTAGAGCTCGGGCGTTTCTTCCCCATGGCAGGTGGTGCAGGCGCTGGCATCGACAATGATTTTGTGGGTGTATTTGGGAACATCGTCAGGGTTTTTGGGATCTTCATCGCCCAGAGGTCCGCCGTTGTGACATACCGCGCAACCATGGTATTTCATGTGTCCGCCGGAGAGATCAACAGTCTGATGGCAATTGGCGGTGCAGCCGCTGTCGGGGGTGACCCCGGCCTCATGGGGCGTATCGGTGTGGCAGTTGGTGCAGGCGTTTTTGCCGTAGTGAACCGAGGCGTTGTAGTCCGCGACGATGCTCGGGGTGCTGCCGGTGTGGCAGGAGACGCACAGCTTGGTTTCGGTGTCGGCCACGGAAACCACGTTGAGGGTTGCCGACTTGGTACCCAGAAGGTTGTCGTCGGCATCATACACGGCCAGAGTTACCGTGTGCGCGCCTGCCACCTGGGGGGCATCGAAGATGCAAGCATTCAGGTTGGACGCCTGTTTCACCGTGCCGTCGACCTGGAACTCGTAATTGAGGGTACTCATGTCGACGTTGCTGGTAGTGCCGTTAGCGTTGGCGCTCACTTCGGTGCCGGCTGTGGCATTCAGGGGAACCGACAGCATGATGCGGGCATTGGGAACAATGCTAAAGGTCGCCGTCACGTTTCCTTCAACAATGTTGAAGAACTGCTCGACGGGCAGACCGGTTCCGCCACCACAGTTCCCGTCACACAATGCGGTACCGTCAGGTCCCGTGATGCTTTCGACCTTGTAGTCGGAGCGCGGGCTTGCCTTGACAATGGCGTAGCTGCCGACCGGAAGGTTGGTGAATCCGGTCATAGTCGAGTTGCCGTTGTACTCGAGAAGGACCGAACCGCCACCATCCGTGGGCTGGTCCACGTTTATGGTAGCTTTGGCAGTGGCTGCATCGTTGAAGTAAACGAAAAGAGAATTATTGGGGATTTCATCGGTATTGGATCTGCAAGAAGGTCAGTAGAGGAGTCAACAGTTTTCTCAACACCGTTGACAACTATTTTGGCGTCATAAAGGGCACCGTGCTCTACTTTTATTTCGGCCCTGTGGCCGGCAGGTACATTGACATACGCGGTCCCTGCATTGATTACCTTAAGGACATCAGTCCAATTTTCAGGAACGGGATCAGGTTGGACGGCGTCCATGTCACGGATAGTTACGGTTCCTGCACTGCTGGATCCCTTCACCCGGGTGAACAACGTCCATGCGTTGGCGAGTGACGGGACGAACAGCAGCAGAAGCGCGAGAACGAATAATCCTCCATGTTTTCGCATTCTATTTGCTCCTCTAAAAAATTTGTTTTCTTGAGATTCATCCGATACATCTCCTTTGCCCTACTTGATGTGGCAGGTCAGGCAGAGCTGGGAGTCCTTCTGGGGCGCCAGCACCAGGTAGTTGGCGACCTGGGTGGTCGAGTCGGCGTTCATCTTGTTGTGAACGTCGTGGCAGGTGGCGCAGGTCATGTACTGGCCCTGGTAGAGGCGGTCGACGACCCTCACCCCGATAGGGGTTGTTCGTGTAAGTCAGGGTTCCGGCAGCAGCTTCGCGGATCCAGGGATCCTGGTAGTCCTGTGCGGCCGCTGACGGTGGTGGCGGCGGGGTCGCCGGCCGCGGGGCCGATGGCGACCTCGTTGTAGTTGAACCCGATCGGATGGTCGTCGAGGAGCTTCTGGTCGCCGGCGCCGACGCCGGGCTGGCCGAAGGAGTCGCCGGAGAGGGTCGGCCGAGTGCCGGGGGTGTTGTAGTGCTGGTCGGGGGCGATGGAGCCGTCGTGGCAGGTCATGCACAGCCGGGTGGGCCCGATGGCGATGTCGGCGGTGTAGTAGTCCGAAGCGTTGATGGTGGGCGACCAGTAGGGGTCGAAGGTCTGGGTGTCAAGGGCACGCGACCACAGCGGATAGTAGGCGTTGGGGTCGGTGTCTTTGTAGGCGTGGTGAGGGGTGTGGCAGAACGCGCAGACGCGGTCGTTGCCGCCGAAGTCGACGGCGCCGGCGGAGGCCCTCATGTCATGGACCGAGCCCAGGATACCGTCTCCCGGTGCGCTCAGGGCCATGGCACTGCCTGCGGTCAGCGCTACCATGGATAAAGCAGCCAATAGTTTCTTCATTACCTTCTTCTCCTTTTTCACACGTTGATGATGAACCATTTCATCGTTTCGGGCGCCGGCCGAAGGGCCGTTGCCCTTACCTCCTTTTTCATTTCCTCCTTTCCGCCCCGAGCAAAAGTGACTCATGCCGATGCCTCAGGGCAAGATTCCGGCAATTGACCATTAGATGTTTTCTATTACGGCGAGACAATTAAATGCAACCCATGTGCCCTTGCTAGGCTGCGCTAATTAATCCTTAGTTTAACTAGTTGTTTTTAAGGTGAAAAAATTTTTATTTTGGGGGTTGGGATGGGGATAAGACAAGAGGGTAGGGAGTTGGCGGAATGGCGGTCTTCTGGCGGATAAGCCCTGAAATAAGAAACAGAAAAATTAAATTAAAAGTAGCTAAAAAATTAAGAAAAAATTAGAAATGGAGACTCAAGGGACAAGGGTGGTCAAAACCTAAAGCGGCTATCACACGGATAAAACCTGAACAGACGGATTTTTAAAACGCTACAGGAATCGACCTCGTTATCCGGTTGTTATTGATCCGGGATTCTTGATCGGAGTCGATTCGTCTCCTATCGCGGTTTTCATAGAAAAAAGCCCCGCCTCTTTCGAGGCGGGGCAGGTGCTGCATCGGATTGAACTGTTTAACAGTTCAGATTACGGACGCTCCGGAGTGTTCCAGGCGCCGGTGTAGCCCCAGCTCGAGGATGAAGGTCATGGCCTCGCTGGTGCCGGCGTTGATGGTGCCGCCCTTATACGGGGCGCCGCCGTCGTAAGCCACGGTGCCCATCCGGAAGAGGTCGTTGCCGTCGGCATCTTTCAAGCCGGAAGCCACGGCCGTAGCGCTGACGGACAGGTCGATGTCCTTGTTGTCCAGCCAGTCGATGGTGTCGTACAGCAGACGACGGGAGTAGGTGCGGGCATGGGCGAAGGCGCCCGGCTCGCGGTTGAGCAGGTTGATGTTGAAGCAGGCGCCCATCAGCTTCTCGCCGTCGACGGTGCCGCCCAGGGTCCAGTTCTTGAGACCTGGTCGTGGTCATGGATCGGTCCGTTGAAGAAGTAGGGGTAGGCGGAGGAATCGTACTCGACCCCGAAGTTGTTCTTCAGCTCGGTGGTGGCCAGGGTGATGGCGGCCTGGAAGGCCTCGGCGTTGGGCTCGAGGAAGACCGACTTGAAGTTGTCGGCGGTCAGGGCTACACCGCCTTCGGAGGTGTGGCACTTGCTGCAGACGTTGTTGTAGGCGTCGGCGTCGATTTCCAGGGTGTGGTGCCCGCCGGACATGTGGCAGGTGACGCAGGGGCCGTTGGAGTCAATACCGTCGTCGGCGGTGATGCCGTGCTCGCCGTTGATGGTGGTGGTCCCGAAGTCGCGGTGGACGCTGTCAAGCTCGCCGCCGTCTTCGTTGGCGGTCATCGTCGCACCGTAGGTGGTGCTGCCGATGGCGGTGCTGGGGTCGGTAAAGTTGTCGTAGCCGTCCTTCACGTACATCAGGCCGGCAGCCGCCGTGTAGTGGGAGTTCTTGAAGCCGACGTTGGTGAAGTCGTTGCCGGCGGCCGTAAGAGCCATGATGGAACCGGCGCTTTCGCGGCCGGCATGGCAGGCGATACAGACGTTGGAAGCGCCGACATCGGCGAAGGTGGCGGGATTGCCGTTGAAGGTGTAATCCGCGGTCACGGCGCCGACGGGGCGCAGTTCGCCCTTCTCGACGTCGGTGTGGCAGGCCCAGCAGTAGAGCATCTCACGCTGACCGTCGGCCAGGTGGGAGTAGTCGAGGGTGGTGGGGTCGTAGCCGACCGGGTCGCTCAGGTAGGCAGAAGCGCCGGTAGCGGTGTGGCAGCGCTTGCAGGCATCGCTGGCGCCGGCATAGCCTTCTTCGACGAAGGCGGCGCCGGTTTCGGCCGTGGCGCCGACTTTCATGATCTCGTCGGTGCCTTCGGGGGTCCGGTTCACGTTGGCGATGTCCCCTTTGTAGTCGAGAATACCTTCGGTATTTGGGACATTCAGCTCGGTGTTCTTTTCATACTTGGCCTTGAGCAGGCCACCCGCATGGGCGGACTGGGCCCATTCGGTGTAGACGGTGGGCGTTTTGCCGGGTTGGGTGTTGGCGGTAAGGTTGTGGCCGTGGCAGTCGAAGCACATCTTGCCGGACTTGGTGCGGATGACGTAACCCTCGATGACGTCAGTGGTCGCGGGGTTGTCGTAGTGGGTCGAGGCGATGGTGCGGTACCAGGTGTCGCCGTGATGGAATTCGGCGGTGCCCGAGGCGTCGGTGCCCGAGGCGGTCAGCTTGCCGTCCTGGTTGTAGTAGACATGGCAACTGGTGCAGAGGTCGAACTGGTCGGCGGTGCCGTTGCCGTTGGGATCCCAGCCGTCGATGCTGCGAAGCACGATGTTGCCGTCCGCGTCCTTGAACACGTGCTCGCTGTGGCAAGCGGCGCAGGTGGGGGCGCTGGTCATGTCGGGGTTGATGGCCTGGGCGGTCTCCAGAGGAGCCAGGACGGTCTCGTCGCCGACGTACTTGTTGAAGGCGCGGTAGCCTTCAAGGGTATGGCAGCGCTGGCAGAGGGCCTCGGTGTTGTGCTTGAGGGTGTTATGGTTGGAGGTCATCACCTGGGCTTCGGGCCCCTTGTTGTGATGGCAGTTCACGCAGTTCTGGCCGTCGAAGGGAGCCGCGTGGGGCGCGTCGGTGTGGCAGTCCACGCAGGCGCGCTCACTGTGGTTGCCGGCGGCCAGGTCGCTGACGACCTGGGGGGTGCTGCCGGTGTGGCAGTTCAGGCAGAGCTTATTTTCGGCCTCGGCAGTGTCTTCCACGGAGATGACGACGTTCTTGGTAACCGATCCTCCGTTGTCGGTTTTCACGGTGACGGAGACGGTGTAGTCGGTGGCGCCTTTAGGGGTGAAGGTGTAAGAGGCGTTGGAGTTGGCGGCCGGATCCTCATTGTCCGTTTTCGGCCCGGACCAGGTGGTATAGCTGCCGGTCCGGTTGAAATCGTAGGTAAGCCCCGTGTCGTTGCTGGTGGTTCCGTTGAGGCTCACGGTAACGGGGGTCCCGACTACTGCGAACTTGGGGTACGCCAAAGCCACTTTGATCGTCGGGACGATGGCGAAGACGGCGGTGGCGGAGTTCGAGCCGGCAGCCAGGGACAGAGCCGTGGAGACAGCCTTGCCGGCCGTGCCGTCGCAGCCGGTCGTGTCGCCATTGATGCTGACGACTTTGTAGTCCTTGCGGGGAACGGCGTTGATCAGGACGTTGCTGCCGGCGACCAAGTTGGTGAAGCCGGTCATGGTGGTGCTGCCGTTGTACTGGGCGAGCACCGAGCCGCCGTCGGTCTGGGTCAGGTCGAGGCTGGCCTGGCTGGCGGCAGCGGTGTTGAAATACACGTAGACGTTGTGGTTGGCGCCGTCGGTCCCGTCAATGGCGGCGGGCAGCGAAGCCGGACTCATCCACGTTGTCGACGAGAACCGTGGCGCGTATTGGGACCGTTGGCCGTAACCGCGATCTCTACGCTGTCGGTGCCGGGCACGTTTACATAGACCGAGCCGGCGGCCATGGTTTCAAAACAGTCGGTGGTGTCGGTGTCGGTGATGGTAACGGTTCCGTGCACTGCTGGAACCGTACACTCGGGTATACAATCGTCCATGCGTTGGCGAGTGACGGAACGAACAGCAGCAGAAGCGCGAGAACGAATAATCCTCCGTGCTTTCGCATTCTAATTGCTCCTCTGAAAAATTTGTTTTCTTCGTGATTCATCCGATTCATCTACTTTGCCTTACTTGATGTGGCAGGTCAGGCAGAGCTGGGAGTCCTTCTGGGGCGCCAGCACCAGGTAGTTGGCGGCCTGGGTGCTCGAGTCGGCGTTCATCTTGTTGTGAACGTCGTGGCAGGTGGCGCAGGTCATGTACTGGCCCTGGTAGAGGCGGTCGACGACCTTGATCCCGTAGGGATTGTTCTTGTAGGTCAGGCTGCCGTCGCCGGCTTCACGGATCCAGGGATCCTGGTAGTCTTTGCGGCCCTGAACGGTGGTGGCGGCAGGGTCGCCGGAGGCGGGGCCGACGGCGACTTCGTTGTAGTTGAACCCGATCGGATGGTCGTCGAGGAGCTTGTTGTCGCCGGCGCCGATGCCGGGCTGGCCGAAGGAGTCGCCCGAGAGGGTCGGCCGGGTGCCGGGGGTGTTGTAGTGCTGGTCGGGGGCGATGGAGCCGTCGTGGCAGGTCATGCACAGCCGGGTGGGGCCGATGGCGATGTCGGCGCTGTAGTAGTCCGACGCGTTGATGGTCGGCGACCAGTAGGGCTGGAAGGTGTTGGTGTCGAGCTGACGTGACCACAGCGGGTAGTACATGTTGGGGTCGGTGTCTTTGTACGCGTGGTGAGGGGTGTGGCAGAACGCGCAGACGCGGTCGTTGCCGCCGAAGTCGACGGCGCCGGCGGAGGCCCTCATGTCATGGACCGAGCCCAGGATACCGTCTCCCGGTGCGCTCAGGGCCATGGCACTGCCTGCGGTCAGCGCTACCATGGATAAAGCAGCCAAAAGTTTCTTCATTACCTTCTTCTCCTTTTTTACACGTTGATGATGAACCATTTCATCGTTTCGGGCGCCGGCCGACGGGCCGTTGCCCTTTCCTGCCGTTTTCCTGAATGCCTCCTTTCCGCCCTTGAAGAAAATGCGTGGCAGTGCAGTTTCTCCAGAGCCTGAAATTACATAAAAAAGGTCATTAAACCGTTAAATAAAATACAATTAAAATTAATTTAAATATTCGATTAAAGTACCTTTAATCTTTTCTTTAATTCATTGAACAGGGATATTGCAACGGGAGTGCCAGAAGGTGTGGTGTGAAGTAAAGATGCTGAAATGAAAGAGGAAAATTATTTTTAAAGACCATAGAATGACAATGGATTAATTTGATTTCTTTTAGTGGATGGTCAATCTGCCGAATGGCGGTTTATTTTGCGGAATAGCTTCTACGGAAAAATTACGGAAAAAGAAGCCGAAAGATTACGGATTGGTTAGAAAGGGTGAAGGGTGGGATCTGGGATCCTGGATCGGATTCTGGAAGGCTGGGGGCTGGGGACTGGGGACTGGTTTTTCGGATCTCGGTTCACGGATTTCGGAATCAATAAGTCGCCGGGTTGGGAACGGTGCCGGGGTGGCAGGTGAGACCGGCGGTTCCCTGGCCGCTGATGGAGCAGCTCCGGGCCGAGGCGCTGTAGGTGGCATCGGCGGGGACGAACCTTCTGTCGAAGTTGACGAGGTGGGTGGAGCTGTCCGAGCTCTGACCCAGGTTGGGAACGCCGTGGGGGTCGTGGCAAATCGAGCAGGAAACTTGCTGTGTATTGCCGGGGTCCGAGGGATACTGCCCGAAGACGTGGTTCTGATGAAGTTGGGCCGAAGAGGCGGTGTTCATCAGGTACGATTCGCTGTGGCAACTGTAACAGAGGGGGTAGGAGGTGGACAGGCCCGTGGAGAAATCGTCCGGGTTCCTGGCCAGAAGCATGTGCGGTTCCGTCGACCCGTGTGGCTGGTGGCAGCTGGCGCAATAAATATAGCCGGAGGTGGTCTGGGCCGTCGACAGGAGGTTGGGGCTGCTTCCGTTGCCGGCCAGGGTGACGGGATGGGTGGAGAAGGCGCCGGAGGAGAAGCGCTTGCTTTCGTCCGTTGATTCGTAAACCCGGGTGACTTTCAGAGTGGCATCGTTGAAGTCGCCGTTTTCGGCGCTGGTTCCCGAATGGCAGCGGAAGCAGACCTGGTACTCGTCGACAGCGGGGTCCACCGTTGCGCCTCCCTCGTCCACCCCACGGACGCCTGCCAGGACGCCGTTGACCGCCGGGGCGCTGTTGGCGTCGAGGGGGGCGTTGGTCCAGGAGGTTTCATGGGGATTATGGCAGTCGATGCAGTGGACGTGCTTCTTGGCGCCGGAGAGGGGCAGGGTTTCGTCGGGGGTGTGCGCATCGGCTCCGGCATCATAGGTCAGGGGATGGACGTAGCGGCCGACGGGATTGAACTCGGCCGCGATGTCGCTGTAGGGGCCGGTGCCGTTATGGCAGGTGGCCGTGCAGTTGGTATCGGTGCCGGCGCCTGTGCTGGTAAGCTTGAGCAGGTCCATCCCCTGCTGAGCGTTGTGGGGCGTGTGGCAATTGACGCAGCCGTTTTGCGCCACCTCGGTCGCCGTCGCGCCCCCGTAGCGGGTTCCGCCGGTCTGGTGGGCGCTTGCGTTCCATCCCTTCTTGGCGTGACAGGTGGTGCAGAGGGCGTCTTTCTGGGTCGAGAGATCCATGACGAGAAAGTTCCCGTACCGGTTGTCGTGAGGGTCGTGGCAGGAGGTGCACTCGACGTTGAGGGTCCCGCCGTGGGCCACCAGCCGGACACGGTTGGCCAGAAGGGTGCTCAGGTCGTTGAATTCCGCCGGGTTCTTTCCGTACTCCATGGAGATCGGATGGTCGTTGGAAAGATCCGCGCCCGAGGTTGGCCGGCGAGTTGTCCGCCAGGGTCTGGCTCTTCAGGCTGTCGCTGGGGCTGATGGCGCCGGTGTCGGCAAGGGCGATGGTGCCGTCGTGGCAGCTCAGGCAGAGCCGGGAGACGCCCTGGGGCTGCCCCGGCTTTGCCTGGATCGTCGAGGAGTCGTAGACGGTGTAAGTGTTGGTGTTCTCCGGCCGCGACCAGAGGGGGCCCGGGTATTCGGGGTCGGAGAGAAGGGTGGCATGGTGCGGGGTATGACAGAAGATACAGACCCGGACCTCCTGGGTCGACTTTATGGTCGCGCTGCTCCCGGCCGAGAGGTTGTGGGGGGAATCGAGCACGCTGTCGGCACGGACGCCGCCCGGGAGGAGGGCTATGAGAAGCAGGGTTGCGGGGAATATATATTTAGCCGATTTCACGATATGTCCTCAGAAGTGGTCAGTTGTCATTTGTCATTAGATCTGGTTTTGGTTTTAAGTTTTAAGTTTTAAGTTTTAAGTTTTAAGTTTTAAGTTTTAAGTTTTAAGTTTTAAGTTTTAAGTTTTAAGTTTTAAGTTTCAGTTTCAGTTTTCCGGTTCACGGTTCACGGTTCACGGCTCACGGCTCACGGCTCACGGCTCACGGCTCACGGCTCACGGCTCACGGCTCACGGCTCACGGCTCACGGCTCACGGCTCACGGCTCACGGCTCACGGCTCACGGCTCACGGCTCAGGCTCACGGCTCACGGTTCACGGATTCCCTCATCCGACCGGACGTGCTGGAAGACCTGGATCCGCCGGTTGTAGGTGTCCGAGACGTAGATTCGGTCGCTTCCGTCGATGTAGATCCCCGAAGGCATCCAGAATTCCCCCGCACCGCTTCCCCGGGAGCCGAAATCGAAAAGAAACGTTCCGGCGGAGTCGAAGACGTGCACGGTGTCGAGCAACGAATCGCAGACGTAGATGTTGCCTTCGCTGTCGACGGCGATGCCCTTGGGCTTGGCGAAGGCGCCGGGGAAATCCCCCGGTCGGCCGAAGGCCTGGAGAAAGGCGCCGTCGGCGGTAAAGGACTGGACCCTGGCGTTTAGCGGGTCGGTCAGGAAGAGGTCTCCCTTGGAGTCGATGAACAGGTCGGTGGGGTAATTGAACCGACCCCGCTTCTCACCCCGCCTGCCGATGCGCAGACGCTCCCTGCCGTCCAGATCGAAGACGATTACCTGGTCGGCGAGGGTGTCGGTCACGTAGAGCAGATGGTTGCGCGGGTTGAAGGCGATTCCCGTCGGCCTCTTCAGCCTGGCGAACAGGGAGAGGGAGCGGTCCTGGAGCCGGCAGCGGTAGACCGCCCCTCCCGCCGAATCGGTGATGTACAGGTTTCCGTCGTCGTCCTCGGTGATCCCGATGGGGGTTTGGAAAGGCTTTCCGAGGCCCGCTCCCAGTATGAAGTATTTGTTTTTCCCAAGGTCCATGACCTGGACCACGGCAAAACCGGAGTCGGCGATGAAAAGCCGCCTCTGCTGGTCGAAGAAGACCCCGTAGGGCCTGCCGATGCCGACCTCTTCGCCCCCGGCCAGAAAATCGGTCACCTTTTTCCAGAATCCGGGGGTAATCCCGGCATCCCTGTAGTTCCCGATCGATTTTATCCACACGATGGTGGCGGGAAAGGGCTCGGGCGGCCACTGGATCCGGGCCTCCCCGGGATTCCGGGTCAGGGAGGGGGCAGGGGCGCAGGCCGGCAGGGACGCGGCGATAAAAGGGCAGAGAAAGACCCTGAAGGCGGTATTTATCCGCAGATTTGACGCGGATTAAGTGGATGAGCCGTTAAGCCAAGCACATCAGCATTCTGCGATTTAATTTTTGAATTTCTAGTTTTCGGAAAAGTTTTAATGTTTTATGTTTCACGGGGCTCACGGCTCACGGCCCAGGTTCTCCTCGGTTCAGTCAAAAAATACCTCGTCACGTCCATCCGCAGATGCTCCTCCCGCGTCCAGTCTCCCTCGAATCGGCGGAAGCCGGCCCAGGAGCGTACCGTCAGGATGAGCTTGCGCAGCTGCCAGCGAAGGTCGCCCCCGAAGGTCACCTGGTCGCTGTCGACGGCTCCCGTTGTCTTCTGGTAGTTGCCCCTCACAGAAACCAGAAGGGACGAGAGAACGGGCTTGCGGTATTCCGCGCCGGTACGCAGGGTGTTTTTGCTGTCGAGGTTTGCCCCCTGCGATGCGCCGCTCCACCAGTACTCGTCCTCGAGGTAGAGCGACAGGTTGCCCCCTCGCCAAAGGTCGTAGTAATGGAGGCTGCCGTTGAGGGTCTGGTGGCGGTCCGTAGCTGATTCGAACTTCATGTACTGGCCCGAAAGCTTGTACGGCCGGTAGTTCGCTTCGCCCCCGAGGCGGTATATTTTCAGGGAATCGAGGCTGACCACGTCGGTTTGGCCGGCCAGCAGGTCCTGGTCGGTCTGCTCGTAGCTTCCGTAGACCCGGAACCGGTTGGCGAGGATGCGGACCTCCGCATTGGTCCCCCAGCTGTTGGTGGCGAACTTGAGGCTGGGGTTGATCAGGTAATCGTAGCTGATGAGCAGCCCCATTCCCTCGGTGATAATATTGCTCAGGCCCGAGCCGAAGACGACGATCTCGGTCCGGGCGCCATCCTGCACGACACGATAGTCGACGTTCTCGACGTAGGGGTCGACCCGCACGAGGGGGTCGGCGTTGCGAACCACGATGCTCTCGGCCACGGCGTTGGGATTGGCCAGGAAAATCTGCTCCCCGAAGACGACGGTGTGCGGCTCATCCACGACCGACAGTCGGTCGGTTTCCGCCTTCCGGTCCGTCACCTGGTACTGTTCGTAGACGTTGAGGCTGAGACCGCTGTCGGAGGGGAGGTTCTTCCGGTACCCCAGGGTGACCCGGCCTCCACTGATCTGCTCCGTGCCCGGGAAGAGGTCTGTTTGTCTGACCATCGCCTCCAACTGGGTAATGAGGCTCTGGTAGAGCTGATGCTGAATCCAGGCCCGTCCCGAGTTGGTCTGCTGGTCCAGGTTGCCCGACTTGTACCGGCTGTAGGAGTAGTTCAGCCCGCTGTGCAGCGCCTTACCGAGGTCCCAGTCCAGGTTCTCGCTTACGTCCAGGGTCTGCCGGTCGTTGATTCCGGCCGCATCGACGTACTGCACCAGGGAGTTGAGGTAGCGCACCTTTTCCCCCTCGCTCCAGTGCAGCCTGTTGCCGAAGTGCAGCTCGGCCGACTTGTTGAAGTCGAGGCTTTCGGTGGTGTCGGGAGAATAGTTCTCCTTGGTGAACAGGAGGTCGAGAAGGGATTCGCTGATGCGGTATTGATGCCGGAAATGAAAATCGAGCTGGTCCCGGGTGCTTTTCCGGTCGGTATCCAGCCCGTCGGTGGTGCTGGTCGAACGGGTATACCCGACCGAAGCTGGGAGGAACTTGTTCTGAAGGGCCAGGTTGAGTCCGTAGGTATCGGTGGTGAGCGTGTAATCCTGGCCGAAATCCTGGGCAATGTCCTCGGTCTTGGAGTTCACGAAAAAATGCAGGGGGTAGGGTTTGTTCTCGAGGAAAACACCCCGGAAATCGTAATAGATGCCGTAGCCGAGGCTGAAGCGGTTGGAGGAGTTTGAGCCGGAGCCGGAAAACTGGTTCTGCTTGAAGCGGAATCCGAGGGTGAAATTCCCGTTGAGGATGTTCTTGTCCAGCACGGCGTAATCGCCTTTGAAATAATAGTCCTCGTAGGCGGCGTTTTGGGTCGAGGAGCTGTCGGCGAGCTTGTACTGGTCGAATTTATAGGTCAAATGGACAAACTGCTGGAGATTGGCCAGCAGGAACAGACCCGTCCTGGCAGCCGAGGCGTTTTGCGCCGACAGGAGAAGAATCAATGAAAGAATGAAAAATTTCGATCGCCTCATCAACGCTCCGGCTACTTGAGGAAATACCGGGCATTGCCGAAGTGGGGATTATGGCAATCGGTGCATTCCATGTTGCGGCTCATGACCTTGTCGTGCATCCCAGCCGCGAGCCTTCTTTCGCGATGGCAGGTTTTGCACAGCTGGCTTTTTTCCTTCTTCAGAAGGTAGGGGTTGTTGGAGGAGTGCGGGTCGTGGCAGGCCAGGCAGGCCCTGACCGCTACCGGGCCGTGCTCGTACTTTCCCTGGATGAAGTCGACGTGGCAATGGAGGCAGAGGTCTTTGAGGGGAGTGACGAAACCGCTCTGGGTGGTCTTGTCGTGGCAGTCGTTGCACCTCTTTTCCTTGTAGGGAGGGTGAATGGAGTGCCGGCTCGGGGAGCTCTTCGCCGCCATCTCCTTGTCCTTTGCCGTCTTTTCCCCCCGCAGGGTGGCCACCTGCTGGGCTGCGTATTCTTTGCACATCTCCTCGGGCGGAGGGGGGTTGGGGACCCCGTCGAAAATGGTCGACAGGACCTCGTGCCGCGTGACGCGGTCACAGCTGCACACCAGGCAGAGAAGGCATCCGCAGAGGATTGCGAGGAAGACTTTTTTCATGACCGT
Source organism: uncultured delta proteobacterium (assembly GCA_963791005.1). GTDB lineage: Bacteria > Desulfobacterota > Desulfuromonadia > Desulfuromonadales > CAWBQR01 > CAWBQR01. The sequence continues at coordinate 24,821 of CAWBQR010000020.1, read as the reverse complement.
TTCAACCGGTTTGGGTTAGGGGCCGAATAACCTGAAAAAGCATCGACAAAAGTCATTCTCTCGCCCGTTCGCTGCGCTCACTAGAGGCCGCAGAGGTCGCAGAGTGAAGGAAAAACAGGGTTTCTCTGCGTTCTCTGCGCGCTCTAGCGACTGCAAGGAGCGGGCGAGAGATGATTTTTTCGCCTTCGAATCCTGTCGGCTGCTGGCGAAATGGGCGCTGAAAGGCTTATTCGCTCTTCTTCGCCTTTTTCGCCTGCTCCCTTTCTTTTTCCATTTCCTTTTCCAGCTTGGCCGTTGTGGCCTCGTCCTTCATCTGCCCGAGGCCGTAGATGGACACCTTGTCCTTGCCCATCTGGTTGGTCACGAAGATCACCTCCTGAAGCATGAAGCCGGGGGCGGCGAGCTTCTGGAAGTAATCGAGGTTCTGGGTGGTGACGGCGATGCCTGCGGGGAGATTCAGCATCCCTGCAGGGTTCGGAGTGTCCCCGAAAAACATGAGCAGGCGGTCTTTGTCGTTGAAAATCTGCACGTTCTGATGCCCCCCGTCGACGACGAAAATCCGGTTCAGGGGGTCGACGGCAATGCCCTTGGGACGGACGAACTCGCCGAAGGCATCGCCGATTTTGCCGAAACGGCCGAGAATGTGGCCGTCCCGGTCGAGCTTCATGACACATCCGGTGCCGACATTGGTGGTGTAGAGAAACCCCTTGCCGTCGGTGGTGAAGTTGGTCGGGATGGAAAGGCCCTGAGTCGTGCCCTCGGTCTTGCCGATGGTTCGGGACAGCTTCCCGGTTTTGAGGTCGAAGACCTTGATGTCGTTGTCCGCCAGGTCCAGGATGTAGACGTTTTGGTCGTCCGAGGTGACGTCGACCGGTTTTTTGACCTCTTTCTTGCCGTACGTTTTCAGAAAGTTCCCTTCGGGGTCGTACATCAGGACTTCCTTCCTCATGACGTCGACCACGAAGATGTTTCCGTGCTTGTCCAGGGCGACGTTGACCGGTTTTTTAAGCCGCCCGTAGCCCTTGTTCCCTTTGAGATAGTCGAAGGTCCCCTTGACCAGGTCCATGATGACCACGTTCGGACCCTGCATGTCGCACAGGTAGAGCTTGCCCTTGGCGTAGGTGAGGCCGTAGGGCTTTTTGATCATCTTGACCTTGTCTTCTTCCTTGTTTCCCACCAGGAAAAGCGAAAACTGGTCTTTTTGGATTTCCACGTCCCTGGAGTTGGTGATCCCCTTGAGGTACTGGAGCCGGGGAGCGTTGGGGGGCGGCGGGTAGAAGACCAGGGGGACGGAGTTTACCTTATGGGCGGCGCAGCCGGTGAGGCCCATGGCAAGGACCGCGAACAGACAGAGAGCTTTCAGTGTCGGGAGGAAAATCCCGGGTGCGGCGGAATGTTTCTTCATTTGTCCTGCTCCTTTTACTGCTGTGACTGTGATTGATTGTCGGCCGGCCATGGAGTCTGTGGGGTCCTGGCTCCGGCAGGGCGGGAGAGCCCTCAGGGGCTGTTCTGCGCCTGGTAGTTCACCGGGTGTCCCGGTCGTATTTCAAGGGGCGGTGGCAGCCGGGGGCGCATCCTCCGCCCGTCGGGGTCATGGTGAAGTGAAGGGGAATCTTCCAGTCGCCGAACTCCATGCCCTTTATCCGGATCAGTTTCTTGCCGTTGCCGGCGTGGGGCTGGTGGCAGATGCGGCAGGTGCGCCCCTTTTGCTTGTTGGCGACGTGAACGTAGTGGAGGTTGAGGCTGCCGTTGCGGAAATTGGTGTAGATGGTGGTGTCCTTGTATTTCAGCATCTTCGGCTCATGACAGCTCAGGCAGATTCCGTAGGTCCCCTCCTTGTAGGGAGCGTAGAGGCTTTTCGGGTAGCTCCCCCTCAGCAGGCGGAAGTTGTCCGAGCCGTGGGGATCGTGGCAGGGAGTGCAGAGGTTCTCCTGGATGGGGCCGTGAACGTACTTTTTATTCGCCAGCTGCTTGGCGATGTTCGCCAGGGGCGGCTTGCCCAGGTTGTCGACCCCGTGGCAGCCGAGGCAGACGGTCTTCTCGTCGCCGGAGAGGAGGTTGTCGGCGTTGGAAAAGTGAACCGAGTGGCAGGTGCCGCAACTGCCCTCGGCCACCGGTTTGTGCTGGACCCTGGCCTTGGCCAGCTTCTCTCCTATCCCGTCATGGCATTCGACGCAGAGCTCGGGCATTTTCTTCTGAAGCATATGAGCTGCCGGCGCCGAGTGCGGATCGTGGCATTCGGTGCAGGGGTCTTCCTTAACCGGCGGATGGATGACTTTGGATTTCTGCATGCGCTGGGCAAAGTCCCGGTGGCACCCGAGGCAGGTTTCGCGCACGGGTTTTCTCAGCAGAGACTTCTGGTCGGACTGGTGGGGATTGTGGCACTTGGTACAGGCGCCCACGGCGGCCGGCCCGTGCATGAACTTTCGCCGGAAGGGGTCGCTGTCGTGACAGGTCAAACAGAGCTGCGACTGGTCTTCCCCAACGTCGAGAAGATAACGGTTGGCGGCGCCGTGCACCTGGTGGCAGTCGAGACAATCCCCCTCCGCAACAGGAGGATGGACCACCTTTTTCCTGTTCATCGCATCGTGGCACTGGTAGCAGAGGTCGGCTCCCTTGGCTACGAGCTCGAAACTCTTCTTTCCCTTGACCGGATGTTCCTTGAGGCGCTGCTCATGACAGTCGGTACAGTCGCCCTCGGCCACGGGGGCGTGCTTGTAGGCGATCTTTCCGATGGCGGCATGGCATTTGTCGGTGACGCAGGAGTCGGCGAGGGCCGCGGAGCCGATGCAGAGGATAAGGAGGGTGGATAGAGCGATGATGCGATTGAATTGCATGTGCAGCCTCCCTGTTTCATGAACATATTGCACCGGTGGATAAATATCGAAATCACGTTTTTGGTAGGGGCGGTACTTGCCTCGCCCCCAGACGGAGCAAGCGCCGCCCCTACATTTCATTGTTTAATCGCCGCCTCAATATTAGGCTAAATTGTGATGTCCGGGACTGCCGATCATAACTGGCAGAAGGATGTACAACTTAGGATTAAGGCAAGTCTTACAATAAAAAATTCATATTGAATTCTATATTAAGCGGTTCATATTCTCATCGATCCGCTGCACTGGCCGTCCGGGATAATATGAAAAATCGAATCGCTACCCCGGTTTTATTGGAGCTCCTTGCATAAAAAAAATTTACATTAATTAATCCGGGCCAGAATAGGAATATTTTGGCGGAAAGTCAAGGGAAAGGCCTTGCAGGTTCTCGCACGAATTCAGGCGAAAAGCAACGTTTTCAGGCTGTGCGAATGCGTAGTTTGTAATCTGCCGTTTCTCAGTTTGTCTGTTGTTTGGGTTTTAAGTTTTAGGTTTTAAGTTTCAAGTAAGAGGCTTTAAGTGCCTTGATTTTCAACCTAAAACCTAAAACCTAAAACTCTAAAACCTAAGACGTCATTTCCCATACAATCCTCCGATAATCGCTCAACTTCCTTCGTGCAATAGCGTCCCCGGGGGCGAGGCGCACGGCCGTCTCCATGTGGGCGACGGCCCGGTTCATCCGGCCCCGCATGGCGTAGATGACACCCAGGTCGAAATGGGCCAGCTCCAGGTTCGAGTCCTTGGCAATGGCGATTTCAAAATTCTGCCTGGCCTCCTCCAGGCGCCCCTTGCGGCCGAGGGCCACGCCGAGATTCAGGTAGGTCTTGGCGTAGTTCGGGTTCAGCATCCGGGCGGTGTAGAGATTCTTCAGGGCCTCCTCGACCCGTCCCTTCTCCAGCAGCTGATAGCCGAGGTTGCAGTATCCCCTCTCCTTCGCCGGCGACTTGGCGACGACGTCGCTCCACAGCGCGATGGGGTCGGCCCAGACCCGGTTGCGGTTGAAGGTGGCGCTTGAGAGGACGACGATGACCGCCACCAGCGCCGTGCCGGCCACCCGGGGCGAAAGCCTTCGTCCGACCATGAAGACGAAGGCGGAAAAAGCGATGAAGGCCCCCACGGAGGGCAGGTAGAGCCGGTGCTCGAAGATGACGTCGGCGATGGAAATGACGCTCGAGGTCACCGAGATGGTGAGGAAGAACCAGAGGATGCCGAAGGCGATGAGGCGCAGTTCGGGAGAGAGCGAGCTTGGAGGAGGCTCAGAAGGGGACTCGTGGGTGTTTAATTTTGAATTTTGAATTTTGAATTTTGAATTTGAAACCTCGGGCTTCGAACCTTGAACCTTGAACCTTGAACCCGCCGTCGTCTTTCGGCTATGGCCGGGCAAGCCTTGAACCTCCCCTTTGAAGTACAGATAGACCGCCAGGCCGAAAAGGGCCGCGAGGAACAGGGCCGAGAGCAGTACCGGGGGGGTGAAGAAGCGGGAGTAGATGGGGTACTGGTAGTCGAGGTTCTGGTCGACCGGCAGAACGAGGAGCCGCAGGTAGGTGACGATGACCCGGAACTGGGTGTAGAAATAGTCGAGCCGGGGGACGTGGGCGCTCTCCTGCGCCATCCGCAGCAGACCCGGGAAGAGCCTTCCCAGGGGGCCCTGCTGCCCCATGAGGACCAGCGGCGCGGTTGCCGCCGCCGCCGCGAAGGGCGCCAGGAAAAGGAGGCGCCTTTTGCGGCCGTGGTGGAAGAAGCAGAGCTCGTAGAGCAGGACGGCCAGGGGGAGGGTGGCGACGATCTCCTTGGTCATCGCCCCGAGCAGGGCCGCCAGGGCGGAGGCGGCGTAAAACAAAAAAGCCGTGAACCGGGATCCGGGATCCGTGAACCGGGAAACCCTTCCCTTGGCGTAAAAGAGCAGGGAGAGCAGGTAGAAGAGGGTGGCCAGGGAGGCGAAGCGCTGCACGACGTAGGTGACGGCCTGGGTCTGCACGGGGTGGACGGCGAAGAGCAGGGCGGCGGTCAGGGCGACGAGGGCCGCCCGGGGCGCCAGGGAGCTCTCCCGAAGCAGCGGGGTGCGGAAGGTGACCCGCACCAGGGCGTAGACGGTCAGGGCGGCGAGGGTATGGATGGCGAGGTTGACCGCGTGATAACCGACGGGGTCGAGGCCGCCGAGGCGGTAGTTGAGGGCGAAGGTCAGGTAGCCGATGAAGCGGCGCGGGTTGTAGTGAAAGCCGGCGCCGCCGAGGAAGGCGCCGAGGTCCCTGATGACCGGGTTGCCGACGATGGAGTTGCCGTCGTCGAGAATGAAGGGCGAGTGAAAGGTGTTGGCGTAGCAGAGCAGGGCCAGGGCGGCGATCAGGAGGGCATGCAGGGCCGGGTGGCGGAGTATGTGTTTGCCGGTTGCGGCTTTTTCGGCATTGAGCCCGGATTTCATGATTCTGGCCCCTGAGCAAATTCCATATCAAGGTCCGGCCTTTCCCTGCCGGAGTCGCCTTCAGTGCATTCCCCCTCTCCAGCCCCGATGGAAGCGGGGGCCTAGATTCTTGCGCAAAAAAAATCTGGAATCAACTCCTAATGCAAATTTTGCTCCACGCCGCGGGGTCCCTTTCCGCCGTCGTCTACGGTGCCGCATCGCCTTCGTTCTTCCGTCAAAAGGCGGGGAGGCGGTTTTAAGGCCGTGAGCCGTGAACGGTGAACCGGGGCAACCGGGAAGGGGATTCGTCTCCTTCCCCCTGTCGTCAAAAAACTTGACAAAAACAGATTAATGTTCGAATTTCAACCCTGAATTTTCAGGATAGAGCATCCGGAACAATTAGCTTCACGGATCCCGGCTTGTCCCGCCACAGCCGAAAGGCGACGGCGGGTTCACGTATTTTCGGATCACGGTTCACGGATCACGGATCACGGTATTTAACGATGAAAATCCTCTTCGCCACCCCTCCCGTCTCCCGCGAGGAGCGCTACGGCAGCCTGGCCGGGGCCGGAAGCTCGGCTCCGTCCCTGGGCATCCTGCTGCTGGCGGCCGTGGCGAGGCAGAAGGGGTGGAGCGCCTCCGTGCTCGAGGCGGCTGCGCTCAACCTCGGCCCCGGGGAGGCTCTGGCCCGCATCGAGGCCGAGCGGCCCGAGGTTCTCGGCATCTCCACCACCACCCTCTCCGTCTTCCACGCCCACGAGCTGGCCGAAGCGGCGAAAAAGGCCCTGCCGGGGCTTCGCACCCTCATCGGCGGGCCCCACGTCTCGGCGGTCCCCCTGGAGACGATGGAGCGCTTTACCGCCTTCGACCTCGCCGTCGTCGGGGAAGGGGAGCAGACCCTCTCGGAGCTTCTCGACGCCTTCGCCGAAGGCGGCAGCCTGGAGGGCGTCCGGGGGATCGTCCGCCGCGAGGGCGGGGCCCCCAGGGTCAACCCGCCGCGCCCCTTCCTCAAAGACCTCGACCGCCTGCCCCCTCCGGCCTGGGACCTCCTGGAGGGCTTTCCCCGGCGCTACGCCCCCGCCCCCTTCAAGACCCGAAGGCTTCCCGCCGCCTCCCTGGTCACCTCCCGCGGCTGCCCCAACAAGTGCATCTTCTGCGACCGCTCCGTCTTCGGCGCCCGCTGCCACGGCCACTCCGCCGCCTACGTCACCGAGATGATGGAGGATCTCCACCGACGCCACGGGGTGCGCGAGTTCGCCTTCGAGGACGACACCTTCGTCACCTTCGGCAGGCGGCTGCGGGAGATCTGCGAGGGGCTCATCGCGTCGAAGGCGGGCTTCTCCTGGACCTGCCTCGGGCGGGTCGACCATGTCAGCCCGGAGAACCTCGCCCTGATGAAGCGGGCCGGCTGCTGGCAGGTCAGCTTCGGCATCGAAAGCGGCAGCCAGGAGATTCTCGACGCCATCGGCAAGCGGGTGACCCTCGAGCAGATCCGCGACGCCGTTAGGATGACCCGCAAGGCAGGCATCTGCGCCAAAGGCTTCTTCATCGTCGGCCACCCCGGGGAGACCCGCGAGACCCTCGAGGCCACGGTGCGCTTCGCCCTGGAGCTTCCCCTTAACGACCTCAGCGTTACCATGCTCACCCCCTTTCCCGGAACCGAGCTCTACGAGCGCGCCGCCGAGTTCGGTGCCTTCGACGACGACTGGCGCCGGCTCAACCTCCTCACCCCCGTCTTCGTCCCCGAAGGGCTCACCGCCGAAGACCTTCTCCGGGCCCAGAAGGAGCTCACCCGGCGCTTCTACCTGCGTTCCCGGGTGATCGTTGATTATGGTTTTCGGGCGGCGCGCAATCCGGGGATGGTGGGGGGGCTGTTGAGCGGATTCCGAGCGCTGGTATCTCGGTAAATTTCGTTTTAAGTTTTAGGTTTTAGGTTTTAAGTTAAAGGCTTTAAGGTCTTGAATTTAAACCTAAAACTTAAAACCTAAAACTTAAAACCAGGAAACCTTTAATGCCTCTCGCATCGATTCTAATCGTCAACTGGAACGGAAAACGCCACCTCCCCGACTGCCTCGACAGCCTGGCGGCGCAGACCTTCCGCGACTTCGAGGCGGTGCTGGTCGACAACGGGTCCGAGGACGGCTCGGTGGAGCTGGTGCGCGAGCGCTACCCCTGGGTGAAGCTCGTGCCGCTGGAGCGCAACACCGGCTTTGCCGGGGGGAACAACGCCGCCCTGGCGAACGCCTCGGGGGAGTACCTCGTCACCCTCAACAACGACACCCGCACCGACCCGGGGTGGCTGACGGAGCTGGTACGCGTCGCCGACGCGAACCCTCGCGCCGGCATGGTGGCGAGCCGCATCTGCGCCTTCGCCGACCCCGACGTCATTGACTCCCTCGGCGTGCGCATCTGCCCCGACGGTATGTCCCGGGGGGCTTTCCGCGGCCGCCGTTTCTCCGAACTGCAGCTGAAGAGCAGCGAGCCGATCCTGCTGCCCAGCGCCTGCGCCGCCCTCTACCGCCGGGCCATGGTCGAGGAGGTCGGCTTCTTCGACGAGGCCTTCTTCGCCTACTGTGAAGACACCGACCTCGGCCTGCGCGGCCGGCTCGCCGGCTGGAACGCCCTTCTCGCCCGCGACGCCGTCGTGCTGCACAAGTATTCCCAGACCGGCGGCGCCTTCTCCCCCTTCAAGCTCTACCTCGTCGAGCGCAACCACACCTGGGCGGCGCTGAAGACCTTCCCCGCGCGGGCCCTTCCCCTGCTTCCCGCCTGGACGCTGCTGCGCTACGCCCAACAGGCCCGCCTCGTCCTTTCCGGCCGCGGCTCGGGCGGGGAGTTTCTAGGCAGCGGCAAACGCAGCGAGTGCGTCGCCGCCCTCCTGCGGGGCATCCTGCACGGCTGGATTCGGCTTCCGAGGATTCTGCGTCAGAGGCGGGAGGCTTTTGGGAGGAGGAAGATTTCCAGGGAGGAGATGAGAGCACTGCTGCGCGAGTATCGGATGGGGTTTGGGGAGCTTTTGGATTCGTGAACCGTGAACCGTGAACCGTGAACCGTGAACCGTGAACCGTGAACCGTGAACCGTGAACCGTGAACCGTGAGGCGTGAGGCGTGAGGCGTGAGGCATGAGGCATGAGGCATGAGGCGTGAGGCGTGAGGCGTGAGGCGTGAGGCGTGAGGCGTGAGGCGTGAGGCGTGAGGCGTGAGGCGTGAGGCGTGAGGCGTGAGGCATGAGGCGTGAGGCGTGAGGCGTGAGGCGTGAGGCGTGAGGCGTGAACCTTGAGGCGTGAACCTTGAGGCGTGAACCTTGAGGCGTGAACCTTGAGGCGTGAACCGGGGAGACGATATGGTTTTTCGGACCACGGATAACGGATAACGAAAAAGAGAGGGGGAAACGATGAATCATAAGGACTTGGATGCATGGAGGTTCAGCATTGAATTTGTAGAGAACGTTTACAGGTTAAGCAAAAACTTTCCTAAAGAAGAGATTTACGGACTGACAAGTCAGCTCAGACGGGCGGCAATTTCCATTCCCTCCAACATCGCGGAAGGCGCCGCAAGAAATTCCCGCAAAGAATTTGTTCAGTTTCTGCATGTAGCGCTTGGTTCGGCGGCCGAAGTGGAAACTCAGCTTATTCTGGCCGAAAAACTCAATTACGTTGCTGCTGCAACCGAACAGTCTCGCGATGGTTGCGCGGATAAAGCAAATGATCAGCGGCCTGATAAGGCATTGCCGGTTAAAAGGGTAATCCGTGAACCGTGAACCGTGAACCGTGAACCGTGAACCGTGAACCGTGAGCCGTGAGCCGTGAGCCGTGAGCCGTGAGCCGTGAGCCGTGAGCCGTGAGCCGTGAGCCGTGAGCCGTGAGCCATGAGCCGTGAGCCGTGAGCCGTGAGCCGTGAGCCGTGAGCCGTGAGCCGTGAGCCGTGAGCCGTGAGCCGTGAGCCGTGAGCCGTGAACCGTGAACCGTGAACCGTGAACCGTAAACCGTAAACCGTGAACCGTAAACCGTGAACCGGATTCTGATTTTCCGGATAACGGATAACGGTTCACGGTTCACGGATCATGAGTCACAGACCATACGGGGAAATGGCGACCTTCTGCGCCCTTTGACCGACACGATAAGCATCTAGAGAAAATCCCCGCTGAAAAGGGATTCTTTCTGAATCGTAATATTTTGTTATCACATGGATTTTTTAGTTGAAAAAATTCCATTAATTATCCAGGGACTGGCATGGCTTTTGCTGCCTTTGCTATGCTATGTTGGTGATTTAATTCGAAGAAATGTCATGTGACCTGGGGGACCTTTTCAACGCCTCCCTTCCTTGCCCTTTCTCCGGGCAGCCAAGAATCAACGCTTTTTCCCATATAATAGGTATTCCCGAATGTCTTTAAACCGCCTGATTGCCTTGCCCCGGTCAAGGACTCACCAGGTCATCCTCTATAAAATCTACGCAGACCTGGTAGCGGAATCGGAGAGATTCTTTATCGGCTACTTGTGGTGGATTATCGAACCAATCATAGACATGGGCGTCTACTATGTCGTGTTCGCCGTTCTGATCGGCCGGGGCGGGCCTGATTTCATCCCCTTCCTGCTGGTCGGTATCCTGACCTGGCGCTGGTTCCAGTCCTCCCTGACGCTCGGTTCGAACTCCATATTGTCCAACAAGGGGTTGATGAACCAGGTTTACCTGCCCAAGATTATCTTTCCCATCGTCTCCATACTCACCAATTCCTTCAAGTTCGCCATCGCCTTCACTGTGCTCCTGGGCTTTCTCTGGATCTACGGAAAGCCCCCCGGCCCCTACTATGCCGCCCTGCCGCTGATCCTGGCCGTGCAGTTCTCCCTCATTTTTGCATTGACCTTCCTCTTTTCCGCCTTCGTGCCCTTTTATCCCGACATCCGGATCCTGTTGACCCACAGCCTTCAGGTCCTTTTTTATCTCTCAGGAATCTTTTATTCGGCGGACAGGTTTTCGGGAAAGATAAAGGCCCTCTTTCTCATGAACCCTGTCGCGGTCCTCCTGATCAGCTACAGGAAGGTGCTCATGTACAACCAGTGGCCCGACTTCCGGGCCCTGGGGCATGATTGCCGTCGTCTCGACGGCGGGAATCCTGATTGGGGCGGCCATCATCCGCAGGAACGATCGAATCTATCCGAAGGTCATGGGATGACACAGGGTGAAACAACAGATTAAAAGGTCCTATCCTTGCGCAACGTCGGCTGCTCCTACAAGCGCAAGGGGAAGCTCTTCTCGGGAAACAAGGATCTGTTCTGGGCACTGAAGGATGTGTCCTTCGACCTCTACCACGGCGAGGCGCTCGGGGTGATTGGCCGCAACGGAGCGGGCAAGAGCACGTTGCTGCGGCTTATGTCCGGCCTGACCGAACCCGACCGGGGGACCTTCGTCAATCACGGCTACACGGCGTCCCTCCTTTCGCTGCGGGTCGGGTTCGTCGGCTACCTGACGGGGCGCAAAAACGCCATCCTCAGCGGCCTTCTGCTCGGCCTCACCTACGACCAGATTGAGGAGAGGATGCGCTCGATCATCGAGTTCTCCGAACTCGGCGATTTCATCGACCAGCCGATCCATACCTATTCGTCGGGGATGCAGGCCCGGCTCGGCTTCTCGGTGGCCTTTCACGCCGACCCCGACGTGCTGCTGATCGATGAGGTTCTCGGGGTCGGCGACGCGGATTTCAAGGCCCGTTCCACTGCAGTGATGAAGGAAAAAATCAAGTCCAGCAAGACGGTGGTCATGGTTTCCCACGATGCCAAGGCCATCCGCGAGCTCTGCACCCGGGCGGTCTGGATCAACAATGGCGTGTCGATGGCCGAGGGCGAGACCGAGCACGTGATACAGGAATACCACGACCACTTGAAATCAACGGCCAAAAAATAATTTGCAAATCGTGCGATTAAATTTTCTATGAAACAGGGATTGGACATCAACCGGCAGACCCCGGAGGCCGGGGAGCTGAACGCTCTGGACGAGAGGAGCCGGGAGCTTGCCGTCCTGGCCGCCGAAAACCTTGAACTCAAGGAGCGGCTGGAGGCGCAGCGCAACGAGCTGTATTCCGCCCTCGACGCCCAGGAGGAGATGTTCAAGACGTCCTACACCTGGCGGGTCGGATGGTGTTTCACCGAAGGGTTCGTGCTGCTCAGGGCCCTGCTGAAAAACCCGGTGAAATTCTCCCGGGAGGGCGGGGACCGTTTCCGGGACTACCTGCGGGTGGTCTTCCCCGCGAAGGCCGGGGGCGACGCTGCCGGAGATTCGGTGCAGGCCGAAAACGAGAGTCTCAAAAGCGGCCTGGTCGACAAAAAGTCCTCTCCGCCACCGGTCGTCAGAACCCCGGCCGGGGAGAGCAGGGTCCGCATCGGCTGCATCCTCGACGAGTTCTCCGGCGCATGCTTCGGCCCCGAGTGCGACCTGGTTCCTCTTCGCCCGGACACCTGGCGGCAGACCCTGGAGGCCGACCCCCCCCGGGCGATCCTCGTCGAGTCGGCCTGGCGGGGGCACCAGAATTCGTGGCGGTACAGGATCGACCGATCCCTGACGACCCGCCACGACGAACTGCTCCACCTTTTGACCTGGGCCGGCGAGCGCAAGATCCCGACCCTGTTCTGGAACAAGGAAGACCCGGTTCACCTCGATCGCTTCATGGAGCGGGCCCGACTCTTCGACTACGTATTCACCACCGACGCCAACTGCGTCCCCGAATACCGGAAGAGGCTGGGACACGATTGCGTCTTTCCCCTGCCTTTCGCCGCCCAGCCCTTGATCGATAACCCGATCCTCGACGAGCCGAGGACGGGCTCGGTCTGCTTCGCCGGCACCTACGACGGAAACCGCTATGAAGAGCGCCGCTCCGACATGGAGCATCTGCTGAAGCCGTCGATTGACTTCGGCCTGGAGATTTACGACCGCAATTTCGGTGTCACCGGAAAGCAGGCCGAGATGCTCGCTTTCCCGGACATCTATCAGGGCTGCATCAAGGGGCGCCTCGGTTATGCGGACATGGTCAAAGCCTACAAGAAATACCGGGTCTTTCTCAACGTCAACTCGGTGAAGGACTCGCCCACAATGTTCGCCCGCCGCGTCTTCGAGTTGCTGGCGTCTGGAACCCCGGTCATCAGCAACTACTCCAGGGGGATCGTCGAGCTGTTGGGAGAGGATACCGTTTTCATTTCCGAGTCAGAGGCCGACACCCGAAAGCATCCGAGGCCCTTTTGAATGACGATGATGCTTGGCATCGGGCATCGGTGCGCGGACTTCGCAAAGTTATGGAGAACCATTCATATGCCGACCGGTTGTCTTTCCTGTTGAACAAGACAGGGGGCGACCTTGCCGGGAATCCCCTGCCGTCAATGGATATCGTGGCCAGGCTGGAAGGCGGAAAGGAAATCGACGCGCTGATCGCCTCAGTCAGACGGCAGAATCATCACCCCACTACCCTTTTTGCTTGCTCCGCCCCCCCCCTGGGTGAGCGTGATGTGGAACGTCTTCAGGATGAACTGGGAAAAGTGCGGGTGATATCTGTGTTCCTTTCCGAAGATCTCGCTTGCCAGAAAGTCATTGACTCGGCCCGCGGCGATTACTTGGCCTTCTGGAATGCCGGTGACCTTTACGGGGCCAACTACCTCAAGGACTACGCCCTTGCCACCAATTATTCAAAGGGTGAGAGACTTTTCGGAAAACACGACTTTTTCGCTATTGAGGAAAGAAATCGAGTGCCGGTGCTCCAAAATGCTGGAAATGAATTCACGAAAGTGTTCAGCATCGCGACGGGGAGTCTTGTCGTAGGCAAAGAGGTTGTTACCGAAGAATTATTTCGTCAAGCCCTGGCGGGTGGAAATCATTTGAAGATGGGAAAAAAGATTCTTTCCTTAGACCGGTACAACTATATCCAAATCGGTTCCAGAATGACTAACTTGGTAAATTTATTGGAGATGGTCGAGGTGTGATGCCGGAATAAAGATTATTTTTACCGGTTTTACCCATTGTTATATAAAAAACAAAGGGGCCTAATATGGTTGTAGTACATGACAAAATTCTTGATGCCTATTTTGGAAAAATGGGCGAACAATTTATGCGCGACACGCAAAAACGTGTCCATTGGGTGTGTAGCCAAGTTCGAGGGGAAAAGATATTGGATGTCGGGTGCAGTCAAGGGATTGTGCCTGTTTTGCTCGGTAAAGAAGGTAAAAATGTTATTGGAATTGATATCGATGAATCTGCAGTAGAAGATGCAAATAACTTTCTTGTGACTCAGCCATCTGAAACAAGAAAAAAGGTTCATTTTGAAAATGTAGATTTTTTGTCTTATGATTTTAACGGCGAAACATATGATACTGTTATAATGTCAGAAGTTTTGGAACATCTGACTAGACCAAAGGATTTTGTTAAATATGCATATGAGCTCATTGAAAAAGATGGTAAATTCATCATAACGGTACCATTTGGCATTAATGATTTTATAGATCATAAGCATACTTTTTATGCTCTTGAACCATTAAGGCTACTCTGGGACCTATTTGAAATAGACGATGTAGAAATCTTTGGTAAATGGATTGGTTTCTCTTGTACAAAACGGGATAGCCAAGTAGAAGACTATTTTTCAAAATGGCCATGGTCGCTTGTGCGAGGTATGGAAGTAGCATTCCAAGAGATTGAAAGATTTCTAATTGATAAAAATGCGACTTTTTCAAAAAATCTTAAGGAAGCAAATGAAAAATATAAGGAAAGTATAATACAATTAAATGATCTAAAGGATAAGTTTAAGAAAACAAGTTCAGACTTAGTTATCTCCCAAAATTTACAAACGGAAACTAGTGCGGATTTAAATGCATTAACCGAAGAGTTAGGTCGGACTAAGCAGCGTGGTGATGATTTCGAAGAGAAGTATTTTGGAATCAAGAAAGAATTGGCCCAATCAGAAAAAATTTGGTCCGAAATACAAGCTAAAACTAATGCGAATTTAGCTAAGATAACCGAGGAGCTAGGTCGGGCTAGACAGCGTGGTGATGATTTTGAAGGGAAGTATATTGGAGTCAAGGAGGAATTGTCTCAATCAGAAAAATTTCGCTTTGAAATACAAGCTGAAACTAATGCGGATTTAGCTAAGATAACCGAGGAACTAGGTCGGGCCAAACAGCGTGGTGATGATTTCGAAGAGAAGTATATTGGAGTCAAGGAGGAATTGGCTCAATTAGAAAAATTTCGGACCGAAATTGATGAAAAGCTTGCTTCAACGACGGAGGCATTGAAAAAGGCTAAAGAGGAATGTGCCAGGTTTGAACAGGAATTAGTGCGAAGGGGTCACGAGAAGCAAGTACATGATCTCGAACTGGCTGAAACGAAAACCTTTTTGGAACAAACGAGAAGTCGACTGACCGAGTCAGAACGAAAATTTACAGAGGCGAAGCAAGTTCAAATCCAATTACAATGGTTAGTTAAAGAGGGGGAAGGCAAACAATCCGAATTAGAAAGGCAGCTTGCCGAAGCGAATAAAAAGCTGCACCTGAATTCTCATAAAATTGGCCATTTGGGAAGTCAATTATCTACAGCACGTGCTCAAATTAAAGATACAAAGACTGGACTCATTGGTGAATTTAAATCATCTTACACTTGGAGAGTGGGTCGGCTTTTTACTGGAGCAATCGATTGGTTTCTAAAACTCCTTAAGAGCCCCATCACCCTCTTTCAAGTGGCGGTTGGAAAACAAGGACAATTTTCTAAAGGAAATGCTTCGCATCAAGCTGTTGATAAAGCAAGGCCTGCTCAAGTCTCGAAAAAACCCCTGAAGGAAGGAGGTGCTATGGACTCTCCTTCTATTAAAAAAAAGGAGATTAGACATGGGTCTAATTTAAGGGATGGCGTTACTGTTATTATCCCAACCTATAAAGGCGAGGAGACCATTTTAAATTGTTTGAATTCATTTGGAAATCAAACTTTGTCTAATGGACTTTTTGAAATATTGATAATTATTAATGGTGAAAAAGATTCATCAGAACAAATAATTGAAAAATTTATTAAAGCAAACCCTTCCTTGAATTGTAGAGTTTTTATTTTGGAAACAACCGGCGCCTCTATTGCGAGAAATAAAGGATTGGAAGAGGCAAAATATAAGTATATTGTTTTTGTTGATGATGATGACAAGGTATCAAGTAATTATCTTGAGGAGCTTTATGGACTCTCAGGTGGTGATACGGTCGTAATTACTAGGATTGCAGATATCTATGCCGACGGGGGCGTAGACTACAATAATTCTATTAGTTCTCAGATAGATATGGCGTCAATAGTTTCCGAGACAACATGTAATGATGTAGCAATGGTTTTGACAATAAATGCATGTAAACTTATTCCAGCATCTTTGTTTGGGGATTTACATTTCGATTCAGCGCTAAACAGCGGCGAAGATGTTGTTCTTTTTTCTGAGATCGTTGCTCGTTTCAAATTAAAGTATAAAATAGTACCAGCTTTAAAAAAAGCTACTTACTTTAGGACTATAAGAGAAAAATCAGTCTCAAGGCAGGAAACGAGTTTTTATTTCAATGTACAGCAACGACTAGAGGTAATCCAGAGACTTGATAAGCTTCTAAACTTGAATCTTGACCAAATGAGAGAAGACTTTATCAAAGGCAAAATTAGGGCCCAGGCTAATTTTGTCAATATATATAATGAGGAATTTCCAAGTCATTATTTGAAGATACTGGATGAAGTGAATAAGTATGAATTGTCTTACTTCCCCTTAGAATTAATAAAGAAGAGAGTGCCATCCAGCCTTGTAATAGCTTATTGCTTCCCTCCTTATGTTGATACAAGTGGTACTGTAATGGCTAAAAGGATTAATGTTGAAAATGAATTTTCAGATGTTATATGCAACAATATGATTAATGTTAGATCTGTTGACCAAAATCTTAATCATTTAGTAGAGCATATTGTTGAAGATTGTGTCGCGGTTAATTCTCCCACAAGTTTTGCGAATTGGGACGCAATTAAAATATTCTGTGAGCTTGCCAAAAAAGAAATAAATAATTTGGAGAATAAAAAAGGGGCCTATAAACGAATATATAGCAGGGCATTGTGGCCTGCTTCACATTTTGCAGCTTTTGAGTACAAAGTTAAAAGACCAGGAGTCATCTGGGTGGCAGAATTTTCTGACCCTGTCTTATATGATATTCATGGCGATATTAGAGATGGCTGTGTAGATGGTCGTTGGCTTGATAATGTACAAAATTTATTTCAAGAAAAAGGGTTACCTCATATTGAAAATAGTAATCTGTTTTTTTGGTGCGAATGTATAGCATATTGTTTTGCCGATGAACTTATTTTCACAAACAAAAATCAATTACAATATATGGTTAACAATTTTCCAGAGCCTGAAATTAAAGAACTTGTTTATAAAAAAGCTAAAATTTCACCTCATCCTACCCTTCCTGCCAAATTTTATTACCTTTTTGAGAATGGCTATGCTCTTGATAAAAGTAAAATCAATATGGCCTATTTTGGAGCCTTTTATAAAACACGAAATCTAGATGATGTTTTAGAAGGGTTGCGAAATTTAACAAAGGAAAATAGAGAAAGGTTTCAATTTCATATATTTACTCAACAAAAGGATATTGTCGAGGAGGTACTTGCTGAGGATATACTGAGGGATTGCATCAAGATAAACGACTATGTTAGCTATTGCCAATTTTTAAATTTAACTACAAAATTTGATTGTTTAGTTGTTAACGACGCGGTAACTTTCGGGCTTAAAGAGGTTAATCCATATCTTCCCTCAAAAATTAGCGATTACCTTGGTAGTAATGTACCTATTTGGGCACTCTATGAGGAGGGCAGCACTTTATCAAATTATAAATCCATTTCCTATAAATCAAGGATTGGAGAAACTAGAGAGGCAATTGAGGTGCTTACGGGCTCTTATTGATTGTCGTAATTAAATAAAAATTTCTATTAAAAAAACTTAACAAAAAATTTATACTCGGGAATATATTCTCCCGCCCTTTTAATCTCATTTGTGAGGTTTGAATGTGATATCCAGACTTATGATTAAATAGTTTGTCGTGAAGTTTTTGAGCGTAAACACTCATCAAATACGAGGGTTTCAAATGGAAAATGTCTGTGTTATAGGCTTGGGTTACATCGGACTGCCCACAGCCAGCCTTCTGGCCACAAAAGGCTTTAACATCCACGGTGTCGACGTCAACCCCAAGGCTGTGGATACTATCAACCGGGGCGAAATCCACATCTTCGAACCCGACCTCGACATCCTCGTCCGCGCCGCCGTCCAGAGCGGCAAGTTGAAGGCTTCCCTCGAGCCCGCTCCGGCAGATGTATTCATCCTCGCGGTTCCGACGCCCTTCCGGGAAGACAATGTCCCCGACCTCTCCTACGTTGAAGCGGCCACCAGGGCCATCGCCCCCCACGTCGAGCCCGGCAACCTCATCATCCTCGAGTCGACCAGCCCCGTCGGGACCACGGAAAAGGTCGCCGATTGGCTGCAGGAGGTGCGGCCCGACCTCAACATCCCCCGCTGGAGCTCCACGGGGGGCGTCGTCGGTGGTGGGAAGGACCAGGTCTTCGTCGCCCACTGCCCCGAGCGGGTCCTCCCCGGCCAGATCCTCAGGGAGCTGGTCGGCAACGACCGCATCGTCGGCGGCATCGACGACGCCTCCACCGCCAAGGCCGAAGAGTTTTATCAGAGGTTCGTCAGCGGCCAGATCCTGATCACCAACGCCCGCACCGCCGAGATGTCCAAGCTGTGCGAGAACGCCTTCCGGGACGTCAACATCGCCTACGCCAACGAGCTCTCTGTCATCTGCGACCGGCTCAGCATCAACGTCTGGGAGCTGATCGAGCTGGCCAACCACCACCCGCGGGTCAACATCCTGCAGCCCGGTCCCGGGGTGGGTGGGCACTGCATCGCCGTCGACCCCTGGTTCATCGTGAACTCGGCCCCGCAGGAGGCCCGGCTGATCCATGCCGCCCGGCAGGTCAACGACGGCAAGCCCCACTGGGTGATCGAGCGGGTCAAAGCCCGGGCCGACCGCTTCAAGCAGCCCCGGATCGCCTGCCTGGGCCTCGCCTTCAAGGCGGATATCGACGACCTGCGGGAAAGCCCCGCGATGGAGATCGTGGAGAACCTGGCCAAGGAAAAAGTCGGCGAACTCCTCATCGTCGAGCCCCACATCGAAGAGCTTCCCCCGAGGCTCGCGGAATACGACGACCTGCGTTTCGTCGAGCTGGGCGACGCCCTGCGCGATGCGGATATCCTGCTCCTGCTGGTCGACCACAAAGCCTTCCGGCGGGTGGACCGCGACCTCCTGAAGGAAAAGATCGTTATCGACACCCGGGGCCTGTGGCACGAGAAGCGGCAGTGAGTTCCTGTTCGGAATAGGCTGAAAAATTTAACACTGGCCGAAATTGCGCGAGACACCTCTCGCAGGGAAGAGACCCGGAAGCCCCGGGTTGTTTTTGAACAGCCATTAAAAAGAACTTTGCGACCGCTGCATTTCATATAAAGGGATTACCGCATGAGTTGGAAGAAAGTATTGCTGTTCATTGGGCTGCCGCTGGTTGCCGCTCTGGCGGCGCTGTACGTATTTGCCCAGTACGATGCAGACTTCCTCTGGTTTCAGACATTTAGGTTTTGCCAGCGTTTTTACAACCATTTTAGTGGCAAAGTTTCTGACTTTTGCAGCCTTTTTCCTCCTGTTTTCCCTGGCCGCGGCCGTGAATGTTTATATCGCCGGAAAAGGCGGAGCCAGGTCCCGACCCGTCAAGACCCCTTCCGCAAGTCGCCTGGTGAGGTTATCGATAGTCTTTTCCATGACAGGCGTCAGTTTTACATCTGGGTTTTTCTGCTCGTCTGCGCAACGCTTCTCTGGACGAAACTCCTGGTCTTCACCTCCCTTGTTCTCGGTTTCGGCCTTCTGGGAGCCGCGAGTATTCATCTCGTCAATAAAAAACGGGTCTACGCTCAATCTGTCGAAGCCGGTGCCTCCCAATCACCGGCATCCTCCCCTGATATTCTTCGTCTCGAGAAGCGTGTGACCTGCCTGTGGGCCTTAATCATTGTGTTCCTGTCGGGCCTCATGGGCATGCGGGCGTTCAACGCATGGATGCCCTTTCTGAAGTTCATCCACCAGTCGCCATTTGGTGTGGCGGAACCCATTTTTTCCAAGGATGCCGGATTCTACGTCTACTCCCTGCCCGTCTACAATTTTCTTGTACGATGGTGCTCTCTTGCATTGTGGTTGATTGCCGGCATCGTTGGTTTTTCCTATTATCTGGACCAGGCCGTCGGACGTGCAAAAAAAACGGCTTCATATCCATTCCCAGGCGAGAGCGCACCTGGCGGTGCTGGGCGGGCTGGCGGCGCTGATCGCGGCCGGGTCGTACAGGCTCAAGATGTACGGCCTGATGTTTTCCAATACCGGTGTCGTACGCGGCGCCGGCTATGCCGATATTCACGCGCAATTGCCGGCTTATTGGGCGCTCATGGTCATTTGCCTTCTGCTGTCCCTTTTGCTCTTCGTCTATGCCGGTTCTTAAAAAATGGAAGTGGGCGGCATGCCTGATCGGCCTGTTCTTCGTTGTTCGTATCGGCTTTTTCTCGATGTATCCACGGTGATAGAGCGCTACGTGGTCAAACCCGACGAGCTGGCCAAGGAAACACCCTACATCAAAAACAACATAAGGTTTACCCGTATCGGCTTCGGCCTCGACAAGTCCCGCGAGGAGTTGTTCTCTGTGAAAGAGAACATGCCGTATGACGACATAAAAAACAATGAAGCCACGATCCACAATATCCGTCTCTGGGATCATCGTCCGCTGATTCAGACGTATAAACAGTTGCAGGACATCAGGTTGTATTACGATTTTAACAATGCGGACATGGACCGTTATCAGCTTCAAAGCAAATACACGGAGGTGGCGGTTGCCGCCCGGGAACTGCCGGTGGCCAGGCTTGCCCGACGCTCCATGACGTGGGTCAACACGCACCTCGTCTACACCCATGGCTATGGCGTGGCCATGGGCCCCGTCAACAAAGTCACTCCCGGATGGAATGCCGAAGTTCATCGTCCAGGATATCCCGCCTCAATCCAGTACTTCCATTAAAATCACGCGACCCGAGATCTACTATGGCGAAGCGAACGGCGGGTTTGCCATTGTCAATACCACCTACAAGGAATTCGATTATCCCAAAGGCGCCCAGAATATTTATTCCACCTACCACGGAAAGCGGCGGGGTGCAGATTTCCGGTTTCTTGCGAAGGCTGATCTACAGTTTGAGATTGTCGGATTTGAATATTCTCCTGTCCGACAGTATCACGGACCACAGCCGCATCCTGCTCAACCGCAAATTGAGCAATCGGGTAAGAATCATCGCCCCATTTCTCACTTACGATTCGGATCCGTATATCGTCGTGGGCTCAGACGGCCACCTGTATTGGATTAATGATGCCTATACGACGACCACCATGTTCCCTTATTCGCAATCTCTGGGCAAGCACAAAGCAGGGGTCAACTATATCCGGGATTCGATTAAGGTTGTCGTAGACGCATATAATGGAGATGTGTCCTATTACGTGGTCGATCCTTCGGATCCCTTGGCCCGAACCTATGAAAAAATTTTCCCGGCACTTATTCAAACCTTTGGCGACATGCCGGCTTTTTTGAGATCGCATTTACGCTACCCAAAAGATTTGTTTGTAAAACAGGCCAAAATCTATGCAGCCTACCACATGACCGATCCTCAGGTGTTTTACAACCGTGAGGACTTGTGGAGCATACCTCAACAAGCTTATATGGGTAAAAAACAATCCATGCTTCCATACTATATCATCATGAAGCTGCCGGATGCCAAATCGGAAGAATTCATCCTGATGCTTCCGATGACGCCGTCAAAAACGGATAATATGATCGCCTGGATGTGCGCCCGCTGCGACGGCGATAATTATGGGCAGCTTCTGACCTATACGCTCCCTAAAGGCAAATTGATCTATGGCCCCAGGCAGATACGAGGCGCGTATCAATCAGGAGCCGAGCATCACTTCGGAAATGACGTTGTGGGGGCAGAAGGGCACCAGCGTCATTCGAGGGAATCTGCTCGTCATCCCGATAGCCAATTCTTTCATGTATATAGAGCCTGTCTATCTGCAGTCCAAAGACGGCCAAATGCCGCAGCTGAAACGGGTGATTGTCGTCCATAACGAGCAGTTGAAAATGGAAAAGAATCT
This sequence comes from uncultured delta proteobacterium, assembly GCA_963791005.1. GTDB lineage: Bacteria > Desulfobacterota > Desulfuromonadia > Desulfuromonadales > CAWBQR01 > CAWBQR01. Next base: position 3,300 of record CAWBQR010000020.1, on the reverse strand, counting down.
CGATGCGGCTATGCGGGCGGTTTTTTCCCCGGCGGACGAACCGGAAGCGCAACGGAAAGAAGTGCTGTCGTATAACCCCAAGGAAGGGAATAACCTGACCCGTCACTGATTTTCCCAGGTTATGGATCCGAAACTATCCGAGGTAACATGAACCGAAAAAAAATTCTCTGCGTCGTCGGTACCCGCCCCGAGGCCATCAAGATGGCCCCCGTCATCCTTGCCCTGCACAAAGAGCCATGGGCCGAAGTTCGCACCCTGGCGACCGCCCAGCACCGGCAGATGCTTGACCAGGTCCTTGACCTTTTCGAGATCCGGCCCGAATTTCGACCTGAACCTGATGAAGCCGGGACAGGACCTTACCGATATCACCAGCAACGTCCTGCTCGGCATGCGAGGCGTCCTGCGCGAGTGGCGGCCCGACTGGGTTCTGGTCCACGGCGACACGACCACGACCATGGCCGCCTCGCTGGCGGCGTTTTACGAAAAGATCCCCGTCGGCCACGTCGAGGCGGGGCTTGCGCACCGGCAACATTTACTCCCCCTGGCCGGAGGAGATGAACCGCCGGATCGCCGGGGCGATCACCGCCTGCCACTTCGCCCCCACCGAGAGGGCACGGCAGAACCTGCTGGCCGAGAGCGTCCCCGCCGAAAGGATCCACGTCACCGGCAACACCGTCATCGACGCCCTGCTCCTCTCCCAGGAGAAGCTCGTCCGCCGGCGGCATGGCCGACAGGATCGCCGCCGACCTCGCAACCCGTTTCCCCTCTTGAAAGGGTCCTGCCGGATGACGGATCACGGATCACGGATCACCGCCTTATTTGATCACCGGCCACCGCCGGGAGAACTTCGGCGAGGGGTTCGAGAACATCTGCAGGGCGCTGCTGCGGCTGGCCCAGCGCGATGACGTGGAGCTGATCTACCCGGTTCACCTCAACCCCAACGTCCAGGAGCCGGTCAGGCGCATCCTCGGCGACCGGCCGAACGTCCACCTGATCGAGCCGCTGGACTACCTGCCCTTCGTCTGCCTGATGGACCGCTCCCACCTCATCATCACCGACTCGGGCGGGGTGCAGGAGGAGGCGCCCTCCCTGGGCAAGCCGGTCCTGGTGATGCGCGATACCACGGAGCGCCCCGAGGCGGTCGACGCCGGCACCGTCAAGCTGGTTGGGACCGACCCGGAGAAGATCTTCTCCGAGGCCGTCCGGCTGGTCGACGATGCCGAGGCCTACCAGGCGATGGCGCGGGCGCACAACCCCTACGGCGACGGCAAGGCGAGCGCCAGGATCGTCGACACTCTTCAGGCGAAGCAGGCCTGAGGCCGAAGATGGACCGGCCGTTCGTCTCCGTCGTCATCCCCGTCTTCAATGACGCGGCGAACCTGCGGGTTTGCCTGGAGCGGCTCGTCGGGCAGACCTATCCGTCGGAACGGGTGGAGATCCTCGTGGTGGACAACGGTTCGGACGAGCCGATCGACGAGCTTGTCGCGCAATTCGAGCGGACCTCCCTCTATTCTGAGTCGCGGCCCGGAAGCTATGCCGCGCGCAACAGGGGCATTGCCGCAGCCAAAAGTGAAATCCTGGCCTTTCTCGATTCCGACTGCGTCCCCGCCCCGGACTGGCTCGAAAAGGGTGTGGCGAGGCTGGCCGCCAACCCCGGCATGGGGGTGGTCGGCGGCCGGGTCGATTTTTCCTTCGGCGATCCGGAAAATCCCTCTCCGGTCGAAATCTACGACAGCCTGACCTCCTTCAAGCAGAAGAGCTACATCGAGAAGTCTCACTTCAGCGGGACGGGGAACCTCTTTGCCTGGCGGCGGGTCTTCGAGCGGGTCGGTCCGTTCAATGCCGAGCTCAAGTCCGGCGGCGACTACGAATGGGGCAACCGGGTCTATGCCCACGGCATCGGGATCGCCTACGCGGACGATGTCCGGGTCACCCACCCGGCCCGGCAGTCCCTGGGGCCGCTGCTCAGCAAGCACCGGCGGGTGATGGGGGGAATCAGCGTCCCCTTCAGCTGTCCCCTGACGTTTCTGAAGGGGCAGCTCGTGGAGGCCCTTCTGCTCGCCTCGACCCTGGCGGCCATCGCCACCGATAAGCGGGTCGGCGCGGCTGGGAAAGGCCGGACAGCCGCGGTGGCGTTGCGGGTCGCCGCGACGAGAATCACCGGCCGCTTCCGGGGCGCCCTGGGGGGCGAGGCCGAGCGTTGAATCAAATCCTTCCTCTTGCCTGCTCTTTTCAGTGGCTGGAGAATGCAGAGAGCGCGGAGGAGAGGTAAAGCCAGGAATTAATGATTTTCTCCGTGCCCTCTGCGTGCTCCAGTGAGCGAAGCGAACGGGCGAGAGAGGCCTTTGAGTCTGTGCTTGTGGAGCGCAAGCTCCGGTGTAAATCCGTTAAAGGGACCTTCTGTCCATGCCGCCTGATGCCAAAGCCGTGCTCGTCGCGCCCCTGTGGCACCTGCCCCATTACGTCGGCCGCTACCGGATCGACCGGTTCGTCCGCTGGCTGGCGCGAGCGGGCGTCGAGGTCGTCCTGGTGCGGGCCGGAAGCGCGAGTGGAGCGCGCCCTCGGGAGTGGGGATGGGAAATCGTCGTGCGCGACCCGCTGGGGCTCGATGGCGACCCTCCGGAGGACGCGAAGACCCGGCAGACGCCGAGGGAATACAATGCGCTGGTACGCCTCGCCGCGCTGCTGGCATTCAATCCCGACCCTGCCATTCTCTGGAGCCGGGCGATGGCGAGGCATCCCGAGGTTCTGAAATACGGCGCGGGGGCCAGGTTCGTGCTCTCGTCGAGCCCGCCGGAATCGGCCCATGTCGGCACAGCCCTCCTGGCCCGGCGATTGCGGGCCGAACTGGTAGTCGACATGCGCGACGGCTGGCTGGACGAGCCGCTCAAGGAGGTGTTGGAACGCTCCGCCTTGCAGCGCTGGCGCGAGGGCCGGCTGGAGAAGCGCGTGCTGGAGCGGGCCGACCGCATCTTCGTGACCTCGGAAACGTGGAAAACCATGCTGGCGGCACGGCTTCCCTTTACGCGGCACAAGACGACGGTTCTGACCAATTGCTATCCCCGGGAGTCTTTTCCCCCGGAGAGCTCCACGGACGACAAAAACGGCCTGACGCTCCTTTACGCAGGCCAGTTCACCCGGTCGAAGTACAATAACCGGCCGAGCCTGCTTCTCGGCCCCCTGTGCCAGGGACTGCCGGAGATGCCCCGGAAGGGCAGTATCGTCTTTCAGGGAGTTCTGACCAGCGAGGACATCGCCGAGATCGATGGGTGGCGCGAGCGGTTCGCGGCCAGGGGGGTC
>CAWBQR010000019.1:0-60645 GCA_963791005.1 uncultured delta proteobacterium | reverse complement strand
CATACTCACCGGGAATTCCTGAGTCCTGTTAAAGGAGGTTGGGAAGGCATCCCTGTTTGGTGGCTTAACCCTTGGACAACTTACGATTCGAAATGGTTTCTTTCCATTGCCATGTCAGGGTACCACCCTAACACGACGCCCTTTTTCCCTTTATATCCGCTCTTGATGAAATTGGGCGCAACTGAGGTTGGAATGGTACTGGTCGGCATTGTATTGTCGAATCTTGCCTTTCTGGCCGCCTTATGGCTTCTTTTTCTTCTGACGGAAATGGATTACGGCAGGAGGGTTGCGACGCTTGCTGTTTGGCTGTTAGCTTTCTTCCCCACTACCAGTTTTTTTAGTGCCGTTTATTCTGAATCGCTTTTTCTCTTCCTGCTCCTAGCCTGCTTTTATGCTGCAAGAAAAAAAAGGTGGGGGATTGCCGGACTAGCTGCCCTTCTTGCATCTCTGACTCGGAACCCCGGACTCCTCATCTTTGTCGCCCTAGGTTTTGAGTATTACGAAGCCACAAAATTTTCCCCTTCTTTCGTCAAATTAAAGGAAATCATAAGCATTTCCCTCCCTGTTTTTGGTTTCCTGGGGGTTCAGTTTTTTTTCTTTTGCAAATTCGGAAATATCCTATCCGGCATTTCAAGTCAAAATTTTTTTTACAGAAAACCGGGTCTGCCTTGGGTGCCTATATGGAGGGACTTTTTAACACTTTTTGATCCTGATGTATTAAATATAATAACCATTCTAAACCTCACTTCAATATTTATGATTATTTTTATTGTTTTTAAATTTTTTAAAGAAATAAGATTTTCATATATTGTATTGCTGTTTGGTATTACCCTTATGAATTTAATCTATGCAAGGATTTTTCCACCATATACCGGTTCTGAAGTTCGATACATGTCAACGACGTTCCCTTTCACTCAATTAATTTCCTTGTTTTTAATCAGGCTTCCTTCGGAAAAAAGCATTAGGTTGATTGGTGGTGGTACATATCTTTTCGTTTGCATGCTAATTAGCTATTGGTTTGGTTTAAAGGATTTTTTATTTTAGTTCTGACATATTTTTTTACAATTTTTCCAAGGATATTTTTTATGTCATTAACTATAAATAAAAAAAACCATTTATCATTATTTTTTTTATTTTTAATTTTTACATTTTTCTTCTTGATCTATTTATTTACAAGTTCAAATAATGCATTGAACACAGACGTTGGATATGCAAGATACGAAGTTTTAAAATCCTTTTTTGACAACGGAACACTGGCCTTAAATAGTAATTTCGGAACCCGTGGAGTCGACGGAAGATTCTATTCTCCCTGGGGAATAGGTTCAATTATTGTCGGAATTCCATTTTATTTATTAGGCAAACTAGCGGGTATATCCCCAGATTCTTTTATGATTTTATTAAATCCATTTTTTACGGCAGGAACTGCAGTACTTATATTCCTATTTTGCTTTTTAATTGGTTACTCAAAAAAAACATCATTTTTTGTTTCGGTTTTTTTCGGTCTTGCCACTTTTGCGTGGCCCTTATCTAAACAATCTTTTGATCATCCTGCAGAAATGTTTTTCGTTTTACTTGCCTGCTTTCTGTTATATATTTACTCAAATAAATTTGATGTTTTTTATTTAATTTCATCAGCATTAGCTTTTGGCTTTTCTTTTCTCATTCGTCCGACTTCGGTTTTAATATTACCAGCATTTTTTGTTTATTTATTAATATTTGATTTTGCCAAAACGGAACATAAATTTTTAGCTAAAAATTTAATATTCGAAATATCTGTTGCCTTTTGTGTTGTGTTACCATTTGTATTATTAAGTTTATGGTACAACTTTTACCGCTTTGGCTCAATTTTTGAGACAGGGTACGGAATAATATCCCGTGAAACAGGATTGAATTTTTTCACGGGAACCCCAATCATGACAGGTCTTGCTGGTTTTTTGTTAAGCCCTGGGAAGGGTATAATATTTTATTCTCCAATTTTGATTCTTTTTTTATTTTCCATAATTTCTTTTTCAAAAAAATATCCATCAATATCTGCACTATTCTCAATTATTATTTTTTTATATTATATTTTCTATTCCAAAAACATTTTTTGGCATGGAGACCATGCCTGGGGCCCTCGATACATCCTAGTCACCGTACCTTTTATTATAATTCCAATTTCTGAAATAGTAGAATATGCCATATCTTTCAAAAAAAAGTTAATTCTATACTCAACATTTTGTCTTTTCATAATTAGTTTTTCTATTCAAGTAGCTGCTATTTCAGTCGACTACCAAAAATATTTTTTGGATTTGAAAATAAATAAAAAGATAGATTTTATTGTTGCTTCTGGTAAAGATATTGATCCTATTATAGAACCACCAGAGTATGTTTATTTTAATTGGAACTTATCACCAATACTCTCTCAGTTTGTTTTTATATATGATATCTTCGAAAATATTGGAAATTATAAAATTCCCAATTCTCCTTCTAAAATGAGTTCTAAAACTTTTTATAAACTAAGTCCTCGTATGAATCTTTTTGATTTCTGGTGGATTTACCAGTTTTATAATGGAGGGAATAAGTATTTACTTTTAGGAACTTTATTTATTTTTCCAATTATAATTTCATATACAGGATTTTTGATATACAGAAAAATTTTTTGACAGTTATCGCGGATAGAGAGTCATGTTAAAACTATCTTCCCTTTGGTTCAACATCAGTAAAAATAGGGCAACCGGAGAATTTTTCCGCTACCTTTGGGCTGGAAGTTTAGCATTTTTTTCCGACTTTATTGTTTTTTTTCTTCTTACCGAATATTTAAAAGTTAATTATCTTGTTTCAAATTTATTTAGTTTTACAACTGGTTTATATATAAGTTATTTGTTATGCATAAAGTGGGTTTTTGTTTACAGAACAGTTAAAAATGGTGCCATTGAATTTACTCTTTTTTCTTTTTTTGCACTATTCTCTCTTTTATTAAATGAGATTATTTTGTGGTTTTTGGTTAACAATTTAGGAATATATTATTTAATTTCAAAATTTTTTTCATGTGGTCTCACCTTTATTGTTAACTTTTTCTTGAAAAGAACCTTTCTTTTTTCTCCTGCCAAGCGAAATTTGTTTCTTTGGAGTAAAAGGTGATTAGACATTCAAGGAAACCATCATCAATACGCTTCTTTTAAACTTTTAGGGAGGTTTAGGACCTTAAATGATGAATACAAAAAAAATCATAGTGGTCCTTCCTGCTTATAACGCAGAGAAGACATTAGAAAAGACGTACTCCGAAATCCCTTTTGAGATCGTTGACGAAGTTCTGTTGGTTGATGACGCGAGCAGGGACAAGACGGTCGATGTAGCAAAGCGATTAGGTATTAAAACAATTGTTCACGACAAAAATGGAGGATATGGGGCTAATCAAAAAACATGCTATAAAATGGCTTTGGATTTGGGGGCGGATATCGTAGTAATGGTCCATCCAGACTATCAATACACTCCAAAGTTAATTACCGCAATGGCTGCCATGATTGCCTACGGCCAATTTGACAGTGTTCTTGGCTCCCGTATCCTTGGGGCAGGAGCTCTCCAAGGCGGCATGCCCCTTTACAAGTATCTAGGTAACCGATTTCTGACTTTCGTGGAGAATATCCTGCTTGGGCACAAACTTTCGGAATATCATACCGGCTTTCGAGCTTTTAGCCGCGAATTGTTGGAAAAACTTCCCCTTGATATGAATGATAATGATTTCGTATTTGATAATCAGATGTTGGCGCAGATCATCTGGAACGGGTTCCGAATTGGAGAAATCAGCTGTCCTACAAAATATTTCGAGGATGCCTCCTCCATTAACTTTCACCGAAGTTTAATTTATGGGCTTGGGGTTTTAAAGACAGCATCTGAATTCCGGTTGTCTAAAATAGGCTTAATGTCTTCTGAAAAATTTGAAGTAAAAACTTCGACTTAAGGGGCCATGCTCCAGTCCCACGGACGAAGCGGGGATGCCATTCCAAATGATTTCGATATCCGAAAGCGGACCTCTGTCCGACGATATGATTTGCCATGCCTGCGGGCATCCCCTCAGGACATGGCATCCCAAGGTGGTCGACTCGGAGACTGGGCAATGTTTTGCTGTTTACCGGTGCAGTCGCTGCGGACTTGGGCATACTTTGCCCCAACCAGAAAGCATGGAGAGCTATTACACTTCTTCATATTACGGCAATCGGCACGGGTTCACGGCCGGGTGGTGCGCTCGCCGACGCATCAGCCTGGTTAGTTCTGTATTGGGACCGGGTTCAGGCAGACGATTGTTGGACGTCGGTTGTGGGGACGGGGCTTTTCTCCTCTCAGCGAAAAAGATGGGTTGGCGCACCGCAGGTACCGAAATGAACCCCATTCCAGCAAGAAAAGCTGGTCTGCATGTCAGAGAAAGTCTGGAAGAGGCTGATCTGTGGGGTCCTTACGACTGCATCACTTTATGGCACAGTCTGGAACATCTCCGGAATCCAAATTTAATCTTAAAACGCCTGACCAGGCTACTTCAACCAAACGGTCATTTGGTGATTGGGGTACCGGACGCCGGCGGTTTGCAGAGCAATATTTTCGGTCGTCATTGGTTTCATTTGGACGTGCCAAGACACTTGTATCATTTTAGTGGGTCTTCCCTGGCGCGTCTTCTTCAGGTTAATGGGTTTACCATATTGTGCCAGAAACATCAGGAATTTGAATATGATCTCCTGGGCTGGGCACAAAGCGCTCTCAACTTTCTCCTGCCCGTACCCAATGTTTTTTTTGCCACTTTAACCCACCGGAATCCCAAGGCAAAACCGCATATGGTTTGGACCAATCTTCTTTTGGGGTCTCTACTATCCGTTATTGCCTTGCCGGCGCTGGCGGGGGGAACCCTGGCCCGCCGAGGTGGAACAATTGTGGTGGTAGCCAGACGTACCTGAGATTGACATTCTATGCAGCGCTCATGGAGAGGGGAATGGCCGGTTACCGTTTCGCAACGCTCCTTCTCAGTGCCCGGGCTTTCCGGTTCATCCCCCTTCGCATTCATGAACTTCAGCGAACAAAGGCCTGCATTCTTCGTGAACCAACGCCGCCAGGAAAGTGAGGAAGACGGGACAATAGGTTGTCCAACATATCGGGGAAAAGAGAATCGCGGCACACCCTACCCCCGCCAACTGGACATCGATTGCTCTATGCCTTAGGATCCAGCCCGTTAAGACAGGGCCGGACACCCCACTCGCAAGCAACCAGGCTCTTGCCCATGACGGAAGCATCCCTCCGGAATAATTCCACAATCCAATGTCGTGTAAAACCCGCAATATGGCGAAGCTTAAGGAATGATTGTCCGGAGCCCAGGCTCCCTGTGCAAGGGAGGGGACCACCTCGGTCAGCCAAATCCTGCAAGATGCCGCGAACCCGTAAATCCCAAAGACGACACAACCCACCAGAAAGCTCAAACCCATAACGAGGCCCGCTCCGGCCCAAACCTTCCTGCCCTCCCGCAGAGACCAGAGAAGAGGCCAGAGCCCCCAGGGCTTCACTACGGCAATGCCCATCAAAAACATTCCCCGCAGCAGCGGCACAGCAAGAGCCAGACCCAAAAAGGTCCACAGAAGAGGGTCCACCTGCCCCAACTCAAGAGCACGATGAGAGCCGGGGAACATAAACAGGAAAAGCCCCGCCACCATCGTCCCGGCGAGGGTCGTCTTCCCTCGGGCCAGCCTTTCTAGGGAAGCGGCGTAAACCCAGAAGGCTCCGTAAAGCAAAAGGGTCCAGAGCCGGGCGAAGGTTACGAAAGACATGGAGGGAAGCGTTGAAAGGACGCTGGCTAAGACCGGTGGATAGAGGTAAGAGGGGTAAGAGCGGTCGTGAGGTCCCGGTTCGGGCTGTCTCAAATAAACCGGTTTGTGATGATGGATTCGTTCCATCACAAGGAAATAAGCGACGACGTCCCTATAAGGGTCGGAACGTTCAAGGTTTTTTGGAAGGATGAAGCCGACTTGCAGAACGGTAAAGGCAATGGCCAGAACAATGAGACCGCGCCGCAAAAGAGTCGAACTTTGGAAAAATTCCACCCCCTTTAAGAAAAATTCCGACATAGGGAACCACTCTCCTAATTCATTTCCTGCCCGAAATTCCATTAACCCTTGAGGTTATTATAACGTTTTAGAAAAATTCCCGCAAGCTTTCATCAATCCCCATCAAAGTTTCATACCAGAACTCCCTGGCCGCTTCGACCTTGTCGTCGGTCGAACTTTTCCAGCCATTCGCCCAGGCGGGGATCCTGCTCGCTGTCCACCTCTTTTTTGCGTTGCAGAAAAGTGTGCAGAAAGTCGATGTTGCGCTCCGACTCCCAGAAGATCGGGCTGTTGCGGCTGTTGAGGCGGCTGGCGAGCACGTCGATGGAGCGCAGAAACGGTCCTTGCAGTCGTACAGCGAGCCCATGATCTCGGGAAGCATCTCTTCCGCCCAGCCGCGATGAAAGCGGCAGGTGCCGAGATTGTCGAGGATCAGCTCCTTCTTCATGCGCTCGGCGCACATTCGTCCCAGGGTGCGCGGCGGGATAAAATCGTAGCTGTAGATCATGTAGTACTTGCCCATAATCGCCATCGGCGCCAGCACCCCGGCGACCCAGTACTGGTTGGGCACCATCCAGCCGCGCCGGTTGAAGGCGGTATAGACCAGCCGGTCGTGCAGGGCCGTCCCCTTCTGCCGGGAATGGATGCGGCTCCATTTGCGCACCCCTTCGCGGAAATCGAGGATGCCGCGCCGCTCGAGGATGGCGTCGATCAGCTCGCAGCCGAGCTCGGCATTGTGCAGCGAGTCGCCGACAACATCAAAACCCGTCCATCTCCCAGCGCGGCAAGCGGCTGACGCCCAAGTTCCTCGGGGGTCAACAGTCTTGCTGTCGAGCAGATCCATCAGCCAGGCCAGCACGCCGCCGGCGGAGATGGCGTCAAAACCCATGGCGTCGCAGCGGCGGTTGAGCTTCTCCGCCGCCCGCTGATCGAAGATGCCGCACAGCGGTCCCAGCGTCTGGTAGGGCTCGTAATCTTTCTTGTAGTTCGCCGTTCATCTTCTTGCAGACCGCGACGCAGGGCTCGCCGCAGGTCGCCTGCTGTTTGGCCTGATCGTCTCCTCGTTGAACTGCTTCAGATAATGATCGACGCACAAGCTTCTGATGCAGGGCCTGGCGCTCCTCTTCGCTCCAGAAGATGGTGCGGTAGTTGAAGGCCATGATGCGCCCGCCCATGCCGGCGTAATTGACGCCGAAGGTGCCGCCGGTCTTGAGCTTTTCGTCGTAGCGGTATTTGGTGGTCACCTCCAGGTCTTTCTGCATCAGGTGCAGGTTGTACTTGTTCTGAAACCATTCGTCCGCGACCTTCCTGTCGCGGAAGTCCTCGTCCACCAGCGTGCCGCCGTAGATGATCGCCACGATGCCGTGCTTCTGGACCATGGCGCTGCCGAAGCCGCCGCGACCGGCCCAGGTATCGACATGGCTGATCTTCCCCTTGTTGATGGGAACCGACATGATCCCGCCCATGTCGGTGTGCATGCGCCGCCGGGCCGGTGACCAGAATGCGCGGATCGTTTTCGTAGCGCGCCGCCGAACATCGCGTAAACCCGGTCGGTCAGTGCATAAACCCCGCTGCGGCCCGACTTCCAGATCGCCTCGACATCGACGGGCACCACCTCCACCTCGATCTCTTCGCCATGGTTGCGGTTCAGGTAGAGGACCGAGGGACGCGGCGCCTTCCCGACCAGACTGAGCATGTTGATCCCCAGATTGTCGAAGACCAGCCCCGCCCCGCCCATGGAGCTGATGTAATACCCCTGCCAGCAGGGGGAGAAGCCGGTCACCACCAGGCGGTTCGAACCCGGCAAAATCGAACCGGCAAAATGCCAACGCCGAAGTTGAGGCTGCGGTATTCCTCGGCCAGATGGATGCCGAGATCTACCGGCCCGAAATAGCGGTCGAAACCATATTTTTTCATCTTGTAAAAACCGGTGGCCGGATCGACCAGGAGCACGCGCTGGAACATCTCCATAGGTCACCTCTCCTGTTTCGGCTGCCCCGTTTCCTCACCCGAGGGAGGCGCTGCCGAAAGGCTTTCCCGATGGATCGCCATCTGTCGCTCGGTTACGGGGGGCGTAAAGTGATTGTGCATTGAGAGGAATTGTTTCGGGCAGACCTCCACGCAGAGGTTGCAGATGCAGCACCTGAGACGGTCTATCTGCCACGTCTTCTCCTCTTTGTTGACGGTAATGGCATGGTCTGGGCGGGATCCCCTGCTGCAAAGGCCGCAGAAAATGCAATCGTCGATGGTGTTTTCTATCCTCCCCCGGGCGATGGGGGTAAAAATCCTGCTCCCTCTGGGGGTACATGAGGGTAGCCGGCCCCTTGGCCAGGTTTTTTGTCACCGTTTTGGTCATGGTGAAGAATTTCATCTTTGTCCCCCTCTCCACCTCTCCGTGCAGCTGATGCACGGGTCGAGGGTTAGAACGATATCCGGCACATCGGCCACTTCCGCTCCCTTGAGCACCTTGATCATCGACGGGATATTGCTGAACGTGGGGACCCGCACCCGGCGTCCGAGGAATTTCGGTCCCGTTTCCCTTGACGTAATGGATTACCTCGCCCCGTGGTTGCTCGACCCGGGAATAATATTCTCCCGCTGGAGCTCCCGTCACTTTGACCTCGATAGGCCCTTCGTGAATCTTCCCTGCCGCCTGGCGGATCAGGTCGATGGAGTGGAAAATTTCGCCAATGCGCACGCGGCAGCGGGAATGGCAGTCTCCCTCCGTTTCCACCACCGGCTCTACCTCAAGGTATTTGTACGCCGCATACCCGAGCCTGCGCATGTCCATATCCAGCCCGCTCGCCCTTGCCATGGGGCCGACACAGCCAAGGGCGTAGGCGTCCTCGGGAGAAAGATAGCCGACTCCGGACAGCCGGTGCCTCACGGAGTAGTCGTTGATGAAGACCTTGCCGAGCTCTCGCAGGTCCGGCTTCAGCCTGATCAGGCGTTCCAGATCATCCCTTTCAGGGCGTCGTCATGGATGTCCCTGCGCACCCCGCCGATTTTGCACGCCCCCAGGATAACCCTGGCTCCCGTGGTTTCCTCGAAAAATATTGAGCACAGGCTCCCGCAGCCGCAAAGCCTGCATGAAGAGGCTCTCAAAACCGAAGGCGTCGGCGGCGACCCCCAGCCAGAAGATGTGGCTGTGCACCCGGGAGAGCTCCGCCCAGATGGTGCGCAGGTAGAGGGCCCGCTCTGGAACCTCAATGCCCATGATCTCTTCGACCGCCTGGCAGTAGCCGAGGGAGTGCATGAAGCTGCACAGCCCGCAGATCCGGTCGGCCACGTGGACGAAGTCGATGAAATCCCCGGTTTTCCACCAGCCGTTCCAGACCCCGGTGGACGTAGCCGATCGACGGGATTGCGTCGATGACCTTTTCATCCTCGGTCACCAGGTCAAAATGAATCGGCTCGGGGAAAACGGGATGTTGCGGTCCCATGGGGATGATGTTTCTGCGAGCCATGATGCGTTACTCCTCTTTCGATCGACCAATGCTGAAAAAAAAACATTTGCACGCGGATAAAATCTGATTAAATCGGATTTTAAAGGACTTAAAGACCAAAGTTCACAACCTGAAGGGTTATGCTGGAAAACCCTTTCGTCTTTGATTTATCCGTATTTATCCGATTTTATCCTTGTTTAATTGCCGTTTTTCGCTAATCCTTTTTTTTGGGGAATCTTCCGTTTCTCCCGTTCCAGCCTTCGGCTTCGGAGCCTCCGGCAGTTTGACCTTGTCGATGCCGAAGGGGGCGCTCAGGGTGGTTCGGTAGAGGGTGCCCCTATAGTCGACGGCAACATGCGAGACCGTCACGCCGAAGAGGTCGTGGATTTCATTCTCGTACAGAAAGGCGTTCGGGTAGATCACGCTGATGCTCGGGACCACCTCCTCCGGAGATACGGTTATTCGCAGGTTTGTGAAGCGATACTCCCGGTCGAAGGAATAGGTGAGCTCGTAGGCATCCGACAGGGTCGAGGCGCCGATCTGGACCAGGCGATATCCCTCGGCGAAGAGTTCCGCCGCCATGCCGACGAGGTCGGATTTGTCTACGGGTCTTATTTCCTGGGGTTCACCCATCGTCGACTCCTTCGTCTTTTAACCTCAAGACCCGATCGGGAAATTCAGAAGACCTGTTTCACGCGGATCAAATCTGATAAATTCGGATTAAATCAGGCAAGCGAGTTAACCGGGTTGTTATCAGATTTTATCCGAAGTTATCCGCGTGCAACGCCTTCCGCCTTGAGCCTTTGCCGTCCAGGCTTTGCAACTCCCCTACCCCTGTGCCCCACGCCGTCTGCCCTTCTTCCGCCGCGCATACTTTTCATCCAGAATCCCGGCGGCTTGGAGCATGGCGTCGATGATCGCCTCCGGCCGGGCGGCGCAGCCCGGGACGTAGACATCGACCGGAAGAACCTTGTCGACTCCGCCAAGCACGTTGTAGCAGTCCTGGAAGACGCACCCCGAGGTGGCGCAGGCGCCTACGGCCACGACCACCTTGGGATGGGGCATCTGGTCGTAGAGGTTCTGCAGCACCCGCCTGCTCTTTTCGTTGACCGACCCGGTCACGGCCAGGATATCGGCGTGCTTGGGGTTGCCGGTGTTGACGATGCCGAAGCGCTCCAGATCGTAGAGCGGAGTCAGGCTGGCGATCATTTCGATATCGCAGCCGTTGCAGCTGGTGGCGTTGTAATGCAGCACCCACGGTGACCGTTTGAACCACCCCATATTCGTCACTCCCCTCGTCAGCGCATCAGCGCGAGCACGGCGATGTTCGACACCCCCGCCACGGCCGTGAAGAGCCAGGCGCTGAGGAAAGTCAGCTGCCATCTGAAGCGGGCGGAGTTCATGTCGATCAGAATCTCCAGGAAAAAGGCGGCCAACGCGGCGGCGCCGGCCAGCCAGGGATTGAAGGCGAAGAAGAGGTAGACCACGCCGAGCAGCAGCACCGTTTCATACCAGTGGGTGATTTCGATGAGGGCCAGGGCCGGGCCTGAAAATTCGGTTGTGATCCCCCGGACGATCTCCTGATGCGCATGGTGGGACATGGAAAGGTCGAAGGGGGATTTTCGGAACTTGATGGTCAGGATGTACAGAAAACCGGCAAATACCCCGGGGAGATAGAGGACCAGAGGCGCCGGGTAGCGCGCGATGGCCGCCACGTCGAAGCTCCCCGTCACCTGGTACATGCCGACCGCTGTGAGGATGACCATCGGTTCGTAGGCGACCATCTGGAGGATTTCGCGCTCCGCCCCCAGGTGGCTGAAGGGAGAACCGACGCAAAACCCCCCGAGGACGAAAAACGTCCCGGCCAGGGCCAGCCCGAAGACGGTCAGCAGCAAGGAGGCGCCCCCGAAAAAGAGGGCCCCGGAAAAGACGGTGAAGATCAGGAAGAGCACGACGGGGAAGTCCTGGAACTTGTTGACGATGATCCGCTCCTTGCGAACCAGCTTGAATACGTCGAAAAAGGGCTGAAGCACAGGAGGGCCGTAGCGGCCCTGCAGGCGCGCGCTGACCCTTCGGTCGATTCCGGCCAGCAGCCCTCCGGCCAGGGGGGCGAGCACGACGAAGGCCAGCATCCTCTCAGGAACACTCAGGGAGCTTACCAGTGCGTTGACTGCGTTCATAACACCGCCACCCCGAACATGACGAGGATCAGGGCCACCGAGACGAACGCCCCGATATGGAACAGTCGCTCCTCGCCGAAATATCTGATCAGATAGTAGTTTCTCAGCTCGATAGCCCGGCTTGTGCCCATGGCCCCCTCGAAGGTGATGTCGTCCGTATTACCGCCGCCGAGATAGGTCCCGACCCGCTTGTAGTTTTTGTCGATGAGACCGTAGTAAAGCAGCCCGAGAGGCAGAAGGATCAGCAGGCCGAGCATGATCAGCAATACCATCAGGACATTGAACCTGTCCACAGGAGGGGCTGCTCCGAAGATTTCACGGAGATAGGGGTCGATGACATGGAAGGTTATGAAAGGAAAGGCCAGGCACACCCCGACGGTCACGGCGGAGAGAATCCCCAGGGTCGTCCATTCCCATCGGCTCACTCGATGCTCCACGACCTCGACGACCCCGTGTCTGATGGAGATGACCTTCCCCATCCACTTGGTCCAGAAAAGCATCGTCGCGGCGCTTCCGTAGGCGAGAAGGACCGCCATGGCCGGATTGCTCTCGACGAACGCCTTGAGGGTGATGAACTTGCTGATGACCATGCCGAAGGGAGCCAGAAACATGCCGGCCATCCCGGTCACCATGGCCGCGGTGACCTTCGGAACCCGCATGATCAGGTAGTCCATGTCCTCGATGTCGCGGCTGTCCAGCTTGTATTCGACAACTCCCACGCAGAGGAAGAGAAGCGACTTGGCCACCGCGTGAAAGATGATCAACAGCAGTGCGGACCACACCGCCGCGGAGGTATTCACCCCGGCGCAGGCCACGATGAGCCCCAGGTTGGAGATGGTCGACCAGGCGAGCACCTTCTTGGCGTTGCTCTGCGAGATGGCGATCATGGCCCCAACGAGGAAACTCACCCCTCCGACGAGGGTAAGCATTCTGGCCGCCTCTGTGTGCGCCAGGATCGGTGCGACCCGCAGGATGAGATAGACCCCCGCCTTAACCATGGTGCTCGAATGGAGCAGCGCAGACACCGGCGTCGGAGCGACCATGGCGGCCGTCAGCCAGGACGAAAACGGGAACTGGGCCGCCTTCACCAGGCCGCCGAAGGCGAGGCAGACGGCCGGAAGCAGCGCCGCCCCCCGGTTGAGCTGCATCAGCTTGTCGAGCTCCATGATTCCGGAGGTGGAATAGAGCCAGACGAGGCCGAGCGCAAAGACGATCCCTCCGAAGAGGTTCATGTTCAGCGCTTTGAAGGCACTCTCCCGCGAGGGCTCGTCGTCCCTGTAGCCTATCAGCAGAAAGGAGCAGACCGTGGTGATTTCCCAGAAAAAATAGAGCCACAGGAGGTTGTTGGAAAAAACGATGCCGAACATTGCGGAGAGAAATAGATACATGAGGAAGGCAAAATACCTCCGTCTGTCCTTTACCTCCGGGTAATGCTCGTGGTACTCGGGGATGTAGCCGATGGCATACAGGCAGATGGCGCCGCCGACGATGCCGATGATGAGCGCCATGATGATGGAGAATTTGTCCACGAACAGGCTGTGTTCGATCGGTATTCCGTGGCCGATGGTGAGCTCGAAGGTCACCATGATAAGAGACTGGACGACGACCAGAAGAATCGGGAGGACCCTCCGTGTCCTGACGGACAGGTACACGATGTAGCCGGCGAGAAAGAGCTCGACGAGGAGCATGGCCGTATCGATGGCGCCGCTTTCGAGGTGGAAATATTCCGCCCCCCTGTTCAGGGACGTGAAAAGGAGGTAAATCGGCACGGCGCAGAGAACCAGGTTGACGCACGCTCCGATGATCTTTTTAAGCCCGAGGCCCATCGGCGGCAACCACGCCAGAAAGGCGACGACCAGTGGGAATATTATGATAAAAATCAATATGTTCAGCATATTTTATTCAAGTGCTTCCTTTACCCTTAAATACCTCCCCTCTCCCTCAGGGAGAGGGGCGACTTAATCAGAAATAATGCACTAGTTCCAACATATCATTTCTCCGTCGTTTTTCCTCCTCCGAGGTTGATTATTTCCATACGGTTGTGCGCCTCTGGATGCTTTCTCGAAGGACCCTCCGTAAGAATAACGATCTCCCCGGAGACTTCATGGCTCTCCAGCCATCGACGCACATAGGCGTCCCAGTCGTCGGGATGTTCAGGCTCGAAGACGGGGTACACTCCGTACGAAAAGACGAGCCCTTGGCAGGTGCGCCGGGAGGAGCTCACCCCGGCGATCCAGACCGGCATCCTGAAAAGGGAGAGGCTGCGTGCCGTTGCGCCGCTGCGGGTGGGAACGAACACCACCGCCGGAGAGGTGAGCTTCGAGCTGGCCGCCACCGCCACGGCAATGATCTGAGCAGGAGTGAGTTTCCCCTTGAGTTCCGTGCCCTCGAAAAGACGCCGGGCCGCATCGGGATATTTGTGGGGTTCCACAGCAGCGGCGATCCGGGCGAGCATTTCGACGGCATAGGCCGGATATTTCCCCATGGCGGACTCCCCGGAGAGCATGATGCAATCGGTGCCGTCGAGGATTGCGTTTGCGACATCCGTGGCCTCGGCGCGGGTAGGCCGCCTGTTCTCGATCATGGACTCCAGCATCTGGGTCGCGGTGATGACCGGCTTGGCCCGCCGGTTGGCCTGACACATGAGGTCTTTCTGGATGACGGCGATCCTCTCGATGGGCACCTCAACGCCCAGGTCTCCGCGGGCGATCATGATGCCATCTGAGGCATCGAGGATATCCTCCATGTGCTCCAGGGCATTCGAACGCTCGATCTTGGCGATGATGAAGGGGTGGTAGTCCAGGGCCTCGGCGGCCTGACGGACGGCCCGGATGTCGGCTCCCGTCTCCACAAATGACTGGCTCACGGCATCGAGGTTCTCCTCCGCGGCGAACTTCAGGCATTCCAGGTCCCTCTCGGTGAAGGCGCCGATTCCGAGGTCGATGCCGGGGAGATTGAGCCCCTTGCGGGAGCGCAACTCGCCACCGACCACCACCCGGCAGACGACCTCGCTTCCCCCGACGGAGGCGACGTCGAGCTGGATGATCCCGTCGTTGAGAAACAGGGTGTCTCCCGGCTTCACCGCCTGGGGCAGCCGTTTGAAAGAGATCGAAACCCTGCCGCCATCCCCGTCGATCTCCTCCGTCGTCAGTATGAAGGGGTCGCCGGGGCGCAATTCGACCGGTTCCTCCCTGAGCCTGCCGATGCGCATCTTCGGACCGGAGAGGTCGGCCATGATCGCCACCCTGCGCCCAGTGGCACGGGAGGCTGCGCGAAGGTTTTCGATGACCCTCCTGTGGGCGGCGAATTCGCCGTGGGAAAAGTTGAGCCGCGCGACGTCCATCCCCGCCCGAATCATCTCTTCCATGACTTGCTGCGATTCGGAGGCGGGCCCGATGGTGCAGACGATTTTGGTCTTATGCTCGGGAAGGCTCATGGCATTTCACCTCTCTTCGCTCTTTTTTCGATGACCGCCTCGGCCTGGAGGGCAATTTCGAGTTCCTCGTCCGTGTGGATCACGAGAACCCTGACAGAAGCGCCCTCCTCCTGAATTTCCGCCGCCTCGCCCTCCACGGCCCCGTTTCTCCCCTCGTCCACAGCAATTCCCAGGTGCCTCAGCCCGCCGCATACGCAGCTTCGCACCGGCCCGGAGTTTTCCCCGATGCCGCCTGTAAAGACGACGGCATCGAGCCGTCCCAGCACCGCATAATAGGCTCCGATGTACTTTCTGATCCGGTAGCAGAACAGGTCCAAAGCCAGTCTTGCCCTTCCGTCCCCTCCGGAGGCAAGCTGCTGGATCTCCCGCATGTCGTTGCAGCCGCAGAGACCTTTGAGTCCGCTCTCCTTGTTCAGAAGGCTTTCAACTTTCTCTGGCGCAAGGGACATCTGGCGGATCAGATAGAAGGGGACCGCCGGGTCGAGGTCGCCGCAGCGCGTTCCCATGACGAGCCCCTCCAGGGGGGTCATCCCCATGGAGGTATCGATGCTCCTTCCCTCCTGGATAGCGGCGACGCTGGCGCCGTTGCCGAGATGCAGGGTGATGAGGTTGAGTTCTTCGAGGGGCCTTCCCAGGTGTCTGGCCGCCTCCTTTGCCACAAAGCCGTGGGAGGTCCCGTGGAACCCGTATCTGCGCACCCGATGTTTTTCGTAAAGCTCTTCGGGCAGGGCATAGCGGTAGGCCGCAGGGGGCAGCGTCTGGTGGAACGCGGTGTCGAAGACGGCCACCTGGGGAATGCCGGGGAAGCGCTGCAGCGCTGCCTCGATTCCGAGGAGGTTGGAGGGATTGTGCAGCGGAGCCAGAGGAATGAGCCCACGGATGGCGGCCATGACCTCCCCGTCCACTACGGCGGGCTCCCGGAACAGGTCGCCGCCGTGCACTACGCGATGGCCGATGGCGAAGAGCTCCGCGTCGTTTCGATCGATCCGGTGTTCCCGGTTCACCGAAACCATAAAATAGAAAGCCTCCATGTGGTCGGCGAGCGGGCGGGTATGGACCTGCTCGACCAGCGTCCCGTCCGCCTCCAGCCGGCGCTGCCACAGGCGCCCCTCGCTGCTTCCGATCCCGACCAGCCCCGTGGCGGTCTTCATGCGTCGCAGCCGGTCGAAGACCTCGTACTGATCGAGGAACTCCCGCAGTTGACGACGCCGATCTTCGTACCGGCCCCGCTGGGCCGTAATCCGGATAGATACTTTTCAGACATAAGACGCCTCTCCCGGGTCGGGAAGCGCTCCGCGTTCAGCCCATCTCTCGCGGCTGGCCCGTGGAGGCTAGAACGCTGCTCCAGAGCCACCCTCCCGGGTCGATTCTTGCGGCGCGAGACGGCGAGCCGGATTGGAACGTGGGTGAAGTGCTGGTTCCAGACCCCCACCATCATGTTCGTTCGTCCCGTCATCCCCGCATGCACGGCGTTGTGGCCGAGCAGGAGGCAGAGGGCGGAATCGTGGGGGTTGGCCGGCTGGCTTCTGATAATGTAGCTCGGATCAATGTACTTCAAATTGAGCTCCAGACCCCTTTTGGAAAAGTGTTCCCTGATCCCTGTCTCGCAGGAAAAGTCCAATATCGTCCAGCTTGACGTTGCCGGAGGCATCATGCCCTCCCGAGGCCGCCATCAGCTCCTGCCCCGCCCCTTCCGCCACGACGATAACCGCATGATTGCGGGCCACAAGGCGCCTCTCCAGACAGTGGAGAAGTCTGTCGAGGGAAAAGGGAACCTCGGGCACCAGGCAGAAGTTCACCTGACTGTCGACAAGGGCCGAAAAGGCGGCAATGAATCCCGATTCCCGCCCCATCAGTTTCACAAGGCCGATGCCGTTTGGGGCACCGCTGGCCTCGGCATGGGCGGCATAGACGGCCCGCCGGGCCTCCGCGACGGCGGTCTCGAACCCGAAGGTGGTCTGGATGAAGGAGATGTCGTTGTCGATGGTCTTGGGGATGCCGATGACAGCGATGGGGAGTCCCCGGCGGGCGATCTTCTTCGACGATTTCGCCGCCCCTTTCAGTGTACCGTCTCCGCCGACGGCAAAGAGGATGCCCACCTCCATACTCTCCAGGGTATCGACCATCTCCACCGGATCCTGGGGGCCCCGGGAGGAGGCGAGGATCGTTCCTCCCGAGTCTCCGATGCGGTTTACCGACTCGGGGATGAGGCGGAGAGGAGCATGCCCGTGGCGTTTCACCAGACCCTGGAAGCCATAGCGGAATCCGAGGACCCTCTCGACGCCGTAGTGGTAATGCAGACTCAGCACCACGGCGCGAATCACTTCGTTGAGTCCGGGACAGAGCCCCCCGCATGTAACAATGCCGCAGGCGAGCTTGTTCGGGTTGAAAAAGAATCCGCTCCCGCGGCCCTGCCACCTCCATGGCGGGAGGCTCCAGGCCCGAATCCAGCAGGTTCCGGATGTCGGCAGGAGAACTGTGATAAAGAAGCCGTTCCTCATCTTCTGTGAAACGCACCCCTTCCATGGGGGAAGGGATCCGGCTCTCGCCGAGGCGCTCTATGGAAAAATCAACTTCCTGGTCGATCATGGCGCATTTCCTGTCCTGTGCGGGGTGTCGTCCTCCCTCGTCTGCCAACCGGTCAGTTTCTCGGCCTCATTGACCCAGCCGCCTCCCATCGTCTTGTACAGATTGACATAGGCGATTAAAAGCGCCGAACGGTCCTGTGCCAGGGTGAGCTCTGCGGGGAAGAGCTGCTGCTGAGCGCTGAGGACGGTGAGATAGGGCGCATAGCCCCCCTCATACTGGAGCTTTGCCAGGCGTTCGTATTCCAGGCTCGCACTGACGAGCCTCCCCTGAGCCTCGATCTGACCGACGAGTTTCTGACGGACGACCAGGGCGTTTTCCACGTCGGCAAAGGCGCTCTGGATGGCCGCCTCGTAGCCGTAAAGCGCCGCTTCGCGGGCTGCCCTCGCCTCTTCGACCTGACCGGAGATCGCTCCGGCGGTGAAGATCGGCCCCGTCAAAGACCCGGCGTAGCTCCAGGCCCTCGAGGTCCCCCGAAAGAGATCCGAGAGGTTGGCGCTCTCGTAGCCGAAGCTGCCTGTAAGGGAGATGCTCGGAAAATAGAGCGCTTTGGCCGCGCCGATCCGGGCGTTGACGGATATCAGGTTCTGCTCCGCCTGGCGGATGTCGGGCCGCTGCTCCAGCAACTGGGACGGCAGGCCGGCTGGAACGGCGGGAAACGTCAGGTCACGGAGCGCTTTTCCCCGCGGAATCTCTCCCGGGTTGTGGCCGAGGAGGACTGAAAGGGCGTTTTCCAGCTGGACGATCTGAGACTCGAGCCGGGGGACGACAACCGCGGCGGTCTCGTACTGGGTGCGTGCCTGCTCGACGTTCATCCGGGAGACCTGACCGTGGTCGAACTGCAGCTTGAAGAGTCTGACAGACTCCGCGTAGGCGCCCAGGTTTCGTTTGGCTATCGTGAGCTGCTCATCCAGGCCACGCAGCTGGAAGTAGTTGCCGGCCACCGCCGCAACCAGGGAGAGAATAACGCCCCGCCGGACCTCCTCGGAGGCGTACAGGTCGGCCCTGGCCGACTCGGAAAGGCGCCGGATGCGGCCCCAAAGGTCGAGTTCCCAGCTTGCGCCCCCAAAGAGCTGCAAGGCATTCTGGGGGTTTGCAACGCCGGAAGGAACCGGCACCGCATTGGACTCACTGGTCCGCTGGCGGACGGCGCTCCCCTGGTAGCTCACTTGGGGAAAGAGGGGGGAGTGGACCTGGGTGAGGACGGCGGCGGCCTGTTGGATGTTTGCGGCGGCGATCCTGACGTCCTTGTTGCCCGCAAGGGCCTCGTCGATGAGGTCGTCGAGCACCGGGTCGCGGAACTGGCGCCACCAGGCCGTATCGACGGCCCCACCCTCCCCCGCCTTCATGTAGCGAAACGACTGGGGAATCTCCACCGTGGGGCGCTTGTAGTCGGGTCCGACCGTGCAGGCGGCAAGAGAAGCGGCCAGGAGGATAAGGAGGAGACGAGCCATGTCAGTCGCCTCCCTTTTCGGCAGAAGCCTGGGCCTCACCGCCCTCGGACATCGCGGACCCCTCGGGTGGGGGGCTCCTTTGAGACGCCGGCTCCTTTTTACCCCGTTCGGCCAGGCGGTCGAAGAGATAGAAAAAAAGCGGCACGTAGAGCATGGCCAGGGTGGCCTCACCGATCATTCCTCCCATGATGCCGGTGCCGATGGAGTGGCGGGCGTTGGCTCCGGCGCCGGCGGCAAGAGCGAGCGGCAGCACCCCGAAGATAAAGGCCAGGGAGGTCATGATTATCGGGCGCAGCCTCTCCTCCCCGGCCTTGACCGTCGCGTCCATGACAGAGAGTCCCTGCTTTCGCAGTTCGACGGCGAAGGTAACCCTCAGGACCGCGTTTTTCGCGCCCAGGCCGATCAGCACCAGCAGACCGATCTGGAAGTAAACATCGTTGTTGAGGCCGCGCATCCAGTTGAACGCCAAGGCGCCGAGGATCCCGAAGGGCACGGCCGTCATCACAGAACCGGGGAGGGTCCACGACTCGAACTGCGCGGCGAGAACGAGAAAGACGATGATGAGACCGAACACGAAGGCCAACGCCGATGTCCCCCCCGATTTTTTCTCCTCAAAGGCCAGCCCCGACCAGGCGAAACCGTACCCCTGGGGCAGCACCTCCCCGGCCGCCTCTTCCATTGCCTTGATCGCCTGGCCGGAGCTGTATCCCTCGGCGGCGCTGCCGGTGACCTGGGCGGCGGGGAATCCGTTGAAATGGGGAACGATGTCGGGGCCGATGGCGTAGCTGGTCCTCACCACGGCCGAAAGCGGAACCATCTTTTCATCGTTTGAGCGGGTGTAGAGCCGGGTGATGTCCGAAGGGCCGCGGCGGAAGGGGGCGTCGGACTGCAGCACGACGTTCCAGACCCGACTGTACTGGTTGAACTGGCTCACCTGGATTGACCCGAACTGGGCCTGAAGAGCGCTGTAGACGTCTTGCACCGGGACGCCGAGGAGGACAGCCTTGGAGCGGTCCACATCGACCCGCAACTGTTGGGAGGAGGCGCGGAAGGTCGAGTTCAGCCCGGAGAGCTCGGGGCGCTGCCGGGCTTTGGCGAGAAACTTCTGGGTGAGCTCGTACAGTCGCGCCGGGTCGCCGCTCGCCTGGTCCTGGATTCCAGAATTCGAAACCGCCGGTGGAGCCTATCCCCGGGATGGCCGGCGGCGCGATGGGAAGAAGCCTCCCCTGCAGAATCCCCCGCGCTTCGCTACCTACTCCCATCAATACCGCCCGCGCATTCTCCTCCCGGGCGCGCTTCAGCGACGCATAGCGCTCTTTGAAATCCTTGAGGGTCACGAAAAACGTCGCCATGTTGGTCTTGTACTGGCCGTCCAGGAGACTGTAGCCGTTGACGATGGTGCGGTTCTCGGTTGCCGGGTTCCTTGCAAAGAGCCTGTCCAAACGGCCGGAGGTCCGGGAGGTGCGCTGGAGGCTGGCGGCATCCGGCATGAAAAGCTGGGCCAGCACGTAACCCTGGTCCTCGTTGGGAACGAAGCTCGTCGGAATGGTCCGGAAGAGCTGAACGAGCCCTCCGATCATGACCCCCAGGAGGACGAAAGCCACGCTCATCCGCTTGATCATGAGCACCACGGCCCGGCCGAAGGCCGCGGTGAAGCGGTCGAACTGGCGGTTAAACCATGCGAAAAAGCCCTTCTGCGGTGGTGGTCTGTGTTTCAGGAGGGTGGCGCACATCGCCGGTGTCAGTGTGAGTGCCACGAGCCCTGAAAGGGCAACGGAGATGACGATAGTGATGGCGAACTGCCTGTAGAGCTGTCCCGTGGTCCCGGGCAGAAAGGCCGCCGGGATAAAGACCGAGGCCATTACCAGAACCACCGCCACGAGAGAGGTGCCGATTTCCCCCATCGCCTTGATGGTGGCCTCCCGGGGGCCGAGGTTGAACCTGGACATGTTTCGCTCGACATTCTCTACCACCACGATGGCGTCGTCCACCACCATCCCGATGGCCAGCACGATGCCGAACAAGGTCAGCAGATTGATGGAGAACCCCAGAACGAGCATGCCCGTGAAGGTGCCGATGAGCGCCACGAAGATCGCCACCGTACAGATGAGGGTCGAACGAAAGCTCTGCAAAAACAGGTAGACGACCAGCATGACCAGCAGAATCGCTTCGAACAGGGTGTGGACGACCTCCTCGATGGAGATGCGCACGAAATCGGTGGTGTCGAGGGCGATGAGGTAATCGATGCCCGCCGGCATCGTCTTTTTGAGCTCCTCCATGGTCTTGCGAACAGCCTTTGAGACCTCCAGCCCGTTGGCGCCGGGCTGCTGGTAGACGATGATCGGGGTGGCCGGCGCCCCGTTCAAACGGTTGTCATCGATATACTGCCTGCGTCCGACTTCGGCGCGGGCCACGTCCCTGAGGCGGACGATGGCGCTGCCGTTCTGGCTCGCGCGCAGAATGATATCCTCGTATTGCGGCGGGGTGACGAAGGGCGCCTGGGTGACGACGGAAAAGTCAACTGCACCTGGGTATCGTTGGGCTGCTGCCCACCTGCCCGGCTCCGAAAAGAGCGTTCTGCCTGGCGACGGCGTTCTGGATGTCCGTGGTGGTGATCCCCAAAGAAGCCATTCTGTCGGGGTTCATCCAGATGCGCATCGCCTGGTCCGCAGGCCGAAGACCTGGGCCTGTCCCGCGCCGTTGACCCGCTTGATCGCATCCAGGACGTAGACATTTGTATAGTTCGTGACGTAGCCGGGGCTGTATCGGCCGTCCTTGTTGTACACCGCGATGATCATCAGGGTACTGGAGGATTTTTTCTGAACCGAAACGCCGAACTGGGTCACCGCCTCGGGCAGCTTCGGCAGGGCGAGGTTCACCCGGTTCTGCACCTGAACCTGGGCGATGTCGGCATCGGTGTCGAGGGTGAAATAGACGGTTATCGTCATCTGGCCGGTGCTGGAGCTCGTGGAAGTCATATACAGCATATTGTCGACGCCGTTGATCTGCGCTTCGATGGGCGCCGCCACCGAGTCTCCGACCGTCTTCGCATCGGCTCCGGGATAGGTGGTCGTCACCTGGATCTGCACCGGGGTGATCGTCGGATACTGGGCGACCGGCAAAAGCGTCATCGACACCAGGCCGGCTATGACGATGATGAGAGAGACGACGGTCGCGAAAATCGGTCTTTCGATAAAAAACCTGGAGAACATTTCTCTCACCTTCTCCCGTCGGCCTCTATCAGTTTCCCTTCTTCGCTGCGGCGGTTCCGGGAGTTCCGGCGTCAGCACTTGAGCCGGAGGCTGGGATTTCCGAGGCTGAGGCATGGGATCGTTCCGCAACGGCGGCGCCCGGTTGGAGCGCCAGCCCACCGTCGACCACCACCCGGTCGCCGGCGCGAAGGCCTTCGTTGATGAACCAGTCGTTCCCGTACCATTCCCCGACCGTTACCGGGCGGTACTCGGCCTTCCCCTCCTTGCTCACCACCCAGACAAAATGCCCCTTCGCCCCCTGCTGTACCGCCCGCTGGGGTACGACGATGCCGTTGGGCCGGATGGCGCCCTCCAGGCGGGCATGGACGTACTGGTTCGGGCGCAACAGCCCCTTGGGGTTGTCGACATCGACCCGAAGGAGAAAAGTCCCGGTCTGGGGATCGTAGGAGGGAGCCGTGAAGGCTGATCCGTCCCTTATGGGGGAAGACGGAGCCGTCCACGAGTATGATGTCGACCTTGTAGTCCCCCTTCAGGGGCGGGATCAAGAGGCCTCTGTCCACCTGATTGCGGTATCGCTGCATATCGTTTTCGGAGAGGCTGAAATTTACCCAGATCGGCGAGAGCGCGGCCACGGTTGTGAGCTGACTGTTCTGAGGGCTGATGTAGGTACCTTCCTTTTCCAGGGCGGCGCCGGTGATGCCGCTAATCGGGGAGGTAATGGTACAATAGGAGAGGTTGAGCCGCGCCGTCTCCAGCTGGGATTTGGCCTGCTCCACCGCTGCCGAGGCCGACTCGAAGCTTCCGATGGCTTCATCCAGGTCCTTCTGAGACAAGGCATGCTGGGCGACCAGCGGCCTGGTGCGCTCCAGGTTGCGCCTGGCCGTTTCCTTCGACGCCTTCTGGCGTTCAAGGGCCGCAGACATCCCATCAACCTGGGCCTGGAAGGACTTCTTGTCCATAAGAAAGAGGACCTGTCCCTCCTTCACGATGGACCCTTCGGTATATACCTGTTTGTCGAGAAACCCGCTGACCCGGGCCTGGATGTTCACCTGGTGGGAGCTCTCGGTCTGCCCCAGGTATTCGAAGGTGATCGGGACATCGCGAGGTACGACGGTCACCGCCGTGACCTCGATCGGGCGCACCTGGGTTTTGCTCTCCTCATGTTTCCCGCAGCCCGAAAGTGCCGCCAGCGCCATAACGAGGGTTCCGAGGATCCTTGGGCCCGGACGGGTCCGTAACCCGAAAGATGACAGACCTCCCATAGGCATCCTCCTCTCCCCCTGCCGTTTCGTTCACCAACCGTCCCCGCTTTTTGACGCAAGCCCGGGTCGGATCCGATTTCCCTGCCCAGGGTTTTCAAACCCCTTTCAGGGTGTTGCAAGGCTTTCTCCGACCTCTTTTTCAATTCCCGACGCTTTAAAAAACCCTACGACCTGTTAGTAGGTTATAATTATATCACACAAATCTTTGTGAAGAACGATCCAGGCAGGTAATCCGAAAATAAACACTGGAGGTTGCGTCATGAAAGCCAACACAAGAAGATGGGGTTTGGTAGCGTTGCCGGCTCTGGCGCTGATGCTGGCGGGATGCGGTTCGAGCATGCAGGCACGGAGCGTGGACGCGAAGCAGTCGCTCCTGGTAAACCCCTCCATCCTGAAGAGAGGAACCGGTGACCAGGCGCTCTACCGCTACGTCAACCCGAAGGTGGACGTCAGGAAGTATTCCAAAATCCTGATCGACCCGGTCCTGATTGAAAAACAGGGGAAACTCAACCCCGAAGAGTTGGAAAACTATCAGAAACTCTCCAACAACGCCTACGTCTTCCTGACCAGGGAACTGGAGAAGGACTACCGGATCGTGCATTCCCCCGAGCCCGGCACCATGAGGTTCCAGATGGCCATCATCGATGCCGAAGGCGGGAAATCGGTACGCAATCTCACCTCCACTATCCTTCCCATCGGGATGGCGATCTCCGTGGTGCAGTACACCGCCACCGGAAAGCCGACGGGAGTGGGAGAGATTACCGCGGAGTTCAAAATTACCGACGCCATGACCGGTGAGTTGCTGGGAGCGGCCCTCGACAGGCGGGTCGGCGGGAAGAACGTGCAAGGGGTCTTCGACTCCTGGGACGGTGCCAACTCCGCCCTGAAATACTGGGCCGCGCGGACCCGCTACGTCCTTTGCACGGTGAGGGGGGAAGGCAATTGCGAAAAACCCTGATGAAGGAGCCGGAGCCGGAATCCCGGAGAAACCCACAACTATTTGCCTTGCATTTTCCCCGGATCCTGGCTCCTGACCCCTGAATTCCTCCGGGAACCGTCCCATGGCAAGCACAGGAAACAGCGCTATGAGCAAACTGGATAGCCAGGCTAAAGGCACCGAGTCTCGGGACATCCGCACCTCGCTGATCCCCAAGGGGCTCGCCCGGGCATTTCTCGACCATCTCTACTACGCCCAGGGGCGCATCCCGGCCATCGCCACCCGCAACGACCTGTACATGGCCCTCGCCTACACGGTTCGCGACAAACTTCTGGCCCGCTGGGTGGCGGAGATGAAGCGCCTCGGCGAATACCGGAATAAAATCGACCTCAAGGTGGTCTGCTATTTTTCAGCGGAGTTCCTGCTGGGGCCCCACCTGGGAAACAATCTGCTGAACCTGGGGATTACCGAAGAGATCCGCGAAGCGATGACGGAATTGGGCCTGGATTTCGAGAGCATCCTTGCCCAGGAAGAAGAACCGGGACTGGGGAACGGCGGCCTGGGAGGCTCGCCGCGTGCTTCATGGATTCGCTGGCCACGCATGGAGATTCCGTCCCTCGGATACGGTATCCGCTATGAGTTCGGGATTTTCAAGCAGGAGATCCGAGACGGCTGGCAGGTGGAGATGACCGACAAATGGCTGCAGCTTCGGCAACCCCTGGGAGATGTCGCGCCCGGAACTGTTTCAGGAGGTGAAGTTCGGAGGGCATACCGAGCACAGCCGGGAGGCGGACGGCCGGTTGCCGCGATTCGCTGGATTCCTGCACGGGTGGTCAAGGGGATCCCCTACGACACTCCGATTCTCGGTTACGTGGGCACCATCTGCGAACACCCTTCGGCTGTGGAAGGCCGAAGCCGTGGATTCATTCGATTTCAAGGATTTCAACGTAGGGGATTACTACGGCTGCGGTCGATGAAAAGATGCGTTCGGAGAACCATGACCAAGGTCCTCTATCCCAACGATGAACCCGAGATGGAAAGAGGCTTCGGCTGGACCAGCAGTATCTTTTTCGTTTCCTGTTCACTGCAGGATATGTTGCGAATTGGCATAATGCTTGGAATATTCCTCCAGAGCGATTTCGACGAAAATGTTCGCGGTGCAACTGAACGACACCCATCCGGCCATTGCCATGGCAGAATTGATGCGGCTGCTGGTGGACGTAGATGACATGGCGTGGGAGAGGGCGTGGGAGATGACGACAAAGACATTTGGCTACACCAACCACACGCTTCTGCCCGAAGCGCTGGAGCGATGGCCGGTACAGATGTTCCGCAAGCTGCTCCCCGGCATCTGGAAATCATCTACGAAATCAATGCCGCTTTCTGGACGAGGTACGGGAGAGTTTCCCTGGGGGAGAGACAATTGCGCGGCTTTCACTCATCGATGAAAGCAGGTCGTCGCTACGGTGCGCATGGCCCATCTCGCCGTGCGTGGGAAGCCATGCCGTCAACGGCGTCGCGGAGCTGCATTCCGAGCTTCTGAAACAGCGAGTGCTGAAGGACTTCCATGAGCTGTGGCCGGAAAAGTTTCAGCAACAAGACCAACGGCATCACCCCGCGCCGCTGGCTGGCTACTGGCAATCCCGCGCTCTGCGCCCTGATCACCGAAACATCGGGGACGGCTGGATGACGCGACCTGACCTGAACTGAGAAAACTGGAGATGTTTGCAGAAGAGACCGTTTTCCGGGAGAAATGGCGCGGGTCAAACGAGAAAACAAGCGCGGATCTGGCCGCTTTTCTCATGGCCCGAACCGGGGTTCGGATCGATCCCGATTCCTGTTCGACGTGCAGGTGAAACGACTTCACGAGTACAAGCGTCAGCCCTGAACATTCTGCACGTGATCGCCCTGTATCCCGGCTGAAAAGGAACCCCGGATGCGGACGGTGCCCCCAGGACCTTCATTTTCGGGGGCAAGGCCGCGCCGGGATACCGCATGGCCAAGCTGATCATCAAGCTCATCGACCCGGTGAGCGAGGTGCTGAACCGAGACCCCGCCTAGCGCGACCGATCCGAGGTGGTTTTCTGCCGAACTTCAACGTCAGCACCGGGCAGAGGTCTATCCAGCGGCCGATTGAGCGAGCAGATCTCCACGGCGGGCAAGGAGGCCTCGGGACAGGAAACATGAAATTTTCCATGAACGGAGCGCTGACCATCGGCACGCTGGACGGCGCGAACATCGAAATCCGGCGAGGAGGTGGGAGCGGAGAACTTCTTCCTCTTCGGCCTGAGAGCGGAGCAGGTCCAGGAGCTCAAGGCAAAGGGCTACGACCCGGGAGCCAGGTGTGAGAATAACCCCGAATTGCGGGAGGTCATGGATCTCATCCGGTCGGGACATTTTTCAGGAGGAGACGTCCATCTTTTCGCCCCCTTTGTCGACGCGCTCATGCAGCGGGACGACTATCTTCTCTTTGCGGACTATCCCTCTTACATCGATTGCCAGCAAAAGGTTTCGTCGGTCTTCCTCGATGAAGAGGCCTGGGCGAGGATGTCTATCCTGAACGTGGCCCGGATGGGCAAGTTTTCATCGGACCGGGCCATTCAGGAATACTGCGAGGGGATTTGGAAGACGCGACCGCTGCCGCCGGATTGAGCTGAAGTCATTTACCCTTTTAAAAGCAGTCTCACGCAACGAACGCAACGTAAAATCGGAGCGGTCCCATAACAGACTCTTCGTCGTTTTGCTGAAGGCCCAGAGCGTTTTAAGTCGTTGCATTTCCTGGCGTTCATTGCGCCGTTGCGTGATCAAAGGCGATTTTGGGTTTAAAATTTCCACCTGTCCATCCGTCGGCGCTGGACCACGGCAAACCGGGCGATGATGCGGTCCGCGTCATAATTGCGGCTGATGCCGACCATATCGTAGACGCCCCCGAAACGGACGTCTCCCCCCGCCAGGGCATGTATTTTGCCGTCGGCTGAGAGCATGTAGCCGTCGAGGTGGGTCCAGATCGTCTGGGTTCCCCATCCGCGGATCATGCCGATCCGCAGATGCAGATCGGGGGGAATGCAGATGAGCCTGAAGGCGTAGGGGTCCAGTCCCAGTTCATCCTTGACGACGGAACAACCGTGCTCTGCCAGAGCCCCTTCGATTTGAATCCTGGTCAGGCTGTTGCGGTTTTTGACCCCCAGGGCCTCCAGCAGCGCGGTGCCCGGCATGTCGGAACCCGCTGCAGGCTCCTCGAAATCCTCCACCAGAACGTCCTCGTCCACGAGGGGCGGCAGAAACCGGATGCCGGCCGAATTGACAAAGGGGTGCAGGACGAACATCTCTACCCTGGTCCGAAGGACCTGCGGGGTATCGGCGGGCATGGGAAGCTCCGAGAGGCGAAGAGCCCGCCCCTGCTCCCCTTCCAGGTCGGCAAAGGTCGGATGCCAGATATAGGGCAGCAGCCGGGCATACTCCCGAAAGCGGGCCTCCACCTTCACGGGAGCCATCCCCAACCTGCGGGCCCTGGTCAGGACGTCATCGGGAAAGCCAAAGTCGAGATTCTCCCGGGGTTGCGCGGTTCCCTCCCCCGAGGGGCCCTTCGTCCCTCTTCCTGCGCTCTCGGTCTCACCGAGGGCGCCGGCCAGTTCCTGGAGCTTGTCCAGATTCCCACTCTCCAGCGCTTCCAGAGCCTCCTGGCGCAGCCCCGCTGCAGAGGGGCGGGGCCCTTCCCCCGCAGAAACATCCTGAGCCACCTCCTGGGACCGAAGGTCCTCCCGTCGACGGGCATAAAAATCACGCCAGCCGCCGTCGAGTCCCATCAGTTTCCCCAGATGGGACACTCCCTGATCGCGCAACCTCGGCAGTTCCTTCAGCTGAACGCCGGCAATCCGCTGCATTCCCGGGGAGAAGGGGTCGATGGGGATGGTTTCCCCTTCATACACTTTCTGGGCCAGGGCAATCAGGTCCTGATTCTGTTCGGCATACTGTTTCATCGACTGCAGCTGTCCGCTCAGTTCCTTGACCGAGCCCCATTCCCCCTGCATCATAGCGTTGCGGATGCGGTTCGGGAGGTTGGCGAGCTCCGTTTTCATCCCCAGCGCCCCCCGATAGGCGGCCGGCGACATCCGTTCCTTCAGTAGTTCCCTGGCCCGGCTGAGGTAGAGATCCCCGTACAGAGGATCGATGCGGCTCACTTCGATGAGACTTCCCACCATATCGGAAAGACTCTTTTCCTGTGCCTGAACATTCGTTTTCATCGTCTCCCCCGAGCACTTTTATTATCACACTCTAACACAAAATCGCTGCAGTCAAAGGGGGGAGAAGGCGTCTGGGAAAAAGGTAGGAAAGGGAGAGGGGAAAAAGAAAAAGGGCCAGGTCGAAACGACCTAACCCTTTGATTTCTATGGTGGGCGTTGCTGGGATTGAACCAGCGACCCCTGCCGTGTGAAGGCAGTGCTCTCCCGCTGAGCTAAACGCCCTTAGAATTAGATGGTTTATAAAACTCGGGACGTTGTATAGCAAGGTGCAGCACCGCCGGGGATGTCGAACAGCATGTTCTGCATCTCTCAAGCCCAACGCAACTCCATGTCATCTTCACGCTCTCCTGCAGTATCTCTTCCACCGCCGAATAGGGGTCGATCTCCCGGCGGGCGATGGCCCGGATGGTCTTAGCCAGCCGGTCGCCGTCGCTGATCCGCTCGTGCACCTGCTGAAACAGCCGTTCCTTGAGCAGTTCGGTGAAGCGCATGGCGCTCTTGTTCTCCTCGAAATGCGCCAGCCGGCCGGAGCGGTTCAGGTGTTCCCGGTGCGCCTCGATCTTCTCCACCAGCTCGGCGATGCCGTCGTGCTTCTAGGCCACGGTCTGGACCACCGGCGGCCACCAGTCGCCCTTCACCCGGATGGTTCATCTCGATCATCATCTCGAGATCGCGGGCGGTCCGGTCGGCGTCGGGCCGGTCGGCCTTGTTGACCACGAAGATATCGGCGATCTCCAGGATTCCCGCCTTGATCGCCTGGATATCGTCTCCCAGTCCGGGGACCATCACCACCAGGGAGGTGTGGGCGGTGCGGACGATTTCCACCTCGTCCTGGCCGACCCCGACCGTTTCGACGAGAGACATCCCAGCCCATGGCGTCGAAGACGCTGACGATGTCGCCGGTGGAGCGGGAAAGCCCTCCCAGATGCCCGCGCGTGCCGAGAGAGCGGATGAAGACCCCGTCGTCGCGTGGCGTGGCGGTTCATGCGGATGCGGTCGCCGAGAATGGCGCCGCCGGTGAAAGGGCTGGTGGGATCGACCGCCACCACCGCGACCGTCTTCCCCTGCTGCCGGAAGGCCTCGATCAGCTTGTCGGTCAAGGTCGATTTGCCGGCGCCGGGCGGCCCGGTCACCCCGATGATGAACGCCCGTCCGGTATGGGGATAGAGCTTCTTCAGCTCCTCGACGGCACTCGGCCATGCCGTCGTCGATATCGCGCATCAGCCGGGCCGCGGCGCGAATTTCACCCTGCAGTATTCTTTCAGCGAGTGACATTAAAACCTCAGTTTCAAGGCTCAAGACTTAAGACTCAAGAATATTCTTGTATCTTGCGTCTTGAGTCTCGTGTCTCAGACTCTGGGAGCGATATTTTCCCGGACCCACTTGTTGATGTCGTCGGTACTGGCGCCGGGAGTGAAGATTTCCTTTACCCCGGCGATTTTGAGGCCGGCGATGTCGTCCTCGGGGATGATGCCGCCGCCGAATACGGGGATGTCGGCGGCTCCTTTTTCCCGCAGAAGTGCGATCACCCTGGGGAAGAGGGTGTTGTGAGCCCCGGAGAGAATGGAGAGGGAGACGGCATCCACATCTTCCTGGATGGCGGTGTTGACGATCTGTTCGGGAGTCTGGCGAAGACCGGTGTAGATCACCTCGAACCCGGCGTCCCGAAATGCCCGCGCCACGATTTTGGCTCCCCGGTCATGACCGTCCAGACCCGGTTTGGCCACCAAAAGCCTCAGTTTTCTTTCCGTCATCATCCTTCTCCTTGAAATCCGTTATCGAGAGGTTAAACCTGGGAACCTTTGTTATCCACGAACACGAAGATGCGCGAAATTTTATGATTCATTGATTTTCTTTGTGAAACTTCGTGCCCTTCTTGGATCAAAAGCGTTTTCCGAGGTGAAAACATTCAGGACTCTATCCCCCTTCGGGCATGCTGGCCGGAATTGAAGTAATGCTTGACCTCGCGCATTTCGGTAACCAGGTCGGCGAGTTCGACAATCTCGGGGTGGGCGCCGCGTCCGGTGAGGACCAGTTCGGTGTGGGCGGGCTTGAGACGGATCAGCTCCTTCAGGTCCGCCAGGGGAATCAAGCCGAAATCGACGGCGCAGTTGATTTCATCCAGGATGACGAGGTCGAATGCGCCGGAAAGAACCGCCTTCCTGGCTTTTTCGAACCCCTGCCGGGCCATCTCCAGGTCCTCGGGGTCGGGATGGCTGCGGGAGACAAAGGTGTCCCGCCCCACCTGCTCGATGGTCAGCTCCGGAGCAAGCCTACGGGCCGCTTCCAGTTCCCCGTAAACCGTACTTCCCTTCATGAACTGCAGGACGCATACCCTGAAACCATGGCCCGCAGCCCGCAGGGCCAGACCCAGTGAAGCCGTGGTCTTGCCCTTCCCGTTGCCGGTATAGACCTGGACGAGGCCTTGGCTCAGTTTTGACGTTTCATTTTCCATACGAATTCAGTCCTCCCCTCTATCTGAGTTCATAGTAGCCTAGACAAAAACGGCAATTGGACACGGAAAAAGCGGATAACTGCGGATTAATCAAAGGCAAATCCTGTTTTCACCCCACAACCCGTGGGGGTATCGATCTGATTGTCCTAAGCCTTTGATGATCCGATTTAATCAGATTTGATCCGTTTGCAAATGCTTTTCCTAGGATCAAAGGGAGAACGGCATCGTGACCTCATTTTAAGCGAAACTAAAACAGATTTAGCAGGCCGAAAATATAACAACAGGCCAATGGAGTGTCAAGAATGTTCCACCGCTCTATAACGTTTTTTTATTCGATGGCTTGCCGTTCCCCTCTGTTGAGGTTCCGGGAAGATAGAGTTCCAGGGCTTTCCGGTAGCCGGGTTCGGTGACCATCCATTTATCGAGAATGGAACGGATTTTTTCCGGGGATTTTCCAGGGACGACCTCTTCGAGGTTGACCAGGGCGTCGGCATCCCAGAGGATGCGGAATTCCGGCGAGTCCACTCCGGCGGGGGTATGGTGCCTTCCGATCAGTGTGCAGGCCGCTTCGACGAATCCCGGCTCGGCCCCCAGTGTTTCCAGAATTGTCCGGGCCACGGGTGGTCCCTCTTTTTCCTGATGGGGACCGGCGCAGGAGCCGTATTTGCGTTCGGCCTCCGGAATGCCGATGTCGTGCAGGTAGGCGGCGGTCATGGTGAGGGTTTCATCGGCGTCGATGTACCGCAGGAGGACCCTGGCATGTCCGGCCACCTCCAGGGCATGGGCGATGCGGCGGGAGTCGGCTCCGAAATATTCCGCCATGGCAGCCTTTACGCGGACGATAAATGCGTTCACAGTTGATCCTTTCTCCAAAAAAACCGCAGGCCTCCCTTTTGTGGATCGGGGAAGGTTCTGTGGAGTTCGGATCCCGACTTGACCGGGAACCGGCGGTTATTTATGATTCTCTAACAGGTGGGCCGTTTCATCGGAGCGTCCGTCGTTTCAGGCCACCTTCCATCCAATCCATCATTTTTCTCCGTAGTGGCCGGTTTCCGGTCCCGAGGAGCGTGGAGATATCGTCCCGATGAATGAGAACGTTACTGCCCCGATAATTGATGAAGTCGTCCTGAGCGAAGAGGACCCCTGTGCCGACGGAATCTGCAAGGAGCGCCTCTGCGGCCGAATGAAGAGGGAGCTTCGTTTCTTCAGTTTTATGGCCGATGAAGACCTCGACGAGGTTGCAGGCTATTTCGAATGCCGGCAGCTCCCTGCGGGGAAAACCCTTTGGAAGGAGGGCGACCCCGCCAGCTTCGTCGTCTTCATCGTTGCCGGGCGGATCGGAATCAATAAAACCACCGAATTCGGCGGAAACCCCATCGTCATCGGGCTTTTCAGCCGGGGGGCCATGATCGGCGAGCAGTCTCTGTTGGAAAACACCCCCCGGGGGGACAATGCCGTGGTCCTGGACCATCTGGACATGATCATTCTTTCCCGACAGAGTTTTCAGCGTCTTCTCATTGAGCGCCCCCAGTTGGGAATCAAACTCCTTGAGGGTATGCTCTTGACCGTTTCGAGACGCCTGAATAAATCGTACGAGCGCCTGACGGCCATATTCTGAACAGCGTTTTCAGTCTCCTGGGTTCTTTTACCCTTGTCTCCCCGGGCCAAAGACGCTAGCATCCATTCTAATCCAGCGCCTGCCTCACCCACTGAACAACCAATGTTCTAAGAAAGGTGCTCTCGGAAAACCTCATGGACGGCTAAGCAAAAATTTCGTCCTAAAAGGCCTGGTGGTTTTTCAGGAGCGAAGGCGTACATCAGGTAGGCCGAGGTCCTGAAAAAACGCCGTAACGCCGCAGGGCGGACTTTTGGCGACGCCATCAAGAATGGATGTTCGGTGTGAAACCGGCTGCCCGAGAAAACAGGCCTCCCTGGATCCTCCCCGTCATCGTCCTGGCCCAGTTCGCGGGGACGTCGCTCTGGTTTGCCGGAAACGCCGTCATGCCCGACCTGCAGCGGCAATGTCATCTGGCCCCTTCGGCGCTGGGGAGCCTTACCGCAGCCGTCCAGTTGGGCTTTATCGCCGGCACCCTCGCCTTTGCCTGGTTTGCCTGGGCCGACCGGTTTCCTGCGAGGGCGCTGTTCTGTGTTTCGGCCCTGCTGGGAGCCGGGGCCAATCTCCTGGTCTGGCTCGCCGCCTCCGGTCTTTTCTCCCTCATCCTTTTCCGTTTTCTGACCGGCTTCTTCCTGGCGGGGATCTATCCCGTCGGGATGAAGATTGCCGTCGCCTGGTACCGGAGGAACATCGGCGAGGCCATCGGCTACCTGGTCGGAGCCCTGGTCCTGGGGACGGCCTTTCCCCATCTCCTCAAGGCCCTCGGCCGGAGCCTTCCCTGGCCGGGGGTGATCGTCGCCGTTTCGGTCCTTTCCGCCCTTGGGGGTGTCCTGCTGCTGGTCCTGGTTCCTGAAGGCCCGCACCTGCCTCCCGGCCGTCCCCTGGAGGCGGGGGCGCTGGGGATGATGTTTCGGTGTCCCGACTTCCGGCGGGCCTGCTTCGGTTATTTCGGCCATATGTGGGAGCTCTACACCTTCTGGACCTTCGTGCCTCCCCTTCTGGTCGCCTACGCGCATGACCGGATCCGCTCCGACATCCGGGTATCTCTCTGGGCCTTCGCCGTCATCGCCGCCGGATCGTCGGGCTGCGTCATAGGAGGAATAATCTCCCGGCGGTTCGGAAGCCTGAACGTCGCCGCGGGGCAGTTGACCCTTTCGGGACTTTTCTGCCTGCTGGCCCCCCTGCTCTTTCTGGCGCCTCCTCCCCTCTTTTTCGCCTCTCTCATCCTGTGGGGAGTCTTCGTGGTAGGCGATTCTCCCCAGTTCTCCGCCCTGGCCGCCCGGACCGCGCCTGCCGAAAAGGTCGGCTCGGCCCTGACCATCATGAACTGCATCGGGTTTGCCCTCACCATCCTCAGCATCCAGGCCTTCAATTACCTGCGGGACTTTATCCCCCTCCAAAACCTCCTCCCCCTCCTCGGCCTCGGCCCCGCCTTCGGCCTGGTGCATCTCTGGAGACTCCGGCGCAACGAAGAGATGGTCGATGTGGGGAAAGCCTAGCGCTTGGCTCATAGTATTGACCATGAGCTACGAGCTGAAGAACCATCCTCTCCCTACCTTTTCCCTTTGAACACCTCAAAGTGAATCTTCCCATACTCCAGAGATTCCCTGGGATGACCGGGTTTGCTTTCACCGGGATAGCCAATGCCAATAATCGATTCGACGGAAAAGCGTTCAGGAATATCCAGGATTGTCCGAAGATAGTCCTCCGCCGGTTTCCCATCCTCATGCTGCCTAAGGCGAATCTGGGCCCAGCAGCTGCCCAGCCCGAGGGACTCGGCGGCCAACTGGAGAATAATGGCGGCGATGGAGCAGTCCTCGATCCAGACATCGCTCTTCTCCCTGTCGGCGCAAATCACTATGGCCAACGGGGCGCTTTTGAGAAATTCCGAGCCGTGAGTCTTGGCCCTGGAAAGTTTTTTCAGGCGGGCGGGGTCGGTGACCACCACGAACTCCCAGGGATTGCGGCCCCGTGAAGAGGGAGAGCGCAGTGCCGCTTCAATCAGTATGTCGACCTTATCCCTTTCCACAGGTTTTGGTTGAAACTTACGGATACTGCGGCGTTTTTCAAGAATCGGCAAAATCATGGCAGGCACCTCTTTTCTGTTTTTTTCCTGGGACAGAGCAGCGATGTTTACAATTTGTTGGCTTCGTTTTTGTGATAAATCTCGAAAAAGATGACGCTGTGGTCCGGGATGGTTCCGCAGTACCCGCACCGATCCTCCAGGTGGCGGGCCTGCTTGCGGCACAGGTCGCACCAGTGGTAGATCAGACGGTAATCCCGCCGTCCCACGTATTTTTTCAGCCGGCCATGAAAGAGTCCGTGCATCCAGCCGTCGGCATCGGCCGGGTCCACCAACAAGCGATCGATGACCTTGAGAATTCGGGCGTGTCCCGGAGGATCCTGACGGCTGATCTTTTCCAGTCGGTCTGAGAAGTGAGGCGTCGGCTGATAGAAGTACTTGTGCATGGAGTCTTTCCTTCCTGAACCGAAGGCCGGGAGGCCCAAGGCATTTTTCTTGCAGTGCTGCGGGACAAAAGTATAAGCTCTGCCGCGGTGTCCATTCCATCTTAAGGGACCTGATATGAAGCTGAAAAAAATTTTCCGGAAACTGGGGGCCACCCTCCTCGTCCTCACCCTGACCCTGTCGCTGACCGCCTGCGGAACCCTTATCTACCCCGAAAGACGGGGGCAGACCTCCGGGCGGATCGACCCCGGAGTCGCCATCCTGGACGGCGTGGGCCTGATTGTGTTCATCATCCCGGGGATGATCGCTTTCGGTATCGATTTCGCCACCGGGACCATCTACCTCCCCCATGGGAAAAAAACCGCCAGGACAAGCGCCAACATGAAGGTGGTGCATTTCAAACCGGGAGAAAGGAACCCCGAAAAACTGGGGAAAATCATATCAAAAGAAACCGGGAAGACCGTCGACCTTGCCCGCAAGGACCTGCAGGCCTATGTGGGCGACCCTGCCCGCAGGGCAACGGAGAACCTCCGGGAGCTTGTCGATGAGCACAGGCAGTGACCCCGCACCCCATTAAAGGAATCCGCAAAAGGGCATCCGAGGTCTCTACGGATGCCCTTTTGCGGTCCGCGGTTCAGCGGTTTCGCAGCTTGCTCAGCAACCGAAGCAGCTCCAGGTAGAGCCAGACCAGGGTCACGATCAGCCCGAAGGCGGCGTACCACTCCATGTATTTCGGGGCCACCCCGTCGCCACGTTCGATGAAATCGAAATCGAGAACCAGGTTGAAAGCGGCGATGCCGACCACGACCAGGCTGAAAATGATGCCGACGGGGCCGCTTCCGTAGATCAGGGGGATTTGCCAGCCGAAAAAGCCGCCCACCAGGCTGACGAGATAGACCAGCGCGATGCTGCCCGTGGCCGCCACGATACCCAGACGCAGGTTTTGGGTGACCCGGATCAGGCGTGTCTTGTAGGCCAGCAGCATGCAGAACAGGACTCCCAGCGTCAGCAGGACCGCCTGGATCACGATTCCGGGGAACCGCGCCTCGAAGATGCCCGATATCCCCCCGAGGGCCAGCCCCTCGAGGACGGCATAGGCAGGGGCCAGCGCGGGAGACCAGGACGGTTTGAAGACGGTCGCCAGGGCCACCACGAATCCTCCGATCAGCCCCGTCATCATCCAGGGCATGATGGCCTGGGGGCCCTGGGTGAAAAAGAGGTTCCAGGTCCAGGCCGCTCCGATGACCACCAGGGCCAGAAGAACGATGGTCTTGTTCACGGCCCCCTGAAGGGACATAGTTTCGACCCCGGGCAGGGAGCGGGCAAATACGTCCTCTTTCATCACAGGATTTCCACTGCGCATCTGAAGGTTCCTTTCGTTTTCCGAGGGGAAATCACCCCAGCACCTCCTCGGCCCTGTTGCGGCCGAGGGCAATAAGTTCCCTGGCTCGCCCGAACTCATAGAAGGTACCGGCGTGTTTGGGAATTTCGATAACGACGTCGGGAGAATAGGCCGCAAGTTTAAACCTGGCCACCGTGTTCTGCATCACATCGAGGGATTTGGAGAGGACCTCCAGCATTCCCAGTTCATCCTTGCTCCTGTTTCCCATACTCCACATGCCATTGAACATATGGGCGATCCGCTTGTTCTTCCTGTCGGGGTCGGCATCCTGTTTCAGCGGCGGATGCCCGGAGGTGAATTCCCCCCTGCCGCTCAGGTTCACGGCAATGGTGAGGTCTGTCCGGTCGGTAAGGGTGGGAGCAATCGGGATGGGGTTGATCAGGCCACCGTCGACCAGTCGGCGCCCCTCAAGGATTTTCGGGGTGAAGATTGTCGGAAAAGAGATGGACGCCCTGATGGCGTCAAAAAGGGGGCCCTTGTTGATCCAGACCTCCTTTTCAGCTTCGAGGTCCGTGGCCACGGCCGTGAAGGCAACGGGCAAATCCTCTATGTTGCAGTCACCTATGAGCTCCTTGAGGGTACCGATAATCCGGTGCCCCTTGAACAAACCGGCGCCTCCGAAGGAAAAATCGAGCAACCGGATGATATCCAGCCGTTCGAGGTCCTGCACCCAGTCGGAATAAACTTTCAGTTTGCCCGCCGCATAGATTCCGCCGATCAGGGCCCCCATGGATGAGCCGGAAATGGACCGGATGTCGAAGCCTTTTTCCTGCAATAACTTCGATCACCCCGATATGGGCCAATCCTCTCGCTCCTCCACTGCCGAGAACCAGGGAAACGGTTTTATTCTCTTGCGACATGGCGTCTCTTCTTTTTGCTATTGACAACCTTCCTGGTATAGTTTCGGCAAAGCCTGCCCCGAAAAATTTTCTCATTCAGCAAGGATTCGGATATGAAAAAAGCCTTGTGGGGCCTCTCGGTTCTAATTTTTCTCGTTGTTCTTGCACCCTTCTTCCTTTTGGCGATGGTTGGCGTACTCTTGTCGTGGTCGATGCCCCAGCTGTTGTTCTGGTGGGTCCCGGTATCCCTGACGGGAGCCGTCGCCCTGGCATTATGGTATTACGACAGCTACCACCGGACCCAGAATGAGCCTTTCGAAGACCCTTATTGGCCCTGATTGGCCAAGGTGTTGATTCCAAGCCCTCCTTTCGGGTCCAGGGGGGCCTCTCTTTTAGGCCGCGACTCCAACTCATCGACCTCCTTTCGGGCGGTATTGAAGTCGGTCTGCTTCAACTCCCTGTAAAGGTGGATGGCCAGCGCCTTTTCACCATTTTCAAGCAATCGTTCCACGTCCTCTTCGCTCCCTTGGCCGGGAGCCGGATAGAGTCCCGCCCGGCGGGCGTTCTCCAGCCTCCTGCGGTTGGCCCAGTCGAGTCGGAAGGCCGTTGCAGCTACCGCCAGGAGAATCACCCCCAAGGGCCAGGCCGGAAGCCCCGCCATTGAAGCTGCCGCCAGGGGAATCGCCACGAAGAGGATACCGAGAGGCAGCAGAAAAATACTTGCCGCCCCGCCTCCAGATTCGAGAACCACCTCTTCGCTATAGCGGGGGTTTCGGCGGGCTGTGACCTCCTTCCCCGCAGGATACTTTTCGGCCAACTTCCCGGCCTGGACCTCGGAGGGATAAAGCTTTCCGACAAGGACGGTTTGGTTTTCGGAGGCTACCCGCCCCTCGCTGACAATAGAAAAGTGCACAACGGCCTGGAATAAAACCTGACCCTCCTGTCGCCGAACCTCCTTTACCTCATTGCCGAGGATTCTCGCGGGGACCTTATTCCAGCGGGCAGCGGTGAGCCATTTCCTGAGGGCCACCCAACCCGCTGCAATCAGAAGCAATCCTATCAGCTCCCAGAGAGCGCCGGCAAGGATGCCGCAAACCCAGGCCCCGATGTTAAGTATTTCGTGCATAAACAGCTTTCCTAATCTTCTGTTTTCATCAATACCACTTTGGCCACGGCCTCGGCGTGGATTTCGCCCTCGATAGAGAGGGTCGCCTGGGCTTCGAGAAGTCGCCGGCGCTGGCCTGTCACCCATCCGCGAATCACGATTTCCGTGTCCGCCATGACGGGCTTTCTGTACTTGACAGTCACTTCGGCCGTAACGGGGAAGGGCCCCACGGTTCGACAGGCGTGCACACAGGCCTCGTCAAGCAGGGCGGCCAGGATTCCACCGTGGATGACATCCCGCCACCCCTGGAATCTCCCGGGAATGACCATCCTGCAGAAAGATGTCCGGCCTTCCCGGTCAACCTCGAAAGGCGCCCTCATCCCCTCCGGGTTGTCCGTACCGCAGACAAAACAATTGCTTCCCTTGACAAGTAAGCCTGACTTTTGCTTCTCGACCATCATCACTCCTAAAAACGTTAATCATATCAAATCATCTTTTTTCATGCTTTCCGAAAGGTTTCTCTGGGAGAAAAGCCGCCGATGCCCCTTGCACGGTGAAACGACTTTGCCGGACAGAAAAAGACCGGTTTCTTTGAACCGGTCATCTCCTCTCCGGTATATGGAATTCAATTCTTCTGGCGCGTTTCATTCATCGGGCCCGGGGGTTGCCTCACCGATGCCCACCCCTCCCCTGCCACTGGCCGCCGCCGGAAGAATTGCCGCCGTGGTTATGGCTGCCACCATACCCGCCATGCCCCCAGGAGGAACCATTGTGGTAATAGCCATGATTTCCCCCGTGGCCAGAGTGGCCTTTGTAATGGTGGTACCCACCTGAATGATTCCCGTGGTTGTCGTAGTAGATATACCCGAAACTGAGAGAGGCTCCGTAAGGATAATAGGGGTAGTAGGGATTATTGTAGTAATAGGATCCCGC
The DNA here is from genome assembly GCA_963791005.1 of uncultured delta proteobacterium. GTDB lineage: Bacteria > Desulfobacterota > Desulfuromonadia > Desulfuromonadales > CAWBQR01 > CAWBQR01. The sequence continues at coordinate 21,007 of CAWBQR010000019.1, read as the reverse complement.
ATAGGGATAGTAATACGCTGGCGGATAATAGGGATAGTAACGGTACGGATAATACGAATAGTAAGGATAATAGCCGTATCCATAAGGTTTGCCGTAGACGTTCCCATAGGTTCTCTTTTCAACCGGTGGCGCCTGTGAATAAGTGGAAGCAGGATTGCCGCCCCCGCCGCTCTCATCCCTCACGATCTGCCAAGTCCCGTCGGGTTGCCGGCATGCGGTGCCGTATCCTTGCTCCTTCTGACCGCCGATCAAAATGGTCTGCCTATATTCCCGGCAGTATTGGCCCAGGGAGTTCTGGAAGGTTTTGACCGGGACGATGGAGCCGGTCTCCCCGGTGTCGGGATTCACCCAATTATTGGGCTGGTCTGTTTTGTTGTATTCCAGAGTGCTCTGCAGGTTATATTCTCCCGGACCGTTGAGGGGTTGCCCGAAGGCTCCCGAGAAGGTGAACAGGATGCAACCCGCGACCGCCAGCAAGAGAGAAATCCGTTTCATGGCTTTCCTCCCTCGAAAGACCCTTTCTGCCAAATACTCTACCGTAAACCTTCCTTCAGAAGGATTGCGGCGCCCGGGAAAACCACTTTTCCTGAAACGGAAGGACCATCCTTTGCGCGACCCTTCCTGAGTTTCTTTTCCCTTTCCATTATACCAGAATGCCGAGGGGCGATTGGGGACAAAGCTTCTGCGGCAGGAGGACAGCGCGGCCGCCACTGAGAATCAGGCTCTCGGTTCCGGGAGGGTTGCCCGCTCCAGTCCGGAAAGGAAGGCCATGGCCTCTGCGGCGGTTTCCCCGCACATCTCCGGGCTCGGCTGCAACCGGGTGCATACCGGCGGCCGGTCCGGCCTTCCAAAGAGGTGGCAACGGTTCCCGGGGCCCAGTTGAAGACAGCGGGCCCCCGCCGGTTTTCCCTCGGGCATACCGGGAATAGGGGAGGAAATGGAAGGGGCGATGCAGCAGGCGGCGCAACCGATGCGGCATCGCATCCTATTTCTCCATGGGCAGATTGGCCCGACGCCAGGCCGACATGTGCCCCTCAAGCAGGTCGAGATTGCGAAAGCCGGCCATACGCAGCATGGACTGGGCCAGTTGGGCCCGGGGGCCGTGTTCGCAGGTCAACACCACCTTGGCCTGCTTGTCCTTGGGCAGGGCGGACAGGTGCAGAAGTATCGACAGGAACGGAAGGTGAAGGGCTCCGGGAATGTGGCCCGAGCGATATTCAAACCCGCTCCGGACATCCACGATGCAGGGGGTCTGAGCCGATTTCAATCTCTTTGCCAATTCCTTGGGCTGCATGGGACACCTATTTCTTCAGTTCCTCGACGGGGCCCCCTGCCTTGACCCAGGCGTCATACCCTCCCCCGATATGGCAGACGTTTTCCAGCCCCATCACTTGGGCGGTCTGCGCCCCAAGGGCGGATCGCCAGCCGAGGTTGCAGTAGAAGATGAACCTTTTCGGTTCTGTGAACAGCGGTTTGTGGTAGGGGCTTTCGGGGTCAATCCAGAACTCCAGCATCCCCCGGGGCACATGGCGGGCTCCCGGAATCTTACCCTCCCTCTGGAGTTCCCGGATATCCCGCAGGTCGACAAACACCACGTCCTCGGCCCCCAGCAGTTCCATGGCGTCTTTGACCGCCAGAGTGTCGACCTGTTCTTCGGCTTTGGCCACCAGATCCTTGTATCCCGGTTTTTTCGTCATAAACGGCTCCGTATCTTCGTGCCCGGCCTTCTGGGCTCGCGGCAGGATCAGAATAGCATCTTTGGTCTCCGGCAGGGAAACAGTTACGAGGGAGGACAGAACCAATCGTTGGAGCGGCACCTGTCCCCTCCGTTATCGCTCCGGATGGCAGACCAGGCACTTCTTGTTGGAAGGATGGTCCTCGGACAAAGGGCTGTCCTGGGGATTATGGCAGTCGAGACATCCTTTTTCCACCTCCTCCTGACTGTCGCCCCTGGCCAGACGCTCCAGCAACGGACGGTGGGCGTCGTCGCGGGGGATCTTTATCGGTTTTTCCCTGAACATGTTGAACAGAAGTACGGCCAACACAGCACCGATGATGGCAATTAAATGCATGTATGGCTTTTTGACCTTCATCCGCTCATCTCCTTGCATTTCAATGGGATTTCGGCTTCCATCCGGGCGGCTTGTTATTCCTCGTACCTGGGCAAGCCCCCACGCGCCCCAGGTCGTTGGTTCCGGGCTCTTCGTTCACCGTTTGTAAGCATTGCTAAAAGGTATAAAATATAGAAGAAAAAGGCCACAATTTTCGGGAGAAAAAACCATGACCCTTTTCCGCCTCGCCTTTGCCGTGGTTCTGGTTCTTGTTCTGGCCGCCTGCGAAGCGCCTTATGAACAGCGTTACCGCGGGGGGCCCTATTACGAACCCTATTACTATCCGTACTACCACCGGTTTCCCGAACGCCGATACTACCCCGGCCATGAAGGGGAAAAGCAGAGAAATTTACGCGAAGAACGCCAGGAACACCAGAGGGAGGAATACAGGGAGAGAGAACCAGGCCGGGAACAGAGAGGTGGAGAATACCGGGAGAGAGACAGGGACCAGGATCGGGACAAGGGCCATTCCGAGGACGAGGAACAGGAAAGGGACCGTACCCGTGACCGGATCCATGTACCCCAATAGCCCCTGAGAACCAGGCCCGGGAACGAAAAAAGCCGTCGGCATTCCCGGCGGCTTTTTCCCGTTTCCTTTTTAATTCGTCCGTCTATTTCACGTCTCCCTGAAGACCGATCCTGACCGTTTCAAGAGGAACGGTCTTTCCGCTCTCGGCAATGGCCCTGCGGGCGATCATCACCAGCCCCGAACAGCAGGGTACTTCCATATGCAGAACTGTGAGGCCTCGAATGTCGTTGCCGCGCAGGATGGCCGTCAGCTTTTCCAGGTAGGCCTGCCCGTCGTCGAGCTTGGGGCAGCCGACCAGCAGGGTCTTGCCTTGCAGGTAATCCCGGTGGAAATCGGCATAGGCGAAGGGAACACAGTCGGCTGCCAGCAGCAGGTCGGCATCGGCCAAAAAAGGCGCCGACGGCGGCACCAGCTGCATCTGCACCGGCCATTGCCGAAGCGCTGAGGGGCGCCTCCCGGCACCGACACCCGGCTCCTCTCTGTCGGCAGGAACCGAAACCCTGGCCGACGGGCACCCGCCTCCTGCCGGGGCGGAATGAGGCTCCTCCGGACCCTGGAGATGGGATTCCACGGCCTCCTCGTCGAAGGCGTCGGCCTGCCGGTTTTCGATGATAATCGCGTCCTGGGGGCAGTGGCCGAGGCAGGCGCCCAGGCCGTCGCAGAGGTTGTCGGCAATCAGCCTGGCTTTCCCGTCGATGATCTGGATGGCCCCTTCGGCGCAGGCGGGGACGCACAGGCCGCAGCCGTTGCATCTTTTTTCGTCGATTTTTACGATCTCACGAATCATCTCTTTCTTATCCTCTATATTAAAAAAGATAATGCCAGAGGAGGTCGAGCCGTCCCCGGCGGATGAGCCTTTTTCCCGAAAAACGCATGATTTCCCGGACCTTTTCCCTGTGCCCGGGCCTGTAGCAGTGGATATGGCAGTGCTTGCAGGAAGGTTTCGGATCCAGCGGGCACCTGATACGGCGGTTGACGGCGTAGGAGAGGAATTCCCTGCATTCGGTGCAGAGACGGATCTTTCGGAAAGCTCCGTCGGCAAGCCCACAGTCTTTCAACGGCTCCTTTTCCCCAGCGTGAAGGCTGCGGCAATAGAATTCAGTGAACACGGCCAGCACCCTGAGGTCCTTCATTTCCCTGGAGGTCAGCTCGGAGGGTAGGTTCCGGGGTTGCTCCATCACGCCATTTTCCATCTATCTCACCAACCAAGCAAGCAACAGCAGCAAAAGGGCTTTGGTAAGATTGCACCTCAGGGCCCCGGCCAGAAAATTCTTCAATGTCCCCATCCCCATACCTCCCGCCGCTGTTTTTCCAATACCTTAGCCGGCACAGGGGAACATTTCCTTGACCTTGGTCAAGGAGGCTCAACAATGGGGACGAGGGGAGCAGGGCCGACGCATGCGTCGCCCCTGCAGGGGGCCCGAGAACCGGGGTTATTCCTTATAGGTTTCGGCGAGGTCCTCCAGGCGGTCGCGGTCGAGAATTTCGATAACCTTTCCCCGAACCTCGATGATGGCGTCATCGGCAAGCTTACGAAAGGTCCGGGAAAGGGTTTCGCTGACCGTTCCCAGGTTGGAAGCGAGCTGGGACTTGGAGATGGGCAGCGCCACGAGGTCCTCTTCCTCGCCTGCCAGGTCGATGAGATAACGAGCCAGCCGGGCGGGAACGTCCTTGAAGGTGAGCTCCTCGATCTGGGACGCGAATTGGCGCAGAAAGCGGGAGAGGCCGCCAATCATGTTGATGGCGATCTGGGAGTGCTCGTGGAGAAGGTCCAGAAAACCCTTCTTGGGAAAAAAAAGGAGAAAGGATTTTTCCAGGGGTTCCGCGTAGGCGGGATAGCGGCCGCTGCCGAAGATGGCTGCCTCGGCAAAGGTACCTACAGGATGCACGATGTGCAGGATGCGCTCCTTGCCTTCAGGGGAAAGCTTGTAGATTTTCACCTTTCCCGAGGCGAGAACATAGAAGCCGAGGGCCTCTTCCCCATCGGCGAAGAGGACCTCGCCTTTTTGGTACATGCGCGCCTTGCAGGCAAGGGCCAGGTGGTCGAGATCTTCGCCGGTAGCTCCGGCGAACAGGGGGCATTTTTTAAGTACGGTCCGGGTATCCATGAAACGGGAGTTTAGCAGAGAAATGGAATTTCTGGCAAGGTCTGCAGACAGAGGCAGGGTTTTTCAGTGGGAAGCCCCCCGCCGTCCCTTCATCAGCCCTGCAGCAGGTTCAGCACCCGGGTCAGCTGGTTGACGTCTTTCTGCAACAACTCCAGGGCCTTGTATATCTGACGGACGGCAAGAGCTGCAGAAGGGTCTTCGATTTCCTTTACGGCCGCTTTTATTTTGATGATTTCTGCGGAGATGGACATCAGGCTCCTCCCGATAAATTTTTATTGAGCCGGAGAATGATTCTCCGGTCGAAAGTTTTGTCCCCGAGTTCCCCGGAGAACCATTTCGTTCTTCCTGCGAAAATCGGAACCATCTCCGCCGGAAGCAAATCTCATCTTTTATCAATTTTTCATAATCTTTTCAATCCAAATCCATCAACTAAAGGTCCGGGGAAGGGATTGGAGTCCGACTTCTCCAAAAGGAAAAGGGGCAGCTCCCTTGGGCCGACCCTTTGTAATTTATCGAGCGAAAACGAATTCGGAAGGAATAAAAGCTCTATCGCTTTATGAAGAGAAGAGGCTTGGGTACCCGTTTTTTAAAAGGGAAACATCAGGCAAAGGGTTTATGCCATTCGTTGATTCTCGCGCCCGTGGTGGTAGTTGGTCCGGACGAGGCAAGCGCCCATCTTTTCGTAAAACCGGTTTGAAGCGAGGTTCGCCTTCTCGGTCAGAATGAAATAGGGTGTTCGATGCTCCCGTTGCAGGAAAAATGCCTCGAGGGCCTTCAAAAGTCTTGGGGCGAGTTCCTGGCCGCGAAATGCCGGGTCCACCACGAGGATGATCAATTCGGCCTCGGGAAACTCAAGGGGACGTCCCCTGGCCCGCAGGATGCTCGGAACCCCCCGGGCCAGCCAGCGGAGAAACGCCGGGGAAAGCAGCCTGATATTTGCCGCCAGCAGCAGACGGGCGAGGACCGACGGCGTGAGCCTCCGGGCTGTCTGGGAATCGAGTGTGCCGAGGACGAATCCGGCGAGGCTGCCGGTCTCGTCGTACGCAGCAAGACTGCACGTCCCGGGATGGGATGCGAGGTGCCGGTAGTAAAGGGAGCCGAAGCGCGACCCGAGGTGGGATACGAGATAATGGGGAATCGCCTCTGCGACCAACCGTGAGATGGCGTCCCAATCACGTCCCTGGGGCGCCCTGAGCGAAATACGAGTCAAATCCAATCTTCCTTCGTCCCCTCCGGGGTGGCAAAGGCCTTGGATCGGATGGTGAGGGATGATTCTGTTCGCTTACCTTTACCAGAGTTTCGGGGCGAGTTAATGCCGAACACGGCGGCCCCCTTCGGGTCGACAATCTTCTAGAGCAGGACCATGATAAAAGAGAGGGTAAAAAGGCTGGCGAGCGTCGAGAAAAGAACGACGGATGTCACGAATTCCGGCACGACATTGTATTCCCTGGCGATGATTGCCACCAGGATGGCGGCGGGCATTCCGGCCTGCAACACCCCCGAGGCGAAGTCTATATGCCTCAGACCGAAGGGCAAAGCCACCACAAACGCAAGGGCGGGCGCCAGCAGGAGGCGGACTGAGGAGGCCGCGAGAACATCGACGGAAAAGATGACCCGTCTTTGCTCCAGCAGCTGCAGGCCGAGAGCAAAGAGCAGCACGGGAATCATGGCCTCGGCCAGCAGCCCCAACATTCGCGATACGGGCAGGGGGACGGCCACCCCTCCACTCGACACCATCAGTCCCGGAACCGCCGCCCAGATGGCGGGCGTCCTGAGCAGCCCGCTCAAGGCCCCGCGCTTTCCGCCCCTTGCCCAGCCGGCGGCGCCGACGCAAACGACAAAGGCGGTGACGATGATGGCCACGAAATAGATGGAGGCCGGGGCGAGGGCCTTATCTCCCAGCCTGAACCGGATGACCGCAAGACCGAAATTCCCGACGTTACCGAATACGGCGATCATCACAAAAGCGGCGATCATCTCCCTGGAGCGCCCCATCAGCCTTCCCATCCCAGCGGCGAGAAAAGCGGCCAGAAGGTGGGCGGCCATGATGAAGCAGACCATTTCGGCGGCATGCCCGAGGGGGATCCTGGACGTGCTGATCGCCTGGAAGATAAAGGCAGGCACAAAGACATAGTAGGCCACCCGGCTCAAGGTTCTTGCCTGAAGAGCCAGGCGTTTTCCCAGCAGGAAACCGAGGATGACAATGCCGAAGACCGGCATAATGACGTTCAGGAAAACAGAGAAGAATTCCGACATGACACCAGTAATAGCACAGGAGGTATTAGGAAAACATAGGAATTTTCGCGATAAACCGTTAGCAGATCATGCGCGGACGCCGATGACGGGCTAAAATGGAACTTCGTTATCCACTTTACTCAAGTTCCTGACCATTCAGGAAAATCTGTCTGGTTCTAACCACTTGAGACAACTGCATATCCAGGCCACAGGAATTCCCGCTATCACCGACAATCCCGCCTTTTTCGACGGAGGATACGAAGATGACCGATAAATCCAAGACTGAAGCCTCTCCGAATATCATGACCCACGGCCATTTCATCAACGGCAGGCCGTACGCCTGCTCCGCCGGTCGCTACGGCGAGGTCTACAACCCTGCCACCGGGGCCGTCACCGCGCGGGTGGCGCTCGGCAGCAGAAACGAGGTGGAGCAGGCGATCGCCGCCGCCCGAGAAGGCCTACCCCGCCTGGCGCGACACGCCGCCGCCAAGCGCGCCCGGGTAATGTTCCGTCTCAAGGCGCTGCTGGAGCGCAACGCCGACGAGATCTGCGCGCTGATCACCGCCGAGCACGGCAAGGTGCTCGAGCGATGCCGTGGGCGAGCTGCAGCGCGGCATCGAGAACGTCGAGTACGCCTGCGGCGCGCCCGAACTGCTCAAGGGCGAGCACAGCAAGAACGTCGGCCCCGGCATCGACTCCTGGAGCGAATTCCAGCCGCTCGGCGTGGCCGCCGGCATCACGCCCTTCAACTTCCCGGCCATGGTGCCGCTGTGGATGTGGCCCATGGCGGTGGTCTGCGGCAACACCTTCGTCCTCAAGCCCTCCGAGCGCGACCCCGCGAGCGCGCTGTACGATCGCCGAACTGGCCGCGCGAGGCCGGCTTGCCCCCGGGGTGCTCAACGTGGTCAACGGCGACAAGGAGGCGGTCGATGCCCTGCTCGACGACCACGCGCGTGCAGGCGGTGAGCTTCGTCGGCTCCACCGCCGTCGCCGAGTACATCTACAGCACCGGCACCGCCAACGGCAAGCGGGTGCAGGCCCTGGGCGGCGCCAAGAACCACGCCGTCGTCATGCCCGACGCCGACCTGGACAACGCCGTCAGCGCCCTGATGGGGGCGCGCCTTCGGCTCCTGCGGGCGAGCGCTGCATGGCCATCTCGGTGGCGGTGGCGGTGGGCGACGACACCGCCGACGCCCTGGTCGCCAGGCTCGAAGGCGCAGATCGCCAAGCTGCAAGGTCGGCCCCGGCACCGACGCCGGCAACGACATGGGCCCCCTGGTGACGCCCGGCACACCTCGACAAGGTCACCGGCTACATCGAGCAGGGGAGTCAACGAGGGCGCCGAGCTTGTGGTCGACGGCCGCGGCCTGCAGGTTCCCGGCCACGAAGAGGGCTTCTTTCTCGGCGGCGTGCCTGTTCGACCGGGTGACGGCCGGAGATGAAGATCTACACGGATGAGATCTTCGGCCCGGTGCTCTGCGTCGTGCGCGTCAAGACCCTCGCAGGAGGCGATGGACCTGATCGACGCCCACGAGTACGGCAACGGCACCTGCATCTTCACCCGCGACGGCGAGGCCGCCCGCTACTTCACCGACAACATCCAGGTCGGCATGGTCGGGGTCAACGTCCCGCTGCCGGTGCCGGTCGCCTGTCACAGTTTCGGCGGCTGGAAGCGCTCCCTGTTCGGCGACCTCGCCATCTACGGCCCCGACGGAGTGCGCTTCTACACCCGCCGCAAGACCGTCACCCAGCGCTGGCCCTCCGGCGGGGTGCGGGAGGAGGCGCTTTTCAGTTTTCCGGGGAATGATTAGAGTTAATGGAAGGTTGGGATTTTTTCAGCATTTCTTGTCCCGCCATGCTCGATGGTCGGCCTCGGTCTTTGACCGGCAGGCGGTTTGGCTGCCGGGGGAGAGCGGGGGCGTTACTTCGTTCAATGCCTCACAGCTGGCGCAGGCGATCACATCTCTCTGGATTATTCTGAAACTCGCCCGCCTGGCGAGCGGCGCCCCGCAGTTGCCGCAGACCGCTTCGTATTCAGGAGGAAGGACTCCCGGCCGGGGAGTGGCCAGGGAGAGGCTTTTGGCTTTGGTGAACATGGGATTCCTTTACAGGTTCAAGTCCGGGGTTCGGGACCAATGAAACGCTCCTACCCTCCTTGGGTAATGTAGGCTGCACTGCGTTTTTCTGCAAAAACGAGGTGCTCCATCATGGCCCCTCGTGCTGCTGCGGCCTCCCTTGCTTTAATGGCCTCGAAGATATGGATATGATGGTCCAAAAGCAGACGATGATTATTGGCGGTGAGATGTACCGCCCGCCAGACGCTCTGCTGAAACTCCCTCATCGCGTCGAACAGGTTTTGCATCAGGTGCATCAACAGAATGTTATGGGTGGCACGGGCAATGACCACATGGAAATGTGCGTCCAGCTCCTCGGAGGGGTGCTTTTCTTCAAGGTTTTGCCCCATCCTGTCGATCATCTCCTCCATGCTTCTGATGTCCGCAGGCAAGGCCCGTTGGGCCGCATGAAAAGTGGTCCAGGATTCCATGCACCTGCGCACCTCAATCACCTCCATGGCCCGACCCTTATCCACGCGGATCAACTCGCGCAGCGGGTGCCCGGCAGACGCTTCCACAAGCGACATGACGACTGTTCCGCCGCCCCGGTACGTTGAAACCATCCCGGCCGATTCCAGAATATTCAGTGCTTCACGAACCGAAGGGCGTGATACGCCAAACATCTTGACCAGTTCCCGCTCGGGGGGGAGTTTGTCACCTGGCGCAAAATCACCGCTCAGAATCGAGGCCCGAATCTGATCCGCAATCTGGGCGGAGACCTTTTTGGGCTTAATGGGCTGAAAACGCATGACGGGTCCTGTCTGAAAAGAGGCAACTCGTGTTCATCCGTAAACTCCGGATGAACACGAGCAGGTACAATCTGCCCTGGGAAAGATTTGTCGCCTGTTAATTTTCCTCTTTCGAGCCGTGGGTCAGTGACGCAAGTTTCCGGTAATACTCGAAGCGAGCGGCGGCCCAGGTATTGGCCTTTTTCATCAGCCGTCCGGCCGCCTCGGGGTTGGCCTTCTTGAGCACCCGGTAGCGGTTCTCGCCGTAGGCGTACTCCTCGAAGCGAGATGGTCGGCTCCTTGCTGTCCAGCTGGAGCGGGTTCTTGCCCTGCTCGGCGCTAAGCGCGGGTCGTAGCGGAACAGCGGCCAGTGGCCGGAGGCGACCGCCTTCTTCTGCTCATCGACGGCGCGTGGTCATGTCGATGCCGTGGGCGATGCAGTGGGCGTAGGCGATGATCAGCGACGGGCCGTCGTAGGCCTCGGCCTCGATGAAGGCCTTGACCATCTGGGCGCGGTTGGCCAGAGCGACCTTGGCGACGTAGACGTTGCCGTAGGTCATGGCGATCAGGCCCAGGTCCTTCTTGGCCATGGCCTTGCCGCCGGCGGCGAACTTCGCCACGGCGCCCATCGGGGTCGACTTGGAGGCCTGGCCGCCGGTGTTGGAGTAGACCTCGGTGTCGAGCACCAGCACGTTGACGTTCTTGCCGGAGGCGAGGACGTGGTCCAGGCCGCCGTAGCCGATGTCGTAGGCCCAGCCGTCGCCGCCGACGATCCAGACGGCTTCTTGACCAGGTAATCGGCCAGAGGCAGCGAGCCGTTGCGGCCGGTTTCGGCGTGCGCTCAGCCAGCGACCTCCTTCAGCTGCGGCCACGCGCTCGCGCTGGGCGTCGATCCCCGCCTCGGTCGTCCTGGTCGGCGTCGAGGATCTCGGCCAGCGAGCTTGGTCGCCGGGATCTCGGCGACGCTCGCTCGAGCAGTTCGCAGGCCGGACTCGGTGAACTTGTCGACGGCCAGGCGCATGCCGAAGCCGAACTCGGCGTTGTCCTCGAACAGCGAGTTGGACCAGGCCGGGCCGCGGCCGTCGTGCGTGTTGGTCCAGGGGGTGGTGGGCAGGTTGCCGCCGTAGATCGACGAGCAGCCGGTGGCGTTGGCGATCATCGCGCGGTCGCCGAAGAGCTGGGTGAGCAGCTTGACGTAGGGCGTCTCGCCGCAGCCGGCGCAGGCGCCGGAGTACTCGAACAGCGGCTGCAGCAGCTGGCTGCCCTTGACGGTGTCGAGCTTGAGCTGGGCTCGGGTCAGGTTCGGGCAGCGCCAGGAAGAAGTCGTAGTTGGCGGCCTCGCTGGCTCGCGCAGCGGCGGCTGGAACTGCATGTTGATGGCCTTGTGCTTGGGTCGTCCTTGTCCTTGGCCGGGCAGATGTGCACGCAGGCGCCGCAGCCGGTGCAGTCCTCGGGGGCCACCTGGATGGTGTACTTCATGCCCTTGAAGTCGGTGCCCTTGGCGTCGGCGCGACTTGAAGGTCTGCGGGGCGTCGGCAGAGCAGCCCGGGTCGTAGACCTTGATGCGGATGGTGGCGTGCGGGCAGACGATGGAGCACTTGCCGCACTGGATGCAGAGCTCCTCGTCCCAGACCGGGATCTCGAGGGCGATGTTGCGCTTCTCCCACTGGGTGGTGCCGGTCGGGCAGGTGCCGTCGGCGGGCATGGCGCTGACCGGCAGCTGGTCGCCGTGCCCGGCGATGATCGTCGGCGGTGACGTCCTGGACGAACTCGGGCGCCTGGTCGGAGACCAGCCGGCGGGCATGCGTGAGCGCGCTGGTGACCTGGCGCCGGGACCTTGACCTCGTGCAGATGTTCTCGAGGGTCGCGTCGACGGCGGCGTAGTTCATCTGCGACGACCTTCTCGCCCTTCCTGCCGTAGGTCTTCTTGATGGCGTCCTTGATCTGCGCGATGGCCTGCTCGCGAGGCAGGATGCCGGAGATGGCGAAGAAGCAGGTCTGCATGATGGTGTTGATGCGGGCGCCCATGCCGGCTCCTTGGCCACGTCGTAGGCGTCGATGACGTAGAACTTGAGCTTCTTGTCGATGATCTGCTGCTGGACCTCGCGGGGCAGCTGGTCCCAGACCTCGTCCGGTCGAAGGGGGCTGTTGAGCAGGAAGGTGCCGCCGTGCTTCAGCGTTGCCGAGCATGTCGTACTTCTCGAGGAAGGTGAACTGGTGGCAGGCGACGAAGTTGGCCTTGGTGATCAGGTAGGGAGCGTGATCGGCTCTGGCCGAAGCGCAGGTGGCGAGATGGTCATCGCGCCGGCCTTCTTCGAGTCGTAGACGAAGTAGCCCTGGGCGTAGTTGTCGGTCTCCTCGCCGATGATCTTGATGGAGTTCTTGTTGGCGCCGACCGTGCCGTCGGAGCCCAGGCCGTAGAACATGGCGCGGATAACGTCCTTGTCGGCTCGGTGTGAAGGTCGGGTCGTAGTCGAGGCTGGTGTGGTGACGTCGTCGTTGATGCCGACGGTGAAGTGGTTCTTGGGCTTGTCGGCGTCGAGGTTGTCGAAGACGGCCTTGACCATGGCGGGGGTGAACTCCTTGGAGCCCAGGCCGTAGCGGCCGCCGACGATGACCGGATAGCCGTCGAAGCGGCAGCGCGCCCTCGGCCATGGCCTCGGCGATGGCGGTGACGACGTCCAGGTAGAGCGGCTCGCCGAGCGAGCCCGGCTCCTTGGTGCGGTCGAGCACGGCGATGGTCTTGACCGTCGCCGGGCAGCGCGGCGACGAAGTGCTTCGACCGAGAAGGGACGGTACAGGCGGACCTTGAGCACGCCGACCTTCTCGCCCTTGGCGTCGAGGTACTCGACGGTCTCGTGGGCGGCCTCAGCGCCGGAGCCCATGATGATGACGACGCGCTCGGCATCGGGGGCGCCGACGTAGTCGAACAGCTGGTACTCGCGGCCGGTGAGCTCGGCGAACTTGTCCATCGCCTCCTGGACGATCGCCGGGCAGGCCGGGTAGAACGGGTTCACGGTCTCGCGGCCCTGGAAGTAGACGTCCGGGTTCTGGGCGGTGCCGCGGAGGACCGGGCGGTCCGGGCGAGAGGCCGCGGGCGCGATGGGCGACGACCAGTTCGTCGTCGATCATCGCGCGCATGTCGTCGAAGGTGAGCTCCTCGACCTTCTGGACCTCGTGGGAGGTGCGGAAGCCGTCGAAGAAGTGCAGGAACGGGACGCGGGCTCGCAGGGTGGCGGCGTGGGCGATCAGGGCCAAGTCCATGACCTCCTGGACGCTGTTGGAGCAGAGCATGGCAAAGCCGGTCTGGCGGCAGGCCATGACGTCGGAGTGGTCGCCGAAGATGGACAGCGCCTGGGTGGCCAGCGGCGCGGGCCGAGACGTGGAAGACCGTCGAGGTCAGCTCGCCGGCGATCTTGTACATGTTCGGGATCATCAGCAGCAGGCCCTGGGAGGCGGTGAAGGTGGTGGTCAGGGCGCCGGCCTGCAGAGCGCCGTGCACGGCCCCGGCGGCGCCGCCTTCGGACTGCATCTCGCTCACCAGGGGACGGTGCCCCAGATGTTCTTCTCGTCGGCGGCGCTTTTGATGTCCGACATCTCCCCCATGGCCGAGGAGGGGGTGATGGGGTAGATGGCGATCACTTCGTTGGTGGCGTGGGCCACGTGGGCGGCGGCTGTGTTGCCGTCGATGGTTACCATTTTGCGACTCATGATATCTCCTGTATCTTTTGAAGCGATCCGGTCCTGTAATTGAACACGGATAAGTACGCATAAATATGGATAAATCAAAGACAAAAGATGCGTTTACGGCATAATGCTTCGGGTTGTCGGCCTTTTGTCTTGGAATCCTCGAAAATCCGAATTAATCAGATTTGATCCGCGTGCAAATGCTTTTCTAGCTCCTCCCGGGTCTATACGGAGAACACCCGGGAAGATGCCCGCCTACCCTTTTTCCGAGGGCCGGCCCACTGTCCGGATCCGATTTTCCACAATCGGGGTGAAGTGCTGCAGCGCTTCGCGCAAAAGCTCGGAGACGCTCATTTCCCTGTATCGTGCCATCTCCTCGAGAGCCGACTTTTCCGCGTCGCTTACCCGCATGGACACGACATTGCGCAAAGGTTGTTTCCTCAAGACGCCCTCCCCTGTTACGGCGATTACGGCGTATAGACCTTCAACAATGCCTGCGCCATTTCGGCCGGGCTGTCGGCGACGCTGATACCGCAGTCGCGCATCAGGGAGATCTTCTCGGCGGCCGTCCCCTTGCCGCCGGAGATGATGGCGCCGGCATGGCCCATGCGCTTCCCCGGCGGCGCGGTGGCGCCAGCGATGTAGGCCGGCCACCGGTTTGCTCATGTGGTCGCGGGCGAAGAGAGCCGCCTCCTCCTCGGCATTGCCGCCGATCTCGCCGATCATGATCACCGCCTCGGTGTCGGCATCGGCCTCGAACATTTTCAGGCAATCGAGGTGGCTGGTGCCGTTGACCGGGTCGCCGCCGATGCCGACGCAGGTCGATTGGCCCTGGCCGACGCAGGTCAACTGCCAGACCGCCTCGTAGGTCAGGGTGCCGGAACGCGAAACGACCCCCACCTTGCCCGGCTTGTGGATATAGCCGGGCATGATACCGATCTTGCACTGGCCGGGGGTGATGACGCCCGGGCAGTTCGGGCCGACCAGGCGGGTCTTCTTCCCGACCATGTACTGTTTGACCTTGACCATGTCGAGGACCGGAATCCCCTCAGTGATGCAGCAGACCAGTTCGATTCCGGCATCAACCGCTTCCATGATCGAATCGGCGGCAAAAGGTGGTGGAACGTAGATCACCGAGGCTGTGGCGCCGGTCTGTTTGACCGCTTCACGCACCGTGTCGAAGACGGGAAAACCGTCGATGGTCGTTCCCCCTTTGCCGGGGGTGACGCCGCCGACCATCTGCGTGCCGTAATCGCGTGCCCCCCTGGCATGAAAGAGACCGGTGGCGCCGGTAATCCCCTGGGTAATGACACGGGTATTCTTGTCGATCAGGATGCTCATGCCACCCTCCTTTCGCCGGCGGCGACCGCCGCCACGATCTTGCGCGCCCCGTCGGCCATGCCGTCGGCAGCGATGATGTTCAGCCCGCTGGTGGCCAGCAGTTCTTTCCCCTTCTCCACGTTCGTTCCTTCCAGGCGCACCACCAGCGGAACCTGCAGGGAAACCTGCTTGGCCGCTTCGATGACGCCGGTGGCGATGACGTCGCACTTCATGATGCCGCCGAAGATGTTGACCAGGATCCCCTTGACGTTTTTGTCGGAGAGGATGATCTTGAACGCCTCGGTGACCCTTTCGATGGTCGCCCCGCCGCCGACGTCGAGAAAGTTGGCCGGCTCGCCACCGGAATACTTGATGATGTCCATGGTCGCCATCGCCAGACCGGCGCCGTTGACCAGGCAGCCGATATTGCCGTTCAAGGAGACATAGGAGAGGTCGTGCTGCGAGGCCTCGATTTCGTTCGGGTCTTCCTCGTCGTAGTCGCGCAGGTCAGCGATCTTCGGGTGGCGAAAGACCGCGTTGTCGTCAAAGCCGAACTTGGCGTCGAGACAAGGAAGCTCGCCCTCGCCGGTTACCACCAGCGGATTGATCTCCAACAACGCGCAATCGCAAGCGATAAAGGTCGTGTAGAGGCCGTCGAAGAGCTTGGCCGCCTTGCCGGTGAGCTTCCCCTCCAGGCCAAGATTGAAGGCGAGATTGCGGCACTGAAAGGGGGTCAACCCGACCAGCGGGTCGATCGCCTCGCGAAAGATTTTTTCCGGCGTGTGCGCCGCGACCTCCTCGATGTCCATCCCCCCCTCGGTCGACGCCATCACCGTGACCTTGGAGGTGGTGCGGTCGACGAGAAGCTGACGTAAAGTTCGCGCTCGATGTGGCAGCCATTCTCCACCAACACCCGGGTGACGACTTTCCCTTCCGGACCGGTCTGGTGAGTGCGCAATGTCATGCCGAGCATGTCGCGGGCGATCAGGCGTACCTCATCGGCGGTCCGGGCCAGCTTGACGCCGCCTCCCTTGCCGCGCCCACCGGCATGGATCTGCGCCTTGACCACCCAAGGTCCCTCACCGAGGCGCTTGGCCCATTCCCGCGCACTGGCGCCATTGTAGCAAACATGCCCGTCGGGAACCGGCACGCCGAACTTGCGCAAAATCCCCTTGGCCTGGTACTCATGGATGTTCATGGCAACTCCCTGTTGAAATGTGGTCCTGTCGCGGCCTCGAATGAGGCGTTTTTGCCTTCATGCACCAGGGTCGGTGTCCTGGACAGGGAAAGATCATCCCGGTTCATGAATCAAAAACGCCGTGCTAGGCATATTTTTTTTGGTCAGACCAATTATTCATTTTTCCAAAGGGGTGTCAAGATTTTTGTTGTAGACGCTAATTTCCTTTACTTTCAGGAGGGTTTTCAGATATTATGAATTTGGCAATTGGTATTATCTTTTTACCACTTCGAAATATGAGGCGGCTAGAGTGGGGAAATGTGAGGGGACAAAATCCTTTCCCGATCCCGATCTGAAACGGTTTCCCACTTTCCGACGGACTTTGATGGAGGCAGCAGACATGTACGAGAAATTCCAAGCGCGAGCAGTTGGGGTTGGTGCGGAGGTGTGCCGGTTCGGGACGAAGAGGGAGGCCCTTGATTTCATTCAGGCGACCCTGCGAAAACAAGGAGTAGCGGACGCTCCCGGCTACTACGCCGTTTGGGCCGACTGCCCTTTTCTTGACGGTGAGGACGGAAAGGCTCCCCTGGAGTTCCCCGGACTCGGCTTCGAAGTGAGCCGAACGCTGGCGGCACAGGCGAAGGTGGGCATCAGCCAGATGGAGTGGGCCCTTGCGGACACCGGATCATTGGTGCAGGACCAGAGCGCCGTCGAGCAGAGGCTGGTCTCTTCACTTACCGCCATCCACATCGCCCTCGTGCCCACCGACAACATCCTGGAGGGCAAAAAGGCCCTTTTTGAAAGACTCAACCCGCAAACCTTCAGGTACATCGCCTTCATCACCGGACCGAGCCGTACCGCCGACATCGAACGCGTGCTCACCATCGGTGTGCACGGTCCGGGCGACTGATCATCCTGTTTGTCGACGAACTGGGAGAGCGGAAATCGATGAACAGCGAATTCAAGCATCCATCGCCGGCGCGCTAAACGATGCCAACCTGACCGGCGCGCTGGGCAAGTTCTCCGAGGCCTACAGTGAGCCGCGCCAAGGCCTATGAGGGCATCGACTTCGAGGCGCTGCGCGCGACGATTGCCGGAGCAAATCCCAGGCCGCCGCCGACCTGGACGACGGTCGCCGAGGTTTTCAAAAAGAGCGCCGAAGCGCGGGGCGCAAGGTCTTCCGGACGCACGACCCGCAGGAGGTGAAGGACTACATTCTCAACTGGCCTGCAGGGGGGAGTCGAAAAGCGTCGTGAAATCGAAATCCATGGCGTCCGAGGAGATTCACCTGAATCGCCTACCTCCAGGAGACCGGCATCTCGTCGGTCACGCGAGACCGACCTGGGCGAGTGGATCATCCAACTCGCCGGCCAGACGCCCTTCGCACATGGTGATGCCGGCCATCCACATGACCAAGGAGGAGGTGACCGAGCTTTTTCAAAAGGAGGTGGACGAGCGGCTCACTTCCGACATCCCGCGGCTGGTCAAGGTGGCCCGCGGCAATTGCGCTGCAAGTTCCTGGAAGCCGACATGGGCATTACCGGCGCCAACATCGCGGTGGCCGAAACCGGCACCTCGTACTGGTCACCAACGAAGGCAACGCACGCCTGGTCTCCACGCTGCCCGACGATCCACGTCGCCATCGTCGGCCTGGAAAAACTGGTGGAGCAGTTCGCAGCCGTGCCGACCATCCTGGAGGCCCTGCCCCGAAGCGCCACCGCACAGCTTGCTGACCAGCTACGTCACCATCATCTCCGGCCCCACCCCGAACGACGACGGAACCACGAAGGAGCTGCACATCATCCTCATGGACAACAGCGGACCGAGATGGCGCGCGACCCCAAGTTCAAGCAGGCGCTGCAGTGCATCCGCTGCGGCTCCTGCCTGAACGTGTGCCCCGTCTTCCGCCTGGTGGGGGGACACGTCTTCGGCAGCGTCTACACCGGCGGCATCGGCACCATCCTCACCGCCTGGTTCGACGAGCTGAAGAAGTCCGACGACATCCAGGGACTCTGCATCCAGTGCGGCAACTGCAAGGAGGTCTGCCCGGGGAAGCTCGACATCCCCGAGATTGATTCTGGAACTACGGCGGCGGCTGGTGGGACCAGGGGCAGCCGCTCGTCCAGAAGGCATCTTCGGCGTGGTGAACAACCGGAACTCTTCCACACCATGCTGCGCGCAGCCTCCGTCGCGGAAAGCCTTTCAGCAGCGGCAAATTCATCCGCCACCTGCCGTTCTTCCTCTCGGACCTGACCACCGGAAGGCAGCCTTCCGGCCATCGCCGCCGAGCCGTTTCGCGACAATTCAACAAATCAAGCAGCCGAAGCTCAAGGAGAAGGTGGCCTTCTACGCGGGATGCCTGATCGACTTCGCCTACCCCGAGATGGGGGTTTCGCTGGTGAAGCTTCTGAACAAGGCCGGGATCGAGGTCCTTTTCCCGGAAGAGCCAGACCTGCTGCGGCGCTCCGGCGCGCTACAGCGGCGCGTACGAGGTGGCCGCGCACAACGCCGTGAGAACATCGGGCCCTTCTGGAGGACGAGGTGAGCTATGTCGTCTCGCCTGCCCCACCTGCACCGTCGCGCTCAGCAGGAATTCGGCAAACGCTGGAGACCTGGGAAGAGCGAATGGCTCCCCCGGCGCGAAGAGGCTCGCGGAAAAGACCGTCGACTTCTCGACCCTGCTGAAGCGGCTCGTCGACGAGAAACCGCCTGAGCTTCAAGGAAGGGGAGCAGCTCGGCAGGCTCACCTACCACGACTCCTGTCATCTGAAGCGGACCCTGCGGGTGGTCGAAGAGCCGCGGGCACTCCTTCAGAAGGCGGGATACGAGGTGGCGGAGATGTTCGAGTGCGACACCTGCTGCGGCATGGGGGGATCCGTATTCGATGAAACTGCCCGAGATCTCAGGTCCCATCCTGAAGAACAAGCTGAGGAACATCAAGGACACCGACGCTCCCGTCGTCGCCATGGATTGTCCCGGCTGCGTTATGCAGATCCGGGGCGGCTTCGACCAGGAGGGCTCGGATATCGAGGTGAGGCACACGGTGGAGATTTTGGCGGAGCAGTTGGAAGGTTGATGCTTCGGAGGATTTCTCCCTCGCGCCCCCCCTCCTGTTTCAGGAGGGGGCGGTTTTCTTTACATGGTATTGAAATCGTCCGATTCTACGTTGTCTCCGCTGGAACCGAGGAACGTCCCCTTCTGCGAATCTTTGATGACTTCTACCTTATTGTGTGACACGGAACAGACAGTCCGCAGACCGAACATTCGTAATGCTCTTCATGGAACTGGAAGGCGTCAAAATCAGTTTCGTAACTGACCATGCAATGACACGTGGGACATACGAAATCAGTACAGACCCGCTGCCTCTTTTCAACCTGACCCTTGATGATCTTCCGTACGTCACCGGAAAATGTCCAAATTCCCCCGCAATCCCCGCACTCGCGTGCATCCTGGGCGAACCCCTCGGCATGAAGGTCAATTTCGACATTGTTCCTGCTCTGGCACAATGGGCATTTCATAGGTCTTTAACCTCCCATATCCTTGTTATGGTGATGTCCTAAGTTTACCCAAAGGTTACGAAACCTCAATTTGGCGGAACGGTCGGGACCCTGCCCCTCGTTGGGGCGACGCATGCGTCTCCCTCTCCTTATTCCGAGACCTTCTGCATTCCTTCTTTTCCCCCGCCGGTCACGGCCTCTTCAGCCGCTCGCTACGCCACCCGCCTGCGCCCGAACTCTCGGGCCAGTGCTTCCTTGCGCGAATCGTCGATCTCGCGCATGACGCTGCGGACGTCGGCTGTTTTCTCGCTGCCTCGCGAAGCGGCCGGTCAAGGCGGACTCCGGGTGCAGCTCGCCCTTTTCGTAGAGGTGCCAGATCTCCTCGGCGTAGGCGGTGGCGAGGAGTTCGGGGGCGAACTGGCCGAAGTAGGCGGCGAGGTTGTCGACGTCCCGCGCAAAGAGCCGGCCGGCGTTGTTGTTGCCGGCGGCGTCGATCGCCTGGGGCAGATCGATGATCACCGGCCCGTCGCCGGCGACCAGCACGTTGAACTCGGAGAGGTCGCCGTGCACCAGCCCGGCGCAGAGCATGCGCACCACCTGCTCGATCAGCAGAGCGATGATATTCCCGAGCCAGCGCCGCGGTCAGCTGCAGGTCGTTGAGGCGCGGGGCGACCGCGCCGTCGCCGTCGACCACCAGCTCCATCAGCAGCACCCCCTCGGAGAAGGAATAGGGCCTGGGCACGCGCACCCCGGCGGCGGCGAGGCGGTAGAGGGCGTCGACCTCGGCGTTCTGCCAGGCCGCTTCCTGCTCCTTGCGCCCGAACCTGGAGTGTTTCTCCATGGCGCGGGAGCGGCGGCTGTTGCGCACCTTGCGCCCTTCCATGTACTGGGTCTGCTTCTGAAAGCTGCGTTGTCTGGCCTCTTTGTAGACCTTGGCGCAGCGGATTTCGCCATTGCTGCGCACCACGTAGACCTCGGCTTCCTTGCCGCTCATCAGCTGGCCGAGAACCTCGTCGATCAGGCCATCCTGCAGCAGAGGTTCCAACCTTTTGGGGATTTTCATCGATGCTCTTCCATTCGGTTTCGGCATCAGGGGATCGCTTGCCGTCGATTCGCTGCGCCGCGAGACAAACAACGGCCTGAAATCATGCCGATTTCAGGCCGTCCCACTGGTGTCTCATGTCTATAACCGGGCGGGCACAAAGCCCGCCGTGAACTACTTCTTTTCCGCTTTTTTAATTTTTTTGTCGGCCTTCTTTTCTTTCATGGTTTTGGCCGGTGCTTTTTTATCCGACTTCTTGCTATCCATGCCCTTGCTCATGATGTTTCTCCTGTAAGGATACGGGTCGAGACGAAATATGTATCATCATAGCACGCCCGGATTTCCGGAGGATTTTTTTCGGGAGAAAAGGGCGCGGCGCCGGTGGTGAGCGACAGGATGATCTTGCCGAAATGTCGATGTGGTCCTCGCCTCGGTCCTGCGCGGCAAGGACCTGACGGG
>CAWBQR010000018.1:0-302361 GCA_963791005.1 uncultured delta proteobacterium | reverse complement strand
TCTATGTTTCCCTGCCGCCTTGGTTCAGAGTACGTATTGCTAGGGGCACGGGGGCCGCATGGAGGTGGAGAGCCGGGTGGGGGAGGGGACGACGTTCAGCGTCGTTCTGCCGGTGGCTAAGGAAGGCTCGTGAGCCGGGAATGAGGACTGGGGACTGGGGAATGGGGAATGGGGAATGGGGAATGGGGAATGGGGAATGGGGAATGGGGAATGGGGAATGGGGAATGGGGAATGGGGAATGGGGAATGGGGAGGCCGTGAACCGGGGCGCATGGATGCGGGCCTTGCATTTTGCCTGGTCTTGGGTTTTAAATTTTGAGTCTCGATTTTA
The DNA here is from genome assembly GCA_963791005.1 of uncultured delta proteobacterium. GTDB lineage: Bacteria > Desulfobacterota > Desulfuromonadia > Desulfuromonadales > CAWBQR01 > CAWBQR01. The sequence goes on along the minus strand of CAWBQR010000018.1, from coordinate 302,031 downwards.
AAGGAACTTCCATGTCCGAAGAGACGATTCTGGTCATCGACGACGACGATTCGCTGCGGCGGGTCATCGAGTATACCCTCCAGGGGGCGGGGTACCGGGTGCTTACCGCCGCCGAGGGCGCAAAGGGTCTGGATGTTTTTTCCAGGGAGCATCCTCTTCTCGTCATCACCGACATCCGGATGCCGGAGCTTTCGGGGTACGAGGTTCTCAGGAAGATCCGCGAGGAGAGTCCCGATACCCTGGTCATCGTCATCACCGCCTTTGGTTCCGTGGAAAATGCCGTCGAGGCGATGAAGCTTGGGGCCTACGATTACCTGACCAAACCCTTCGGCCGGGACGAGTTGCGGCTGGTGGTGGAGAAGGCGCTCTCTTTTCGCGGGCTGGAGGATGAAAACCGGCGCCTCCGGGAGCAGCTTTCGGAAAAAACCGATTTCACCCGTCTCGTCGGGACCTCCGACGAGATGAGGCAGGTCTTCGACATGGTGCAAAGGGTTGCGGCCACCGAGGCGACCATCCTCATCAGCGGGGAAAGCGGCACCGGCAAGGAGCTCATCGCCCGGGCCATCCACCATGGCAGCGAGCGCCGGGAGGGACCGTTCATTCCCGTCAACTGCGCCGCCATCCCGGCCGAACTGCTCGAGAGCGAGCTCTTCGGCCACCTGAAGGGGGCCTTCACCGGAGCCGTCAAGGACCGCAAGGGCAAATTCGAACAGGCCGACGGCGGGACCCTTTTTCTCGACGAGGTCGGCGAGCTGCCCCTTGAGCTGCAGCCCAAACTGCTCCGGGCCCTGCAGGAGCGGGAAATAGAGCCGGTGGGGGGGACTGTGAGAAAGATCGATGTCCGCGTGGTGGCGGCCACCAATCGTGACCTGGAGGAGGCCATGGCCGAGGGAACCTTCCGGGAGGACCTCTTCTACCGCCTGGCGGTCATCCCCGTCCATCTCCCGCCCCTGAGGGTCCGCCGGGCCGACATCCCGCTGCTGGTCAGGCATTTTCTGAAAAAGCACGGCGGCGCCGATCTCGCTGTGGACCCCGGGGCCATGGAGCGTCTGGCGGCCTATCCCTGGCCGGGCAACGTGCGGGAACTGGAGAATGCCGTGGAGAGGATGATTATCCTGCGCAGGGGGATGCTCATCGAGGAGGGGGACCTGCCTCCGAGGATCCGGCAGCAGGACCGGGCCCCTGCCGGAGGCGTGCTGAACCTGCCCGAGGATGGGTATGCCCTCGAGGACCTGGAGAAGGAGGCGGTGCTGGAGGCTCTGCGCCGCAACGGCTGGAATCAGACCAGGGCGGCGGCCTTTCTCCGCATACCCCGCCATACCCTCCTCTACCGTATGGAGAAGTACAGCCTCGGGAAGGAATCTCGCGGCTCGTAGCTGATGGCCCTTAGTAAAAAGCCAGGAGCTGTTTTCAGCCACGGACAACGGACAGGATATTATGCTGTATATCAAACAATGGAGAAACGGAGCACTGATTTTTCTGGTTTTCTCGCACTGGCCTCTCCCGCGGCGGCCTTCGACCGGAGGACGCCGGTGGTGGCTGCGGTGGAGAAGGCCGGTCCGGCGGTGGTCAATATCCGGACGGAGCAGATCGTCAAGAGGCGGGCTTCCCCGTTTTTCGGTTTTTCCGACCCCTTCTTCGATGAGTTCTTTCGTGACATGGCTCCCCCACGGACCTACAAGACCGAGTCTCTCGGCTCCGGGGTGATCATCGACCCGAGGGGATTCGTTCTGACCAACGCCCACGTGATCGAGAAGGCCTCCAAAATTTTCGTTGCTCTTCCCGGCCGGCATAAGGAGGTTCAGGCCCGACTGGTCGGAGAGGATGAGCGGGTCGACCTGGCCGTCCTCAAGATCAAGGGAAAAAAGGATTTCCCCTTTCTCCGTCCCGCCCGCTCCGATGACCTGATGCCGGGCGAGACGGTCATCGCCATCGGCAATCCCCTGGGCCTGGGGCACAGCATCACCACCGGGGTGGTCAGCGCCGGCGCGGCGCTTCCAACGCAGAACGGGGCGGTCTCCGTTTCATCCAGACCGATGCGGCCATTAATCCCGGCAATTCCGGGGGCGCGTTGGTGAATATCAAGGGCGAGGTGATCGGCATCAACACCGCGATTTTTCAAGCAGGCCACAGGGCATTGGTTTCGCCATCCCCGTCGGGACCGCCAAGCGGGTGCTGGGCGACCTTATCCGGCTCGGCCATGTGCGCCGCGCTTTTATGGGGATCGACCCCGCCGCGGTGGGAGATGCCTTCAGCAGCGCCCGCGGAGAGGGGAGCGTGCTGGTGACCTCCGTGGAGCGCGGTTCCCCGGCCGCCGCCGCCGGACTTCGGATGGCCGACGTCATCCTGGCACTGGACGGGGAACCCGTGACCTCCCCCGAGGAATTTTATTCCATGCTGCACACGTACACTCCCGATGACCGGGTGAGAGTGAGGTTCCTGCGCGGAACGGAGGCCGTGGAAAAGGTCGTCCGCCTTGCCCCCCTCCCCGAAAAATACGGCTTGAAATACGGCGAGAGGGTTTTCGGTATGTCGCTGACGAAGGGCCGCGAAGGTCTGGTGGTCAGGAAAGTCGCCCCCGATTCCCCCGCCGACAAGGCGGGAATCCACCCCGGGGACCTGGTGGCCGAGGTCGACGGCAAGCGCCCGAAAAACCTCGACGCCTATTCTCGTCTTCTCGAAGACCGGATGGGAGCCGAACCACTTCAGTTCCTTGTCGTTCGCGGCAACCGAGGGTATTATGTGAACCTTCCTTGAAGGCGGGAGGAAAATCTGAGGGACTGGGGACTGGCCTTTTGTTTTTACCAGTCCCTGATCCCCAGTCCCTGATCACCGGTTTTAAGGGGATATTACTATGGCCGAGATGCTGGTGGATGGAGAAACGATGCGGCAGCCGGGGGCAGACCAGTTCCGCGTGGAGGGATGGGTGGCTACGGCTCCCTTCGAGGACCTGTTGGAAATTACCATCGAGGAGGCGGGCGAGGGACGGTCGGTCCTTTCGCTTCCCTTCAAGGTCAAGTTCGCCCAGGGGGGGGGCCTGCTTCACGGCGGAGCCCTCGTCACTCTAGCCGATACTGCGGTGGCGATGGCCATCAAGACGCTGCTTCCCGAGGGGACGGCCTTTGCCACCACTGAAATAAAGTCCAAGTTCCTGGCTCCCGTGCGGGAGGGGAGGGTCACCGCCGTCGCCGCCGTCACCGGACCCGAGGGAAGGACCTTCCACGGGCAGGCTGTGATCGCCGACGAGGAGGGGCGGGAGGTCTTCCATTTCAGGTCCGTTTTCCGGGTGGCCCGGGGCCAGGGGTTCGAGGATTGAACCGTCGCGCCTTCGAACGTCTGGTGGAGCGGGCCATCGCCTCGGTCCCCCAGGAGTTTCTCGGCCGGGTGGAGAATCTCACCTTCCAGGTGGAAGACTGGCCCGATTCCGAGACCCTGGAAGAAGCCGGCTTCGACGACCCCCGGGAGCTTCTGGGATTTTATCGCGGCTGGCCCCTGACGGAGCGGACCCATGAGTACGGCAACCTGCCCGACGTCATCACCATTTACCGCGGGCCGGTGGAGAATCTCGCCCGGGAATCCGGGGACCCGCCGGGAAAAGTCATCCGCGAGACGATTCTGCACGAGCTGGCCCATTATTTCGGCTTCTCAGAGGAGGAAATGGATGAAATCGAGGCCCTCTGGGCAGGAAATGCCTCCATCTCTAAGCCGGAGGACGGGGAAACTTCGCCTTGACATTTCTCCGGCCAAGGGGTAGATAAGCGGGGTTTCCCCTCACATTCATATATTTGGAAGAAAGGTCCTTCACAAAATGTGCAAACGCTTTTTTCTCGCCGCGCTGTTGGTTGTTTCCCTGCTTCTCTCTCCCGCCTTTTCCGTTTCCTGCCGGGCCGCGATGCCAGGCTCCTCGGGCGTGCAAAAGGGGGATATGGCGCCCGATTTTACCCTCAAGGATCTCAACGGAAAGCCGGTTACCCTCTCCCAGCTCAGGGGAAAGGTGGTGGTGTTGAACTTCTGGGCCTCCTGGTGCCCCCATTGCCGGGAGGAGATGCCTTCCCTGGCGCGCCTCAACGAGGTTTACGGAAACAGCGACTTTGCCCTTCTGGCCGTCAATGTGGAGGGGAATGGAGAGGGGGCCGTCAAGTCGTATCTGGCCAAGCACCCCTTCAACTTTACCGTTCTGCTCGATCCCAAGCTTACGGTTCAGGACCTCTACGGTGTGTACGAGCTGCCCGAAACGCTCATCATCAACAAGAAGGGGCAGGTCGTCGAGAAGGTGCTCGGCTCCATGGACTGGTCGTCGGTGGAGGTCCTCAAGTTTTTTTCCCCCCTCGTGAACGAGTGACATCGTGCCTCACGCGACAAATATTACTCTCTGGATCGCCTTTTCGGCCGGGGTACTTTCCTTCTTTTCTCCCTGCGTCCTGCCGCTTATCCCCTCCTACATCACCTACATCACCGGCCTCTCCTTCGGCCAGTTGAAGGAGGCCCATCCGGGGCTGAAGGTTCGCGGGGCGGTTCTCTTCCACTCCCTGGTCTTCATCGCCGGCTTCTCCGCGGTCTTCATCGGGCTGGGCGCACTGGCGGGCCTCGCCTCCTCCTCCTTTCAGGCGCATCTGCGCGAGGGGCTGGCCTGGATCCAGAAGATCGGCGGGGTCCTGATCTTTCTCTTCGGAGTCCACCTCAGCGGGATTTTTCATTTCGGGGTGCTTCTCGGGGAAAAACGGGTGCAGATCCACCGCAAGCCGACCGGCTTCATAGGCACCTTCCTTGTCGGGATCGCCTTTGCCGCCGGCTGGACCCCCTGCATCGGACCGATCCTGGGCGCCATCCTGGCCCTCGCGGCCGGCACAACCGGCGGAGCGGGCCGCGGCATCGTTCTGCTGACCGCCTATTCGGGCGGACTCGGCGTTCCTTTCCTCGTCTCGGGACTGCTCTTTCACGGCTTTCTCTCCTTCTTCAATCGCTTCAGGAAGTACATTCGACTGGTGGAAATTTTCACCGGTGTACTCCTGATGGTCGCCGGCGTCATGCTCTTTTTCGACATGTTTGGGCTGCTTTCGGGGTATCTCTATCGCTTTCTCCCTGTGACCGGCTGATTTCGGCTCCGGAAAAGAACCTTTTCCCCAATCTCTGCGTCAATCTTCCGGAGCGGCTTGTGGGGCGTACTTGTGTACGCCTCCGCACGCTCCTTCGATTTCCTTGACCTTTGGCAAAATCCCTCGTTTCCGGGGCGGAAATCTTTCTCTTTGTTTCGCAATTCCTGAGCTCCCCCCAAAGGCTTGCTTTCCCTCAATCTTTGCGCCAAGATTAAGAAATGTATCGAGCGACTTAATGAGATAAGTCTCCGCCTGGCGAACCGGGCTGAAGGGGAATCGGAGAAGGAAGCGAGATTTTGGATGAACCGGCGGTGGGAATCTGGTCACCGCCGCTGCGCTCCAGAGGAAGAAAACCATGAAAATTCTGATCGCGGAAGACGAACCGATATTCCGCCGTTTCCTTCAGGAGATCCTGGCCAGGTGGGACTACGAGGTGGTCGTCACGCGGGACGGCGCCGAAGCCTGGGATGTGCTGCGGTCCGAAGATGCCCCGCGGCTTGCCCTCGTCGACTGGAAAATGCCCGGAATGGACGGGGTCGAACTGTGCCGCAGGGTCAGGAAGGAGGTGCCGGAGCCTTACACGTACCTCATTCTTCTAACGGCGAACCAGCGGGAAAGTGATCTTGTCACCGGCATGGAAGCAGGTGCCGACGACTACATAACCAAGCCGTTAAATAGCAGTGAGCTGAAGGTGCGGCTGCGCGCGGGCAGACGCATCATCGAGCTTCAGAACGAATTGATAGCGGCCCGGGAAATTCTCCGGGCCAAGTCCGTCCGTGATTCCCTCACCGGTCTGCTGAATCATGAGAAGATCCTCCTGGTTCTCGATGAAGAGCTGCTCAGGGCAGAACGGGAGGGGAACTGCCTGGCCGTGCTGATGGCCGACCTAGACAATTTCAAGGGCATAAACGACACCTACGGACATTTGGCGGGCGATGCCGTTATCCGGTCGGCCGCCAGAAGGTTGCTTTCCGTTACCCGTTCCTACGACTCCATCGGGCGATACGGAGGTGAAGAGTTCCTTGTGATACTGCCTGACTGCGACAGGAATTCGGCCCTTTCCTTTGCAGAGAGAATCCGCTCCAGTTTCACCTGTGCGGCAGTGGAAACGACCGAAGGGTTTATTCCGGCCACAATCAGTATCGGGGTGGCTGTGAGCTGCGAGGAATGCAGATGGGATGCAATAACTCTGCTCAAGGCCGCAGACGAAGCCCTCTACAAGGCCAAGGAGGAAGGGCGCAACCGCGTCAAGGCCGCCATGGGTGAGGGGCTTGAATAGGATCGGATTGGGCGCCGGTGCAACACCGGAAATTCGCTTTTTTCTACCCCGCCCAGCGACATTTCCCGCCCCCGGATGACCTGAATTTCTTTCCTTCAAAACACGTCTTCGCGTTTGATTAATTTATGGCAAAAGGAGACCCCGATGGTATAATATTGACTTTTAAAATTAATCCGGCCCCGGCGAGGGCTCTCAGAGGAGGAATCGAGGTTGATTCGAAGAATGTCCCTTCCCACCCGCCTTACCGTCGGGTTCCTGCTCAAACTGGTTTTCATCCTCGGAGTGGGGGCCGTCGGCATCTACCAGCTCACCTCCCTCTCCGACATCACCCGACAATTTCACGATCACTCCTACATGGTGAGCAAATCGCTCCTGGACCTGCGCTCCGACATCGAGGCGATGCGGGATCAGAAGCTCTCGGCCCTTCTCGAGGACCACCCCCGGGACGTGGAGGCCATCACCAGACGCTTCAGGGCCCTGGACCACGACGCCACCGAAAAAATCAACCTTCTGAGGGGGCGATATCTGGGACCGAAGGCCGATTACCTGGGGGTCAGGGCAGCCTATGAGACCTGGAGAGATGACGCCCTCCATATCCTCGGGCTTGTCAGGGCCGGCAACCTGGAGCAGGCACGGCGCTTCGATCGGGAGAAGGCCATCCCCCACCTCGACCGGCTCCAGAGCGCCACCTCCGCCATGGTGAATTTCGCCACCGATTCCGCGACCCGTTTCATGGAGGAGTCGCGCGCCCAGCGGACCGGGGCCGTCTGGATCATGGGGGCTCTTCTGGGAGCGGCGATGCTGGTCGGCATCATCGTCTCACTGCTCGTCATTCGAAGCATCTCCGCCCCACTGGAACGCCTGGTCGAAATTTCCCGTGACCTGGCTCTCGGACGAGAGATCCAGGAGCTGCCCGTTCGCTACAACGACGAGGTCGCCCAACTGGAGCGCTCCTTCAACGCCATCATCGCCTCCACCAACCAGGTGGTGGGGCAGGCGCAGGCTATTTCGGCCGGAAACTACGGCGAGGAAATCCACCTGAGATCCGAAAAAGACACCCTGGGGTTTGCTCTGCAGCGGATGACGGGGATCCTCGCCGAGAGGGAGGGCGAGAGCCGGGCGGAGAACTGGCTCAAGACGGGACTGAATCTCCTCGGAGAGCGCCTTCGCAGCCACCAGGATACCGAGGCTCTGGGCGCAGGGGTAATTGCCTTTCTCGCCGAGCGACTGGATGCCCAGCTCGGCTGTCTCTACCTGCTGGACGAGAAATCGGGCCGGCTTCACCTCCATGGAGCCTATGCCTGCCAGACGGCGGAGCTGCCCCAGAGCATGGCCCTGGGAGAGGGGCTGGCAGGTCAGGCGGCGACGGCCGGCCGGGTTCTCCTTCTGGACGGGATTCCGGAGGATTACCTGCACATCGGCTCTGCCGTGGGCAAAACCCTTCCCCGGCACCTGCTCATCGCCCCCTTTTATTTCGAGGAGAGACTGCTCGGAGTGGCGGAGCTGGCCTCTCTGGAGGCCTTCCCGGAGCTGGAGCGGGAGTTCGTCGAGCGGGCCTGTCCCGTCCTCGGGTCCGGCTTCCGGATCGCGCTGGCGCGACGGGAGATGCAGCAGCTGCTGCAGACCTCCCTCAGCCAGGCCGAGGAGCTCAAAGTTCAGCAGGAGAAGCTTTCGGCGACCAACGAGGAACTCGAAGAGCAGACGCAGGCTCTTCAGATCTCCGAACAGCTTCTCAAGGAGCAGCAGGAGGAGCTGGAGGCGACCAACGAGGAGCTGGAGGAGAAGACCCGGGACCTGGAGAGGCAGAGAGAGAAAATCCTGCAGAACAACCGGGACCTGGAGGAGGCGCAGCTGGAGCTGGAGCAGAAGGCCCAGGACCTGGAGATGGCCAGCCGCTACAAGTCGGACTTTCTCGCCAACATGTCCCATGAGCTGCGCACCCCCCTCAACAGCCTGCTGATCCTGGCCCGCGACCTGATGGAGAACCGGGAGGGAAACCTCAACCCGAGGCAGCTCGAGTCGGCGGAGGTGATCCACCAAAGCGGCATCGATCTCCTCAACCTGATCAACGATATCCTGGACCTCGCCAAGATCGAGGCCGGTCGGATGGACCTGTTCGAGGAACCCCTCTCCCTGGGGGACCTCGCCGAAACCCTGAAGGCGCGCTTCCTTCCCCAGGCGAAGAAAAAGGGTATCGATTTGCGGGTGGAACGGCAGGAAGGGGTGCAGGAGGCCGTCCGCACCGATCGGCAGCGACTGGAGCAGATCCTGAACAACCTCATCGCCAACGCGGTGAAGTTCACCGAGAAGGGGGGCGTCGAGGTCGCCTTCGCCTCCACTCAGGGAGCCTCCTCCGAAGAGTCGCGCTTTGCCATTACCGTGCGCGATACGGGCATCGGCATCCCCGCCGAGAAGCTGAGCGGAATCTTCGAGGCCTTCAAGCAGGGGGACAGCGGCACCTCCCGCCGTTACGGCGGCACCGGTCTGGGGCTGGCCATCGCTCGTAACCTCGCCGGTCTGCTGGGCGGAACCGTCAGCGTTGAGTCCACCGAGGGGGTCGGCTCGACCTTCACCCTGTGTCTTCCTCAGAACGGTTCGCCGGTCTCCCTTCCGGTGCCTGAGGTCTCCCGGAGTGCCTCCCCTGCCTGCGCCTTCCCCGCCGTGGCCCTCCCCCCCCTCGAGGACGACCGCTCCAGCCTGGACGAGGGGGAGCGCTCCATCCTGATTATCGAGGACGATCCGACCTTCGCCGCTTCCCTGCGGGAGGTCTGCCGTTCCATGGACTTCAAGGCGCTCTGCGCCCTCACCGGTGAGGAAGGGCTCATCCTCGTCAGGGCCCACCACCCCGCCGCAGTCATACTCGACCTGCGCCTGCCGGGAATGAGCGGGTGGCAGGTGCTGGAAACCCTCAAGGCCGATACGGAGCTGCGCCATATTCCGGTCCATATCATCTCCTGCGAACAGGCCACTCAGGAGGCCTACAGGCTGGGAGCCGTGGGTTTTCTGGCCAAACCGGCCACCCGGGAGGACCTCGAAGGGAGCCTGAAGAGCCTGGAGGCCCTCATCAACAAGAGCATCAAGGAGCTTCTCCTGGTGGAGGACGACGACCACCTGCGGGGGAGCATCGGGCGGCTCCTCTCCCACGACGACATCGCGGTCACCGCCGCTCCGGACGGGGCGGCCGCCCTGGAGGCGTTGCGGGAGAAGGCCTTCGACTGCATGGTCCTCGACCTGGGTCTCCCCGACATGAGCGGCTTCGAACTTCTGAGACGCCTCCGCGCCGAGGAGCGGGGAGAGGGGCTTCCGGTGATCGTCTATACCGGCCGCGAGCTCACCCGCGACGAGGAGCGGGAGCTGCGGGAGGTCGCCGAGTCGATCATCGTCAAGGGGGACCGATCCGCCGAACGGCTGGTCGATGAGACCGCCCTCTTTTTGCACCGGGTGGTGAGGCGGCTCGGAAAGAGCCGCCAGCAGATCATCGTCAACCTCTACGACCGGGACTTCTACCTGCAGGGCAAGGAAGTGCTCCTCGTCGACGACGACATGCGAAACCTCTTCGCCCTGGCCAAGGTACTGGAGGAGCGCGGCCTGAAGATCGTCAAGGCGGAGGCCGGGGAGAAAGCCCTTTCGGTCCTGCGCGAGGGAGCAGGCGTAGACCTGATCCTGATGGACATCATGATGCCGGGGCTCGACGGCTACCAGACGACCCGGGCCATCCGGGAGATGGGAATCAAAACGCCCATCATCGCCCTGACCGCAAAGGCGATGAAGGAGGACCGTGACAAGTGTCTGGAGGCGGGGGCCAACGACTATCTGGCCAAACCAGTCGACATGGACCGGCTCCTTTCCATGATGCGGGTCTGGCTCTATGCCTGAGAGCGTACCCCTTGAGGTGGAAGAGCTCGAAATCGATCTGCTGCTCGAAGCGATACACCGGCGCTACGGTTATGATTTCCGCAATTATGCGCGGGGGTCGCTGAGGCGAAAGGTTCGCCAGCTCGTCTCCTCGGTGGGAGTGAACCATGTGAGCGAGCTGGTCCCCCGCCTCCTGCACGAGCCTGCGCTCTTCAGCCGCGTGGTGGGGGCCTTCTCCACGCCGGTGACGGAGATGTTCCGCGACCCCCCCTTCTTCAGGTACATGCGGGAGTCCGTCATCCCCTACCTGAAGACCTGGCCCTTCATTCGGATCTGGGTGGCCGGGTGCGCCACCGGCGAGGAGGTCTACTCCCTAGCCATCCTCCTCAGGGAGGAAGGGATCTACGAGCGCTGCACCCTCTTCGCCACCGATTTCGTCGACCCCATCCTGAGCAGCGCCCTGGAGGGGATATACCCCCTGGGGAGCATGAAGACCAACAGCGCCAACTACCAGAAGGCGGGAGGATCGGGTTCCCTTTCGGACTACTACCACGCCGACTACGACTCGATCATCATGGAGGCGGCGCTGCGGCAAAACATCACCTTCGCCAATCACAACCTGGTGACCGACGGCGTTTTCAGCGAAGTCCATCTGGTCCTGTGCCGCAACGTGATGATCTATTTCGACCGTGACCTGCAGACCCGGGTCCTCGACCTCTTCCACAACAGCCTGCTGCACGGGGGCTTTCTGGCCCTGGGAAGCCGGGAATCCCTGCGCCACGGCGCGTTCAAGGAAAAGTTCCAGGAGATGGAACCGACCTGGAAGGTTTACCGCAAAATCGACTGAGGGAACAGAAGGAGGCCTGAGCGCCCGGCGGCCGTCTCTTTCCATACCCTTACAGGAGCTTCGTTTTGGAAAAAAAACCCGCCATCCTGATCGTCGATGACCGGAGGGAAAACCTTCTGGTCCTGGAGCGCATCCTGGAGCGTTCGGACACCGTCATCGTCAAGGCCCGAAGCGGCAACGAGGCCCTCAAGGCCTGCCTCAATCACGATTTCGCCCTGGCGCTGCTCGATGTGAACATGCCGGAGATGAACGGCTTCGAGCTGGCCGAGCTGATGCGGGGGGAGAAAAGACTCTCGCGGGTGCCGATCATCTTTCTCACCGCCGCCTACACTGAAAAGCATCAGATCTTCCAGGGGTATTCCAGCGGCGCGGTCGATTATCTCGTCAAGCCCCTCCAGCCGGAAATCCTCCTGAACAAAGTGGAGGTCTTTCTGGACATCTTCAGGCAGAGGGAGGAGCTCCAGAGGCTCAACCGCGACCTTCAGGCGGCCCGGGAGGAGGCCGACAGCGCCAACCGGGCCAAGAGCGCGTTTCTGGCCAATATGAGCCACGAAATTCGCACGCCCATGAACGCCGTCCTCGGCCTGACGGACCTCACCCTGAGCACCGAGCTCAATCGGCAGCAGCGCGAATACCTGGAGCTGATCAAGACCTCGGCGGAATCCCTTCTGGAGGTCATCAACGACATCCTCGATTTCTCCCGAATCGAAGCGGGCAAACTCCATCTGGTGGACGCCCCCTTCGAGATCCGGGAGGTGGTCGAAAAAACCGTCCGGACCCTGGCGGTCCGCTCCCACGAGAAAGGCCTGGAGCTCCTGTGCCGCATAGACCCTGCCGTCCCGCCGGTACTCGTCGGCGACGCGGGCCGCCTTCGGCAGATTCTCACCAACCTGGTGGGCAATGCCGTCAAGTTCACCGAATCGGGAGAGATCCAGGTGCAGGTCGAGGCGCTTCCGGAGGGCAAGCCGCAGAGACTTACCCTTCGATTTTCCGTCACCGACACGGGAATCGGAATCCCCCACGACAAGCTGAACCGGCTCTTCAAAAGCTTCAGCCAGGTGGACAGCTCCCTAAGCCGGAAATACGGCGGCAGCGGACTCGGTCTGGACATTTCGGCCCGGCTGGTCGAGATGATGGGAGGGGCCATCGGGGTCGAAAGTGTCGAGGGGAAGGGGAGCACCTTCACCTTTCGGCTGCCTTTTTCGGTTGCTGGGACACGGGAGCCCGCAAGCTCCTTCGCCTCTGGCGGAGAAAAGCCGGAAAATCCCCTCAATCCCGAGATCGCCGGGCTTCGGATCCTCCTGGCAGAGGACAACGACATCAACCAGCGGCTCGCCCTCGCCCTTCTGAAGCAGAGGGGATGGGAGGCGACCGCCGTCAGAAACGGAAGGGAGGCCCTCCGGGCGCTTCGTACGGACAGGTACGACCTGGTCCTTATGGACGTGCAGATGCCTGAGATGGACGGCCTGGAGGCAACCCGGCGCATCCGCGAGGAGGAAAAGGGCCGGGGAGGACACATTCCCGTCATCGGGCTGACTGCGGGCGCTTTCGCCGAAGATCGGGAGAGGTGCCTGGAGGCCGGGATGGACGATTATCTCCCCAAGCCCTTCAAGGCAAAGGAGTTTTTGGAGGTTGTCGCCTCCCACGCCCAGCCTCTGGGAGCTTCGCCTTCCTCGGAAGAAAGCGGACCGGCCGTTGACCTCTCCGACTCCCTGCGTTCGGTGGGGGGGAGCAAAGAGTTTCTGGCGGAATCTGGCCCTGAAATACCTCGAGGGCCAGCCTCAGACCCTCGAGAGGCTCCGGGAGGCCTGGCAGAGGAAAGACGTCAGGTTGCTGGAGCGTGAGGCCCACAGCCTCAAGTCGGTGGTGTGGATTTTCGGCGCCGCCAATGCGTGCGGCCTGCTCGGCAAACTGGAGGCGGCAGCGGAGAAATCCAGCCTGGAGGAGGCTGGAGAACTCCTGGAGCGGGTCGAGCGGGAAATCCTTCGGGTCGACGCGGGGCTCACCAGCTTTGTCCGGGAGTTCGGGCTGTCGCCTTCGAACAGGGAAAAATGCTGAAAATGCCCTCCAGCTGAATAAAATAATCTCCCTCGCGACGGCGACGTCCCAAAAAAATCCCGCTATTTTGGAAAGTTACGAACCGAAAGGGGTCGGAGTGCTTTTAGTGACCCGCTCGGTTTCGGTTCTCAGCGGCGCGCCGCAACACTTCATGTCCTTTTCACGCGCCTCTGCAAGATTGAATCTCGTCTGGCATTTTTCGCAGAAATACATGGTTTCCTTCCCTTTTTTTACCATGGCTGGCCTCCTTCAGATTTGTTTCCATTTTAACAGGTACACCTGAACTTTCAGAACCTCTTTACCGATTTTTCAAAGTCAGGATCTTCCAAAACGATCCTTATTTTATCAAGCACCTTAGCTTCAATCTGCCTTATCCTCTCCCTGGTTACTCCAAACCTCTTTCCTAATGAATCCAGAGTTTGTCTTTCCCTATCATCAAGGCCAAAATGTTCCAAAAGAATTGTTCTTTCATTTTGACTCAAAGTTTTCATAAATGCATATACTTGAGCAAAATTATCCTGTTTCTCTGCATGCATGGATGGGTCAATAACAGACGTATCTTCTATGGTATCGCTTAGGGTGAAGTCCTGGGCCTCTCCCATTGGATGTTCAAGGGAGTATGTCTTTCTTCCAAGTCCCATCAGCCTTTGAACGTATCGGATTTCTACACCCATGGCTTCGGCAATTTCCTTCAAACGAGGTTCCTGATTTTTTTCAATCTGAAGCTCTCGTCTGACCTTGAACATTTTATTCATGTCATCAGAAACATGCACGGGTATCCGAATCGTTCTGCCCAGATTGACCAGGGCCCTTTCCATGGACTGCCGTATCCACCACGTGGCATAGGTTGAAAAACGGAATCCTCTTCTGGCGTCGAACTTGTCGACTGCCTTGATAAGACCTATATTGCCTTCTTCAATCAGGTCCAGGTAGGGAAGTCCCCGGTTCATATACCTTTTCGCAATTTTCACGACAAGCCGCAGGTTGGATTCTATCATTCGAATCTCTGGCGTCCTGATCCCCCTTCTCCATGCGATAGGCTAATTCCTGCTCTTCCTGTGCCGTCAGGAGGACACATTTCTTCAACTGATTCAGGTAAATCTTGATTGCATCAGGTTCCGACTCAACATCAATATTCTCTATTGAATCTTCCTCACTCTCCTTTTCATTCGATTTTTCTATTTTCTCTGATTCCAATGATTCCAATGATTCCAATCCTGGTCTCATCGCTTGCCGAAATCTCCTCTTTTCCTGCATCTTCATATTCCAAAACATCGATCATTTTGCTTCCTTTTTCGATATTCATAGCCTGCATTGAAGGGCTCGAAAGTAAGTGAGTGTTCTGTCTTATCGAAAATGCGAGCCGCCCCGGAAAGGCGGCTCGCATTGTTGAGCTTCCCGGAGGAGTTGATTTACTGAGTCGGCTGGATGTCGTCATCCAGCTTGACCGGGATGTAGGGACGCATCATTTCGTTGTCCTCATGGTCGAGGATGTGGCAGTGCCAGATGTAGCCCGGTCCTCCCGGGTAGCCGTATTCGTCCGTGGTGCCGAGGGTGGCGGTGGGGTCGAAGGCAAAGAAGTTGTCCCCCGGCGTAACCTGGTCGACGGTGAGGTCCTGGGGCGCGACGCGGACCATGATCCGGGTGACCTGGCCGGGGAGCATGGTCCAGGTATCCTTCCAGCCGAACTCGTAGGGCTTGGGCGCAAGCACCTGGCCGGTCAGGTAGGAACTCAGGGCCGGGTTGCCTCCGAGGGCGTTGTCGCCGTTCGGTGTGGCGTAGTCCATCGGCGGGCCGTATTCCGGAATGAAGGCGCCTCCGGAAAAGGCCGCGTCGTAAGCCGCGCGATAGCCCGTCGCGTCGATGGCCTGACGGTTCATGAGCTGGAACTGCCCGAGATGAACGTGGATGGGATGGGCGTCTCCGGTGAGGTTGATGATGTCCCACTCTTCGGTGGAGCCGACCACGGGAAGCTCGGTGATGTTGAGAACCCCCACCTGCTTTCCGCCGGGAACGGCCTCTCCGCTGGTGCCGTATTTCATCCCGTTCCATTTGGTGTTGTTGAGAAGCACCTCCTGCGGGCCGTTCGGGCCTTCGATTTCAACGAGGACCAGTTGGCGCTTCTTGTAGGGGGTCACGCCGAGGTGCCAGCCCTCCCTTGCCGTCGACGAGGCGCACGATGGGGGGCAGCATGTCCGCGCCGTTGTCGCGAAGTTTCGCCTTGGGAGAGGCGGGGTTGAAGGTGGTGTCCGGCCCCTGGTGGGTCGTCTGAACCTGGAACTGCATGACCCGTCCGTTCGTTCTGGGGTCAAAGGGGGAGCCGCCTCCGGGATAGGGCGCAGGGGCGTCGTTGGTGAGCTCGATCTTCTGGCCGGCGAAGGCTCCGAAGTCGACGACGACGTCGTAGCGCTCGGCGGGCCCGATGAGAAGCTGGCTCACTTTCACGGGTTTGTCCAGGAGGCCGCCGCCGGCTCCGATCACCCAGAAGGTGGGAGCATGGGCGCTCTTCTGAGGCGGGCTGGCGTTGTCGGAGGATTTGCCCGGCACGTTTCCGGAGAGCTTCAGGTTGTAGAACCGGGCGTTGGAGCCGTTCAGGATACGGAAGCGGTAGCGCATCGGCTTCACGGTCATCTTGGGCCAGGCCATCCCGTTGACCACGTTGACATCCCCGAAGAACTCGGGAATCCAGTAGGGGTGGATGTCGGGGTTCGGCGGAGCGCCGTTCAGGCCGTTGGGGTTGCTCGGGGGAGTGCCGTCGGGAAAGAGGAGCTGGCCGTTGGTGTCGAACATGCGGTCCGCAATGACGATCTCCCGCTCCCGGTCACCCGAGGGGAGGTGAAGGCCGGTTTCGGAGCTTCCGGTGTCCCCTTCGCCGCGGATGAAGTAGAATCCCGCCAGACCCGAATAGATGTTGATCCGGGTCATCCCCAGGGCATGGTCGTGATACCACAGGGTCGTGGGCTGCATGGTGTTGGTGTAGGTGTAGTTGTTGTCCACGAAGGCGGGCCCCGTCTGCTGGAGGTCCGGCGTCCACCAGGTGTCCGGGTGGCCGTCATAGGCCGAGGGGGTCTCCGAGCCATGCAGGTGGACGGTGACGGGAACCGGGCCGAGATAGGGCACGCAGCAGGGGTCCGTCGTGCCGGGGGTGGCCGAGGCCGTGCAGTCCACATTCTCGCAGGCCGCCATGGAGGTATCCCCCAGAGGGTTCGCCCAGTGCAGGGTCTGGTCCACGGTGAGGTATCTCTGCAGAACCAGGCTGTCCTGACCCGGCGCAGGTTTCAGCTCATTGTCGTACAGGACGTGGGTGAGGCTTCTCGGGTCATCCTTGGGGTAGCGCTCGGTGACCACCGTGGGGCCGGGATAGGCGGGGGGGACCTCCTTTGTGCTGACGGGACCGTCCTCGGTGGCCCCGAAGCCCCAGAGATAGGTGCCGATGAAGGGCGCGGGATACTTAAACGTGCTGGGCAGCATCCGCTGCTGGAATTCCTGCTCGCTGATGGTGAGATGGTTGGCGCCGTTGACCCTCGCCGGCTTGGGGACTTCGTCGACGTACTGGCCGTATTGGGTGGCGATATCGATCCCGGGAAGCCAGGTCTGCTCCACCAGCTTGCTGGCAAAAGCGCTCATCGCCGTCGCCAGGAACAGGGCTGTAAGAACGCCCGTTCCAATACTCAATCGCATTTTTCTCTTTTTCATTTTTTTTCCTCCGAATTTTTAATTTAAGGTGATGCAGGCAAACATCTGTTTCCACTGAACGCTCAGCGGAAAATTCCCTCTGAAAAAGTGGACGGCCGAAACCTCGCTCTCGTGCACAACCGTCCTGCAGGTTGAAATCCTCCACTGAGCTTGCTTGAACAAGGCAAAACATTCCCGGCCCTCTTTCATTTCTTTACCTCCTTTCCCCTCGGGTGCCTGGTAATCGGCACAGGAAGATGCCGGGTAGACCGAGGTTTGTGTTCAGTCCTTTCTCCCTCCCGGTTGTCCGCGTCCTTCATCTCTTCATGGAACCTGCGGCTTCCCGCCCCTGCTCGAGAAGGGGGCGGTTTTTTGGGGCGGGAGGGTTGTAGGTGCCGTCACTCAAGTTTTTGGCATCCGGTATCTTGGGGCCGGAATCGAATCGACGCCGTCCAGCGCAATTCATTTTTCCCGCACGGTTCCCGCCGGAACGAGAAGGTTACAGAGTCGGATCAGGACAATTATCCGATTGTCCTTCCTTGAATCGGAATCAACCGTCACCTTCCCGGCCGTGAATATGACTTTCTGGAAAATCCGGACTCAATCTGGATTATGATCAGGAATATCAGAGGCAGGGGAGAGTACAAGGGAGGGAAATCCTACTTTTTAAATGGGGGAATTTCTCACTTTCTCCTCAGTCGGTAATTTTCCATCCTATCGACGAAAACTTCCCTCGTATTTGCGGCAGGACATGCACAGGAGGTGAACTCACCTGGAAGGATATGAAAAGGATTCTCTCTTACGAATGAAGTATATCGACTGTGCCGAGGCGCAGAAGTTCCTGTGCCGTGTACGACAGAAAGCTGCAAAGAGCCGGATTTTCCGAAAGATTGCACTTTTGTTCTCACCGGGTACTGCCCTCTTTCAGGTATTGAGGGAAATATCCTTTGCCGGTCAAGGATTCCAGCCCTCCATTTGTTCGGACGAGAGGTTGTGGCTGTGCAGCCATGGACCGATCCCCAACTTTCCCTTGACACCCCCCGCCGTCTTCTGTAAATTTGATTTTCGATTTCATTAAGGGGGAGGCGATGGGGGAGAGCAAGAAGGTTTTCCGCAACTACCTGGCCACGCAGGGACTCAAGTCCACCCGGCAGCGAGAACTCATCCTCGATGAGTTTCTGCGCTCCTCGTCCCATCTGTCCACCGAGGAGCTCTATCTCAAGCTGCGTAAAAAGCACCCCAGCATCGGCTACGCCACGGTCTACCGCACCCTTCGGCTTTTCGCCGAGTGCGGCATCGCCGAGGCGCGCAATTTCGGCGACGGCCAGACCCGGTACGAACCGACCACCCGGGAGGACCACCACGACCATCTTATCTGCACCCGGTGCGGCGCCATCATCGAGTTCGAGGATCCGCGCATCGAGCAGCTTCAGGAGCAGGTCGCCAGGGAGCACGGCTTTCGGACCCTCAGCCACCGGCTCGAGCTTTACGGCCTGTGTGAAAAGTGCTCCTCCTCGTAAGGCCCCTTCTTTTAATTTCTGCAAATGAAAATGATTGTCAATCTTAAGCTGTAGGATGGATTTTGATGCACGCCTTGAACGAAACTGCCTCTGTAGAACGCAAGATCATCCTGGTCGGCAACCCCAATGTCGGCAAAAGCGTGCTGTTCAATGCCCTGACCGGGGCCTATACCACCGTCTCCAACTATCCCGGCACCTCCGTGGAGGTTTCCCGGGGAAATTGCGATATCGGCGGTTCTCGTTACCAGGTGCTCGATACCCCCGGGATGTATTCTCTGCTGCCGATAACCGAGGAAGAGCGGGTGGCCAGGAAAATCCTGCTCACTGAAGACCCCTTCGTGGTCATCCATGTCCTCGACGCGCGCAACCTCGACCGGATGCTTCCCATGACGCTGCAGCTGATCGAGGCGGGCCTTCCGGTCATCCTCGTGGTGAACATCATGGACGAGGCCGAACGCATCGGCATGTCCATCGATATCCCTTTGTTGCAGGAAAAGCTCCGGATTCCCGTCATCGGGGCCGCCACGGCCCGCAAACGGGGTGTGAAAGAGATCCGCGAGGCCCTGGCTGCGTTTGACCGGGAGCATCGGGCCGTTTTCGGATATGCTACCGACCTGGAACAGGATGTCGATGGGATAGTCGGCTGCCTGGGGGGAGGGTACATCCTCGATCGCCGCGCTCTGGCTCTGCTGCTGCTGCAGAGAGACGAGGAGGTTCTGGAGATTGTCCGCAAAGAAGAAGGGGAGAACTTCCCTGTGGTAGAAGAGACGATCAACGAGCTCGTTTTCGCGCACCGCACCGACCTTCACCTGCGGATCAGCCTGGAGCGCAAGCGGGTTTGCAAGGGCCTTCTGGAGGGGGTGATCAAGCAGAAGGAGGGGCGCGGGCCGACCTTCGCCGAACGGCTTTCCGACTGGACCATGAACCCCTGGACCGGCATTCCGTTGCTCCTTATCGTCCTGTATCTGGGGGTCTACAAGTTCGTCGGAGGGTTTGGGGCGGGCACTGTGGTTGATTTTCTCGAGGGAAGGCTGTTCGAGGGATATATCAATCCCTGGTTCATCGGCCTGGCCGACAAGTTCATCCCATGGTACTGGCTCCACGAGCTGCTGGTGGGCGAATACGGCATATTCACCCTCGCCGTCCGGTACGCCGTGGCCCTCATCCTGCCCATCGTCGGAACCTTTTTTCTCGCTTTTTCGGTCATCGAGGACACGGGATACTTTCCCCGCCTGGCCATGCTCGTCGACCGCATCTTCAAGAAAATCGGACTCAATGGCCGGGCGGTCATTCCGATGGTACTCGGCTTCGGTTGTGATACCATGGCCACTATGGTGACGCGTACGTTGGAAACCACCCGGGAGCGGGTCATCGCCACCGTCCTGCTGGCTTTGGCCATCCCCTGCAGCGCGCAGCTTGGGGTCATTCTCGGCCTGCTCTCGAGCGTCTCCGGGGCACTGTGGGTCTGGTCCGTGTGCATGGCGCTGATCTTTTTGCTGGTGGGACTTCTGTCCTCGCGCCTGATGGTCGGAGAGCGGCCGATGTTCTACATGGAAATTCCGCCCCTGCGGCTGCCCCAGCTCCGAAACGTCCTGGTCAAGACCCTGACCCGCATGCAGTGGTATTTCATCGAGATTTTCCCGCTCTTCATCCTGGCCTCGGTGATATTGTGGGCGGGCAAGATGACCGGGGCCCTCAACTGGCTGGTCGGGGCTCTCTCGCCCGTGATGCGGATGCTCGGTCTCCCGGTCCAGACGGCGGCCGCTTTCATCTTCGGCTTTTTCCGCCGCGACTTCGGCGCCGCGGGACTTTACGACCTGCAGAAGGCCGGGCTCCTGTCGCCGGTGCAGCTGACGGTAGCCGCGGTCACCCTGACCCTTTTCGTCCCCTGTGTCGCCCAGTTCATGATGATGCAGAAAGAGAGGGGCTGGAAGGTGTCCCTCAGAATCTTCGTGCTGGTGACCTCGATGGCGTTTGCCACCGGCTGGCTGTTGAACCGGTTCCTTCTCTTCACCGGGCTGCTCTCATGAGGTGCGGGTACTGCGGCAGGGAGATCCCCGATCAGGTCGATTCGACCCGGATGCGGTGCGGCAAATGTCCCGGGGGTTGCCGGAAGATTCACTGCCCCCATTGCGGTTATGAAAACCCGGCCCCTCCCGAATTTCTGAAACGGTGGCTGAAAAGAGACGATGACCGGAAAAAGGAGTGAGCGATGAAACTTTCCGACAAAGCCGAGGAAATCCTGGAAGCCCTCTGGATTGCCACCGAGGAGATCGGGGACAACGCTGCCCACCTGGAAACTCTGGGGGTGGGCCCCGATGACGAGGACCTGAAGGAACTCAACCGGCTCGCCTTCGTCGAACTCCGGGGCGACCGGGTCTCCCTGCGCCGAGAGGGGCGCCCCGAGGCCCGGATGACGGTGCGCCGGCACCGTCTCGCCGAACGCCTGATGATGGATATTTTCGACCTCAAGGGGCCCCAGGGCAATGCCCGGGCCTGTGAATTCGAACACCTGCTCCACAAGGGGGTGGACACCAAAATCTGCACCCTTCTCAACCATCCCACCACCTGTCCCCACGGAAAGCCGATCCCCCCTGGGACCTGCTGCGAGGAGGCTCGGCGCAAGGGGGAGGTCGGCGTGGTGGCCCTGACCGAGATGCGGCCCGGAGAAAAGGGGGAGATCGCCTACCTGGCCGCCAGCGAACCCAAAAAAATGCAGAAGCTGATGAGCATGGGGGTGCTGCCGGGAAACAACCTCCTGTTGACCCGCAGATTCCCTTCTTACATCTTCAAAGTCGGCAACTCGGAATTTGCGGTGGACGAGGAGCTGGCCATGGAAATTTTCGTGCGCAAAGGCGGCTAGTTTGCTGGCCCGTTACCTTGGCCATTCCGGATGGCCGACTCCCTGACGGCTTCTCTTCTCCCTTCGATCCCGGGAGAACCGGGCAAGGGCGGCGGAGGGGTACATTCGATGAATTCCGGGCTCTTCCTGGTATACGGGAATTTCATTGATAGAATGTTGATAATTGAATAAAATAAAGAGTTTCCTCCATGGAATGGAGGTTTGCTCTGTTTTCAGCAATCCGCATTGATGGGCCTGTCCTCATCCCGAGGTATTTCTATGAAGAATTCTTCCCCTCCCGGGGGGGAACCCGGCGACGCCCTGAGAGACCTGTTGCTTGGTTTCGGTGAGAATTCCTTTCGCAAGAACTACTACGCCGAACTCCAAAAACGCCTGAGCCAGCTGGAGCGGTTCAGGGGGCTGCTGGACCTCACCTCAGACCTGATCCTGGTCGCCGAACTGTCGACCTACACCATCGTCGATGTCAATGCCTCCGTTTGTCGGAAACTCGGATATTCCCAAGGGGAAATCGTCGGATTGACCCTCGATCGCATCGTCGACCTGGAGCGGCTGGCCTGGCCCGATGAGGAGGATGCGCACTCCCTCGGAAGGATGATCTTCACCGTATTGCGCAGCTCCGGCGGGTCGGAGATACCTGTCGAGATCTCCCTGGTCATGGACGAATTCGAAAACGCCTCCTACGTCGTCGTGGTGGCCAGAGACATTTCCGACCGCCTGAAGGCCGAAGAATCCCGGCGAAGGTCGGAGTTGGAGAAAGCCCTGATCCTGAGGAGCACCGAGGAACTCATCGTCTACCATGACCGGGACATGAAAATCACCTGGGCGAACGACGCCTCTGGCCGGTCGCTGGGTCTGCCTCCGGAAAAGCTGAAGGGACTGCGCTGCTGGCAGTTGTGGCACCGGCGGGATGTCCCCTGCGTGGAGTGCCCCGTTCTCAGGGCGCTGAAGTCGGGCAAACCCGAGAAGGGGGAGGTGACCGGCCCGGAGGAAAGGGTCTGGTATATCCGGGGCTATCCCGTGCGCAACGAAGCCGGAGAACTCGAGGGAATTGTCGAGTTCTGCCTCGATATCACCGAGCGCAAGCGGGCCGAGGAGGCCCTCCGAGAGAGCGACCGAATGAAAACGGAGTTCATCTCCACCGCGGCCCACGAGCTTCGCACCCCCCTGACGGCCATCCAGGGGTTTTCCCAGCTTCTGCTGGCTCAGCCCGACCTGAGTTCCGAGGAACAGAAGGAATTTCTCACCTACATCAACCGAAAAGCCGTTGCCCTGGCCGGTCTGGTGGCAGAACTGCTTGATATAGCGCGCTTCGAGGCGGGAAAGAGCCTGTCCATTAAGAAAGTTCGCTGCACCGCGGGGGACCTGCTCAGGTTCATGGAGCCTTTCCTGGAGACCGAACTTCTCCGTCACCGCCTTGAGCTGGATCTCCAGGGAGAAACGGTCGGCCTAGAGGCCGATCGCGAAAAGATGGCCAGGGTGTTCGAAAACCTCATCAGCAACGCGGTCAAGTATTCGGCCGATGGAAGCCTGATCCGAATTGAAGGAAAACCTCTGGGGAAAGACTACGAATTCGCCATTTCCGATCAGGGAATCGGAATGACCCCCCAGCAGGTGGAGAAGGTTTTCGATAAGTTCTACCGGGCGGACAGCTCCAACACCGCCGTCGGAGGCATCGGGCTGGGGATGAGCATCGTCAAGAACCTCATCGAGGCCCACGGCGGAAGGATCCGGGTGGAGAGTCAGCAGGGGGAGGGCACGACGGTGCGCTTCTCGCTTCCCCTGCTCAAGGAGGAAAATAGACCGGGTTTCCGGAAAGGGTGAAAGATGTCGAAAAAAATCCTCATCGTGGACGATCATCCGGAAACCACCCGGTTGCTGGAGGTCGTCCTGCGAAGCGATGACCGCCAGCTTTTTGTCGCCGAAAGCGGCGAACAGGCCCTTGAAATAGCCCGGCGGGCTCATCCGGACCTGATCCTTCTGGACATCATGATGCCCGGTGGAATCGACGGCTATGAGGTCGCCCGCCGGCTGAAGGAGGACCCGGAGACCTCCGGGGGGAAGATCATCGTGATGACGGCCAAGGTCCGGAATGTAGACCGGATGGACGCTTTCGCCTCCGGGGCCGACGATTATATCTCCAAACCCTTTGACATCTTCGACATCAGAAAACGGGTCGAAAGATTCCTTAAGGCCTCTTGAGAACCACTTTGCAAACCCTTGCCCGATGGGGAAAGGTCCGCCTCCCCGGTCGCTTTATCTCCTCCCTCCCGGCCTTTCCCTGCCTTGACATCCCCCCCTGATTTCTATACCCTACGGGCGGTTTTCACCCGGGCTTTGAAAGGCTGCATCCATGCGCGTCACCGCCATCATTCCTGCCAGGTTTGCATCGACCCGTTTTCCCGGCAAACCCCTCGCCGATATCTGCGGCAAGCCCATGATCCAGTGGGTTTACGAACGGACCGCGCTTTCGGCCGGAATAGACCGGGTCCTCGTCGCCACCGACGATGAGCGGATCATCCGGGCTGTGACTGAATTCGGAGGGGAGGCGCAGATGACTGCCGGAGACCATCCCACGGGGACCGACAGGCTGGCGGAAGTGGCCTCGCGGGTGGAGACCGACCTTGTGGTCAACGTGCAGGGGGACGAGCCGCTGATCGACCCGCGCATGATCGAGCAGGCCGTTTCCCCCTTCATGGGAGATGGCAGCCTGGTCATGGGAACGTTGAAGTCCCGCATCGCCTCCGTGGAGGAATTCCTCAACCCGAACGTGGTCAAGGTCGTCACCGACCGGCAGGGATTCGCTCTCTATTTTTCCAGGGCGCCGATTCCCCATCCCCGGGACGCCTTCGGCGCTCTTGTAGAGCATTTTTCGGAGGGTGAGGCCTGCAAGCATATCGGTCTTTACGTCTACCGGCGCGATTTCCTGCTGGCCTACCCCAAGCTTCCCTCCACACCCCTGGAGAACCTGGAAAAACTCGAACAGCTCAGGGCCCTGGAGCATGGGTACCGGATCCGGGTTGTGGAGACCGGGCATACCTCCCACGGGGTGGACACGCCGGAGGACCTGGAGAGGGTCCGGGAACTGGCGAAGGCCGCCGGGGGCTGAAAGAATCCCGGAAGTTTGAGGTTTTCTTTTTTCCCGATCCCGGGTAGAATCTCACTTTTGATTTCCATTTAAAACCAAGTCCTTCTGGGCACCCGTTCAGATAAAGGAGTCTCCATGAAGACCAAATTCCTGTTTATCACCGGAGGGGTCGTCTCCTCGCTCGGCAAGGGGCTTGCCGCAGCCTCCATCGGCGCTCTCATGGAGGCCCGCGGATTGCAGGTCTCGATGCAGAAGATGGACCCCTACATCAACGTTGACCCCGGGACGATGAGCCCTTTTCAGCACGGGGAGGTCTTTGTCACCGACGACGGGGCGGAGACCGACCTGGACCTTGGGCACTACGAGCGCTATACCTCGGCCCGCCTCTCCCGCAAGTCGAACTTCACCACCGGGCAGGTTTACGATTCGGTCATCCGCAAGGAGCGCCGCGGCGACTACCTGGGGGGGACGGTCCAGGTCATTCCCCACATCACCAATGAGATCAAGAGCAAGATCCTGGAGAACGCCAAGGGAGTGGACATCGCCATCATCGAGGTCGGCGGCACGGTCGGCGACATCGAGTCTCTGCCCTTTCTGGAGGCCATCCGGCAGTTCCGCACCGACCGCGGTCACGAGAACGTACTTTACATCCACCTCACCCTCGTGCCCTACATTGCCACGGCCGGCGAGCTGAAAACCAAGCCGACCCAGCACTCGGTCAAGGAGCTTCGCGAAATAGGCATCCAGCCCGACATCCTGCTTTGTCGCTGCGACCGGGAGATCCCCCGCGACATGAAAGCCAAGATCGCCCTCTTCTGCAACGTTCGGGAGGAGGCGGTGATCACCGCCCGGGATGTGACCTCCATCTATGAGGCGCCGGTCGCTTTCCATGAGCAGGGCCTGGACGAGCGAATCGTCGACTACCTGAATATCTGGACCAAGTCGCCCGACCTGGATCCCTGGGAAAGGATTGTAAAGAGGGTCAGGGAGCCCTCCGGCGAGACGACCATCGCCATCGTCGGCAAATATGTCGAGCTCACGGAGAGCTACAAGTCCCTCTCGGAGGCCCTCATCCACGGGGGGATCGCCAACGACTGCCGGGTGAAATTGAAGTACATCGATTCCGAGGCCCTCGAGCGCCACGGCATCAACGACACCTTCACCGGGGTCGACGGCATTCTTGTCCCGGGCGGCTTCGGGGAGCGGGGCAGCGAGGGAAAGACGGCGGCCATCCGTTATGCCAGGGAGAACCGAATCCCCTTCTTCGGCATCTGCCTGGGGATGCAGATGGCGGTCGTCGAATTCGCCCGCAACGTGTGCGGCATCGAAGACGCCTTCTCCGCTGAGTTTCGCGATGACGCCAAAAACCCCGTCATCCACATCATGGAGAATCAGAAGTCGGTGACCCGCAAGGGGGGGACCATGCGCCTGGGGGCCTTCCCCTGCAGCCTGGAGAAGGGGACACTGGCCCGACGCATCTACGGTCAGCCGAATATCATGGAGCGGCACCGGCATCGCTATGAGTTCAACAATGCTTTCCGCAAAGCGCTGACCGACAAGGGCCTGACCCTCTCCGGAGTCTATCCGGAGGCGGACCTGATCGAGATTGTCGAGCTGCCAGACCACCCCTGGTTTCTCGGATGCCAGTTCCACCCCGAATTCCGCTCCCGGCCGATGGAGCCCCATCCGCTCTTCGAATCTTTTGTCGGCGCCTGCCTGAAGCAGCGCGAAGAGAACAAGCATGGTGAATGAAGTCGCCGTAGGCAACGCCGTATTCGGCGGCGGCCGGCCGCTGGTGCTGATAGCCGGGCCCTGCGTGATTGAGGAAGAGTCCCTGACGCTGCGCATTGCAGCTTTTCTCAGGAACCTCACCGACGAGCTCGGCATCGGCCTTGTCTTCAAGGCCTCCTACGACAAGGCCAACCGAACCTCACTTTCTGCCTTTCGCGGTCCCGGTCCGGCCGAAGGGCTGCGGATCCTGGCCAAGGTCAAGGCCGAGTTCGGCCTGCCGGTCATCTCCGATGTTCATGATCTCTCGCAGTTGGCTCCCGCCGCCGAAGTCCTGGACATTCTCCAGATTCCCGCCTTTCTTTGCCGCCAGACCGATCTGCTGGTGGCCGCCGCCAGAACGGGCAGGGCCGTCAACGTGAAGAAGGGGCAGTTTCTCGCCCCCTGGGACATGCGCAACGCGGTGGAAAAAATCAGGGCGGTCGGCAACGAGCGCATTCTGCTGACCGAACGCGGCGCCTCCTTCGGTTACAACAACCTTGTGGTCGACATGCGCTCCCCGGTGATCATGCGGGAGACCGGCGCCCCGGTCATATTCGACGCCACCCATGCGGTACAGCTTCCCGGGGGGGCGGGCGCCTCTTCCGGCGGACAGCGGCAGTACGTGGGAGCCCTTTCGCGGGCCGCGACCGCCGTCGGCATCGACGGCCTGTTCTGGGAGGTGCATGAGGACCCCGAAAAGGCCCTGTGTGACGGTCCCAACTCCCTTTACCTGCGGGATCTGAAAGAAATGCTGGAGGAGGTTCTGGCGATTGACAGGGTTGTGAAGAACAGGCTGAAGACGGAAGTCTGAAGACGGGAGACGGTGCGCAAAGCTCTTTTTGGAGCGCCGGCGGCACTGTCTTGCCTCTGGAGAATAAATCCATGATTGAGACGGCAAAACAGGTATTGCGCAAGGAGGCCCAGGCGATTCTGGCCCTGGTCGACCGGATTGATGGGCAGTTCACCCGGGCGACGGAGATGATCCTGGCCTGCCATGGCCGGGTGGTTATAACCGGGATGGGAAAATCGGGGCTGATCTGCCAGAAGGTTGCCGCGACCATGGCTTCAACGGGGACCCCGGCTCTTTTCCTTCACCCCGCCGAAGGCATCCACGGCGACCTGGGGATGCTGATGAAGGGGGACGTCGTGATTGCCGTTTCCAACTCCGGAGAGACGGAGGAGCTGACCCGTATTCTTCCCGTCATCAAGCGCCTTGGCCTGCCGCTCATCGCCATGGCCGGAAACCCCAGGAGTACCCTGGCCCGCGCGGGCGACGTCTTTCTCGATATTTCGGTCAAGGAAGAAGCCTGTCCTCTGGGCCTTGCCCCGACGGCCAGCACCACGGCCACACTGGCTTTGGGCGATGCCCTGGCCGTGGCGCTGCTCATGCGGCGGGGCTTCAAGGAGGAGGATTTCGCCCTTTTCCATCCCGGCGGGGCACTCGGAAAGCGTCTGCTGCTGCGGGTCGAAGACATGATGCATACCGGAGGGGATATCCCTATGGTTGCCCTGTCCACCCTGGTCAAGGAGGCTCTTTTTGAAATTACCAACAAAAAACTGGGGATCACCGGCGTGAGCGCAGAGGACGGCCATCTGGCCGGAGTTTTCACCGACGGGGATCTCCGCCGGGCTCTCGGCCAGGGATTCGAGGTGCTCGACCGTCCCATCGGCGAGATCATGACGCCGAACCCCAAGCGCATCCTTCGCTCCAACCTGGCCGCCAAGGCCCTGCAGAAGATGGAGGAGCATTCCATTACCTCGCTCTTCGTCTTCGATTCGGAGGCCAGCCTGGCCCCCGTCGGTATCGTTCACCTTCACGACCTGCTCAAAGCCGGGGTGGTCTGATGAAGGCCCGGCTGGAAAAACTCAAGCTGCTCCTTCTCGACGTGGACGGGGTCATGACCGACGGAAGGATTTTCTTCGATAACAACGGAGTCGAAACCAAGGCCTTCGACGTCAGGGACGGCCACGGTCTCAAACTGCTGCAGCGTGCCGGGCTGCAGGTCGGGATCATTACCGGACGTCATTCCAGGGTGGTGGAGATCCGTGCCAGCGAACTCGGCATTGGGATTCTCTATCAGGGGGTCAAGGACAAGACCCGCCCCTATGAGGAGATTCTCGACTCCCTCGGCATCGGAGATGAACAGGCGGCCTATGTCGGAGATGATATCGTCGACCTTCCGGTTCTGCGACGGGTGGGATTTGCGGCCACGGTGGCCGACGGCTCCGAGGACGTGAAGCCCTTCGTTCACTACGTGACCGAAGCCCGCGGCGGCCGGGGAGCGGTGCGGGAAATCTGCGAGCTGATCCTTCGGCAAACGGGGTGCTGGGCCCAGGTGACGAACCGGTATTTTAATGGGGCGGGGGAGATAGGGAAATAGGGAGCTGGGGAAATGGTAGTTTGACGGTTTATCCCCCTCACCATTTCACGATCTCACCACCTCTCCGGAACCTCTATTCAAATCTCGTGCCAAACATCGGAGAATCGCCTTTACACCTTATGCCCATGATGGTATACTGACCGCCTCTATGACGAGAAGATTAAATGCCCGAAATCTTTTGGCCCTTGTCATCCTGATTCTTGCCGGGGCGCTGATCGTGACGGTTGTTCGCAACTTTCACGGTGCGGATCCGGCGGAAGTCGTCGGATCTCTGCCCCCGAATGTCGACCTCTCCATGAAGAGGATCCAGTACACGGAAACCCGCGAGGGGGTTCGTCGCTGGACCCTGACCGCAGACTCTGCGGACCAGAGCGTGGGCCAGGGGCTGGCGAGGATTGAAAATATCCGCATGATCTTTTTTGATAAAAAAGGGGTGGAAAAGGCAACCCTCACCGCCCGCAGCGGTGAAATGAACACGACCACCCACGAGGTGGAAACCCGGGGCAATGTCGTGATAAAAAGTCCGGGGGGAATTGCTTTTTATACCGAGCGCCTGCGCTACCAGGAGGCGGGGAGGCTCATCTCGGGCACCGACCCGGTGCGGCTGGTTTTGCCGACTATGGAGGTCACGGGAAAGGGGTTCCGTTTCCGCCTCCAGGATGATACCTTCCGGATTCTCTCCGGTGTCCACGCGCGGGTCGAAGGGATGGTACGCAGTTGAATGTGAAGGGTTCGATGCTCAGGACGGTTTACATAGCTCTGGCCATATTGCTTTTTGCCACACCCTGCCGGGCCGAAGTTTCAGCCAAGACCGGAAAGACGGTTTCTCAGGAACCGATACGGATTACCTCCGACCGCCTTGAGGCCGATCAGGGAACCCGCAAAATGGAATTCCTCGGCAATGTGGTTGCCCGCCAGGGAGACCTGACCATCTATGCCAGGAGCATCGACCTGTTCTACGGGCCGGACAATCATGATATTGACCGGGTAGAAGCTCACGGGGATGTCCGGGTGGTCCAGGGGGGCCGGGTGGCCACCGGGCAGCAGGGGATATTCTTCCGCAAGGAAGGCAGGATTGTCCTTACCGGCTCCCCCCGGGTGCACCAGGGTCAGGATTTCGTGGAGGGGGATGAGATCACCGTCTTTCTCAATGAAGAGCGAAGCATCGTCAAGGGAGGGGGCGGCTCCCGGGTGAATGCCGTTTTTACCCCCAAAGGTGAAGGGAAGTGAAAAGAAGACTCGCTGCCCGGAAGCTATCCAAGGCCTACAGAGGCCGACAGGTGGTTCGCGGGGTGGACCTGGAGGTGGGGTCGGGGGAGGTGATTGGCCTTCTCGGACCCAACGGAGCCGGAAAGACAACCTCCTTCTACATGGTTGTGGGACTTGTTCGGCCCGACCAGGGGCGGGTTTTTCTGGATGAAGTCGAACTGACCGGATTGCCCATGTATCAGCGGGCGAGGGCCGGCATCTCCTACCTTCCCCAGGAAGCTTCGGTGTTCCGCAAGCTCACGGTGGAGGAGAACCTTCTGGCCATCCTGGAAACCCTCGACTTGAGCTCCTCCAAGCGCCGGAAGAGAAAGGATCAACTCCTGGAGGAGTTGCGCCTGACCCACGTGGCCCGGACCTTCGGGTACGCTCTCTCCGGAGGAGAGCGCCGACGGGTGGAAATTGCCCGGGCACTGGTTATCGAACCGGCCTTCATCCTGCTTGACGAACCGTTTGCCGGCATCGACCCGATTGCCGTGATCGATATCCAGAGTATCATTTCGCAGCTCAAGGCGCGCGGTATCGGGGTTCTCATCTCCGACCACAACGTCCGGGAGACCCTCGGGGTATGCGACAAGGCCTACATTCTCAATGAAGGTGAAATACTGGAGTACGGCGAGCCCGCCGAAATTGCGGCAAGTCCGAAGGCAAGATCCATCTACCTCGGTGAGAATTTCCGACTCTGAGGGAGGGGCGGGAATCGTGAACCCGCCGTCGCCTTTCGGCTATGGCGTGGCGAGCCTTGAACGACTTGAACCTTGAACCCGGCATTTCGGGATTTTAACCCGGGAGTAAAATGGCTTTAGAGATTCGGCAACAACTCAAGCTCAGTCAGCAACTGGTGATGACCCCCCAGTTACAGCAGGCGATCAAACTGCTCCAGCTCTCCCGAATGGAACTGGTGGACACGGTCCGCCAGGAGTTGGAGGAGAACCCTGTTCTCGAAGAAGGGATGGACGTCGTCGAGGAAAAGGAGACGCCTGAGGAGTCCGATTCCGCAGACAGTTATGGAAGCCGAAACGGGAGCCTCTGAGGAAATCAAGG
Organism: uncultured delta proteobacterium; assembly: GCA_963791005.1. Classification (GTDB taxonomy): domain Bacteria; phylum Desulfobacterota; class Desulfuromonadia; order Desulfuromonadales; family CAWBQR01; genus CAWBQR01. Next base: position 271,292 of record CAWBQR010000018.1, on the reverse strand, counting down.
AGGTCAAGGGTGAAACCGAAGGGCTGGGCGAAATCGACTGGCAGACCTACCTGGAAGGCTACAACCTGAGCGGCACGACGGCCGAGTATTTCGAGGAAGACGAGGACCGCCCCTCCTACGAGAACCTGCTGACCAAAAAGAGCACCCTCACCGACCACCTGATGTGGCAGCTCAATCTCTCCCGCATAGATGACAGGGAGCGCCGGATCGCCGCCGAAATCATCGGCAACCTGGACGAGGACGGATATCTGAAGGCTACCCTCGAAGAGATAGCCGATATAACGGGTCACCCCCCTCGCCGAGGTTGAGAAGGTGCTTGAGATCGTACAGGATTTCGACCCGACCGGCGTGGCCTCGCGAAACCTTCAGGAATGCCTGCTGAAACAGGTCGAGCAGCTCGGCATGGAGGGCTCCCTTGTAGAGACCGTCCTGCGCGAGCACATCGCCGAGCTCGAAACGCGAAAATATCCGGCTATCGCCAAGGCCCTGGAGGTCCCACTGGATGAGGTGCTCGGTGCGGCGAAGATCATTTCCGGCCTCGATCCCCGTCCCGGACGGCCCTTTGGACAGGATGAGGTTCACTACATTATCCCCGACATCTTCGTGTACAAAATCTCCGATGAATATGTGGTTGTTCTGAACGACGAGGGACTTCCCAACCTGCGCATCAACTCCTTTTACCGCAACGCCCTGGCCGGCGCGGCTTCCGTCGATGAAAAGGCCGGGGAATATATCCAGGATAAAATGCGCAGCGCCATGTGGCTCATCAAAAGCATTCATCAGCGCCAGCGGACCATCTTCAAGGTCACCAAGAGTATCGTCAAGTTTCAGCGCGAATTTTTCGACAAGGGCATCGCACACCTCAAGCCCCTGGTCCTGCGGGACGTGGCCGAGGATATCGAGATGCACGAGTCGACCATCAGCCGGGTGACCACCAACAAATATGTTCAGACCCCCCAGGGGCTTTTCGAGCTGAAGTATTTTTTCAACAGCGGCATCAATACCATGGAGGGCGAATCGATCGCCTCGGAGAGCGTCAAGAGCAAAATCAAGGAAATCATCGCCGGCGAAAACTCCCGCAAGCCCTTTTCCGACCAGAAGCTGGTGGAAATCCTCCGCCAGCACGGCATCGATATCGCCAGGCGAACCGTGACCAAATACCGGGAGATGCTGGGAATCGGCTCTTCAACCGACAGAAAGCGGCTTTTTTAGTCCCCGCACAGTGACGAATGCGGCAAGGAAAGTTATAATCTAATAAAAATAGTCCAGCGCCCCCCGATGTCGGGGATTTATCACCAGGAGGTTGTATCAGTATGCAAATTGCCGTCATGTTCAGACATATGGAAACCAGCGATCCGGTTCGGGCCTATGTGGAAGAGAAACTCTCCCGGGTCAAAAAGTACATCGAGGAGCCGATTGACGCGCAGGTGGCGCTTTCCGTGGAGAAGAAAATCCGGCACCAGGTCGAGGTGACCATCGTCGCCAAGGGCATCACCATCAAGGGCTCCGAGGCAACCAACGACATGTACGCCGCCATAGACAATGTGGTGGCCAAGATCGAGCGTCAGCTCAAGCGGTACAAGGAAAAGATCAAGGAGCACAAGCCCCTGACCGGCAGGGAACGGCAGGTGGAAAAAAGCGTGCTGGCGGCCGAAAGCATCGATGAGGGTGCCGGAGAGCCCATCATCATCCGCAGCCGCAGTTTCCCGGTGAAACCGATGTCGGTGGAGGAGGCGGTCATGCAGATGGACCTGCTGAACAAGGAGTTCCTGGTTTTCACCGATGCCTCATCGGAGGAAATCAACGTGGTCTACCGCCGCAGGGACGGCAATTACGGGCTGATCGTGCCCCAGGCAAAATAAGTTCAATCGGCAGACGGGGGAAAGGCGAAAAGCCTTTCCCCCGTTTTTGCCCGGTCGAAAAGGGATAGAAAAACGAGACATGAAGATAACCGATCTGCTCAATCCTGCCGCCATTGCCCCTGAACTTCAGGCCACCGGAAAAAACGAAGTCCTGGCCGAACTTACCGATGCCATGTTGAAGGTGGAGGACCATCTGGACCGACAGGAGGTCATCAGGGTCCTCCAGGAACGCGAGCGCCTCGGCAGCACCGGCATCGGAGATGGGGTCGCTATCCCCCACGGCAAGCTGAAGGACATCAAGAAACTTCTGATTTCTTTCGGGCGGAGCCGCTCAGGGGTCGATTTTGACTCCATGGACGGCAAGCCGGCCTACCTGTTCTTTCTCCTGGTTGCGCCGGAGGAATCGGTCGGGGTCCATCTGAAAACCCTCGCGCGCATCTCCAAATTGCTCAAAAACTCCTTCCGTTCGGCGTCGTTTGATGGAGGCTACGAACGAGCAGGACCTCTATCAGATTATTACCGAAGAAGAAGATAAGCTCTGACCTTTCGGGGGATTATGACCGGGCTGAGTATCCAAGAGTTGCTTGAGGAAAAAGAGGCCGGCCTTGACCTGGAACTGCTGGCGGGGGAACGCGGTCTGGGAAAACGCGTTCAGGTTCCCCGCATCCAGAAGCCGGGTCTGGCTCTGGCGGGGTATACCACCAATCTGCACCCCGACCGCATTCAGGTCCTCGGTTCCACGGAGCTCAGCTATCTTGCGCACCTTCCCCAGAAGAAGGTCGAATCGAACCTGCGCAAGCTCTGTTCCCTGGATATTTCCTGCTTTATCATCACCAAGGGGCAGGAGCCACCCGAGCTGCTGGCCCGCGATACCGAAGACCAGGGGATTCCCCTGCTGCGCACCCACCACCAGAGTTCGACCTTTATCTCCCTGATCACCAAATTTCTTGAAGAGCGGCTGCTGCCTTCGACCATCGTGCACGGGGTCCTCGTGGATGTGCTCGGCGTCGGAGTCCTGCTTCTCGGCAAAAGCGGCATCGGCAAAAGCGAGTGTGCTCTCGACCTGGTGCTGAAGGGACATCGCCTGGTGGCCGACGACGTGGTCAAGGTCCGGCTCAAGCTTCCCGCCGTACTCTTTGGCGAAGGCATGGATCTGCTTCATTACCACATGGAAATCCGGGGCCTGGGCATCATCAACATCAAACATCTGTTCGGAGTTGCGGCCATCCGGGAGCGGAAAAAAATCGACCTGGCCGTTGAACTGGTCGATTGGGAGGAGGACAGGGAATATGATCGCCTCGGTCTGGAGGAGCAGGTCTATCCCGTTCTGGGCCTGGACATTCCCTTGCTGAAAATTCCCGTCCGTCCCGGCCGAAACGTTGCGACCATCGTCGAAGTCGCCGCCCGAAACCAGCTTCTGAAAGAGATGGGATATCACAGTGCCGTGGAGTTTCAGGACCGTCTCGAACAGCGGATGGCCGAGACGGCCCGTCTGCATTCTCATGCCATTATCGGAGATAACCTTGAATGAGCCGGACGCGACTGATAATCATCACCGGATTGTCCGGTTCGGGAAAAGTACCGCCGCCCGGGCGTTGGAAGATGAAGGCTTCTTCGTCATCGACAACCTTCCTCTGGTTCTTTTGCCGCGATTTCTGGAATTGATCGCCAAGGACGGCGGCTGACGAATCCGATGTGGCCGTTGTCATGGACGTTCGCAACCGCGATTTCCTGGCGGGTTTCGAAATTATCTTCAGCATGCTCAGGAGGCCGGATATCATCTGGAGATTTATTTTTTCGATGCCTCCGACGATATCCTGATCCGGCGATATTCCGAAACCCGCCGACGCCACCCCCTGGCCGGGAGGAGGGGGTGCACGAGGGGATTCTCCAGGAGCGGAGGCTGCTTGCAGGACTGCGGGACCAGGCCACCGTGGTCATCGACTCCTCCTGGCTCACCCCCCACCAGTTGCGGGCCAAGGTGGTGCAGACCGCCAGGGGAGAGGAGGGGGGGTACCCGCTGGTGGTTCAGTTGCAATCCTTCGGTTTTCGCTACGGAATTCCCCCCGGATTCGGACCTGGTCATGGATGTGCGGTTTTTGCCCAACCCTCATTTCGTTCCCGACCTGCAGCCCCTGACGGGACTCGACCCCCAGGTTCGCGAGTACGTTCTCTCCCAGCAGCCCTGCAAGGATTTCCTGACTCATTTCCAGGATTTGTTGCAATTTCTCCTGCCCCATTACCAGCACGAGGGAAAAAGCTACCTGACTATTTCCATTGGGTGTACCGGGGGGCGTCACCGCAGTGTGGCCATCGTTGAGGCTCTGAGCTCCTGTCTTACCTCTCCCGGGGTAAATCTTGAATCACGACACAGGGATATCGACAAGAGGTAATCTTTAATGGTCGGACTGGTCCTTGCTACGCATTCAAACCTGGCCGAGGAATTTCTCCGGGCTTCCGAGATGATTATCGGTCCCCTGAGAAATGCCCTGGCGGTCGGCATCACCAGAGAAGACAGCGTGGAAAATATTCGCACCCGAATCCTGCAGGCCATCGAGACGGCGGGATCGGATAACGAAGGGGTCATCATCATGACCGATCTTTTCGGTGGGACGCCGGCAAACATCAGTCTCTCCTTCCTCGAGCCCACCCGGGTTGAAATACTGACCGGCGTCAACCTGCCGATGGTTCTGAAGTTCTTCAACGCTCAGGAAGACCTCGCCCTGACCGAGTTGGCGGCCCTGCTGAAAGCTTATGCCCAGCAGAGTATTTCCCTGGCCAGCGAATTTTTGCAAAAATAACTGGTTTCTTCCGGAGTGATTGGGTGATGGGCATTGTCCTGGCCCGAATCGATAATCGATTGATTCACGGGCAGGTGCTGGAGGCCTGGATTCCCACATCTGCGTGCCGACTGTATCGTGGTCGCCAACGACCAGGTGGCGGCGGCCACCTTTCAGAGACTCCTGATGGAAACCGCCGTTCCCAAGGGGATTCGGGTAGTCATCGGGACCCTGGCGGAGGTGGCCCGGATGTTCGCCTCGGGGAAACTCGACGACAAGCGGGTCCGTGCTGCTCTTCGGTGATTCGACGGATGCCCTGGAAGCCCGCCGCCTGGGAATTGACTTCTCCCGCCTCAATCTCGGGAACATGCACGGCGGTGAGGGCACGATGAGGCTATCCTGTACGATTTCCCTGGATGCCGACGATATCGAAAGGCTGGAATCCCTGGAAAAGAAAGGGGTCAGAATCTTCAGTCAGTGTCTGCCCACGGACCGCGAATTGGCCTGGAGAAAACTTATCCGCAACGCTGGAGGGTGAAATGGCTGTTGCCGATTTCCTGATCGGCGGGGCCCTTGCGGTCGGCCTCGGGCTGGACCGTACCGCTGCGTTTCAGTTCATGGTCTCGCGTCCCATTGTGGCCGCCCCGCTCACCGGATGGCTGATCGGGGATGCCATGGCGGGCCTTCAGATCGGAGCCATGATCGAACTGCTCTGGCTCGGCCGGTTGCCGGTGGGGGCGGCCGTCCCTCCCGACGATACCCAGGTGGCGATCGGAGCGACGATCCTTGCGGTGAGCCTGCACGGCAGTCCCTGGCTTCTCGGGACTGCCTTTCATCATTCTTTGCACCCTTGTCGCCATGCCTCTGGGCAAGGTCGGCCAGTTTCTGGATCGGGCCGTCCGCCATTGGAACGGGCGGATTGTGCAACAGGCTGAATTGGCCCTGGCGGAGGGCCGGCTGAAAGACGTGGAAAGGAGCCACCTGCGGGGGATCAGTCCATTTTGCCATCTCTTCGCTGGGGACGTTTTCCGTTATCGTGGGGGTCGGGGCCCTTTTGCTCGGGTGGCTGGCTCCCTGGTTGATCGCCTCGGCCGCCGATACGGCCAACTGGCTGAAACTGGCCTTTCCCCTGGTAGGGATCGCCGGTATTCTGTGTACCATCAATGTCAGGCGAGCCAGGACCCTCTTTGCAGCCTCCTTTTCCACAGCCCTGTTGATGCTCTGGCTGTTGTGACGAGACGATGGAACGATTGAGATTGCCTCACGGCGTCTTATTCCGGACCTTCCTACGCTCCTTTTTTCTGCAGGCGAGCTGGAATTTCGAGCGGTTGCAGAACCTCGGATTCCTGTACAGCCTCGTCCCGGCTCTGCGATTCCTCTACCGGGACCAGCCGGAGGAATTGAACAAAGCCTATCGGCGGCACCTGGAGAATTTCAATACCCACCCCTTCATGGCCTCCCCCGTACTGGGCACCGTACTGGCCCTGGAGGAGAGGAAAGCTGCCGGAGAAACGACAGAAATCGGCGCAGGGGAGTTCAAGGCCATGGTCATGGCTCCCTACGCCGCCATGGGCGATGCCCTTTTCTGGGGAGGGATCCGGCCCCTGGCCGCAGGGGTGGCGTTGTTTTTTGCAGCCAGGGGCTCCCTCTGGGCTCCGGTGGTGTTTCTTCTTCTTTTCAACTTTCCCCATATCTGGGTGAGAGTCACCGGGCTTCTGGGGGGGTACCTTCGTGGAGTGGGTATCGTGGAGAGAGTGCAGCGCCGCCGACTGCCGGACCTCGCCATCCGCCTTAAGGAGGGGACGGTGGTTCTTCTAGGGGGTTTGTCCGCCTACCTGACGTTTCTTTGCCTCAGGCAGGAGAATTTTTCGGCCGGTTGGGGACTGCTGGCAGTTCCCACCGTCCTTTTTCTGGGCTGGGCGGTGCGCAGGGGGGTCTCTACCTTGCTGACCATGTTGATGATCGTTTCACTGCTGCTCGGTTTCGGCCTTGCCGGAGTTTTCTGATGCCGATTAAGGAATTTACCATTGGGAACCGCCTGGGTCTTCATGCCCGTGCGGCCGCCCAACTTGTTCAGACGGCCAACTGTTTCCATTCCGAAGTTACGGTGGAAAAGGAGGGTATGGAGGTCAACGGGAAAAGCATCATGGGCATCCTGATGCTGGCAGCTCCCCAAGGGTCCCGGATTCGGGTGGGGACCCAGGGAGATGACGCTGAACAGGCCCTTGCCGCTATAGGAAAATTGATCGATGATGGATTCGGAGAAGATTGACATTCCCCAGGATACCTTCCTGATTGGCATTGGAGCCTCACCGGGCATTGCCATCGGTGAAACCTTTCTCCTCAATCGCGCCGGGGAAACGGTCGCGGAGCGAAGGATTTCCGCCGATGAGGTGCCGGATGAAATAGAGGCCTTCCGGCAGGCCCTCCGGAATTCCAGGGAACAGTTGGAGGAGGTTAAAAGCCAGGTCAGCGACAGGCAGCTCGCCGAGCATCTCTACATCATCGATACCCACCTGCTCATCCTCGAAGACCAGATGCTTTTCAACGACACCGTGGCCGCCATCGAGCAGGACCATCTCAACGCGGCCGGGGCCTTGAAGCATACCCTGGGAAAGTTCCGGGCAGTCTTTGACCGTATTGAGGACGAGTATCTGAGGGAGCGTCGCTCCGACATCGATTCGGTGGGAGATCGTCTGCTGCGCAACCTGCTTGGGAAAAAACAGCCCTCGCTGGCAGCCATCGACAGAAAAGTCATCATCGTCGCCCACGATCTTTCCCCCGCCGACACCATGCAGATGGACAAGGAGAAGATCTTCGGCTTCATCACCGACATGGGAGGCCGGACCTCCCATACGGCCATCCTGGCTCGCTCCCTGGGGATTCCAGCCGTCCTCGGACTGGAGACGATAAGCTCCCTTGTCCCGGGAGGGGTCCCGGCCATACTCGATGGCGTCAATGGTACCGTCATCCTCAATCCCTCTCCCGCCACCTTCAGTGAATATCTTCAGAAAAAACAGGCCTACGAATACCTGGAAAAGGAACTCCTGTCCTATTGCGAGCTTCCGGCGGTAACCCTCGACGGTTTTCGGGTCGCTCTGCGGGGGAATGTCGAACTGGTCGAGGAAGTGCCCCCGGCCCTGAGCCACGGGGCCGAGGGTATAGGATTGTTCCGGACCGAATTCCTCTACATGAACCGCTCCGCGCCCCCTTCGGAAGAGGAACAATTCAATATTTATCGCGAAATTGCCGAAAAAATGGCGCCTCACCCGGTGACCTTCCGGACCCTGGACGTCGGAGGGGACAAATTCGTTCCGGAGATCAACCTTTCCGACGAAGCCAATCCGGCCATGGGGCTACGGGCCGTGCGCTTTTCCCTCAAGGAGGGCAAGCTCTTCAAGATCCAGTTGCGGGCCATTCTGAGGGCTTCGGCGTATGGCCGGGTGCGCATTCTCTTCCCCATGATTGCGGGGGTGGCCGAAATCCGCTCCTGCAAGGCCTGCCTCGAGGACGCAAGAAAGGAACTTGCCGCCGAAGGGCTGGCTTATGACCCGAAAATGCCCATCGGGATCATGATAGAAACGCCCTCTGCCGCACTTGTGGCCGACCTGCTGGCCAGGGAGGTCGATTTTTTTTCGGTGGGTACAAACGATCTTATTCAGTACTGCCTGGCCGTGGACCGGGGCAACGAACACGTGGCCTACCTTTACGAGCCGTTGCACCCTGCGGTGCTGCGGGCGCTCAGGCAAATCTGTTCCGCCGCCAGAGAGGCCGGGATTGAAGTCGGGATGTGCGGGGAAATGGCCGGTGAGCCGAGCTACAGCTTGATCCTTCTGGGGCTCGGCTTCGACGAGCTGTCGATGAACGTTTCGGAGATTGTCCGGGTCAAGCGTGTTCTGCGCCAGGTCAAGCGACAGGAAGGGGAGGAACTGCTCGAGGAGCTCTTCAAACTCACAACCGCCCAGGAAATCGCCCGGCGGCTCGAAGAGGAAATGGCCCGGCGGTTCCCCGACATCTTTGGGGCGCCTTTGATCTGAAGCCGTATGTCAATGGTCCTTGCCCGTTGACTCTTGAACCTGCCGGTCTTTTCGGCGCGTTGCCATCAGAGGGGCTCTTCAGACACATTTCATTTTGGAAGAGGCTCCAACTTGACATTCCCCTTGTTCCCCTTTAGGATGAAGCGTTTTTTCTAGACCATTACAAAACAGGAGGACCATGACCCATGGCCATGACCGATTTCCTTTTTACTTCCGAGTCCGTTACCGAAGGACATCCCGACAAGGTCGCCGACCAGATTTCCGATTCCATCCTCGATGCCATTCTCAGCCGGGATCCAAGGGCGAGGGTGGCCTGTGAAACGATGGTAACCACCGGCATGGCCATGATCGCTGGGGAAATCACCACCACTGCTCGCCTGGACTATCCCAACGTTGTTCGGGAAATGATCCGGGAAATCGGCTACGACGACTCCGCCATGGGATTCGACTGGGAGACCTGCGCGGTCATTACCTCCATCGACCGGCAGTCCCCCGACATCTCCCAGGGCGTCACCGAAGGGGAGGGGCTTTTCAAGGAGCAGGGCGCCGGCGATCAAGGCCTCATGTTCGGTTATGCCTGCAACGAGACCCCCGAGCTGATGCCGATGTCCATCACCTACGCCCACGGGTTGACCAGACGCCTTGCCGAGGTGCGCAAAACCGGGCTGCTCAACTTTCTGCGCCCCGACGGAAAGGCCCAGGTTTCCATCCAGTACATCAATGACAAGCCGATTCGAGTCGATACTGTGGTCGTCTCCTCCCAGCACGCGCCGGAGGTCACCTACGAAACCCTTCGGGAGGGAATCATCGAAGAGGTCGTGAAGAAAGTCGTTCCCGAGGAACTTCTCGACGAAAAGACGAAGTTCTTCATCAACCCGACCGGCCGTTTCGTGGTCGGCGGCCCCATGGGCGACTGCGGCCTGACCGGACGCAAGATCATCGTCGATACCTACGGCGGCCAGGGTTCCCACGGAGGCGGAGCGTTTTCCGGCAAGGACCCAAGCAAGGTAGACCGAAGCGCCTCCTACATGGCGCGGTATGTTGCCAAGAATATCGTTGCCGCCGGTCTGGCGACCAAGTGCGAGGTACAACTGGCCTATGCCATCGGCGTGGCCGAGCCGGTCTCGGTCATGATCAACACCTTCGGCACCGGTAAGATCCCCTCCAATGAGATTGCCCGGATAGCCCTCGAAGAGTTCGACATGCGGCCGAGAGCCATCATCGAGGCACTTGACCTGCTGCGGCCCATTTACTGCAAGACCGCAGCTTATGGCCATTTCGGCAGGGAACTTCCAGAGTTTACCTGGGAGCGGGTCGACCGGGCCGAATCTCTTCGGCGGCGCGCCGGCCTCTGAAACAGCTCAGAATCTGACAAAAAGGCGGACCCGAAAGGTTCGCCTTTTTGTTTTAGCGGAATATGCGGTATCCTCGATACTGAACCCAGAGGCTTTGCGTGATATCCTCGCCGATTCCCGAACTTTCGGTCATCGTTCCTCTGCTCAACGAGGCGGAGAACCTGCCCCCTCTCCTTCGGACGCTGGCCGACCAGAAGGGCGTTCGCATCGAGGTCGTTTTCAGTGACGGCGGCTCCACCGACGGGACGCACACCCTTCTCGAGGGGGTGATTCCGACGGCGCCTTTTCCTTGCCGAGTGGTCGCCGGGGAAAAGGGGAGGGGACGCCAGTTGAATGCCGGGGCGCGGGCTTCCCGGGGCGCACATCTTCTTTTTCTGCATGCCGACTCGCTTTTCCCCGAGCCGCATGCCTTTCGGCGCGCCCTGGACGCCCTGAGTGGGACGCATTCCCCCTCCTCGGGCGAGAGTGCCGCCGGCCGGTTCGCCCTGCGGTTTCGACGCGAAGGCGCAAAGGCTTCGGCGGCTTACTATTTTTATGAGTGGAAGGCCCGCTTAGGCCGTCCCGAATGCGTCCATGGGGACCAGGGCATTTTGATCTCCCGCCCCTTTTGGGACGAACTCGGACCGTTCGAAGAATCGCTACCCTTTCTGGAGGACGTGGCCTTTGCCGAAGCCGTGCTGAAGAGGGGAGGATGGAAGCTGCTCCCCGACGAAATACAGACCTCGGCCCGGCGTTTCGAAGTCGAGGGGCTCCTGGAGCGGCAGATGCTGAATGCGCTCATCATGAATTTTTTCGCCCTTGGCTGGGACGCGGCCCTTCGGGAGATCCCCGGAATTTACCGCAGCCAGGACCGGGCCGGGAAACTCCGGCTTTTGCCCCTTTTCAAAAAAATCGGCGCCTTGCTGGGCGGCTTGACTTTTCGAGAGCGATTCACCCTCTGGTACCGGACCGGCTGCTACGTAAGGGCCAACGCCTGGCAGTTGGCCTTCGCCCTGGATGCCCGACGATGTTTCCGGGAGGGGCTTGCTCCGGGGGAGGGGAAGGCTTCGGCGCTGGCCGCCTTCGACCGTTACTTCGATCGTGTTACCGATAACCCTCCGGGGCGTCTGGCCTGCGCGGTTCTGGTGCGGCTCTGGTTCCCCCTGACGAAGCTCTGGCGCGCACTGATCGAAGCCTGAGGCCTGGCCCGTTCCGGGAGTTGTGAACGTTGTTGTCAACCGGGCCCTCCGTGCTATAAATTTGATGCAGGCATATTGCCAATATGCCGATTTGGAAAGGACTTTGTGTATGTGTGTAAGGAAGTTCCATTGGCTGTTTTTGGTTTTTCTGCTCTGCCCTATGGTGACGGTCTCCTGTACCCCTTACAAAAGCCGGGTGGTTCCCTTCCGTGCTCCTTCGGCCTACTCGAACATGCAGATAGTGGCGGGCGCCCAGGTGGCCGCCGAGGCCTACGCCGACCCGGGGAAGGCGAAGAATGTCTTCGGGTTCAATATCCGCAAGGCGGGTCTGCTTCCGGTACAGGTGGTAATCGACAATACCGGCTCCCGGGACCTCCGGGTGGTACCCGGACAGACCTTTCTGGTCGATGACCAGGGGAACATGTGGAACCTCCTCGACCGCGGCACCGCCTATCAGAGAGTGGAGAGCAGCTCCGAATTTGCCACCATCGCCAAGGGCGCCGGCAAAGGCTCCGTCCTGGGGGCCGCCGGCGGGGCCATCCTGGGTGCTGCCATCGGCATTCTGACCGGGGAAAACGTCGGGGAGGCCCTCGGCAAGGGAGCGGCGGTCGGCGCCGCCGGCGGCGCGGTCATCGGCGGGACTCAGGCAGGCAGCTCGGAGGAGCCCGGGTGGCAGATTTCCCGTGACCTGGCCAATAAGGAATTGCAGAACCGTGCCATCCGGCCCGGAATACTCGGTCGGGGCTTTCTTTTCTTCCCGGGCGAGGCGCCCTCGGCCGGCATGCTTCGGCTTCAGCTGGTGGAGACCGGGACAGAAAAGGCGCATACGGTCCTTCTCTCCCTGAAACCGGGGAAATAGGAAAAGGGGAGATGGGGCGCCTGCCTTGCAGGACGGGGAAGCCGACTGTGCCCCGTTGATCATGGTGCCGCGCCATGTTGAGCCATGCGGCCCAATCCCTTCCCGTTCTGAAGGAAATCAACCGGGTTCTGCGCTCCGGGGGTACCGTGGTCATTGCCGACCTGCGGCGCCACGAAAAAGAATGGCTTCGGGAGAAAATGACCGACCGGTGGCTTGGATTCGAGCGCCGGGAGTTGGAGGCGTGACAGGGTTCTCCCTGCGTCACTTTCAGCCCATTGACGGACCTCCTGAAGAGCAGAGCGTCTTCGTTTTTTCCGCCTTAAAGGAAGAAGAGGGGAAAAAGGCTACATTTTATGCTTTCGCAAGAAAGCAAACCAGTGGATGGCTAAGCAAAAAGCGCCAAATGCAAGGCGCGCAATTGTCGATCAATGAGGCGTACTTGCGTACGTTGAAGCGGCGAGAACAATTGCAGCAACGCAGCAGTTGGTGAGTTTTTGCGACGCCATCACATTTAACTCAACGCAAGGAGCGGACTTCTTATGGAACCTACTCTCGAAAAGAAGGATTTCAAGGTAAAGGACCTTTCCCTGGCCCGGTGGGGGCGCCAGGAAATCGAAATCGCGGAAACGGAAATGCCCGGCCTCATGGCCCTGCGGGAGGAATACGGCTCCCGCAAGCCCCTCAGGGGAGCCAGAATTGCCGGCTGCCTTCACATGACCATTCAGACGGCGGTACTCATCGAAACCCTGGTGCATCTGGGGGCCGAGGTGCGCTGGAGTTCCTGCAACATTTTCTCCACCCAGGACCATGCCGCAGCCGCCATCGCCGAAACCGGAATACCCGTCTTCGCCTGGAAGGGCGAAACGGAGGAGGAATACTGGTGGTGCGTCGAACAGACCATCGCGGGACCGGGAGGCTGGACGCCCAATCTGCTCCTTGATGACGGAGGCGACCTCACCCAGGTGATGCACGAGAAATTCCCCGAGCTCATGAAGGAAGTTCGCGGGCTTTCCGAGGAAACGACCACCGGGGTGCACCGGCTCTATCAGATGGAGAAGAACGGAACCTTGAAGTGTCCCGCCTTCAACGTCAACGATTCGGTGACCAAGAGCAAGTTCGATAATCTCTACGGGTGCCGCGAGTCGCTGGCCGACGGCATCAAGAGGGCGACGGACGTCATGGTGGCGGGAAAGGTCGTTGTCGTGGCGGGCTACGGCGACGTCGGCAAGGGGTGCGCCCACGCCTTGCGCGGCCTCGGCGCGCGGGTTCTGATTACAGAGATCGACCCGATCATCGCCCTGCAGGCGGCTATGGAAGGCTACCAGGTGACCACAATGGATGAAGCCGCCCCCCTGGGCGACATCTTCGTCACCGCCACCGGTTGCCGCGACATCATTACCCGGCCTCACATGGAGGCGATGAAGGACCAGGCCATCATCTGCAATATCGGACATTTCGACCTGGAAATCGATATCGCCTCCATTCGCGACCTGGAGTGGGTCAATATCAAGCCTCAGGTCGACCACGTGGTTTTCCCCGCAGGTAAACGCCTCATCGTCCTGGCCGAAGGCCGGCTGGTCAACCTCGGCTGCGCTACCGGCCACCCCTCCTTCGTCATGTCCAATTCTTTCTCCAACCAGGTGCTGGCCCAGGTGGAGCTCTGGACCAACCCGGGCAAGTACGGGGATAAGGTTTACGTCCTCCCCAAGAAACTGGACGAAAAGGTGGCCAGGCTGCACCTGAAGAAACTCGGGGTCAAACTGACCACACTGACGAAAAAGCAGGCCGACTACCTTGGGATCCCTGTCGAAGGGCCCTTCAAACCCGATTTTTACCGCTATTGAGAGGGTGATGCAGGAAAATCCATGGACACGAAAAAGCCCCGTCGGAAGGCGGGGCTTTTTCATGCCCACGGAGACCCGTTCAGGGCGTGGAGAGGGTGTAGGAAGAGGTCGCCTTGCCGTCGGGGTTGATGACCTGCAGCGACACCTGCCTGTCCTGGTTGCTGAGGGGGAACCGGTTGTAGATAAGGGTGTGGCAATCGACGAAGAAGACATTGTCGCCCACGCCGATTGTTGAGCCGTGTCGCCGCACAGGGATGGACCGCTGCTGGGGCGCCACTCCCTGGGCGTCGATGGGATACTCGGTGACAACGAGAGTGGAGTTGAAGAAAAAGTTCTTGCCGTTGATGACCAGTTGATAGTAGGTGGTGTAATCCTGCCCCTGGGAGACAGTGTCGATCTCGGGAATATTGTTGAACCACAGAGAATGGGGAAGCGACCTTCGTCCATCGGGGTTGACTACCTGGACACCGTAAATCCCCGCCGGCAGAGGAGGGGCGGTAAAGGAGATGGTCGATCCGCCGCTCTGGGCATGGGCAACAGCGGCATTGTCCAGCAGCAAGTTGGCGCCGGGCAGGAAATCCTGCCCTTCCACCACCACCCGTCTTTGGCCCTCGGTCGAACATTCGTCGATATTTGTCGGGTTGATGGAGAAGATCCGGGGGGGCGGAAGAACGACCCGCAGGGTGAAGGTCTTGGCCGAGGATTCCCCCCCCTGCTGGAGGAATAGAGCGTACTCCCCTTCCTCGAGGGGGGGGACGGTGAAAGTCAGGTGGTGGTCGTCAACCACCTTCGGCACGAGGGTCCGGTCCCCGAGAAACACACGGGCACCGGCTTGGAAGGGTCCCCCGGTGATGGTGACCGAGGATCCGGGCGTTACGGTGCCGGGAGCCACGCCGCTGATTTCCAGGGCAAATCCCGCCAGGGGGAGGAGACACAAAATTAGAAGGGAATAAAGCGGGAGGAAAAGAACCTTCACTTTGGGCATCGGGCCCTCCGGGCATGGTTTGGAATGAACAATGAACTCCCCCGCCGACAAAACGGGGAAGGAACCCATGGAATTCAATTAAAACACAGGGCAGGAAGAAAACAAGAGTCCCCGGAAGGGGGGCATCATCCCTTGGTGGAAAGCAGCAGCCAGACACCGAAAAGCCCGAAAAGGACGTGTCCCGACCAGGCCGCCACAAGGGGGGGGATCACCGCTGAGTATCCGAAGGCCACCAGCATCGCCTGAATGATATGGTAGGCGATCCCGATTCCCACGCTGATAGCCACCCCCATGGCCGGTCCGGCGTTGCGGCCCTTTCGAAGTGCGAAGGGAATTCCCAGAAAGGCCATGATGACGCTGGCAAACGGCATGGCCAGGCGGTTCTGCATGTCCACCCGGTACCGGGTGACATCGAACCCCTCCGCTTTTAGTTTCCCGACCAGCCGGTGAAGCTCCCGGAAGCCGAGTTCTCCCTTTTCCGGGGTGCTGATTCGGAAATCTGCCGGAGATTTGTGCAGGTGGAGGATTTTTTGCCCCAGCCTTTCGAGCCGGGTGACGCTGCCCGTCCCCGGGTCGAATGTCCGGATGGTGACATCACGAAACGTCCAATCTCCACCGGACCGGAAAACCGCCTTCGCGGCGTCGGTTCTGGCGGTGATCTGGGACCCGGCTCCGATCCGGAAAATCGATATTCCCTCCAACTCCCCCTTTTCAGGAAGGGCCAGGCGGATGAAGATAATATCGTCCCCATCCCGGCACCACAGACGGTCCCTTTTGAAGACCGGTTGCGTCTTGCCCTGGACCTCCGTCTGCAGGATGTAGTTTATTTTCTTTACACTGAGTGGAACGAGATATTCGTTGGCTGCCGAGACCGTCAGGGCGATGGCCAGCGAAGCCCCCAGAAGAGGCGCTGCTATGCGCAAGAGGCTGATCCCTCCCGAACCCATCGCCGTTAGTTCATTGCTCCGGGAAAAGCCTCCGAGGGTCATGAAGACCCCCATGAGAACGGCCAACGGGGCGACCTGGACGGCAACCATCGGGATTTTGTTGAAAAAATACCAGAGGTATTGGCTGAATGCGGCGTGGTTTTCAATGAAATCGCCGACTTTCTCAAAGAAGTCGACCAGCAGGTAAATGCCCACAAAGGCAGCCAGGGAAAGGGAAAATATTCGACCGAAGGCGGTGAGAATATAACGGTTGAGGATGGTCACCTGTTTTATTTATCCCCGTTCCCGCGGCGCAAGCGCCGGAAGGTACCCGAAAGGAGTCGCTCGGGGAGGTCGAAGGTCTTCTCCCTGGCGCTGCGGTGCAGAAGATACAGCCCTCCGCCGAAAAAGAGCAGGTTCGGGACCCACATCGTCGAAACCGGGGGTAGTCCCCCTCTTTTGGCCAGCGTTTCGGCAAATGAAAGGAGGATGTAATACGCCAGAAAAATACCGAGGGCCAGGGGAAATCCGCCGCTCTTGCCCGAACGGGTGGAGCGTATCCCCAGCGGGACCCCGACCAGGGCGAAAAGAAGAGGAGCGAAGGGAAGGGTGTAGCGTTCCTGGACTTCTACAGTAAACTTATTGCGTTCGGCGGCGGAGGTCGCATTCCGGCGGGCCCGGCGAAGTTCGGCCATGGTCAGCTCGCTCTCCTTGACCCGACGTTTTCCTG
This sequence comes from uncultured delta proteobacterium, assembly GCA_963791005.1. Taxonomy (GTDB): domain Bacteria; phylum Desulfobacterota; class Desulfuromonadia; order Desulfuromonadales; family CAWBQR01; genus CAWBQR01. The sequence goes on along the minus strand of CAWBQR010000018.1, from coordinate 254,736 downwards.
CGGTCGAAGCCGCGTCCTGGCCCATGTTCAGGCTGATGTCATAGGTGTTGAAATCGATGACCTGGTAAGCATCCTTCCCGGCATTGGTCGGATGCCGGTGAATGGAGCCGTTTTGGAGTCGCAGAATGAGGGAAAGGGCATTCCGGTCCCGAATAATGCGCCCACTGTCGGCCACAATGGTGGAGGGGCTGGCACCGATTCTTTCATCGGAGATGAATATCCCCTTCATCAGTCCGCTGCGGTCCTCGATCTTGTTTGCATAGAGAACGAGGCCGTCGAAATCGTCGTTGAAGACCTGAGGCTGCAGACCGACGCTGGCACGGCTGGTGGCTATTTCGAAGAGTTGGCCGCGGAAGGCGGCGTTGGCCGCAGGCTTTACCTCGAGGGTGAGGAGCGCGGTAAGGAGCCCGGCGAGGATGGCCAGGACGACGGCCGGCGCGATCAGTTGGTATATACCCAGGCCGCAGGACTTCAGGGCGACGATTTCACTATCCGTAGAAAGTCGCCCGAAGCCGATCAGGATCCCCAGCAGGAAGGCCAGGGGAAGGGTGATAACAAGGAAATTGGGCAGCATGTAAAGAAACAGCCGGGCGATTTGACCCAGGGGAATCCCCTTGTTGATGATCAGTTCGACCAGCCTGAGCGTGCGGCCCATGAAAAGGACAAAGGTAAAGACGAGCAGTCCCAGAAAGGTGGGAACGGAGATTTCTCGGGCCAGATAACGGTAGATCCGAAAGGACGACATAGCGGGCCATACTAATACAGTTGCGCCCCCTTGTAAACTGGGTGAAAACAATTTTTTACTTGCCATCGACAGGGCCCCATGGTATAGACTTTCGTTGTTCCAAATACCCACGTACCCCGGATTCGACCGGAAGGTTCCCTCGCGGGTTCCGGCGAAAAGGATGGGGGCGGCGGCATCAAACCAACCCAAAGGAGTTTAGTGACATGGCCCAGATCACCATGAAGGCACTGCTTGAAGCCGGCGTCCACTTCGGACACCAGACCAAGCGCTGGAACCCCAAGATGAAGCCCTATATCTTCGGGGCCCGCAACGGCATCTACATCATCGATCTTCAGAAGACGGTCCGCTATTTCAAGTCGGCCTACGGCTTCGTGAAGGACGTGGTGGAGAACGGCGATAAGATTCTCTTTGTCGGCACCAAAAAACAGGCCCAGGACTCCATCCGGGAGGAAGCCGGCCGTGCCGGCCAGTATTACGTCAACAACCGTTGGCTGGGCGGGATGCTGACCAATTTTGCCACCATCAAGGGGAGCATCGACCGGCTGAAGAAAATCGAAACCATGGCCGAAGACGGCACCTACGAGTTGATCACCAAGAAGGAAGCGTTACAACTGGAGCGGGAGCGGGCCAAGCTGGAAAAAAGCCTGGGCGGCATCAAGGCTATGACCAAGCTCCCGGGGGCCATCTTCGTCATCGACCCCAAAAAGGAGTCGATTGCCGTCAAGGAAGGTCGCAAACTCGGGATTCCGGTTGTCGCGGTAGTCGACACCAACTGCGATCCCGACGATATCGATCACATCATTCCCGGCAATGACGACGCCATCCGGGCCATCCGCCTTTTCGCGGCCCGCATGGCCGATGCGTGCGTCGAGGGGGCCCAGGCCCGCGAAACCGCTCTTCGCACGGAAGCCGAAGGGGCAGAAGCGGCTGCGGCGGAGGAGGGCGTCACGGAGGCTCCTGCAGAATCAGCCGCAGAAGTCTGAGCCCCGGTTTACGAAGGAAATGTGAAGGCGGCCGGAAACCCGGCCGCCTTTTTCTCGAAACCGTCTTCCAATCCGAAATCCTGTCAGGACCAGATCCGAAAAGCATAGAGGAGGTACTTGTGGCAAACGTTACAGCATCGATGGTTGCCGAACTCCGCGCCAAGACCGGCGCGGGCATGATGGACTGCAAGAAGGCCCTGAACGAGGCCAATGGCAATATGGAAGAGGCCGTCGATATTCTCCGCAAAAAGGGCCTTTCGGCGGCGGCCAAAAAAGCCGGCCGGGTCGCCGCTGAGGGAACTATCGTCGCCGCAGGTGAAAAGAACCGGGGGGTACTGGTGGAGGTCAACGCCGAGACTGACTTCGTCGCCAAGAATGACAGCTTTCAGCAGTTTGCCGCCGGAGTTGCCGAGGTGGTTCTGGAGAGCAGCCCCTCCGACCTGGAAGAGCTCAAGGGCGCAGTCTTTCCCGGAACCGGCCGCTCCGTCGCCGAAGAGCAGACCTACCAGATTGCCACCATCGGGGAAAACATCAACGTGCGCCGCTTCGAACGCTTCGAGATTCCTTCCGGTGTCGTCGCCTCCTATGTCCATGGTGGGGGTAAGATCGGCGTTCTGGTGGGTCTGGATAGCCCCCAGGGCGGGGATGAGCGGGTCGCCACTCTGGCCCGGCAGCTGGCGATGCACGTCGCCGCGGCCAATCCCCAGTATCTCAACCGACAGGAAGTCCCGGCCGAGGTGGTTGAGAAAGAGAAGGAAATCATGCGGGTCAAGGCCAAGGAAAGCGGCAAGCCCGACCATATCATTGAAAAGATACTCGAGGGACAAATCAACAAGTTCTTTGGGGAGGTTTGCCTGCTGGAACAGGCCTACGTCATCGACCCCGACCAGAAGGTCGGCAAAGTTGTCGAAGCCCTCGGCAAGGAAGTCGGAAGTGAGGTTGCCCTGAGCCGGTACGCCCGATTCCAGCTGGGTGAAGGCCTGGAGAAGAAAGAGGACGATTTCGCGGCCGAGGTTGCGGCCCTCAGCAAGTAAGCGAGGAGCTCACAATGGCGGGAGATAAACCGAAATACGGAAGGATTCTCCTTAAGCTCAGTGGCGAGGCCCTCGCCGGCAAGCAGGGATACGGCATTGATCCGGAGATCATCGCCGATATCGCCTCCGAGATCCGTGAGGTGGTTGCTCTCGGCGTGCAGGTGGCCCTTGTCATCGGCGGAGGCAACATCTTTCGGGGTGTCGCCGCCGCCTCCAGGGGCATGGATCGGGCCAGCGCCGATTACATGGGAATGCTGGCCACGGTCATGAACAGCCTGGCCCTTCAGGATTCGCTGGAGCAGCTGGAGGTTGTGACACGGGTGCAATCCGCCATCGAAATGCGCGAGGTGGCCGAACCCTATATCCGCCGACGGGCCGTCCGGCACCTGGAGAAGGGCCGGGTGGTGATTTTCGCCGCCGGAACGGGCAACCCCTATTTCACGACCGACACCGCCGCCAGCCTTCGGGCGATGGAGATCGGTGCCGAGGTGATCCTCAAGGCGACCAAGGTCGACGGGGTTTACAGCGCCGACCCGGCCAAAGACAAGACTGCGGTCAAGCTGCCCCGCCTGACCTACCTGGATGTGCTCAAGAAGGGTCTTCAGGTCATGGACGCTACTGCGACCTCCCTTTGCATGGACAACAATCTTCCTATTGTGGTCTTTAACCTCACCGCCCGGGGCAATATCCAGAAAGTCGTTCTCGGCGAAGATATCGGGACCATCGTCAAAGGAGAGTGACTCCCATGTACGAAGACATTATCGGCAAGACCCGCTCGGGGATGGAAAAAGCGATTGAAGTCCTGAAAAAAGACTTTTCCAAGGTTCGAACCGGCCGAGCCTCGGTGGCCCTTTTCGATGACATACGGGTCGATTACTACGGCACCCCCACGCCCCTCAACCAGGTCGCTTCGCTGGCCGTGCCCGAGCCGAGGCTGATCACCGTCCAACCCTGGGAGAAGCGTTTGATCCCCGAGATTGAAAAAGCCATCCTGAAATCCGACCTCGGCCTCAACCCCACCTCCGACGGGCAGCTGGTGCGGATCGCCATTCCACCGTTGACCGAGGAGCGGCGCAAGGAGATGGTCAAGCTGGTCAAGCGCATGGGGGAGGAGACCAAAATCGCCATCCGCAACTCGCGGCGTGATGGCAACGAAGCATTGAAGAAGCTGGAGAAGAACAAGGAAATCTCAGAGGATGAGCTGAAGCGGGGAGAAAAGGAGATTCAGGACCTCACCGATCAGTTCGTCAAAAAAACCGACGACGTCGTAGCCCAGAAAGAAAAGGAAGTGATGGAGATTTGAGGCTCGACCTGCTCCGTCCGAAAACACAACGCAAGGAGGAATATCATGGCTTTGAAAATCACTGACGAATGCATCGCCTGCGGCACCTGTGTCGACACCTGCCCCGTTGGGGCTATTGTCGAAGCCGGCGACAAGTACACCATCAACGATGACTGCACCGAGTGCCGGGCATGTGAAGACAGCTGCCCCGTAAACGCCATCACCGAGTAAAGGGCGAAGGGGACGCCGACTCCCGGCGTCCCCTTTTTCCTTCCTGCCCCAAGCCTTTCCCATTGTCCGGCAAAAAAAATCGTGTTAATTTGATAGCCCGCTTTTCCGGTTTGCCAAAAAATCGTCCAACGAGCTCCCCCATGCGTATTCCCCGACATTTGGCCATCATCATGGACGGCAACGGCCGGTGGGCCGAGCAGCGCCGGCTTCCCCGCATCGTCGGGCATCGGCGGGGGGTGGAGACGGTCAGGGAAATCGTCAAGGAGTGCCGCTCCCTGGGAATCTCCTACCTCACCCTGTACGCCTTCAGCTCCGAGAACTGGGGACGCCCCAGGGATGAGGTGAATGCCTTGATGCGGCTCCTCGGGCGGTATCTGAAATCCGAACTCGAAACCATGCTGACCCGCAAGATCCGCCTCAAGGTCATCGGAGAGATGGGACGGCTTCCCGCAGGCGTTCGCAAGGTGCTCGAAGAGGCCATCGAGAGGACCTCCGGCAACGGGGATATGGTTTTGACCCTGGCCCTTTCCTACGGAGCACGCGATGAACTGGTGCGCGCCACCCGTTATTTGACAGGGGAGGTCCTGGCGGGGCGGCTGCGCCCTGAGGACATCGACGACAATCTCCTCTGCGGAGCACTTGATACGGCGGAGTTGCCCGACCCGGATTTCCTGATCCGAACCAGCGGGGAGATGCGCATAAGCAATTTTTTGTTATGGCAACTCGCCTATGCGGAATTATACTTTAGCGATACTCTCTGGCCCGACTTCAACAAAGGGGAACTGCACCGGGCGTTGCGGGAGTACGGGCGCCGTCAAAGGCGCTTCGGTCTTACCGGCGCTCAGGTCGAAGACGAGAGTCCGAGCCCGAGGGAGGGTCATCATTAAACAACGGATTCTGACGGGAATCATAGTGATTCCCATTTTAGTGCTATTTATTCTATACAGTAACATCCAGCTGTTTGATCTGCTGGTCTGCACCGTCACGCTCCTGGGGCTGACGGAATTCTATTCCATGGGCCTTCCCGAAGAGAGGTCTCTGGAGCGGGTCCTTGCGGTAATCGTCGGAACGGCCCTGGTGCCGTTGCTTCTGCTGCAGAGAATCGTTGTCTACCAGGGCGCCCTGACCCTTCTCTTCCTGTTCTTCGCCTTGTTCTTTCTGGCCCGGTTCAAAGACCTGGCTTCGGTCGTCCAACATCTTTCCCTGGTTCTCTTCGGCTTTCTCTATCTCCCCCTGCTTCTGGGTCATCTGGCCCTTTTGCGGGCGCTTCCCGAAGGCCGGCAATGGGTCTTTCTGACTCTGCTTATCGTCATGGCCAGTGACACTGCGGCCTATTTCGTCGGGGTGTCCCTCGGCCGGCGAAAACTCTATCCCGCGATCAGCCCGAACAAGAGCGTCGAGGGCGCCCTGGGCGGCCTGGCAGGCAGCCTCGGTGGGGCTTTTCTGGGCAGGGCCTGGTTTTTTCACACGCTGGGCGTGCAGGACTGCATCCTTCTCGGCCTGGGCGTAGGGACACTTGCGCAATTGGGGGACCTTTTCGAGTCGATGCTCAAACGCAGCTTCCAGGTCAAGGACTCCGGAAAGCTGATACCCGGCCATGGTGGCATGCTTGATCGCCTGGACAGCCTTATTTTTGCTTTCCCGGCTGTTTATTACTACGCCCTTTTACTGTTCAGGAGCGAAGGCTGAGTGATGAAGAATCTGACTATTCTCGGTTCCACCGGGTCCATCGGGGTGAGCACCCTGGAGATTGTTGACGCCTATCCCGATCGGTACCGGGTTGTGGCCCTCACCGGGGGGAATAACCTGACCCGGTTGGAGGAGCAGGTCCGAAGGTTTCGCCCGCTGACGGTTGCGGTGGTCCGTCCCGAAGATGCCCGCAGGCTGAAAAGATCGCTGGGGTCCGCGGCTCCGGAAATTCTCGCGGGGGTGGAAGGCCTGATCGCCTGCGCCGCCCATTCCGAGGCTCACATGGTCGTCTCGGCCATCGTCGGGGCCGCCGGGCTGGTTCCGACCCTGGCCGCCATTGAGGCCGGCAAGGACGTGGCTCTGGCTAACAAGGAAACCCTCGTTGCCGCCGGTTCCCTGGTGATGGAGGCGGCTCGGCGAAAGTCGGTGCGCCTTTTCCCTGTGGATAGTGAGCATTCGGCCATTTTCCAGAGCCTTGAAGGGCATCGCAAGGACGACGTAAAACGACTCATCCTGACCGCCTCGGGCGGGCCTTTCAGGAAAAAATCCCTGGCGGACCTGCGCCGCGTCACCCCCGGGGAGGCCCTCGCCCATCCCAACTGGAACATGGGGCGCAAAATTACGGTCGATTCCGCGAGTATGATGAACAAGGGGTTGGAGGTCATCGAGGCCCGCTGGCTTTTCGACCTTCCGCCGGAGCAAATTGACGTCCACATTCACCCCCAGAGTATCGTCCATTCGATGGTGGAGTACGTCGACGGAGCGGTCATCGCTCAGTTGGGGATCCCGGACATGAAAACTCCCATCGCCTACGCGCTCTCCCATCCGGAACGGTTGGCTTTGCCGCTGCCCCCTCTTGACCTCTGCTCTCTGGGGTCGCTGACCTTCGAAACACCCGATTTCGAACGCTTCCCCTGCCTCTCTCTGGCATACGACGCGCTTCGGGCAGGAGGTTCGGCCGCAGCCGTACTCAACGCCGCCAACGAGGTGGCGGTTGAAGCTTTCCTTCGGGGAGAGGTTGCATTTCTCGATATCCCTGCCATCATTCGGGCGACTCTTGATGAACACCAAGTTGAACCTTTTCGCCATATCGACGAGGTTCTTCGTGCCGATCGCTGGGGCAGGACCACTGCCCGGCGCATCATTGTTTCCAAAACCTGACCGGAGGCCACATGGTAACCATAATTTCCGGCATCATCATGCTCGGTATTCTGGTCTTTATTCATGAATTCGGGCACTTTTTCGTTGCAAAACTGGCCGGGGTGAAAGTGCTGAAATTCTCCCTGGGGTTCGGCCCGCGCCTCGTATCCCGAAAATGGGGCGAGACCGAGTACATGATCTGCGCGGTACCCCTGGGAGGGTACGTCCAGATGCTCGGGGAAGGCGAAGGGGAGGAGGGGGAAGAGAGGGAGCTCACCCCGGAGGAACGGGAGCGTTCCTTCGCCGAGAAGTCTGTTTCCCGCAGGACGGCCATCGTCGCGGCAGGGCCGCTGATGAACCTGATTTTCCCCTTCCTCGTACTACCGCTGGCCTACCTGGTGGGCGTGCATGTCCCGGCCTTTTTGGAAAGGCCTCCCTGTGTCGGGTATGTGGTCCCGGATTCGAAGGCCGCAGCGGCCGGATTTCGGCAAGGCGACTGCCTTGCCGCCATCAATGGGAAGGATATTGCGACCTGGACCGAGGCCAACACGGACCTGGTTTCCCTGGCCGGCTCACCCCTTGAATTTTTGGTCTCCCGTGACGGGAAAACGATCCGGATTCCGCTGAAGAAGGGGGGAGGGCTGGAGGGTCTTCAATCCCTGGGGATTCTGCCCAGGCAGGCCCCGGTGGTCGGAAGGCTTGCTCCCGGAATGCCCGCCCAGGCTGCCGGCATGGAAAAGGGAGACCGGATCGTGGCCATCGGGGAGAGGAAAGTACATTCCTGGTATGACCTCAAACCGCTCATCCAGAAGAAAGATGGAGCCCCCCTGACCTTTACCGTTCAGCGGGACGGCAAAACTCTCCCCTTGACGATAAAACCCACACAGGAGGAGACCGACGGCAAAACCTTTCTCGTCGGCATCTCCCCGCAGCAGGAAAGCATCTTCAAACGCTTCGGATTCATCGAGGCGGTACGCGCCGGCTCCCACCGGGCGACGGAACTGATCAGCCTGACCCTGGTCTTCATCAAAAAACTCTTTACCGGCCACGTTTCCGCCAAAAGCATCGGCGGGCCGATCACCGTTGTCCAGATAGCCGGGCAGGCCGCCCAGACCGACCTGGCCAGCATTCTCTCCGTTCTGGCCTTTCTCAGCATCCAGTTGGGGATCCTCAACCTTTTTCCCATCCCCATCCTCGATGGCGGACACCTTTTCTTCAACCTCTTCGAGCTGGTCTTCCGTCGGCCCCTTTCCCTGCGCACCAGGGAGATTGCCCAGCAGGTCGGCCTGATTCTGATCCTGATGTTGATGGTCCTGGCCTTTTACAACGATATCGCACGGCTCTTTTTCGGAGGGTCGTAATGGGAGAGACGGTACTCACCGTGGATACCTCCACCTCGGCCGGGAGCGTGGCGCTGACCCGGGGGGAGGCCCTGCTGGGGGAGATTTTTCTCAACCTGAAAAATACCCATTCGGACCGGGTTCTGGTTTCCCTCCGCCAACTGCTCTCCGATGCCGGAATGAGCCTGGAGACGGTCGACGCCTTTGGGGTTGTCCTGGGTCCGGGTGCCTTTACCGGCCTTCGGGTGGGGGTGGCCACCGTCAAGGGGCTGGCCATGGCTACCGGCCGTCCGGTGGTGGGGGTCTCCTCCCTGCGCACGCTGGCCGTGCAGGTTCCCGCCCCGAGATTCCCCCTGTGTGCGTTGCTGGATGCCCGCAAGAAAGAGGTCTACGCGGGCCTCTTCGGGTGGCGGGAAGGGCTGCCCGCTCCCCTCGGTCCCGAGCGGGTGTTGCCGCCTGAAGCCCTTCTGGATACCCTGGAGGGCCCCGTCGTTTTCGTCGGGGAAGGCGCTGCAACCTATCGAACCCTCATCGTCCGGCGCTTGGGGCAGGATGCGCACTTTGTCCCCTGGACTTTCCATCTCCCCCGTGCGTCCCATGCCGCCGCGCTGGTTCTGTCCGGTTTGCGGCAGAAGGAATTTCTCCCCATGGAGCAGCTCGTCCCCCGTTATATCCGACCCTCCGAGGCGGAAATCCTGTGGGCCTCCCGCCGGGAGGAAGGGCTTATTGAAGGTTGACAAGCCGAAGTGCTTTCGTCTATTTTAATTTAGTCTTTTCAGCTCTTTGTTAACCCTTTCCCCGGAGGTGCGCGATGGAGGCGAAGGATCAGTCCCTGGCAGAGGATTTGTTTGATTCCAATCCGCGGTTCCGCATGCTTTACGAGGAACATCTCTTGCTTGAGAGGGAGCTGCGGGATCTGGATGAAAAGGACTTTCTCACCTCGGAAGAGGCGGTGGCCAGGAAAAAGGTGCAGAAACTGAAACTGGCCGGAAAAGACGAGATGGAACGTATTCTGAGAACCTGTCGGCAATGAAAGTCTCCCGGGTTTGAGCCGAGAAAGGGTTTGGGCTGGCGCCCGAGCCCTTTCCTTTATCCCGCTCCAGCCTGAACGGAATTCGGCCGAAGTCAGGGTCTTCGGTTTAAATGGGGTTTTGCCCCTCATCGCAGGATATCAGCAGATTAAGAGGAAAGAAGGGACCGATGACCAGTAAGCGAAGCGACGCCATCACCAAAGGTTTCGAGAGAACCCCGCACCGGGCACTGCTCATGGGCGCCGGGGTGCCGCGGGAGGAAATGGAAAAACCCTTCATCGGCATTGCAACCTCCTTCACCGACCTCATCCCTGGTCACATCGGCATGCGCGACCTGGAGAGATTCATCGAAAAGGGCGTCCACAGCGGCGGCGGGTATTCTTTCTTCTTCGGCATCCCCGGGGTCTGTGACGGCATCGCCATGGGTCACAAGGGGATGCATTACTCCCTTCCGACCCGGGAGCTCATCGCCGACATGATCGAGTCGGTAGCCGAAGCCCATCGGCTCGACGGGCTGGTGCTGCTTACCAATTGCGACAAGATCACCCCAGGCATGCTCATGGCCGCTGCCCGGCTTGACATTCCCTCCATCGTGGTGACCGCCGGGCCGATGATGACCGGTACCGGCCGGGAAGGACGCCGTTTTTCCTTCGTCACCGATACCTTCGAGGCGATGGCCCGCTACAAGGCCGGGGTCATTGATGCCCAGGAACTGATGGTCTGTGAAGACAAGGCCTGTCCTACCGCGGGGTCCTGCCAGGGGCTTTTCACCGCCAACACCATGGCCATACTGACAGAGGCCCTCGGAATGAGCCTGGTCGGCTGCGGCACGGCCCTGGCCGTCTCCTCCCTGAAGCGCCGCATAGCTTTCGCTTCGGGGGAGAGGATTGTGGAACTTGTCCGTCAGGGAATCAGCCCTCGGCAGATTCTGACCCGGGAAGCCTTCGAAAACGCCATCCGCGTCGATCTGGCCCTGGGCGGGTCGAGCAACACCGTTCTGCACCTGCTCTCCATCGCCAACGAAGCGGGAGTCGACCTGCCGCTGGAGGCCTTCGACCGCCTGAGCCGGGAAACGCCCCAACTGGCCTCGATGAACCCCGGGGGCCAGCATTTCATGGAAGACCTCGACGCCGCCGGCGGGGTCCCGGCGGTCCTCTACCAGCTGCGGGACCGCATTCTCGACAATCCCACCCTGACCGGCCCGACCGTCAGGGAGATTGTCGGCAGCGTTGCCCAGGTGGAGGAGGAGGTGGTTCATCCCCTCACCGACCCGGTGCGGCCAGAGGGGGGGATCGCCATTCTCACCGGAAACCTCGCACCCGACGGGGCGGTGGTCAAGCAGTCGGGGGTTTCGGAGAAGATGATGGTTTTCGAAGGCCGTGCCCGCTGCTTCGATTCGGAAGAAGCGGCCATGAAGGCCCTGATGGGAGGAGAGATCGTGGCCGGGGACGTGGTGGTAATCCGGTACGAGGGTCCCAAGGGCGGCCCGGGAATGAGGGAGATGCTGGCGCCGACCGCAACCCTCATGGGCCTCGGGCTCGGCGACAGCGTGGCGCTGATAACCGACGGGCGGTTTTCCGGAGGAACCCGGGGCCCCTGTATCGGGCACATCTCTCCCGAGGCGGCCGAAGGCGGGCCCATTGCCCTGGTGGAGGAGGGTGACCCCATCCGGCTCGATATCCCGGCCCGGCGTCTGGAGCTGGGAGTGGATGAGCAGACCTTGACAAACGCCGAGCCAAGTGGCAGAAACCCGAGCCCAAGATCAGGACCGGCTGGCTGGCCCGCTACGCAGCCGTGGTGACCTCGGCCAACACCGGAGCCGTATGCAAAGTTTAAACATTTTATCCTGAAAACGGCAACTGGGCACGGAAAAGGCGGATAACTGCGGATAAATCAAAGGTGAATTCCCTTTTTAATCCACAGCTCTTGGGTTGTCGAACCGATTCCCCTAAGCCCTGAAAATCCGATTTAATCAGATTTGATCCGCGTGCAAATGCTTTTTCTGGGTTTATTGAATGTCTTGAATTTCGGGAGATGAGGAATTTCCAACCGAACAGCCCGCGAAGAGGAGGCCCTTGGTGAAAAAAACGGGATCGCAGATTTTGCTCGAATGCCTGCAACTGGAAGGGGTGGATACCATTTTCGGATATCCGGGGGGAACGGTCATCAATATTTACGATGAGCTGATGAACTTCCCCATCCGGCATATTCTCACCCGACACGAGCAGGCGGCCGTTCACGCGGCCGACGGCTTTGCCCGGGCGACCGGAAAGGTGGGAGTCGCCATCGCCACCAGCGGACCGGGCGCCACCAATACCGTCACCGGTATCGCCACCGCCTACATGGACTCGATCCCCCTGGTGGTCATCACCGGTCAGGTGCCGACGCCCCTGATCGGCAACGACGCCTTCCAGGAGGTCGATATCATCGGCATCACCCGGCCGATTACCAAGCACAGCTACCTGGTGAAGGACGTCAGGGATCTGGCCCGGATCGTCAAGCAGGCCTTTTTCATCGCCCGCACCGGGCGCCCCGGACCGGTCCTGATCGACCTGCCCAAGGACGTCCAGCTCGCCTCCACCAAGTTCGTCTATCCCGACCAGGTCGAGCTGCGCGGTTACAAGCCGACCTACAGCGGCAACGTCCGCCAGGTGGAAAAAGCCGTCAAGATGGTCCTTGCCGCCCGCAAACCCGTCATCTACGTCGGGGGCGGTGCTACCCTCTCCGATGCTTCCGAAGAACTTCTGGCCTTTGCCGAAGCCACCCAGATTCCGGTCACCACCACCCTCATGGGGATGTCTTCCTTCCCCAAAAAGCATCCTCTGTCCCTGGGGATGCTGGGGATGCACGGCACCTACTACGCCAACATGGCGGTCACCGAATCCGACCTCCTGATCGCCGTGGGCGCCCGTTTCGACGACCGGGTTACGGGAAAAATTCCCACCTTTGCACCCCATGCCAGCATCATCCATATCGATATCGACCCCACCTCCATCAAGAAGAACGTCCGGGTCGACCTGCCCATCGTCGGCGAGCTGAAGGACGTCCTGAAAAAGATGTCGAACAAGCTGGTGGAGCACGACGAGGAAGTACGTGTCCTGCAGGAGGAGACCGCATCCTGGCGGGAGGAGATTCGGGGCTGGAAGGAAAAGTATCCGATGACCTACAAATCCTCCGCATCGGTCATCAAGCCCCAGTTCGTCATCGAGAAGATCCGCGAGCTGACAGCCGACGATGCCATCATCACCACCGAGGTGGGCCAGCACCAGATGTGGACAGCCCAGTTCTTCGATTTCTCAATGCCCCGCACCTTTCTCTCCTCGGGCGGGCTGGGGACCATGGGCTTCGGCCTTCCCGCCGCTCTCGGCGCCCAGGCGGCCTTTCCGGAGCGCCAGGTCATCGACGTCTCCGGAGACGGGTCCTTCCAGATGAACTCCCAGGAGCTGGCGACCCTCGTCCAGTACCGGCTTCCCGTCAAGATCGCCATCCTGAACAACAACTTCCTGGGAATGGTGCGGCAGTGGCAGCAGCTCTTTTTCGACCGACGCTACAGCCAGACCTGCCTCGAGCTTCCCATCGATTTCATCAAACTCGCCGAGGCCTATGGAGCCACCGGACTTCGCGCCACCAAGCCTGAGGAAGTAGAAGAGGTCGTCCGCAAGGCCCTGGACACTCCCGGTCCGGTCATCATGGAATTCAAGGTAGCCCGGGAGGAGAATGTCATGCCCATGGTCCCCGCCGGCGCCGGACTAAACGAAATGGTTCTGGCCTCGTGAAAAGGACCAGGGGGGCGATGGGACGCTCGGGACCAAAAGGATTGCCAGGCGGTCCCATGAGTCCCGTAAGTCCTTCAGGTGCCATTCTACCCTAGGCCTGTTTTTTCATCGACAAGGAGATTCTATTCCATGAAACATACCATCTCGGTTCTGGTGGAGAATGAATTCGGTGTTCTGACCAGGGTGGCCGGTCTTTTTTCCGGCCGCGGATTCAATATCGAAAGTCTTGCGGTGGCGCCGACCCTCGACCCGAGCATTTCCCGCATGACCATCGTCACCACCGGGGATGAACAGATCCTCGAGCAGATCACCAAGCAGCTCAACAAGCTGATCGATACTATCAAGATTATCGACTTTACCGGACAGGATTACGTGGAGCGGGAGATGGCCCTTCTCAAGGTCAACGCCGAAGACGCAGTCCGGGCGGAAGTGCTTCGGATTGCCGATATCTTCCGGGCCAAGGTCGTCGATGTCACTCCGCGTTCCTACACCATTGAAATTACCGGCGCCCCCAGTAAGGTCGACGCCATCATCGAGCTTCTTCGCCCCATGGGGATCAAGGAGTTGGTCCGTTCGGGCCCCATCGTCCTGGGGCGCGGGGCCAAGGCGTGGCGGGGAACGGAATGAAAAAAGCGACTCCCGGCTTTTAGCTGTCAGCCTTTGCTTCGAGCTATGAGCCGATTTAAAAAGTTTGGCACGGCACGCTCTGTCGTGGTATAAAGCAAGGTCATTTAAGGTCATTTCCAGGGGGGCTTCCCCTGCTTCGAGGAGGAATATTAAAAATGAAGGTTTATTACGACAAAGACGCCAATGTGGATGTGCTCAGCGGCAAAAAAGTGGCTGTTATCGGTTACGGCAGCCAGGGCCACGCCCACGCCAATAATCTCAAGGACAGCGGAATCGATGTGGTCGTCGGGCTCCGGAAGGGAAGCGGTTCCTGGGCCAAGGCCGAAAAGGCCGGCCTCACCGTTCTGGCTACCGCCGAAGCTGCCAAGGTGGCGGACATCCTCATGATCCTGGTTCCTGACGAACTCCAGGGCGACATGTATCGGGAGGAGATCGAACCCTTCATGAAAAAAGGGGCTTTCCTCGCCTTCGGCCACGGGTTCAATATCCACTTCGGACAGATCGTGCCCGGTGCCGATGTCAACGTCTTCATGGCGGCCCCCAAGGGCCCGGGCCACATGGTTCGCCACGAGTACACCAAGGGAGGCGGGGTTCCCTGCCTCATCGCCATCCACCAGGACCCCTCCGGGATGACCAAGGACGTGGCCCTGGCCTATGCCAGCGCCATCGGCGGGGGCCGGGCCGGCGTAATCGAGACCAATTTCCGCGAGGAGACCGAGACCGACCTCTTCGGGGAGCAGGCGGTTCTGTGCGGAGGCGCCAGCGCCTTGGTGCAGGCGGGTTTCGAGACCCTGGTCGAAGCGGGGTACGCTCCGGAGATGGCCTACTTCGAGTGCCTGCATGAGTTGAAGCTCATCGTCGACCTTATGTATGAGGGCGGCATCGCCAACATGCGCTACTCCATCTCCAACACCGCCGAGTACGGGGACCTGACCCGCGGACCGCAAGTCGTCACGGCGGAGACCAAAAAAGCCATGAAAGAGATTCTGCGCCAGATCCAGGACGGGGAGTTCGCCCGGGAGTGGATGCTGGAGAACAAGGCCAACAAACCGGTTCTCTCCGCCCTGCGCAGAAAAGGGGCTGCCCATCCCATCGAGGAGGTCGGCGGCCGCCTTCGCTCCATGATGAGCTGGATCGGGAAAAACAAGATCGTCGACAAGGACCGTAATTAAGAGCCGGTCTACAACCTGTGTTTCAACAACCCGTGACGAGGGGCGGGTGGGGCGGAGAATTCATTCTTTCAGCCTCCACCCGTCACTCGTCGCTCTTTTGGGGTAAAGATGCGTAATCAGAATCAGCCGGTAGCCACCGAGGGCTATCCGTTCATTGCCCTGTTCGCCTTTGTCACCCTCATCTTCGCTCTGCTGGGCTGGAGCTTTCTTACCGTCGTCCTGCTTGCCCTGACCCTGTTCACCATCTATTTTTTCCGCAATCCTGAGCGCTGCATACCCAAGGAAGAAGGCGCGGTGGTGGCGCCTGCCGACGGCAAGGTCATTTTCGTCGGCAAGGTCCTCGAAGAGAGATATTTCAAGACCGAGGTGGCCAAGGTCAGCATCTTTATGTCGGTGTTCAATGTTCATGTCAACCGGGCTCCCTGCTCCGGGAAAGTCATCGACATGTTCTACAACAAGGGAGAATTCTTCAACGCCTCCCTCGACAAGGCCAGCCTTCAGAATGAGCAGGCGGGAATTCTTCTCGACACCGGAAATGGGGGACGTCTTCTCTGTGTCCAGATAGCGGGCCTTGTGGCCCGGCGGATCGTGACCTATCCCGTGGTCGGCGACCTGCTTGAGCGGGGGATGCGCTACGGCCTGATCCGCTTCGGCTCCCGGGTCGATGTCTACTTTCCTCCAGGCGCCAACGTCATCGCGAAGGTCGGGGACCGGACCGTGGCCGGGGAATCGATCCTGGGTTATCTTTCATGACCGAACACTCGGGAACTCCTCGACCGGCGAGAAAGTCTGCGTCGAGGGGTCTATATCCTGCCCAACCTGTTTACCACCGGCAGCCTTTTTGCCGGTTTCTACGGCATCGTAGCGACCATGAACGGCAACTATCACGTTGCCTCCTGGTTCATCCTGGTTTCTTCCGTATTCGATGGACTGGACGGCAAGGTCGCCCGGCTGACCGGGACCACCAGCCGCTTCGGGGTTGAGTACGATTCCCTCGCAGATCTCGTGGCCTTCGGAGTGGCCCCAGGGCTGCTCATGTACTCCTGGGCGCTGCGGCCCTTCGGAAAGGTCGGCTGGCTTGCCGCTTTCCTCTATGTGGTGTGCGGGGCGCTGCGTCTGGCGCGTTTCAATGTCCAGGTCAATACCGTCGAGTCGAAACGTTTCGTCGGCCTGCCCATCCCCGCCGCCGCCTCCATGGTGGCTGCCTGTGTTCTGCTCTTCTACCATCTGGGCTATTCCGGGACGATCAAGAAGGCTTCGGTCCTTCTTCTGATCTACGTTCTGGCACTGCTGATGGTCAGCAGTTTCCGTTATTACTCCTTCAAGGACCCCGAACTGGTCAAACGCCAGCCCTTCGGTTTCCTGGTCATGGCCATCTTTATTATCATCGTGATCGTAGCGGAGCCGCAGATCATGTTCTTCGCCCTGTTTTTCTGTTACATCGTTTCCGGGCCGCTCGGGTATCTGCTGAAACTGGCGGGACGAAGAAAAAAGGAAGGATAGATTCCGGCGGGTCAAACGCTGGTTGACGGGACCGAAAAAATCATTCGGAACACCGACGGCACCGCAAAAGAGCTTGACACTTCCGGGACACGTCTGCTTTATTAATAAAACATTTCTTCTCGAAAAGCTGTGAAGAGGAGTAGTAGGTTTTCTCCCTGTTTCAGAGAGCCGGCGGTCGCTGCGAGCCGGTACAGGAAAAGCCGAACTCGCCTCGGAGCTGCCAGGGTGAACCTGCCGTCCCAAACGGGGCCAGCCAGCTCTGGCCGTGAGCCTGCGTAAAGGGCAAAAGAAGGCCCGTCGAAGCTCGAAGAGTGGAAGGCGGGCGAAACAGGGTGGTACCGCGAAGCCAAGGCTCTCGCCCCTGCACGGGGAGGGGGCTTTTTCATTTTCATCCGCCGAAGCCCGAAGGACGAAGGTGGGTCGGCCCGGAAAGGGGGTGGTCGCGTGGAATCGGACCTTGAAGGACTAAGCCAGGTTCAGAGGAACGAGGAGTACATCGGAGATACATCATCGGACACGGCTGCCCCTGTTTCGATTCAGTGAGAGGGCGGCCAAATCACAGGAGGAGACCCATGGCTGAACCAAAAACCATCCGAATTTTCGATACCACCCTTCGCGACGGCGAACAATCCCCCGGCGCCAGCATGAACATCGAGGAAAAACTCCGCATTGCCCACCAGTTGGAAAAATTGAACGTGGACGTGATGGAGGCGGGGTTTCCCATCGCCTCGGAAGGCGATTTCGAGGCGGTGAAGAAGGATCGCCCAGAAGATCAAGGGCCCTCAGATTGCCGGTCTCTCCCGGGCCAACGACAAGGACATCGACCGGGCCTGGGAGGCGTTGAAATATGCCGGTGAGCGTGGACGGATCCACACCTTCATCGCCACCAGCGACATTCACATGAAGTACAAACTCAAGATGACCGAGGAGCAAGTCATCGAGGCGGCGATTCGGGCGGTCAAACGGGCCGCCGGGTATACCCCAAACGTGGAATTTTCCGCTGAAGACGCAACCCGGACCCGGCTCCCCTTTCTCGCCCGGGTGGTCGAGGCGGTGATCGACGCAGGCGCCGTGACCGTCAACATCCCCGACACCGTCGGCTATACCATCCCTTCGGAATACTTCAACATCATCCGCTACCTGAAGGAAAATGTTCCGAATATCGAAAAGACGATCCTTTCGGTGCACTGCCACAACGATCTGGGCCTGGCGGTGGCCAACTCCCTGGCGGCGGTCCAGGCCGGAGCCGAACAGGTCGAATGCACCATCAACGGCATCGGAGAGCGTGCAGGCAACTGCTCTCTGGAGGAGGTGGTGATGGCGCTGCGCACCCGGCACGACATCCTGCCCTTCGCCACCCGGGTCAATACCGAGCATATTTTTGCCGCCAGCAAACTGCTCTCCACCATCACCGGCATCGTCGTGCAGCCCAACAAGGCGATCGTGGGCGCCAATGCCTTTGCCCATGAGGCGGGGATCCACCAGCACGGGGTGTTGATGGACAAGTCGACCTACGAGATCATGACCCCCGAGTCCATCGGGCTCACCCAGAACAAACTGGTCCTGGGCAAGCACTCGGGGCGCCACGCCTTCATCGAGCGGCTGAAGGAGCTGGGGTATGAACTTTCGAAGGAGGATGTTGAAAAGGCCTTCGTGCGTTTCAAGGCCCTGGCCGACCAGAAGAAGCAAATCTTCGACGAGGATCTCGACGCCATCGTCGCCGACGAAATCATTCGTGTCCCGGAAAAGTACAAACTGCTGCAGATGAACGTCTCCTCCGGCTCCTTCGCCGCGCCGACGGCGACGGTGGAGATGGAGGTGGACGGGAAGGTCCGCAAGGCGGCGCTCATGGGGGACGGCCCTGTCGACGCCACCTTCAAGGCGATCAAAAAACTCACCAAGAGCCAGGCCCGCCTGCTGCAGTTTACGGTCGGCGCCATTACGGGAGGCACCGACGCCCAGGGCGAATGCACCGTTCGCCTGGAGGAGGACGGACGGGAAGTGCTGGGGCAGGGGGCGCATCCCGACATCATCGTGGCCAGCGCCAAGGCCTACGTCAACGCCCTGAATAAGGTGGCCTCCAAGGTCAAGCGGACCACCGTGCATCTTTAACCGATTATCCGGTAGGCCAGAATGAGGGCTTTTCTGGGGCAGGATCCTTGTGCCTGCGCGCTGGAGCGCTTCGGACGCACAAGCGCGATCGCCCTGGCGCGAATACAAGATTCGCCCGCTACAGCACCACTAAAAGGAGAGAACATGGGAAAGACCATCGCTGAAAAGATTTTCGACGCCCACCTTCGGGACGAACCGTTTCCCGGGGCCAAGGTCCTCGACCTCGACAGGGTGCTGTGCCACGAAATCACCACCCCGGTGGCGATCGCCGACCTCGTTTGGCGGGACAAGGACCGGGTCTTCGACAAGACACGGATCAAGGCCGTCATCGACCACGTCACCCCCTCCAAGGACAGCAAGACCGCTCTGCAGGCGAAAATGCTGCGGGACTGGGCCAGGCGTCACGACATCCAGGACTTCTTCGATGTCGGCCGCAACGGGGTCTGCCATGCCATTTTCCCCGAGAAGGGATATATCCGCCCGGGCTTCACCGTCATCATGGGCGACAGCCATACCTGCACCCACGGCGCCTTCGGCGCTTTTGCCGCCGGCGTGGGCACCACGGACCTTGAGGTGGGCATCCTCAAAGGGGTCTGCGCCTTCCGCGAGCCGGCCACCATTCGGGTCAACCTGAACGGGCAGCTTCCCAAAGGGGTTTTCGCCAAGGACGTCATCCTCTTCGTCATCGGCCGGCTCGGCGTCAACGGAGCCACCGACAGGGTCATCGAGTTCCGCGGGCCCGTCGTCGATCAGATGTCGATGGAGGCCCGCATGACCCTGTGCAACATGGCCATCGAGGCCGGGGGCACCTGCGGTATCTGCCTGCCGGACAGGACCACCGTCGACTACCTCTGGCCTTTCATCCAGGAGGATTATCCCAGCCGGGAGGCGGCTCTGGCCGATTTTGAGAAGTGGCATTCGGACGCCGGACGCGGACTATGAAAAAGTTCTCGACCTCGATGTTTCCTCCCTTGACCCCCAGGTCACCTTCGACTACAAACCGGACTGCGTGAAGCCGGTTTCGGAGATGGCCGGAACCCCCGTGGACCAGGTCTACATCGGCACCTGCACCAACGGCCGAATTGAGGACCTGCGGGAGGCGGCCGTCATCCTCAAGGGACGGAAGGTCGCCGATTCGGTGCGCGGCATCGTCTCCCCGGCGACGCCGAAAATCTTCCAGGACGCTCTGGCCGAGGGCATCATCCAGGTGTTCATGGACGCCGGTTTCTGCGTCACCAACCCGACCTGCGGCGCCTGTCTCGGCATGAGCAACGGCGTGCTGGCTGAAGGGGAAGTCTGCGCCTCCACCAGCAACCGCAACTTCAACGGCCGTATGGGCAAGGGGGGGATGGTGCACCTGATGAGCCCCGCCACCGCCGCCGCCACGGCGGTCGCCGGGGTCATCACCGACCCGCGGGACGTATAGACCCAAAAACGAAAAACCTCTGAACCACCGAGGACGCAGAGGGCACAGAGAAAATCCTGAAAGGACTTTAGGATCTCGAGGTTTTTCTCAGTGTTCTCAGCGCCCTCAGTGGTGAAAGAATTTTACAGGGAGCATCGGATATGAAAAAGACCTTCGGCGGGCCGGCGATTTTTCTCGACCGGTCCGACATCAATACCGATGAAATCATTCCCGCCAAATACCTCACGGAAGTCACCAAGGAGGCCCTCCAGCCCTACTGTCTGGAAGACCTCAAACTGGAGGGGTTCGACCCCAAGGGCGAGAAGCTGGAAAACGCCCGAGTCGTCATTTCCCGGAAGAACTTCGGCTGCGGTTCCTCCCGCGAACATGCCCCCTGGGTCTTCGAGGTGAACGGCATCCATACCATCATCGCCGAGAGCTATGCCCGTATCTTTCGTCAGAACATGTTCAACGGCGGAATGCTCGCCATCGAACTTCCCGGAAAGGAAATCGACCGTCTCCTCGCCCTGGAGTCCGAAGGGGAGGTGAGAGTAGGGCTCGATCTGGAGGGGCAGAAAATCACCGCCTCCGCAGGTGGCAGAACCGAGTCCTTCACCTTCGAGATCAGCCCCTTCGACAAGGCCCTGGTGCAGGCGGGCGGCTGGGTGGAGTTTGCCGACGCGCGGTACTGACCGGGCAAAGGCCGGGGAGGTTCCAGAAAGATAAATGCGGCCGGGTCAAACCCGGCCGCATTTTTGTCACGACACGAGGATTCTTTCGGCCCCTCGGCAGCTTTGAATTGGCGATTGACTTTGCCGGGCGCAAATTCGAAAATGATTGTTGATGCTTTGGGAACCCCCTTTCCAGAGAGGTCCTTTTGATGATGTTCAAGTGTCCCCGGATTTTCTGCTGTCTGCTGCCTTTGGTGGTAGCCCTTGCCGGTTTCTCCCCCCGGGCCTTCGCGCAGGAGACTCCTCTGAAACTCACCCTCAAGGATGCCATCCGGGTGGCGGTGGAAAAAAACCTCGATGTGAAGACCGAACTCTTCAACCCGGCCATGGCCCAGGCGGACTGGAGGGGGGCAAGGGGGATTTACAACCCCAACCTGTCTCTGCTGGCCGACTTTCAGAACTCCACAACACTCCCCGCCAGTCCATTTCTCCAGGGCGGCACCGTGGTCGACCGGACCAAGCATCTGCAGCTCGACGCCGGGATATCCCAGTTGATCCCCCTCGGCGGAACGGTCGGCTTATCCTTCAACAACAACTGGAATACGAACAACTACAATTCCCAGGGATTTCTCGCCAAATACTGGGATTCGGACGTGACCCTGACCTTTTCCCAGCCCCTTTTGAAAAATTTCGGCGCCACCGCCACTGACATCAACATCATCGTCACCTCCTACCAGAAAGAGGGCTCTTTCGAAACGTTTCGCGGAAAGCTGATGGACACCATCGCCACCGTGCGCCAGGCCTATTTCAACCTCTATCGGCTGCAGGAGGACCTCAGGGTCCAGCAGACCTCTCTGAAGCTGGCCCAGAAGATCCTCGACGACACCAGGGCCCGGGTAAAGGCCGGGATTCTGCCCGCCATGGAGATCCTCAGCGCCGAGTTCGGCGTGGCTCAAAGGGAGCAGGGCCTGAACGCAGCCGAGCTGGCCGTGCGCGACCAGGTGGATCGGCTGCGCCTGTTGCTCCAATTGCCCAAGGATACGGAGATCGCTACGGTCGATGTGCCTTCCAGGGAATACTACAAGACCGACGTTTCCGAGGATGTCCGCAAGGCGTTGGGGCAGCGCCCTGAACTTCTGGCCCTGAAAGTCGACCAGAAATCCCTCGAGGTTCAGGCCCGTGTAGCGCACAACCGCACCTTGCCCGACCTCAGCCTGAACTCCTCCCTGGCCCTGACCGGGCTTGGGGAGAAATACGACCGGGATATCAACACCCTTTCCACCACCAACTACCCGGTCTGGGAGGTGGGGCTACAGCTTGCCTACCCCCTGGGCAACGATGCCGCAAGGAACGATGCCATCCGCAGCCGGCTCCAGGTCGGTCAGAATCGCGTTCAAATCAAAAACGTTGAAGAGTCCATCGGCAACGAGGTCCGCAGGGCCGTGCGGGCCATCGAAACGAGCTACAAGCAGATCGGCGTCACCGACCGGGGACTCGCTTTCGCCAGGGAGCGCCTGCAGGCGTTCATCAAAAGAAATTCCGTGGGCCTGGCGACGACCAAGGACGTTCTGGATGTCCAGAACGACCTCGTGACCGCCCGGAACAACCAGATTGCGGCGCTGGTCGATTACAGCAATTCCATAACCCAGCTGTGGCGGGCGACGGGCGAAATTCTCCAGCGGGAGGGGATTGCCTTCAGCCAGAAGGATGCCGAGGCCCTTTACCGGAACTATCGAAGCGGAGGTTCCTGAGATGTCGACCCTGCGTTTTCGAATCATCGGGGCGGTCCTTCTGGGGGCTGCCTTGCTTATGGCCGGGTGTTCGGAAAAGAAAGACGCCTCCCGGAGCGTGCCCCCGGTGCCGGTGAAGGTGGCAACCGCAACGGAAAGGACGGTGCCCGTGCAGATATCGGCCATTGGCCGGGTGGAACCCTATTCGACGGTTTCGGTCAAGGCCATGGTCAACGGAGAAATCCTCAAGGTCCACTTCAGAGAGGGGGACATGGTCAGGAAAGGAGATCTTCTCTTTACCCTCGACCCGCGTCCTTACCAAGCGGCTCTGAGCCAGGCCAAAGCCGATCTGGCTCAGGACCTCGTCAAAGCGAAGAACGCCCGCCGCGACGCCGAACGTTACCGCGGCCTTGTGGCGGACGGCATCGTCACCGCCGAGCAGTACGAACAGCTGCGCACCGCCGCCGACGCTCTGGGGGCGGCGGTGACGGCCAACCGTGCCGCGGTGGAGAACGCGCAGGTGCAACAAAGTTATTGCACCATCCGCTCTCCCCTGACCGGGCGGACGGGGGACCTTCAGCTGCATGCGGGAAATATCGTCAAGGCTAACGCCGATACCGCCATGGTCACCATCAACCAGATCGCGCCGATCTACGTTGACTTCTCGATTCCCGAGCAGGAGCTGTCGGCGCTTCGACGGCAGCTCCGCCGGCACCCGTTGCCGGTAGCGGCATCTCTTCCTTCCGATCCGCAGACCCCGGCGCAGGGGAAGGTGACCTTTCTCGACAACGCCGTCGACTCCACCACGGGCACCATTCTGCTCAAGGGGACCTTTGCCAATCGCGAGGGGAACCTGTGGCCCGGTGCCTTCGTCAACGTCGTCGTCACCCTCGACAGCCTCCCCGGCAGCGTGGTCGTCCCGAGTCAGGCGGTGCAGACGGGGCAGCAGGGGGAGTACGTCTTTGTCGTTCAGCCGGACCACACCGTGGCGCTTCGCACAGTGACGACCGGTCCCGTCTACCAAGGGGAGACGGTTGTCTCCCAGGGGGTCGCCGCCGGAGAAACGGTGGTCACAGACGGGCAGCTGCGCCTCTCACCCGGCGCCAGGGTGACGGAGGTGGGTAGTCAGCCCGCGACGGACCCCCCCCAATCATGAACATCGCCGCCATCTTCATCAAGCGGCCGGTCATGACCACCCTGGTCATGCTGGCCTTTCTTGCCTTCGGCATCGTCGCCTACCGTTTTTTGCCGGTCAACGACCTGCCCAATGTCGATTTTCCAACCATCCAGGTGAGCGCCACTCTTCCCGGCGCCAACCCGGACACTATGGCCTCGGCCGTGGCTACCCCCCTGGAGCGGCAATTCTCCACCATCGCCGGCATCGACTCGATGACCTCCACCAGCGGAAACGGCGTGACCAGCATCACCTTGCAGTTCGCCCTGGACCGCAGCATCGACGCCGCCGCCCAGGACGTGCAGTCGGCCATCGCCACCGCCGCGCGCAAGCTCCCCCCGGACATGCCGAGCCCCCCCTCGTTCCGCAAGGTCAACCCCGCGGACATGCCCATCCTCTACCTGGCGATCTCCTCCGAGACCCTGCCGCTGTCCACCGTCGACGAGTACGCCGACACCTTCATGGCCCAGCGCATCTCCATGATCAGCGGGGTCGCGCAGGTCTCCATCTACGGCCAGCAGAAATATGCCGTGAGGGCCCAGCTCGACCCCGACCTGCTGGCCAGCCGGGGCATCGGCATCGACGAGGTAGAGCAGGCGATAAAGAGCGGCAACGTCAACCTCCCCACCGGCACCCTTTACGGTCAGAAGCAGGCCTTCGCGGTGCAGACCCGGGGCCAGCTCTTCGACGCCGCCGCCTACCGACCCCTCATCGTCGCCTACCGCAACGGCGCCCCCGTCCGGCTCGGCCAGCTCGGCCGGGTGATCGACGGCGTGGAGGACGACAAGCAGGCCGGCTGGTTCGACAACCAGCGGGCCATGATCCTCGCCATACAGCGCCAGCCCGGGACCAACACCATCGCGGTGGTCGACAGCATCAAGCGCCTTCTGCCGGTCTTCCGCAAGGAACTGCCGGCTTCGGTTCAGCTGCGCATCCTCTTCGACCGCTCGGTGTCGATTCGCTCTTCGGTCCAGGACGTCAAGTTCACCCTGCTGCTCACCGTCTGCCTGGTGGTGATGGTGATCTTCCTCTTCCTGCGAAACCTCTCGGCCACTCTTATCCCGAGTCTTGCCCTGCCGCTTTCTATCATCGGCACTTTCGCCGCCATGGATGTGCTCGGCTTCAGCATCAACAACATCTCGCTGATGGCCCTGACCCTCTCGGTCGGTTTCGTGGTCGACGATGCCATCGTCATGCTCGAGAACATCGTGCGTCACATGGAGCACGGCGAAGGGGTGATGGAGGCGGCTCTCAAGGGGTCGAAGGAAATCGGCTTCACCATTTTGTCGATGACCTTCTCCCTGGTGGCGGTCTTCATTCCGGTCCTTTTCATGGGAGGGGTGCTGGGGCGCATCCTCCACGAGTTTGCCGTCACCATCGCGGTGGCGATCCTGATTTCAGGGTTCATCTCCCTGTCACTCACCCCCATGCTCTGCAGCCGCTTTCTGCGGCCCGTCGACCCCTCCGGCCATGGCCGCTTCTACCAGCTCTTCGAGCGCTTCTTCGCCCGCCTGCTCAGCCTCTACGACCGCTCGCTGCAGACGGTCCTGCGCCATCGCCGCACGACTCTGGCGGTAACGGTGGCGCTCATCGCGGGAACCGCCTGGCTCTTTACCGTCATCCCCTGGGGTTTTCTGCCGAGCGAGGATACGGGCTCCCTCTACGCCTTCACCGAGGCGGCGCAGGGAATCTCCTACGCCGACATGGTGGAGCACCAGAAGGAGGTGGCGGCGGTGATCGCCAAGGACCCGAACGTCGACCATTTCCTCTCCCGGGTCGGTACGAGCGGTTCGCGGGTTGGCGGGAACAGCGGCTTCTTCTTCATTGCCCTGAAAGACCGCCATGATCGCCGCCTAGACTCCGACGGCGTCATCCAGGAGCTGCGCAAGAAGACGGCGAAGGTCCCCGGGATCAGTACCTATTTCCAGAACCCCCCGCCGATCCGTATCGGGGGCCGCCTGACCAAGGCGCAGTACCAGTTCACGCTGCAGAGCCCCGACCTCGACGAACTCTACCGGATGGTGCCCGCCTTCCAGGCCAAGCTGAACGATATGCCCAACCTGCAGGACGTTACCAGCGATTTGCAGATCAAGAACCCCCAGGTGGAGGTGGCCGTCGACCGGGATCAGGCCTCCCGGCTCGGGGTGAGTGTCGAGCAGATCGAAGACGCCCTCTACTCAGCCTACGGCTCCAGGCAGGTTTCCTCCATCTATGCCGCCAACGACCAGTACCAGGTGATTCTCGAGGTGGAGCCGCGCTACCAGGAGGACCCGGCGGCCCTCGGCCGGCTCTATGTGCGCTCCAGCAGCGGCAAACTCGTCCCCCTGAGCGCTGTCGCCCGGCTCACCCGGGGGCTGGGGCCCCTCTCCATCAACCACCAGGGGCAGCTCCCCGCGGTGACCCTCTCCTTCAACGTTGCGCCGGGGGTCTCTCTCGGGGAGGTGGTGCCGGCTATCGAGAAGCTCGCCCGGCGGACCCTCCCGGCGACGGTCAGCTACGGGTTTGCCGGGACCGCGCAGGTCTTCCAGTCCTCCACCCAGGGGCTGACTGTGCTGCTGATTCTGGCCATCTTCGTGATCTACATCGTCCTGGGGATCCTCTATGAGAGCTTCATTCATCCGCTGACGATCCTTTCGGGACTACCGGCGGCAGGTTTCGGGGCCCTGCTCACACTCCTGATTTTCCACAAGGACCTCAACGTCTATGCCTTCGTGGGGATCATCATGCTTGTGGGCATCGTCAAGAAGAACGCCATCATGATGATCGACTTCGCTCTGGAGGCCGAGCGCAAGGAAGGCAAGGCCCCTCTCGATGCCATCTACCAGGGTTGCCTCGTCCGTTTTCGTCCGATCATGATGACCACCATGGCCGCTCTCATGGGCGTTTTGCCCATCGCCCTTGGCTTCGGGGCCGGATCCGAATCGCGCCGGCCCCTGGGTCTGGCGGTGGTGGGGGGGCTGCTTATCTCCCAGCTTCTGACCCTCTATATCACCCCGGTGGTCTATTACTACATGGACAAGCTGCAGAGCCGCCTCGGCAGGAAATGGCGTCTTCGCAGGGAAGGGGTGCAGGAGGCATGATGCAACAGGAAGGCATCATAAAATTTCAATTACAGTTCACTGAGGGGCCTCCTCTTGGGGGAGGGACTCTTGCCGAGGTCAATGCCTGGCGGCGGATTCTGTTCCTGCTTCGCCTGGTCGGTCGCGACCCGGAGCGTTACGACGGGCTGGGATACGGCAACATCAGCGAGCGGGTCGGCCCGTTTCCGGCGCCGGCGACAGAGCGGCGTTTCATCATCAGCGGAACCCAGACCGGAGGGTTGGAGCAGCTCGGAGACCGGCACTTCGTCACGGTGGTGGAATGTTATCCCGAGGAGAACCGGCTCGTCGCCGAGGGTCCCATCCGGCCTTCCTCCGAGTCCCTGACCCACGGCACCCTCTACGGCCTCGATGACTCCCTTCGCTCGGTGATGCACGTCCATTGCCCGGAGATCTCGGCGTCACTGCCGGGAACTCGGGATTTCCCGCACCTCGGAAAGCGCGTCCTACGGTTCCCCGGAAATGGCGGATGAGGTCAGGCGCCTTCTGGCCGGGCGTGAGGCAGGGGGCGGTCTTTTCGCCATGGGAGGCCATGAGGACGGCCTCGTCGCCTTCGGCCGCAGCCACGAAGAGG
Organism: uncultured delta proteobacterium; assembly: GCA_963791005.1. Taxonomy (GTDB): domain Bacteria; phylum Desulfobacterota; class Desulfuromonadia; order Desulfuromonadales; family CAWBQR01; genus CAWBQR01. The sequence goes on along the minus strand of CAWBQR010000018.1, from coordinate 227,419 downwards.
CCGGCGCCATTCTGCTGCGACATCTGGCCAGGGCGCTGCAGTTGTAGGTTCGAATTCGGAAAAAAGCGGGGACTGGGGACTCGTAAATCTAAAACTTAAAACCTAAAACCTAAGACCCGAACAAACCGACCGTTTTCCGGTCCATTTTGACTTGAGAACACCGTCTGTGTATAATGCGGCACACCGATTGGGTCAGGATTGACTCATTTTTTTTGATTTGGCGGATTGCGCCGGAAAAATGTTTTGACAAACAATTATGTGGTTTCTATAGTGACTGCCATTGTTTTTTTAGAGGGTAAAGTAGCCGGAATTCCGGCGGTTTGAAATCCGATGGACGACGAATTCAAGGAGAGTGCAGGAATGACGAAGCAGTTCAAGGTAGCAGTTCTTCCCGGAGACGGCATCGGTCCCGAGGTCATGGCGGAAGCCCTGAAGGTTCTCGATGCGGTGGAAAAGAAAATCGATGTGAAATTCGAGCGGACTTTCGCCAACGTCGGCGGTGCCGGAATCGACAACGAGGGCAAGGCTCTGCCCGAGCGCACGGTGGAGGTCTGCAAGGCCTCCGACGCCATCCTTTTCGGCTCGGTCGGCGGACCCAAGTGGGAGACCCTCCCCCCCGACGAACAGCCCGAGCGCGGCGCTCTGCTGCCTCTGCGAAAGATTTTCGGCCTTTATGCCAACCTGCGCCCGGCCATCATCTTCCCGGCCCTGACAGGCGCCTCCTCCCTGAAGGAGGAAGTCATCTCGGGAGGCTTCAACGTCCTTGTCGTTCGGGAGCTGACGGGCGGCATCTATTTCTCCCAGCCCAAGGGGATCGAGGGTGGGGGTCGCGACCGGGTGGGGGTCGACACCATGCGCTACAGCGTGCCGGAGATCGAACGCATCGCCCACGTGGGCTTCCAGGCGGCGCAAAAGCGCGGGAAAAAACTCTGCTCCATCGACAAGGCCAATGTGTTGTCCACCTCGGTGCTCTGGCGGGAAGTCGTTACCGGCATCGCCGGGGAGTATCCTGACGTGGCCCTGTCCCACATGTACGTCGACAACGCTGCCATGCAGCTGGTGCGCTGGCCCAAGCAGTTCGACGTGATCCTCTGCGAGAACATGTTCGGCGATATCCTCTCGGACGAGGCGGCGATGCTGACCGGCTCCCTGGGAATGCTCCCTTCCGCCTCCCTCGCCGAGGGGAGCTTCGGAATGTATGAGCCCTCGGGCGGCAGCGCTCCGGACATCGCCGGAAAGGGGATTGCCAACCCTGTCGCCCAGATCCTCTCGGCCGCGATGATGCTGCGCTACTCCTTCGGCATGGTCGAGGCTGCCGGCGCCATCGAGGCGGCGGTGGAGAAGGTTCTCAACGAGGGACTGCGCACCGGCGACATTTACCAGAAGAAGGCCGGCGAGAAGCTGGTCAACACGAAGGAGATGGGCGACGCGATAGTCGCCAACCTATGATGTGCAGGGGCAACCCTTCTGGTTGCCCGTCATGGAAGAATCGGGCGGGCACAAGGCCCGCCCCTACCAAATTCATCCAGAAAAGGGAAATACCTTATGAAAGTCGGACTTATCGGTTGGCGCGGCATGGTCGGTTCAGTACTGCTCCAGCGTATGCAGGAGGAGAACGATTTCGCAGGCATCGAACCGGTATTCTTCTCCACCTCCCAGGCGGGACAGCCCGCACCTATGAACGCCGGGACCCTCAAGGACGCTTCGGATCTCGCCGAGCTCGGCAAGCTCGATGTGATCCTCACCTGTCAGGGGGGGGATTACACCAAGGCGACGCATCCCGAGCTTCGCAAGTCCGGATGGAAGGGGTACTGGATCGACGCGGCCAGCACCCTGCGCATGGAGAAAGACGCCGTCATCGTCCTCGACCCGGTCAACCGCCAGGTCATCGATGGGGCCCTGGCACGGGGGCAGAAGGACTTCATCGGCGGCAACTGTACGGTGAGCCTGATGCTGATGGCCCTTGGCGGCCTGTTTCGCGCCGGGCTGATCGAGTGGATCTCCGCCATGACCTACCAGGCGGCCTCCGGGGCCGGCGCCCCCAACATGCGTGAGCTGATCAGTCAGATGGGCGTGCTGCACGGCTCGGTTCACGAGCGCCTCCAGGACGTGGCCTCGGCGATCCTCGAAATCGACCGGGAGGTCACCTCCACCCTGCGCAGCGACCTCATGCCGAAGCAGGAGTTCGGCTTTCCTCTGGCCGGCAACGTCCTTCCCTGGATCGACCGGGAGGTCGAGGACGGCCAGAGTCGGGAGGAGTGGAAGGGGTACGCCGAGACCAACAAGATCCTCGGCGCCTCCTCCCCCATCCCCGTCGACGGCATCTGCGTCCGCGTCGGGGCCATGCGCTGCCACAGCCAGGCGCTGACCGTCAAGTTGAAGAAGGACGTTCCGATCGCCGATATCGAGAGCCTGATCCACAACGACAATCAGTGGGTCGAAGTGGTGCCCAACACCAAGGCCGACACCCTGGCAAGGCTCACTCCCGTCGCGGTTTCCGGCACCCTTGCCGTTCCCGTCGGCCGGCTGCGCAAGATGAAGATGGGCCCCCGGTATCTGTCGGCCTTCAGCTGTGGCGACCAGCTCCTCTGGGGCGCCGCCGAGCCCCTGCGGCGGATGCTGAGAATCCTGATGGAGAGATAAGGCCGAGGGCGAGCCCGGGGAGACTGGTGCGGTGCCGAAAAACCACAGGCTTCTCTGCCTCCCCAACTCCCCCGCCTTTGCCCATGCCCGCTTTAGACGACATCACCCTCGGACGCTACATCCCCGGCAGCTCGCTCCTTCATCGCCTGGACCCGAGGGTCAAGCTGGTTGCGGTTCCCCTGCTGGTCATCGCCTCTTTCGCCCGACCCGGCCCGGGGCGGCTGGAGGGTCTGGCGGTTTTGGCGGCGGGACTTGTCCTTCTGTCGGGAATCGGCTGGCGGACCTGGTGGCGGGGGCTGTGGGTGTTCCGCTGGCTTTTCCTCTTCACCGTCCTTCTTCACCTCTGTCTTTCCCCCGGCAGGACGCTCTGGGGCCAGACCCTGGCTTTCCCTTGACGGGCTCCTGCATGGCCTGACGGTCTGCGGTCAACTGGCCCTGGCGGTGCTTTTCTCTTCGCTCCTGACCCTGACGACAACCCCCCATGAACTTGCGGCCGCCTTTTCCTGCCTTTTATCCCCTCTGGGACGATTCGGATTCCGCGGTGCAGGAGGGCACCATGCTGCTGCTGCTCGTTCTGCACTTCATCCCCATCCTTCGGGAAGAGGCGGCCGGGGCCTTTGCCCGGGGGCGGGAGGGAGGCCTGGATTTGTCCCGCGGCCCCCTTCTCGATCGGGCAGGGCCCTGGGCCGGATGATATCGCCCCTGGTTCTGAGCCTGGTCGAAAGGGCCGACCGGATTGCCCTTGCGGTCGCCGCGGGGGAGGATGTGGTGGGACAGCCTGCGACCTTGAAACCCTTTCGCTCCTTCGACATGGTGGACCTGGCTGCCCTTTTCGGCGGCGGAGTCTTGTCTGGTCGTCCTTTTCGGCATCCTGCGATGAAAACCATTCGCCTTACTCTCGAATTCGACGGCACCGGTTATGTGGGCTGGCAGATTCAGCCCAACGGCATTTCCATCCAGGAGGTCGTGGAAGCGGCCCTGGCCCGCATTCTCGGCGAGCCGGTGCGCCTGACGGCCTCGGGCAGGACCGACGCCGGAGTCCACGCCCGGGGCCTGGTGGTACATTTTTCCACCGACCGGGATTTGCCGATGCGCGCCTTTCGCGAAGGGGTGAATCGTCACCTGCCGCCCGATATCGCCGTCCGGGAGGCGACCGAGGCGCCTCCCGGCTTTCACGCCCGCTTCAGCGCCCGTGGCAAATGGTATAGGTACGCCATCTGCCAGGGCCCGGTCCGCTCCCCCCTCCGGATGCGCACGTCCTGGCATATCCGCTCCCCCCTCGATATCCAGGCCATGGCCAAGGCCGCCGCCTGCTTTGTGGGACGTCATGATTTCGCCGCCTTTCGGGCCGCCGGCTGCGATGCCCGGACCACCGTCCGGGAGATCTTTTCCGTGGACCTGGCTCCCTCCGCCGACCTGCTGCTGATCGACGTCAAGGGGGAAGGCTTTTTGCGCAACATGGTGCGGGTGATGGTCGGCACCCTGGTGGAGACGGGTCTGGGCAAAAGGCCCTGGCAGGATATCCCCCGCCTGCTGGAGGAGGGCCGCCGGGAGAATGCAGGACGGACCGCCCCGCCCCAGGGGCTCTGCCTCATGGAGGTGTGGTACTGAGAAGGATTGCAAAAGACCTTTCGTAGGCTATAGTTGGCAAGGGTTGACACAAGGGGTGAGAGAGTTCGATGAAAAAATCCCTGAAAATCCTTGTCCCCTTCGATTTTTCGAGGTACAGCCAGGAAACCCTCCGGTTCGCCGTTTCCCTGAGTCAGGCCTTTGATTCCGAATACCTCCTTCTGCACGTGATGCCGGGCGGGGAGGTCGAAACCTTCGCCACTTTGGGCGGGGAGTCCGAGGAAAACAGGAGCCGAAGGCTCGAGGAGGCCAGGGGCGAACTGGGGCGCATCACCGAAGGGGTCCGGCAGGAGCATCCTGAGCTGAAGGTCGAGGCCAGGGTGGTTTCAGGCGTCCCCTTCAAGGAGATCTGCCGCCTCGCCGACGAGGAAAACTTCCAGCTTATCGTCATCGGCACCCACGGGCGGACGGGGCTGTCGCATCTTCTCATCGGCAGTACCGCTGAGCGGGTGGTCCAGCATGCCTCGTGTCCGGTGTTGAGCGTCAAGCCCAGGATGTTGTAAAGGTACTTTTTCTTTTCCACGACAGCTTGCCTCCATCGTCCATCACGTGGAAAAGTTATTAAAAAATGCTTGACATCCCCACGGCTTTCCGTTACCTTCACAGCTTCTGTGAGCCCCGTTATTCATTCACAGATTCCGTCAAGAGAGGACACTCAGATGAGCACGCAGGTCGCCAAGCAGTCGGACATTAAGAGAAGTTGGTATGTTGTTGATCTGGAAGGTAAGATCCTGGGCCGGGCCGCCACAGAAATCGCCCGGGTCCTCAGGGGCAAGCATAAAGCCATCTTTACTCCCAGCGTCGATACCGGAGATTTCGTCATCGTGCTGAATGCCGGCAAGGTCCGGCTCACCGGCAACAAGCTGGCGGACAAGTTCTACCACCGCCACACCGGATATCCCGGAGGAATTCGCTCCATCAGCGCCGAAAAGCTTCTGGAGAAAACCCCGGAAGACCTGATCAAGAAAGCGGTCAGGGGGATGCTGCCCAAAAACAAGCTGGGACGTCAGATGTTCAAGAAGCTCAAGGTCTACGCCGGAAGCGAGCATCCTCATACCGCACAGCAGCCCCGGGAACTGGCTCTTTAAGAACGAATTCAGGAGATAAAGATGGCCGAGCAGAAATATTACGCCACCGGTAAAAGAAAAACTTCCGTTGCCCGGGTCTGGGTCAAGCCGGGGTCGGGAAACATCATCGTCAACAAGCGCAGCATCGATGAGTACTTCGGGCGGGAAACCTCCAAGATGGTCATCCGCCAGCCCCTGGAGCTCACCGAGAACGTCGGCAAGTTCGACATCTTCGTCAACGTCGCCGGAGGCGGCCCCTCGGGGCAGGCCGGAGCCATCAAGCACGGTATCACCAAGGCTCTCCTGGAGGCCGACGGCGAGCTGCGCGGTGTGCTGAAAAAAGCCGGCTTCATCACCCGTGACAGCCGGGTCAAAGAGCGGAAGAAATACGGCAAGGCGGCTGCCCGCAGGAGCTTCCAGTTCTCCAAGCGTTAAGAGTCGTCTCCAAACGGCCGGTTTCCGGCGCCATATCGTTACACAAAAAAGGGAAGCCCGCGGGTTTCCCTTTTTGCTCATCAGGGAGGTCGTCATGATCAAGGTTGCGGTTGTCGGCGCCAGCGGTTACACCGGGGCGGAACTGATCCGGCTGCTGGCCGCACATCCGATGGTGGAGCTTTCCTGTGTGACCTCCCGGCAGAACGCCGGGGAGGAAATCGCAGCGGTATTCCCCTCCTTGCTGGAACGCATATCTCTCGTCTGCGACCCGATGGACGTCGACCTCATCGGCTCCAAGGCGGAGGTGATTTTCACCGCCCTGCCGCACCAGTCGGCAATGGAGGTCGTTCCGGCCTTTCTCGACCAGGGGAAGAAGGTCGTTGACCTCTCGGCCGACTACCGGCTGCGCGACCCTGCCGTCTACGAGGCCTGGTACCAGAAGCATTCCAGCCCCCACCTGCTTCCAGAGGCGGTGTACGGCCTGCCGGAACTTCACCGCGACAAGGTCCGCGATGCCCGGCTGGTCGCCAACCCCGGCTGCTACCCCACCAGCGTCGCCCTGGGGCTGGCGCCGCTGCTGCGCAGTGAGCTGATCGACCTCTCCACCCTGGTGGTCGACAGCAAGTCCGGAACGAGCGGCGCCGGTCGTTCGGCCAAGACCGGAAGTCTTTTCTGCGAGGTCAACGAGGGGTTCAAGGCTTACGGAGTGGCCAGCCACCGGCATACACCCGGAGATCGAACAGACCCTCTCCGAACTGGCCGGGACCGAGGTGGTGATCAATTTCACCCCCCATCTGCTGCCGGTCAACCGGGGCATTCTTTCCACCGCCTACGCCTCCCTGAAGGCAACGCGCAGCACCTCCGACCTTCTCGGTGTCTACAAAGAATTCTATCAGGGGAGCCTTTCGTGAGGGTGCATCCCGAAGGAAGCCTGCCCAATGTCGCCTTTGTCCGGGGGAGCAATTTCTGCGACGTCGGGCTCGTAAGCGACCCCCGCACCGGCCGGGTCATCGTGGTCTCCGCCATCGACAACCTGGTCAAGGGGGCCGCCGGGCAGGCCGTGCAGAACATGAACCTCATGCTGGGTTTCGAGGAGACTCTCGGGCTCACGCCCTGCCGGTCTTCCCCTGAGCTTTGACAAGACCCCGGCCGTGCTAAATTTCCTCGAACGCCCGTTCGCTTCGCTCCCTCAAGACGCCAGGACGCAGAGAATTCGAAGGAAAAAAAGCAGGAACGGAATTCCTCTGAAACCTTAAAACTCTTTTCTCATTCGCGTTACTCGTCACGCGTCGCGGCTTCTAAGGTTTTTCGCATGGAATGCATCTCCACCGAGTCCCTGAAGCACTGCACCTGCACCTACACCGCCTGCGACAAGCGCGGCAACTGCTGCAAATGCGTGTCCTATCACCGCAGCAAGGGAGAACTTCCCGGGTGTTTCTTCTCCGCCCGGGGCGAACGGAGCTACGATCGCAGCATTGCCAGTTTCATCGAGGATCGAGGCCACTGAACATCCTTCGGACATCCGTTTTCTGCCCATGTCCCGCCCGGAGATGCTGGCCCGGGGGTGGGACGAGCTCGATATTCTCCTGGTTTCGGGGGATGCCTATGTCGACCACCCGGCCTTCGGCGTTCCGCTTGCTCGGACGGGTTCTGGAGGCGGCCGGCTACCGGGTGGGGATTCTGGCCCAACCCGACTGGAAAAATCCCGAGGCTTTTCGAACCATGGGCCGCCCCCGCCTCTTTGCAGCAGTCTCTGGCGGGGCCATGGACTCCATGGTCAACCACTACACGGCCGCCAGGAAAATCCGACGCAACGATGCCTACACTCCCGGCGGCCGGGCTGGAGCCCGTCCGAATCGGGCGGTGATCGCCTATACCTCGGCGCTGAAGGGCGCCTTCAAGGGAGTTGCCCGTCCTCATCGGCGGTATCGAGGCCAGCCTGCGACGGCTGGCCCATTACGACTACTGGGACGACAGGGTGCGCCGTTCCATCCTGCGTGGACAGCAAGGCCGACCTGCTCGATCTTCGGGATGGGAGAGTCGCCCCTGCTGGAAATCACCCGCCGGGCGGCGGCCGGGGAGCCCCTCTTCGGGATGAGAGAGATTCGGGGAACGGCTTTTGTTGCCGGTGAAGCTCCCGCGAAAGGCGTAATCCTGCCTCCCTTCGAAAGGGTCGCCGAAGATACGGGGGCCTACAACGAAGCCTTCCGGTTGGCGGCCCGGGAAACGAGTCCCTTTTCCGGTCGTCCTCTGCTCCAGGGGCACGGTTCCCGCTGGGTGGTGGTCAACCCCCCGGCCCTTCCCCTGACAGAGCAGAAATCGATCGGGTCTACGCGCTCCCCTTCCAGAAACTTCCTCATCCCTCCTACCGCGAACCGATTCCGGCCTACGAGCAGATCCGGTTTTCCATCACCACCCACCGAGGCTGCTTCGGCGGTTGCGCTTTCTGCGCCATTACCCATCACCAGGGCAAGTTCATCCAGTCCCGCTCCGAGGCATCGGTCCTGCAGGAGGTCGACCGATTGACCGCCCATGGGCAATTCCGGGGCACCATAACCGATGTCGGCGGCCCGACGGCCAACATGTTCGGGCTCTCCTGCGGGGACGAGACGGCTCGCGCCGTCTGCCGCCGGACGGGGTGCCTCTATCCGCAGCCCTGCAAACATCTGGTCACATCCGACAGCCGGGCCGTGCGCCTTCTGGCCAGGATCCGAAAGCGGAAGCCGGTTCGGAACGTTTTTGTCGCCTCTGGCGTGCGTTACGACCTGCTGGAGCACCAGCAGGAATATTTTGAAACCCTTCTAGAGAATCACGTCGGAGGATTGCTCAAGGTGGCCCCGGAATCGGTGTGCGAGGAGGTCACCCGTATCATGAGGAAACCGGGTCCCGGAGTCTTCGAGTCCTTTCTTCGCCGCTTCCGGGCGCGAAGCCGCAGCCTGGGCCTTCGCCAGGGAGTCGTGCCTTATTTTATCTCCTCTCATCCCGGCGCCGACCTTTCGGCCATGGTGGACGTCGCTCTTTTCCTGCACCGGCATCATCTCAAGGTCGAGCAGGTCCAGGAGTTTACCCCGACTCCGGGGACACTTTCCACGTGTATCTACCATACCGGTCGGGACCCCTTCACCGGTCAACGGGTCCATGTGGCGCGCTCGGCCAGGGAAAAGAGGCTGCAGAAGGCTCTGCTTCTGTGGCATCTGCCGGAGCATCGCAGAGACGTTCTCGAGGCCTTGAGAATCAGCGGAAGAGAAAGGGAAGGGCGGGTATTGTCGGGAGGGGGGCAGGAAAGCGGGGAGATGGGGAGGTAGGGAGGTGGGTTTTCCACTTACTATCTCCCCATTTCACTATTTCCCCGGTTCCAATCCTCCCTCGTTGCACAAGCGGATGAAGACCCGGGCGACCTCGGGGTCGAACTGGGTTTCCGCCTGGCGCTCGATTTCAGCCAGGGCCACTTCGTGGGGGCAGGCCCGGCGGTAAGGACGGTCGGAAGTCATGGCATCATAGGTGTCCCCCACAGCCAGAATCCGCGCCTCGATGAGAATCTCATCCCCCTTGAGGCCCAAGGGGTAGCCCTCTCCGTCGTAACGTTCATGGTGCTGTTGGATGATCTCCCCCACTCCTCGCAGAAACCGGATTGGTTCGAGAATCCGGAAACCGATTGAGGGATGGTGTCTCAAAATCCCAAGATCTTCCCCGGTAAGTGCTTCTTCCTTGTGCAGCAGGGCCACATCAATGCCGATTTTGCCGATGTCGTGCAGGATGGCCGCCTGCTCAAGCCTTCGCAAGGATTCCGGACCGATATTCAATTTCCGGGCGAGAGCCAGACTGTACCGTGTTACCCGCTCCGAGTGGCCGCGGGTATAGGCGTCGTTGGCCTCGATGGCCGAAACCAGTGTCTGAACCGTGCTCAGATAGGTGGTTTGCTGCTCCTCGTAGAGTCGGGCGTTGTTGATGGCGACGCTCGCCTGTGCGGCAATCGTCGAAAGGAGGTCCAGGTCCTCGGAGACGAATGAAGATTCATCCAGTTTGTTGGCCATGGTAATGGTACCGATGACTTCCCCCTTGATGATCAAGGGCGCGCAGATGACCGTTTCGCGAACAAAGCCCAGGGCGCTTTCCCGGTTGAATTCTTCACTCTGGTCGATGTTTCGCAGAAGGAGGGGAACCCGGTCTGCAATGACCCTGTAGGAAACGCTTCCCGCTCTCAGAGGCGTCGAAGTGTCGGCTTCGATATGTGATGGAAGGCCTGCGGCTCCGGCCAGGGTGAGGGCCTTGCCGTCCTCCGTCAGCAGGAGGATATAACCGACCTTGGCCTGGAGGGTATCCAGGGTTCTGCGGATCAGCAGATGAAAGAGTTTGCCCAGGTCCTTGGTCGAGTTGATGGCCAGTCCCATCTCGTACAGGGCCGATAGCCGGGATACTGCCTGTTTTAGATTCGTATTTTTGCTTTCGAGGTCACTGGCCAGGTCGAAAACCTTGTAATTGGCCTCCTCGATCTCCTCGATTCGCTCCTCCAGGGTGATGTTGAGCGATTCGATCTCCTTGAGGCGTTCTTCGAGGGTGATGTTCATGCCGCGGATTTTTTCGTGATGAGCCAGTTTCTCCTGGGAAACGACGATTTCCCTCTCGTTTTTGAGTTTTGTCTGGATCAACTCCAGCAGTCGCTGCACCATAAGGTTGAACTTGTTGGAAAGTAGGGCCATTTCATCGGAACTGCGCACCTGGACATCGATTTTCTCGAAGTTGCCCTGCTCGACGTGGCTCATGGCCCCGATCAACTTGCGGATCGGCACCTCCACGTAAAGGAGGATGAAGGCGGAAATGGAAAGGATGAGGACGGTGAGCATGGCGGCCGAGAATCCGAAGGCCGCCTTTCTTTCTTTGAGTCGGAGTGAGCCGAGGTCATTAAGGGAAATACAGAGGTTGAGAACCCCGAGCACGTTATCCGCCTGGTTGTGGCAGCGGTAGCAGACCGGGGCATTGTAGATCGGGACAAGGGTGGTGTGAAATCCTGCCGACCCCGTTTTCTTCGCTGAAGGAGTATTTCCCCTCCCGGTAGGCCTGATAGTCGGAGGAAGGAATCCTCTCTCCGACTTCATCGGGGTCGGCCGAGGAAAGGATGTGCCCTGCAACATCGAAGATGCGGGCAGCCAAAATGTTCGGTTCCCGACTGATGTTGGCCAGGATTTTACCGACTTCGACATCATGTCCCCTGGCCATCCCGGTGACGATCGTGTTGCGGATGGTCTCCCCCAGAATCCGGTTGCTCCGGCTGATCAGGTGGTCGGTGATCTTTTTCTGGGTTCTCAGGTTGTGCCAGGTGATGAGGGTGATAGCTGCCACCATAATGGCGGTAGTGAGGAAGAGAATTTTGATTTTCAGGGAATTCATTAAACTAAATCACCCGGGCAAGACACTTTCAAAACATAAAAAGTAAGACTGGTCGAATTTAATCCGGCATCCCTGCATGTGTCAATGGAAATGAAGAATCGGTCCCGGAAAATTCGGGGAAAGGGACCTGTCCCGGTCCTTGACAGGAGGTCCAGGGGGATTTAATATGTCGCGTTATGCCTGCTGCCAGAGTGGCGCAGGTTCAGGAAATTGCACCTGCTCCAAGATTGAGAGTCCCGTGGGTTCATTTTTGAAGATTCTCGGGGTGGTGATGGTCGTCGAGGGGATTCCCTGGTTTCTCTCCCCCCGGGGGGCCAAAAGCACCCTTCAATATCTCTCCGGACTTCCCGATCGTACCCTTCGGACGCTCGGACTGGTCCTTATGGCCCTGGGTCTTCTGGCCGTCTATGCTGCTACCGGCTAGAGGGCGAAAAGCATTGACTTTGCTCCCTGTTTGTGGTTGAGTTAGACCCGTTTGGCGGGGCGGTAACAGGCCTCGAAAGTTTTTTTATGCGTCTGGAAGATTTCCATTTCGAACTGCCTCCCGAGTTGATTGCCCAGTATCCCCCGTCGTCGCGGGAGGATTCCCGGCTGATGGTCCTCGATCGGGAGAAGGAGACGAACCGGACCGGAAGTTTCCCGGAGATTCTCGACTGTTTCCGTGAAGGAGACGTTCTGGTTCTGAACAATACCCGGGTTATTCCGGCTCGGCTGCTGGGACATAAGGACTCCGGCGGGAAGATTGAGGTCTTTCTGGCCCGCCGGTTGGAGACCGATGGAGAGGTCTGGAGCTGCCTGACCAAGTGCTCCAAGGCGCCCAGGGTGGGGACACGCCTGCAACTGGGCGAAAAAATCAGGGGGACGGTACAGTCGGGGGGGAACCCCCTTTTTATTGTATTCGTTTCGAGTGCGGCGGCAATTTTCTGGAGCAGTTGGAAGAGGCGGGGCGCATTCCTCTTCCACCCTATATCCGACGGCAGGACGAACCTCTTGACCGGGAGCGTTACCAGACCGTTTTCGCCGATGCTCCGGGAGCGGTGGCTGCGCCGACTGCCGGTCTCCACTTTACCCCTGCTGCGCTGGCATCGCTGCGCCGGGCCGGGGTGGAAATACACCCCCTGACCCTGCATGTCGGTCTTGGAACCTTTCTCCCGGTTCGGGTGGACAATATCCTCGACCACCGCATGCATGGCGAGCTTTACGAAATCCCGCCGGCCACTGCGGCGGCCGTGAACCGGGCCAGGGACGAAGGGCGGCGCGTATGGGCCGTGGGAACGACAACCACCCGGACCCTGGAATATGCTGCAGACGAAAGCGGCTTGGTTCGTGCCGGAAAAGGGACGACCGACCTCTTCATCTATCCCGGCTTTCGTTTCAGGGTCGTCGATGCGCTCATTACGAATTTCCACCTGCCGTCTTCGACGCTCATGATGCTGGTTTCCGCTTTCGCCGGCAGGGAAAAGATCCTATCCGCCTATCGTTGTGCGGTCCGGGAAAAATTCCGCTTTTTCAGTTACGGCGATTGCATGGTGATAGTTTAAATTCCGTGATTGGTGACTCGCGCAATCTCGGGGTTCACGGTTCACGGTTCACGGATTCACGACCTTTGAGCTCATTTCGCTTCGATCTTTTAAAAACCGATGACCGGACCGCGGCCCGCAGGGGGAGAATCCATACCCGCCGCGGGGCTATCGAAACGCCCGCCTTCATGCCGGTGGGCACTCAGGGAACGGTCAAGGCCATGCTCCCCGAAGCGCTCAGGGACATCGGCGCCCAGATTATACTGGGCAACACCTATCATCTCTTTCTGCGCCCCGGGCATGAACTGATCCGACGGCTGGGGGGGCTTCACGCCTTCATGCACTGGGATCGGCCCATCCTTACCGACAGCGGAGGATTCCAGGTCTTCAGCTTGGGGCATTTGCGCCGGATCAGCGAAGAGGGGGTTCGCTTTCAGTCGCATCTCGACGGGTCCAGCCATATTCTGACCCCCGAGTCATCGGTGCTGATTCAGGAGGCTTTGGATGCCGATATCGTTATGGCTTTCGACGAATGCATCCCCTATCCCGCCCCGAGAGAATACGTGGCCGAGTCGACGGGGCGCTCCAGTCGCTGGGCGCAGCGTTGCAAGGAGGCGCATCACGGGGAGAACGGTTCGGCCCTGTTCGGCATCGTACAGGGAGGGATGTTTCCCGACCTGCGGGCGAGAAGCGCAGAAGACCTGCTGGACATCGGGTTCGATGGGTACGCCCTGGGGGGACTCTCGGTGGGGGAGGAGACAGGCCTGATGTACGAGGCAATGGATTTTTCCCTTCCCCTGCTTCCCCCGGACAGACCCCGATACGTCATGGGGGTCGGCACCCCGGAGAACCTGCTGGAAGGGATCGCCCGGGGAACGGACATGTTCGACTGCGTGATGCCTACGCGCAATGCCCGAAACGGGGTGCTCTTTACCTCCTTCGGAAAACTCAGCATCAAGCAGGCTCGCTTCGCCGAGGACGCCCTTCCGGTGGACCCCGAGTGCGGGTGCTATGTCTGCCGCAATTACAGCCGCGCCTACCTGCGCCATCTTTACCAGAGTCGGGAAATCCTCGCTTCGGTGCTCAACACCCATCACAACCTGTATTACTACCTGGAACTGATGGAGGGGGCGCGAACCGCAATCGAAAAGGGTCTTTTTGAAGAGTTCAAGAGAGATTTTTATTGCAAACGAGGGAGATAGGGAGCTGGGAAGTGGGGAAATGGTCAAGTCGACCTCCCCATCTCCCGATCTCCCCGGATTAGCCAAAGATTTTACCGACCCATCTAAATACACATCAAGGAGGTTCGTCCATGATTTCCAATGCCTTTGCCATGGCGGGTAACGCCGCCGGTCAGCAGGGTGGCCGTCCCGGTTACGAAGGGATCCTCATGCTGGTCATCATGTTTGCCATTTTCTATTTTCTGTTGATCCGCCCCCAGCAGAAACGCGCCAAGCAGCACAAGGAGCTCATCGAAGCCCTCAAGATCGGCGATCAGGTCGTAACCGCAGGGGGGATTCACGGCAAGGTGGCCGCCCTGCAGGAGAGCGTGATTACCCTGGAGATTGCCACCGGGGTAAAGATAAAAGTCAGTCGCTCTTCGATCGTGAATACCCGGCAGGAAGGGTAATCGGATCGAAAACCCGACCCACATGTACGGCGATCCGTGGCAAGACCGCCCGTTAAGAAGCTGAAAGGAGAATTTGCTGCCATGTCCAAGAGCATTAAGATGCGGGGGCTCCTGGTCCTTTTCTGCCTCCTCCTGGCCCTGGCCTCCCTGGCTCCCACATTCCTCAAAGACAGCCTTCCCGGCTGGTGGAACAAGGCCTTTGACCCGATTCACCTCGGCCTCGACCTCCAGGGGGGGATGCACCTCGTGTTGGGAGTCGAAGTGGATAAGGCAGTCGACAGCAGGGTCGACAGTATCGTCGATCAGACCGAATCCCTTCTGCGGGAAAAAGACATCATCTTCAAACGGGTGACCCGTCAGCCCGGGGATGTGGTGGCCGTAACGGTCTATGACCAGACCGCCGGCGCCCAGGTCGATGCCCTGATGAAGGACAACTTCCCGACCCTGGAGCCCATGACGGTGAAGGAAGAGGGGAGCTATGTCCAGAAGGATTACCGGTTGGGCAGCAAGGAAATCGCCCGCATCAAGGACTACGCCATCCGCCAGGCGCTGGAAACCCTGCGCAACCGCGTGGACCAGTTCGGCGTCAGTGAGCCGACCATCGTGCGCCAGGGGGATACCGATATCCTGATTCAGTTGCCCGGAATCAAGGACCCGCAACGCGCCATCGCCCTGCTGGGCAAAACGGCCCGCCTCGAGTTCAAGATGGTCGACGAGGACGTCAGCCCGCAGGAAGCCCTCAAGGGAAAACTGCCTCCTGATGACGAAATCCTTTACGAGCGCAAGTCCTCTCCCGGCGGCGGGGCGGTGACCGAAACCCCCATCGTGGTCAAAAAGAAGACGGTCATGACCGGCGACCTCCTGTCCGATGCCCAGGTCCGGATCGACTCTCGCTTCAACGAACCCTATGTTTCCATCGAGTTCAACTCCCTGGGCGCCAAGCGGTTCGACGAGCTCACCGCCGCCAACGTCGGTAAGCGGATGGCCATCGTGCTGGACAACAACGTCTATTCCGCTCCGGTGATCCGCGAGAGAATTTCCGGAGGGAGCGCGCAGATCAGCGGATCCTTCACCTCCCAGGAGGCCACGGACCTGGCCATCGTGCTTCGGGCAGGTTCCCTGCCGGCGCCGGTGAAAATCCTTGAAAACCGCACCGTCGGTCCTTCCCTCGGTCGGGATTCCATCCACCAGGGGATTATCGCCGTCCTTCTGGCGTCGATATTCGTGGTCATCGCCATGATGATCTACTACAAGTGGGCCGGGGTGGTCGCCAACCTCGCCCTCGGGATGAACCTGCTCTTCATCCTGGCCATCCTCAGCCTTTTCAAAGCCACCCTGACCCTGCCCGGCATCGCCGGTATCGCCCTGACCCTCGGCATGGCGGTCGACGCCAACGTGCTGATCAACGAGCGTATTCGCGAGGAACTGCGTCTGGGGAAAACGGCCCGGGCCAGCCTTGAAGCCGGTTATGCCAAGGCCTTCTGGACCGTAATGGACTCCAACCTCACCACCCTGCTTTCCGGTCTGATCCTGTTCCAGTTCGGCACCGGTCCGGTCAAGGGATTCGCTGTCACGCTTTCAGCCGGTATCCTCACCACCCTCTTTACCGCCTTGTTCATCACCCGGCTGATTTACCACTTCTTCCTGGAACGCCGCTCGGTCAAGCGGCTGAGCATTTGAGGAGAGGCCGATGGAAATAATCAAACCAAATACCAAAATCGATTTTGTCGGCAAACGCAACATTGCCATGGCTTTTTCCCTTGTCATCATCCTGATCGGGATCGTCTCTCTGGTGGTCAAGGGCGGTCCTTCCTACGGCATCGACTTCGCCGGCGGGTCTTTGGTGCAGGTTCGTTTCAGCGAAAACACCAGCGCCGCCAAGGTTCGGAGACGCCTTGAAGGACCTGGGCCTTCGCAACATGACCATCCAGCAATTCGGAACCCAGTCCGATGAGTTTCTCGTTCGCGCACAGGAATCGAGCACCGAACTGGAGAGTCTGGCCGCGAAGATCAAGGCCACCCTGGAGAAGACCTACGGGGCCGGCAAGGTGGAAATCCGCCGGACCGAAATGGTCGGGCCCAAGGTCAGCAAGGCTTTGCGCAACCAGGGATTGATGGCGGTTCTGTTTGCCATTATCGGCATGCTTATCTACATCACCTGGCGATTTGAATTCCGTTTCGGGGCTGGAGCGGTCATCGCCCTGGTGCACGACGTGCTCATCACCCTCACCCTTTTCTCCTTGTTCAACAAAGAGATCGACCTGACCATCATCGCCGCCTTTCTGACCATCATCGGTTATTCCGTCAACGATACCGTTATCGTCTGCGACCGGATTCGGGAGAACATGGGCAAATATCCCAAGGAAGAACTCTCGCCGATCATCAACCGCAGTATCAACGAAACCCTTTCCCGAACGGTGATGACCTCCGGGATGACTCTCCTTGCGGTGCTGGCCCTTTATTTCTTCGGCGGGACCGTCATCAACAACTTCGCCTTCGCGATGCTGATCGGGATTATCGTCGGAACCTATTCCTCAATCTATGTGGCGAGCCCGGTGATTCTGTTCTGGAAAAAAGCCAAACCCGCTTAACCCGGGTCATCTATTTGCATTCGATCGGCAAAGGAAACTTTCGTGAAAAAAGAAAACCTGCTCCTTGTTGCCGCCGTTCTGGTCATCGGTCTCCTTGCCGGAGTTCTGATCAGCAGGGTGTTCAAGGCACCCGAGCAGACCGCCACCACACCGGTGACGGCGCCCCCCGTGAGCAACCAGCAGAAAATCCAGATGCTCGAAGGCCTTCTGGCCAAGGACCCCGGGAACCATTCCGCCTGGGTCGAACTCGGCAACACCTACTTTGACGCCGACCAGCCCAGGAAGGCGGCGGATGCCTACAAAAAAGCCCTGGAACTCGTCCCCGACGATCCCGATGTCCTCACAGACCAGGGAGTCATGTTCCGACGGCTCGGCTGGTTCGACCGGGCGGTGGAGAATTTCACCAAGGCCAGCCGGATCGATCCGACGCATATTCAGAGCCTCTACAACCTGGGAATCGTCTACCGCTACGACCTGAAGGATTTGCAAAAGGCCAAGGAGGCGTGGTCCAGGTACCTGAAGCTCAACCCCACGGGCCCCGGGGCCGCCCAGGTCCGGAAGGAGCTGGCAGCCATTCAGGCGTTGTCCGGAAGCTTCCAGAAGAAATGAACATAGGGTAATTTGGGGGCCGGGAGATTTTCCCGGCCCTTTTTCGATCGAACGCGAGGGCGCAGAGGCGCCGCTGCGCCCCGGGGGTATCCGCCATCCGGAAATCGGGCCCAGCATCAAAATCGGGCGCAGGCATGCTGCGCTGCTGCGGTTTTGATGAAAAAAGGGAGGGCACACTGATGGAAGAAGTGACGCGGCGGCGCTGGGTTCAGCGACGGCAGGGGGCCGACCCGGCCGAGGCTGAAACCCTCCGGCGGTCCTTGAACGTTTCCCCCCTCACCGCGCGCGCCCTCTTTCTGCGCGGCATAAAAACCCCAGAGGAGGGCCGCGGTTTTCTCGACCCCCGCCTCGCCTGCCTTCCCGACCCATTCCTTCTGGCGGGGATGGACCGGGCCGTGGACCGGCTTCTTCGGGCTCTAGACAAAGAAGAGCCTGTTGCGGTTCATGGCGATTACGACGTCGACGGCATCTCTGGCGCCGCGCTGCTCGTGGAGACCCTCCGAGCACTGGGCGGGAAGGCCGAGTATTTCATCCCCTTGCGGTTGCGGGACGGCTACGGCCTTTCCGCCGAAGCTCTTAAAAAGGCTGCTGAGTCGGGAATCAAGGTGGTCCTTTCCGTCGATTGCGGCGTCTCCGCGTTAGATGAGGCCCGCCTGGCCTCGCAGCTGGGTCTTGACCTGATCATCACCGATCACCATCAGCCCCCGGAAACCCTCCCCTGCGCCGTGGCCCTGGTAAATCCACACCAGTCCGGATGCCGATTCCCCTTTCGGGATCTCTCCGGGGTAGGCGTGGCCTTCTTTCTGCGTGGCTGCGTTGCGGAAAGCCCTGAGGGACCGGGGCGTTTTCGTCGGGCGTGAGGAACCCGACCTGCGGCTGAGCCTCGACCTGGTGGCCCTCGGTACCATCGCCGACATCGTCCCTCTCAAGGGAATCAACCGTTCCCTGGTCAAGGCCGGACTCGGCATCCTGAACAGCGGCCGCCGCCCCGGCATCCGCGCCCTCAAGGAGGTGGCTGGGGTGACTGAAGTGAGCTGCGGCTCCGTCGGGTTTCGCCTGGCTCCCCGCCTCAATGCCGCCGGAAGGCTCGAGGACGCGGCCAAGGGGGTGGGGCTGCTTCTGGAACCCTGTCTTGAGAGCGCCGTCGAAACCGCCCGGCTTCTAGACGGTTTCAACCGCCAACGGCAGCAGATTGAGCAGGAAACCCTGGGCCAGGCCATGGAACGCCTGGAGAAAATGGAAGAGGGGATGAAAACCATCGTTCTGGCGGATGAGCGGTGGCATCCCGGAGTGATTGGCATCGTGGCCAGCCGGCTGGTGGAACGCTATCACCGGCCGACGGTTCTCATCGCCCTGGAAGACGGCCAGGGCAAAGGCTCTGCCCGCTCCATCGGGGGCTTCCATCTCTACCGGGCCCTGCAGGCCTGCCGGGACCAACTGTCCGGTTTTGGCGGCCACGAATTCGCCGCGGGGCTCACCGTGGGGGACTCCCGGGTGGACTCTTTCGCCAGCTCCTTCGAGGAGTTTGCACGGGAGGCTCTGAGGGAGGAGGACCTGATTCCGAAAATAGCCCACGACGGGGAGGTTCTGCTGGAGGAACTGACGATGGAGGCCGTTCGGGAACTCGGCTCGCTCGCTCCCTTCGGCGCGGGGAATCCCGAGCCGGCCTTCTTTGCCGCGGGCCTGAGGGCACAGCAGATTCGGCCCGTCGGCGAGGACCACCTCCGTTTCACCATCCGTCAGGGCGGCTACACCCTTCCGTGCATCGCCTTCGGGATGGCTTCCCGGCAACGGGAGCTGGAGGGAGAAACGGACCTCCTTTTTTCACCGGGGATAAACGTCTGGCGCGGGAACGAGAGTGTTCAATGCGGGTCAGGGATATCCGCAAAAGCGCGGGGGACAGGAGAAACAAGACTCAAGATTAAAGATTCGAGGTACAAGAATAGTCTTGAATCTTGAGTCTGCTCTTGCAGCCCCGCCTTCTTTGCGCCAGCTTCTCCCAGGCGGGCAGGCTGCGGCGGATGATCGATTCGTCGACGCAGTAGGCGATGCGGAAATAGCCCGGCGCGCCGAAGCCGGTTCCCGGGACCAGCAGGATGTTGTGTTTCTGGGCCAGGCGGACGAACTCGATGTCGTCGGGCAGGGGAGATGCGGGGAAGAGGTAGAAGCCCCCGCCCGGCTTGACCATCTGGAAACCCAGGGCGCTCAGGTGGTCGTAGAGCAGATCGCGTTTGTCCTGGTATTCCGCGATATCGACGCTTTCCCGCTGCAGTTCGGCCACCAGGCGCTGCATCAGCGCCGGGGCGTTGACGAAACCGAGCACCCGGTTGCAGAAGATCGCCCCTTCCATGAACTGGTCGACCTCGTTCATGGCCGGGTTGGCCGCCAGGTAGCCGATGCGCTCCCCGGGCAGGGCCAGGTCCTTGGAGTGGGAGGTGACCACCAACGAATTTTTGACGCAGTGCGAAGATCCGCCGGGACGTGCTCGGCCGTCATAGGCGAGGCGCGCATAGGGCTCGTCGGAGATGACGTAGATCTGCCGCTCGAACTCCTTCTCCTTCGCTCGAGCATCTCGCCCAGGGCCCGCAGGCTCTCGGCCGGATAGATGACGCCGGTCGGGTTGTTGGGAGAATTGATGATGACGGCCCGGGTGTTGGGTCCGATCGCCTGCTTCGATGGCGGCGATGTCCAGCTGGAAGGTTTCCCGGTTCGGTCCAGACCTCCCTGTCACCCCGCCGTGATTGTCGACGTAAAACTTGTATTCGACGAAAAAGGGCGCGAGGATGATGACCTCTTCGCCGGGATTGAGGATCGTTTTGAGAGCCACATTGAGGGCCCCGCCGGCGCCGCAGGTCATCACCACGTGGCGGGCTTCCACCGGCTGGGGGGAACTTTCGGCCAGGACCTCGGCCACCGCTGCTCGGGTTTCCTCGTACCCGGCATTGTTCATATAACGGTGCATGCCGGGGACGGGGTTCTGCGCCAGGCTGAGCAGCTCGCGGTGGAAGGCCTCCGGCGGCTCGACCGAGGGGTTGCCCAGGGTGAAATCGAAAACCTTCTCCTCCCCGTGGATCTGGCGCAGACGGGCGCCCTCTTCGAACATCTTGCGGATCCAGGAGGAGCGTTCGATGCAGCTAGTGACCTTACGCGATAGGTCATGGCGACTCCTTGGGTAATGTTTGCATCGGCCCGCAGTTTATCCGCGGGCCGGAACAGGGTCAAGGGGAAAGGCGGACGCAAGACTGAGATTCAAGTCTTGCAGTCTTATATCTTGAGTCTGAATGTGTTGTTTCTTGATTTTTCCCTGTGGATACGGTACATTTCCCCTTCGATTAACCCTGGAAAGGAGGCTCAGGTGGCCTGAAAAGAACTCGGCGGACTGCGCCGACAGATCGACTCCATCGACGACCAGATTCTCGATCTGCTCAACCGCCGGGCCGGCGTGGTGATTGAAGTCGGCAAGGCCAAGGCCGGCCAGAGCAAGGAGTTCTACGTGCCCAGCCGGGAGCGGGCCATCTACGAACGGCTGACGGCCAGCAACCCCGGCCCCTTTCCCGCCGAAGCCATCCGCCGGGTTTTCCGGGAAATCATCTCCGCCTCCCTCTCCCTGGAACAGCCGATGAAGGTGGCGTTTTTCGGCCCCCAGGGGACCTTTACCCATGTCGGCGGCCATGAAGCAGTTCGGCTTTTCGGCCCAGCTCGTCCCGCAGAAGAGCATCCCCGCCGTTTTCGACGAGGTGCAGCGGGGACGCGCCAATTACGGGGTGGTGCCGGTGGAGAATTCCACCGAGGGCGCCGTCTCCCACACCCTGGACATGTTCATGGAGTCCGAGCTGAAGATCAATGCCGAGGTCCTGCTGGAGATCTCCCATTATCTGCTCTCCCGCACCGGCCGCTTCGAGGATATCCGAAAGGTCGTCTCCCACCCGCAGCCCTTGGCCCAGTGCCGCAAGTGGCTGGAGGAGAACCTTCCCGATGTCCCCCTGGTCGATGTCGGCAGCACGGCCATGGCCGCCCAGACGGCGGCCGACGACGAAACGGCCGCCGCCATCGCCAGCGAGATGGCGGCTTCCCTCTACGGTCTGCAGATCGTCAAGGAGAGGATCGAGGACAATCCCAACAACTTCACCCGCTTTCTGGTCATCGGCAGGAAAACCCCGAGCCCGAGCGGGCGGGACAAGACCTCGATCATGTTCAGCGTCAAGGACGAACCGGGCATCCTCTACCGGATGCTGGAACCCTTCAGCAAGCGCGGCGTCAACCTCTCCAAGATCGAAAGCCGGCCGATGAAGAAAAAGGCCTGGGAATACATCTTTTTTCTCGATCATGGAGGGGCATATCGAGGAGGAGAACGTGCGCGCCGCCGTCGAGGAGCTGCGAGGGTACTGCCAGTTCCTCAAGGTTCTGGGCTCCTATCCCGGAGCGCGATGACGAATCCGGGGATTCGACGACTTGGTGGTGAAAGAGGTCAAGGCTTTGCAGGAATCGTCTGGAAAACTCTCTAAAGGGATTCAGGATAAACTTGAATTTTGTAAATACAGCTTTTTCCTGGCTATCTGCTTATCAGCTTTCCATGTTCTGACATGATTCATGGATTTCATCCCCAGGCTGGCCGTTGTCGGCGTCGGGCTGATCGGCGGTTCCCTGGCCCTGGCCCTCAAGAACGCCGGGGCCGTGGGCGAGGTCGTCGGTATCGGCCGGGGGCTTGCCAATCTGGAGAAGGCCCTGGAGCTTGGGGGTCGTGGACCGTATCAGCCAGGATCCGCGCCGAAGGTGTCGGCGAGGCCGACCTGGTTTTTCTTGCCACCCCGGTTCTGACCCTTGCCGAGGTGGCGGCCGCGGTCATCCCGCACATGAAACCGGGCAGCGTTCTCACCGACGGCGGCAGCGTCAAGGGGGCGGTGGTGCGGGCCATCGAGCCGCTGCTGCCGCGAGGATGTTCATTTTGTGCCCGGCCATCCGATCGCCGGCACCGAAAAAAGCGGCGCCGAGGCGGCCTTTGCCACCCTGTACCAGGGGCGGCGGTGCATTCTGACGCCCGACCGAAAAGACCGATCCCGGCGCTCTTGAGCTGGTACGCAAGGTCTGGGAAGCCGGCGGGAGCGAAGTGGTGGTGATGGAGGCCGAAAAGCACGACCGCATCCTGGCGGCCATCAGCCACCTGCCCCATATGGTGGCCTATTCCCTGGTCAATGCCGTTGGCTCCTACGACCGTTACGAAGAGAACATCCTCGAATATTCCGCCGGAGGGTTCCGCGATTTTACCCGCATCGCCTCCTCCGATCCCACCATGTGGCGGGATATCGCCCTGACCAATCGGGAGGCCCTGCTGGAGATGATGGAGCGCTTCGAAGCGTTCTTCGCCGAACTCAAAGAGGATATCCGCCGGGGCGACGGAGACCAAGCTTGTACGAGTTCTTCCTTCGTTCCAAGCAAAGCCGGGACGCGATACTTTAACGATGATCAGGTGAGGCTCAAGTGCCCAAGGTTTTGATCTGTTCAGCTTACATCTTACAGCCAGCCTTGTGTCGAGGATTCTCATGTCGAAAACCGCACCGTCCAGCCCGCCCGGATCTTGCGCGGGCGAGATCAGCGTTCCCGGCGACAAATCGATCTCCCATCGCTCCATCATGCTCGGTTCGCTGGCCGAGGGAGACGACCGTGGTCCACGGGTTTCTGCACGGGCGAGGACAACCATGCGACCCTCAACGCCTTTCGTTCCATGGGGATCGCTATCGAGGAGCTCGCCGGAGGCGAACTCGAAGATCGACGGCAAGGGCCTGCACGGACTGACGCGAGCCGGACGACGTCATCGACTGCGGCAACTCGGGGACGACCATCCGGCTGATGACCGGCCTGCTGGCAGGGCAATCCTTCTTTTCGGTTCTGACCGGCGACCGCTACCTGCGCAAACGGCCGATGAAGCGGTGGTCGGCCCCCCTGGCCGCCATGGGCGCCCGGATCTGGGGACGGGGCGGCGGCGACCTGGCCCCCCTGGCCATTCAGGGCGGCGCGCTTGGCACGCTCGAATACGTCTCGCCCATCGCCAGCGCCCAGGTCAAATCGGCGGTGCTGCTCGCCGGCCTTACGCCGAAGGGGTCACCACGGTGCGCGAGCCGCACCTTTCCAGGGACCACAGCGAACGGATGCTGAGCCTATTTCGGCGCCGATGTCCGGCCCTTTCCCGGCGGTGTTTCGGTGGTCGGACATCCCCGGCTGGAGGGCCGGGAAGTCTTCGTTCCCGGCGATATCTCCTCGGCGGCGTTTTTCATGGTGGCCGCCCTGATCGTCCCCGGTTCGGAACTGCTGATCCGCAATGTCGGGGTGAACCCGACCCGCAGCGGGATTATCGACATCCTGCAGGCGATGGGGGGCGATCTGCAGATCCTCGACCGCCGGGAGCTGTCCGGGTGAGCCGGTCGCCGACATCCTGGTGCGCAGCAGCCCCCTGAAGGGGATCGACATCGGCGGCGACCTGGTGCCCCGGGCCATCGACGAGTTTCCCGGCCGTCAGCGTTGCCGCCGCCTTTGCCGAGGGAACCACCCTCATCCGCGACGCCCGGGAGCTTCGGGTCAAGGAAACGGACCGCATCGCCGCCATGACCTCGGAATTGACCGCCTCGGCGGCCGGGTCGAGGCCCGCGAGGACGGCATGGTCGTCCACGGGAGCGGAGCGCCTCGCGGGCGGGCAGGTGTCGTCCCACGGCGACCACCGGATCGCCATGAGCCTGGCGGTGGCCGGCTCTGCGGCCGCCGGTCCCGAGGTCGACCATCGACGATACCGTCTGCACCGCCACCTCGTTTCCGGGGTTCTGGGAGTTGTTGGAAAAAATCAAAGGTTGAATACTAATAGAACCGAGACACAAGATTGATGCGTCGTAAAAAGTCCGCCTACGGCGTTACGGTGTTTTTTTCAGGACCTCGACCTACCTGATGCAGGCCTTCGCCCCTGAAAAACCACCAAGCCTTGTAGGACGAAATTTTTGCTTATGCCATCCCATGAGTTTTTGCGAAAGCATCAAGATTCAAGGTGTAAGAATATTCTTAAATCTTGAGTCTTAGTCTCAAAAGCAAGGTTTTAGATTTGCATCGTGAATTCATCATCGCCATAGACGGCCCCTCCGGGGCCGGGCAAGAGTACTCTGAGCAAGCTTCTGGCCGAGGCACTCGGCTATATCCATCTCGATACCGGCGCCATGTACCGCACGGTCGCTCTGGCCGCATCGAGAGCGGGAATCGAGCCGTCCGACGGAGCGGCTCTTGAGCGGCTTTGCCGAGACATCTCCATCGACTTCGTCAGGGACGAAGGCGGGGAGCGGGTGCTGCTGAACGGCGAGGACGTCTACCGCCGCCATTCGTACTCCCGAGGTCAGTCTGCTTGACCTCGCGGGTTTCGGCCTGTCAGGCCGTTCGGGAGGCCCTGGTTCGCAGGCAGCGGGAGATGGGCGCCCGGGGAGGGGTGGTTCTGGAGGGACGGGATATCGGAACGGTTGTTTTTCCCGATGCCGAGGTCAAGTTTTTCCTGCTCGCCTCGGCCCGGGAGCGGGGAAAGAGGCGGTATGAGGAACTGAGGGCCAAGGGGCTGGACGTGGACCTGGAGCAGACTATTGCCGAGGTCGAAGCCCGGGATGAAGCCGACTCCTCCCGGCAGCATGCCCCCCTGGAACAGGCCGAGGACGCCGTTCCCATCGACTCCACCGAATTGACCATCGAAGAGGTTCTGGCGGAGATGCTGCGGGTGGTCCGGGAGCGGCGGCGGCAGGCGGGATTCACCGAAGAATCAATGAGAGGGATAACGTGAAAATCATCCTCGCGCAGAGGGCCGGATTCTGTTTCGGCGTCAAAAGGGCCACCAGTATGGCGGTCGAGGCGGCCGACCATTACCACCAGATCTGTTCCCTGGGACCTATCATCCATTCCCCCCAATTGGTGAAAAAGCTGGAGGATAAAGGGGTCGAGGTGGTCAGCAACGTGGAGGATATCCCTGCAGGGGCCGTCATCATCCGTTCCCATGGTGTGACCTCCTCGGAGATGGAGAACATACTCTCCCGAGAGACCTGAAGATAGTGGACGCCACCTGTCCTTTCGTCAAAAAGGCGCAGGAGTATGCCGCCCTCCTGAGTTCGGAGGGGTACACGGTGGTCATTGTCGGCGAGCAGGAGCATCCCGAGGTCCAGGGGATAGTTTCCTA
Source organism: uncultured delta proteobacterium (assembly GCA_963791005.1). GTDB lineage: Bacteria > Desulfobacterota > Desulfuromonadia > Desulfuromonadales > CAWBQR01 > CAWBQR01. Next base: position 201,716 of record CAWBQR010000018.1, on the reverse strand, counting down.
TGCCCAGGGGGAGGAGGTCTTCATCGTCGGCAGTCCCGGGCAGGCCGAAGCTCTCCCGCATAAAAAAAGAATGGGTATCGTGGCACAGACAACCCAGTCCATGGACAATCTGCGTCAGATCGTCGATGTCTGCCTGGGCAAATGCAAGGAGCTGCGGGTTTTCAATACCATCTGCGACGCCACCGCTGTGCGTCAGAGCGAGGCGCGGACCATTGCCCGCCAGGCCGACCTCATGCTGGTCATCGGCGGCTTCAACAGCGCCAACACCACGCGGCTGGCCCAGATCTGCCGGGAAATCCAGCCCAGAACCCATCATGTGGAAACGGCCGACCAGATTGAACCCGATTGGTTCCGCGGCGTGGACATGGTGGGAATAACCGCCGGCGCATCCACGCCCAAGGTGGATTATCGAGGAGGTCGTGAAAAGGGTGGGAGATCTTGGGAAATAAAGGTTTGTCTTTTTAAAGCCTTTATGATATCTCCCTTCTCCGTGGCCTTGCGCCATACCTGTCCGACGGTTGGCAGGAAAATCGCTAGGGGGTAACAATTTTAATGGTGGAAAACAAGCAGACCAATCAACGAAGGAAAACTGAACCGAACTCGAAGAAGATGACAGGAGTTCGGGGAAATGGAACAAAGCTTCGAGGCTCTTTTTGAAGAAAGTCTCCAGGAGCTGAACGTCGGGGATGTCGTAAAGGGGACCGTCGTCCAGTTGAATCCCGATTCGGTCGTCGTCGATGTCGGTTACAAGTCCGAGGGGGTGATTCCTCTTAGTGAATTCGCCGGATGAAGACCGGCCAGAGCAACATCTCAAGGTGGGCGACGAGATCGACGTTCTTTTCGAGCGTACCGAAAACGAAAGCGGCCTGATCAGCCTTTCCAAGGAAAAGGCCGATCGACAGAAGATCTGGAACTCCCTTGAAGAGGACGCCGTGGTCGAAGGCCGAATCGTATCGCGGATCAAGGGCGGACTCTCCGTCGATATCGGCGTCAATGCTTTCCTCCCGGGTTCCCAGGTGGACCTGCGGCCGGTACGCAATCTCGACAAGATGCTGGGAGAAACCTACCATTTCAAAATCATCAAGCTCAACAAGCGTCGCGGCAACATCGTTCTTTCCCGCCGGGTTCTGCTGGAAGAGAAGCGGGAAAGTCTGCGTTCAGCGAAACCCTCAAGACCCTTGAAGAAGGACAGGTGGCTGGAGGGGATCGTCAAGAACCTCACCGACTACGGGGCTTTTATCGATCTGGGCGGTATCGACGGACTGCTTCACATCACCGACATGTCCTGGGGGCGGGTCTCCCATCCCTCCGACATCCTTGCCGTCGGAGACAAGATCAAGGTCAAGGTTCTCAAGTTCGACCGCGAAAAAGAGCGGGTCTCCCTCGGGCTCAAGCAGATCACGCCCGATCCCTGGCTCGATGTCGAGGCGAAATATCCCGGTCGGCGCCAAGGTTCAGGGCAAGGTCGTCAGCCTCACCGATTACGGCGCCTTCATCGAGCTTGAAGAGGGCGTGGAAGGGCTCATCCACGTCTCTGAAATGAGCTGGACCAAGCGGATCAAGCATCCCAACAAGATTCTCAACGTCGGTGACGAGGTCGAATCGGTCGTTCTCGCTCTCGACCTTCCCAACCGCCGCATCTCACTCGGCCTCAAGCAGGCCGAACCCAACCCCTGGGATATCATCGGGGAGAAATTCCCCATCGGCACCGTCATCGAGGGGCAGGTCAAGAACATCACCGATTTCGGCATCTTTGTCGGTGTCGACGAGGGGATCGACGGGCTGGTCCATATTTCCGACCTCTCCTGGACCAAGCGGATCAAGCATCCCTCCGAGCTTTACAAGAAGGGGGATATCGTCAAGGCGGTGGTGCTGAACATCGACCGGGAAAACGAACGGTTTTCTCTCGGGATCAAGCAGTTGACCCCCGATCCCTGGCAGTCGATTCCCACCCGCTACGCTCCCGGGACCATCGTTCACGGCAAAGTGACTTCGGTGACCGATTTCGGCATTTTCCTCGAGGTCGAGGAAGGTATCGAAGGCCTCATTCATGTTTCCGAAATCAGCAAGGAAAAGGTGGATTCGCCGAAGAGTTTCGCCAAGGTCGGCGATGATCTGGAAGCCGTCGTGCTGCATGTCGACACGGTAGAGCGCAAGATCGCCCTTTCCATCAAGCATCTTGCCGACCAGAAGGAAAAGGCCGAAGTCGACGCCTTCCTCGGCGCCCAGAAAAAGGCCACTTCCAACCTCGGAGACCTCCTCCAGGGGGCATTCGACAAGGCAGGAAGCGATAAGGAAGAGTAATCCTTCACCCGTCCGGGGTCCCCGCCTTCGCCGGCGGGGGCCCCTTTTTCCTGGGCCTCCACCATGAAAAAACGACCCTTTTTGATGGCCCTGCTGCTTCTGGGAGCCATCTTTCTTTTTTTCCTGGTCGCGATCTTTTCCATTTCAACCTTTATGGGTGGGTCGTCCCCACTGGCGACCGGGGAAAAAGTCGGGGTAATTGAAGTCAGCGGGGTCATAACCTCATCCAAGTCGACCATCGAGCACCTTCTGCGTTTCCGGAAGAACGATTCCATAAAGGCCATCGTGCTCAGGATTGATTCCCCCGGTGGGCGGTGTCGGCCCTTCGCAGGAGATCTGCGAGGAGGTCCAAAAGACCGTCAAAGTAAAGCCGGTAGTCGTCTCCATGGGATCGGTTGCCGCTTCGGGGGGCTATTACATTGCCAGCCCTGCCAACCGCATTTTCGCCAATCCCGGCACCATCACGGGGAGTATCGGGGTTATCCTGGAGTTCACCAATTTTCAGGAGCTGCTCGAAAAGATCGGGCTCAAAAGCCAGGTTGTCAAAAGTGGTGAGCACAAGGATATCGGATCCCCCGTTCGTCCCATGACCGAAGGGGATCGGAAAATCCTTCAGGCCCTGATCGATGATGTACATCAACAATTTATCGCCGCCGTGGCGAAGGGAAGAAAACTCGATATCGAGAAGGTTCGCGGCCTTGCCGACGGACGAATTTTCTCCGGGCGTCAGGCCGTAGCCGTCGGCCTGGTGGACCAGCTGGGTGACCTTCAGGATGCCAGTCAAGGCGGCCGCCGGATTGGCCGGCATCCATGGGGAACCGCGGCTGGTTTATCCGCCCAGGGAAAAGCCCGGCATATTACAATACCTCGTCGAAGATTCGCTAAGCCGCTTTCGCAAAGGTCTACAGGAAAAAACCACTGCGGGGCTGGATTTTCTATGGTCTGGAGTCAATTAGGAGGTGTTTTATGACGAAAAGTGAATTGGTTGAACGGTTGTCCTACGTTAACGGTACCCTTAACAAAAAAGAAGCCGAATTGGTCGTGAATACCATTTTCGACAGCATCGGTGGCGCTCTGCTGTCGGGTGATCGGGTTGAAATTCGCGGTTTCGGTTCCTTCACTATCAGGGAACGGGATTCCCGGGAGGCCCGGAATCCCAAGAGCGGAGAGATCGTCAAAATTCCCAACAAAAAAACCCCTTTCTTCAAAACAGGCAAAGAACTTCGCGAGAGGGTGAACAAGTAATCCGTTCGAGAACCCTGAGCCCTTCCGGGCAGGTCGGGCACGAGACCATGCCTGTCGCCGGTACCCTTTCATTCAAGACACCGACCGCCCTGTTTTCGAGGGAGAATTCACCTGCTTTGTTCTTGAGAGGCACGTACTCGAGCCTGATCCGACGGTACATCCCGTGGCTTACGACAGATAGGGTGATCAAAGAAAGGCCCCGGTTTCCCGGGGCCTTTCGTCGTTAGAATTGGCATTACGCCTGCTTTGTCTGTTACGGTTTCCCGGCAGTTGCCTACTCAAAGGTTCCGACTCGACTCCTGTGTGGAGGCGATGCGGCAACGCATTTTCCGGCTTCCGCTTTTTTCGGGCAGTCTTCAATTGCCTGAGGGATTCCGCAACCGGGTGGTCCCCAAAGCCGCGTAATGCCAATTTCCCAAGGGATTCCAGGATGCCGACCCTTTTCCCGAAGTCTTGACCTTGATTGCTATCGCCTGCCTTTGAAAGCCACTTCAGGCGTCCCACTCGGGGGTGGGCTGGCTCACCGTGGCTTTGACCAAGGACCGTGGTTTTTCCTATGTTGGTCAACGCTCCAGACCAGGTGTCGGGCATCCCAGAAATTGTCAAAGAACTTGTTTTTGCGCTTGATTTCCAGCTTAACACAGGCTAATAGCCTGTCAACCGGCAACCGGAAAAATATTTCATCGCGGGTCCGAACGGCCCTTCGGCCAACCTGGCCACACCGAAGCTATTGGGTTAATCTCGCTCGCAAATTACCTTGCCCTCGGAAAACTGCGTGATTCGAAAAAATTATCGTTTTATTCCCGAACCCCAGGACGCCGGCGAACGTCTGGACCAGTTCGTACCCGGACAGACGGAAGAGCTCTCCCGAACCTTTCTGCGCAGGGTGGTGGACATCGGAGGTGTCCATGTCGGGGGGCGCCGCGTTCGGCGCTGTTCCCATCCTGTACGGGCCGGGGAAGCGGTTGAGGTTTTCCTCGACGGCAGACCCCTGGAAACCTACACCCTTTGCTGCCGGGATGTGATTTTTCAGGACAAATTTCTCCTTGCAATCTCCAAACCGGCGGGCGTTGAATCCCAGCCGACCCCCGCCCGGTACAAAGGCACCCTGTACGAAGCACTTCTGAGGTACCTCCATGACCCCTTTCGTCCCCTGGATCGGCCCCAGCTCGGAATGGTCCAACGGCTCGACCGGGATACCTCTGGGATTATGGTGTTTTCGACCCATGCCCGGGCGCACCGGGGACTGACCCTGGCCATTTCCGGGCGGAAAATCGGAAAATCCTACCTGGCACTCGTCCGGGGAGAAATGCCTGAAGCCACCGGGGAAATCCGTTCATTTCTCGCCCGTTCCCGCTCTTCCAATCTGATGCGTTCGGTGGCAAGGGGAGGGAAGGAGGCGCTCACCCGTTACAGGGTGGTGGAGGAACTCGACGATGCTTCACTGCTGGAGGTCGAAATTCCCACGGGAAGATCCCACCAGATAAGGGTCCACCTGTCCGAGGCCGGGCATCCCCTCCTCGGTGACCTCCGTTACGGAGGGCCCGTCTTGCAGCGGAGACTTGAAATTTCCCAGGCAGATGCTCCATGCCTGGAAGCTCTTGCTCGACCATCCCGTCACCGGCGAGCCCCTTGCCCTTGAGGCGCCCGCTCCCGGAGGACATGATGGAGGTTCTGGCTGCGCTTCGAAACGCATCAGGATGAAGGTCTGTTTGTTGCCTGTAGATTATCCTTCGCAGTGATGTGATAACTATAATTCCTATAAAATGGGCTTTGTACTCACGCGAAGCTTCGCGATAAAACGCCGAAGAAATCACAGTTTACCCGGTTCACATAGCTGCGGCAAGGATTTAACCAAAAACCGGACTCCGTTTTTTACCCAAAGAAAACGGACTGCTGACATATCCCCACATCGACCCCGTCATCTTCCGGATAGGCCCCCTTGCCGTGCGCTGGTACGGCATGATGTACCTGCTTGGATTCCTCGCGGCCTATTTCGTCATCCGCCGCCTCGCCCGCTATCGTGGACTTCCCCTTTCGGGGGAGGGACTCTCCGACCTGCTTTTCTATTGTGTCATAGGGGTCATACTCGGCGGGAGGCTCGGCTATACCCTGTTCTACAACCTTCCGTATTACTCCAGGCACCCGGCTCATATCCTGGCCGTCTGGGAGGGAGGGATGAGTTTCCATGGCGGCCTGCTGGGGGTCATCGTCGCCGCCCTCGTTTTCTGCCTGCGGCGTAAGCTCCCCGTCCTTCTGACCGGCGACATTCTGGTGACCGCCGCGCCTATCGGCCTCGGCCTCGGGCGCCTGGGCAACTTTATCAACGGGGAGCTGTGGGGCCGGGTCACCGACGTCCCCTGGGGGATGGTCTTCCCGGGGGCGGGACCCCTTCCGAGGCATCCGAGCCAGCTTTACGAGGCCTTTCTGGAAGGCCCGGTTCTGTTCCTCATACTCTGGCTCCTCCACCGCCGCAAGGCGGCGGCGGGCGTGCCGTTCTTCAGCTTTTTTTCTCTGCTACGGCATTTTCCGCTTTTCCGTCGAGTTTTTCCGGCAGCCCGACCCCCAGCTCGGTTTTCTCTGGATGGGCGCAACGATGGGCCAGCTGCTTTCCCTGCCGATGATCCTGATCGGCGCGGTCGGCCTGTTTCTCCGCCTGCGGGGGAAAAAGGCATGAAAAATATCCGGGGAGTCATTTTCGACTGCGACGGGGTCCTCTTCGAGAGTCGCCAGGCCAACCTGGCCTACTACAATTTCATACTCGCCCATCTTGGCGAGCCGCCCGTGCGCGAGGACGAGCCGGACAAGGTCCACCTTTGTCATACCGCCGACAGCCCCAGGGTTTTCGAAGGGCTTCTAGGGCCTGAACTCAGTGGGGAAGCCCTGAAATTCGCCGCCACCCTCAACTACCGCCGTTTCATTCCCTTCATGATTCCCGAGCCCGGAATGGACCGGGCGCTGGCAGACCTCTCGGCAAGAATGCCCCTGGCGGTGGCTACCAACCGAGGGTCGAGCATGCCGGAAATCCTTCGGCATTTCGACCTTGTTCCCTATTTCAGCGCCGTGGTCACCAGCAAGGATGTCCCCCGGCCGAAACCCTATCCCGACATGCTGTTGAAGGCCGCGAGAACTGCTCGGCCTGGAGACCGATGAGGTGCTTTTTGTCGGGGATTCCGACCTGGACCGAAGAGCGGCCGGGGAGGCGGAAATTCTCTTTGCCGCCTACAAGAGGGGATGTCGGGGAGACCTGCAAATCGGAGGGTATGGGGAGTTGGTCAGGATGTTGGTGGGGGAGAAGCCGTGAATCGTAAACCGTGAACCGTGAACCGTGAACCGTAAGTCGTGAACCTAAAACTTGAAACCTAAAACTTAAAACCTAAAACTTAAAACCGCCTTTCCTTCAGTTCAAACTCTTCACCATCTCCAAAACATGCCCTCCATCGTATTTCTGGTAGGAGACCCGGTCCATGACGGAACGAATGATGTAGACGCCCCGACCGTGGTCGTCGAGGCTTTTGAAGTCGGGGGTGGGCAGGGAGGCGATGTCGAAACCCTGACCCTGGTCGAAGACCTTGATGCAGAGATCCCGGTCCAGGATGGCAATGGTAATGTGGACTTCCTTCTTCGGGTCGCCTTCGTTGGCATGGCGGATGGCATTGGTCATGGCTTCGGTCAGTACCAGATTGATGTGGTACGCCAGTTCCTCACGGTCGCCTTTGTATCTCTTCAGCGCCCGGGCGATATCCTCGCCTATTCTGCCGATGAGGCTTAAATAGCGGGTCTGGTTGGGGACCCGGATATCCACCTCGATCTTTTCTTTCATATGCTCCCCGCAAGGCGTTAGACGTTAGATGCTGGGACATTCTGAAGCCAGGAGTCTTGCATGGTTGCAGGGTCCTGGACGGTACTTCCAGTCGCCGTTTGGGGGCCGTTAAAAACTGGCAAGGGTATCTTCAACTCCGGGAAAAATTTCGAAGACCCGATGGAGCCGGGTCAGTTCGAACATCGATTTGACCTGTGGCTGCAGGCCGCAGAGTTTCAGGTTTCCGTTGCGGGCGCTGGCGTTTTTGAAGCCCGATACCAGTGCTCCCAATCCCGACGAGTCGACGAAACGGACCTCATGCAGATCGACGACGATGTTGTTTTTTCCCTCCTCGAAAAGGTTGAGCATCTGGGTTTTGAGCTCGCCGCTGTTATGGGCATCCAGACGCTCCTCCCGAACCTCGATCAGTACCGCCGCGCCCTTATCTTCGATTTTCAGGATCATTGAAGTCTCCTTCCTCGTTCTTGATTTCAGCCGATATCACTTGTTTTTCAGCATAGCATAATTATTTGGCGGGAGGTAGATCCGTTGACCGGCACATCGCTTTTCTCATCCGGCTCTTCCACCTTTATCGCCACCAGCGACACATCGTCGTTGAAATTCTGCATTCCTGTAAAGAGTCGAACCTCGGTCAGCAGGATTTCGATGAACTGCTGGGGCGGAAGACCATGGTGGGCATTCGAGAAGGGCGCAAAGCCGGTCTTCGCCGAAAAAATCCCGTCCTGATTTTCGGCCTCGGTGATGCCGTCGGTATAGAGGAGCAACAGGTCCCCGGGATGGAGGATTTCTTTTTTCACCTCGAAATCGACATTCCGCTTGACGCCCAGGATCAGGCCTTCGGCATCCAGGCGTTGGAGGTTTTCGTTTCCGCCCGCCAGAGCAGCGGAGGATTGTGGCCGGCACTGGAGAAGGAGATCTCCCTGCCCGCGGCGTTGTATTTCAGGTAGAACATGGTGATGAAAAGCTCCGCCCGGGTCAGGTCCTCATAGAAAAACCCGTTCAGGTCTCTCATGATTCCCCCGGTGCTTTCGATGTTCTGCGCCCTGGCCTGTATGAAAGTGCGTGTTTCGGCCATGATGCAGAGCGGCGCCGACATTGTGGCCGGAGACGTCCGCGATGACAACGTCCAGGGCCTGCTCGTCCATGGGGAAGAAAGTCGTAGTAGTCTCCGCCCACCTGTTTGGCGGGCACGCAGGTTCCCGCCAGTGAGAGCCCCTGGATTTCGGGGATGCCGACCGGCAGCAGTCCGAGCTGGATCGTCTTTGCAATCTTCAGCTCCCTTTCCTGCTCCCGCGCCTCGATGAGCCGGGTCGTCTGCCGGGCATTACGCCAGGCCACCCCGACCTGTCCGGCGATGCTTTTGAAGAGTTCGATGAATTCGTCGGTGAAGATCCCCTTTGCCGATTTGGAGAATGCGGAGATTACGCCCACCGGCTCTCCTTCGATGGTGATGGGGGCATGAGCGAAGGACTTGATCCCCTCCCGGTGGATGATCTGGGCCGAAAAGGGTTTCTCCATGAAGTCGGTGTCGTTGATGACGGTGACCGAATTGGTCAGAAAAGCGCTGCCGATATAGCTGGCGAGGCTCAGCTCCCGCTCCGATTCTCCCAGATGCTCGGAGCTCATCCCTCTCTGGCTGCGGACGGTCAGGGCCATTTTCTCCTCATCAAGGATGCGGATGACGCACAGATCGAACTTGAACTGCTGGACGAGAAAATCGAGGATGCGGTCGAGGATGGACTGGAGGTCGGACCCGCTTGCGACCACCCGGGCCGCCTCATAGAGTACGCCGAGCTGCTCGCGGCTGGCGGTGCGGCTCAGGGTGACCGTCCCGAAGATGTCGAAAACGTCCTCCATGCGGCTGCCCTTGGCCGCCAGGTAATTCTCGATGATGATGCGGGCCGGCGCGGCGCCCACCGACCCGGCCAGGGTCCGCTCGGTAAAGCGCTTGAGGCCGGGGATCTCGTATTCGGAAAGACTTCCTTTCTCATCGATTTCCCGGTCTCCCAGGTACTGGGCGACAGCTGCGTGGGCCTGCTTCTCCCCGATGAACTTGGTCATGAGGTCGACGAATTCCATGATCGTGGGCGCCCGGCTGATTCTCGTGCGTTGGCCGGGTTTAGGGCGGGGCCCGAAGGCATCGACGAACTTGAGCGGCCTGCTCGGCTCTCGTTTTTGAGCGGCGAGGTCAGCAGAGACAGGGTCAGAAAGGCGCCCAGGTTGAAGAAGAGGGTCCAGAAAAGGGCATGGGTCCAGATGTCGAAGCCGCTCAGGCCGAACAGCTCCAGGGGGCGCAGAAAGCGCAATCCGAAGAGGCCGTTTTCGAGGATGTCGCTGTGCATCCATCCCGAGCGGACGAAGGAGGGCACCAGCAGGGTGTAGAACCAGACGATGAAGCCGAGGATCGAGCCCCACCGTGGCGCCCCGAAGGTTGGCCCGTTTCCAGTAGAGGCCTCCAATCAGCGAGGGCGCGAACTGGGCGGCGGCGATAAAGGAAATAAAGCCGATGTTGACCAGGGCGTAGGATTCGCCGATGATCCGGTAGTAGAGATACCCGAGGAAAATGACGGCCAGAATCGCCAGTCGCTTGATGTTGATGAGAAGGCCCGAAATATCCGTCGCCTCGATTTTCAGCCGGAGGATGACCGGCATGACCAGATGGTTCAGGATCATGGTGGCGAGGGCGACCGAGGAGACCATCACCATGCCCGCCGCGGCGGAGAAGCCGCCGATGAAGACGAACATGGCCATCCAGTGGTGGCCGGCCTGCAGGGGCAGGTTGAGGACGAAATAATCGGCATTGACGGTATTGCCCCCGTTGACGAGCAGGCCGCCCAGGGCGATGGGAATAACGAAGATGTTGATCAGAAAGAGGTAGGCCGGCAGCCGCCACATGGCGCTTCGGATATGGTCCTCGTTGGAATTCTCGATGACCATGATGTGAAACTGCCGGGGCAGAAACATGAAGGCCATCATGGAAATGAAAGAGAGCGAGAACCAGGTCGTGTAGGGGATCTGCTCGGTGTTGAGCAGCAGCAGGTAGCTGCGCTCGGGAAAACGGGCGGCGAACTTGGAGAAGACGTCGGTAAAGCCGTTGAACATGCCGTAAGTCACGAAGATGCCCACGGCCGAGAAAGGCCGCCAGCTTGACCAGGGCTTCCAGGGCGATGGCCGCCACCAGGCCTTCGTGGCGCTCGGTGGCGTCCAGGTGACGGGCCCCGAAAAGCACGCCGAAGAGCCCCAGGAAGAGGGCCACGATGAAGGCCGTATCGACATAGGGCGGCAGCGGCGGGATGAGATTCTCCAGCGCCTGGGGCGGATGGGTGGAGAGAAGCTCGAAGGTGTGGGAAACCGCCTTCAGCTGCAGGGCGATGTAAGGCATGATGCCGATGACGGCGAAGACGGTGACGATGGCCCCCAGGGTTTCCGATTTGCCGTAGCGGCTCGAAATGAAGTCGGCGATGCTGACGATGTTGTGCTCTTTGCTGACCCGGACGATTTTGCGCAGCAGAAACCACCAGGAGAAGGCCAGAAGGGTGGGGCCGAGGTACACCGGAAGAAAGTCCAGGCCGATGGTGGCGGCCCGGCCGACGCTGCCGTAAAAGGTCCATGAGGTGGCGTAAACCGCCAGAGAAAGGGAATAGATGGTGGGGTTCGAGATGATGCTCTGCCCGGCCGCCCGTTTTTTGTCGGCATAATACGCCACCGCGAAAAGCAGGACGAAATAGAGCAGGGAAACGGTGGCGACGACCCAGAACGGGATCATTCCGGACCCTTCCTGCCTTCCTCCCCGCGTTCCTGCTCTGCCGATTCATTGGCGAGTCCGCGGGAAAAGAGGTAGATGACCGCGATCGATACCGGCCAGCCGACCATCAGGTAGAAGATCAGCATGGGGATGCCCAGCACAAGGGTGTCCTTGTTGAATATGTGGATGAAGGGGAAATTGATCATGACCACCCCGAGGAGGAAGCACAGAACCCAGGCTTCCCGGAGACGGACGGGGTTGGGATTTTTCAGCGACACGGGCCAATCCTTTCGATCAACTCGCAGAGAATGAGGTGGACATTATAATCGACGCTGTTGGACGTGTCGACCCGAAGGGAGTCCTTGTTTTCGGCAGGGGGCTCGAAGTCTGCGGCCTGGAGCGAAAAAAGGTCCCGGCGGCCGTCGGAGGCATCGCTGCCCTCCCCGCGGCGGCGGTCCAGGCGGGCCAGGACCGTTTCCTCGTCGCAATCGGTGACAAGGACGAAAAATGGGACGCCGAGTTTTTCCGCCGCGGCCCGAAAGGTTTCCCTGTCTTTTTCCCGGATGAAGGAGGCGTCGGCGACGACCGTTTTCCCCTCGGACAGTGACGCCCTCGTTTCCTCGAGGAGCCGAAGGTAGGTACGACGGGTGAACTCCGGGCTGTAGGTACCCTGACCGTAAGGGTCCTCCCGTCGGGCGGTTTGCTCCACCCCCGCCAGTTCCTTGCGGAGGCGGTCCGAACGCAGAAACACCGCCCCTGTCGCTTCGGCCAACCCGCGGGCAACGGTGGTTTTTCCCGTTCCCATGAGGCCGCAGGTGATGATCAGGGCGGGCGGGCACAGATATCCCAGGGCCAGATTGAAATAACGGCGGGCCATTTTCCCCGCCTCCTGCCGGATGGCTTCCCCCGCCTCCCTGTCTTCGTAAAGGAAAGACTCGACCTTTGCCCTGGACGAAGGCACGGTACGTCTTGTAGAAGGGCATCACGAGGTCCATGCCGGGGTCATCCCCCATGGTCCCCCGATAGGCCGAAAGGATGGCCCCAGACAAGTCCCTTCGGCCGCGGAAGTCGAGATCCATCAGAAGAAAGGCGAGATCGGCCGCGGTGTCGGCCACCCGGAAGCGGCGGTTGAACTCGATGCAGTCGTAGATGCAGATTGGCTCCGTCAGGCAGATATTTCCGGTATGGAGGTCGCCGTGCCCCTCGCGGACAAAACCCTCCTCCTGCCGGCGCACCAGAAGGGGAGCGTGCCGGTCCAGGAACCGCTCGACATACCCCGAACAGATCTCCAGGGCCTTATCCGAGAGGGTTTTTCCCAAAAAGGGCGCAACCTGCGACAGATTCTCCCTCCAGTTGACCCGAACCGTTTCCAGGTTGGGGCCGTCCTCCTCCTTCCGGCAGATTTCCGAAACCCGGTGCATCTCCGCGATCTTTCCGGCCAGCCTTTGGGGCAGGTCGGCAGGCAGGGGGACATCGGAATCGACGAGGCGGTCGAGCAGGCGATCCTCGGGGAGCCTCTTCATCTGCACGGCATAGTCGACGATTTCTCCTTCCCGACCGATGGACAGGCGGTTTCCGCGCCGGCGAATCTCCACGACCCCGAGATAGACTCCGGAGCAGTAGCGGCTGTTGAGCCGCACCTCCTCGTTGCAGAAAAAGCGCCGCCTGTCCAGGGTCGTAAAGTTGAGAAAACCGAAATCCACCGGTTTTTTGACTTTGTACACATGGCGATCGGTGAAATAAAGCCTGGAAACATGGGTCTCCCGGAACTCGACCTTCGTTGTTTTTTCCGGGTAAGCTTCCGGGTCGAGGAGCGCCTGGTGGAGAATCCGGGGGTCCATCCTTGCTCCGTTCTTGAGGGACTTGGAATAAAATCGAAAGCTGGGATCGAACGCAGATAACTTCGGATAAATTCGGATGAAAAAAAATCCTTCAATATTCACAGGGATGAAGGGGATTAAGGGGATAAACCTTGAATCAGGTCGAATTTGGTTAACAAAAACAAGGCCGTTGTTTTTGCTCTTTAATCCCCTGAATCCCTTTTATCCCTGTTTGGTCAGGTTTGTATTTTCAGAATTTATCTGCGTGCATCCGCCTTTATCTGCGTTCGAAAAGAAAGCTTAGAGAAACCTGTAAATCTTTGATATCACAAAAATTCTAACATAAAATGATCTGCTGTAAATACGCGGCCAAAAGGCAAAGATCCCGCCTCCGCCCAAATGAATTGACGCCCCTTGGGGCCTGTGGTAATTTTTGAAATTCAGGGTACTTACCAGAAACGTTTCCTTCCAAAGGCCGCGCGCTTTGACCACTCTGCCGATTCTCCCCCGACCTTTCCGTCTTTTCCTTCTGGCGCTGCTCGGTCTCACCTGTGCCGGATGCATGGGGGGCCGGGTGGTCTCGTCCGCGCCGGGCAGCGACACCCCCTACCGTTATGTTTCCCACCTCCGGGACCCCGGGGCAAAGGCTCTCTTCCATTTCGGCAAGGCCCGCCTCCTGGCCGAAGCGGGGGACCTGGACAGCGCTGTTCGGGAGATGAGAGCTGCCGTGCGCCTGGATCCCCGTTCGGCATTTCTGCAGATGTCTCTGGCCGAGTTTCTGCTCAAAGCGGGAAAGAATGAGGAGGCCGTGGAGGCTGCCGAAGATGCGGTCAAACAGGAGCCGCAATCGGCGGATGCCCACCGGATGCTGGGGGATATCTACTTCAACGAGAAAAAAGACGGCCTCGCCATCGAGCAGTACAAGCGCGCCATCGAGCTCGACCCCGGGCAGGAAGATGCCTACCTCCACCTTGCTCTGGCCCATGCCCGCAGCGACGAAATTCAGCAGGCTGCCGACGTGTTGAAACAGCTCCTCAGGCATAAGCCCGATTCGCTGATGGGGGAGCTTACCCTGGCCAGGCTCTATCGCGAAACCGACCAGATCGCTCCCGCAGAGAAGGCCTACCGTCGGGTCATCGAGCTCAGACCCGATTTCGAGCCGGCCTATCTCGAACTCGGCAGCATGTTCGAGAGCAAGGACCAAACCGAAAAAGCGCTCGGACTCTATCACCAGGCGCTGGAGGTCAACCCCGATGATTTCGCCCTGCGCCACCATGTGGTCCAGGTCCTGATCGTTCAGAACCGCTTCGACGAAGCCCTCAAGGAACTGAAAGATATCCTGGAGCTGAACCCCGACGACACGGAAGCCCGCCGGAAAATAGGGCTCATCTATCTGGAAAAGGAAAACTGGCCGGCGGCGGAAGAGACCTTCTCCGATATACTCCGGGCGCATCCCGAGTTTCTCCCGGCCCGCTTTTATCTCGGCACCGCTCTGGAGCGGCAGGAAAAGTGGCAGAAGGCCCTTGAGGCCTTTTCCGCAATCCCACCCGACTCGGACCTCTATTCCGACGCCGGTGCCAATATGAGCTACATCTATCACCGACTGGGCCAGGTCGACAAAGCCATTGCCGTGCTCGAGGAGAGACTGAACGCTGCCGCCGACAGGCCCGAGCTCTTCACCTACCTGGCCTCCCTTTACGAGGCCTCGGGGAATAATTCCAGCGCCCTGGCGACCCTGGCCAAAGCAAGGAAAAAGTTCCCCGAAAATGCCGACCTGCCCTACCGGGAAGGACTGGTCCTGGAGCGCCAGGGCAAGCACGTCGAGGCTGTCGCCGCCATGCGCAGCGCCCTCAAACTCGACCCCGACCACGCCGAGGCGCTGAATTTTCTGGCCTATTCCTTCGCCGAGGCGGGAGAACACCTGCACGAGGCCCTGCAGATGGCCCGAAAGGCGGTCGAACTCAAACACGAGGGCCATATCATCGACACCCTCGGCTGGGTCTACTTCAAACTCGGCAGGCTGAAGGAGGCCCGGCACGAGCTCGAAAAGGCCGTCAAAGCCATGCCCGATGATCCCCTGGTTCTCGAACACCTCGGCGACATCTACCAGGCCCAGGGCCAGAAGGCCAAGGCCCGGGAGATTTATGAAAAGGTGCTGAAACTGGACAAGGAGAACAAAAGGGTGAGGGGGAAGTTGGAGAAGCTCAAATAAAATGAAAAGCTCAGAAGCAATTTTGAATTTTGAATTCTTAATTTTGAGTTGAAAACCAACCCGAAAAGATAATTCAGATTTCGATATTAGAAGATATGTGGTGTTTTAAAGCGATGTTTAATTCAAAATTCAAAACTCATAATTCAAAATTCATAACCAGCTTTCTTCTACTCGCACTGGCTACTTTGTCACTTTCCGCCTGTGCTCCCCCGCCGAGGCCTCCTCTGCCTATGCCTCCGGGAATGGACCAGGCCCTCCTGGACCGGGTGGCCGATCTCGGCGGGGCCTTCGGGTCCCTGCAGGGGGTAGCCCGGGTCAAGGTTGAACTGGGCGGCAAGTCCGTCTCTTCGACCCAGGTTCTGCTGGCCGAAAAGCCCGACCGGCTCCGGGCCGAGGTGCTCAGCCCCTTCGGGCAACCTGTTATGCTGGCCGCAAGCGACGGCGCCGACATCTCCCTGCTGGTCCCCGGCAAAGGCAAGTTCTATCGGGGAGCCGCCTCGGCCAAAAACCTGCAGCGGGTCTTTCGTGTGCCGCTGAGGCTGATTGACCTGGTCCATATTCTCCTGTACCAGGTCCCTCTGGGGGCCTATGACAGCAGAAATCTCACGGTCAACGATAAGGGAGAATACGTCCTGACCCTTTCCGGCCCCGGGGCGCGCCGCGAAGAACTCGTCTTCGACGCTGAACGGCGCCTGGTCGGGGCCGATTATTTCGTCGGGGCCGAGGCGCTCCTGCGGGTGGACTACGGCAAGTTCACAAGCGGCAGTCCCGCCTTCCCCAAGTCTGTCTCCCTTGAAATGCCGGCCCAGGAAGCCAAGGCTTCGGTCGTGTTCTCGGACGTGAAGACCAACGTGGCGATCCCCGCCGCGCGCTTCCAGCTCACGCCGCCTGCGGGGATGAGGGTCGAGCCGATTCCCTGAAAAGGAAGATTGAATTCTTAATTTTTAATTTTGAATTTTGAGTTGAAAATCAAATGCTTGAACCCTAATCCTTTGGCCTTTCGAGGTTGGCTGAAGATCCGGGAAAGGATTTTCAGGTTCTTAATTCAAAATTCAAAACTCAAAACTCAAAATTAAATCAAATCGAGGGAAAATGTTGAAACGCCTACCGCTGCTAATTGTGCTCCTGCTGGTTTCCGGAGGCTGCAACAGGCACGAATCGCCGATCCCGGCCGAGGGGAAGGACGCCGCGCCGGCCTACGGCGACACCTTCATCGAGGGGTCCATCGGAGAGCCGAGCACCCTGCTGCCGGTCCTCGCCTCCGATTCGGCCTCCTCCGACGTCAACAGCCTGGTCTACAACGGCCTGGTGCGCTACGACAAGGACCTCAAGCTCGAAGGGGAGCTGGCGAAATCGTGGGACATCTCCCCCGACAACCTGACCATCACCTTTCACCTGCGCCACGGAGTCAAGTGGCATGACGGCGCCCCCTTCACCTCCGCCGACGTGCTGTTCACCTACCGGGTCTATGTCGACCCCAAGACGCCCACCGCCTACGCCGAAGACTTCAAGCAGGTGGTCAAGGCCGGGGCGCCCGACCCCTACACCTTCCGGGTCACCTACGCCAAGCCCTACGCCCCGGCTCTCGGAAGCTGGGGGATCGGCATCCTGCCCAAACACCTCCTGGAGGGCAAGGACATCACCAAAAGCCCCCTGGCGCGCCATCCCATCGGCACCGGACCCTACAAGTTCGTCGAATGGAAATCGGGGGAAAAGATCGTGCTCGAGGCCAACCCCGACTACTTCGAGGGCAAGCCCTATATCCACCGCGTGGTCTACCGGATCATTCCCGACCTGTCGACGGAGTTCCTGGAGCTGCAGTCCGGGGGCCTCGACTTCATGGGGCTGACCCCCATCCAGTACAAGACCCAGACCGAAACCCCCGCCTTCAGGCGACGGTTCAACAAGTATCGCTATCTCGCTTTCGGCTACACCTACCTCGGCTACAACCTGCGCCGTCCGATGTTCCAGGACAAGCGGGTTCGCCAGGCCCTCTCCTACGCCATCAACAAGCAGGAGATTGTCGACGGGGTTCTGCTCGGGCTGGGGGAGGTCGCGACGGGGCCCTACAAGCCCGACACCTGGGTCTACAACCCCAACGTCAAGCGCTATCCCTACGACCCGGCCAAGGCCCGGAAGCTTCTGGCCGAAGCTGGGTGGCGCGACACCGACGGCGACGGCATCCTCGACAAGGACGGCAAGCCCTTCTCCTTCACCATCGTCACCAATCAGGGCAACGACCTGCGGGTCAAGGCGGGCGAGATCGTCCAGCGCCGCTTCAAGGAGATCGGGATTGACGTCAAGCTGCGGGTCATCGAATGGGCCTCCTTCCTCAAGGAGTTCATCAACCCCGGCAACTTCGACGCCACCATCCTCGGCTGGAGCGGCGGCCCTGAGCCCGACCAGTACACCATCTGGTCCTCGACCCAGACCGGGCCCCACCAGCTGAATTTCATCGACTTCAGAAACGCCGAGGTCGACAAGCTGCTCGAAGAGGGCCGGCGCACCTTCGATCGGAAGAAGCGGAAAAAGATTTACGATCGCTTCCAGGAAATTCTGGCCGAGGAGCAGCCCTACACCTTCCTCTACGCTCCCGACGCCCTGCCGGCCGTCGCCAGACGTTTCCACGGCATCAAGCCCGCGCCCGCAGGGATACGGTACAACTTTATTAAATGGTACGTGCCGAAGAGCGAGCAGAAATATTCCCGCTAGCGGGAATATTTCTTCCTCGCTCTTCGGGATTATGAATTATGAATTTTGAATTTTGAATTTTGAATTTTGAATTAAAATCATTGAGAAGCGACGGGTGAGGAGATTTTGCCTTTTTGGATGAGGCTTCACCTGCAAAATAATCGAGCTCGAAGGACAAGATCGAATGTGTTTGCAAATTCAAAATTCAAAACTCAAAATTCAAAATTGATTTTATGCTTTCTTATCTAGCCAAACGCCTGCTCATGATGATCCCCCTGCTGCTGGGGATAACCCTGATCAGCTTCGCGGTGATCCATCTCGCGCCGGGGGAGCCGACGGACCTGCAGACGGAGATGAACCCGCGGGCGAGCGCCGAGCTGCGGGAGCGGCTTCGGGCCGAGTACGACCTCGACAAGCCGCTCTACGTCCAGTACGGCAAATGGCTGGGACGGCTGGCGCACCTTGATTTCGGCAGGTCCTTTTCCCAGGACCGGCGGCCGGTTCTCAACAAGATCGAGGAGCGGCTGCCGATGACCATCCTCATCAACGTCCTCTCGATTCTCCTCATTCTCGGCGTGTCCATCCCCATAGGCATCCTGTCGGCCACGCGGCGAAACTCCCTCTTCGACCGGGCCACCACCATCTTCGTCTTCATCGGCTTCGCCACCCCGTCTTTCTGGCTCGCCCTGTTGCTGATGGACTACCTCGGGGTGCGCCTGGGAATCTTTCCCATCGCCGGGCTCAAGTCCCTCGGCTTCGATTACCTCGGTCCCTGGGGAAAGGTGGGGGACGTGCTCAGCCACCTGGTTCTTCCGGTCTTCGTCTCCGCCTTCGGCGGGCTGGCCGGATTCTCCCGCTACATGCGCTCCAACATGCTCGAGGTCGTGCGGCAGGACTACATCCTCACCGCCCGGGCCAAGGGGCTCCCCGAGGGAGCGGTCATCTACAAGCACGCCCTGCGCAACGCGCTGCTGCCCGTCATCACCATCCTCGGCCTCTCGGTTCCCGGGCTCATCGGCGGCAGCGTCATCTTCGAGACGATCTTCGCCATCCCCGGGATGGGCAAACTCTTCTACGACGGGGTCATGATGCGGGACTATCCCCTGATCATGGGCATCCTCGTCATCGGCGCCGTCCTCACCCTCGTCGGCAACCTCATCGCCGACATCAGTTATGCCCTGGCGGACCCGAGGATTCGGAATGGATAAAATTACAGGGATGAAGGGGATTCAGGAGATAAACCTTAAACCAAGAGATTTTGTTTCAAAAAATCAATCCCTTGTTTTTAATCCCTTTAATCCCCTTCATCCCTGTTCGAATGAATTCTTATTTTATGATTTTATCTGCGTGAATCAGGTTTTATCCGCGTTCAAAAAATTTTAATTTCATTTGTTTTTATGTGTTTCATGGAGCGAGAAATGTGGAAGTATCTGCACCGCCTTGTCTGCCCCTGCCTGTTTTTAATCCTATTGTTCTCCGCCCCCGCCCTGGCTTCCCCCTCGGCCGACGTTCCCCTCGACAGCTGGGTCTATCCGGCGCTGGACAAGCTCGCCGGCCTGGGGATGGTCGATTCGGCCCTGCAGGGCTCCCGTCCCTATACGCGAAACGAGGCCGCCCGGCAGGTCGAGGAGGCCCTCCAGGCGAGTTCGCGGTGCGAGCCTCTTCCCGTTGCCGCTGAGCTGCTCCAGAGGCTGGAGGCGGAATTTAAAACGGAGCTGGAGGAGATTTCACACCCCGAGGCCCGGACGAAAAGCCGCTTCGTCCCTCTGCGCTCCCTGGAGGCGGACTACGTCTTCCGGCAGGGGGAAAGGTCTTCGTACCCCAACACCAACGCCCGCCAGTTCGCCCTCAACTACAACAATCAGGGCATCGAGTACCGGGAGCATCATAACCTCCAGGTGGTGGCCGAAGCCGAGGCAAGGCTTGGGGGCTTCTTCCTTCTGAACTGGCGCCCCATCCTGCAGGTCGGCAAGGACGTTGTCACCTTTCGGACCCTGACCGGAAAGGCGGCTTTCGGCCTCGGGCCGGTGGAGCTCTCCTTCGGGCGCGAGCCGCTCTGGTGGGGGCAGGGGAGGCACGGCTCGCTGATCCTCACCGACAACGCCAGGCCCCTCGACATGCTCCGGCTGACCAATCCCTCTCCCGTGCGCCTTCCCTGGGTCCTGGAGTATCTGGGGCCCTTTCACTTCGACCTCTTCATCTCCCGTCTGGAAGACGACCGGGTCGTCCCCCATCCCTGGTTCGGCGGGTTCCGGTTGAACCTCAAGCCCCTGTCCTGGCTTGAGCTGGGCGCCTCACGCACCGTCATCTTCGGGGGCAAGGGCAGGCCCGGCGTCGATGCCTCCGACTTCCTCACCATCCTCGGCGGGCGCAATCTCTCCGGCGGCGACGACACCAGCGATTCCATCGCCGCCCTCGACGCCAGGGTGCGGCTGCCCTTTCTCTGGGGGGCCGAGGTCTACGGCGAGCTCGGGGGAGAGGATGAGGCGAACCACTTCTTCTCGAGAGATTCCTTCCTGCTCGGCGCCTATCTGCCGCGGATTGAACCGACCGGACGGCTCGGCCTGCGTTTCGAGTTCGCCGATCTCGCCTACAACGGCAACGGCCCTGTCTGGTACCGGCACGGAATCTACAAGTCGGGGTATACCTACGAGCAGCAGATTCTCGGTCATCACGCGGGGGGGGACAGTCGGGACTTCTTTGCCGAGCTGCGCTGGCTTGCAGACCCCCGCCTGACCCTCTGCGCGTCCCTGGATCGCGAAATTCGGGGCGTCTCACAACCGGCCAGGGAAAAGCATCTGGAGCCCCGTCTGGAGGTTCGCTACCAGTTGGGGCCCGGACTTGCGCTCCACGCCTCCTACGCCTACGACCGTGTTCAAAATCTCAATAACATCTCGGGGGATGACCGGGGGGAGCAGTTGGCGGGGGTCGGGGTGGTTTGGGAAAGGTAGGGGCAATAGGCGAGGGGCAATAGAACCTCCCCCATAGCCCATAGCCGATTTTATGATTCAAAACGGGCCGTATTCATTAATCTTTGCCCATTCTTCTTCCCGGAAAAATATTGACAATCCATTTTACCATTGCATTTCTCATCGTCAATCTGATATAAATTTCGGGATAAATTTTCTTTTTTAATCAATTGTTTCGAGCGCATTTGGGGTGGGTGTCCGGACCCAGGAGGAAGTTTTAGTATTTTCATGATGTTGGCAGTTGGGGGACCCTTCCTGAGCGGATCAGCCGCACCTCCCTTTTCCCATTAGCCTGCGATTCCCTCCCGCAATCCATCAAAAACTCCACGCGCTGGAGAAACAACGCCTCGTGTCCCTGGCGGCTGACCCGCCGCCGACAATCTGAAGGAAGTTGCCCCATGGCCAGATCCGGATTTTTCCTGCGTTCTCTCCCGCTTCTCATTTGTCTTGCCGCGCTGGCCGGATGCGCCTCCTATACCGACCTGCCCGCGGGAACGGCCCGCCAGGTCTGCCCCGTCAGCGCTTCCGCCGTGGTGGAGAAAAAGGAGGTCGCCGTTTCTGCGCCTGCCGCCGAACCGGCTCCGCCGGCCGACTACCGGGTCGGTCCCGGCGATTCCCTCTACGTCAACGTCAGCGGGCATCCCGAGCTCGGCAGCCCCGTTTCCGCCGGCGGCGCCGGAGGCCTGACGGGGAGCCGGGTCGATGGCAAGGGAGACATCCACCTTCCAATGGTCGGCTCTATTGCCGTTGGAGGCCTCACCACCGGCCAGGTGGAGAAGAAGCTGGAGGACGCCTATGCCCGCTATCTGCACCAGCCCTGGGTAGTGGTCGAGATTTCCCAGTACCACAGCCAGCCCCTCTACCTTCTCGGTCAGTTTCGCAATTCCGGCACCATTTACATGGACCGGCCCCTGACCCTCCTGGAGGGGATCTCCATGGGCGGCGGTCTTCTCGACACCGCCAACCTTCGCAGCGCCCGCCTGCTGCGGGGAAAGAAGACTCTTCCCATCGACATCTATCAACTGCTCACCGACGGCGAGACCAGCCAGAACGTCTGGCTTCACCCCGGCGATACCATCTATGTTCCCGACGACAAAAACCAGAACGTCTATGTCCTCGGGGCCGTCAAAAGGTCCGGACCCGTTCCCATGCCCAACGGGCAGCTCACCCTTTCCCAGGCCCTGGCCACCGCCCAGGTCGACGGGGTGAACGACAATGAGCAGCAGATCCGCATCATCCGCTCCTACTCGCCCACCCGAGGCGCCGCTGCTGGTCGTCGATTTCGAAACGATCATGCACGGGCAGGCACTACCTTTCCCTCTGATGGAAGGGGACATCGTCTACGTGCCCCGCAGCGGGATCGGCAACTGGAACATGGCCATCAACGAGATACTGCCGTCGCTTCAGGCCATCAGCAACGTGCTCCAGCCCTTCGTGCAGATCAAGTTCCTGAAGGACTAGGGGGCCTGCGCTTAAGGGTAATTTTGAATTTTGAATTGAAAAGCAAAACCAGAGGCTCTTTTTCACCGCAAAGGCGCAAGGGATGCAGAGGAAAGCAGAAACTTTGGAGTAAACCGTCAGGCTTTCTTTGCTGACTTTGCGTCTTGAGCGAGCCTCGCGAGCGGGCGGTGAAAAGTCGATTTTGAAAAATACCTTAGCTGAAATGAAATGGCGCAACGCCGATAATCCGGGACTATACAATGAATGAACTGAACGACCTGCAGCAGCCGATGGAGGAAGTCCATCTCTACGATTACCTCCGCATCGTCCTTCGGCGGAAAAAGACCGTCCTCCTGGTCTTTCTCGCCATTTTTCTTGGCGTAGCCGTCTATACCTTAACGGCCAAGCCGGTGTACGAGGCCAGCGCCACGATAAACGTTCAGAACGCCAAGAAGAAAGGGGACCTTCTGACCGAACTCACCGGAAACACGGGCAACTCCATCGATACCGAGATCGAGATTCTCAGGTCGCGGACCAACGCCGAGGAGGTGGTCAAAAGACTCCATCTCAACTGGCGCTTCGAGGATGTCCCCAAAACGGTCACCTTCAAACCCCTGGAGTTCTCCTCCGACCAGCCCGACCCGGTCTTTTCCGTTGAAATGACCGGTCCCGACACCTATCTCATTCGCTCCGGAGACGGCCGGGTGCTGGCCCGCGGCAAGAGCGGAGAACGGCTGACGGGCAAGGGGGTGACCCTGCTCCTGCAGGGCCTCCATGGGCGCAAAGGGGATGCTTTCACCCTTCGACTGGCCTCCCCCACACGAGTTGCCGATGCACTGAAAAACCAGGTCAGGGCCAGTGAGCTCGGCAAGGGAACCAATATCATCGAGATCTCTTACCAGGGAACCAACCCCGGCCTGACCCGGGACGTAGTGAACACGCTGGCCCAGGTCTACCTGGAGCGCACCGTCACCGTCAAATCCGAGGAGGCCCGGCGCACCGTCGATTTCATCGAACGGCAGTTGAACGAGGTGAAGGGCCAGCTGAACAAGGCCGAGGAAAATCTCGCGGTCTACAAGCAGAAATCGGGCGCAGTCCAGCTCGATGCCGAGGGACAGGCCCTGGTTCAGAACCTGGCCGACTTGGAGAAGCAGCACAGCACCCTGGCACTGGGCCAGAGCCAGCTCCTGTTCGCTGTCGATTCGTTGAAAGATGCCATGAAAAGGGGCGAGAGCTACTCGCCTTCCGTCATGCTCGACGACCCGGTGGTGGCGGCTCTCGCCCAGAGCCTGGCTGACCTGGAGGTGAAGAAGCAGGGCCTCCTGGTCGAATACACCGAATCCCATCCCGCCGTCCAGGACATCGACAGCCGGATCCTCGAGGTCCAGCGAAAGCTCCTTGCCACCTACCTGGCTGCCCGGAAGGACCTCGATGTCCGAACCAAATCTCTTGACGGCGATGTCGCCGATTACGAAAAGCGGCTGAAAAAGCTGCCCAGGGCCGAACAGCAGCTCGCCCGCCTGACCCGGCTTACTACCGTCACCGCAGACAGCTACACCTTCCTGCTGCAGAAGCACGAAGAAGCCCGCATCGCCAAAGCCTCGACCATCAGCAACATCAACGTCATCGACCCGGCCATCACCCCCCGGATTCCGATCAAGCCGAACAAGAAAAAGAATCTTCTGCTGGGGCTGATCGTCGGCCTGATGGCCGGAGTGGGTCTTGCCTTCTTCCTCGACTATCTCGACGACACCATAAAGGATGCCGAGCAGGCCAAACGGGTTTTGGGCTGGGGGGTGCTGTCGGTGATCCCCTTCATCGGAGAACGGAAAGAAGGCAATGGAGAGTCCGATAAGCAGCGGGTCCTCATCTCCCACCTCGAGCCCCGCTCGGGCGCTGCCGAGGCGTTCCGTAGCCTGCGCACCGCCTTGCATTTCGCCGCCGGCGGCGACAGGGAGAAAAAGATCCACCTCGTCACCAGCGCCTTTCCCGGGGAAGGCAAGACGACCGTCGCCGCCAACCTCGCCGAGACCATGGCACAGACGGGGGCCAGGGTGCTTCTGGTCGGCTGTGATCTCCGTCGGCCCACGCTGCACACCATTTTCGACTTCCCCCGCTCCCCCGGCCTCACAGAGGTGCTGGTCGGAGACGCCGGGCTGGAGGAGAGTATCCACAGCACCGGCATCAACGCCCTCGACTACATCGGCAGCGGCGCCATCCCGCCCAACCCCGCCGAGCTTCTCGGCTCCGACAAGATGCGGGAGCTCCTAGACGATCTGCGCGAGCGGTACGATACCATCCTCCTCGACGCCGCGCCGCTTTTAGCGGTCACCGACACCGCCCTTCTCACCCGCGTGGCCGACCAGGTAGCCGTCGTCATGGAGGCCGGAGCCGTCCCCCTCAAGGCCGCACAGCGCCTGCAGGAGATGCTCCGGAGCGCTCAGGCCCCCGTGGCCGGCCTCATCCTCAACGACAAATCCGGCAAGGTCGCCGAAAGCTATCGCTACTACGGCAAGTACGGGTACCGGTACCAGTATGGTTACGGGTATGGGGTGCAGGGAGAGGAAAAATCGAGGGGAGGGGTGTTGGGGAGGTTTTTTAGGAGAAGCTGAATTAAAGGACAAATTTTGAATTTTGAATTTTGAATTTTGAATTGAAAATCTTTTTAAAATAAAGACCTCTTGATAAATTTCAATTCTCAATTATGTGGAGGAATGGAGTAAAGTGGGTTTTGAATCTAATTCAAAATTCAAAACTCAAAATTGATAATTGCCTTTAAAAGGGGGGGGGATTTGAAACAAAATATCGTAAGGGAGAGAAGCTATTCTTTTGCCTTGAATATCATCGGCTTATACAAGGGATTTGCTGAGTCAGAAAGAATTCATTCTTTCCAGGCAGCTGCTGAAGGCCGGGACGAGTGTCGGTGCCAATGTCGAAGAAGCAGTGGCAGGTCAGAGCAGGGCGGATTTTCTGTCCAAAATGTCTTTTGCCTCAAAAGAGGCCCGGGAAACCAGATACTGGCTTCGTCTCCTAAGAGACAGCGGACTCTCCAGAGGTTCGAACCTTCAAAAGCTACTGGAAGAGTCCGAAGAAATCATCAGGATGCTGACAGCCATAGTAAAAACCACAAGGCAATCCCGATAAACGAGATTTTTGATTTTGAAAATTCAAAATTCAAAATTCAAAACTCAAAATTCAATAACGGACTACCACTGCCACCTTCTCCCGGGGCTGGATGACGGTTCGGCTTCCCTGGAAGAGTCTCTGAAAATGGCCGAGGCGCTGGCAGAGGCTGGATTCAAGGAAGTCTACTGCACCCCACACTGTATGAGGGGAGTCTACGACACGACCCCGGCCGATGTTCGCAAAGGGGTCGTAGAGCTGCAAAAAGCGGCGGACGGGGAGGGCATCGCGCTGAAACTCCATCCGGGGATGGAATACTATCTCGACGAGTACTTCCCCGAACACCTGGAGGACCCGGTGCCCCTTGGCGAGACGGGGATGCTCCTGGTCGAGGCCCCTTCCCAGGTCAACCCGGATCTGGTCAGGGAAAATCTCTTCCTGGTGGTTCGAAAAGGGTTCACCCCCCTCTTCGCCCACCCCGAGCGCTACGATTTCCTGGCGCCGGCCCAAAGCAGGGACGAAATACCATTTTTTCAAAAAATAAAGGGAATGTTTTCACGGGTCGGAGCCTCCCTGTTCCGAACGCGGCACGAATAATTATTCAAAATTCAAAATTCAAAATTCAACACTCGATTCACTCCGGGAACTCGGCTGCCTCTTCCAGGGCAACCTCGGGAGCTTCGCCGGACAGTACGGTTCAGAGGTCAAAAAACGGGCGGAGATCCTGAAGGCGAGGGGGCATTACCACTGCTACGGAACGGATGCACATAATGCGAGATTTTTGCGAGGAAGTTGGGCGGAGAAAGCCAAAGACTTATTTATTCACAGGGATGAAGGGGATTAAGGGGATTTTAAAAAAATATCGATTTTGAGATTTATCCCCTGCATCCCCTTCATCCCTGTATGAATAGGTTTTGACCGTTAAAAAGGGTTTCAAGTATGGCAAAAATCCTGGTAACCGGCGGCGCCGGCTTCATCGGCTCGCACACGGTGGTCGAACTGCTCCAGGCCGGCTACGACGTCGTCGTGGTCGACAACCTGTGCAACAGCTCCCCCGTGGCGCTGGAGCGGGTGGCGGAGATCTGCGGCCGGGCGCCGGCTTTCGCCAAAGTCGACATCCGCGACCGGGAGGGGCTGCGGCGGGTCTTTGCCGAGCACGAGGTCGAAGCGGTGGTGCACTTCGCCGGGCTCAAGGCGGTGGGGGAGTCGGTTGAGAAGCCCCTCGCGTACTACCAGAACAACGTCGGCGGCACGGCCACCCTCTGCGAGGCAATGGCCGAGGCGGGAGTGAAGCGCATGGTCTTCAGCTCCTCGGCGACGGTCTACGGCAACCCTGAGAAGCTGCCGATTCGCGAGGACTTCCCGCTGGGCGCCACCAACCCCTACGGCCGCACCAAGCTCTTCATCGAGGAGATGCTGCGCGACCTCCATAAGGCCGACCCCGAATGGCGCATCGCCTTCTTCGCTACTTCAACCCCATCGGAGCGCACCCCAGCGGGCGCATCGGCGAAAACCCCCGGGGGATCCCCAACAACCTCTTCCCTTTCATCACCCAGGTCGCCGTGGGCCGGCGCGAGCGCCTCTCCGTCTTCGGCGAGGACTATCCCACCCCCGACGGCACCGGGGTGCGCGACTACATCCACGTCGTCGACCTGGCCCTCGGGCACCTGAAGGCCCTGGAGCGCCTCGCCGCCGCTCCCGGCCTCGTCACCTGCAACCTCGGCACCGGCCAGGGCTACAGCGTCCTGGAGATGGTCAGGAGTTTCGAGCGCGTCACCGGTCGCAAAATCCCCTACGAGATCGTCGATCGCCGCCCCGGCGACATCGCCGCCTGCTGGGCCGACCCGGCGCTCGCCGAAAAGGAGCTCGGATGGAAGGCGCTGCGGGGGCTGGACGAGATGTGCGCGGACGGGTGGAGGTGGCAGGAGCAAAATCCGGACGGATATGGGGAAAGTGCCTAGTGTCCCGTTTGGTTAGTCCTTTTAGAGAATTCTGAGGTCTTTTGTTCGCTGGCAAGGCGCGTCGACACAGGCCTAGCCTGCGCTAAGCCGAGGAGACGGAACGCAGCCAGCGGGCAAAAGGACCAGAATTAATGAATGGAATTAACCAATCGGGACACTAGGGGAACTATGGACCGCCAACAGCTCGTAAAGCAAGCCACTGCGATCATCCTGAAACATGCCAGGCCACGCCGGATTTACCTATACGGCTCCGAAGCCACGGGTGAGGCGGAGGCGACCAGTGACATCGACATTGCCTTTGACGGAGAAGCTTCTGACGACCTGGAGGCCATCGAGAAGGACCTCAATGCCCTCCAGACGCTGATTCGCATCGATGTGAAGAATCTTTCCCTTTGTGAAGCGCGTTTTGTCAACCGGGTGAAAGACACCGGTCGGGTCCTTTATAGCGCCGACAAGAAGTTGCGTTTCGAAGACGGACTCCACAATTTCTCCCGGGCTTTCGATAAATTTCATGCGGCCGTCGAGGGACGGCAGAAATTTATCGAGGATGGCTACGGAGACATCTATCTCGACCTGGTGGTCAAGAGGTTCGAGTTCACTTTCGAGATGAGTTGGAAAGGCATCAAGCGTTATCTGGACTATGTCGGTCTGGCCTGTCAAAACCCCAGGTCCTGTTTCAAGGAGGCGTATGTTCAGGGACTGATTCAAGACGAAAACCTGTGGCTCGACATGATTGAGATGTGCAATCGTTCCCGTCATATTTACAACGAGAAGGAGATACAAGGAATTCTCGACAAATTGGAATGGTATGCCGAGGGTTTCGGCCGGTTGAAGCAAAAGCTCGAGCTGCAGCTTGAAGAGGCCTTCAAATCTTGAGTCTCGCAACGGGACCTGTCCCCCTCAGAGGTTCCGGCCAGAAAAGGTTGTTGAGTGCGACGATGCAAAGGGATGCCTTAATTTGTCTGTACGGTCCTTCCGGCTCCGGAAAAACGCGCCTTTTGCGAACCATGGAAAAAGCGTTGTCCGAGGAAGGGGCTTTGCGAACCGGGGCCGAAGAGATAATCTGGAAAATGGCGGACTCTATTCGCTTCGAAAGCATGAGGGCGTTTTGCCAGAGATACCTCATGCCTGAAAACCTGCTGGTTGATAACCTGTGGGTTCTCGACAAAAAACCGGCAACGGCGGATGAGATCTGTCGGATTTTGAGTGAACGGCAAAAAGCAGGAAAGCTGACCGTGCTGGCCTCGGACCTCTCGCTGCAGCAGTGGGCAGCCAGAGGCAGGGCCGTTGCCCAACTTCTGTCCAAAGGCCGAACAGTCCAGCTCGGGTAAGGGATGCCTTCGCCCTCTAGCGGGTCTGAGCTGAAAAGGAGTGAGGAAATGAGCACTGCCTTTAAAATAGAAATTGATCCACAAGAAATCATCGATGCCGTAAAGAAAATGAAGAAACAGGAAAGGGAAGAATTTATCGAAGATCTTCTTGCTGCCACCTGTCCGGAATATCTTGCCAGCGTTCGGGAGGCCAGGGCCGACTACAAGGCCGGCCGGACCGCAAGCCATAAAGACGTTTTCGGCCCATGAGCTATCGGCTTGTCTATACCCAGCGGGCCATTAAAGATATTCGGAGACTGGAGCCGAAGGTGAAATCCCGCATCGGCAAGGCCCTTCTCCGGTTTGAGGCTGCCCTTTGGACCACGCCAAGCCATTGACCGACTCCAGTCTGGGTTCCTATCGGTTCAGGGTGGGTGATTATCGGGTCATCTTTGATCTTGAGGGAGAAGAAATTGTGGTTTTGCGGGTAGGACACAGAAAAGAGATTTACCGGGGGTGAGAGTTTAGGGCGTCAAGGTAGGAACCTAGAGCGACGTGGAGGATAGGAATACCCAATAGTCAAGTCTGACCCCTTTGGGTTTTATAGGTATTTCTTTTTCCCCTTGACTTTACTTATCATGGATGTCCCCCTTTTGCTTGCCTGAAAGGAGCTAAACATGGAGCGGATGATTCAGATTCATGTGGAGAAACTGCCAGAGGGCGTATATCTGGCGACTTCCGATGACATCCAAGGCTTGGTGGCCCAGGGGCGGACCGTCAACGAAACACTCGAAATCGCCCGCGATGTGGCCAGACGACTCCTTGAGGCCCAAGCCGAGCGCAAAGAGAAGCCGAAACTGAAGCCGGTGAAGAAGAGTTTCGATATGCAGATGGTGGTAGGAGACTGAAATGGGCCGGCTGTCCGGCTTCAGGTACCGGGAAATCGTCAAGCGCCTTCGAAAGCTTGGGTTTGTTTTCGATCGGCATGCAGCCGGCAGTCACGAAATCTGGTTCAATCCTGAAACCAGGAGATTTACCACGATACCGAATCACCCCGGGGGAGATGCCTGAGGGAACATTGCGGGCGATTTTGAATCAGGCTGGCATAAAACCCGAAGATTTTCTTAAGAGCGGGAAGGCAGGAAAATAGTCCCCGGAACGCGCCCAAATAGAAAAAAAGATAAGAACGTCCCCTCGGGGTTTACTTGCTGTTGCGCACCAGCATCGACAGCCGGACTATTGGGTTGGTCGGAGTTAGTCAATTTCATGGGGCCGGGAACAAGTCAACTAGTCAACAGCGTCCCCAAAAGGCACGGGAAATAGAAAAATAGAAAAGAACGTCCCCCTTGGTTTTCGGTACTGGTGCTTGTAAGTGACAACTAAAAAGCTCAATTTATAGGGATGAAGGGGATTAAAGGGATTTTTACATCAAGACCCAGGTTTTAGATTTTATCCCCTGCATCCCCTTCATCCCTGTGAATAAAAAAGAATTTTTGATTTATCTGCGTGCATCTGCGATAATCTGCGGCCGGAAAGATTTCAGGAATTTGGGGTTGCTGAAAGATGAACGAACATGGAAAACCGGGAAGTGTCCCGCTTTTTCCCCTAAAGGGGATTGGCCGTTGATTCTGTAGGGGCGCTGCATGCTGCGCCCGCCTTTTGGGGGTTGTCGCCTAAAGCGTTAATTCAATAAGGAGAGCGTGAGTGTTAGTCACGTTAGTCAACAACGTCCCCTCCTGGTCTGGAGGTTTCTTCCATGATTGATGTACAAGACAAAGAGATCATTCTGACGATGGCACGAAAGTATCGCGCCTCCAAGGTGCTTCTCTTCGGTTCGTCGCTTTCCGAAAGCGAAGAGAGCAGGGACATTGACATCGCGATTGAGGGCATCGCGGATAAGGATTATTTTGCCTTCTATGGCGAGTTGTTGTGCGCCCTTTCCAAGCCGGTCGATGTGATCGACTTGTCCAAAAAGTCCAAGTTCGTGGAGATGGTCGAGCGAGAAGGAGTTCGCCTCGATGCCTGATTACCGCATGCGCATCGAAGCTGAGTATGAAGCGATCGAGCGCACGTTATCGGCGTTTCCCCGCAAACCACTATCCGAGCTGACACCTCTGGAGTTGGCAGGCGTTGCGGCCATGTTGCACAACTTTTACAACGGGGTGGAAAATGTTCTGAAGCAGGTGTGCAAAGCGCGGGAGCTCGCCATCCCATCGGGCTCTTCCTGGCATCGCGATTTGTTGGTGGCAGCCGGAAAGGGAAATATTCTCTCGGCAGCACTCGTTGGTGAACTCAGCCGCTTTCTGGCGTTTCGCCATTTCTTCAGCCATGCCTATGCGCTCGACCTTTTCCCTGACCGCATGGAACCTCTGGTTCAGCAGGCCGCCGGGGTGTTCAAGCAGTTCCAGGATGAAATAGAAGGTTTGAAAATATGAGGCTTCAACACTGGGAGGGGGCTCGGATTAGGGATTTCGCAGATTGTTTCCCGAAATCGTAATTCAGAAAGAATTGCCTGATTAAAACGTATCTGTTTCAGTCCCCTGTCCAGGCCTTATGTTACTACGCCAAACAGTACGTTGAGAGCCATGTGAAAAAATCAAGAACATCCCTTTTGGGTTCCGAGGCTCTGAACAAAAAGATCGATACCGTAAAGGGTGATTTGGAAGGGAAAATTGACGCCATCGAGGCCAATCTCAGTAGAAAACTCGAAGATGTTGCGGTCGATCTGCGAGAACATCGGGCCGATACCGAGGCGCACCGCAAGGGCTGGCGGGTGCGGGAGGAGTAGAAGGGGAGTTCCATATACTGTCCCCGGAACGCGCGAGGTTAAACCGCACCTAGATAGACGCCGTAGCAAAGCCTGGCGGGGCCAAAATAGATCTGTCCCTTTTTTGCCAAAAAAACCGTCCATGTCGTAGATGGGAGGTGCACCGATGATCGACCTGAAAGAACTGCATGCACAATACATCACCAATGAGGCTGGCGAGCGGGTTTCCGTGATTCTGCCGCTGGTGGATTTCGAGCATTTGATTGAAGACATCGAAGACTTGGCCGCTGTTGCGGAAAGGCGTAAAGAGCCGACGATTTCCCATGAACAGTTGGTCAAAGAGTTGAAAAAAGATGGTCTCCTATAAGGTCGTCTGGAAGCGGTCGGCGCGGAAGGAGCTGCGAAAGTTACCAAAGGAAGCCATCGCCAAAATAATAGGACTTGTTGAGACTCTGTCGGAGAATCCTTCTCCACCTGGAGCAAAGAAACTCGCAGGAACAGAAAATACCTTTCGCGTCAGGGCCGGAGATTACCGGGTAGTATACAACTTGTTGCAAGGTGTTCTTGTCGTGGAGGTAATCCGGGTAGGGCATCGTAAAGAAATATACAGGCGGCTCTCCTGAATCTGGCGCTCCAAGAAGGGTTTAGCGGAAAAATAAATCTGTCCCCTTTTTCCCACTGGTGCTTGTAAGAACCTGACCTTTCCCAGGTAATGGAAATGTGGCAATGCAAGACCTGACCCCGCGGACGTTTGCGTGAAGCAATGGGGATGATAACTGAAATGCTCGCGAAATAGGGACTATGCCCCTGGAATTGCTCGAGACGGGTTTGTTGACCAAATAGAAAAATAGATAAGAACGTCCCTTCGGGGTTTCCCACAAGAATTCCTTAATATTGTATTGCGCAACCATACAAGCGTATGGTATGACCATGCGTTATGAATATTCTGGCTGAAATACTCTCTTCTCGTGTGCGAGCCGAAATTTTCCGGCTTCTCTTCGATGGAAGAGAAGAGGAACTCCATATGCGGGAGTTGGAGAGGCGCTCAGGGTGCACCATCGGTACGATTCAGACAGAGCTTTCAAAACTCTACCGGCTCGGCCTGGTGCGGCGCCGTCGGGATGGCAACCGCTTGTATTATCGGGCCAGCCGGGGGCATCCGATTTACCTGGAAATCAGGGGTTTGGTAACGAAGACCGTCGGGGTGGTCGGTCTGCTGAGGGAATCGATTGGGGATCTCGGGGATGTGGAATTCGCTTTCATCTTCGGGTCGTTTGCCCGGGGCGAGGAAACGGCCGGCAGTGATGTGGACTTGATGATACTGGGCTCGATCAAGCTTGAGGAAGTTGTCTGGGGTCCTTGCCGGGGTGTTTGGAAAGATTGGCCGGGAGATCAATCCCCACGTCATGACGGTCGAGGAGTTTTTGAAACGGAAAAAAGAGGGAGAGCATTTTGTTTCCGAGCTGGTTGGCTCACCCAGGATTCTGATCAAGGGGCGCACCGATGACCTTGAAAAGTTGGGCTGAAAACCGGTGGCTCCGTGAACACCGCACCAGTCGCGCCCGCCTTCAGGGTTGTCATCATTAAAGATTTGACCCCCTTGCTGATTCTGAAAATAGAAAAATAGATAAGAACGTCCCCTCGGGGGTTCACGAAGAAAGCGGGGCACCATGGCAAGAGCTAAGCGAGAAGACCAGAGTGTGGAGCAAATGGCTGAGCGTCTTCGCGAGGAGTTGCCGCGCCTGCGCCGGGAATATGCCGTGCGGTCCCTGGGACTTTTCGGCTCCTATGTCCGGGGCGAGCAGCGCCGGGGGAGCGATCTCGATGTTCTGGTCGAGTATTCAGAAGTTCCCGGGATGCTTCGTTTTCTAAGATCTTGAGCGGGACCTTTCGCGGCTGCTTGGAGTTTCCGTTGATCTGGTGCAAAAAGAAGCACTCAAGCCCGCCATCGGCAAGAGAATAAAAGAAGAGGTTCTGCCCATATGAAGGAGCCGCGGTTGGCCCAGGATTATCTGCGGGACATCCTCGAGGCTATGGACTAGGTGTTGAGTGCCACGACATCGTGGACTGATTTTCGTGCCACCACATCGTGGACACTCCACGGATTAACGTAGCTGGTAATCGAATTCATCGACCTGCATTTTGTCCAGGAAGAGCTTCAGCTTCTGATCTTTGACATCGATAGTAGCCACCACGTATTCGAGCTTCAGTTCTGGCGCGACCGGGAAGAGTTCGCCGAAGACATTGAGTTTCAGGTCGCTGCGGATAAGACGCACCAAATGATAGCGTCCCGTCACAGGCTTCTTCATGCGACGAGGTGCCTCCTCCTTATCTGGGAAGCGCAGTTTCATCTTGGAGGCGGCAAGGGCCTTCAAAGGGGTTTTCCCGCCCAGCTTACTGTAACGATAGGTGCCGTTATGCCGTTGCTCAAAAGCAAGCGTTCCTGCCTTGAGTTCCTCTGCCGTTGTCATCATGACCTTGCCGAGAAATCTCTGCTGATAGAGGTCGTTGAATTGCTCGATTACCCCATTGCGCCACGGTTCAGCCATGGGGATGAACCAAGGCTCGACGCCGGTATGCAGACACAAACGGATCAGCGGTCCCATGCCGCGAGGGTGTCTCGGACTGCCAAAGAAGGACATGGCATTATCCACCTGGATGCGCTCAGGGATGCCGAGGCGTTTCCAGATCTCCCAAAAGCCGCCATTCAAGCTCTGGCCACTTTTGGATTCGGATGGGTAAAGACCGCAGCGAGCGGTTGACAGATCCAAGACATTGAGGCCGTAAAAGCGTAGCGGTCCTCTCAAATAGCATGGGCCGACCAGATCGGCCTGATGGGTCTGGTTGGGCCGTGCTGCCGGGAGCTTCGGATAGGGTGTACCCTTGGCTTCGTACTTGCCGGTTCTGCGATGGGTGAGCTCGTTTCGGCTGAGAATCCGGTTGATGGTTCGCAGTGAGGGCAAAGGCTTGACGCCAAGATCCTCCAATTCCCAGAGGATGGCCTGAGCACCGCAAAACTGATCCTTGTTGTAGAGGCTGAGGCGCACCATCTTCACGATTTCCTCAACCTCTTTCGATGTTCGGGAGACAACTGTAAGAGGTTGCCGGGAAAGGCTCTCGCTCCATGAATTGTCATCAGCGTCAAAGCGATCAGCCCACTTGTAAAGCCACGATTTCGAACGCCCGAGAGAAGCGCAGATCCCTTCGGGCTTCTCGCCATTGCGGAGCCGCTGGACAGCCAAAATCCGCTCCTGTTGAATGTCATCCTTCATAAGCACCTCCAAAAATATTCGGTGCTCAACAGGATGACAGGGTGGCTATTCGATTGTCAGAGAACTTTTGTCCACGATGTCGTGGCACATTTTTTCGTCCACGATGTTATGGCACTCAACAACTAGGCTGAAGAGTTCATCGGCGACCTGGATCGTCGTGCTTTTAGCAAGGATGACAAAACCGCTTATGCTGTCATCCGCAGCCTTGAGATTATCGGTGAGGCGGCTAAAAAGATACCGGGCTCCGTCAGGCGGCGGTTCGCTGACATCCCGTGGAAGAGTCTGGCCGGGATGAGGGACAAGCTGATTCACGATTATGTCGGGGTGAGCCTGGAGGTTGTCTGGCGAACGGTGAAGGAGGATGTCCCGGCGGTGCGGCCTATGCTGGTGGACATGCTGGAGAGGATACAGGCGGAGGAGGGGTGAGGGTGGCAACTTGGAAGACCCCGGTACGTTCCTCCCGAGGGACACCGCAAGGGATGGCGGGTGCGGGAGGAATGAATTGGGGAGAATGTCCGAATGTCGAGCCTGACCCCAAGAATTTTTCAAGAATTTTACCAAGAATTCACTGGAAACTGATTTTTCAAGACCTGACCCCGTGAGCGTTAAATATTCTGGCTGAAATACTCTCTTCTCGTGTGCGAGCCGAAATTTTCCGGCTTCTCTTCGATGGAAGAGAAGAGGAACTCCATATGCGGGAGTTGGAGAGGCGCTCAGGGTGCACCATCGGTACGATTCAGACAGAGCTTTCAAAACTCTACCGGCTCGGCCTGGTGCGGCGCCGCAGGGATGGCAACCGCCTGTATTATCGGGCCAGCCGGGAGCATCCAATTTACCCGGAAATCAGGGGCTTGGTAAAAAAGACAGTCGGGGTGGTCGGTCTGCTGAGGGAATCGATCGGGGATCTCGGGGATGTGGAATTCGCTTTCATCTTCGGGTCGTTTGCCCGGGGCGAGGAAACGGCCGGCAGTGATGTGGACTTGATGATACTGGGCTCGATCAGCTTGAGGAAGTTGTCTGGGGTCCTTGCCGGCGTGTTTGAAAAGATCGGCCGGGAGATCAATCCCCACGTCATGACGGTCGAGGAGTTTTTGAAACGGAAAAAAGAGGGAGAGCACTTTGTTTCCGAGCTGGTTGGCTCACCCAGGATTCTGATCAAGGGGCGCACCGATGACCTTGAAAAGTTGGGCTGAAAACCGGTGGCTCCGTGAACACCGCACCAGCCGCCAGGAAATCGGAGATCTGCTGCAGATTGTCCAGCGTGATTTGCAGGACGCGCAAGGAGACCTTTCGGCCGACTGGCAATTCGGTATCGCTTACAACGCTGCTCTGAAACTCTGTACCATTCTTCTCTATGGTGAGGGATTTCGCCCGGAAAAGACCTTGCAGCATTACCGGACCATCCAGGCATTGCCCCTGATTATGGGAAGTGGCCGGCAGGGAGATGCAGATTATCTGAATGCCTGCCGGGCGAAAAGGAATAAAGCCGAATATGACCGGATCGGTGTCGTCAGTAACGCTGAAGCAGAGGAGTTGATCGAGTTTGTGCGGGAGTTCCGGGAGGAGGTCCTTGGTTGGTTGCGCAAGAGCCATCCGGAGCTGTTGAAGAGATCCTAGGGGACTGGCTCCGCAGGTGCCTGTCCCCGGTAGTAGGGAAGAAGAAGAGGGGTAGGGAGAGTTTCATTAAAAGGTGCCTGTCCCCGTGGCTGGGAAAGAAGAAACGGGCGGAAAATCACCTCATTAAAAGGTGCCTGTCCCCCTCAGAGGTTCCCGGGCGTCCCGTAGGGGCGCAGCATGCTGCGCCCGCCTTCAGGGTTGTCATCATTAAAGATTTGACCCCCTTGCTGATTCTGAAAATAGAAAAATAGATAAGAACGTCCCCTCGGGGGTTCACGAAGAAAGCGGGGCACCATGGCAAGAGCTAAGCGAGAAGACCAGAGTGTGGAGCAAATGGCTGAGCGTCTTCGCGAGGAGTTGCCGCGCCTGCGCCGGGAATATGCCGTGCGGTCCCTGGGACTTTTCGGCTCCTATGTCCGGGGCGAGCAGCGCCGGGGGAGCGATCTCGATGTTCTGGTCGAGTATTCAGAAGTTCCCGGGATGCTTCGTTTTCTAGATCTTGAGCGGGACCTTTCGCGGCTGCTTGGAGTTTCCGTTGATCTGGTGCAAAAAGAAGCACTCAAGCCCGCCATCGGCAAGAGAATAAAAGAAGAGGTTCTGCCCATATGAAGGAGCCGCGGTTGGCCCAGGATTATCTGCGGGACATCCTCGAGGCTATGGACAAGGCTGAAGAGTTCATCGGCGACCTGGATCGTCGTGCTTTTAGCAAGGATGACAAAACCGCTTATGCTGTCATCCGCAGCCTTGAGATTATCGGTGAGGCGGCTAAAAAGATACCGGGCTCCGTCAGGCGGCGGTTCGCTGACATCCCGTGGAAGAGTCTGGCCGGGATGAGGGACAAGCTGATTCACGATTATGTCGGGGTGAGCCTGGAGGTTGTCTGGCGAACGGTGAAGGAGGATGTCCCGGCGGTGCGGCCTATGCTGGTGGACATGCTGGAGAGGATACAGGCGGAGGAGGGGTGAGGGTGGCAACTTGGAAGACCCCGGTACGTTCCTCCCGAGGGACACCGCAAGGGATGGCGGGTGCGGGAGGAATGAATTGGGGAGAATGTCCGAATGTCGAGCCTGACCCCAAGAATTTTTCAAGAATTTTACCAAGAATTCACTGGAAACTGATTTTTCAAGACCTGACCCCGTGAGCGTTCCAAATTTCAAAGACCTGGAAAAGCGAACCGGGTTGAACATTTTTTTCGCCGACCCCTACTCGGCTTGGCAACGAGGAGCCAACGAAAACTCCAACGGTTTACTGAGACAATATTTTCCCAAAGGAATGAACTTCAGGCCCATTGAGGATGAAGATGTCGCAGAGGCGGTCAGACGGCTAAATAATCGACCACGAAAGTGTCTCGGATACCGGACTCCCCAGGAGGTGTTCTGGTCTATGGCACGTGGTGCACTTGCAAATTGAATCCACCAGGAACTGATTCCATGAAGAAGGTATTAATAGTTTTCGGCACCCGACCGGAGGCGATCAAGATGGCGCCGCTGGTGAAAGAGTTTAAAAAGTATCCTGACACCTTCGATACCATTGTGTGCATCACCGCGCAGCACCGTGAGATGCTTGACCAAGTGCTCGAATTCTTCGAGATTGTTCCCGATTTTGACCTTAACCTGATGAAACCCAACCAGAATCTTTACACGCTCACGGCTGACATCATCACTGGGATGAAGCCTATTTTGGATGAGGTGAATCCCGACTATGTCTTTGTGCATGGGGACACCACCACCTCTACCGCCGTTGCTCTTGCTGGATTTTATCATGGTGCCAACAAGGTCTGCCATATCGAAGCCGGGCTTCGGACCTACAATAAGCATGCACCTTGGCCTGAAGAAATGAACCGACAAATTACTGGTCGCATCGCTGACTACCATTTCGCACCCACCGCGCGTTCGAAGCAGAACCTGTTGGAAGAAAAAGTGGCCAACGACACCATCGTCGTTACCGGCAATACCGTCATAGACGCTCTGCTCTATGCGGTTGAAAAAGTTCGCGCAAATCCTCCAGAATGCCTCGCGCTTGCTCACTTAAACTTGGATATTCACCACAGAGGACTCGAAGGGTCTGAGCAACAGATTGCAATGGGCGCGAAAGGGCAGGAAGGGTCTCAAAATTGTGCCAAGGGAGGTTCTTTGGGGTCTTCAGGTGTTTCTTTTGGCGAACCCTTGTCTTTAACCTTGAGCGACTTTAACGAGACTCCGCTTGTTCTGATCACTAGTCACCGGCGGGAGAACTTCGGCCAGGGGATTGAAAATATTTGTATGGCCATTTCTGAGCTGGCGAAGCGCCTCCCTGACGTCCACTTCGTATATCCTGTCCACCTCAATCCCAATGTCCGTGAACCCATCAGCCGGATCCTTGGTAATGCGCTTAATAGAGATCGAATCGCGGAGGTCAGCAGTCTGAATTCCCCTGCTTCAAACTCTTTAAGCGTACGTAGCAATTCAACGAATTCAACTTCGTGCACGAACGTGCACTTAATTGAACCATTGGACTACCCCTCATTTGTTTGGTTAATGGACAAGGCCAAGTTGATCATCACTGATAGTGGTGGAGTGCAGGAAGAAGCCCCATCGCTGGGGGTACCGGTTTTGGTTATGAGAGATACAACCGAACGTCCTGAGGCTATTGATGCGGGAACAGTAATATTGGTGGGCACAGATGTTGATAAAATCGTAACAGAAGCGTTGGATCTGTTAACAAATCAGGGACGGTATGAGGGAATGAGCCGTCTTCACAATCCTTACGGTGATGGGTTCGCCTGTAAGAGGGTTCTCGATTTTCTTACCAGAGAGAGCACAGAACTCAGCAACTGACTAAATACGGTTCCTACGTACGTTTGTCGGGTTTTAAATGACATCGATGAGAAAAAAAATCAGCAATGCCTTTGTTTGGGATTTGCTTGGCAAGGTTAGCTATCAAGGGGTCGGCTTCGCTGTGTCGATTGTCCTGGCTCGTTTGCTAGAACCGAAAGACTATGGAATCCTCGGTATGGCGATGGCGTTTAATGCCTTGGCAGGTGGGTTCGTTAATTTCGGATTCAGCAGTGCGATTGTTCAGAAAAAAGAAGTAAATAACAAGGAGTTATCTTCGGTATTTTATCTAAATGTATTCATGGGCTTTGTTCTTTGTGGCCTATTTTTTCTTATATCAGATTCTATTGGTAGTTATTACCAAAATGAATTAGTAGGGAGTGTGGCAAAAGCGCTCTCCTTCTCATTTTTGGTGAATGCAGTCGGTTTGGTTGGCCTTGCGATTCTGGAGAAAGAACTAAGATTCAAAGAGCTGACTATCATCCGTATTATAAGCGCAATTATATCTGGAACTATAGGCCTTTCATTAGCTGTCAATGGCTTTGGTGTTTGGAGTTTGGTAATCCAAACGCTTGTAAATGAATTCGTAAGATCAGTTCTGGCTATATACTACTCCAGATTCCTTCCTAGGAGTAGATTTAAGTTTGAATATATAAAAAATTTGTGGAATTTTGGGTTCAATTTATTTTTAAGTGGTTTTTTGAATTCGATTTTTTCACGCCTTGATTATCTTGTTATTGGTAAGTTTTTTCCTGCAGCGACTCTGGGCCTTTTTTATCGGGCAAAGTCATTCCGGACATTCATTCTGCGATATACCTCCGATAGTTTTGGAAGAGTACTATTCCCTACCTTTTCAATGATGCAGAAGGATATTCAATGGCTCAGTAGAAATACTAAGAAGGCTCTGTATTACAGCTCTATCGCTGTTTTATTTCTAATGGGTGGTTTATACGCCGTTTCAAATGAACTTTTCATTGTGCTTTTTACTGAAAAGTGGGTAGGCGCTATACCTTATTTCAAGGTACTTGTGTTGGGAGCTTTTGGATTCCCTTTGGTTGCAATACTTTCTAATGTCCTTAATGGTCTTGGGCATTCACGAAAATTTTTATATATTAGTTTAATTGAAAAAGGTGGCATGTTATTAGGGATTACTTGGTCAGTTTTGTCGCGTAACTTTTTTATTTATCTCTGGGTTGATCTGCTCACAAGACTCCTGGTTCTTTTCATCTATGTAATAAAAGTAAACGAATTGGTTCCAATACAACCACTTAGGTTGCTTGGAAAAATAATTCTGCTTATCATGTTAACGCTAACAGGGGTTATCGTTGCGTCTAAGGCCACTAGTGTGCTTGGCATTGTAAATCCAATGGCAGTACTTGCTGTGAAAGGCATACTCTATTCTTCTGTTTATTTAGCAGGAGTTGCTATCCCTTTGACGAGAACTATTAATAATACAACAAGGGTACCATATGAAATTGCTGATTGTTAGTGATTATTATCCAGATCACGTTAATGGTGTGAGCGGAGGGGGCATTGCACGATATAATGAATATTTGGCTCGTGGCTTGTCAGAAATCGGACATGAAGTTTGTGTTCTCACATATTCAGCGTCTTCAAGAGTTGAAAAAATTCATACCAACTTCACTGTATATAGGTTGAACTCGCGATTCATTGATTTCATAACAAACCGCCTCCA
The DNA here is from genome assembly GCA_963791005.1 of uncultured delta proteobacterium. Classification (GTDB taxonomy): domain Bacteria; phylum Desulfobacterota; class Desulfuromonadia; order Desulfuromonadales; family CAWBQR01; genus CAWBQR01. The sequence continues at coordinate 160,908 of CAWBQR010000018.1, read as the reverse complement.
TAGAAAGGTACCCCGTATCCGATATTACGCAAGCAAATGGAGAGCGTTTAAGCTGTGGAAATATTACAAGAAAACTTTATCGAATCTAGATTTTGATATGATCGAGTTCAGTGATATTAATTTCCCTGGATATTTTTTTAAGGTAAAAACTCCCCATACCATTAGACTTCATGGGAACTACACTACAAATCTACCTGCATACCTCGATGCCTTAACGCCCCTTCAAATGAAAACTTGGAGGTCGTTTATACAAAATGAAACCAGATGGTTTGAGGAATCCAAATACTTCACTTTTATGTCGCGATATTGGGAGCAGTATTTCCAAAAGCTATGGAATCACACAAATCTAAAAGGGTCGGTAATATTTAATCCAGTCGATACGGATGAGTTCTCTCCAAATGGCAACCAAATTGATGAGGATGAATGTATCAGGGTTGTTACGTCGGATCGGTTGGAGATAAGGAAAGGAATGGACTGTGTTCTTAGGTTGATTTCCGTTCTGGGAGGTGATTTTGGCAATAGGAAAATAATTTTCAATATAGTTGGAGAAATCCGTTTAAATCCTCAGCGGTATTTGGATTTAAAAACCCTTCCTTCGGGTATAGAGGTCAACCTTTTTGGGCATTGTTCGAAAGCAGAACTAATCTCTCACCTGCAAAATGCGGATCTATTTATTGGGCCGTCTCGCTTTGAATCTTTTTCCTACAGCCTTTTTGAGGCAATGTCATGCGGTTTGCCAGTATTGGTGGCCGACGATCATGTCTACCCCGAAATGGTTAAGGAAGGGTTTAATGGCTGGTTATACCCTCAGAATGACATAGAAGCAATGAAACAAAAATTCCTTGATGTAGTTTCAAACAAAAAACGCCTCCGGAGCATGGGAAGAAATGCTAGAAATTTTGTTTTGGAAAAAGCATCAATTGAAAAAATTGCCAAGCAGACTGAAACTTTCTATAAGTCCGTTCTTCAGGGAGAGGAAGCCGTTTAATGTCAACCGAGTCCAAGTTTTTAATGCTTGTTTATTCTTGTTTTTAACATCCTGGTATTAAACCGTGCGCATTGTAATTATATCACCTTTCCAATTTCTGCTTCCCCGAGGTATCGAGCGTTTTACCTACTCGGTAGCGAATGAAATTTCCCGAATAGGACATGAAGTGATTATTTATTCGTGGAATAACAATGCTCCGTTTGAGTGGGGGGCATGGGGTATAAATATAAAACATCGGACTGTGACTTCGTTTCGTTATTATCAAAGTAAATTTGCCGCAATTTTTTATAGGTACTGGTTGAAAATTGATAATCCTGATATTGTTTTATTGAACTTTCTTTATCACGGGGAAGAATATTTGCCTGATAAATATCAATATTACTATGTACTTCACAGTCCTGCTTCCCAGATTCCTGATCGCTATATGTGGATTCAATCCAAATTGGGGAAATTTCCACATATGAAGTTCATTGCTGTTTCCGAAATGGTTAAAAAAGAGGCCGAGCCGTATTTAAAAAAACATGTATGCAAGATCATATACAATGGGGTCGATTTGGAAAAGTTTCATCCCCATAAAAGGCAGTGCCCTGAAAAGCTCAATATTGTATCTGCTGCAGCTCTGGAGGAACGTAAAGGAATGCAGTACATGATTAGAGCACTGGCAAGTTATGGCCGCAAAAAACAGATAACCTATGATATATATGGTTCAGGGTCCTATCAGCCTTATCTCAATTCACTGATCAGCGATCTGGGCTTAGAAGATATAGTGGAATTAAAAGGTGCGACAGCCAGTATAGAAGATGTCTTGCCGGAGTACGAGGTATTATGCCATTTCGCGTCCGGGGAAGCTTTTGGTTTAAGCATTTTAGAGGGGATGGCCAGCGGTTTGGCGGTATTGTCAGCTGATATTCCTCCTTATCATGAATTTGTGCACAGGGACTTCGGGTGGCTTATTGATAGGAATGATGAGCAGGACATACATAAGGCCCTGGATCGTCTTTTAGATGAGGGTGACACGAAGTTTTTGATGGGGGAACAAGCCAGACTGGCCTCTCAAAAATTTTCATGGGCCCTAACAGCAGATAAGTATTTGGAATTTTTCGGTACGATCTAGCCAATAACATTTTCTAACTCTATTAGGTCTAGTGAGCTGGCGATAGATTTTTATGAAAATTTTTCATTGCACCAAAAATTTTGGGGATGAACTTAACAGGATAATATTTCCTAAATTCTTGGGTGGCGATTTTTTCGACGAGGATACCGAGGAAACCTTTTTGGGAATAGGTTCACTGCTTGGGATTTATAAGCCTGATCTAAAAACTAGAAGGATTCACATTTTCGGTTCCGGGCTAGGGTATGGTCAGTTTCAATTGCCTGTGGAGAAATGTAACTTTATAGGAGTGCGAGGTCCATTAACCTGCAAGACGCTGGGGCTCGACGAAAAAAAATCAATTAGTGATCCTGGATTATTAATCAAAGAGTTGTCACTTCCAAATGTGAGGAAAAAGTTTCCGTTTTCGTATATGCCACATCATAGCAGTGTTGAGCGATTCCCTTTTGAGAAAGAATTAATTGGGGAATTGGGTATAAACTATATCAATCCTTCAGATGATCCTAATTCCATTATCACCGAATTAATTGCTAGTGAGGTATTGATCACTGAAGCGCTACATGGAGCCATTGCAGCCGATGCGCTTCAGATACCATGGGTTCCGGTTAAGACCGTTAAAGGGATAAAAGACTTCAAGTGGCTAGATTATTGTCTATCTGTTGGACACAATTTAGAATTTAACTGTCTCCCGAGCCTCTATTCGCCGGAGTATTTAATCAGAAGATGTCACGAAAAGTTTGGTTTAAGAATGGGACTGCTCTGGAGGGGGTACGCCGGGGTTCAACCGCAGTTGAAATTTTCTGCTTTTAAACGGAAAATGAGGGAACTTATGGGTAAACGACCGTATTTGCTAGATGAGAAAACATTAGGGACCACTACTGAACGTCAGTTGCAATGTTTGTCTGAGCAGGTCAAAACTTTGGTAGATATTAATGATTTGTGAGAAAATAAAAGATTTCCGCTTCTATCGGGTTGTCCGTAATCTCATCCTTAAGAGGCGAAGTGAATTGCGCTTTGCTAATTACGAACGTACACATCGGAATTATTATGTCATATGTAAAGAACCTCTAATTATTATGACTAATGAAGGAATGGAGGATCTGGGGGTTTTTTCAGAGAAAATCGGAAACGAGAGGAAGACCTTATTTTTAGTTTCTTTTAAATGGACTTTAGAAATTGGGAACGTCGGGCGAACCATAAAAACTTATTATGATAGACACCAGATCAGCTTTCCTAATCATGAAATACTGTTTTTTGTTTCTACAGCAAAAGAATTGAGGATTTTGAAAAAGCTAAAACTTCCTGTTGAATTTATTCACCAGAATGCACTATTGGACCCTGGTTGTTATTCGGTGGATGCGATCTCCGAAAAAAAATATGACATTGTTTACAATGGCCGTCTTGAACATTTGAAAAGACATCATTTGCTTTCGGACAAATTCAGCACTGTGCTGGTATCTGGAAACGTATTGAACGTAGATGATAAAAAAATAAATTATCTAGAATTCATAAAAAAAATAATACCAAACGCATATTTGGCTAATGCTGATAAGGAACTAAGTGATTATTCATTTGGTGATAATTATAGAGAGCTAAACGAATCGAATATAAACAGCTTGTACAATCAAAGTAAAGTAGGTGTAATTTTATCTGCTATAGAAGGTCCTAATTATACCTCTGTTGAGTATTTATTGGCCGGGATCCCAGTTGTTTCCACATATAACATAGGTGGTCGTGACGAGTTTTTAGACCCTCGATTTTGTAGAATTGTACCTTCGACTCGCAAAGCAATTGAAGCAGCTATTGAAGAATTGATCTCTTTCTGTATTGACCCATGTTTCATACGAGAAGAAACGATTAAAAAAATGCGTATTTATGAATTAAAGTACAAGAAAATACTTCATGCATATTTAATTAAATCTGGATGGCATGGTTGTTTTGAAAACTTTTGGGATAATATTCGAATTAATAAAATGATAAAGTATTCGACACCATTTTTTGATGATTTCGAAAATAGCATAGGTTTATGAAAGAATTGTTACTAGGGGAGGTCGATATTGATGAGTAGAGTTTTAATATTTACTGTCGCGACTAATAATTATTATAAAGTGTATAGACGCTGTATTGAAAGTCAACGAAAATTTGCAAATAAGCACAACTATAATTATTTGGTAATTAAAAAGTTGCCAATAGAGGCTTATCCAGACGAGTCCGCATGGTTGAAAATTTATATTATTAAAAAAGCCATAGAAGGTTGTTATGATAAAGTTTTGTTTATTGATTCAGACTGTGAAATAAGGCCACATACACCTTCCTTAGAAAACTTTGGTTCTCCTGTTGACGATTTTTTTATAGCAAAAGGTATATCGGGTCGCGTAAATTCAGGGGTTATGTTGATTGTTAGTACTACTGAATCTAAAAAATTAATTAATTCAATTATAAAAGCAGCGGATAATAATGACATAATTCAAGAGGATGAGATTGTAGGATGGGAAAATGGACATGTTATTCATTTTACGAAAAAATATCAAAATCTTAAGTTACTTGATTGGGTAGAGTGGAATAACTCAATATGCTTAAATAATAATTCATTTATTCAACATTATAGCGGCGCCAAATTACGCTCAATATATCTTAGAAGATATGCAAAGCTATTTTATTTAAAGTCTGTTGTATATCCTAGATTGTTTAAACTTAAGCGAAACAAAATCGGGCAATCGTATAAAGATCAGAGCAAAAGAACTATTGCAGAATTTTTTATGTTAGTTGATTCATATGTAGATAATCTTCTGGCAGATACCTAAACACGCCCATGAAAGGCAATGCTCTAATTTTTTCAGCTACCCTTTACCCACAGATTCTGCGGAAGAGGCAAAAAATGAAAATTAGTATACTTATTTGCACATATAATCGAGGCAATCTAATAAATGGAGCCTTGTCTTCTCTTATCGAGAAACAGACCAGAAGGCCAGATGAGATTGTTGTTGTAAATGGCGGCGGTGCAAATGATTCTTCGTCCGTACTGGGCTTTTGGAATAAAAAATTTCCAAAATTAAAAGAGGTAAAAACAAACAATGTAAATCTTGCAACGAGTCGCAATATAGGATTACGGCACTGCTCGGGAGATTTGATTGCTCAAACGGATGATGATGCGGAACCCTTTCCTGATTGGATAGAACGATTAATTGAGGCCCACGAAAAATACCCAGAGGCTGGAGTGATCGGTGGGGAGGTAGTGGATGCCTCAGGCAGCGGATTGTTGTTTAATATCGCTGATGCTACAACCTTTCCTCACCATAATCATCTAAAAGAGGTTCGTAATGTTCCTGGAGTTAACTCTTGTTACAAGAAGGATGTAATCGAGGCGGTGGGTGAATATGATACAACCCTGTTTCGGGGAGAGGATGTGGATTATAACTGGCGAGCTATACAAGCTGGTTTTAAGGTTCTTTATGATCCCGAAATCAAGGTATATCACCATCATCGAGCGACGTGGAAGGGATTGTTTAACCAGCACTATATGTACGGACGCGCTTATTACCTAGTTCGTAAAAAATGGCCCTCAATGTACTGTTCATATCCGCGGAACCTGTACGGCATAAAATCCATTATGAAGTTAATTTTCTATATGGTAAATCCACTTTTGGATTCTTTTGGAAAGGCTTCACTAATAAATGGTTTTTTCCCCAAGATAATAGCGTATCCCATTGTTGTTGGGATCCAATACTACTGGAAATTAGGTGTATTTTATCAATTTTGTGTTGAGAAATGCAGATAGTGGATATTTTCATTAGGTAAGAAGGGTTTTTGCTGTTACACCCGAAGATCTTAAAATTGATAAAAAAACCAACTAAACAATCCAGCCTGCAACCCAAAAAAATACATAGAGTAATCATAATGACCTTAAACAATAAACTGGTCAGTACCAAACTAAGCAAAAGGTCCTAGTATGGATATAAAGCTAATAGGGTTTCTGCTAATTACCTTTCTAGGGTTTGTTTTGATTACACCGAAAGGGCAGGTACCGGATCCTGTTCTGGGTGGGGATACTGTTAACTTTCGTAAGGGAGATTTACATTCCCGTATTAGGTCCGATGAATCTCGCTGCTTTTGTTTTTGTTTGTCTATCATTAGCCAATATGCCCAATCTTTTGCGGAATACTAGCATTCGGCCTTGGCGCTACTATTTCATAGCAATTATCACGTCCTGGCTTGTAGCCTTAATTTATGATGTGCCTTTTTACGAAAGCTATAATTGGCTATTTAAATTTGCAATTGTTTACCTGATAGCGATCAATGTTGAATATTATGTTAGGCATGAAAATGATGAACTCGCCCTAATGAGGGCGTTTTTGCTGATCGGCTTTATTTTTTCATTTACAGCAGTTATTGCCTATTTGGGATTTTATGATGGAATAATAATATTTGGCAAGAATTCACTAATTAGAGGTGTTGCAGGAATCCAATCATTACATCCGGCATCTATGGCATATCATATACGAACGACGTCATGTGTATTTCCGCAATTTCTTTGGTTTTTCTGCCATACGTTAAAATACGAAATATCTTCAAGTTATTAGTCATTGCGGTCACAGTCATTGGGGTGACAATTTCCCTTAAGCGCGTAGCAATCATAGCGTTAATACTCTCTTTAAGTTATTGTCTTTTGCGTGAAATAAAAAATAAAAACATCCATTTGGTTTTTGGTGTTTTTGTTCTGTTGTTTTTTTCTTCAGGAGGGTTAATAAGCAAGGAAATACTCACTCGTTTTATGCAGTCAGTAGATACGTTTAGAGGTGTGGCAGTTGTCCGCGAAAGTTCGGTTTCGATTAGAATGAGTCGGATTGACTGGGCATGGAGTGAATTTCTTAAACATCCCATATTGGGGGTCGGCGCAGGAAGATTAATTTATATACATAATGGTTTTTTAGAAATACTCGCAAATTGTGGACTAATTGGATTTGGGTTGTTTTCCCCGTTATTTTCTGTTCTCAGTTTTAAATGGATGCGTATATTTATAAATCCATGGGCAATAGCTGTCGTTTTTTATTTCGCGACACTGTTCATGTTTGAGGCCGCCATTAACCGTGTTGACCTTATGTATTTCCTTGGAATTGCGTACGGTGGCTATTTAAGCAGTCAGAAGTTAACGTCTTTCACTTTTTATCCGTGCATGACGGTCGGAAGCATGACAGTTTCTGCCTGCAAGAATACTGATTCAATATCGTTCGCTGGGTAACATGATGCACCAAATATTTGCCAAAACTGTTCGCCTTTGAACCAATGTTAAAGTTTGTGTTTACCATGGAAATTAAACTGATTAAAATTACCTTGGCAGGTCCGGTTTTATATTTGTTTATGCATTGGCTTTAGGATACATAGAACTAATATATTTATTTTTAAATTGTTAATATTGCATTCTCTATCTGAGCCAATTTTCATTTATCGTTTTGGCACATTTGTATAAAACAATTGACTTTCAGACCAAGCCTTTTGTCGCGACTCATTTTGGGGCTTTTATGAGTTCATAGACTTCGAAATGGGTAGCAACGAATGGATTTCAATATGGTGGGCACACGGTCAGTCGCTTGACCGTTGCACTAGTATGAGTCACCAAATACCGCTATAAGGCCCCTGAAGGTGACATCAAAAAGCGCTGGAGGGATCTTCTGAGCCAGATTTGTGATGCGGAAGATAGTAGGATGCTGAGCGGAGTTGTCAGCCATGACCATGTTGACAAGCACGTTTAGTCTCCTCCCTCGTCAAGACCCAGAGACCTGGTAAGGCGGCCAAAGGACGAAGTTCAAGATTTCTTCAGTCGGAATTTCCTGCATTGGGAAGACGCTACCGAGACAAGCATTTGTGGCGGATTGGCTATGGGGCCTGGAGTCCAGGAAATATCACTAAAGAGATCGTGGAAGAATATGTGGAACGCCATAAATGCTCCAAAAAAACTTAATACCTGCTCGATTAGGGGACTTTAAGTGTCCCCAAACCGATGCACTTTCAGCGCATAGATGGATGGTTATTTTTAATTGTAGAAAGACAAAATGAAAATTCTTTTGGCCACATCTTCATATCTGCCCATTCTTGGTGGCGTTCAGGAGGTTGTCTCTCAACTAGTGAGAGAGTTTTCAGCCAATGGGCATAGAGTTGTAGTTGTAGCTAACCGTTATCCTCGTACACTGCCAGCTCATGATAGGACTGACGGTGTTGAAATTGTCAGGATGTTGTTTCCGACGCTCTACCTTGGTTCTTTCAAACCAGTGAGGGTGCTCAAATACCTGTCAGGACTGATGTTGTGGGTAATTAACTTTTGCCGAATTTCTATCCTTTTACTTCGGGAAAAACCCGATGTTGTGAATTGCCATTTTTTAGGGAGTCAGGCCCCTCTTGTGGTGACGGCGGCAAAACTTTTAGGGATTCGTGTTGTGGTTACGCTGCATGGCGATGACGTAGAAGGTTTGCCAAAAAGGTCAAGATTAGATGGCTGGCTATTTCAAAATATTTTGAAGTCTGCTGATTATATCACCGCTTGTTCGCGTTATTTGATGGAACAGGCTATAGATATTGAGCCTTCAATAAATAATAAATCACATCAAATATGGAATGGAATTAGATCTGAAGACTTTATAAATATTGAGGCTTATAAATATCCTCGACCGTATATTTTCGCTGCTGGTAGATTTGTTCAAAAGAAAGGTTTTGACATTCTTTTAAGGGCTTATGATCGTTTGCGTGAAAAGTTGGATCTTGACTTGGTTTTGGCTGGTGATGGCCCTGAGGGAAATAACCTCGAAATATTAGCCGCAGAATTAAAGCTCGCGATAAAAACACGTAATGATGAAGAAAACCCTTTGCCAGGTTTAGTAATGTGGGGAAGGGCGAGCCGCGATGAAATAGGCCGGTTGATGAAGGGGGCTGAACTCCTAGTTGTACCTTCCAGAAAGGAACCTTTTGGAATTGTGGCCCTTGAGGGGGTAGCGTGTGGTTGCAAGGTTGTAGCTTGTGCTGTTGGTGGACTCAAGGAAATAGAGCAGGAACTACCCAGTGGTATAGTGCTTTGCGCACCTGAAAATGATGAGGGGTTATTCATGGCTATCTTGGAGAATATGCATAAAAAAGAAACTCGAGATAAAGTTTATTTGAATGACTGGAGCTGGAGTAAGCGAGCAGCTGAATATTTGGCAGTTTACCAGGCAAAGGTTTGATGATGCGAGAGAAAGTTACTGCAATAATACCTACTTACAACAATGAGAAAATTATCAAGCGTGCTCTGGAAAGTGCTAGGTGGGCTGATGAAATCTTAATTGTTGATAGTTATAGTACGGATCGGACTTTAGAGATTTGCCAAGCGTTCGGGGCCCGAATCATCCAACACGAGTACATCAACTCGGCCATCCAAAAGAATTGGGCAATTCCCCAAGCTGCCCACGAATGGATTCTACTTCTTGACTCTGACGAGGAACTGGAGCCGGGATTTAAGGAAGAGGTTTGGAGTGTCTTGGAAAGCACGTCAGAGCTTATTGACGGATACAAGATCCCGCGGAAGAACCTTATTTACGGTAAATGGGTGAAGAGCTGCGGCATTTATCCCGATTCCCTTGTGCGGCTGTTTCGGAAAAAATGCCGCTATATTGAGCGGGAGGTACATGCCCATATCGATATCGACTTCACGCGAACAGGCCAGTTCCGACATCATATCATCCATCACGACTTCACCGACCTCAATGGCTACTTGGTCAAGTTCGCCCGCTATATGCGGTACGAGGTTGACCAACTGGTCAAGGAGGGCAGACGCTTTCGATTACGCGAAATTACCTTGCGGCCTCTTTATATGTTCTGCTGGTCGTATTTCTATAAGCAAGGGTTTCGGGACGGCGTCCGTGGATTTCTGCTCTCGGCGCTCAAGTCCTACTACAATTTTGCAATGTATATGAAATTGTGGGAATACGAGCATTACCGGAAGGAAGAATGAAGATTTACTTTTTGCATACCGGCCTCATTTCCTTTGTCAGGAAAGATCTCGACATCCTCAGTGGGACCCATGAGGTCCGGCCCGATCTGAATCACGGCCGGGCCATTCGCAATATTTTTTGCAACTTACGCGGGATCCTATGGAGCGACATGGTTTTCTGCTGGTTTGCGAGCATCCATTTCCTCCCGGCTGTGCTTCTGGCCAGGTTGCTGCATCGGCGGGTGGTTGTGGTGGCTGGGGGCTACGATGTGGTCAACCTACCGCAGATCGACTATGGGAACATGCGAGGCGGGGTGAAATCGGCCCTGGTGCGCTTGCTTTTGCGCTTGGCCGACCGAGTGATTTCCATCTCCGAATCGAACCAGCTCGAAGCACTTGAAAACGCCGGAGTGGATCCTGCTCGTAACATCATGATCTACCACGGCTTTTCGGCACCCTCCACTCCGGAGGTGGCTAAAGAGCCAATGGTGGTGACGGTTGGCGAAGTGAGCTGGAGTAACCTGAAGCGAAAGGGGTTGGAGGACTTCGTCAGGCTGGGCGCTTTTTTCCCGGAAGTTTCTTTTCGTCTTATTGGGAAGTGGTCTGACGATTCCCACACGTTTTTGGAGGGGATTGCCACGCCCAACGTCAAAATCATGGGGTTTGTTGATCATGATACCTTCCACGATATTCTCGGGCGAGCAAAAGTTTATCTGCAACCCTCCCGTCACGAGGGATTTGGCTGCTCGGTGGCCGAGGCGATGCTTCTTGGTTGTATTCCAGTTGTAAGCAACGCATTTGCCTTGCCGGAGGTGATCGGTGATTGTGGCTTTTTGGCTGCACCTGGCAATATGGAGGAATTTCGGGAAGCCCTGACTAAAGCCTTGGCCGCTGATGAGTCGCTCAGAATGGCGGCCCGCGACCGGATTCTGAAGACCTTTCCACTGGATATAAGAGAAAAGCGCTTGCTGGAAGAGGTGGCAAGTGTCTGAGCCTGTTCGCATCGCTGTCATTGAGGAAAGTGCTGGAATCGGTGGGGCTGAGGTCAACCTGCTCAACCTTTGCCGTTTTCTGGACCGGGATCGGTTCAGATATCTTGTCGTCGTTCCGACAGAAGGTCCGTTGACCAAACGACTTGTAGCTTTGGGGGTTGACTATTATGTGCTTCCCCGGGCCAGATTGCTATCAACTAGTTTCTATATGTTGGGCCGCAAGATTTTTAATCCCATGGCCGTTTTTTACAATATGCTAACCCTGCTCCCGTACATTTTGAAACTTCGCAACATCCTGCGTCAGATGCAGATCAACATAGTCCATACCAACTCGATGATGGCGCATCTTTACGGGGGGATATCTGCGCGCCTTGCCGGGGTACCTTGCATTTGGCATATGCAGGATATTGTAGATAACAAATGCTTTGGGATGGTGCTGGCCCTGATGAATTTCCTTGGTGGGGTGCTGCCGACCAAAATTGTCGCCATTTCTCAGGCGGTGGCGAAAATGTATTCGGGGGAGAGCTTTTCCCGTGTGAGGGTAATTTACAACGGTTCCGACGTTACCCGGTTTGCTCCGGGGCCCGCCAGTGAGGTATTGAGAGCGGAATTAGGTCTTGAAGCTGGCAGCTTAGTCGTCGGGATTGTAGGGCGGCTAGTTAGATGGAAGGGACATCCGGAATTTCTGAGGATGGCAGCCCTTGTTGCGAAAAATGTTCCTAATGTTCGATTCCTTATAATTGGGGATACAACCTTTGGTCCTGGCAGCTATGGCAATGAGTTGCGTGAATTGGTCGAGACGTTGGGATTAGCTGAAAAAGTTGTCTTCACGGGGGGCCGAGATGATGTTCCGGAATTGATGCGTCTTTTGGATGTATTTATCCATGCTTCCATCACTCCGGAGCCTTTTGGATTGGTAATAACAGAGGCGATGGCAGCGGGATTGCCGGTCATCGCCTCTAGTCTGGGTGGGCCGAAAGAGATTGTCCAAGATGGGAGAAATGGTTTTCTGGTAGACCCAAGGGATCACCGAGTTTGTGCCGATTCTGTCATACGGTTATGCCAAGACGAAAAGTTACGCACAAGTTTGGGCGAGGCTGCTCGCCAGACTGTTGTTGAAAGGTTTTCGATAACTAATTTTTCGATGCAAATGGCGGACGTTTATCGGCAGTTGGCGAATAGATTTAACGACATTTAAATTTTGAAGTTATAGTTTTCCTCCCTTTAGGATAATTCCATTTTATGAAGTCTGTCATCTCGGTCATCATTCCCTGTAGAAACGAGGCCCGTTATATTGGGCTTGCTCTCGATTCCCTTTTGTCCCAAAAGGTTGAGGGAGAAGTAGAGATTTTAATTGCTGACGGAATGAGCGATGATGGAACACGAGAGGTGCTGCGTTCTTATGAACGAAATCATCCTCAAATTCGAGTTTTTGATAATCCGAAGAGGACCGTACCATATGCATTGGAAATCCTACTTTCTAATGTCAAGGGAGAGTGCATTGTCCGCGTCGACGCTCATTGCGAATATCCTGGGAACTATTTATTAAGTCTCACGGAAACCCTTGTTAAAAGTGGCGCTGACAATGTCGGCGGCGTTTGGGATACCGTGCCGGGGTCGAGCTCTATTAGGGCGAGTATTATCGCAGGTTGCCTTAATTCCCCCTTTGGAGTTGGAATATCCTACCGGACCCGAAAAGGGCATACCCCTGTTTCTGTGGAGACAGTTCCCTTCGGTGCATGGAGAGCTAACCACTTTGAAAAATATGGCCCATTCGACGAGGATTTCACCCGCGCGCAGGACTTGGAGCATAACATCCGAGTAGTGAAGGCTGGTGGAAAAATACTTTGCCTCCCCTGGCTTAAAGTGAAATATTTTGCCCGCGATACATTTCCCAAGCTTCGCAAGATGGCAGTTCAGTATGGTTATTGGAAAATTCCGGTGATGTTGAAACATCGGACCCGGTTCTCCCTCCGGCAGTTTATTCCCGCAGCTTTAGTGCTAGGGTCAGGATTTAGCCTTATTGCGGGGACAATAAACCCCTTGGGTCTAATCCCAATTGGCCTCTATGGTGCAGCCAACCTTTTCGCCTCCATATCGACCGCCTATAAAGACCGCCTTCTTCGCTATTTCCCTCTGTATATGTATACTTTCGCTCTAATTCATTATGGGTATGGTTTAGGTTATCTTCGCGGTGTTTGGGATGCCTGCCTTGGTCGTCAAAAGGCTTGCACGGGACTATCCCGGTAACCCACACTGCGTTCTAGCGAGATTTGGAATCTTGTGCGGGGTCGGATCAGGATAAGTTGTCATCCGACGTTCTTTGTCCGGCGGTAAACGGCAACCCAGCCCATCTTGTTGAGCGGGCAACCATCGGTTAATCTGCCCTCGAAGAGGCAGGGGGTCAGGTCTTGAAATATGATATAAGGAAGTCAAGGGGTCAGGTCTTGAAATATGATATTATTGTTCTAAAATTTTCTCTATGGCGCGTCCGTTACGCATAGAATTCCCCGGCGCAGTCTATCATGTGGAGAAAAGGGGACAGATCTATTTTTTCAATGATTACGATGTCGCCTCTCCGCCGAATTACTTTTCGCGGGGTCAAATCTTCCCTGTTGAAAGACGTGACATTCATCCTTTCCGCTCTGGAAGAGGCAGGGGGTCAGGTCTTGAAATATGATATTATTGTTCTAAAATCTTCTCTATGGCGCGTCCGTTACGCATAGAATTCCCCGGCGCGCAACCCGAGAGGAGGAGGAGGGGACGTTCCTTGCTATTTTTCTATTGGTGGGTTCTGGACACGGGGATGGCGGGGACGTTCTTAAAGGGGGGGTGAGGGGACGTTGTTGATTGTTGACTAACTTACTCGTGCGGGGATGTGTGAGGCGAGTGGAGGGTAGAATATGTATTTGACTCCATATGCTATTGGGGGCATAATTTGATCATGTCATGGGTTGTGGTGTTTTGTGATGAATTTGATGTGGAGTTCCGGGAGATGGAAGAGGGGCTCCAAGACGAGCTTCTTGCTCATGCGCTCCTGCTGCGGGAATTCGGCCCCAGCCTCGGACGGCCTACTGTCGATACGCTCAAGGGCTCGAAGTTCCCCAACATGAAAGAGCTTCGCTTCAACTGGGAGGGTGAGGTTTGGCGGGTGGCTTTCGCGTTCGACCCAGAGCGCCAGGCGATTCTTCTGGCTGGCGGCGATAAGGCGGGTGCGGACCAGAGGCGCTTTTACAAGCGGCTCATCGGAATCGCCGACGAACGGTATGGCAGACATCTGGCTGTGCTTGCGGCATCTCAACCGGGTGGAAAGGGAAGAAAAAATGGCAAGAAACCTTGATCAGGTCCTGAATAGTCTGCCGGCCGAACGGCGGGCGAAAATAGAAGATCGGGCTGCGGAACTGGCCACGCTGAAAGACCTGCGTCAGGCGATGCAGAAGACACAGGAGGACCTGGCAGCTGCCCTGCACATCGGCCAGGACAGCGTTTCACGCTTGGAGAAGCGCAGCGACATGCTCCTTTCGACCCTGCGCGGCTACGTTGAGGCGATGGGAGGAAAACTCGAGCTGGTCGCTCATTTTCCCAATCGCCCACCCGTTGTTATTGAGGAAGAGGCAGGGGGTCAGGTCTTGAAATATGATATTATTGTTCTAAAATCTTCTCTATGGCGCGTCCGTTACGCATAGAATTCCCCGGCGCGCAACCCGAGAGGAGGAGGAGGGGACGTTCCTTGCTATTTTTCTATTGGTGGGTTCTGGACACGGGGATGGCGGGGACGTTCTTAAAGGGGGGGGGTGAGGGGACGTTGTTGATTGTTGACTAACTTACTCGTGCGGGGATGTGTGAGGCGAGTGGAGGGTAGAATATGTATTTGACTCCATATGCTATTGGGGGCATAATTTGATCATGTCATGAGTTGTGGTGTTTTGTGATGAATTTGATGTGGAGTTCCGGGAGATGGAAGAGGGGCTCCAAGACGAGCTTCTTGCTCATGCGCTCCTGCTGCGGGAATTCGGCCCCAGCCTCGGACGGCCTACTGTCGATACGCTCAAGGGCTCGAAGTTCCCCAACATGAAAGAGCTTCGCTTCAACTGGGAGGGTGAGGTTTGGCGGGTGGCTTTCGCGTTCGACCCAGAGCGCCAGGCGATTCTTCTGGCTGGCGGCGAGAAGGCGGGTGCGGACCAGAGGCGCTTTTACAAGCGGCTCATCGGAATCGCCGACGAACGGTATGGCAGACATCTGGCTGTGCTTGCGGCATCTCAACCGGGTGGAAAGGGAAGAAAAAATGGCAAGAAACCTTGATCAGGTCCTGAATAGTCTGCCGGCCGAACGGCGGGCGAAAATAGAAGATCGGGCTGCGGAACTGGCCACGCTGAAAGACCTGCGTCAGGCGATGCAGAAGACACAGGAGGACCTGGCAGCTGCCCTGCACATCGGCCAGGACAGCGTTTCACGCTTGGAGAAGCGCAGCGACATGCTCCTTTCGACCCTGCGCGGCTACGTTGAGGCGATGGGAGGAAAACTCGAGCTGGTCGCTCATTTTCCCAATCGCCCACCCGTTGTTATTGAGCATCTGCCCGACAGGCCCTTCTCTGGCAAGGGTGCAAAGGCAGGGAAGGGGCGCGAGGCCAAAGGAAAGAGGCAGGGGGTCAGGTCTTGAAATATGATATTATTGTTCTAAAATCTTCTCTATGGCGCGTCCGTTACGCATAGGGAAAATCAAGGGGTCAGGTCTTGAAATATGATATTATAGTTCTGAAATTTTCTCTATGGCGCGTCCGTTACGCATAGAATTCCCCGGCGCGCAACCCGAGAGGAGGAGGAGGAGGAGGAGGGGACGTTCCTTGCTATTTTTCTATTGGTGGGTTCTGGACACGGGGATGGCGGGGACGTTCTTAAAGGGGGGGGTGAGGGGACGTTGTTGATTGTTGACTAACTTACTCGTGCGGGGATGTGTGAGGCGAGTGAAGGGTAGAATATGTATTTGACTCCATATGCTATTGGGGGCATAATTTGATCATGTCATGGGTTGTGGTGTTTTGTGATGAATTTGATGTGGAGTTCCGGGAGATGGAAGAGGGGCTCCAAGACGAGCTTCTTGCTCATGCGCTCCTGCTGCGGGAATTCGGCCCCAGCCTCGGACGGCCTACTGTCGATACGCTCAAGGGCTCGAAGTTCCCCAACATGAAAGAGCTTCGCTTCAACTGGGAGGGTGAGGTTTGGCGGGTGGCTTTCGCGTTCGACCCAGAGCGCCAGGCGATTCTTCTGGCTGGCGGCGATAAGGCGGGTGCGGACCAGAGGCGCTTTTACAAGCGGCTCATCGGAATCGCCGACGAACGGTATGGCAGACATCTGGCTGTGCTTGCGGCATCTCAACCGGGTGGAAAGGGAAGAAAAAATGGCAAGAAACCTTGATCAGGTCCTGAATAGTCTGCCGGCCGAACGGCGGGCGAAAATAGAAGATCGGGCTGCGGAACTGGCCACGCTGAAAGACCTGCGTCAGGCGATGCAGAAGACACAGGAGGACCTGGCAGCTGCCCTGCACATCGGCCAGGACAGCGTTTCACGCTTGGAGAAGCGCAGCGACATGCTCCTTTCGACCCTGCGCGGCTACGTTGAGGCGATGGGAGGAAAACTCGAGCTGGTCGCTCATTTTCCCAATCGCCCACCCGTTGTTATTGAGCATCTGCCCGACAGGCCCTTCTCTGGCAAGGGTGCAAAGGCAGGGAAGGGGCGCGAGGCCAAAGCGTGAAGCAAGCCCAGGGAGGTCGGTGGTGATCGATACCCCTGGGTTGCGCCGGGCACCGGGTCAGGCTTGACTTTTGGATATTCGCAAGAGGCAGGGGGTCAGGTCTTGAAATATGATGTTGTTGTTCTATAATTTTCTCTATGGCACGTCCGTTACGCATAGAATTCCCCGGCGCAGTCTATCATGTCACCGCACGCGGCAACGCTCGGGCGGATATCTTTGGAGAGAAAAGGGGACGGATCTATTTTTTTCTCCCGTCCCGGATAAAACTGGTTTAGGCGGTAGAGGAATCTAAAGACAGGTGGATTTTCTATTACTTGGGAAGGTTTGTTTCGGAAGGTTGGGGTGCAAAGGGAAGGCCTAATGATAAACTTCGCGCCGATGCCCGACCGCGAGTACCAATACGATCAGGGCATCGCCTTCGATGCTGCAAATAGCTCGGTAATCGCCGATCCTATACCGCCAAAGACCTTTCTTGTTTCCGGTCAACGCTTTGCCGAACTGCCTCGGATCTTCGCTGCCCTCGATGCGCTCGGCAAAGAAGCGAAGAATCCGTCTCTGGACACTGCGGTCGAGTCGCCCCAGGTCCTCCAGCGCCTGTTCCTGGAACTCAACCGTCCAAGTCAAGGTGCTTTTCCACTTCTCTCAGGCTGAGGCGTTTTCCGCCTTTCTCCAGCCGCGCCAGACCCAGCAGATAGTCCTCACGATCTTCAAGAAATTGCTGGATCGCCAGGCGCACATAATAGCTTTTGCTGCGGCCGGTTTCCTGAGCAAGCTGCGCCAGTCGTTCTTCCAGTTTTGGATCTCGCAAACCGATCATGGGCCATTCTCCTGTTAAACAAGTTGTACATGTTATATGAGCATGTTCCCCCTCTCAGGTCAAGCGAAAAGTCGGGTAGATTCAAGAGCATCCTGGTGGAGAAGGAGAGTCACCTTCTTGAGCTGTGTCGCTACCTCGTGCTGAACCCCGTGCGGGCAAAAATGGTGGAGCGTCCGGAGCAATACCACTGGAGCAGCTATCTTCCAACGTTGGGAGCGGCAGCGGTTCCGCTGTTTCTGACGACGGCCTGGGTTCTCGGGAACTTTTCGACCAGCCGGCCTGAAGCCTGTCGACGGTACCGGCATTTTGTGGAAGAGGGAATGACGCTGAGTGAATCGCCGTGGGAAAAACTTTCCGGACAGGTTCTCCTCGGGAGCGAGGGGTTCGTCAACCGGGTAAGGGAGCTTCTTGGTGGAAAACAGGACGTCCCGGAGATCCCGAGAGTGCAGCGGTTTGTCGGCCGGCCTCTTCTTGAGGAGCTTTTTCCTTCGGCGGTTATGAGATCGAAGCAGGAGCGAAACCGCCTGATCTGCCTGGCCCACGGCAACTACGGCTACACCTTGAAAGAGATTTCCCAAGTTCTCGGAGTTCACTACACCACGGTCAGCAAGGTGATCAATGGCCGGGAAAGGTGATTTTTCAAGACCTGACCCCAAGACTTCCGGGTAGAGTGGCGGGGAGGTTGTTGAGGTTGTTGACTTGTTGAATAGCTTCACCAGCTAGAAGGCCCCCTGAGTGTTTCTATAACCAATATCATTGACATAAGGTTGTGTAAGGTTATAATACTCATGATGAACGTCCTCTGGCAACCCAAAGCGCTAAAGCAGTTGAAGAAGGTCGGTGACCGATCGGTGCAGGAACGCATCCTTGCCGCAACTCGGGGGCTGGTATCTTTTCCAGCCTGCCCCAACGTCAAGCAGTTGCTGGGCCATGCATATACCCATCGGCTGCGGGTCGGCAATTGGCGTGTACTTTTCAACGCTTTTGCGGAAGTCAACATCATCAGCATCGAGGAGGTGAAAAAACGCGATGAGCAAACCTATTGAATATCAAACTATCGAACATTGCGGACATCCCGCCTACGTCCTTGTCCCCTGGGAAGAATGGCGGCGCATCAAGCCCCTTCTGGAAGCCGAAAAGGCTCGCGCCAGCGGTATCCCTCAGGAAGTGGTCGAGGCGCATGTCCTGCGCGATGAGCCCCTGATCAAGGCATGGCGGGAATATCTCGGCATCACCCAGGAAGAGCTGGCCTCCCGCCTAGGCGTATCGCAGGCGGCTGTAGCTAAATTCGAGCGTCCCGCTGCCCGGTTGAGGTCCGCCACACTGAAAAAAATCGCCTCTGCCATGGGACTTGAACCAGAGCGGCTTCGAGCTTGAGCAGGGTCGGACCAAACTGGAGCCGGGGCGGACCGTAAATTCGGCAATCGCAAAGGGGTCAGGTCTTGAAATATGATATTATTGTTCTAAAATCTTCTCTATGGCGCGTCCGTTACGCATAGAATTCCCCGGCGTGCAACCCGAGAGGGCCGGGTACCTTTTCATTATGACGCGGGTGATGAGAAAGAGCCGAAAGATGACGCAACTAATTTTAGTTGCTATATTTATGTAGATCCTGTTGAATGGAGGGTGGGATGACCAAGCGTGACAAGCTGCTGCTCAGATTCAAGGCTAAGCCGTTGGATTTCACGTGGGACGAACTGAAATCCCTGTTGGCCGGGTTTGACTACGAGCTTGCAGCGAGTGGCAGGACGGGAGGTTCGAGAGTTCGTTTCGTGCATCCGAATCGCCCCTCGATCATCATGCACAAACCGCACCCGACGCCGGTTCTGAAGCGCTATCAGGTCGAACAGATTCTTCAGTTTCTCAAGAAGGAAGGTCTCTTATGAAAGACATGCTCTCCCATAAAGGCTACTTCGGTTCCATCCATTACAACCCTGAAGATCGCGTATTCTATGGCAAGATCGAATTCATTCGTGCCTTGGTCAGTTACGAGGGAAAGGACGCTGATTCCCTGGAATCCGCATTCTTTGAAGCCGTCGAGGACTATCTAGCCAGCTGTGCCGAAGCAGGTACGGCGCCGGAAAAACCGTTTAAAGGCTCGTTCAATGTCCGTATTCCGCCGGAACTTCATGAGCGGTTGGCGATTACTGCATCTCAGCATGGCATGAGCCTGAATCGTTTCATCGCTGGAGCGCTCGAAAAGGCGGTAAATGATTGATCGGGGCGAAAAGGCCGCCAAAATCGGCAATAGGCCATTGGCCAGGAACGTGTGGGGGGACGCTGCTTGTTATTTTTCTATCTGTATCTGGGAAGTCCGGGCAGGGGGAGTAGGGGGCCGCTGCTTGCTATTTGAGGGAAACCTCCCGGGTCAGGTTTGACATTTAAACATTCTTCTGCGGCCTCAAAACGCGAAAACAGATGAGGGTTGATTTTGCGTACGAGGTGGGATACGCACTTCAGTGTCGTGCCAATCCAACTTGTTGGAATGTAAGCTGAAATTATGAAAATAGCTCTGCAAAAAGGCCTTGTGGACCACTTTTGAGGGTTGAAATTGGTCCCTTAAGGGCACTTGTCGTGACTTGGAAAACCGAAGGCCGATTCTCGTCTTCGTTCTGCCTTGATTCCATATCGATTTAAAGCCATAATATGCGCATACATTGCGCATGGAGGCCGACATGAGAAATACCGCACACAAGCAGCCGACAAATTTAAGTATTCGGGCCGATCTTTTGCAGAAAGCCAAGGCCAGAAAGATCAATTTGTCGCAGACGCTCGAGAAGAGTCTGGAGAAGATCCTGCGGGAGCAGGACCGGCAGGCATGGGTGGAGGATAACCGCGAGGCCATGGCTGCGGCCAATCGTTTCGTCGCCGAGCATGGCCTGTGGAGTGACGGTCTGAGGCGATTCTGATGGCCCAGTTCGATATTTACCGGGGGCGGGGAGAGGGCGTCGATTTTCTGCTGGATCTTCAGGACGAGATGCTGGAGAACCTTTCGACTCGGGTCGTCGCCCCGCTGGCCTTGCCCGAAACGGTCGGAACTCCCATGAAGACCGTCAACCCTCGAATCTCGGTCGGCGGAACCGACTACATACTCCTTGTTCATCTGCTCGCCGCCATCCCGGCCTCCTCTCTGGGCGAACCGGTCGGTTCGGCCGCATCGCAAAGGGATGCCATCGTTGCCGCGTTGGATCTGCTGTTTACTGGCATTTGAAATACAGTGAAGGAGGGAAAACCCGAGAGGGACAGGCACATGATGAAGACAGCTCCCTTCGGATTTTACGAGCTCAACTCACGTGCACCGAAGGCACCAACCTCCTGGCCGGCAACCGGAAGGAGAAGATCCTCGAGGCGGCGGGGAAGGTGCTTTCAGGAGAGGTCCTCAGCGGGTGCGTATCGGAGAAGTGGGACGGAAGAGCGGCGGGGATTACGAAGCCTTTTCCAGACGCTCGGCGATCCAGAGCTTGATGATGGCCTGGCGTGGAACCCCGAGGCGTTTGGCTTCCCGGTCGAGGGAGTGGATCATCCAGAGCGGGAAATCGACATTGACCCGCTTCTGTCCCTGTTCGGGGCGCCGGGCGTTGGCAAGGTCAAGGTAGCTGGTGATATCTTCGCCGGCTTCGAATTTTTTGTCGAAATCAGAGGCTTTCGTTTTCATAGAGAGCAACCTCTTCCGGCCGGGAGCGCCGGATGGAAATGATTCTTATCGCGTCCCTGCGGTAGGTTATGACGCCCGACCAATGTTTGTCGCCGATTTTACCGATCACCATGAAGCACGGCTCGTCTGTGGTTCTGGCCGGGATCTCCAAAAGGTCGGGATCGACCCAGAGTGCCTGGCTTTCGTCGAAATCGATTCCGTGCTTGGCTTTGTTGGCGGCACTCTTGAGTGGGTCGAATTCAACTATCATGGTATAAGGAAGATACCTTAATGGTATATGGGTGTCAAGAGCAGTCAATGGGAAACCTCCCGGGTCAGGCTTGACAATTAAACTTTCCGCCTTGGTATTACCGGGGACCATTGAACGAAAATTCAAAGGCATCTCTCGTCCGCTCCTTTCAGTTGCTCGAGGCGCAGAGAACGTCGAGAAATCTGAATTCTTTTTGGGTTTTTGAACTCTTCGTGACCTCTGCGGCTCGAGAGAGCGAAGCGAACGGGCGAGAGAAGGGCTCGCGGGGGCAGGTCTTTCTTTACCACATGAAAGTGATTTGGGTGACGAAAGAGCTCTCTGCTTTTTGATGTTGTCCGCCCTGATTGACACTTACTATCGAAATAGATATCGTTAAACGAAGCCTTTATCGATAAGGAGTCCTGATATGGATGCAGTGAAGATATCGCCAAAATTTCAGGTTGTCATCCCCCGGGAGGTGCGTGAAAAACTCCGTCCCGTGGCTGGGCAGAAAATGCAGGTCGTCGCTTACGGCAATCGTATCGAACTGATTCCCGTGCGTGATATCGCTGAAATGAAGGGTTTTCTCAAGGGGATGGACACGGCTGTGGCGCGGGAGGAGGATCGTCTGTGAATGTGGTCGACTCCTCCGGATGGCTGGAGTATTTCGCCGACGGCCCCAACGCCGACGATTTCGCGCCTCCTCTTGAAGACAGGGCGGCTCTGATCGTACCGTCAATTTCGATCTATGAGGTGTTTAAGGTGGTGCTCCGCCAGCGGGGCGAAGATTCCGCCCTGCAGGCTGCGGCGCTGATGCAGCAGGGGACCGTGGTTGACCTGGCTGCCTCGCTGGCCATGGTGGCGGCGAAAACGAGTCTGGAGCTTTCCCTTCCCATGGCTGACAGCATTATTCTGGCGACGGCCCGTTTCCATAATGCAAGAGGGTCAGGCCTGAGAGATTGCAAGTTGGAGCCAGGGCACGCTCAACTCCGGTGAAATCCATGAGGCATATATTCCCAGCCCATCTGGAATGGGCATTGGGTTCGGGGTTGTCTTTTCTGCCATTTCCACATCAAATTTGTCAATTATCGCTCCCATGAAGTGGCACATGAAAACTCTGGATGATAACGCAGAAAAGGCGGATTACACCCGACCCCATCTACCTGACCATCTCGGGCTAGGCTCATTAAAAGGTGGCAAATATGGAAGTCTCCTAAGACGGCTCGATCGCTGACCACTGAAGAAAAGGAGCATCTCATCCGTGCCAAGGGGTAAGGTCTTGAAATATGATATTTATTGTTCTAAAATTTTCTCTATGGCGCGTCCGTTACGCATAAAATTTCCCGGTGCAGTCTATCATGTCACCGCACCGCGGCAACGCTCGGGCGGATATTTTTCATGAAGATGGGACCGGGAGTTGTTCCTTGATGTTCTCGCGAAGGTCGTCAGGCGGTTCAATTGGCTCTGTCATGGCTACTGCCTGATGGACAACCACTATCACCTTTTGATCGAAACGCCCGAAGGGAACCTGTCCGCCGGTATGCGTCAGCTGAACGGTGTCTACACCCAGGCTTTCAACCGTTCTCACGGCAGGGACGGCCATCTCTTCAAGGGGAGATTCAAGAGCATCCTGGTGGAGAAGGAAAGTCACCTTCTTGAGCTGTTCGCTACCTCGTGCTGAATCCCGTGCGGGCAAAAATGGTGGAGCGTCCGGAGCAATACCACTGGAGCAGCTATCTTCCAACGTTGGGAGCGGCAGCGGTTCCGCTGTTTCTGACGACGGCCTGGGTTCTCGGGAACTTTTCGACCAGCCGGCCTGAAGCCTGTCGACGGTACCGGCATTTTGTGGAAGAGGGAATGACGCTGAGTGAATCGCCGTGGGAAAAACTTTCCGGACAGGTTCTCCTCGGGAGCGAGGGGTTCGTCAACCGGGTAAGGGAGCTTCTTGGTGGAAAACAGGACGTCCCGGAGATCCCGAGAGTGCAGCGGTTTGTCGGCCGGCCTCTTCTTGAGGAGCTTTTTCCGTCGGCGGTTACGAGATCGAAGCAGGAGCGAAACCGCCTGATCTGCCTGGCCCACGGCAGCTACGGCTACACCTTGAAAGAGATTTCCCAAGTTCTCGGAATTCACTACACCACGGTCAGCAAGGTGATCAACGGCCGGGAAAGGTGATTTTTCAAGACCTGACCCCAAGACTTTTGGTGATTTCAATCCGCCAGGCCAAGTTTCTTCTCCAACTCATCAAGGGTATACGTCTGTTCCTGGCCGGATTCGACGCGCTTCAGTATCTCGTCGGAGAGGTAGGCTGCTTCGAGGTCATCCAGATGTTCGAGAATGGCTTCACGTGCATAAAATGATTTGGAGCGGCCTGAGCGTTTCGCCAAAGCCTCCAGGCGGCGTTCGATATCTGGCGGTAAACGGAGTGCAAGCATAATAACCTCCTGATTTATTGCTATACATGTATGCTATATGAACCTCTGTTGCACGGCAACTCCTTTTTTGGCACTTTTAGAGCCCCTGAGAGGGAGCCCCTGAGAGGGACAGACACTTTTTCATGAGAGTGCCTGTCCCTTTGATGCCAACTGATCATCCTGGACATCCCTGTTGATTGAAGATTTCGTAGCGGTTGTACAGAAAACCTGAAGACTGTTTTAACAGGGATGAACAGGATATACAGGATAAAGGCCCAAGTCTGAAGAATTCATCCTGAACATCCTGAACATCCTGAACATCCTGAACATCCTGAACATCCTGAACATCCTGAACATCTGACATCTTAACTCCTGAACTTTTCTGGGAAGCAGGAGAAAACGGGACAGATCTATTTTCCCTCCCGTCTTGGATAAAACTGGCCTAGGAGTCAGGAGTGATGGCGTCGCAAAAACTCACCAACTGCTGCGTTGCTGCAATTGCTCTCGCTGCTTCAACGTAGGCAACTACGCTTCATTGCTCGACAATTGCGCGCCTTGCAGGTGGCGCTTTTTGCTTAGCCATCCGTTTTTTGGCTTTCTTGCGAAAGCATCAGTATTGTCAATCATTATTGTTGACGGATGTCCCCTTGGTTTGTCTTAACGATAAGCGTTTTATCGATGTGCGATCCGCAGGACGAGGATCGTGACTTCCCCTTCGTTGATTTCATAGATTATCCGATTAGTGCCCACGCGAATGCGCCGCAACCCCGAAAAATCGCCTTTGAGAAGTTTGCCGACGTGGGGGTTCTCGGGAAGCAGGTCGATGGCTTCCACGACCCGCAGGCGTTCGGACTTCGGCAAGGCCTTGATTTCCTTAAGTGCGCTTCGCTTAATCTTCAGAGAGTAGGACACGGCGAGCCTCTTCCCAGTTAACGGCCTCGTCGGCGGGATCGCGCAGACGTTCAAGGGCTATCGCCAGATCGTTAAAGTCTTCGAGATAGCTCTCAATAGCCTGGCGGACCACGTCGGCGCGGCTTCGGTGGAGACTTTTGGCGGCTCGGTCCAGTTCTGAAACAACGTCGTCGGGCAGGCGGGCGGTTATCTGTGACATGTCGTTCTCCTGTTGATGTTTTTGAATGTCAATGACATTTTAGGAGTTTGGAAAAACGAAGGCAAGGGAGTGATGAGGCGGGTCGGACCAAGCCGGATCCTTTCAAGTACTCGAAAAACCATCACAAAACCATTCCCCGTGGGCCAATTTCTCCGCTTAGAGGTATCTTTTTGCCCCCCAAATGGCAGTTTTAAGCAGGAAATCCCGGAGAAACATCCGTAGATGCCGAGACTGTTGGCTTGTCAATGAGGGAAACATCTGCTTGACTCTTTTGCAGCCGCTGGAGAAAAGGAGGTTTTCGGCCCACTTGACTGCACACATTCATATGTGTAGACTTTTGTGTGAAAGGAGGTGCCTCATGCCCACAAACCTGGCCATTGATGACAAGCTGATCGAAGAAGCCCGGCGGATAGGAAAGCACAAGACCAAGAAAGCCGTCGTAACCGAAGCCCTGGAGGAATACATCCGGCGGCACAAGCAGGTGGAGATTCTCGACCTGTTTCACAAGGTCGACCTCGACCCGGACTACGACTACAAAGAGCAGCGGAAGAAGAAATGAAGGTCCTGGTCGATACCTGCGTCTGGTCGCTGGCCCTGCGACGCAACCAGGCGGTGGAGGATTCTTTCGTTCTGGAACTCCGCGAGTTGATCACCGAGCTCAGGGTCCAGATGCTCGGCCCCGTCCGGCAGGAGCTCCTGTCCGGCATCCGCTCCCATTCCCAGTTCGGCGCCCTGAGGGACCGGCTGCGCGCTTTCCCCGACCTCGAGCTGACGGCCGGGGATTTCGAGCGCGCGGCGGAGTTTTTCAATACCTGCCGCGCCAAGGGGGTGCAGGGGTCCAATACGGACTTTCTGCTCTGTGCCGTCGCCGATAGACACAAAATGCCCATTTTGACGACCGACGCCGACTTTGAGCTGTTTCAACGGCATCTCCCCGTTCGCCTTCACCGGCCGAGCAGCGAAGAAAAACAATTTTGAATTGAATTTCACGCTTTGGAAAGGTCGTCGGGCTTCCACGTTGGCAGGTTTGGGGAGGAGGGGCCACCTGTTTCAGGGGCGTTACAAGGCGATTCTCGTGGATGCGGACGGATATCTTCAGGAGCTGGTGCGTTACCTTCATTTCAATCCGGTAAGAGCTGCGATGGTGACCGCGCCGTCCGAATACCGCTGGAGCAGCCACCGCGCCTATCTGGGCGAGGAAACGCTGCCGTGGCTGACGACGGACCTGGTACTGGCGCAATTCAAGCGCGACGCTGATCGCGATATCGGCGAGGAGCTGCTCCAGGCCATTCGGGACATCAAGTCCGGCAAGGTGGGCCGAACCTCTACGGTTGAGATCTTACCCATCGCCGAGGCCCGCCACAAGCTCGATCTTTCCCAGGCCGAATTTGCGAAACTCCTCGGTGTGTCCCGGCGTACCCTTCAGGAGTGGGAGCAGGGCCGCCGGCAACCCTCCGGTGCGGCCAAATCCCTGATCGCTATTGCGATCAAACGTCCGGAAGTTCTCAAGGAAATTCTGGCGGCGTAAACGGAAGGGGAGGGGAAAGCAGGGAGGTCGAGACGGCCCACCCTCTCTGGGAACGTCAATGGGGTGAGGCTTCCTACCTTGACAAAAAGATGGTCTGAGGAATTATCAACCCCATGGCACGAAAACCCCGCATTCATTACTCGGCCGCTCTATACCACGTCATCTTGGGTCGAGTGCCTGGGGGGGGAGCGTAGTTGACAAGCCGGACATGGAGCGAGAAACAATCGTGTCAGGCTCTGCGGAAGAGGGGGCAGGTCTCAACGGAGGTCAAAGGGGGGGCGAGTAGGGGGCTTAAATTTTGTTCATTCCTGCCAGAGATGCATGGCCTACTCCAAGAGCTTGGCCAGGCTGGTTTTGAGATCCGGCAGGTCTTTCTGGATAGTCTTCCAGAGCACTTCAACATCGACGCCAAAATATTCGTGGATCAGCAGATTTCGAATCCCTTTCATTTTCCCCCAAGGCACATCTGGGAAAAGAATCTGTACATCGGTTGGGACATGCGTGGCAGCCTCGCCGATAATTTCAAAATTGCGGACAACGGCATCGATTGTCTTTTGATCCCTCTGCCACACCTCGTATTGAACCCCGGCGGTGTATTGCTGGATTCGCGCAATTGCTTCCATGATATCCTCGATCCGCAACTTCCACTCTCTAATGGACACGAATTGACTCCTGGAGAATTTTGTTACGAAGCTGCTTCTTGAGGGCGTTGCTCGTCACCAGATCAACCGGACAACCCAGCAAACCCTCAAGATATTCTTTCAGATCAAGAAATCCGAAAAGGCCGGGAGTTCTTGTGTAGGCCACAAGGATGTCCAAGTCGCTTGCCGGGCCGGCTTGGTCCCGGGCTACAGAGCCAAATAGAGCGAGGGATTCCACGTCGAATCTTCGACGGATTTCATCCAGGTGGCTGGACAGAAGCCGAATCGCTTGTTCTCGTCGCATAGGCGTACTCCCGGAGACTGGTAAAGACTCCGTAAATATAGATTAAAACACGAATTCTGGCAACTGGGGAAATCATTGCGAAAGCAGTGGGGTCAGGCCTGAAAGACTGCAAGTTAGGAGGGCAGCAGGGTCTATCATCGCACCAGATGGGGGTCAAGTCTTTACTCTTGACTTTTGCTTGCCAGTAGTACTCCGGTCGGAGTAGGGGACCTGTTTTTTCTCTTTGGAAAAATCCGGAAAACCTGCTGGGACTACGCTGAGGGACAGGCGGGTCTTGAGAAAGGTCTGTCTTAATGTTAAGCTGGCTCAGCTATGCAGGTATCGGCAAGCCTGAGGCATTGAAACATGCCCTTCAGGGCTATTGGTCCCGCGGAACACAGAATTGTCTACAAAGTCACCGATGAGGGCATTTTTATCGCCCAACTTTGCTATCATTATTGACATTGTTGAAAGTGGAATTAAAAATCCTGGTTATCCCTGTAACCCTGAAATTCGGGAGGTGGACACTTGCGGAGAACCGGAGAGGGACAGGCGCCTTTTTACGAAAATCTAAAGACATCTCTCGCCCGCTCCTTTCAGTCGCTCGAGGCGCAGAGAACGCAGAGAAACCCTGAAATCACTAAAGCCAAGCTTCTTGGTTTTTGCGAATCACCAGTCATCAGTCGCTGATTTTTTATGCCAGGAGGGGTGAAAAATGTACCTGGTACACGATCTGCTGATTTTCATGACGGCGCTGTTCGCCGCGCTGATCATGGTCCCCTTCCTGCGTCAGTGGGCCCTGGAGCGGGGGGAGGTCGATGTGCCCGATGCGCGCAAAGTGCACACCCGGCCGATCCCCCGCCTCGGCGGGGTCGCCATATTCATGTCGGCCCTTTTCTCCTGCCTCATGTTCCTGGACCTGGACGCGCCGGTCCGGGGCATCCTGGCCGGGGCCCTGGTCGTCTTCTTTACCGGACTGGTCGACGACCTCCACGGCATCTCACCCAAGGTGAAATTTCTGGGGGAGGTCACAGGATGCCTCGTCACCATCAGCGTCGGGAATCTCTATATCGCCCGACTCGGCGACCTTTTCGGCATAGGGCCGATCTCCCTTCCCCTGTGGCTTGCCGTTCCCTTCACTCTCTTCGCGGTGGTGGGCGTGATCAACGCCCTCAACCTTATCGACGGGCTGGACGGGCTGGCGGGCGGGGTGTCCGTCATCGCCCTTGTGGGGTTCTCCATTCTGGCTCTTCTGGACGGCAACCTGACGGTCCTTGCCCTCTGTGCGGCCCTGCTGGGTGGGCTGCTCGGGTTCCTCAAGTACAATTTTTTTCCGGCCCGGATTTTCATGGGGGATGCGGGCAGCCTGGCGGTAGGATTTCTTCTTGCCTTCTTTGCGATTCTTCTGACCCAGAGCGCCGGGGCGAACACCTGCCCGATGGCGCCGGTGATTATTCTCGGCCTTCCGATCGTCGACACCCTGTGGGTGATGATCCGCAGGGTGGCCAAGGGCGCCAGTCCCTTCAGCCCCGACCGGACACATGTCCACCATAAGATCCTGGACCTGGGGTTTCAGCATCGCTTCACGGTCATCCTCATCTACGGGATATCCTTTTTAGGAACCGTTTTTGCGCTGGCGTTCCGTCAGGAGAAAGGGGTGTTCCTTCTCGGGACCTATCTCTTCGTTACTCTTTTCTTCTACCTGGCACTTCGTTACGTCCTGCGCCACAGGGACACCTTCTCTTTCCTTCGCCTCGATTCGCCCCACGGGGTCCGGGAATCGGCCACCTACCAGCGCCTGTCGGACAAGGCCGGCTTCGTCGCGCCCCTTCTCATGGTCCTCGTGCTCCTGTACCTGGGCCTGTCGCTCTTCTCCCGGCTCCCCGGGGAGCGAAAACCTGAGGATAACCGCAGGACTCGTGACCCTGGCAGGGGCGTTCCTGCTCTACCTCACGCGGGACCCGGAAAATCATTACTGCCTCGCCCTGATTTATTCGGCCGGCCTCGTGGTGACCTTCGCCGTCGAGCCGGGTGCTGACCGTCTTACGCTTTTCGGAACCACGCTTCACCGGATCTCCGACGTGATTTTCCTCCTGGCTGGTCTGCTGGTCGCTTTCAAGGCCTTCTTCCGCCGCCCGGGCGAATTCTTTCTCACCACCATCGACTTCCTTCTTCTGGGCATCAGTATCGTTCTTGCCGGACTTTTCTTCAAAATTCCATTTTTGAATTTCCTGCTGGGTCCCTTTTTGAAAGGAATCGTCCTCTTCCTTGCCATCAAGACCATTTCGACCGAGGGGAAAAGGGAAGCCGGGATTATGGTCTGCGCGGTCCTGGCGGCTACTTTAATGCTCTCCCTGCGCGGGTTTTTTATGTAAGAATAATCACGAAACCCGGGACGGGGGACGAGGGATGCGGGTCGAGGAATTCAACGGCCTTTCGCGTCCCATGTTCCTTGTCCCTCGTCCCTCGGGAAAAAACTGTTTATGTTCTTCCTTCTGAAAAAAATCGTCGGTACCTTGTTCATGCCCCTGCCCCTGGCACTGCTGCTGAGCGTCGCCGGCGGGGTGTTGCTGATTTTTCGCCGTCGCCGTGCCGGCGGGGTGCTGGTGGGCCTCGCTCTTCTGGGGGTCTTCCTGGCGTCCTGGGCGCCGGTGGCGGATGGGCTGCTGGGACCCCTGGAGAGCCGCTATCCTCCGGTCCTGGACGCCACCCGCTATCCCCGGGCGGTGGCCGTGGTGGTGCTGGGAAGCGGCTACAACCCGGTGCCGGGCCTGCCTGTCACATCCCAGTTGAGCGGCACGGGACTGGTTCGGCTCGATGAGGGCATCATTCTCTACCGCCAGCTGCCCGGGGCGCGTCTCGTGGTTTCCGGCGGGTCCGTCTACGGCAGCGGCACCATCGCGCATGGCTATGCCCGGGCTGCCCGCGCCCTCGGGGTGCCCGCCTCGGACCTGGTGAAACTGGACACCCCGCGAGACACCGCCGAGGAGGCCCGTGCCGTTCGGACGCTGCTCGGTCCCGGTCGGCCCTTCCTCCTGGTTACCTCTGCCTCCCATATGCCGCGGGCCATGCGTCTCTTCCGGTTGCAGGGATTAAAGCCCATACCCGCGCCAACCCGCTATGAGAGCCTGCGGGAGAACCGGAGCCGCTTCAATTACCTGGTGCCGTCGGCCCTGCAACTGCGAAAGACCGAGCGGGCGCTTCACGAGTACATGGGGTTGCTGGTGGTGGATTTCGACCGATGAAGGGAATATTCAGGGACGCGGGACGTGAAAGGCTTTTGAGTTTCCTCGTCCCCCGTCCCGTTTTTCCATAATTTTTTCTGGCAATTTCCCCCATTTTTTGCGATAGTTAACTGGTTTTTGAATTTTGTTGATTCAGTGTTTGGGGGACAGGGGAATTCCGGGCGATCTGGCCGGATTTTCTACTTTTTCGGATGTCTTTCGAAGCCGTATTTACATTGACCGTGGTCGGGCTCATGCTGGCCGCCCTGGTGCTGGAACTTTATTCCCCCGACTTCATCGTGTTTTCTGCCCTGGGGGTGCTTCTGGTGGCGGGGGTTGTGACGCCCAAAGAGGCCTTCACCGGCTTTTCCAACAGCGGCATGCTGACGGTGGCGATCCTCTTCATCGTTGCCTATGCGGCCCAGACCTCGGGACTGCTGGAATTTTTCGCCGACCGGGTCATGGGGCGAAGCGGAGGAGGGCGCCGTTCCATGCTGCGGATGATCGCTCCGGTCTTGGGGATGTCGGCTTTCCTCAACAATACCCCCATCGTGGCCATGTTCACACCGACCATCCGCGATTGGGCTCTGCGCCACAAGGTTTCCCCTTCCAAATTTCTGATTCCGCTCTCCTACGCCTCCATTTTCGGCGGAATCTGCACCCTGATCGGAACCTCGACCAACCTGGTGGTCAACGGTCTGCTGTTGCAATCGGCCCATCGGCCCATCCGAATGTTCGAGCTGGCCTGGGTCGGAGTTCCCTGCGCCATCGCCGGGATCCTCTTCCTTCTGCTGTTCGGGTATCGCCTTTTGCCCGGACGCCGCGACCTGTCGGAAGATTTTCAGGAAGGCGGCCGGGAATACCTGCTGGAAATGAAGGTCCAGGCGGGCAGCAGCCTGGTCGGAAAGAGCGTGGAGGGGGCCGGCTTGCGGCAACTCGACCAACTCTTTCTGGCCGAGATCCGGCGCGGCAGCGAGATCCTGGCCCCGGTCAAGCCCTCCGACCGGCTGGAAGCCGGAGATCACCTCTATTTTACCGGTAACGCCGATGGGGTGGTCAGGCTGCAGAATTTCCCAGGGCTGGTCCCTTCCCATGAACGGGAGTTCTGCAGCAACCTCCGGCGAAGCGGCAAGGGGCGTATCATCGAGGCGGTCGTCTCGCGCTCCTCGCCCATGCTCGGCAAGACGATCAAGGAGGGAAACTTCCGGGCACGTTACGACGCCGCGGTGCTGGCGGTTCACCGCCACGGGGAGAGGGTGGCGCTCAATCCCGGGCAACTGGTGCTGCGGCCCGGCGATACCCTGCTCATCCTGGCGGGAGACGATTTCTTCAAGCGCTGGAACCAGGCCCGGGATTTCTACATGATCAGCAGGATCACCGACATGCCGACGGTGAACCGGAGAAAGTCCGCCATCTCCCTGTTCGCTCTGACCGGCATGGTTGTCCTTGCCGCCACCGGAACCATGGACATTCTCAATGCCGCCGTTCTTGCCGCCATGGTCCTGATCGGAACCCGCTGCATGACCATCGTCGAGGCGCGTCGTTCCATCGAGCTGAACGTGCTGGTCGTGATCGCCGCCTCCCTCGGGATCAGCCGGGCTCTGGAGAAGACGGGGGCCGCCGGGTTTCTGGCGAAGCAGGTGGTGGACGGGGTCCATTCGTGGGGCCCCATAGGGCTGCTGGCCGTGGTCTACCTGCTCACCTCGTTTCTCACCGAAGTGATCACCAACAACGCCGCAGCCGCCCTGGTTTTTCCCATCGCCATGGCCGCCGCCGCAAAGGCCGGAGTCGACCCCATGCCCTTCGCCATCGCCGTGGCCGTGGCTGCCTCCGCCAGCTTCGCCACACCCATCGGCTACCAGACCAACCTCATGGTCTACGGCCCCGGCGGATACCGCTTCACCGACTTTCTCAAGGTGGGGATACCGCTCAACCTGATCTTCATGGCGGTGGCGGTGGTGGTGATTCCGGTGGTGTGGAAGTTTTAATAAAGCAGTTCTTAAGGCAATTTTAGAATGATGAATTTTGAATTTTGATGTTAAAAACCCTGGAAATCGTCAAAAGTCCCGGATTTGAATAAGGTTGTTTGAGGGGATAATTCTAAAATTCAAAACTTAAAATTAAAAATTTATTCAATCCTTTTTAACAGGACTAAAAATGAATCTTTCTTTAACTCATCTCCGTCAACTCGAAGCCGAAAGCATCCACATCCTCCGCGAGGTCGCGGCCGAGTTCGAAAACCCGGTGATGCTCTACTCCATCGGCAAGGACTCCTCGGTCATGCTGCACCTGGCGCGAAAGGCCTTCTACCCCGGGAAAATTCCTTTTCCCCTGATGCACGTCGATACGACCTGGAAGTTCCGGGAGATGATCGAGTTCCGCGACCGGATGGCGCGCGAGCACGGCTTCGAGCTGCTCATCTACACCAACGAAGAGGGCGTCCGGCAGGGGATCAATCCCTTCACCCACGGCAGCGCCCTGTACACCGACATCATGAAGACCGAGGGACTCAAGCAGGCCCTGGACAAGTACAAGTTCGACGCCGCCTTCGGGGGCGCACGGCGCGACGAGGAGAAGTCCCGGGCCAAGGAGCGTATCTTCTCCTTCCGCAGCGCCACCCACCGCTGGGACCCGAAGAGCCAGCGCCCCGAGCTCTGGAACCTCTACAACGCCCGGGTCAAGCCCGGGGAGAGCATCCGCGCCTTTCCCATCTCCAACTGGACCGAGCTCGACATCTGGCAGTACATCACCCTGGAGGAGATCCCCATCGTGCCGCTCTACTACGCCAAGGTGCGCCCGGTGGTGGAGCGCGACGGCATGCTGATCCTCGTCGACGACGAGCGGCTGAAGCTCCAGCCCGGCGAGAAGGCGCAGATGAAGTCGGTGCGTTTTCGAACCCTGGGCTGCTATCCGCTGACCGGGGCCGTCGAGTCGAGTGCCGCCACCCTGCCCGAGATCATCCAGGAGATGCTTCTCACCCGCACCTCCGAGCGCCAGGGACGGCTCATCGACCACGACCAGGCCGGATCGATGGAGAAGAAGAAGCAGGAAGGATACTTCTGAGGCTACGCGCCAGAAGTATCCTTCCTGAATTATTAATTTTGAATTTTGAGTTTTGAATTGAATTCAAAATTAAGAATTCAAAATTCAAAATTGGAGTTTCAAATGGCCCACCAGTCTGATTTGATCGCCGAAGACATCCACGCCTACCTGAAGAGTCAGGAGGAGAAGTCGATGCTGCGCTTCATCACCTGCGGCAGCGTCGACGACGGCAAGAGCACGCTCATCGGGCGCCTGCTGTGGGACTCGAAGCTGATCTTCGAGGACCAGCTCGCGGCGCTGAAGGCCGACAGCAAGCGGGTCGGCACGCAAGGGGACGACATCGACTACGCCCTTCTGCTCGACGGGCTTCAGGCCGAGCGCGAGCAGGGGATCACCATTGACGTCGCCTACCGCTTCTTCTCCACCGACAAGCGCAAGTTCATCGTCGCCGACACCCCGGGGCACGAGCAGTACACCCGCAACATGGTCACCGGCGCCTCCACCGCCCAGGTGGCGGTCATCCTCGTCGACGCCCGCAAGGGGGTGCTGACCCAGACCCGCCGCCACAGCTACCTGGTCTCCCTGGTGGGCATACGTCACGTCGTGGTGGCGGTCAACAAGATGGATCTCGTCGACTACAGCGCCGAGCGTTTTCGCGCTATCGAGGAGGAATACCGGACGTTTGCCTCCGGTCTGGGGTTCGAGGGCATTTCCTGTATCCCGATCTCGGCCCTCAAGGGGGACAACGTCCTGGAGCCGAGCGGGCGCACCTCCTGGTACCACGGTCCCACCCTGATGGCCTTTCTGGAGACGGTACAGGTTGCACAGGATGCCGGCGCCCGGCCCTTTCGGATGCCGGTGCAATGGGTCAATCGGCCCAATCTCGATTTCAGGGGGTTTTCGGGGACCATCGCCTCCGGTGTCATCCGCCCGGGAGATGACGTGGTGGTGCCGTCTTCCGGGCAGAAAAGCCGCGTGGCGCGCATCGTCACCATGGACGGGGACCTGCCCGAGGCGGTGGCCGGGCAGGCGGTGACCCTGACGCTGGCCGACGAAATCGACATCAGCCGCGGCGACCTCCTGGCCGCTCCGGAGGCCCGTCCGGCCCATGCCGACCAGTTTGAGGCCCACCTGGTCTGGATGCACGAGGAGCCGCTGCTACCCGGACGGGGCTACCTGATCAAAATGGGGACGACCGTCGCCGCCGCCCAGGTCAGCGATTTGAAATACAAGGTCAACGTCAACACGTTGGAGCATCTGGCCGGCAAAACCCTCGCTCTCAACGAGATCGGCATCTGCAACGTAGCCCTGGGCAAGGCCCTTTCCTTCGATCCCTATCGGGAGAATTCCGCCACGGGATGTTTCGTTCTGATCGACCGCCTCACCAATGCCACGGTCGGCGCCGGCATGATCGACTTTCCCCTGCGCCGCGCCACGAACATCCACTGGCAGGCCCTGGAGATCCACAAGAACGCCCGGGCTTCCCACAAGGGCCAGAAGCCCTGCGTCCTGTGGTTCACCGGGCTCTCCGGCGCCGGCAAGTCGACCATCGCCAACCTGGTGGAGAAAAAGCTGCACTCCCTGGGCAAGCATACCTACCTGCTCGACGGGGATAACGTGCGTCACGGACTCAACCGCGATCTCGGCTTCACCGATGCCGACCGGGTGGAGAACATCCGCCGGGTCGCTGAGTCGGCCAAACTTTTCGTCGACGCAGGTCTCATCGTCCTGGTCTCCTTCATCTCACCTTTTCGCAGCGAGCGCGGTATGGCGCGTGAACTCGTGGAGGATGGAGAGTTCTTCGAAATATTCGTCGATACCCCCCTGGCCGTCTGTGAGCAGCGCGACCCCAAGGGCCTGTACAAAAAAGCGCGTGCGGGCCAGCTGAAGAATTTCACCGGGATCGATTCGGCCTACGAGCCCCCGGAAAACCCCGAGATTCTCGTCAGCGCCGGAGAGATCGCGGCCGAGGACCTGGCCGAGGCGATCGTGCGGCGGATTCTGGGGGAGGAATTCAGGGGGGACTCGCCGGATGGGTCGCTTTGAGGGACGAGGGACGGGAAACGCGAAGAGGTTTTTGAATCCCGCGTTCCGCATTCCGCATTCCGTGTCCCTCAAAAAAACCAACCTGGGAGAGATTGTAAACATGTCCATTGATATGAACCAAGTCTGTGCCATCGCCCGCCGGGCAGGATCCGCAATAATGGAAATTTACGCATGGTGACCATGCCGTGGAGTACAAAGACGACAAGTCGCCTCTGACCGCTGCAGACAAGGCCTCGCACGAGGTCATCGTCGCCGGGCTGGAGGATCATTTTCCCGATATCCCCGTCCTCTCCGAAGAGGGGAAGAATATCCCCTACGAGGAGCGCAGGGAATGGCGGCGCTTCTGGCTGGTCGATCCTCTGGACGGCACCAAGGAGTTCATCAAACGCAACGGCGAGTTCACCGTCAACATCGCCCTTGTCGAGGGGACGAGGTGGTCGCCGGCGTGGTCTACGTCCCCGTGCGGGATCACCTTGTTTTCGGGGTGAAGGGGGAGGGGGCCTATGTGCAGGAGGGCGGCGGGGAGCCCGGGCGGATCGCGGGTGCGCCAGGCGGACCCGCGAGCACGGGCTGACGGTGGTGATGAGCCGCTCCCATCCTTCGCCGGAGCTGGACGAATTTCTGAAAACCATCCGGGTCGCCGAGGCGGTGGAGGTGGGCAGTTCCCTGAAACTCTGCACCGTAGCCGAAGGCCGTGCCGATCTCTACCCCCGCTTCGGACCGACCATGGAGTGGGATACCGCCGCCGGCCAGGCCGTGGCCGAAGCCGCCGGGGGGACGGTCACCGACCCCGAGGGGCGACCCTTGCGGTACAACAAGGAAAGTTTGTTGAACGGGTTTTTTATTGTGAGAGGAAAACCGCTGGATGCAAGACTCAAGATTCAAGAATAGCCTTGAGTCTTGAGTCGTATATCAGGAGGGTCGAGGTTTATGCAACGGACGACGGACAACGGACAACAGCCAGAACGTGCCTGCTTCAAAGCCTACGACATCCGGGGCCGGATGCCCGATGAACTGAACGAGGAACTGGCCGAGCGCATCGGCCGGGCCAACGCCGCCTTTCTGCAGCCGCGCAGGATGGTGGTGGGCCGGGACATCCGCCTCTCCAGCCCGGCCTGCGACCGCCTCTGGCGAGGGGCTGATGGCCGGGGGTGGATGTGTTCGACATCGGCCTCTGCGGCACCGAGGAGGTCTATTTCGCCACCTCCCACCTGGACGATGGATGGCGGGATCATGGTCACCGCCAGCCACAACCCGGCCGACTACAACGGCCTGAAGCTGGTCCGGGAGGGGTCCCGGCCCATCAGCGGCGACACCGGCCTGCGCGAGATCGCGTCCTGGCCGCAGCGGGAGCTTTCGCCACAGCCGCCGCGCAGGCGGCGGCTGCTCGACCCGGCGATGACCGGGCCGCCTATATCGAACATCTGCTCAGCTATGTCGAGCCGGCCGCCCTGCAAGCCCCTGAAGATCGTGGTCAATGCCGGCAACGGCTGCGCCGGGCCGACCCTCGACTGCTGGCCCCGCACCTGCCCTTCGAGTTCATCAAGGTCAACCATGAGCCGGACGGCACCTTCCCCAACGGCATCCCCAACCCGCTGCTGCCCGAAAACCGCGAGGCCACCGCCCGGGCGGTGCGCGATCACGGCGCCGATTTCGGCATCGCCTGGGACGGCGATTTCGACCGCTGCTTCCTCTTCGACGAGAACGGCCGCTTCATCGAGGGCTACTATATGGTCGGGCTTGCTGGCCCGGCCATCCTGGCCAAGCATCCCGGCGACAAGATCATCCATGACCCGCGCCTGATCTGGAACACCACGAAATGGTCGAGGCGGCCGGCGGCATGCCGGTATGAGCAACACCGGCCATGCCTTTATCAAGGAACGGATGCGGGAGGAAGATGCCATCTACGGCGGCGAAATGAGCGCCCACCATTATTTCCGCGACTTCGCCTACTGCGACAGCGGCATGATCCCCTGGCTGCTGGTCGCGAGCTCGTCAGCCGCACCGGCAAGCGCCTCTCGGAACTGGTCGGCGATCGGATGGAGCGCTTTCCCGGCAAGCGGCGAAATCAACCGGAAGCTGGCCGACCCTTCGGCGGCCATAAGGGAAATCGAAACCAGGCTGCGCGCTGCGGCCGTCGCCACCGACCACACCGACGGCCTGAGCATGGAATTCCCCCGATGGAGGTTCAATCTTCGCTGCTCCAACACCGAACCGGTGATTCGCCTGAACGTCGAGGCCAGGGCAGATGCCGGGCTGATGCGGGAGAAGACGGAGGAGTTGCTGAGGATGATTGACGGGAGGGGGTGAGAGGTTCGGGGAGTGGGGGTTGGGGTTGCGAATTACCTCCTTTGTCCTTGAGTTTTGAATTTTGAATTTTGAGTTTTGAGTTTTGAGTTTTGAGTTTTGAGTTTTGAGTTTTGAGTTTTGAGTTTTGAGTTTTGAGTTTTGAGTTTTTTCGGGGGGCTGAAAATGAATCTGATTCATGACCTGGTGATTTTTATGACGGCGCTTTTTGCCGCCTTGATCATGGTCCCGTTTCTTCGGCTCTGGGCGCTGGAGAGGGGGGAGGTCGATGTTCCGGAGGCGCGAAAGGTGCACACCACGGCCATACCGCGCCTGGGGGGCATCGCAATCTTCATGGCCACCCTCTTCGCCTGCCTCCTTTACATGGAAATGGAGGTGCAGGTTCGCGGAATTCTGGCGGGGGCGCTGATCGTTTTTTTCACCGGCCTGGTCGATGACCTCCACGGGCTTTCCCCCAAACGGAAATTTCTGGGAGAAGTCGCCGGCTGCCTTGTCACCATCAGCGTCGGAAATCTCTATATCGTCAACCTCGGCAACCTGTTCGGCATGGGGCCGATTTTTTTTCCCATCTGGCTCGCCGTCCCCTTTACCCTCTTTGCGGTAGTGGGGGTGATCAATGCTCTTAATCTCATCGACGGCCTGGACGGCCTGGCGGGCGGCGTATCGGTAATCGCCCTGGTGGGGTTTTCGATCCTGGCCTTCCAGGACGCCAACTTGCCTGTCGTGGCTCTGTGCTCGGCTCTTCTCGGGGGGCTGTTCGGATTTCTGAAATACAATTTTTTTCCGGCGCGGATTTTTATGGGGGATGCCGGCAGCCTGGTAGTGGGGTTTTTCCTCGCCTTCCTGGCGATTCTTCTGACTCAGACCCCCGGTTCGACCACCAGTCCGATGGCGCCGGTGATTATCCTGGGGTTGCCGATCATCGACACCATCTGGGTGATGCTTCGGCGGACCGCACAGGGCGGCAGTCCCTTTTCTCCCCGACCGCAGCCATGTCCATCACAAGTTTCTGGACCTTGGACTGCAGCATCGGTTTACCGTCATCCTCATATACGGGATTTCTTTTCTCTGGACTCTTTTTGCTCTGGTTTTCCGCCAGAGGTCCGAGGTGTTTCTTCTCTGGACTTACCTGTTTGCTACCCTGGGGTTTTACCTCGTCCTGCGATACGTTATTCGCAATCGGGAGAAGTTTGCCTTTCTGGACCTGGATTCGCCGCGCGGGATCCGGGAATCGACCACGTACAAGCTTCTGGCTCAAAAGGCCGGATTCCTGGTCCCCTGCCTGATTGTGTGTGTTCTGCTCTATCTTGGCTTGTCGGTTTTTGAGGGGACCGTGGAGAGCGGAAATTTATGGCGGACCGGCGGGCTTCTTACCCTTGGCGGGGCCGGAATTCTGGCCCTTACCCGGGACCCCCGGAACAATTTCTGCCTGGCGCTGATTTATTCGGCCGGGTTGGTCATAACGTTTGCGATGGAGACAAGCGGACCCCGTCACCTGATGTTCGGGATTACCCTGCATCATGTCTCCGACATCCTTTTTTCGGTTATCGGCTGCCTGGTACTTCTTAAAACATTTTTCCGCCAGGATGGGGATTTTTACCTGTCCACCATAGATTTTCTTCTGCTCGGTATCAGCATCATCCTTGCAGCGTTGTTTTTTGAAATTCCCAGTATGAATTTTCTCCTGACTCCGTTCCTGAAAGGAGTCACGCTCTTTCTCGCCATAAAGGTTGTCTCAAACCAAGGGGCAAAGGAAGCCGGCGTGATGGTCTTTACGGTCCTGTCCACCACCTTGTTTCTTTCCCTTCGCGGGTTTCTCATGTGGCAGCAAGAGGAAAGATGCGAGGTGTAAGACGGAAGGCTCAAGACTGAAGACCTAAAACCTAAAACCTAAAACCTAAAACCGAATTCCCCAGAACCATATCCGAAGGAGACTGAATTCAATGAATATCACAGTTGTCGGAACCGGTTACGTCGGTCTGGTGACCGGAACCTGTTTTGCCGAGATGGGCAACACCGTTACCTGTGTGGATACTGACGAAAGTAAAATCGAGCGCCTTCGTGGCGGCGTCATCCCGATTTACGAGCCCGGACTGGAGCCCCTGGTCATCAACAACCACCAGGAGGGGAGACTCCGGTTCACCACCTCTCTTCCCGAAGCCATGGCTGACTCCGCCCTCTATTTCATTGCCGTGGGCACCCCGCCGGGGGAGGACGGCTCGGCCGACCTCCAGTACGTCCTTGCGGTGGCCCGGGAAATAGGCCGCAATCTGCAGGAATACGCCGTGGTTGTCGACAAGTCCACCGTTCCGGTGGGGACCGCCGAAAAAGTTCGTCAAGCCATCGGGAATGAACTGGCAAAACGCGGAGTGGATATCCCCTTTGACGTGGTAAGCAACCCCGAGTTCCTCAAGGAAGGAGCCGCCGTCGAGGATTTCATGCGCCCCGATCGTATCATCGTCGGAACCGACAGCGACCGGGCCCGAGACCTCATGCGTCTTCTCTACGCTGATTTTTCCCGCAGCCATGACCGCATCCTTACCATGGGGATCAAGGATGCGGAGATGACCAAATATGCCGCCAATGCCATGCTGGCGACCAAGATCTCTTTCATGAACGAGGTTTCCTGCCTGTGCGACCGGCTTGGAGTGGACGTTGAAAAAGTTCGTCTCGGCATAGGTTCCGACGCCAGGATCGGCTATTCCTTCATTTATCCGGGCTGCGGCTACGGAGGCTCCTGCTTTCCCAAGGACGTGAATGCGCTGATTCGGATGGCCGAGGAAAACCTGATGGAACCCCTGGTGCTCAAAGCCGTCCATCATCGCAACGATCTGCAGAAGCATGTTCTTTTCGAAAAAATCAAGGCTCGCTTCGGGGAGGACCTCTCGGGGCTGACCTTCGGAGTCTGGGGGATTGCCTTCAAGCCGGGGACCGACGACATCCGCGAGGCGCCGGCGGTGGTGCTTTTGCATGAACTGATAGGCTCCGGCGCCCGGGTCAGGGCCTACGACCCCGAGGCAATGGATGCGGCCCGTCGGGAGCTTCCCAATGCATGGTTTGAAAAAGGGTTGCTGGAACTGGCTACTCACCAGTACGATGCGCTCGAGAAGGTGGACGCCCTGGTCCTCGTAACCGAATGGAAACCCTTTCGGCATCCCGACTTCCGGGCCATGAAAAAAATCATGAACCACCCTGCCGTCTTCGACGGCCGCAACCAGTATGACCCCGCAATGATGCAATCCGAAGGTTTTGAGTACGTGGGGATTGGCAGGAAATAAACTGGAAAAAAACCCTGAAGATATGTTTTGCCTCAGATTTACGCAGATTGCCGCAGATTAAATCATCGAGAAATCAGCTCTTAGGCATCAATCTGCGTATATCTGGGTTCATCTGCGGTGAAAGAAGCATTTTGCCTTTAATCCTTTTTTTTACTGCTCCCTTCATGGTATTGTTTTTCAGATTTTCTCTTTATTTATCTATTCATGGAAAAATTCCATTCAAAAAAAAAGGAGGAGTGCTATGACGGGTGGTTTCCGGACTCCTGCAGCCTTTTTGCTGCTCTTTTTCGTCGTGCTGCCGGCAAACTCTTTTGCCGGCAACAAGGCCTCGGCCATTGTCTTCACCCCCTTTGCCGGCGGGTATGTCTTCGAAGGGAACCAGCATCTGAAAGATGCGCCGGCCTATGGACTGGGCATCGGGTATAATTTCACAAAACATTGGGCCGGGGAGGGGGTCTTTACCTACATCCCGACCAAAACGGATTTTGCCTCCTTCAACCAGGATGTCGACGTGTATGGCGTGAGGCTCGATGTTCTCTATCATTTCCGCCCTGGGAAAAAACTGGTTCCCTACCTCGCCGTCGGGGGCGGCGGAATGTTCCTCAAACCGGACCATGGCGACACCGATGAAGATTTCATGGTCGATTACGGGCTGGGCCTGAAGTATTTTGTGACCACGGACATCGCCCTTCGGGCCGACGTGCGGCACATCTTCGATATCAATTACAATGATACGTCCGGGACCCCCGACTACTACAACAATCTGTCCTATACCGGAGGGGTTTCTTTCCAATTCGGGGGAACGAAAAAAACGCCGCAAAGCGAGGATTCGGACGGAGACGGGGTTATCGATCTCTTCGACCGCTGCCCCGGTACGCCTCTGGGTGTCCCCGTGGACGGTTTCGGCTGTCCGGCCGACGAAGACCATGACGGGGTGTATGATTACCTCGACAAATGTCCCGGGACGCCTGCCGGAACGAGGGTGGACCGGACCGGATGCCCCGCCCCCGCCGTCAGGGACAGCGACGGAGACGGAGTTTTGGATGCCGTCGACAAGTGCCCGGGGACCCCTGCCGGGGTGGCCGTTGATTCGACGGGTTGCCCTCTGCCGGTCAAAAAGGACAGCGACGGGGATGGTGTTGCCGATGGGCTGGACAAGTGCCCCGGCACCCCTGCCGGGGTTCCGGTCAATGCCCTCGGCTGCCCCAGGGACTCCGATGGGGACGGGGTATTCGACGTCGACGACAAGTGCCCCGGGACTCCGGCGGGGAGCGCTGTCGATGCCAAGGGCTGTCCCGTCCCCGTTCAGAAGACACATTCCCTGACTCTCGATATTGAATTCGCTTCGGGCCGTGCGACCATCCGCCCCGGATTCCGTGGAACCCTCGAAAAAGCCGCTCAGTTCATTAAAGAGCACCCGGACGGGAAGGTCGTTGTGGAAGGGCACACCGACAGCATCGGCTCTGCGGCCTACAATCTTCGCCTCTCTCAGGAGCGGGCCGAATCCGTCCGGAATTACCTGATTGACAACTTCCAGGTCGACCCGAACAAGATCACCGCCAAGGGGTACGGGGAAATCATGCCCGTCGCAGACAATTCGACCCAGGAAGGCCGGCAGAAAAACCGACGGGTGGTGATTACCGTCGAAAAGGAACCCTGATCCGCTCCGGGGAGGGGCGGGCTGACCTTTAGCGCCAAGCTCCCCGTAATTCAGCCTGGCCTCCCTCGAAAGCAAAAATAACGGCTTATCGCACGAACCCACTTGATTTCACTATGAAATCGTCATTTTTCCGGGACGTCTTCTGGAAGCGAATCCGCAGCAATCGTCTGGCCCTCGCGGGAGGGGTGATTGTGCTGTGCATGTTCGTCATGGCCCTTGTGGCTCCCCTGGTGGCCAGGGATCCCGGCGCCATCGACATCGTACACCGGCTCCAGCCTCCGGGCTGGAATTATCCCCTGGGGACCGACGACCTGGGCAGGGATGTTCTGTCCAGAATCATGTACGGCGCCAGGATATCCCTGATGGTGGGGTTTGTCGCGGTGGGCATCGCTACGGCAATCGGGGTCGTTCTGGGGGCGCTTGCCGGCTATTACGGGGGATGGGTGGATGCGCGTGCTGATGCGTTTCGTCGATATCATGCTCT
This sequence comes from uncultured delta proteobacterium, assembly GCA_963791005.1. Lineage (GTDB taxonomy): Bacteria > Desulfobacterota > Desulfuromonadia > Desulfuromonadales > CAWBQR01 > CAWBQR01. The sequence goes on along the minus strand of CAWBQR010000018.1, from coordinate 117,392 downwards.
GCTTTCCCACCTTTTTCCTGATCCTGGCCGTTATCGCCTTTCTGGAACCTTCCATCTGGAACATCATGATAATCATAGGGCTCACCAGTTGGATGGGAGTGACCCGCCTGGTGCGGGCCGAGTTTCTCTCCCTGCGGGAGCGCGATTTCGTGCAGGCGGCCCGGGCCCTGGGAGCCCGGGATGCCAGGGTCATCTTTCGTCATATTCTTCCCAACGCCCTGTCCCCCGTCCTGGTCTCCGCCACCCTCGGTGTGGCGGGCGCCATCCTCACAGAGAGCGCCCTCTCTTTTCTCGGCATCGGGGTTCAGCCGCCCACCCCCTCCTGGGGGAACATGTTGATAGTCGGAAAACAGACCCTCGGCACGGCCTGGTGGCTCTCGGCATTCCCGGGGCTGGCGATCCTGGTAACGGTGCTGGGCTATAACCTCCTCGGCGAGGGAATCCGCGACGCCCTGGACCCCAGGTTGAAGGAGTGAAAACTCAAAGGCGTGATCGGTGACTGGGGATTGGTGGCTGTTGTTTAAGGCCAATTACTCAACACCCATCACCAATCAATGGTTTTTCCAAGCACTAATCACCATTCACTATTCACTGGTTTTCCATGAAAATCATCGACAACGAGCTTCTCGACAACCTGGCCCGTGAAGCCGCCGCGAGCGGGCGGAAGCGGAAGAATCTCAACTTTCACACCGATTACACCGACCCCTGCCAGCGACTTCTGAACGCCGTGGAGCCGGGATCCTATATCCGCCCCCACCGCCACCTCTCACCCCCAAAGCCGGAGACATTCCTCATCGTGCGGGGGAAGATGGCGGTTCTGATTTTCGACGACGAGGGAGATATCGAACGCTGCGTCCCTCTTTCTCCCGCGGGCAAGACGGTCGGCGTCGATGTACCCCCCGGAGCGTGGCACAGCATTGTCTCGCTGGAGAGCGGCGCCGTCTTTTTCGAAACCAAACCCGGCCCCTTCGAACCCATTCCGGAACAGGATCGCGCTCCCTGGGCCCCGCCGGAAGGCACCCCGGAGGCGGCGCAGTATCTGAGGAAACTGGAAGAGGCCGTGAAATGTGAAATGTGAAGCTTTCGAAAGGCATTGGAAGAAGAGGGGGCGGCCGGGTGAAGGCTTGGGAGGGGCGCTAAAGGAAGATGCTTTCGCAAAAACTTGTGGGATGGCTAAGCAAAAATTTCGTCCTACAAGGCCTGGTGGCTTTTCAGGGGCGAAGGCCTACATCAGGTAAGTGGAGGTCCTGGTAAAACACCGTAACGCCGTAGGACGGACTTTTTGCGACGCCATCAAAGGAAGATTATTGGTGGCACGCGGTTTTCCTCGGCTCACAGTCGGAGGTCGCGAGGTTTTCCGCAAAGGTCCTGAAATCACCGGCCGGCAGGGGATGGCCCAGCAGATAACCTTGCAGCTCGTCGCAGCGATGGGCGCGAAGAAATTCCATTTGTTCACCGTTTTGAACCCCTTCGGCCAGGACCCGGATGTTCAGGTTGTGGGCCATGGCGATTACCGCCGATACAATCGCTATGTCGTCCGGACTTTCGGGGATGTCGCTGATAAAAGAACGGTCAATTTTGACCAGGTCGATGGGAAATCGACGAAGATAGCTCAGGGACGAATGCCCCGTGCCGAAATCATCGATGGCCAGGTGCAGCCCGAGATTCTTAAGCCTGACCAGGGTTTCGATGGCGTGGTCGACATCCGACATGACAGCGCTCTCGGTGATTTCAAGGCTCAGGCAGGAGGGGTCGAGGCCCACTTCCCGGATCAGGCGGTCGATTTTGGCAAACAGGAGAGGCTCCTGGAACTGCCGGGGGGACAGATTGGTTGCCAGCCTCAAGGGAGGCAGGCCCGCCTCCTGCCAGATTTGCGCCTGGTTGCAGGCTGTCCGTAGAACCCATTCTCCAATCGGAACGATAAGTCCCGTTTCTTCCGCCAGGTGTATGAATTGATTTGGGTAAATGATCCCTTTTTCCGGGTGTTCCCACCGGACAAGGGCTTCGGCTCCGATTAGGCGGCCTGTCTCTGCATCGACCTGGGGCTGGAAATGCAGGGTCAGCTCGTCACGCTCCAGGGCGCGGCGCAGGTCGTTTTCCAGGGAAAAGAGTTCCGCCGATCGTGCATTCATGACCGGCGTGTAAAATTGAAAATTGTTTCGGCCCTTCTTTTTGGCCCGGCACAGCGCTGTCCCGGCATTTTTAAGAAGTGTTCTCGGTTCTGTGCCGTCACAGGGGAACATGGCAATGCCGATGGAACCGGTGATGAAGAGTTCCTGGGCATCCAGTTTCAGGGGCTGGAGAAAGGTTTCCAGAATTTTTCCCGCGATCTTGGCGGCATGCTCCTCCTGAGCAATGTTGGGCAACAACAGGACGAAGCTGTCCCCTCCCATCTTGGACACCGTATCATCTTCCCGCACACCATCGACCAGCCGGTTGGCCACCTTCTGAAGCAATTCGTCGCCCTTGTGGTGGCCGAGGGTGTTGTTGATCTTCATGAAATGATCGAGATCGAGATTCATGACTGCAAATGTCTGGTTCAGACGGTGCGAATGGGCTATTTCCAGTTTGATCCGGTCGGTGAAAAGGACCTGGTTGGGGAGGTTTGTGACGGGGTCGAAATTTGCGAGATATCGGATGGTTTTTTCGGCTTCCTTGCGCTCGGTGATATCGACCATCGCACCGACCATTCCCCCCACGCATCCGTTGGTTTTGTGAAACACCGCCTTGTGAAACAAGACCTCGTGGGTGCTGCCGTCAGCGTAACGTACCGAGGTTTCATAACTCTGCGTCCCTCCCTGACGCAGTAGGGCCAGGTCTGCGTCCTGGTAGACCGCTGCCATGTTTTCAGGAGCCACCTCGAAAACATCCCGGCCGATAATTTTGTTTTTCGGCAATCCGATGAAGGCCTCAAAGGCTTTGTTGCACCCCAGATAGATGCCCCTTTCATCCTTGTAAAAGATTGGGGCCGGCAGGGCATTTAGTATGATTTGATGCAATTGCGCCTGTCCCAGGAGATTATTTTCAGCGTTTATTCTCTCCATCTCTGTTCTGCTCAGCGTGAATTTGTGCAGAAGGTAGAGGGCGGGCAAAAGGACGGCATTGGCCGGCAGAAGCAGGTTCCCCCAGGAGAGAAACGGCAGCCAGGGGGCCGGAATCCCGGAATGCGTGAGAAGAGGAACCTCAGAGTTGAGGACGGCGAGAATACTCGTCACGCCCGCCAGAGCAGACAGCCACAGAAAGGCCGGCAGAATATTCCGCGCGGAGAAGATCCTCCTGGCAATAGAAAGGCAACGCATTAAATTTCCCGCCTGGAGAGCCGAAACGGTCATCAAAATAACCGCCCGGTTTTGAGAAAACCGGTTCGGTAGATGGAATAACAGCCCAAGATTAAAAAATGGCGCATATGGATCCATAAAACAATGTATGAAATATTAAACGTTGTTTTACAGAATCTGTCAAGGAGGAACTTAAGCATGTAAAGTCGACAGGATGATAGGCTTTAAACATTAATCAAAAATCCTTTGGACCCTCCGATGATGCTGCGGAAGGAAAGTTCTGGAGAATGAAAACATACAAATAAAAACGGCGTTTTTGAGCTCTCTTGAACCTCGGAGATGATTCTTCCGATATTGGGGCTGAAGCCGGGTCATTGCTAATGAATAGGGGTCGAATTCTGGAGTTGCCCTGGCGCTTTTTATTCCGGCGGAGCTCCCCTCGGGCGACAACCTGATAAGTGTATTTTCCCTTATTTGACAGGGCCATAAATCGATTATATGCTCTAACTAAAAGAGAAAACCTCATCGGGAAAGGAGGATAAAAATGGGTACTGCAAAAAAACCGAGTGGAAAAGGGGATGTGATCATCTCCGCCGGCACACTCAAAGGGGATCCTGTGGTTGACCTGGAGGGTGAAAAATTCGGTACGCTGGAAGAAATCATGGTCGATATGACCACTGGCCGAATTTGTTATGCGGTTCTGGCCGGAAAAGGCGACAGGCTGTATGCCATTCCCTGGGAGACCCTTAGTCTGGACGGTCAAAACAAGCGACTCGTCTCCAATATTGAAAGGTCGGATTTCGAGAAGGCCACAGGCTTCGATCGGAACGCCTGGCCAGACATGTCCGACCGGGACTGGGGGTCGAAGGTCCATCATCTGTTCCGATGCATTCCGCATTGGGAGAGGGTGGAGGAGCGCTGGATAAGCGGTCCCTGATTACCGGTTCACTCTGGAATTCTCAACCTGGTGGCCTATTAGGTGAGTCCTTTCAGAACCTTGGGTTATCGTCCGGGCCCAACTACAAGGGGGACCAAGAAAGGAAAAGGAAAGTTTGCGCCCGCCGGAAGGTGGGTGTTTTTTTTTCGGCATTCGCAAAGAGAGGTGGGGATCGTGAAGGTTTTGCAACGCTGGTTGCGGAAAGGAACCGTCGGGCGGAAAGAACGGATTTCCGGATGTCTCTGTTGTGGAAAATGTTGTGAGTTGTTCGGGGGGCATTTGAATGCCTCGAAGGCTGACATCGAGCGTTGGCGCAATCTGGGGCACGAAGACCTCTTGAATCGCGTCAATCGTTGTGGATGGATCTGGGTTGATCCGGACACGAAACTGCTGGAGGAGACATGCCCCTTTCTGAGAAGAACAGGGCCTGAAACCGCGCATTGCGCCATCCACGATGTCAAGCCCGATATTTGCCGGGCTTACCCGACATTGGCGCACGGTCGGCGGTGCCTGCGCGGGGTTTTTCTCAAATACACGATTCTTATGGGCGCCCTTCTAGCTGAAAGCCTGCTTTTTTCTCCAATCCGCTACGTTTTATTTGAAATTGCCTGAAGCGAACCAGTGTCCTGGTGCCCCGTGCGGCCAACCCTTTCTTCCAATTCCGGCCCCTTTCGGCTAGACCTCACCGGGGAAAAACGAATTAGCTTGGTCCGCGAAATTGCGAGGGAAATCCGGATTGAACGGTTGCCCGTTGCGGCCCGGTTATGTTATCTTCCAGACTTCGAGAGGCGGGGAGTTCCTCCCGTGCTTATCACAGGGGCTTTCAGATTATTCGGGAATTTATTTCCTGTTTAAAGTGGTCGGACGACCCTGTAAAAGTAAAACCGAATTGCCCGGGGAACTGCTTTTCCCAATACCCCAAATCGATTCAGCAGTCTGAAGTAAACAAAGGAGAGAATGGATGACCAAGGTGATTTTAGCCCTTTTGCTGCTTCTGGCCATTTCTGTCTCTGCCCCTGCCTGGGCGGAACAGCGCTACGTTTCAGACCAGTTGGTGATAACTCTTCGCCAGGGGCAGGGAGAAAAATACAAGATTATTAAAACCCTGAAGACCGGTACCGCCATGGATGTTCTAAGTGAAAACGGCGACTATCTGCGGGTGCGGACCCAGGACGGGACCGAGGGGTATGTGCTCAAGCAGTATGTTACCGACGAGACACCCAAATCAATGGTTATCGCCCGTCTGGAAAGGGTGAATTCCGATCTTAAAAACCGTTTGGAGGGACTGCAGGGACAGCATGAGGTGCTGAACAAGGGCCTGGCCGATGAGAGCAAGGGGCGTGAAGCCGCGGAAACGGCCTTGGCCAATCTGAAAAAAGAGCTTCAGGCGACTCAGGCGAAATATGAGGATTTAAAGAAGAAATCCGCCAATGTTGTGCAGATTTCGACCGAACGCGACCAGCTGAAGCAGGAAAATGTCCAACTCTCAGGAAAGGTCGAGTCCCTGAGCCGGAAAAACGACAAATTGATTTACAACGGCGCAATCAGATGGTTTCTCGCGGGAGGCGGGATCCTTTTCTTCGGCTGGGTTCTGGGGCGGATTTCGCGGAACAAGAGGAAGAGGGGGTTTGCCTGAAAATGGGGGCGTTGGGAGGGGTGGGCCGCCATCTTCCCGTCTGCCTGATTCTCGATCTCTGCTGATAGTCACAGTTCGCAGAGTGTGCCGATATATACTCTTGCGCCTCAATCCCGAACGCTGAGGATGAAGCCGGTGTTGAGATAGAGGATCTTCTCTTCCATGAAGAGGGGGAGAAAGCGCTGGGGCTGGTTGAGGGCGTCTTTCACCCGACGGCGGTCAGGTGGCAGGTTGACGAAAAGCTCTGCCGATATGTCCTCCCCGGTGAGGGTGGTGACCTGAATCCGGTACTTCTCGCCGAGTCGCATCAAGTCGTCGGCCTCACCGGCGGTTTCGGTGCTGACGCTGACGATAAGGGCCAGATTGACCAGAAGCACCCCTTCGGCGGTCCGGATCGGCAAAAAACCGTTCTCTCCGTTGAGGAGGTCTCCTAGTTTCTGCGGCCCGTTGCGGTGGGCCTCGTACAGGCCGAGAAACACCTCTCCCTCCATACGGCTGCCGTTGGAGAGGACCATGACCACCTGGCGCGAGTGCATTTTGATGCGTTGGTCATCCATGGGGGCTCTCCCTCTGAGGAGTTTTGAACAGAGTCTTGTTCTGTGCGTATTTGAATGCAGTTCCGGCATTGATACGGTGGGCGTTCAGAAGCTCCTGAAGAGCCTGATCCATCAGCTGCATCCCTTCTTTCCGGCCGGTCTGCACCACCGAGGGGATCTGGAATGTTTTGCCTTCCCTGATGAGGTTCGAGACCGCTGTATTTACCAGGAGGATTTCGAGGGCCGCACAGCGTCGACCGTCCTCCGTGGGGACCAGTTGCTGGGCGATGACCCCTTTAAGGGATTCGGCCAGCATTGCGCGGACCTGCTCCTGCTGGTTGGTTGGAAAGACGTTGATAATCCGGTCGATGGTTTTGGGGGCGCTGCTGGTGTGGAGTGTCCCGAAGACGAGGTGGCCGGTTTCAGCCGCGGTGATGGCCAGCTCGATGGTCTCCAGGTCCCGCATTTCACCGACCAGAATGATGTCCGGATCCTCTCGCAGCGCCGCCTTCAGGGCCGTGGCGAAGGAAGATGTGTGCCGGCCCACCTCCCTCTGATTGACAAGGCTCTTCTGGCTGGTGTGGACGAATTCGATGGGGTCTTCGATCGTCAGGATGTGTTCGCCCCTGCTGCGGTTGACGTGGTCGATCATCGCCGCCAGGGTGGTCGACTTGCCGCTGCCGGTGGGACCGGTGACCAGTACCAGGCCTTTATTGTATTCGGTGAAACGAAGGAGCGTGGGCGGAAGGCCCAGTTCCTGGGCAGTAAGGATGCGGGTCGGAATGAGCCGGAAAACGGCGCCGATGCCGAGGCGGCCGTAAAAGATGTTTGCACGGAACCGGGCATCGAGGCTGGCCACCTCGTAGGCGAAATCGAGGTCGTGGGTCTCCTCGAAACGGCGGCGCTGGTCTTCGGTCATGATTTCGTAAACCAGGGCCTTGTACTGATCGTGCCCCAGTTTCTGCGGGATGGCGGGAACCAGGTCCCCGGAAACCCGCAGGAGGGGGGGATTCCCGGGAGAGAGGTGGAGGTCCGAGCCCCCCTTGTCCTTGAGGAGTTTGAAGAGACTGTCGATTCTGGCCATGGTCATCCTTAGCTGTGACGCGTCAGAGAAACGGTTGTGGAAATTTCGGGTGATGGAATGCCGGGGTGGATTTGACCCGGGGCCGGATCGCAACGCGCTGATATCATAAAAACATTTTTCGAAAATGCAACACCTTGTGGCCGAATCTCCCCTTAATTAAGGAAAAGGATGCCCTGCCGGGCGGCCGATGTCGGAATTTAGCCGCTCGTTTTTTTGTCCGCCTTGAGATGGAGCTGGCAGTGGAGGCATTTGCGCAGGCAGAGGAACGTCATGCCGTGCATGTGATAATAGTTCCCGCACCTCGGGCACCTGGCGACGGCGACGACTATGGCCGCGGCAAAGAGGAGGGCGAACCAGACGCCGAAGACCATACCCAGCGCGTGCATGGATGAGGTCAGCCTGAGCGTGGCCCACATTGCGGGAAGGTAGATGAGGATGACGGCCCAAAGGCACCAGCGCCGTCTGCGGATCTTTTTCAGACCCGGACCGATTTCAGCACCATTTTCAATCGGATTTTCTGCCAAGGCGCCTCGCGAATTCGAGCGGGTTCCCATCCCCGGAGGGGGGGGTGGTCCCCGAAACGCACCAGGGAAAATCGTCCCCATGCGAAAAGCCCCCGGCCGCATCTGCGAACCGGGGGCTTCGTTTCTTCCAGCCTGATCAGCAGCCGAGCTGCTTGAAGAAGTCGTTGCCCTTGTCATCCACCAGGATGAAAGCCGGGAAGTCCTCCACCTCGATCTTCCAGACCGCCTCCATCCCCAGTTCGGGGAAGTCGATGCACTCGACCTTCTTGATGTTCTCCTCGGCCAGAACCGCGGCGGGGCCGCCGATGGAGCCGAGGTAGAAGCCGCCGTGCTTCTTGCAGGCGTCGGTGACCTGCTGGGAGCGGTTCCCCTTGGCGATCATGATCAGCGAGCCGCCGTTGGCCTGAAGCAGGTCGACGTAGCTGTCCATGCGGCCGGCCGTGGTCGGGCCGAAGGACCCCGAAGGCTTGCCCTTCGGGGTCTTGGCTGGTCCGGCGTAGTAGATGGGATGTTTCTTGAGGTATTCGGGAAGCGGCTTGCCGCTGTCGAGGATCTCCTTGAACTTGGCGTGGGCGATGTCGCGTCCGACGACGATGGTTCCGTTGAGAAGAAGGGGGGCGCCGACCGGGTGCTTGCTGAGTTCGGCCAGGATTTCCTTCATCGGGCGGTTGAGGTCGATCTTGGACGCCGTGGCCGTGCTTGCCGCGGTACTGCTCGGGGATGAGGCGGCCGGGATTGCGGTCCATCTCCTCGACGAAAAGCCCTTCGCGGGTGATCTTCGCCTTGATGTTGCGGTCGGCCGAGCAGGAGACGGCCATGCCGACGGGGCAGGAGGCGCCGTGGCGCGGCAGGCGGATCACCCGCACGTCGTGGGCGAAGTACTTGCCGCCGAACTGGGCGCCGATGCCGAGCTTCTGGGCCGCTTCGAGGAGCTTTTTCTCCAGTTCGACGTCGCGGAAGGCCCGGCCGTGCTCGTTGCCCTCGGTGGGCAGGCCGTCGAGCTACTTGGCGGTGGCGAGCTTGACCGTCTTCATGCAGGCGTCGGCGGAGGTGCCGCCGATGACGAAGGCGATGTGGTAGGGGGGGCAGGCGGCGGTGCCGAGGGATTTCATCTTCTCGACCAGGAACTTCTCCAGCTTCTCGGGGTTGAGCAGGGCCTTGGTCTCCTGGTAGAGCATCGTCTTGTTGGCGGATCCGCCCCCCTTGGCGATGAAGAGGAACTTGTAGGCGTCCCCTTCGGTGGCGAAGATGTCGATCTGGGCCGGGAGGTTGGTGCCGGTGTTCTTCTCCTTGTACATGTCGAGGGCCACGGTCTGGCTGTAGCGCAGGTTTTCCTCGGTGTAGGTCTTGTAGACCCCCTTGGAGAGGTATTCCTCGTCGTTGACGCCGGTCCAGACCTGCTGGCCCTTCTTGGCGACGATGGTGGCGGTGCCGGTGTCCTGGCAGAGCGGCAGCTCGAAGTTGGCGGCGATCTCGGCGTTGCGCAGGAAGGCCATGGCAACGCCCTTGTCGTTCATCGACGCCTCGGGATCGCGCAGAATCCTGGCGACCTCTCGTTGTGCTCCGGACGCAGCATGAAGGAGACGTCCTTCATCGCCTGGTTGGCGAGGATCGTCAGCGCCTCGGGGGCGACCTTGAGGACGTCCTTGCCGTCGAAGCCGGCGACCGATACGAACTTTTCCGAATCGGGGATCTTGTAGTACTTTGTGGTGTCCTTGTCGAGCGGGAACGGTTCCTGGTACTTGAATTCCGGTGTGGCCATCTCTTCTCTCCTTTTCATTAATATGAATAGCCGCGGCGGAAGGGCGCCGCGCCTCAGCCCTTCGGCGTGGTATTATATAGAAAATGTATACGGATGTCGATGAGTTAAATCGAGTCAAGACTGATGGCCTCGCAAAAAGTCCGCCCTACGGCGTTACAGCGTTTTTTCAGGGCCTCGACCCTTCGCCCCTGAAAAACCACCAAGCCTTGCAGGACGAAAATTTTGCTTAGCCATCCACTATTTGAGTTTCTTGCGAGACCATCAAGACTCAAGCGCTAAGAATATTCTGAAATCATGGCGCTTGGCGCCGAATCTTTACATTTTTACTTTTCACGGATCCAACGGGAGGTCATTTCATGCCCAACGCCAATCGAGTTGCCATCGTCGCAGGAATGCGGACTCCATTTGTCAAGGCGGGGACGGTTTTCAGCGGCCTTTCCCAGCTTCGGCTCTCCTCCCATGCGGTCAAGGGGCTGCTCGAAAAGTTTCCGATCGACCCGGAGAAGGTCGACGAGCTCGTCTGGGGACGGGTGCTTCATGACCCTCGTATTTCCAACCTGGCGAGGGAGATCATCTTCGACCTCAAGTTGCCGGCAAAAATCAGGGCGCACCTCGTCTCCAACAACTGCATCACCAGCATTCACGCCGCCGTTGACGTGGCCGATGCCATTCTGCAGGGGCGCTCCGAAATCGGCGTCGCCGGAGGAGTCGAATCGATGTCGACGGTACCGGTGCTCTTCGGCCCGGAAGCCTCGGATATTTTCCGGAGGGCGGGAATGGCCAAAAGCTCCGGGGAGAGGCTCAAGGTCCTGCTCAGGCTGCGTCCCCGTCATTTAAAACCTTCGCCTCTTTCCTTCACGGAGCCCTCCACCGGTTTGACGATGGGGGAGCACGCCGAGGTCACGGCCAAGGAATGGAACGTGACCCGGCTCGAAGAGGACGAGATCGCCCTGCGAAGTCATCTGAGGGCCGCAGCCGCCACCGCCGACGGGCGTCTCAAGGCGGAAATCTTCCCACTTGAGGGTATAGACCACGATACCATCGTGCGCTCCGACACCAGTATGGAGAAGCTTGGGGGGCTCCGGCCCGTATTCGATCGTTCTGAAAAGGGGACGATTACCGCAGGCAACTCCAGCCCCCTCACCGATGGGGCCGCGGCTGTTCTGCTGATGTCCGAGGAGCGCGCCCGCCGGGAGGGTTTCGAACCTCTCGCTTTCATCAAGGCGGTGGAGTTCGCTGCAATCCACCCCCGGGAGGGGCTGCTCATGGCGCCGGCGGTGGCGGTGCCCAGAGTGCTGCGGCGGGCCGGCCTGGGCCTCGAGGATATGGACATCGTGGAGGTCCACGAAGCCTTTGGCGCCCAGGTCGCCTGTAACCTCAAGGCGTGGCAAAAGGGTTGGAAAGAGGAGGCGGTTGGGACCATCGACATCGAAAAGCTCAACCCCCTGGGAAGTTCCATCGCCATTGGTCACCCCTTTGCCGCCACCGGAGCGCGAATCATGACCACCCTGGCCAACGAGATGACCCGCCGCAACGCCCGCTACGGTCTCATCTCCATCTGCGCCGCCGGGGCCATGGCCGCGGCGATGATTTTGGAACGGTAAGGAGAGGACGCGGGACGAGGGACGGGAAAGGCAACCCTTAGGTACTGACCTTCTCGTCCCGCGTCCCGCAAACCGCGTCCCTGCATTACTCACCTTGCTCCTTGACTCCCCCCGTCGATTGTCTTATTCTCCGACAGCCGCGCGGGGTTCAGGCTGCAGTTTTCTTTCGGATGAGGAGAGACGATGATTAAAAGCATGACGGGCTACGGCAAGGGACGGGCCGTTGTGGAGGGGATGTCCCTGACGGTGGAAATCAAGTCGGTAAACCATCGCTACAGCGACCTGAATATGAAATCACCCCGGTCCCTTTTCCCCCTTGAGGGAGAGATCAAAAAACGGATCGGGGAGCGGCTCAAGCGGGGGAAGATCGATATCTTCATCAATCAGGAACTGGCTGACGGGGCGGTGGCCGCTCCCACCCTCAATGCTCCCCTGGCCGCGGCCTATGCCGAGGTCTTTCGGGAACTGCGGGAAACCCTGGGATTGGATGAGGTTATCCCGGTGTCCCTGGTGGCGTCACAGAAAGACGTGATTGTCGTGCGCGAAGCCGAGCCGGATGAGGAAAAGACCCGACGATGCCTCGACGAGGCCCTGAACGAGGCACTGGATGCCGTTGAGGCGATGCGCCTGGCCGAAGGCGAGGCGACCCGAAGGGACATTGAAGGGCGGCTCGATACCGCCGCCGTTCTCCTTTCCCGAATCGAGGAGAGGGCCCCCCAGGTTCCCCTGGAATGGCGGATCCGTCTCGCCGAGCGTCTGGGCCGGCTTGGCGCCGATTTCTCCCAGGATCCCCAGAGGGTTGCCCAGGAAGTGGCTATCTACGCCGACCGATGCGACATCAGTGAGGAGCTCGCACGGTTCAAGAGTCATCTCGACCAGTTCCGTAATCTTCTGGAGCAGACCGAGCCGGTGGGCAGGCAGTTGGATTTCCTCGTCCAGGAGCTGAACAGGGAAACCAACACCATGGGTTCCAAATCCAACGACGCCGAATTGACCCGCCAGGTGGTGGCCCTCAAGGCGGAGCTGGAAAAGGTCCGCGAGCAGGTCCAGAATATCGAATAAGTTCCCGCCGCCGAAGGGCGTTCTCTCGGACTCTCGATCGGGAAAAGGAAATCTTTATGCCCAGGGAAGGCATCCTGTTTGTCATCTCGGCCCCCTCGGGGGCCGGTAAGACTTCGTTGTGCAAGGAAATAATTGACTTTTTCCCGGGCCTGCGGCATTCTGTCTCCTACACCACGCGGCCCGCCAGGGCGGGAGAAAGGGCGGGAACGGATTACCATTTCGTCTCGCCCGAAATCTTCGCAGGGATGGTCGCCCGGGGGGAGTTCGCCGAATGGGCCGAAGTGCACGGCAACCGCTATGGCACATCGCTTAAGCCCTCGGAAGCGCCCGTGAAGCCGGTCGGGATATCCTTCTTGACATCGATTGCCAAGGCGCCGCACAACTCAAGAAGACTTACCGGCAGGGAGTCTTCATTTTTATTCTGCCGCCGACCCTCCAGGAGCTTCGGCGGCGCCTCGAGGGAAGGAATACCGACGCCAGGGAGGTCATCGAACGCCGCATCGCCAACGCCAGTGGAGAAATCAGGGAGGCGGTGTGGTATGATTATCTGGTCGTCAACGACGAGTTTTCAGAGGCACTTGAGGAGCTGAAAGCGATCGTCGTGGCCGAAGGATGCCGCACAGGGAGAGTGCTCGGAACCCTGCCGGAGGAATTTGGACTTTAAAACCCGGTTGAATTCATGTTAAAGGTTCGAGGTTCAGCGCCTTGAATCCTCTTTGAACCTTGAACCCGCCGTCGCCTTTCGGCTATGGCAGGGCAAGCCTTGAACCTTAAATCTCACGTTTCCGGAGTATATTTATGGCACGCATCACCGTCGAAGATTGTCTCAAACAGGTTCCCAATCGTTTTCTGCTGGTCATGGTTGCTGCCAAGCGGGCGAAGCAGTTGTACAAAGGTGCTCAGCCCCTGATCGAAAACAAGGCGGGGAACAAAAAAATTGTCGTCGCCCTGCGGGAGGTTGCCGCGGGTAAGGTCGAGTACGAAATCCCCACGACGCAAGAGCTAATACAGACAAGAGGTAACATCCCATTCATCAGCCCGGCGGGCGGTCCTCGGCCGTCAAAATTTTTGGATTTCCCTCTTCCATTCTTACCGGAATGGCTCTACAGAATTACCGGGGAATATGGCTGGTGCCTCCGTTTTCTCCTCGCCGGGTAGAGTCCACATGGTTCGTCTAGACGATCTCCTCGAAAAAATCCTTTCCTACAATACGAGCGCAGACCTCGATCTGGTCCGCAAGGCTTACGTTTTCAGCGCCAAGGTGCATCAGGGGCAGGTGCGCCTTTCGGGCGAGCCCTACCTGACCCATCCCATGGAGGTCGCCTTCATCCTTGCCCAATTGAAGATGGACGTCCCGACTGTCGTGACGGGGCTGCTGCACGATACCCTGGAGGACACCCTTACCACCACCGAGGAGTTGAAAACCATCTTCGGCGACGAGGTGGCTGAACTCGTCGACGGGGTCACCAAGATCGGCAAGATAATCTTCCGGACCAGTGAGGAGCGCCAGGCGGAGAATTTCCGAAAGATGCTCCTGGCCATGGCCCGGGACATTCGGGTGATCCTGGTCAAACTGGCCGACCGTCTCCACAACATGCGAACCCTTCACCACCATCCCGAAGCCCGGCAAAGGAAGATCGCCCAGGAGACTCTCGATATCTACGCGCCTCTGGCCAACCGTCTCGGTATCAGCTGGATCAAAGGCGAACTCGAAGACCTCGCCTTTCGTTACATCTCCCCCGAAATCTTCTACGATCTGGTGGCCAAGGTCGCCAAGAAGAAATTGGAACGGGAGAAGTACATCGAGGAAGTCAGAAAACAGATCCAGGGTCTTTTGGAAAAACACGGTCTTCAGGGGGATGTTTCCGGACGATCGAAGCACCTTTATTCCATCTATCGCAAGATGGAGCGGCAGGGCCTCGATTTCGAACAGGTCTACGATCTGACCGCCCTCCGAATCATCGTCAAGTCTGTCCGTGAATGCTACGGGGTGCTGGGTATCATTCATTCGGCGTGGAAACCGATCCCCGGCCGGTTTAAGGACTACATCGCCATGCCGAAGGCCAACATGTACCAATCCCTGCACACGACGGTGATGGGTCCTTACGGTGAGCGGATGGAGGTTCAGATCCGTACCGACGAAATGCACCGGGTGGCCGAGGAGGGGATTGCGGCCCACTGGAAATACAAGGAGGGTAAGGTTGCCGGAGTCAGCGACCGGGATGACAAACGCTTCGAATGGCTGCGCCAGCTCATGGAGTGGCAGAAGGAGCTCAAGGATTCCAGGGAGTTCATGCATTCGGTCAAGGTAGAGCTCTTCCCGGAGGAGGTCTACGTCTTTACTCCAAGGGGCGACGTCAAGGAATTGCCCCGTGGTTCCAGTCCCATCGATTTTGCGTACAGTATACATACCGACGTCGGGCAGCGCTGTGTCGGGGCGCGGGTGAACGGCAAGCTGGTGCCGCTCAAGACCGAGTTGCACAACGGCGATATTGTCGAGGTGTTGACCTCCCCGAACCAGACCCCGAGCAAAGACTGGCTGAAATTCGTCCGCACGTCCAAGGCTCGGAATAAAATCCGCCAGTGGATCAAGACCGAACAGCGGGAAAAAAGTATCGAACTGGGCAAGGATCTGCTCGAAAAAGAGCTCCGGAAACACGGCTTCAGCCTCAATCGGGCACTGAGTTCGCAGGAACTGAGCGATGCCGTCCACGAACTCGGCTTCCAGACTTCCGAGGATCTGCTTGCCGGAGTCGGATATGGAAAGGTTTCCCTCGGCCAGATCATCGGGCGGGTCGTGCCCCATGAAAAGCTCAAGGCGGAACCTTCAAAACCCGGGCGCATCGGCAAGGTCCTGGAGAAAATTCGCAAGAAGCCTTCCAGCGCCATCAAGATCCATGGGGTCGAAGACATCATGGTCCGGTTCGCCAAGTGCTGCAATCCCCTTCCCGGGGACCCGGTAGTCGGCTTCATCACCCGGGGAAGGGGCGTCACCGTCCATACCACGGACTGCCCTCACGGGCTGGAGGCGGACCCGGAACGCCGGATTGAAGTCGAATGGGACATGAAGAAAAAAGCCAGCCGCCCGGCCAAAATCCGGGTCTTCTGCGTCGACCAGAAGGGAATGCTGGCCGGGATTACCGGCGCCATTACCAATTCAGAGGCCAATATCATCAGCGCCAACGTTCAGTCCACTGCCGACCATAAGGGACTGAACACTTTCGAAGTCGACGTTCAGGACCTCGACCACCTAAACCGGGTCATTAATGCCCTGCTGAAGGTCAAGGGGGTGTACAGGGTGGAGAGGATGAGGAATTAAAGGAGATTTGCCATGACCATCGAAAAGATCGAGACGAAGGATGCCCCGGCCGCGATCGGTCCCTATTCCCAGGGAGTCAGGGCAGGGGATTTTATCTTTTTTTCAGGACAGATTCCCCTGCTCCCGGCCACCGGCGAGATCGTCGTGGCAGGAGGCATCGCTGCCCAGACCGAGCAGGTCATGGCCAATATGGAGGCCGTTTTGAAAGCGGCCGGCCTGACCTTCGGGGCGGTGGTCAAAACCACTATTTATCTGACGGACCTCGGGGATTTCGCTACCGTCAACGAAATTTACGGAGGGTATTTCGAGGGGATCGCCCCGGCCCGGGCCACGGTGCAGGTAGCGGCTCTTCCGCGGGGGGCGGGAATCGAGATTGAATGGGTGGCGTATGCGGGGTGAAACGGCGTGAGACGTGAGATTCAAGACTCAAGGCCAAAGGATTTCGGGACGCGGTTTGAACGAATGAGGAATGGCCAGGGACAAGTGCCCAAGGTTTTATCTTTGAATCTTGCGTCTTGTGTCTTGTGTCTCGAACGAAAAAAGGTGGGCGCTTTCGGCCCACCTTTTTTCGTTCGATTTCTACCCGTTTCGCCTCAGACCACCTTATTGACGGCCCCGGCCCGGATGCAGCGGGTGCAGACTTTCATGGAGCGGACGGTTCCCTTGTCCAGCGCCTTCACTTTTTGCAGGTTGGGGTACCAGACCTTCCGGGTTTTGTTATGGGCATGACTGACGTTATTGCCGGTCGTGGGCTTCTTCCCGCAGATTTCACAGACTCTGGACATTTTATTGACCTCCTGGATGTTTAGAACGCAAATTCTTAACATGATTTGTGGGGCAATGCAACAAAATTTTCGGCAAAAGCCGGATCCGGAGGGAGAGTTGGAATGTCGCCGTCAATCCTTTTTCCGGAATTTCCCCAGCAGATGATTGGCCACGCTCACTCCGACCAGGGCCTCTCCGGTGCCTCCGAGGGCGGGGAAAACGGCGGTGCCGTTGCAGTTGAGGATATTTTTCCCCAGTTTGAGCGAAGCGACGGCCCCGGGAAAGCCGCTCCGAATGCGTCGGTCCTCCGGGCCGCATCTGTCGGGCTCCGGAAGGGGCGAGGGGCGGCGCGCCACCTGGAAGCGGGCGAAAGGAAAGATGGCGGCCAGGCGGGTGTGGATATCCTGGGGCTGGATTCCCTCCGGGGCTCCCGCGGACGGGCTTTCCACCAGGCAGGACTTCCTACTGGGTTCCTCCATGAAACTGAGGCGGATCGCATGGGGTCCTCCCAGGATAAAACGGGAGGCCAGCAGCGGGGACGGTCTGCCTTCATGGAAGGTGACGATAAAAGTTTCGAGCGGAGAAGGCGATTTCCATTCTCCGAGAGCGTTGGCGCGAAAAAGGCTTCCGGCAGGGCATTCCCCGAGAACGATGGTCTTGGCACTGAGCCGGCCCCCGCCTTTCAGGTTGCCCCTTATCCCGCCATCCTCACAGTCCAGGGACTCCAGGCCGGCGAGAGCTTCCTCTTCCCCGTGGAACTGGTCGTAGCGGCGCTGCAACAGGTCCTCGAATCCAGAAAGGGAAAGGCCGTCGGTTTTCCGGGCGCAATGCCATATCAGCGCTCCCTCGGCAACCGAGAGCCCCTCCGGCGGAGTGAGGGTAAGCCCGGTGAAGAGCGCCTCGAGCACCTCTCTGCCCTCAGAGTCTCCGATGCCTTTCCAGAGACTCGACAGAGGCCGGGAAAGTCCGGATCCGATCCCCCGGCGCAAACGTCTGCACGCAAACCGCAGGCGACTCCGTAAGCCGGTAAGCGGCAGGCCGCCGCTTTGCCAGAGGATCTTCCTCCAGCCGGCTGCCGAGTTTTTGAAGGAGCCCCAGGACGGCTGATATTCCGCCGTTTTCGCAGGGGAACTCCCTCTGCAGTTCCCCCTCCATGGACTCCCGACCGAGAAATTCCAGGCGGGTTTTGGAAGTCAGCACCTGAAAGGGGGCTACGGGTGTGTAACAGGAGCGGCCGCCGAGGTTTTCAAGCAGGCGTTCGAGAAAGAGGGAAGGAAAAAACCAGGCCGGCGTGACTGCCGAGGGGGTGGTCGGGTTACGAAAGGCCAATACCCGGCAACCGCCCCGGGCCAGCAGAAGAGCGGCGATACGCGCAGCGAGACCCTCCCCCAGAACGATGACATCGTAGTGTTGCATGGAATTCCAATTTTGATGGCGTCGCAAAAACTCACAAACTGCTGCGTTGCTGCAATTGCTCTCGCTGCTTCGATGTACCTAAGTACGCCTCATTGAACGACAATTGCGCGCCTTGCATTTGACGCTTTTTGCTTAGCCATCCACTAGTTTGCTTTCTTGCGAAAGCATCAATTTTGCTTCGGCAATTGAACAGTGAAAGGATTGTTCCGTAGAGGCGGTCCCCTGTGGCCGCCCTGGGCAGGCACGCGGGCCTGCCCCTACGATTCCCCGGTCCCGAGTCCCCAATCACTCGATCGTAAAAGTTTCGTTGACCTTCAGGACGACCCCGCGGCATCCCTCGGGAAGAGAACGGACGAAGGCGTCGGGGTCCTGGGCGATCAGCTCGAAGGTATTGTAGTGCATCGGAATGACTGTTTTTGCCTTCAGAAAACCTGCGGCCACGCGAGCGTCTTCCGGCCCCATGGTGAAGTTGTCGCCGATGGGCAACAGGGCGGCATCGATTTCGTTCAATTCTCCGATCAGCCGCATGTCGGAAAAAAGCCCGGTGTCCCCGGCATGGTAGACCGTTCTTCCGGCCATGGTTACCAGGAAGCCGCAGGGGTTTCCGGTATATTCGGCCTCGTCTCCGACAAAGGCGCTGCCGTGATGAGCGATGGTCAGCTTGACCCGCCCAAAGGGAAAGGAATGGCTTCCCCCGATATGCATGGGATGGATCGTGGCACCTTGCCTTTCGCAGAATTTCGCCAGTTCGAAGGGGGCTATCAGGGGGGCCCCGGCACGGCGGGATATATCCACCGCATCGCCGAGATGGTCGCCGTGACCGTGGGTGACAAGCACGGCATTGACCTCCAGGTCGGCAGGGCTCACTGTCGCCACCGGGTTGTCGGTCAGAAAGGGGTCGATGACGATCCGGCTGTTTCCATCATCCAGGGTGAAGCAGGCGTGCCCCAGCCAGGTAATTTTGAGCATAACAGCACCTCCAGGGAGTGTGGTTTCACCCCGAAGTTTAACGGTCCCGGAACGATAATCAAGGCGTGGACGGTTCCAGGTCCTCCTCGCTGAATACATGGATGCCGTTGCGCTCCAGGAGCGC
This sequence comes from uncultured delta proteobacterium, assembly GCA_963791005.1. Lineage (GTDB taxonomy): Bacteria > Desulfobacterota > Desulfuromonadia > Desulfuromonadales > CAWBQR01 > CAWBQR01. The sequence continues at coordinate 98,376 of CAWBQR010000018.1, read as the reverse complement.
CGCAGTCACGCCTTTTCCGGGCAGGATTTGCGTTTCCAGATATACCTGATGAACCCCACAGGAGGGGCTGCGCTCCTTCAGGAGGGCCTGGCTGCACCCTGCCAACCGGGCCACCTTCATTGTTTCGACGGCTCCTTTCAGAAAAGGACCGTTCATGGTCGCGCCTTTCGCGTTGACCACCGAGCCGGCGCCGTCCAGCACCGCAGCTCCGTCCCCGCAGGCAAAGCGCGTCTGGGGGCGCGGCGTGGGCAGCCCCCCCAATTGCTCGGGACAGACGGGAACAGGAATCAGGCCTTGCCGGTCCAGAAATTCGAGGACCCTGGTGTTGCTCTTGCTGGTTCCGTCGTAACGGGTCAGAAGGCCGAGCAGGCAGGCGCTGACGAGGATGGGAGGCATGGCGAAACCTTCTACCAGTGTAGACCGAAGACTCAAGACGTGAGATCTAGTATTCTTGGTCTCGATCTGGCGCTTCGAATTTCATTCCAGCGGCGGATTGACGAGGGCGGATTTCGGCGGGAGGCAGGGGCGGTTCGATGCGTACCCGGCGGCCCTCCACCCGCAGTCTGCCTTCGGCAAAAAGCTGAATCGCCCGGGGGTAGATGAGGTGCTCCTGTTTCAGGATGCGGGCCGCCAGGGCTGTCCTCGGTGTCGGAATCGAGCACCGGGACTACCGCCTGAATGATAACCGGGCCGGTATCGACACCGCCGTCGACGAAATGAACCGTGCATCCGGAAAAACGGGCGCCGTATTCCAGGGCCTTGCGCTGCACGTGGAGACCGGGAAAGGCCGGAAGTAGCGCCGGATGGATATTCATGATCCGCCCGGGAAAGGCATCGAGGAAGGTCTGGGAAATGAGGCGCATGAATCCGGCCAGAACCACCAGTTCCACTCCCGCCTCCAGCAGGGAGGCGACCACCGCCTGGTCGAAGGATTCCCTCTCGGCGAATTGCCGGTGGTCGATGCACTTCCAGGGGAGGCCCGCGACCCGGGCCCGCTCCAGGGCTCCGGCGTAGGGATTGTTGCTGACTACCAGGGCAATCTCAGCAGCCAGGGACCCATCCCCACAGCGGTCGATGATCGACTGCAGGTTGGAACCTCCCCCCGAGGCCAGAACGCCGAGCCGAAGTTTTTTTGCCACGTAACCTCCGGGAAAAGCCGTTAATGTAACGTGAATCGTCAGGTGCAACCCGCCGTCGTCTTTCGGCTATGGCCGGGCAAGCCTCGAACCTGCCTTATACCAGAACCACGCCTTCTTCCCCTTCGGCGCATTTTTCGATCCGGCCGATGAGGTAGGCTTTTTCCTTGAGGCCGGACAGACGGACCATGATGTCGTCGGCTTCTCTTTCGGGGACGACGAGGGCCATGCCGATGCCGTAGTTGAAGGTGCGGTACATCTCGAGTTCATCGACATTGCCGCCCTGGCGGAGGATGTTCGAAAATCGCCGGTTTTTCCCAGCCGGCTTTTTCGACCACGGCCCGGCAGTGCCTGGGCAGGACCCGGGGAACGTTTTCCACGATTCCTCCTCCGGTGATGTGGGCCATGCCCTTGATCTGGAAATCGCGCAGAAGGTTGAGGATTGTTTTGACATATATCCGGGTGGGGGTCAGCAGCTCTTCGCCGAGGGGCCGCTCCAGGCCCTCCAGGGAGGCGTCGAGGGAGAGATTCATCCTTTCGAAAAAGATCTTGCGGGCGAGGGAATATCCGTTGGAGTGCAGGCCGCTGGAGCCGATGCCGATCAGGCTGTCGCCCACGGTAATCGAAGAGCCGTCGATGATTGCGGTGTTGTCCACCACCCCCACGGTGAAACCGGCCAGATCGTATTCCCCGTCGGAGTACATCCCCGGCATCTCGGCGGTTTCTCCGCCGATCAGGGCGCATCCGGCCTGGATGCAGCCCTCGGAAATGCCCTTGACGATATCCGCAGCCTTTTCCGGGGAGAGCTTGCCGGTGGCGAGGTAGTCGAGGAAAAAGAGGGGCTCGGCGCCCTGGACGACGATGTCGTTGACGCACATGGCGACCAGGTCAATTCCGACCGTATCGTGCTTGTCCATCATGAAGGCAAGCTTGAGTTTGGTGCCGACGCCGTCCGTCGATGCGACCAGGGTCGGTTTCCGGTACTTGTCGGCGTTGAGGGAGAAGAGTCCCCCGAAGCCGCCGATGTCCGTGAGAACCTCGGGGCGCGAGGTGGCCTTGACCAGAGGCTTGATCATCTGGACAAAACGATTGCCGGCATCGATGTCGACACCGGCATCCTTATAAGTGACGCTTTTGTCGCTGCTCAAGTGTCAAAACTCCTTGTTTTAAAATGGCTAATTATTAGACCAACCCTTGCCGCTTGTCAACGGCAAAGTCCCTTCCAGTGGCGTGTGAAGGTTCTTCTGAGGGGGCTAGATTAGATAAGTGTCGATGGGAGCGGGGAAATCGGCTGTGCCGTCCGCTTGGGCGGGGCAAAAAAACCGTATACCTCCCGGGAGAATTGCCTGCCGAAGGAAGAATCTCCCTTCCTGTTTCGCACGATTAGCGCTTTACAGATAAATAGGGCCTGACTTATGATGAGAGGCTATTTACGCCGTATGGCCTGGTTTCACTTTGCCGTGTTTTCCTGAAGGTCAGCACCTTGAATTGAACGCAGACAACTGCGGATAGATTCGGATGAAACCGCAAAGACCTGCCAATCGCCCAGGATCTTAAATTTGCGTGAATCCGAATTTATCCGGATTCGCCAAAAGAGAACCAATTGTGCCATGGGAAACCTGGAGTCTTCCCTCTTCTGCGATTCGAGCGGAATTTTGCGGATTCAGCCGATGGTCTTGGCCGATCTGGATGAGGTCCTGAGCGTCGAGCGGGCCTGCCATACCCATCCCTGGTCGGAAAAGCAGTTTCGGGCCGAGCTGGAAACCCGATATCCCGTATCGACCTTGGGCGTGGGGATAACCATCTCGCCGGATTTATCTGTTCCTGGTTCGTATGCGGGGAACTGCATATCCTTGATGTCGCCACGGCCCCCGCATTTCGCCGTCGGAAGGTGGCGACCCAGTTGCTGGACCATGTGCTGGCGCGAAGTCGAAGCATGGGAATGGAAAAGGCGTTTCTCGAGGTTCGGGTGAGCAATCGGGGCGCCATGGCTCTTTACGAAGCATTCGGTTTTCGGCGGGCGGCCCTCAGGCCCCGCTACTACGCCGACGGCGAGGATGCGGCGGTGATGGAACGGGTCGAAGGCTGAAGGGGAAAAGCCGGGGAGCTGGGGAGATTGGGGAGATAGGGAAATGAAATCCACCTCCCCACTCTCCCGATCTCCCGATTTTCAACATACAAGAGGTTCTGATGAAAAACTACAAGACCATGGTCCTCTCCAACCAGGAGATCTCTCCCGGGTATTTCCGGATGCGGATCCTGGCGCCGGGGTTCGGCGCCTCGGCCCGACCGGGGCAGTTTCTCATGTTTCGGGTGCAGCTGTCCCTGCCTCCTCTTCTGCGCCGACCCTTCGGCATTTTCCGAACCGGTTTTCTTCCCCCCGACTGCGAAGGGATGCCGCCCAAGGAGTACGTGGAAATCCTCTATAAAGTCGTCGGACGCGGCACCGGGATCATGAGCGAACTCCACGAGGGTGACCGCGTCGAGGTGCTGGGCCCCCTGGGAAAGGGTTTCGACCTCGGGGCGCCGGAGGGCGAAAAGATCCTCGTGGGAGGCGGAATCGGCCTGGTGCCCCTCTTCATGCTCGCCAGCGAACTCGTCAAGACGGGCAGCGTCCGGCTCCTGATGGGGGGGCGTACCCGGGAGGACATCCTGGCGGTGACCGAGTTCGAGCGGCTCGGGGTGGAGACCTACGTCTCGACGGACGACGGCAGTCTCGGCGAGGAGGGGCTGGTGACCCAGGTCCTTTTGCGCAAACTCGACAAGTATCCCGGGGCAACCGTTTTCGCCTGTGGGCCGATGCCGATGATCGAGGCGGTCTACGGGATCTGCGCCGCCCGCAAGGCGCCCTTGCAGGTTTCACTGGAAGCGCTCATGGCCTGCGGAGTCGGGGCCTGCCTCGGCTGCGTCGTCAAGGGGACCGGTCACTCCGACGCCAGTCCCCGCTACCTGTGCTCCTGCAAGGAGGGGCCGGTGTTCCGGGCGGAGCAGCTGGACTGGAGCAGGCTCGGGCAGGAGCCCGGATATTGTGAGGGATGCCAATCATGATGAGCTTTGACAAGGAGAAGGAAAAGGAGGCCATGCGCCCCAGTCTGGCGGTGGAGATCGCCGGGATCAAATTGAAGAACCCGGTGATGCCGGCCTCGGGCACTTTCGGCTACGGAGAGGAGTACGCGCCCTTCCTCGATCTGGAAAGGCTCGGCGCCATCGTCACCAAGGGACTGTCGCTGCGGCCCAAGGCAGGCAATCCCACCCCCCGCATCGCAGAGACGATCAGCGGCATGCTGAACGCCATCGGTCTTCAGAACGTCGGGGTGGACGCCTTCGTCGAGCACAAGCTCCCTTTCCTGCGGGAGGTAACCACGCCGGTCATCGTCAATTTCTTCGGCAATACCCTCGAAGAGTACGGCGAAGTCGCCGAACGCCTCTCCGACATCCCGGAGGTCGCGGGGGTGGAGCTCAACATCTCCTGCCCCAACGTCAAGCAGGGGGGGATCGTCTTCGGCACCGACCCGAGGGCTGCCGCCGAGGTGGTCTCCCTGGTGCGGAAGAAGCTCGACAAGCCCCTCATCGCCAAGCTGACCCCCAACGTGACCGACATAACGGTTGTCGCCCGGGCGGTGGAGGAGGCCGGCGCCGACGCCATCAGCCTCATCAACACCATCACCGGCATGGCAGTGGACGTGAAAACCCGCAGGCCCCGCCTGGCCAATAAAACCGGAGGGCTCTCCGGTCCCGCCGTCCGGCCGATAGCGGTGCGGATGGTCCACCAGGTCGTGCAGACGGTGAGGATTCCGGTTATCGGCATCGGCGGCATCGTGCGTCCCTCAGATGCCCTGGAGTTTCTCATCGTCGGCGCCACCGCCGTCCAGGTCGGTACGGCAAATTTTGTCGACCCCGGGGCGATGCTGACGATCATCGACGGGATCGAGCAGTTCTGCCTGGAGGAGGGAATCAGCGACATCCGCGAGCTCATAGGCAGCCTGGATATCTCGGGGTAAGTTCTAAGGGCAATAGGCGATGGCCCATGGTCCATGGGCGATAGGCGGGGGAAGTTTTGGGTTTATTGCCTCTAGCCTCGTGCCGAATTATTTTTTTGAATCTCGAACCGGGCTTATGGACGTCATCACCACCCACATCAACGCCGATTTCGACTGTCTCGGGGCGATGATTGCGGCCCGAAAGCTCTACCCCGGGGCCGAAATGGTCTTCTCCGGCGCCCAGGAGCGCAGCCTGCGGGAGTTCTTTCTGCACAGCGCGGTCTACGCCTACAATTTCAAGCGGGTCCGGGATATCGACCTTTCCGCCGTCAGCCGGCTGATCCTGGTCGACGTGCGGCAGTCGGAGCGAATCGGCCCCTTCGATGAGGTGGCCCGCCGGGAGGGGGTGGAGCTTCATATCTACGACCATCATCCCGCCGGCAAGGCCGACCTTCGCGGAACCCTCGAGGTCATCGAACCGGTGGGCTCCACGGTGACCGTTTTTACGCACCTCTTCATGGAAAAGGGCATCGAGCCCGACCCTGAAGAGGCCACCATGATGATGCTGGGGCTCTACGAGGACACCGGCAATCTTCTCTTCAGCTCCACCACCCTCAAGGACTACCAGGCCGCGGCCTTTCTCTTCTCCCATGGGGCCAACCTGAACACCGTCGCCGATTTCCTGACCCAGGAGCTTTCCCCCGAACAGGTGGCACTGCTGCACGAGCTCATCCAGTCTCGAAACGTTCTCACCGTGAACGGAATCGATGTTTCTGTCGCCCACGCTTCGGTGGACCATTTCGTCGGCGATCTGGCAGTTCTCGCCCACAAGCTCAAGGATATGGAAAACCTCGATGCCCTGCTGGTGGTCGTCAGGATGGGGGACCGGATTTTCCTGGTGGGGCGCTCGCGCATTCCGGAGGTCCACGTGGGGGAAATTCTGTCGGAACTGGGAGGGGGGGGGCACCGTTTCGCAGCGGCGGGGACGTTGCGGGACCTGACCCTGGTTCAGGTTCTGGACCGTATTCCGCTGATTCTTCGGCGCCATGTCAACCCCCGGTGGGAAGCCCGACACCTGATGTCCTTCCCTGTCAAAACCGTTTCGGTCCAATCGACCATCGATGAGGCTCGAAGGATGCTGACCCGCTACAGCCTCAACTCTCTGCCGGTCATGGAAGGAGAGGAGGTCGTGGGCATCATTTCCCGACAGGTCGCCGAAAAAGCGGCCCACCACGGTCTCGCGGGGGTTTCCGTCCGTGAATACATGAGCGGGGAGTTTTACACCGTGGAACCCACCACTGCCGTGGATACCCTTCAGGACCTGATAGTGAACCGCAACCAGCGATTCGTCCCGGTGGTCGACCAGGGGCGGCTTGTCGGCGCCGTTACCCGCACCGACCTGCTGCGGCACATGGTTTGGGGAACCCGGGCCTCCCGCGAGGGGCAGCCGGAGGCCGGGACATCCGTCAGCGGCCTGGCCCTCAGAAAAAGGGATGTCGCCAGGCTCATGAAGGAACAGCTCCCCTCCAGGATTTATCAAATGATGCGGGAGATGGGCGAAGTCGGGGGCGGTCTGGGGATGAACATTTTCGTGGTCGGCGGTTTCGTCAGGGATCTGCTGCGCCGCCAGGATAACCTCGACGTGGATATCGTGGTGGAAGGGGACGGCATCGCCTTCGCGGCCGAATATGCCCGACGGAGAAGGTGCCGGATCCGCACCCACCGCAAGTTCGGCACCGCGGTGGTCATTTTCCCCGATGGGTTCAAGGTGGACGTCGCGTCTGCAAGGATGGAATACTACGTGGAGCCCGGCGCCCTTCCCAAAGTGGAGCACGCCTCCATCCGGCTGGACCTTTACCGGCGCGACTTCACCATCAATACCCTCGCCATTGCGCTGAACGGAGGGGAGTTCGGTGAGTTGCTCGACTTTTTCGGCGGCCAGCGCGACCTGCACGGAAAGGTCATCCGTGTCCTGCACAACCTGAGTTTTGTCGAGGACCCCACCCGGATGTTCCGGGCCATTCGTTTCGAGCAGCGACTCGGTTTCCAGATGGGGGCACAGACCAGAAACCTTCTGCGCAATGCGGTTCGCATGGGGTTTCTCGAAAAGGTCGGTGGCCCGCGGGTCTTCAATGAGCTTGTCATCATCCTCAAGGAGGCCAACCCCCTTGCGGCGGTGGCGAGGATGGTTGAACTCGACCTGCTGAAATACATCCATCCCGCCCTCACCCTGACTCCACGGTCCCGGGCGCTGTTCGAGAACGCCGGCCGGGCCATTCACTGGTACGAACTTCTGTATACCGGCGAGTCCTGGCATGCCTGGATGGTCTATTTCCTCTGCCTGACCGCTGAGCTTGACCGCGACGCCATGGCCGGAGCCTGCAGCCGTCTGGCCGTATCGCCCCGGTATGAATCGGTTTTTCTGGATGAACGGGATTCGGCCCACGGGACCCTGCAGGTCATGGAGCGGCGCCGGGCCCGCAGCGGCAAATTCAGGCCCAGCGAACTCTACCATTGGCTCGAACCCTATGCCACCGAAACCCTTCTCTACCTCATGGCCCGTGCCGGGACCGAAGAGGTCCGCAGCTGGGTATCCCACTACTTCACCCACCTGCGCACCAGGGCTCCGCATCTGACGGGTCACGACCTGAAAACTCTCGGAATCCCCCCCGGACCTTTCTACAAGGAGATTCTGAAGACCCTGCTCAATGCCCGTCTCGACGGCAAGGTTGAGAACCGGGAGGACGAAGTGGCCCTGGTCCGAAGGCGATTTCTGAAAAAGGACAGGGGAAAGACTGACGACTGAGGACTGAGGCCGGAAGACTGCCGATTCCCGGTTCACGGCTTGCCCGCCCGGAGCCGCCAGGCGAAGGCGGGTCAATTGACTTCCCCCGTCCTATCTGTTACAAAAGCTGAAGTTTCCCAGCTTTTCACACGATCGAAGGACCATGGAAAGTATTCTCACTAAGATATCAATCATGCTGGTGCCGGCCTTGCTGGCGGTGATTCTGCACGAGGTGGCCCATGGTTTTGTCGCCGAAAAACTGGGCGACCCCACTGCGCGCCTGTTGGGGCGGCTGACCCTGAATCCCCTCAGGCACCTCGACCCCATCGGAACCCTGGCCCTGCTCTTTTTCGGTTTCGGGTGGGCCCGTCCGGTTCCGGTTAATTTTTCAAATCTCGGCCGTCCCCGGCGGGATATGATCTGGGTGTCGCTGGGCGGTCCTCTCACCAACTTTTCCCTGGCGGCCCTTTCCGCTCTGCTGCTCAGGGGGCTTGCCATCCTCCACGGCGGGGCGGAGACTCAGCTCGGCATGGTTCTGGAGCCTCTGCGTCTGATGTGCGGCTTCAGCCTTTACATCAACATCATCCTCGGGGTTTTCAACCTCCTGCCGATCCCCCCTCTGGACGGCGGCCGTGTGATGACCGGCCTCCTGCCCAGACGCCAGGCCGCTGCCCTTTCCCGTATCGAACCTTTCGGTTTCGTCATCATCATTTTCCTGGTCTTCTTCACCGATCTGTGGAGCCTTGTTCTGGGGCCGGTGGTCTCTTTCCTGGTGGGGATTCTGGCGGGCCCTCAGGTCGACATCGTCTATCGGACCATCCAGTTTCTTTTCGGCCGCTAGGGCTGAGCCGTCCATGGCATACGAAATCAAAATCGAAAATTTCGAAGGCCCCCTCGACCTTCTTCTCCATCTCATCAAGAAGAACGAGATGGATATCTACGATATCCCCATGGCCGAAATCACCGCTCAGTACCTGGCCACCATCGATGCCATGAAAAGCCTCAACCTCGAAGTGGCTGGCGAGTTTCTGCTGATGGCCGCCACCCTGCTCCATATCAAGTCGCGGATGCTTCTTCCCCAGCAAGACCCCGAGGAAGACCTGGAGCCTGAAGAGGCGGACCCCCGGGCCGAACTCGTCCGCCGTCTCCTGGAATATCAGAAATACAAGGAGGCGGCCCTGTGCCTTGATGCCAGGCCGCTTGTTGGACCGGGAGGTTTTCAGTCGCCGTGCCCCCTCCTCCGGAGGCCGTAGAACAGGAAGAGGGCGAGCTGGAAGCCATCGGCCTCTTCGAACTGGTGGAAGCCTTGCGCCGCCTTCTGCGCGGGAACCCCGAGCCCGCTTTTCATGAAGTGGACATGGAGCGGCTGTCGGTCACCGACCGGGTGAACACTATCCTCTCGCTTCTGGCAGGAAAGGAGACCGTCGCCTTCACGGAACTTTTCTCCGCCCACCCTGTCAAGGGGGAGGTGGTCGTCACCTTTCTGGCCCTGCTCGAACTCGGCAAGATGAACATGGTGCGCCTCATGCAAAACACCCGGTACGGATCGATTTGGATTCGGCCCGCCGTGGCCGCGGAGGATATCGGCTCTCTGCAACTGGAAGAGGAAACGCTTGGATACGGCTGAACTCAAAGGTGCGGTTGAAAGCCTTGTATTCGTCTCCGAGGTCCCACTGCGGGCGGAGCGCATTGCCGAGGTCCTGGAGGTCGAGAAGGGCAGGGTGCTTGAGTCCCTTCGCGACCTGGCCGAAGAATACGCCGGCAGGGAGGGTGGACTGGCTCTGGCCGAAGTGGCCGAGGGATTCCAGTTCCGCACCCGGCCCGAATACGCCGACATGGGTGCGGCGGCTGGGCAAGGGCCGGCCTTTCCGTTTTTCCCGGGCGGCCCTGGAAACCCTGGCCATTGTCGCCTATCGGCAGCCGGTCACCCGGGCCGAGATCGAATATCTGCGCGGGGTCGATTCCGGTGGGGTTTTGAAGACCCTTCTGGACAAGCGGCTGGTGAAAATCCTGGGAAAGAAGGATGTTCCCGGGCGGCCGATGATTTACGGCACCAGCCGCGAATTTCTCGAACTGTTCACCCTTCGAAGTCTTGGCGGAACTGCCCACTCTCAAGGAATTCAGTGAACTGCCCGCCGATGCTATCGACGGGGAGGAAGGCTTCTCGGAGCCCGATTCCCCTCCGGCCTGACCTCTTTTCTTCGGTTCAACCCATGAAACAGCGATTGCAGAAACTTATTTCAGCCGCGGGCCTCGCCTCGCGGCGCCAGGCCGAACAGTGGATTGACCAGGGCCGGGTTTCCGTGAACGGCCGGGTCGCTTCCCTCGGGGAGAGCGCCGACCCGGAGGTGGACCGGATCGAAGTCGATGGAAGACCCCTGGCTTTTACCGAGGAGAAATACTACCTTCTTCTCAACAAGCCTGTCGGATACGTCACCACCCGGCGAGACCCCCAGGGGCGTCCCGTGGTGACCGACCTGGTACGGGACATCCCCGCCCGCCTCTATCCCGTCGGGCGGCTCGACCTGACGACCGAAGGGCTGCTGCTTCTGACCAACGACGGCGCCCTCGCCAACTTTCTGGCCCATCCCCGGCACCGGGTCGACAAAACCTACCTCGCTCGGGTCCGCGGGGCCCTCTCCGAGGCCGAACGGCGCAGCCTGGAGAGGGGTGTCGTTCTGGAGGACGGACCTACCGCCCCGGCCAGGGTCGGCAACGTGCGTGTAGTCGGGAACCACACCTGGTTCGAAATCACCATCAGGGAGGGGCGCAACCGTCAGGTACGGCGCATGTGTGAAGCGGTAGGGCACCCCGTGAGCCGGCTGAAACGGATACGAATCGGGTTCCTGGAACTGGGGGATCTCCCTCAGGGCAAGTTCCGAAAGCTCACTCCAGCCGAAGTCTCACGATTGAAAAAGCTCTAGGTTCTGCCATAATCTGTTTCCGTCAGGAAACGCTTCCTCGCCGTATTTTCTCACCTGGAGGGTTCAATGGATATTACTCATCCCTTGATGGCGTCGCAAAAACTTACCAACTGCGGCGTTGCTGCAATGCCTCTCGCTGCTTCGACGTACGTAAGTACGCCTCATTGCTCGACCATTGCGCGCCTTGCATTTGGCGCTTTTTGCTTAGCCATTTCCCAGGTCGCTTTCTTGGGAAAGCATCATCCCTTGGCTGACAAAGAGGGGGTTTCGCGCTTTCCCCATTCCCCCGGAGATCGGTTGAAAGCTCTCGATTTTTAAGTGAAATCTCGCATTTCTTTAATCTTGACAGATCCATTGTTGTTAGTTTAGATTCAGGGAAATGCGATAATCCATTTCCCCATTTTTTCTGGAGTTCCCTTGTCCAATAAAGAAAAGCTTCTCGCTTCAGCCCAGAAAAATCTGCAAAAAGGCCAGCTTGCGAAGGCAATCAAGGATTACCAGAAGCTGGTCGAAATCGAACCCAAGGAGGTGAGAAACCGTCAGAAACTGGCGGAGCTTTTCAGCCGGGCCCGGATGCCGTCGGAAGCTCTGACGGAATACGAGGCCGTTGCCAAGTTCTACGCAGGCAACGGTTTTTATCTCAAGGCTATTGCCGTATACAAGCAGATGCAGAGACTGGCTCCGGAGGAGGCGGATTACTATCTGCGCCTGGGGGACCTCAATGAGAAACAGGGTTTGTCCGGCAACGCCCAGGCGGAATATCGCAGTCTGGTCGCTTTATATGAAAAGAGGGAACTCTTTTCCGAGAAGATCGATGTCCTGCAGAAGATGAAGGCCATCGAGCCCGACAACCTCAATATCCGCGTCAAGATCGTCGAAAGCTATCTTGAAGGAGGGATGCTGGAACGGGCCGCGGAGGAATTTGGCGAAGTCCTGGACGCCCTCAGGAAAAAGGGCGACTATGCTCGAATTATCAAGATTTTTGCGATCTTTCCGCCGTCTTTTGTCGACACCCCTGAAATGAAGGGTGTGCTTGCTCGGGCGTTGATCGAAACAGATGAAACGGAAAAGGGAATCCGCCTGCTCGAAAGCCTCGTTGAGAAGAACCGGGATGACGCCTGTTTGCTGAAGACCCTCGCGCAGGGGTACCGGAAGCGCGGCGATTACGACAAGGACCGTTTGACTCTCGCGAGGTTTCACAGCTGCAGCCCGGGGGACGTGGACTGTCTGGAGGACCATATCCGCTGGTGTTTTGACGGCAAGGAGTTCTCCAGAGCCCTTGAGGGTCTGGAGGCCTGGAAGGACGCTTTCCTTGCCTCCGGCAGGGAAGAAGTTCTCCGCAGCTTTTATGAGCAACTGGCTTCCGAACTTCCCGAAGAGGAGCGGGTGGCGGATTTTCTGAAAGGACACCCCGGCTTCCCGACGAATCCCGAGGGGGTTGCGGACGCCTATCCCGGGGGAAGAGGCGAGCCCTGCCCGGAATCGGAAATCGAGGACCCAGAAGACTTTTCGGTAAAGGAAGCGGGGGGGGCTGTTTCCTCAGAGGGAGGCGAACCTCTGGAGACTGCCAGTGGTCAGGAGGCTGAGAACGAGGAGATGGGAGAGATCCCCCTGAGCTTTCTGGAACAGGTTGGGGGGGGCGAAAGCAGCCTGGATGAGCAGCTATCCGAGGCCGGAGAAGGGGAATCGGGATCGGGTGGGGAGCTCGAGCTGGACCTTGAGCTGTTCTCGGAGCATGAACCTCTGGGGATGGAGGAATCCGTCGGAGCAGGGGACGGCGAGGACTTCGTCGAACTCGAACTGAGTGTGGACCCGCTGGAGGATATTTTGCCCTCGGTCGCCGAGTTCTCCGGGGCTGCTCTTGACCCCGAACCGGGTTCACACTTGGGAGAGGACGAGGAGGGTGTCGAAAATGACCTTCTGGGCCTGGGGGAGGGGCTTGAGGAGACCGGCGCTGAGGACGGAAACCTCCCCTCCGGTGGAGACCTCAAGGCCGACCTGGAGGAGGCCGAATTCTACCTGCAGCAGGGGCTGTTCAGCGAGGCGGAACAAGTATGCCGCAGGGTCTTGGAAAGGGCTCCCGGTCGACCCGAAGCCCAGCGGATGCTGGCTGAGCTGGACGCCCGCCGGCAAAGCTCCCCCGCTGCTCCGAAGAAGGAAAATCCTTCACCATTCAATCCGGTGGCCGATATCATGGAGCCGGGACCCCTTTCCGAGGACGTCCCTGGAGAGGCTGCCGATGCTGCCGAGCCGGAATTCTTTGCTCTGGATGAAAGTATTTCCGATTCCCAGAGGGGAGTCGAAACGGAGTTGGCGCTGGAGGATACCGAGTCCCATTACAATCTTGGAATCGCATACAAGGAAATGGGCCTTCTCGATGATGCCGTGGTCGAGTTCGACCGGGCCGGCAACGATCCTTCCCGGCGTGTTGCCTGCCTGACGCTCAAGGGCGTCTGCTTTGCCGAAAAAGGGTCCTTTGTCCAGGCCGAGGAGGCCTTCAAGTCCGGGTTGGGCCAGCCGGACCTGTCGGCGGCCGAAAAGAGCAGTCTCAACTATGAAACGGGACTTCTTTATCAGGCCTTGGAACGTCCGCTGGAGGCACTCGACTGTTTTCAGGCCGTGGCCGATGCGGACCTCTTCTTTCGCGATGTCGGGGAGAAAATCGAATCCCTGCGCAAGCTTCTGGGCCTGGACAATGGGGCCGAGGAGAGCACGGAGCCTGGGTTGAAGAAGAAAAACCGGGTCTCGTACGTTTAACCCTGAACCAGGGAGGGGGGAGGTGGTGAGCTAGGGAAATGGAAACAACGGATCCTCCACATCCCTATCTCTCCCTCTCACCATCTACCCAGCATTTTTTCATCGGAAACGATCTCCGGGAGGTCATTAATGAGCTACGCCGAGCATTTCGGGTTGGACCGAGAACCATTTTCCAACGCTCCCGATGCCCGTTTTTATTTCGACAGCGAGCAGCACAGCCAGGCCCTCATACGCCTGAGGTACGCGGTGGACTCCAACAAGGGATTGGCTGTGCTGGTGGGAGGGGTTGGAACCGGCAAAACCACCCTTGCCCGGCGCATGCTTGACAACCTCTCCGAGGATCGCTACGAATCCTCACTTCTGGTCATGGTTCATTCAGGCATCACTCCCGAGTGGATTCTTACCCGGATTGCCATGCAGCTGGGGATCGAGGAGCCCGCAGCAGACCGGTTGGCTCTCCTGCGCCAGCTTTACGAGCGTCTGCAGCAAATCGAGGCAGCGGGGCGAAGGGCGGTGGTCCTTATCGACGAAGCCCAGATGCTCCAGACCCGGGAACTGATGGAGGAATTCCGGGGCCTGCTGAACCTGGAGATTCCCGGGAAGAAACTCCTGAATATCGTCTTTTTCGGCCTCCCCGAGGTGGAGGACTGCCTCCGGCTCGACGAACCACTGGCCCAGAGGGTGGCGGTCAAATACCATCTTCACTCTCTCACGGTCGATACGACCGAATCGTACATCAAGCATCGCTTGCTGGTCGCGGGAGCCAGACGAATGTTTTTTTCGCCTGATGCGATTCCCCTGATCCACCGTTACGCGGGGGGCGTCCCCCGCCTGATCAACACCGTCTGCGATAATTGCCTGTTCGAGACTTTTCTGCGCAAGATGGAAGAAGTCACCCCGAAGATCGTGCACAGCGTGGCCGGAGACCTCGGTCTTCTGCGTCAGCCCCTGGCGGGAGCCGCTCCGCAGGAGAACTTCGGCGAGTTCGACGAGATCGAGAGCCTTCTGGATCGTCTCGAGCAGAAAATGTGAGATGCCCTCCGGAAAGTTCGAAACAGACGGCCGGGACTCCCGGCCGTTGTTTTTGGAGAACCGGGCAATTCACGGGAGCTGGACAGAATGAAACAGAAAATCCGGATTCTTCCCGAGCAGCTCTGCAACCAGATTGCGGCTGGCGAAGTGGTGGAAAGGCCTTCTTCGGTGGTCAAGGAGCTGGTGGAAAATTCTCTCGATGCCGGTGCCACGGAGATCCGGGTCGAGGTGGAAAAGGGAGGGAAAAGACTCATCCGGATCCTGGACGACGGGGTCGGAATGGGAAGGGAAGACCTCTTTCTCTGCCTGGAGAGGCATGCGACCAGTAAAATCAGCTCCGAGGCCGATCTGTTTCGCCTTGGGACTCTCGGTTTCCGTGGGGAGGCCCTTCCCTCCATTGCCGCCATCTCACGGATGAAACTTCAGAGCCGGTTCCGGGAGGCCGAGGAGGGGTGGGAGATCTACGCCGAGGCCGGCGTGGTAAAACGCACCGGGGCGGTGGGGATCCCCTGGGGCACAGCCATCGAGGTCCGCGATATCTTTTTCAATACCCCCGCCCGCCGCAAGTTTCTGCGGAAGGACGAAACCGAACTCGGTCATATCGGCGAAGTGGTCACCCGGCTGGCGCTGGCCCGGCCGGAGGTTCAGTTTCGTCTGGTGCACAACGGACGCCCCTTGATCGAGGCCTACCGCCAGACCTCCCTTCCCGAACGGATCGCCGCTCTGTTGGGCCGTCCTCTGCTGCAGAACCTTGTCTCCCTCTCAACCGAAGGAGGAGGCGGGCTGCGCCTCGGGGGGTTCATTTCGCGGCCGGAGGCCAATCGCGCCACCACCGGTTTCATCTACACCTTTATCAATGGCCGCTATATCCGGGACCGGGTCGTTCAGCACGCCATCCTGGAGGGGTACCGCCATCTCATGGTCAGGGGGCGCTACCCCATCGCGGTCCTCTTCCTGGAAGTCGACCCGGCCCTGGTCGACGTCAATGTTCATCCCACCAAGCATGAGGTCCGCTTTCGGGAGCAGGCGCAGGTCCACGATTTTATCGCCTCGGCCGTGCGAGAGTCCCTAAAGCCCTCCGGATGGCTCGCGGTGGAAGGGAAGCCGCAAGGAGAGGGAACGGGTCTTGCGGTAGCGCCTTCCCCCGAAGTATGTCTTTCCTCAAAGGATGGCGGAACTTCAAGAGCACACCCCTGAAAGTCCCAACCCCGCCTCCCGGAGACTGGAGGAGGTGCAGGAGGCGATGGATGCCTACAGCCGTAGCCGAGAACGGGCCGTCACCGTGGGAAACCGACCGGAAGGCCCTTTCGTGTTTCCCGAGAAACGACCAGATGGGGTCGAGAGGGGATTTTTCTCCTCCCTTGAGGTCATCGGCCAGTACCACCGCAGCTACATCCTCTGTCAAGACCATGTGGATCTGGTCCTCATCGACCAGCACGCGGCTCACGAGCGCATCGGTTTCGAACGCCTGAAGGCCCAGTATCGGGAGGGAAGAATCGAAACCCAGGCCCTCCTTTTTCCCGTGGTGCTGGAGCTCGATTTCCGGGGGGCGGCCCTTCTCCAGGAGAACCTCGACGAACTCGGACGACTTGGGTTCGAACTGGAGCCCTTCGGGCCCAGGAGCTTCGCCCTTCAGACCGTCCCCAGAGTGCTTGGGGACGCAACGGCGGAGCGACTGGTTCGGGAGGTGGCGGAGGAGCTGGCCGAGACGGGGAAAAGCGCAGCGGCCGAGGAGGCCCTGGACGATGTTCTGATTCTCATGGCCTGCCACGGGGTTATTCGGGCCAATCGAGCCTTGAGCGGTCCTGAGATTGCCGCCCTGTTGTCCGACCTGGATCATGTCGATTTCAGCGCCCAATGCCCGCACGGGCGGCCGGTCATGAAACGCCTGACCCTGGGCGAGGTGGAGAGGATGTTCAAGAGGAGTTGATGGCAAAGAGGTGGATTGAAAAACCGCTTCCTTTGGTGGTCATATGCGGTCCCACCGCTTCGGGAAAGACCGCACTGGCCCTGGAGCTGGCGGAAAAGTTCGGCATGGAGGTCGTCTCCGCCGATTCCCGGCAGGTCTACCGTGGGATGGATATCGGAACGGCCAAGGCGACCGCCGAGGAATGTTCCCGTCTTCCCCACCACCTGATTGACGTCGTCGCTCCGAAGGATGATTTCACCACTGCCGATTTCGTTCGCCTGGGCGGGGAGGCGATCCGGGAAATTTTCCAAAGGGACCGTCTGCCGCTTCTGGTGGGAGGCACGGGACTCTATATCCGCGCCCTGACCGAAGGCCTTGTCGATGCCCCCGCGGGGAACTCCGGAACTGCGCCGGGAGCTTTTGGAAAGAGAATCTTCCGAAGGCGAAGGGACTCTTCACCGCCTTCTGCGGACAGTCGATCCTGAAATGGCATCCCGGCTGCATCCCCGGGACCAGGTCCGGATTGTGCGGGCTCTGGAGGTCTTCGAGCTTACCGGGCGCCGGCTGTCTGAACTCCAGGAGGCCCACGGCTTCACCGAAAAGCCCTTTCGACTCCTCAAGATAGGCATTGGTCCCGAACGGGAGGAACTCTACCGCCGGATCGACCTGCGGGTGGAGAGGATGATGGCCGACGGTCTTCTCGATGAAGTGAAATCTTTGCTGAACAGGGGGTTTTCCCCTTCCCTCAAGGCCATGCAGACGATAGGTTACCGAGAATCGATTCTCCATCTGCAGGGTGAACTCGACCTGGACGATGCGATTTCCCGAATCCAGCGTGATTCCAGACGGTACGCCAAGCGTCAGCTAACCTGGTTTCGGAAAGACACCTCAATAATTTGGGTTGATTCCTTTCGAGAGTCTGCTAGAATTCAGGCGTTGATTGAATATTTTTATGCAGCATAAAAGGAGCGGACATGGCCAAGACCCCTTTCAACATCCAGGACCAGTACCTCAACCAGGCCCGCAAAGAACGGGTTCGCGTGACGGTAACGATGATGTCAGGTGAAAAGCTGGAGGGATTCATCAAATCTTTCGACAGCTTCTGCCTGCTCATCGAAAGCGGCGGAGACATTCTGCTGTACAAGCACGCCATTTCCTCCATCACCTCCACCGACGGTTCTTTCCGTCTGCACGGGGGCAAGGACTGACTTCGCTCCGCGGGTTGCGTCCCTGAATCGGATTGGCAGGTCCCTGCCGGAGGGCGATTTCCTCCAGCGGGGACCTTTGTCTTTTCTGTGGACGGGGGAGAAGGGCTTTCCGATCTCCCTGATTTCGGCAAAGATTCCGGTTCCGGGTCGTTGCCGGGACCGAACCTGCGCCAGAATGGCCGGCGGGACAGATGACCTATCCCAATGCCCTGACCCTCCTCCGGATCTTCCTGGTTCCGGCCTTTTTGATCGCCGTAATCTATGACCGTCTGGCGGTTGCCCTGGGTTTTTTTCTCCTGGCGGCCGCGACCGACCTGCTCGACGGATTCCTGGCCAGGCGTCTGGGGCAGAAAACCGTCCTTGGAACCTATCTCGACCCTCTTGCCGACAAGCTTCTGATGGCGGTCTGCTTCATTTCCCTTGCGGCCGCCCGGCTTCTCCCGGCCTGGCTTGCCGTGCTGGCGGTGACCAAGGACCTTTTTGTTTCTCTCGGCGTGGGGATACCTGGTCTGCTCCGGCGCAGGCTCCTTCCTGACGGCTCTTGTGCTTGCCTGCTCTCTGGTTTCGGCAGTCGTTCTTTCGAAGCGGGATCTTCAACAGCCCAACGGCATTGGGGTCATGCATGCTGAAAATTCTTGAGGTCGAACCCGGCAGCATCGCCGAGGAGCTGGAGCTGGAGGCCGGAGATTTTCTCCTTTCCATCGGGGGAAATGTCATCCGGGATATCCTCGATTTTGAAGTCCACGGAAGAGGGGAGGATCTTCTCCTGGAGGTCCAGAAAAAAGACGGTGAACTCTGGGACCTGGAGGTGGAGAAGGATGCCGAGGAGCCTCTGGGGCTGCATTTCGAGCATCCCGAGCCGACCCAGTGCGGCAACAACTGCATCTTTTGCTTCGTTCATCAGCTGCCACGCGGGATGCGCCGCACCCTCTACGTCAAGGACGAGGACTACCGGTATTCCTACCTTTACGGCTCCTACGTAACCCTTACCAATATCGGAGAGGCGGAAATCGAGCGCATCGTCTCCCAGGGGCTTTCCCCGCTCTACGTCTCCGTCCACGCCACAGAGAACCAGTTGCGCAACCGGATCCTCGGGCGTCAGGCTGCCCCCATTCTCGAGCTTCTGAACCGGTTGACGACCGGCGGGAATCGATCTCCATACCCAGATCGTCCTCTGCCCGGGGATAAACGACGGCATGCAGCTCGAGCGTTCGGTGGAGGACCTGCACACTCTTTATCCCGGCATCCGCTCCCTGGCGGTAGTCCCCGTGGGGCTTACCGGCTACCGCTTGCGTCTGCCGGAACTTCGGCCCCTTTCGGTCGCCGAGGCACGGGAGGTTCTCCGGACCGTCCACCGCTACCAGGAACGCTTTCTTCCGTGAGGCGGGCTCCCGCTTCGTGTACGCAGCCGACGAGATCTACCTCAGGGCCGGGATTGAATTTCCCCCGCTGGCCGCCTATGAGGACCTGCCCCAGGTCGAAAACGGCGTCGGGCTGGTTCCCCTGTTCCGGGAGGAGGCCAAAGAAGTTCTCGGGGAGGCCGAGTCTCTGCCGGGGGTGGAAGCCTCGACCTTTACAGGTGAGTCGCCGGCCGGGGAACTCACCCGCTTCGTTGAAGCATTGTCGGAGAATACGGGCGCGGCCATTCACCTTCACACGGTTAAAAATCAGTTTTTCGGCGGGCATGTCTCGGTGACAGGCCTGCTCACCGGTCAGGACGTCATCGCCCAGTTGCGGGGCAAGCCCCTGGGGCAGGTGCTTCTGGTCCCCGATGTAGTCCTCCGGGAGGGGGAAGACGTCTTTCTGGACGAGGTCTCTCTGGACGACCTGGAAAAGGAACTGGGCGTTGCGGTACGAAAAGTGGAAAGCACCCCCTGGGGGCTCCTTGAGGGGTTGGAAGACCTGTCGCCCTGAATCCCCTGGGGCCATCACGGTCAAAGAAAATCTGGGATATTGAGTTCAAGCCCGGGCGCAGAGCCCGCAGGGGGGGGAACCCCCGGGAAGAGAGACGGCGAATGATGGAGGAAACAGAAAGAATCCTGGCCAAGGCCCGTGAGGCCATGGATTGCGGCGATTACCCCACCGCTGTCCGGCTCTTTCGGCAGGCGGCGGAGAAAAGCCCCCGATCTGCGGAAATCACCTTCTGCCTGGGAGAAGCCCTGGCCGAGAGCGGCAAAACCCGGGAGGCTCTCCAGGCCTTTTCCCGGGCGAGGAACCTCGATCCCGGGGATCTCGATATCCTTTATGCCCTGGGCGACCTCTATTTCGAAACGCAGCAACCTGCAGAGGCCCTTCAGGTCTACCGGGAAATCCTGGAAAGGGATGAAACCCAGGCCGACGCCTGGGTCAGCATCGGACTGGTCCAATTCAGCCAGGAGGAGATGGAGAAGGCCGAGCGAGAGTTATCGTAAGGCCCTGGAAATCGAGCCCGACTCGGTTTTCGCCCTCAACTCGCTGGGAGACGTCTGCTTCGCCCAGGGAAGGAACGAGGAGGCCCTGGCCTGCTTTCCGGAAGTCCCTCGATCTGGATCCTGAGGATGCCCAACCGCATTACAACCTCGCCGAGATGTATTATGACACCGGGGATGCGGCAGCAGCAGAAAAGGAGTGCCGGGAGGCCCTGCGGCTCGACCCCGGGCTTACATCCGCCTATCTCACCCTGGGCAACCTCTGTCTCGACCAGGAAAGGGCGCGGGAAGCTCTGCACTTTTTTCAGGAATTCCTGCTCCGGGAGAAGTCTGCGGGAGCCGAGGAGATCCGGCAGGAAGTCGCGGCGGTTGTAGAAGGATTGAAGGCAGAACTTTAATCGGACCTGCCGGGTCTCTTTTTCCCGGTCCCGGGGGCCCGGGTCGTTATGGATCGGGGGAGCGTATGGTTCGCGGGTTTGCCATTCTTCTGGTGATGCAGTTTCTGGGGGAGATGATTTCCCGGGGGGCCGGTATTCCCATCCCGGGCAACGTGATAGGCATGGGGTTGTTGATTGTCGCGCTGTGGCTGAAAATTGTGCGGGTCGAATGGGTTCAGGAGGCCGCCGACCTGCTTCTGTCGCACCTGGCCCTCTTTTTCATTCCCGCCGGAGTGGGGGTGATGGTCTATTTCGACCTTATCCGTCGGGAGTGGCTGCCGATCAGCGTCGCCCTGGTAGTCAGCACCTTCGCCGTCATGGCCGCCACCGGATGGACGGAGGCATGGCTGGAAAAAAGGGGACGCTCCCATGGTGAATAACCTTCTTGCCAGCCCTCTTTTCGGCGTCGGCCTGACGCTGGTGGCCTATGCCCTGGCACAACTCCTTTACCTGCGCACAGGCAGCATCCTGTTCAATCCCGTTGCCGTATCCATCCTCGTCATCATCGGTTTTCTGCTGGTTTTCAAGGTTCCCTATCAACTCTATGCCGTGGGGGGGAAATACGTTCTCTTCCTCCTGGGCCCGTCCGTGGTGGCGCTGGGTGTTCCTCTTTACAGCCGGCGAGAGGAAATTCTGGCCAAAAAGGGTCCTATCCTGGTTGGAGTGCTGGCCGGAGCGATCACCTCCATTGCCAGCGCTTCCGGGCTGGCCTGGCTGCTCGGCGGCACCCGGAAGGTGGTCCTCTCTCTGGCGCCCAAATCGGTCACCACCCCCATCGCCATCGGTATTGTGGAAAAGATTGGGGGCATCGCCCCGCTTACGGCGGCGATTGTGGTTCTGACGGGTTGTCTGGGTGCGATCTGCGGCCCCGAATTCTGCCGCGCCATCGGCCTGCGGGACCCCGCAGCCATCGGCCTTGCCGTCGGTACGGCCAGTCACGGCATCGGCACCGCCCGCATGCTGGAGGTCGACCGGCTGGGAGGGGCTGTCGCGGGCCTCGCCATCGGTCTCAATGGGCTGATCACCGCCTTTATTATTCCCCTTCTGTTCGTCCTTTTCCGGTAACGGTACCGCCAGGTTGTCGGAATTCCGGCCGGAACGACAAAAAAGGCAGACGGATACCGCCTGCCTTTTTTCCATTCGATTTTTCCGGGCCGGGCTTACTTTTTCTTGGCCGAGGCTTTCTTGGAAGCTTTGAGGGGGTTGACCTTGGCTTCGACAGTCTTGATTTCGACCTTCCGGTGGGTGGCGAAGTTACAGAGGCCGTCTGCCCATTTGCGCGAAGGGGAGGGGGCTACCGAGCAGACCTTGCCGATGGTGCCGTCGACAACCCGCTCGCATCCCTGGCAGTCCTCGACGACGACCTGGCAGGAGTGATCGGTGAAATTGCATCCGCTTTTAGACCAGAAGGTACACTCGGTACCTGGAAGAACAGTTTGACACTGCATGGTGGAATACCTCCTTGCGTTTTGGGTTTTTTCCCGAATCGGAATTATTATTTGTTTTAACCGGATTTGTCAATCCCTTTTCGTTCCGGTTTCGAACAGACGGTCAAATTAATGACCTGAAAAATGGCAGGCCTTTTGCCTTGACCCAAGCGTGGTACCTGTTATAGGCTTTCTGATTAATATTTTGACCCGACGAACCGAAAAGGAGAAGGCAATGCAGGAGGAACCCGAGATCCGAGAAGGTCTCACATTTGATGACGTCTTGCTTGTTCCGGCTCATTCCACTGTTCTGCCCAAAGAGGCCGATCTCAGCACCTTCCTTACCCCGAAGATTCAGTTGAACATCCCTCTGCTGTCCGCCGCCATGGATACCGTCACCGAAGCCCGGACCGCCATCTGCATGGCCAGGGAAGGCGGGATGGGGATCATCCATAAAAACATGACCCCTGCCGAGCAGGCCGTCGAGGTGGACCAGGTCAAGAAGTCCGAAAGCGGGATGATCGTCGACCCGATCACCATGCATCCGGATCAGAAGATTTACGAAGCCCTCGAACTGATGAAACAGTACCGGATTTCAGGTGTTCCCATCACCCGGGAGGGGCGGCTCGTCGGCATCCTGACTAATCGCGACCTGCGATTCGAAACCCAGCTCGACCAGCCGATCGCCAACGTCATGACGAAGGAGAACCTCGTAACGGTTCCGCCGGGGACCACCCTGGAGGAGGCCAAACACCACCTCCACAAGCACCGCATCGAAAAGCTGCTCGTGGTCGACGACAACTTTGCCCTCAAGGGGCTGATTACCATCAAGGACATCGAAAAGGTCCGGAAATATCCCTTCGCCTGCAAGGACGAGTTCGGACGGCTGCGGGTCGGCGCGGCCGTGGGTGTCGGCCCGGATCGCGAGGAACGACTGGAGGTCCTGGTCCGGGCCGGGGTGGACGTGATCATCATCGACACCGCCCACGGCCATTCCCAGGGCGTCATTGATGCCGTCATCGAAACCAAGCGCGCCTATCCCTCCCTGCAGCTCGTGGCCGGAAACATCGCCACCGCGGCGGCGGCCGAGGCCCTCATCAAGGCCGGCGCCGACGCGGTCAAGGTAGGCATCGGCCCCGGCTCCATCTGTACCACACGGGTGGTTGCAGGCGTCGGAGTACCTCAGATCACAGCAATCTCCGACGTCGCCAGGGTAACCCGCAAGGCCGGAGTTCCCCTCATCGCCGACGGCGGCATCAAGTACTCCGGGGAAGTGCCCAAAGCCGTGGCCGCCGGCGCCGACGTCATCATGATCGGCTCCCTTTTCGCCGGCACCGACGAATCCCCCGGCGAAACCATCCTCTTTCAGGGACGGACCTACAAGTCCTACCGGGGGATGGGCAGCCTGGGGGCGATGAAGCAGGGGAGCAAGGATTGGTACTTTCAGGGGGACGTGGAGAGCGACGTCAAGCTGGTGCCCGAGGGTATCGAGGGACGCGTCCCCTATCGGGGCAGCCTTTCAGCCAGCATGCACCAGCTGATGGGTGGTCTGCGTGCCGGAATGGGTTATACCGGATGTCGGACAGTCAAGGAGCTGCAGGAGAAGGCCCGGTTCATGCGCATCACCAATGCCGGCCTGCGCGAGTCGCACGTGCACGACGTGGCTATCACCCACGAGGCCCCGAATTACCGCGTGGAACGCGGTAGCTGAAAATCGGTGAGGGGTGGGGCGTGAGATATGAGGCGAAAAAACCTTTTGTTCCTCACCCCTCATCTCCTCACTCCTCACTCCTCACGGAGTAATAGATGCACGACATACACAGCGAAAAAATCCTCATTCTCGACTTCGGCTCCCAGTACACCCAGCTCATTGCCCGGCGGGTGAGGGAGGCACATGTCTACTGCGAACTGCATCCCTTCGACATGGACCTGCAGGCTATCCGGGACTTCCGACCCCGGGGTATCATCCTTTCCGGCGGCCCCAAGTCGGTCTACGAGGAGGGTGCTCCGGCCGTCGCCGAGGAACTCTTTGAACTCGGCGTGCCGGTTCTGGGAATCTGCTACGGCATGCAACTCATGAGCCGCCACTTCGGCGGGCGGGTCGTTCCTGCAGGCAAGCGGGAGTTCGGCCATGCCGAGCTCCATTCCGAGGGAAGGCCAGGTCCGCTGTTCGAAGGTTTTTTCCTCGAAGAAAAGAGTCCGGTCTGGATGAGCCACGGGGACCACGTGGAGCGCGTTCCAGGGGGATTCGAGGTGGTGGCGAAAACCGACAACGCGCCGGTGGCAGCCATTCAGAACGCGCCGCGCCGGCTCTACGGGGTGCAGTTTCATCCCGAGGTCAACCACACCCCGCGGGGGGAGACCCTGCTCGATACCTTCGTGCGACAGGTCTGCGGCTGCACGGGGCAGTGGACCCCGGGGCACATCATCAAGGATGCAATTGCCCGGATTCGCACTCAGGTCGCGCGGCGACCAGGTCATCCTCGGCCTTTCCGGGGGGGTCGACTCCTCGGTGGCCGCAGCGCTCATTCATCGGGCTATCGGCGAGCAGCTCACCTGCGTGTTCGTCGACACCGGCCTGCTGCGGCTCGGGGAGGGCGACCAGGTTATGGCCACCTTTACCGAGAACATGGGGGTCCGGGTCCTGCGGGTCAATGCTGAGGAGCGGTTTCTTTCCGCCCTGGCAGGCGTGGCCGATCCGGAGCGCAAGCGCAAGATTATCGGCGGCCTCTTCATCGATGTCTTCGAGGAGGAGGCCGGAAAACTCACCGACGCCCGGTGGCTGGCTCAAGGGACGATTTACCCGGACGTCATCGAATCGGCCGGAGCCAAAACCGGCAAGGCCCACAGCATCAAGAGCCACCATAATGTCGGCGGGCTGCCCGAATACATGAAGCTGCAGTTGATCGAGCCTCTGCGCGAGCTGTTCAAGGATGAAGTTCGGGCCATCGGTGAGGAGCTGGGGCTGCCCCGCCAGATGGTCTGGCGCCATCCTTTTCCGGGGCCGGGGCTGGGGGTTCGAATCCTCGGCGAGGTGACGAAGGAATATGCCGACATCCTGCGTCAGGCCGACGCCATTTATATCGAGGAACTCTACCAGAGCGGCCACTACGACAAGATCAGCCAGGCTTTTGCCGTCTTTTTGCCGGTCAAGAGCGTCGGGGTCATGGGCGACGGTCGCACCTACGAGTATGTCGTCGCCCTTCGGGCGGTGGAGACCAAGGATTTCATGACCGCCGGCTGGTACCCTCTCCCTTACGCCGATCTGGCCCGGATCAGCAGTCGCATCATCAACGAGGTGCGGGGGGTCAACCGGGTGGTCTACGACATCTCCAGCAAGCCCCCGGCCACGATTGAGTGGGAATAAAAAAATAAGGTAAAAGGTTCAAGGCTCAAGCCTCCCCCCTCCGGAGTCGTCCCGTGAACAAACCCGGAAAGCCCCCTAAAAAATACAGCCAGGCGGCGCGGCTGCACGATGTCATCCGCATCCTGGAGGCTCGCTACGGGGCCACGGTGGAGGAACTGGCCGAAGAGTGCCAGGTGACCCGCAGGACGGTATTCCGGGACCTGGGCGCCATCGGGGCGGCCGGGTTCCCCCTGGTGCGGGAGCGAGAACCTGACGGGAGGATACTCTACCGCTTTATCACCGGGTTCAAACAGGTTCCGCCGGTTACTTTCTCCCTCGAGGAGCTGATGACCCTCTACCTGTGCCGAGGGCAGCTCGCCTTTTTACGGGGCACTCCTTTCCACGAGGATCTGGAGTCCGTCTTCGGCCGCATCCGATCGAGCCTGCCTCCGCGTAGCGTAGCCCACCTGGAACGCATCGCCGAGGCGGCGGCGCCGCGCTTCCAGGGGATCCGCGACTACTCCGGCAAAGGGGACATCCTTCGGCAGTTGCGAGAAGCCCTGATCTTTCAATATCGATGCACCATCCTCTATGCCCCGGCCCGACGGGAGGCCGAGGAGTATCTGTTCGACCCCTACACCCTGCTTTTCTTCAAAGACTCCCTGTACCTCGGCGGCTTTGCCCATAACCGAAACGCCCTGCGCCTTTTCCTTGTCGACCGGTTGCAGCAGGTTGACGTGAGCCGGGACAGGTTCGAGGTTCCTTCCGATTTCCAGGTCACAGACCTCACCGGGAGCGCCTTCGGACTCATCGATGAGGAGCCGATGTCCATCCGGCTTCGCTTTTCTGCCGAAATTGCCCACCTTATCCGGGAGCGCACCTGGCATCCTACCCAGACCCTGAAGGAGAATCCCGACGGCACTCTCGTTCTCTCATTCGAGGCCGGTGGAGAGAGGGAAATCCTCTCCTGGCTCTACTCCTACCTGCCGCACGTTACGGTTCTTTCCCCTGACTCCCTGAAAAACGCCTTCCGGGAGGGTCTGCTGAACGCCCTTGGCGGGGAGGGGCCGGCCTGAATTTCTCGCCTCCACTCTGTGTGACATATTCTGTCACAACCTCCTGCTATACATAAAATCAGGCAGAATAAAACCTTTTTCGAGAGGGAGGTGCAGAATGGTCTGGCTGAAAATGGCGGGACAAAACGGCAACGGCTTTTACCTCGACGTTCACAACGTTGAACAGCGCTGGGTCAGGGGTGAGGCTGTATTCGCTCTCAGTGCAACCTTCGGAGACGGGATGTTCGAAAGCCCGGTGTTGATCGAGGTGGGACAGGCAGTCGAGGTGGTCTTTGTTGACCACTGGCTGGCGGAGAAGAAATTGCAGAATTTCTTCGATCGAATCGACCGGGAAGAAGTCGAAGCGGCTCTCAGTGAGGCCGCTGCTTCGATGACTTTCTGTATCGAAAATTTTCCCTCTCTGGAGGGCAGGCCTCGCAACGAGGTGGTCGGCCTGAGAGCGGATGGATGTACGGTAGCCTTGCCGGCCTGGCAGAAGGCCCGGCAACTGGATCTCCCAATGCTGGTCTGTGAGAAGGGGGGAGATTGGCTCGCTACGGGGTAAGAGGGACGCGGGGCGCGGAATGAGGGTCGAGCCAGGCATTTGGAGCCACTCGCCCGGCGCCCACAGCTCTTCGTCTTCTTGCTTGAATTAAACCCGACACTGGGGTAAAAAGGGAAATCTTCTTCCAGGATGATTTTCCCATGCGCTCTGTCGTGCTCGCATCCACCAGTCCTTACCGGCGGAAACTGTTGCAGCAGTTGGAGATTCCTTTCGTCTCCGCCTCGCCTATCTTCCAGGAGAAGATCGACCAGGAGGTGGCGCCCGAGCTGCTGGTCAAGCACCTGGCTTTCCACAAGGCCGAGAGTCTTCGAAAGCATTTCCCCGATGCTCTGATCATCGGCGCCGACCAGGTCTTTGTCGATTCCCGCAAGCGGGTCCTCGGAAAACCGGGGACCTTCGAGCAGGCGGTGGAGCAGCTGCGGGCCATGATCGGCAGGACACATACTTTCTATACCGGCCTGGCCGTCTATGACAGCCGTACCGACGAGGCCCAAACCGACGTCGTCACCTATTCGGTGGCCGTCAGGAATCTCTCCGAGGCCCAGATCCGTTCCTACGTGAGTCGGGAGAACCCCCTCGATTGCGCGGGCTCCTTCAAGATCGAAGGGCTTGGGATCAGCCTCATGGAGAGGATGGAGGGGGAGGATTACACCAGCCTGATCGGCCTGCCCCTGATCAAGCTGACCCAGTTTCTGAGTCGGTTCGGGGTCGAAGTTCTGTGAGGACCGATGCGAATCAAGCTGTCCAATGTTAAACGTTCAACGGTAAGATTCACCGTGAACCGGCAGCCGTGAAGCAGAACCCCGTCCTCCGTCCCGCTTCCCTTGAACCTTGAACCCGCCGTCGCCTTTCGGCTATGGTCGGGCAAGCCTTGAACCTTGGACCTTGAATCTGCCCTATGCCCCATTCCAACTTCGTTCATCTTCATCTGCACAGCCAATACAGCCTGCTCGACGGGGCGGTCAAGATCGGCGATCTCGTCCAGCGTGCCAGGGAATACAAGATGCCCGCCCTGGCCATCACCGACCACGGCAACATGTTCGGCGCCCTGGAGTTCTACCTCAAGGCGCGCGATGCCGGGGTCAAGCCTATCATCGGGTGTGAGATCTACGTGGCCCCCGGCTCCCGCTTCGACAAGGGCAACGCCCGCGGCTCCTCCGAGGCCTCCCATCATCTGGTGCTGCTCAGTCAGAACCTGACCGGCTATCGCAACCTCTGCCATCTGATCTCGGCCGCTTATCGGGAGGGTTTCTATTACAAGCCCCGTGTCGACTGGGAGCTGCTGCGTGAGCGAAACGAGGGACTGATCGCTCTGACCGCCTGTCTGGGGGGGGAGATCCCCACCCTGATCTCTGTGGGAAAGCAGGAGGATGCGGCAAAGCGTTCGAGGGAAATGGCTGAAATCTTCGACGAAGGACGCTTCTTCCTGGAGCTGCAGGAGAACTTCCTCCCCGAGCAGGAACCGGTGAACAAGGGGCTTCTGGAGATCGCCGCCGCCCACGACCTGCCGCTGGTGGCGACCAACGACTGCCATTACCTCACTCGGGAGCAAGCCTACGCCCACGAGGTCCTGCTCTGCATCCAGACGGGCAAGACCATGGACGACCCCAACCGGATGCGCTTCTCCAACAACGAATTCTACGTCAAGACGCCCGAGGAGATGCAGGAGCTCTTCAGGCATGTCCCCCAGGCGGTCCGCAACACGGTGGAGATCGCCGAGCGCTGTAACCTGGAGCTCGACCTCAAGACCTACCACTTTCCCCAGTACGAGAAGCCCGCCGACAAGACCCTTGACGAAGTCCTGGAGGAGATGGCCAGAGGGGGCCTCGACCGGCGCCTTGGCGATATTCGCAAGGTGCGGCCCGACTTTTCATCCGAAGAGGAGAAGAGGTACCGGGAACGCCTGGAGGTGGAACTCGCCTGCATCAAGCATATGGGGTTCCCGGGGTATTTCCTTATCGTCTCGGATTTCATCAACTGGGCCAAGGATCACGATATCCCCGTGGGGCCGGGGCGCGGGTCGGCGGCCGGCAGCCTCGTCGCCTACGCCATCCGCATCACCGACATCGACCCGATGCCCTACAACCTGCTCTTCGAACGCTTCCTCAATCCCGAGCGGGTCTCGATGCCGGATATCGATGTCGACTTCTGCATCTATGGCCGTGAGGAGGTGATCGACTACGTGCGCCGGAAGTACGGCGCGGAGAACGTCGCCCAGATCATCACCTTCGGCACCATGATGGCCAAGGGAGTCATCCGTGACGTCGGCCGGGCGCTGAACCTGCCCTACGGAGAGGTCGACAAGATTGCCAAGCTCGTCCCCGGGGTGCTCAACATCACTCTGAAGGAGGCCCTTCAGCAGGAGCCCAAGCTCAAGGAGCTTGTGGAGAAGGACCCCAAGGTCAAGGAACTTTTTACCATCGCCCTGGCCCTTGAAGGGCTGACCCGCCACGCTTCGACCCACGCCGCAGGTGTGGTAGTGACGCCAAAGCCCCTTCCCGAGTATCTGCCCCTCTACACAGACCCGAAGTCGGGAGGCCAGGTCACCCAGTTCGCCATGAGCTACGTGGAGAAGATCGGGCTGGTCAAGTTCGACTTCCTGGGGCTTAAGACTCTCACCGTCATCGACAACGCCGTGCGCCTGATCCGCGAAGGTAAAAATCCCGACTTCGACCTCAAGCTGGTGGGCGACGGCGACCCGGAGGCCTACCGCCTGCTCTCCGCCGGCGAGACGACTGGGGTTTTCCAGCTCGAATCCTCGGGGATGAAGGAGCTGCTGGTCAAGCTCAAGCCCAACTGCTTCGAAGACGTCATCGCCATTTGCGCCCTCTACCGGCCGGGTCCTCTCGGGTCGGGGATGGTCGACGATTTTATTCAGCGCAAGCACGGCCGGAAGAAGATCACCTACGACTTTCCGCAGCTCGAGCCGATCCTCAAGGACACCTACGGGGTCATCGTCTACCAGGAGCAGGTCATGCTCATCGCCCAGGTGCTGGCCAAGTACAGCCTTGGGGGCGCCGACCTGCTGCGACGCGCGATGGGGAAGAAGAAGGCCGAGGAGATGGCCAAGCAGAAGGAAATCTTCCTCAAGGGAGCCAAGGAAAACAAGCTCGACCCGAAGAAGGCCGAAGGGGTCTTCGACCTGATGGAGAAGTTTGCCGCCTACGGCTTCAACAAGTCGCACTCGGCCGCTTACGCCCTGGTCGCCTACCACACCGCCTATTTGAAGGCCCACTACCCGGTGGAGTTCATGGCGGCGCTTTTGACCGAGGACATGGAGAACACCGACAAGGTGATCAAGAACATCTCCGAGGTGCGCTCCATGGGGATCGAGGTGCTTCCACCCGATATCAACGCCTCGGACCGCTCTTTCACCGTACACGACAAGGCGATCCGTTTCGGTCTCGGCGCTGTGAAGGGAGTGGGGAGCGCCGCTCTGGAGTCGATCCTGGAAGCCCGCAAGGAAAAACCCTTCTCCTCCCTTCACGATTTCTGCGAACGGGTCGACCTTCGCAAGGTCAACAAGAAGGTGGTCGAAGCCCTGGTCAAGTGCGGAGCCTTCGATTCCCTGGGCGGCCGTCGGGCCCAGTTCATGGCCATTCTCGAAGAGGCCATGGAGATGGGGCAGAAGGTTCAGCGGGAGCGGCAGACGGGGCAGGAATCTCTCTTCGGTGCGGAAGAGGTTATCTCCTCCAACGGCAACGGCTATGGAAGACTGCCCGAGATGGACGAGTGGGCGGAGAATATCCGACTCGGCTTCGAAAAGGAGGCCCTCGGCTTCTACATCACCGGCCACCCTCTGGCCCGCCACAGCGCCGCCATCAAGCGCTTCTCCACCTGCGACACATCGGATTTGCAGGACCGCGCCGACAAGGAGGAGGTCAAGATCTGCGGCATCGTTTCCGGTCTCAAGGAGCTCACGACCAAAAAGGGCGACAGAATGGCCTTCGTCACTCTCGAGGACCTGACCGGATTCGTCGAAATGGTCGTCTTCCCCGAGGTCTATCAGGCCTCCTCGGAGTTGCTCAAAAGCGAGGAGCCCCTTCTGGTGAGCGGCACCCTCGACGTAGGCGAGGAGACCGTCAAGCTCATGGCCACCGAGGTCCTCTCCCTGATGGAGGTCAAGGAACGGCTGACCCGCAAGGTCCACTTCCGGTTGACCACTCCGGGGCTCGATGAGGAGCAGCTGCGGGCGCTCAAGGAGATCATGGTCCGGCGCCGCGGAGGCTGCGAAGCGGTGCTTCATATGCTGATTCCCAATCGCAGCGAAACCGTCATCTGTCTGCCCGAGAGCCTCAAGGTTGCGGCCAGCGACGAAATTATGGATGATGCCGAAAAGCTCTTCGGTTATAATGTCGTCACTTTTGAATAAATATGGCTCTGGTTTTAGGTTTTAAGTTTTAGGTTTAAGCGTTAAGTGCCTGAAACCTAAAACTTAAAACCTAAAACTTAAAACAAGGTTTTGTGGAGTTAAACCATGCAATATTTTCTCGATTTCGAAAAACCCCTCGTCGAGCTGGAGCAGAAAATCCGCGAGCTCAAGGAATATTCCACCGAAAAAGTCGATTTCACGAATGAAATAAAGAAGTTGGAGAAAAAATCCGACAAACTGAGGGAGGAGATCTTTTCCAACCTGAGCCGGTGGCAGCGCACCCAGTTGGCGCGTCACGTGAATCGTCCCTTCACCCTCGACTTCGTCCATCACATCTTTACCGACTGGACTGAAGTTCATGGAGACCGCAACTTCCGGGACGACCCGGCAATCGTCTGCGGGTTTGCCCGTCTCGAGGGAGAGCCCTGCTGCATCATCGGGCACCAGAAAGGGCGCGACA
The DNA here is from genome assembly GCA_963791005.1 of uncultured delta proteobacterium. GTDB lineage: Bacteria > Desulfobacterota > Desulfuromonadia > Desulfuromonadales > CAWBQR01 > CAWBQR01. The sequence continues at coordinate 66,575 of CAWBQR010000018.1, read as the reverse complement.
CCAAGGAAAAGGTTTATCGCAATTTCGGCATGCCCAACCCGGAGGGGTACCGCAAGGCCCTGCGGGTGATGCAGATGGCAGAGCAGTTTGGGCTGCCCATCTTCACTTTCGTCGATACCCCGGGCGCCTTTCCCGGGATCGGCGCCGAGGAGCGGGGGCAGGCTGAGGCTATTGCCCGAAATCTCAGGGAGATGGCGGCCCTGACCGTACCCATTATCGTTACCGTCACAGGTGAAGGAGGGTCCGGGGGCGCCCTGGGCATCGCCGTCGGCAATCGGGTGCTGATGATGGAATATTCGGTCTACGCGGTCATTTCCCCCGAGGGGTGCGCCGCCATTCTCTGGAGCGACGGCACCAAAGGACCCCAGGCGGCCGAGGCCCTGAAACTGACCGCTTCCGACATCGCAGAACTCGGCTGCGTCATCGATGATATCATTCCCGAACCCCTCGGCGGCGCCCACAACGACCATACCTTGGCTGCAGCTACCGTCAGGAAATACCTCAAGAAGCACCTGGAGGAGCTCAAAAAGCTGACTCCCGAAGAACTCGTCGAACAGCGCTACCAGAAGTTTCGCGCCATGACGAGGGTGGAGGAGTAGACCGAGGGCCAAGGCTCGAGGCTTGCCCCGCCATAGCAGAAAGGCGACGGCGGGTTCAAGGTGGACATCCTGCGACTTTGGTCCAGGAGCCAGGGAGTTGAGGCAGGAGTTTTTACCAATCACCACTCAACCACTCACCGTATTCGATGTCGTCGGCCTCGGCCAGTGCGCCCTGGACTTTCTCGGCCGGGTGCCGGCCTACCCTGAGGTCGACAGCAAAGCCGAACTCTCGGAGCTTTTGGTCCAGGGTGGGGGGCCGGTGGCTACGGCTCTGGTCACCCTGGCCCGGTTGGGAGTGCCCGCGGCTTTTCTCGGGCGAGTTGGGGATGACGACTTCGGTATCCGCATCCGGAAGGGGCTGGAGCAGGAGGGCGTCGATTGCCGGGGGCTGCTGACCGATCCCGGCGCCGTCAGCCAGTTTGCCTTCATTGCCGTGGAGGAGACCACGGGCCGCCGGAACATCTTCTGGAGCCGGGGAAGCGTCCGGCCCCTGTCTCCTGCCGACATTGATATCGATCTCATCCGAAACTCCCGGATTCTCCATCTCGACGGCCTGCAGGCCGAGGCCTCTCTTTGCGCCGCACGCATCGCCCGCGAAGCGGGGGTCACAACGATCCTCGACGGAGGCACCTTTCGCGAAGGGACCGCAGAGCTCTTGCCCTTTGTCGACCACCTGGTCGTCAGTGAACGGTTCGCGCGCCAGATTTCAGATGATAGCAACCCGCAAGGGGCGCTACGGAGCCTCCTTGACCAGGGCGCTCAGGCGGCGACGGTGACCCTGGGCGAGAGGGGAAGTCACACCCTGACCTTGCAGGGGAAGGAATTTCACCAGCCCGCCTTCGCCGTGAGGGCTGTCGATACAACCGGCTGCGGCGATGTTTTTCACGGCGGCTACGTTTTCGGACTTCTGCAGAATTGGTCGTTGCCGCAGACCCTTCGTTTCGCCGCCGCCTGCGCCGCCCTCAAAGTCCGGGCACTCGGCGGACGGACCGGAATTCCGAGGCTGGAGGAGGTCGAGGGATTTTTAAAAGAGAAGGGGAGGGAATTTTGAATTTTGAATTTTAATTTTGAATTTTGAATTTTGAACTTAAAATCCTTCCTCGAACCGTGAACTCGCCGTCGCCAGTCGGCTATGGCGGGCCAAGGCTTGAATCTTGAATGAATAAATACCGTTTTTCCACCCTTCTTTTTGCCATCGTCCTCCTTGCGGGCTGCGCCGGTCCGGCATACCGTTCGCGCGTCATCGAAACCCCCGAAACCAGCAACCTCAAGGGGTGGGAAAAGCCCTACGAGGTCAACGGGAAGCGCTACAATCCGCTGAGGCCCCAGGACCAGACAGGCTACGTCGAAGACGGGGTCTGCAGCTGGTATGGCCCGGATTTTCACGGCAAGGCCACCAGCAACGGGGAAACCTACAACATGTACGCCATGACGGCGGCCCACAAGACGCTGCCGCTGGGGTGTTATGTCAGGGTTCACAACAAGGCCAACGGCCGTGAAACCGTTGTCCGGATAAACGATCGAGGCCCCTTCGTCAAGGGCCGCATCATCGACCTTTCCTATGCTGCGGCCAAGGATCTCGGCGTCGTGGGGCCCGGCACCGCACCGGTGCGGATCGAGGCTCTGGGGTTCCGAAGCGGACGCGTTGACGGGCATGATACCTACCGCCAGCCCAAGAGCTACGATGTCGGCCCCTTTGCCATTCAGGTGGGTGCTTTTACCGTTGCGGTAAATGCGCAGCGCCTGGCGGCCCGGATGCAGAGCCGGTACGGCTACGCGGGGGTCCAAAAGGGTTGGGTCGGCGGGAGGCTTTTCTACCGGGTTCGGGTGGGCAAGTATCCCACCGTGGAGGCCGCCGAAGGGGCCAAGGGAAGTTTCGAGCGCGGCGGTTATCCGAGCTGTTTCGTTGTGGCGATAGACCCGAATTAACGAGTGGGGAAAATACCTCCGAGAAACTGTCCGGCCCCGAAAAGGACTGGGGAAATATTCAGATCTTGTTCCGTTTCAGCTCTTCAAGAGGATAATGCGTCCCCCGCCAGTCGATTCCCCCGTGGAGGAAGATACTTAGGGCCGATCGCCAGAGAATGTAGATGAAGAGCAGGGTCGCCGGGACCATGCCGAATACGTAGCGGGCCTTGACGCCGTAGCTGAGAGCGCATTCGAGGTAGACGAGGGTGAGGAGGCCGACGGAGGCGGCATTGAGAATCCGGGTTGCGCCGGTGGTCAAAAATAGTCCAGCCAAGGGCCAGACGAAGGTCGAGGAGACAGAAAACGGTGCCTCCTATGAGCAGAGAAAGTCGATAGTCGAGACCCGCAAAAGTGTTTTTCTCCAGCCCTCCGATGAGTTCCCTGACGGAGGCATACCACTCAACCCGCAGCATCCCCTTGCCGCCCGAGCAGGTCCTGCAGAAACCCCTTCTTTTTGATCAGCTTCCCAAGCTTCATGTCGTCGTCGGGCCTCATGGCGATGGCCTCGTGCCCTCCGACCGCCCGATAGGCCTCGCTGCGGACCAGGTTGAAGGCGCCGATGCCGATGTGGCTCGAGCTTTTAGGGTCTCGAACTTTCCAGGGACGGGCGTAGAGGGTGAAGAAAACCATAAAGGCTCCGGCGAAGCAGTTGAGGACCTGTCCCCGCATCGTGACCACCGGGCCGACGGCCAGTTGGTCGAGGCCCTCTTTCCGCATGTACCCGACGGCCCGGGCGAGGGCCGAAGGAGCCATGACCACGTCGGCATCGGTAAAGAGCAGGTACTCGCCCCGGGCCTCTGCGGCGCCGAGGTGAAGGGCGTGGTTCTTCCCAAGCCACCCCTGCGGCAGTCGGGTGACCCGGAGCAGTTTCAGACCGGATTGCCGGGCTGTCATCTCCTCGAGGATGGCGCCGGTGCGGTCGGTGGATCGGTCGTCGACCACAATGATTTCCCGGTTGGGATAGTCCTGGGTCAGCACAGACTGGAGAGCCTCGCGGAGGTTTCGCTCCTCGTTTCGGGCCGGGATGATTATTGATACCAGGGGAAAGGCATCAGGTGGCGGGATGTCCCGCAAGTCCCGCCTGTGGCGCCGGCCGAGAGCCAGCTGGAGTGAAAGGGCGACAAAAAAGAGCAGGGTGACGATAGCGAGGTAAAAGAGAGCATCGGCCATAGGTCATCATACCGCATCCCGGGAACTGCCCGCATCTCAGGCGGAAGCCCCCCAGTGTCCTGGAACGGAGTCAAAAGGCTGGGTTTTGAACCGCGAACCTTGAACCCTCCGTCGCCTTTCGGCAATGGCGGAGAAAGCCTCGAACCTCTTACCCCTCCTCCTTGCCGAACCCGTAGCGGCCGAGGAAATCTTCCTTGAACGCCCCGAACTCTCCAGCCTCGATGGCCTTGCGGACGCCGGCCATCATCTCCAGGTAGAAATGGACGTTGTGGATGGCGGCCAGGATGGCCGAGAGGATCTCGTTGGCGTTGTAGAGATGGTGCAGGTAGGCGCGGGTGAAGTTCCGGCAGCAGTAGCAGTCGCACGAGGCGTCGACGGGAAAGAAATCCCGCCGGTAGCGCCGGTGGGTGAGGCGGATCTTGCCGCGGCTGGTGAAGAGGGTGGCGCTTCGGGCGTAGCGGGTGGGAATGACGCAGTCGAACATGTCCATGCCCCGCTCGACGCTCTCCAGGATGTCCTCCGGAAGTCCCACTCCCATGAGGTAGCGCGGTTTGTCCTCCGGCAGGAAGGGCGCCGTGTATTCGACCACCTTCTTTAGCAGCTCCAGCCCTTCGCCGACGCTCACCCCGCCAATGGCGTAGCCGGGAAAATTCATGGCTGTCAGCTCCCGGGCGCACTCCCGGCGCAAATCGTCGAAGGTGCTTCCCTGGACGATGCCGAACAGGGCCTGATCGCTACGCCCGTGATGCTTCAGGCACTCCTCGGCCCAGCCCAGGGTCTTTCGGATGGAGCGGGCGGCGTAATCGTGGGTCGAGGGGTAGGGGATGCACTCGTCGAAGGCCATGATGATGTCGGCTCCCAGGGCGTTCTGGATGGCCATCGCCTCCTTGGGTCCGAGGAAGATTTCCTCCCCCGTCACTTCATGACGGAAAAAGACGCCGGTTTCGGTGATTTTCTTCTTCGGCAGGGAAAAGACCTGAAAGCCGCCGCTGTCGGTAAGGATCGGCTTGGGCCAGTTCATAAACTTGTGCAACCCGCCGGCTTTCTGCACCAGCCCTTCCCCGGGCTTCAGGTGCAGGTGGTAGGTGTTGGCCAGGATGATCTGGGCACCCGCTCTCAGCCACCTGGGCCGGGGTCATCGCCTTCATGGCGGCGTGGGTGCCTACCGGCATGAATATGGGGGTTTCAATAACTCCGTGCGGGGTGTTGAGCCGCCCTCGGCGGGCAGCGGTGGAGGAGTCCTGGCCCAGAAGGGTGAATTGGAACATCGCTTTATGCTTTCCTTGCCCTGCGGCGAAACAGGGGTGATCGGGGTTATCCGTTCAAAATACATCCTGGCCGCGGACTTTAACAGAATCCGGGATCCAAGGCAACATGGTGGGAGCAGACCACCTGTTCAGAGAGGGGTTCGAGCTGTACGAAATCCGGCACCCAACGTATAATAGGGAAAAACCTGACCGCAAGGAAACTATGGCCGAATATCCCCAACAGCTTCAGGAGTTCGAATTCGTCCGGGCCCATTTTTTACTGGAGTTCCAGGAACCCTTTTATTTCCCCCGAGAGTCCCTTCTGCGCCTGCGCAAAGACCTGCGCCGGGCCGGGTGGGCGGCGCTGGCTGAGCGGGAAGGCAAGGGGGCGGACCAAAGGCGCTTTGCCGCTCTTTTCGACCCCCCACTGACCACCGACCCCGTCGCCCTGCGGCGATTCCAGCGGCCCGGTCCGCCATTTGTCTTTTTGCCTCCCTGCGATGTCCCAGGGAGAATTCCTGGAAGGCGATGTGCTGGACCTGTCGGTGATTTTCCTGGGGAAAGGCATTCGCCTTTTGGACGATTTCGCCAGGACCATCAGGACACTCGGCGCCCTTGGGCTCCACCGGGGAGAGGGCCGATTCGAACTCATAGGAATCGAGGCGCTTGACGCCGCGGCAGGCCGCCAGACCCTGTGGCGGCAAGGTCAAAAGAACGTCAATCTTGCGCCTCCCCTGTGCAATGCCCGCTGGTATCTTGACGAGGGCGAGATGCCCCGAGCGCCTCTATGCCTGGAGTTTCTGACCCCGGCCCGGTTGTTGTCTGCCGGCCGCCCTCTCTTCCAGGCGGGCTTTGTCAGGCTTTTCCCTTTCATCCTGCGTAGGGTCGCCTCCATGGCTCATGCCCACTGCGGCATCGAACTCGTCGAGGAGCCCGGCCGGCTGCTGGCCGCCTCCCGGAAAGTCCACGAAATTGAAAACCGGATGCACTGGCAGGACTGGCGTCTGCTGGAGAGCTCCGAGAAGAGCCAGGATCTGGGGGGGCTTTTTGGTCGACTCCTTCTCGAAGGGAAACCCCTGGAGGATATCCTCTGGGTTCTCAAGCTCGGTTCGTTACTGAGTCTGGGGAAGAGCGCTGCATACGGGGGGGGGCATTACCGGCTTCTGGAATCCGACATCTAGAACCCGCAGAAGGTAGGCCGCATTTTCCCGAAGAAATCGGCGCCCCGACTTGCCCCTTTGGGCCCTCCGGCTATACTTTTGAAAAAAGCAATAATTTCAAGGGGGTGATGCCATGGTCGACGCCTGGGAAGAACGAAAGAAAGCACTGGAAAACGAGTATTTCTATAAGGAGGAGCTGAAAAAGATAGAAAAAATGCGGACCGAAGACCGGGAAAAACTGATTCGGGAGTGTTGTCGGAATCGTTGCCCTAAGTGCGGCAGCGCCATCGAGGCAATGACCTTCCGCGGGGTGCCTCTCGACAAGTGTTCCGGATGCGGTGGGGTCTGGCTCGGTCCGCGTGATCTTCAGATCCTTGCCGAGAAGGACCATCGCACCTGGTTCGACAAATGGTTTAAGGGCGAGGATTAAACAGACGCCCGAAGCCGAATCCTTTTCCGACTCTCTCTGACGCTATTCCTGTCTGACAGGAGCGGCCCTCTGGGAGGTCGAGCCCGTGAGTGAATAAAGATATGCCTAAAAATATCTGGAAGCAGCTCCTGATCATCCTCCTTCTGGTCGTGGCTTTCAACTACCTCTATGTGGCCTTTTCTCCGCCTCAGCAAAACAATATCGCAACAATCAGCTACAGCCGATTCAAAACCGAACTGGAGAAGGGAAACCTTCAGGAGATTACGGTCCAGGGCAACTCCATATCCGGCAAATTCAACAAGCCCATCGAGGTGACTCCGGAAGGGAAAAAGGCCCAGGTAAAAGACTACGGAAGCTTCCAGACCCGCATCCCTCCCTTTCAGGACCCCACCCTGATGAAGGAGTTGGAGGCCAAGGGGGTGACGGTGAACGTCAAGGCCAAAGAGGAGCCTTCGCCCTGGACCTCGGCCTTGATTTATCTTTTGCCCTGGGTTCTGATTTTCGGCGTCTGGTGGTTCATCCTGAGGGGTATGCGTTCCAGAGGGGGCCCGGGAGGAAGCATCATGGGCAATTTCTCCAAATCGGGAGCGAGGCTCTATTCGAGGGAAAACTCCCAGGTCACCTTCAATGACGTCGCCGGCCTCGAAGAGGCCAAACAGGAACTCATGGAAATAGTGGAGTTCCTGCGCAATCCCAAAAAATTTGCCCGGATCGGCGGCAAGGTTCCCAGGGGTGTGTTGCTTGTGGGGCCACCGGGCACCGGCAAGACCCTCATGGCCCGCGCCGTGGCGGGAGAGGCCGGTGTCCCCTTCTTTTCCATCTCGGCCTCCCAGTTCATCGAAATGTTCGTCGGGGTGGGGGCCAGCCGTGTCCGCGACCTTTTCAACAACGCCAAAAAGTCGGCGCCCAGCATCATTTTCATCGATGAAATGGATGCCGTCGGCCGCTCCCGGGGGACGGGGCTGGGCGGGGGCAACGACGAACGGGAGCAGACCCTGAACCAGCTCCTCTCCGAGCTCGACGGCTTCGAGCCCCACGAGGAGGTGGTGGTCATGTCCGCCACCAACCGCCCCGACGTGCTCGACCCCGCCCTTTTGCGGCCGGGCCGCTTCGACAGGCAGGTTGTGGTAGAGCGGCCCGACTGGCGGGCGAGGGAGGAGATTCTCAAGGTCCATACCCGTAAGATGCCCCTGGTCGACGATGTCGATTTGCGGATAATCGCCAAGGGAACGCCGGGGATGTGCGGCGCGGACCTGGAGGGTCTGGTCAACGAGGCGGCCCTTATCGCCGCCCGGGAAGATCGGGAAAAGGTCACCATGGACCACCTGGAGAGGGCCAAGGACAGGATGTTGATGGGCGCAGAGCGGAAACTCTTCCTCTCCGAGGAGGAAAAGCGCATTACCGCCTACCACGAAGCGGGGCACACCCTCGTTGCCAGGCTGACCCCGGGTGCCGACCCCATTCACAAGGTGACCATCATTCCCCGCGGGCAGGCTCTCGGTGTCACCCAGCAATTGCCCGAAGATGACCGCTACCATTATCAGAGAGACTACCTTTTGACCCGGATAGCCGTCAGCCTCGGCGGGAGGGCGGCGGAAAAAGCCGTCTTCAAGGAGGTTTCCACGGGGGCGCAGAACGACCTGAAGCAGGCGAGCGAACTGGCTGAAAAGATGGTCTGCCAGTGGGGGATGAGTGAAAAGCTGGGTCCCCTGACCTTCGGCCGCGGCGAGGAGCATCCCTTTCTGGGGCGCAAGCTCGCCACGGAAAAATCCTTCAGCGAGCAGACGGCCTGGATCATCGACCAGGAGATTGAAAAGATCATCCGCCATGGGGAGGCGGCGGCGGACGAGATTATTTCGGAACATCCCGAGGCACTGGAAGGGTTGGGCAAGGCCCTGCTCGATTCCGAGGTTCTGGAGCGGGATCAGGTTGATGAGATTCTCCGGGCTGCCGGAGCCGAGGTGAAACACCCGCGAAGGCCCGCCCCGGAGCAGAAAGAGGGCCGGCAGGCGGACACAGGTCCGGCAGCGCAGCTGGCGAAGGCGGGAGGGGAAGGGGAATAGTGTCCGGCCCCGATTCGTCGGGAAATGTCCCGCCGCAGGTCAAAAAGGGCCTGGAGAAAAAAATCCAGGCCCTTTCCATTTTTTAAACCGCGGAGGGGGCGGTTTACTTGCTGCGCAGGTTGTAGAAGACGTCCTTTCCGCGGAAGATGGCGGTCGTATCGAGTTCGTCCTCGATGCGCAGCAGCTGGTTGTACTTGCAGACCCGGTCGGTGCGGCACAGAGAACCGGTCTTGATCTGGCCGGCATTGGTGGCAACGGCCAGGTCGGCGATGGTCGTATCTTCGGTCTCGCCGCTGCGGTGGGAGACGACCGCGGTGTAGCCGGCCCGCTTGGCCATCTCGATGGCGTCCAGGGTTTCGGTCAGGGTGCCGATCTGATTGACCTTGATGAGGATCGAGTTGGTAATCCCTTTCTCGATTCCTTCCTTCAGGATTTTGGTGTTGGTGACGAACAGGTCGTCCCCGACCAATCTGAATGCGTTGGCCGAGGCGCTCGGTCAGCAGCTTCCAGCCCTCCCAGTCATTCTCGGCCATTCCGTCCTCGATGGAAATGATGGGATAACGGTTGACCAGGTCCTCATAGAAATCGATCAGTTCGTCGGCACTCTTTTCAGGTTTGGGCTCGTTTTCCAGAACGTATTTGCCGTCCTTGAAAAGCTCCGAGGAGGCTACGTCCAGGGCGAGGAGAACGTCCTCCCCCGGGGTGTAACCCGCCTCCTGGATCGCCTCCATGATCACCTGCAGCGCCTCCTCGTTGCTCTTGAGGTTGGGGGCGAACCCGCCTTCGTCACCGACGGAGGTATTGTAGCCCTTGCCCTTGAGGACTTTTTTCAGGGCATGGAAGATTTCCGCCCCCATGCGCAGGGCCTCCCGGAAGGAATCGGCCCCGGCGGGCATGATCATGAACTCCTGGATATCCACATTGTTGTCGGCATGGGCGCCGCCGTTGATGATATTCATCATCGGCAGGGGCAATTCCCTGGCATTGGAACCGCCGATATACTGGTACAGGGGGAGCCCGGCCTCCTCGGCTGCCGCCTTGGCGCAGGCGAGAGAAGCCCCGAGAAGGGCGTTGGCCCCGAGGTTGCTTTTGAAGTCGGTGCCGTCGAGGTCCAGCAGCTTCTGGTCGATGCCCGCCTGGTCGGAGGCCTCCCAGCCGATAAGGGCCCCGGCGACGACTTCGTTGACGTTTTCCACGGCCTTCAGAACCCCTTTGCCGAGATAGCGCTCTTTGTCGCCGTCCCTCAGTTCGAGAGCCTCCCGCTCGCCCGTCGAGGCTCCGCTCGGGACCGCCGCCCGCCCCATGGCCCCGCTTTCGAGGTAGACCTCTACCTCCACCGTCGGGTTCCCCCGCGAGTCGAGAATTTCCCGGGCAAAAATATCGACAATTTCACTCATGACAACCCCCTTGAGGTTTGGAATATGATTCCGGCCGGTCGGCCGGTGAATCGCAGTCTGGGAATCGAGAGGTTCATTTTCGGGACGAAATCCTCTTTTGCAGCCATCAGGTTCCGGATGGCCATTACTTATAGCATATTAAGTGCAAATTGGAACCCCCAAATCACCCCGTCGGAAAACAGGGCCGAGCTGCCCTAAAATGGATTGATTTTACAGGGAGGGAGTGGTATCTTCATCCTTTCGAGTCTCACGAAAAAAAGGATAATTTTTGGACGAGGGTACTTCCAGGGGGAGGTTCAGTCGCCGACGATCAGCATCTGGCGAACCTTCTTTTCGGCAGGCAAAACAGGAACCTGAAGCAAATCGAGCGGACGCTCGGCGTGAGAATCGGTTCCAAGGGAGCCGAACTGAGCATCGAAGGGGACTCCCTTCAGGTCGATCTCGCCCGACGATTGCTGGAAGAACTCTACGGGCTCCTGAAGGAGGGATACCCCCTCTATCCGGCGGATATCGATTACGCCTACCGCATTCTGAGCGCCGATTCCCGAGCGCGGCTCAGCGATATTTTCCTCGACACCATTTTCGTTTCCGCCCGAAAAAAGGTCATCTCCCCCAAAAGCCTGGCACAGAAAACTTACATCGACGCCATTCGCGGCAACGACGTGGTTTTCGGCATCGGACCGGCCGGCACCGGGAAGACCTATCTGGCCATGGCCATGGCCGTTTCCTTTCTGACCAAGAAGGAGGTCAGCCGCATCGTCCTGGTGCGCCCTGCGGTGGAGGCGGGGGAGAAGCTCGGCTTTCTGCCCGGGGACATCGCCGAGAAGGTGAACCCCTACCTGCGTCCCCTCTACGATGCCCTGTTCGATATGATGGATTTCGAAAAGGGGCAGGCTCTCATCGAAAAGGGCGTGGTCGAGGTGGCGCCGCTGGCCTTCATGCGCGGACGGACCCTGAACGACGCCTTCGTCATCCTCGACGAGGCCCAGAACACCACGGCCGAGCAGATGAAAATGTTCCTGACCCGGCTGGGTTTCGGCAGCCGGGCGGTCATCACCGGTGACATCACCCAGATCGACCTCCCCACCGGGCGGCTCTCCGGCCTGGTCCAGGCGGCCGAGGTGCTGAAGGGGATCGAGGGAATTCATTTCAACTATTTTACCGATCGGGACGTGGTCCGGCATCCGATTGTCCAGACCATCGTCAAGGCTTATGAAAGAGCCCGGTCTCCCGGCCACTTCCTCCGGGGACCCGTCGGGTCAAAACCTATGACAAAAAAAGAACGCAAGCAGGAGCCCGGTCCAAGAAAGGCAGCGAAGTTCGCAGCGTACTTGTGCAGACCGTTTGCCCTGAATGAGCGCCAACAGCGGTATGCCCTGATGATCGGGCTGGCCCTGGTGCTGACGATCATCATCATCCCCAAGGGCGGCTTCATCCCGGACTACTATACCCCCGGGGACATCGCCTCAAGGGACATCAAGGCGCCCAAGGACCTCCTGATACCGGACCTTCCCCTCACCGAGAAGAAAAGAGCGGAGGCCGAAGATGCGGTGCTGCCCCTTTACGACTTCGATGCCCGTACCGGCGAAGACATCGCGGGACGCCTGACCCAGGCCATCCGCAAGGCTCACGCCGGAGCCGGGAAGACCGAGGAGGACCTTCACAAGGCGGTTGAGAGTTCTCTCGGGGTGAGCCTTTCCGACGAGGAGACTGAAGGATTTGAGCAAGGTCCCGGCCAGCGAGGAGTTTCTTGCTCACCTCCACAAGGTTGTGGTCCAGGCGCTTGACCGGAAGGTTGTGGGAAACCTGCAGCTCTTCCAGGCCGATCGCGAGCGAGGGATCACCATCCGGGACCTCGTCACCCAGAAGGAGCACCAGGAAACCAACCTGAACGGAGTGGTCGGAATCGGGCAGGTCCAGGACCTCATCACCGACGGGCTCCAGAAAATCCCCCATTTTTCAGCCGCAGAGCGCAAGAGCCTCTTTGCCGTTCTTCAGAAGGTACTGGCCCCCAACCTCACCTTCAACAAGAACGAGACCGAGGCCCGCAAGGCCAAGGCCCGGGAGGCCGTCAAGCCGGTTCTGTTTCAGATCAAGAAGGGGGAGATGATCGTCCGGGAAGGGGAGCGGGTCACCGAGGATCAGATCAAGAAACTGAAAGCCCTTCGGGACCTCGGCAGCGACTCCGGCACCATGCAAAATGCGTCGGGACTTCTACTCGTTATCCTTCTTCTGCTTTTTACCATCCACCGTTTCGGCATCTGCAATATCCGTAAATACCGTCCCCAGAACCGTGACCTTCTGTTTCTGGTGACAACCCTGATCGGCCTGTTCGTTCTGATCAAGCTGGCCATCTTCATGTCCACCGCCCTGGAAAGCGCATTTCCGTACATCGATTCCTCCAGCTACTATTATCTGTTCCCCTTCGCCGTCGGGGCGATGCTGGTGCGGATCGTCCTCAACTCGGAAGTCGCCTTCATCTTCGCCATCGTCTCGTCCCTGCTTTGCGGGTTTCTTTTCGGAAACAACCTGTTCATCGCTTTTTACGCCATGGTGGGCAGCTTCACCGCCGCCCACTGGGTTCGACAGTGCAAGGAACGAACGACCCTTTACCGAGCCGGCCTGCGACTTTCCATGGTCAACGCGCTGCTGATACTGGCCATCCAGCTCCTTGCCGGGCGGGCCTACGACATCCAGCTTCTGTGCAAGCTGGGATTCGGCCTGGCGGGGGGCATCCTGTGCGCCGTCATCGTCAACGGCACCATCCCGCTGGTCGAATCGGCCTTCAAGTACACCACCGACATCAAGCTTCTGGAACTGGCAAATATGAACACGCCGGTCCTGCGGGAGCTGATGATTCAGGCGCCGGGGACCTATCATCATTCGATCATCGTCGGCAACCTGGTGGAGGCCGCCGCCGAAGCGATCAACGCCAACCCCCTCCTGGCCAGGGTGGCGGCCTACTACCACGACATCGGGAAAATCCGCAAGCCCCTCTATTTCGTTGAAAATATCGGCGGACAGGAAAACCGCCACGACAAGCTTGCCCCGTCCATGAGCTCCCTAATCCTCATGTCCCATGTGAAGGACGGGGTCGAACTGGCCAGGGATAACAAGCTCGGGCAGGTCCTGGTGGAAATCATCCGCCAGCACCACGGCAGCGCCCTGATCAAGTTCTTTTACGACAAGGCCAAAAACAAGGAAGACCCAGGGGTGCAGCAGGTCGATGAGCGTGACTATCGCTATCCCGGCCCCCGTCCCCAGACCCGCGAGGCGGCCCTGATCATGCTGGCCGATGCCGTGGAAGCGGCCAGCCGGACCCTGGCCGACCCCACCCCGGCCCGGATTCAAGGGATGGTGCAGAAGATTATCAACAACATTTTCATCGACGGCCAGCTGGACGAGTGCGAGCTGACCCTCAAGGACCTGCACAATATCGCCAAGAGCTTCAACCGCATTCTGTCGGGAATATTCCATCACCGGATCGATTACCCGGAACCGGCCTACAAGGAACGGGAAAAAGAACCGCCCAGAAAGAAAAACGTTGAAGATCTACATCGAGAACCGGCAAAAGAAGCAAAAGATAGGGAAGCTGAACCTGCGAAAGGTGGTACGGAGGATCTTAAGCGCCTTGGGATGTCCTGAGGCCGAACTTTCGGTGCTCATCGTCGACGACGAGGAAATCCGCATCCTCAACCGGGATTATCTGCAGCGGGACAAGCCGACCAACGTCATCTCCTTCCCCCAACAGGAGGGGGAAGGAGCAGGTCTCCAACCCTCCCTTCTCGGGGATGTGGTGATCTCTGCCGATACGGCGGCCCGGGACGCGGCGGAGGCGGAGATTCCCTTCGAGAGCGAACTCCATTTCCTGCTTCTCCACGGCATCCTGCACCTGCTCGGGTACGACCATGAGCGGGGAACCGAGGCTGAGGCGGAGGCCATGGAGGTGAAGGAACAGGAAATTTTCGCCTTGATCCGCCGGGAGTTCCCGGCTGCGTGACCATGAACGGTTTGAAACCTTCAAACTGGCTGGAGAGCGTCAACTGCGCCATCGAGGGAATCCTCTGGGCGGCGCGAACCCAGCTACACCTTCGTTATCATCTGATGGCCGCTGCGGGGGTGCTTCTTCTGGCGGTTTTCTTTCGCATTTCCACCCTCGAATTCATCCTTCTTACCTTCGCCGTCACCCTGGTTATCTTCGCCGAACTCATCAACACCGCCCTGGAGGTGGTGGTAGACCTGGTCTCCCCCGAATTCCACCCCCTGGCCCGGCGTGCCAAGGATGTTGCTGCCGGGGCGGTTCTGGCGTCCAGTATCGGGACGGTGGTGATCGGCTACCTGGCTCTTTCCCGCTACCTGTTTCCTTCCATTGAGCGTGGGCTCAACCTGCTCGGAAGGCCGGCGGGCGAGTTGCCGGTAGTGGCCGTTCTGGTGGTCATCATAGCGGTCGTGCTGCTCAAGGCCCTGTGTGGCCGGGGCACCCCGCTGCACGGCGGCATGCCCAGCGGCCATGCGGCGGTGGCCTTCTCCGTCGCGACCTCCATTGCGCTCGTCCCGGGTCGCCCCGCTCATCACCGTCCTGGTCCTGGGTCTTGCGGCCATGGTCAGTCACAGCCGGCTGCTGCTGGGGATCCATACCCTGAGGGAGGTCCTCTCCGGGGCCTTGCTCGGCGCCGGGTTAACCTTTATTCTGTTTCTGCTGTTCGCCTGACTTAGGCGATTTCATTGCAATTATCGGTCCCAGGGAGGAGGAGAGAACAGATTGGACGACGACAGTTCGAACGGTAAAACCAACAACGGTAAGGCCCCCTCGTGGGGAGAAGTGCTGCGCCGGATCTTTTTCGGACGCCGGCGAGTTCTGAGCGAGACGGAACTACAGGAAATCATCGAAGAATCCGAAGAAGAGGGAATCATCAACGAAGGCGAGGGGGAGATGCTCCACTCCATCTTCGAATTCGGAGAGACGATCGTTCGGGAGGTCATGGTGCCCCGCACCGATATGGTCTGCGCCGCCATGGCGCCTCCCTGGGCGAACTTCTCGACGCCATCATTTCCTCGGGCCATTCCCGGATTCCGATTTTCGAAGGGACCAACGACCGGATCGTGGGCGTGGTCTACGCCAAGGACCTGCTGAAATTCTGGGGCAAAAAGGCCGAAGAGGTGAACATCCCCCAGGTTATGCGCACGCCCTATTTCGTGCCCGAGACGAAAAATATCGAGGAGCTGCTCCAGGAATTTCGCACCAAGCGGGTTCATATGGCCATCGCCATCGACGAGTACGGCGGCACCTCGGGCCTGATCACCATCGAAGACCTGATCGAGGAGATCGTCGGTGACATCCAGGACGAATACGACCTGGAAGAGGAATGGCTGCAGGTGGAGGCCGACGGCTCCCTTCTGGTCGACGGGCGCCTCAATATCGAGGAGCTCGAAGAGCACTTCGAGGTTTCCATCCCCCGGGACAAGTTCGACACCGTGGGCGGATACCTTTTTGACCTTTTCGGGCATGTTCCGCTGGAGGGGGAAGAGGTTCGGGCTGGGGACCTGAACATGACAGTGGTTGAAAGCGACGCCCGGAAAATCCGCAAAGGTTCGGGTCCGTCAGGCCGATCAACCCCTGCCTAAAGAGGGATGGGCCTGATTCCCATGCGTCGTTTTCTGCCCGAGAGAGTCACCTTCTGGTCGTTTTTTTCAGGGCTGGCTGCTGGCACTGGCCTTCCCGCGGGTCGACCTGGCCAGTCTGGCCTGGGTGGCCCTGATCCCTCTTTTCCTGGTCATGCCGGCAAGGCCCTTCCGCAGCGGCTTCACCGCAGGAGTCGGGTTTTTCGGCCTTGTTCTGTACTGGCTGAACATCGTCATGACCACCTACGGAAAGTTGAATCCCGTCTTTTCCGTGACGGCCTACCTTCTGCTGGTCTGCTATCTTTCGCTTTTTTTCGGGACCGCCACCTGGGCGGCCTGCCGGCTTCGGGAAAAGTTGGGCATCTCCCCCATCCTGACCCTGCCTGTGGTCTGGGTCGCCCTGGAATTTCTCCGCTCCTTTCTCCTGACCGGGTTTCCCTGGGCCACCCTGGGCTATTCCCAGTCGAACCACCTGATCGCTGATCCAGTCGGCGGACATCTTCGGAGTTTACGGAGTCAGTTTTCTGCTCATCCTCGCCAATGCGGTGCTGGCGGAAGTCGTGGGGGCAGCCCGCTCGGGGGAATTGCGCAAAATGCCCTGGCGGGGGGTGGCCGTGGCGCTCCTTCTTTTTTGCCTCAACCTCGGCTACGGTTTCTGGCGGCTGGGGCAGAATCTCGACGGCCGGGAGGACACCCTGGAAACCGCCCTTGTCCAGGGCAACATCGACCAATCGGTCAAATGGGATCCGGCCTTTCAGAAAGGCACCATCGACCGTTACCGGGACCTCTCCCTGGCTGCCGAGCGCCGGGACGGGGTGAAGCTGGTGGTCTGGCCGGAGAGCGCCACCCCCTTCTATTTCCAGGACGGGGGCCCCCTGGCGGCCGAGGTGACCTCCGTTCCCCGCCGCTCCGATGCGTTTCTGCTCTTTGGAAGTCCCGCCTATCAATTCGAGAACCGTTCCTATCGCTACCTGAACAGCGCCTTTCTGCTGTCCCCCTCGGGGGAGGTTCTCGGCCGCAGCGACAAGATCCACCTGGTGCCCTTCGGGGAGTATGTCCCGCTCAGGCGCTTTCTCCCCTTCATCGACAAGCTGGTTGTGGGGATCGGCGATTTCTCTCCCGGCACGGATCAGCCCGCTGCCCCTTGACGGGCACAAGATCGGTGTTCTCGTCTGTTTCGAGGGGATTTTCCCCGAACTGGCCAGGGAATACGTGCGCGAGGGAAGCGACCTGCTGGTAAACATCACCAACGACGCCTGGTTCGGACACTCCTCGGCCCCCTACCAGCACCTGGCCATGACCCGCTTTCGGGCGGTGGAAAACCGCATCTGGGTGGTCCGCGCCGCCAATACCGGGATTTCCGCCTTCATCGCCCCATCGGGACGCATCATCAAACAGTCGCCCATCTTCAAGACACTGTCCCTTGACGGCCGGGCAGGACTCGGCGCCAGACCCTTTCTCTACACCCGCATCGGGGACATTATTCCGATCCTCTTTCTGCTCCTGTCGGTCGTCTGGCTGGTCCGCACCCGCAGGCGGTTTTGAACGATTTCCCCCCTCCCTCTCTTTCCTTGTAAAATTCCCCAAACTCTCCACTTCACGATTTATTCGACTTCTGACCTGTGGTCCTTGGGACCGGTTTCCGGGGTTGTCCGAAGAGCCGATCCGGATTCTTGACGGATCGTCTTTCGGCGTTAACGTTGTAATCAAAAGGATCAAAAGATGAGCAGTGAACAAACCTCGGGCGCACGCTTCCGCGCCGCCCTCGATGAGGAAAAACCTCTCCAGGTGGTCGGAGCGGTAAACGCCTACGCCGCCCTGATGGCCGAGGCCGTCGGTTTCCGGGCCCTCTATCTCTCCGGGGCCGGGGTGGCCAACGCCTCCTTCGGCCTGCCGGATTTGGGGATCACCACCCTGAACGACGTCCTCGAGGACGTGCGGCGGATCACGGGAGCCTCAGGACTTCCACTCCTGGTCGATGCCGACACCGGCTGGGGGAGCGCCTTCATGGTCGGCCGCACCGTCCGGGAGATGATTCGGGCCGGGGCGGGTGGCCTGCACATCGAGGACCAGGTCGCGGACAAACGCTGCGGTCACCGGCCGGGAAAGGCCCTGGTGAGCCCGGAAGAAATGGTCGACCGGGTCAAGGCGGCCGTCGACGCCCGGACCGACGAGGGGTTCGTCGTCATGGCGCGAACCGACGCCCTTGCCGTCGAGGGGCTGGAGTCGGCCGTCGAGCGGGCCTGCCGCTACCGTGAGGCCGGGGCCGACATGATCTTCCCCGAGGCCCTGACCGACATCGAGCAGTACCGGCGGTTCGCCGATGCCGTGGGGGTGCCCGTCCTGGCCAATGTGACCGAATTCGGCCGAACGCCCCTTTTTACGGTGGAGGAGCTGGCGGATGCGGGGGTCGGACTTGGCCCTTTACCCCCTCTCGGCCTTTCGGGCGATGAGCGCGGCGGCCCTCGGGGTCTTTCGCACCATCCGCCGGGAGGGCTCCCAGATAAGCGCCCTGGGGTCCATGCAGAGCTCGGGAGGAACTCTACGAATTTCTCGGCTATCTGGCCTACGAAGCCAAACTCGACCGGCTCTTCGGCCGGAAGGAGGACCGATGACGACCCAAAAGTTTCCGGGACTCGCCGGCGTGGTCGCCGGGGATACGGCGATCAGCACCGTCGGCAAGAAGGGGCTGGGGCTCAATTACCGCGGCTACTCCATTGATGACCTCGCCGAGCATGCGGCCTTCGAGGAGGTGGCCTATCTGCTGCTCTACGGCAGCCCTGCCGACCCGGGATGAACTCACTGCCTACCGGAAGAAGCTGGAGGGCCTCCGCGGCCTGCCGGAGGGGCTTCGAAACGTCCTGGAACAGCTTCCCGCCGGCGCCCATCCCATGGATGTCCTGCGCACCGGGTGCTCGGCCCTCGGGGCCATGGAGCCCGAGTCTCCCGGGCACGATCAGTTCGAGGTCGCGGACAGGCTCATCGCCGCCTTCCCCGGCATGCTCTCCTACTGGTACCATTTCGGCAAGGACGGGGAGCGCACCGAGACCACGACCGACGAGGAGAGCCTGGCCGGCCATTTCCTGCATCTGCTGCAGGGCGGGCCGCCGGCGGATGTCCACCGCCGGATGCTCAATGCGTCCTTGATTCTCTATGCCGAGCACGAATTCAACGCCTCCACCTTCTCCGCCCGGGTCACCGCCTCCACCCTCTCCGATTTCTATTCCGCCGTCACCTCCGCCATCGGCACCCTGCGCGGCCCGCTCCACGGCGGCGCCAACGAGGAGTCGATGAAGCTGATCGCCCGCTTCGCATCGGCCGGGGAGGCCGAAGAGGCGATCCTTGCCATGCTGGAGAAGAAGGAGAAGATCATGGGCTTCGGCCACCGGGTCTACCGGGAGTCCGACCCCCGCTCCAAAATCATCAAGGCCTGGTCGAAAAAGCTCGCGAAGGAGGCCGGCCGGGAGGTCCTCTTCGAGGTCTCCGAGCGCATCGAGCAGGTCCTGCGCCGGGAGAAGGACCTTTTTCCCAACCTCGATTTCTACAGCGCCACGGCCTATCACCTCGCCGGGATTCCGACGCCGTTTTTCACCCCGGTCTTCGTCTTCGCGCGCATCAGCGGTTGGTCGGCCCACATCATCGAGCAGCGCGCCGCCAACAAGCTCATCCGCCCCACCGCCGACTACATCGGCCCGCCGCCCCGTCCTTACGTGCCGATTGAGGAGCGGGGGTGAGACGTATGCGTGTGGAATAAGGGGTGAGGAGGAAAAGCGCGAAGGCACTCACGGAAGACGGCTCCATTGGCCAACGCGGTGGTAGGGTCAGTCTCGTCGCGGTGAGGAGTGAAAAGCGCAAGGCACTTCACCGGAAGGAGGCCATGACCGAAACGACATCCCAGGAAAACATCCGCCCCGAGCCCGACCGGGAGCTCACAGATATCGCCGATTACGTCGCCGGCTACGAGGTCACGAGCGAAGAAGCCCTGGAGACCGCCAAGTACGCTCTGATGGACGCCCTGGGTTGCGCTGTGCTGGCTTTGCGGCATCCCGAGTGCCGCAAGCTCCTCGGGCCGGTGGTCCCGGGGACGGTGGTGCCGGACGGGGTGAGGATTCCGGGGACCCAGTTCGTCCTCGATCCGGTGCAGGGGGCCTTCAACATCGGGACCATGGTCCGCTGGCTCGATTTTAACGATACCTGGCTGGCCGCCGAATGGGGGCACCCCTCGGACAACCTCGGGGCCATCCTGGCCGTGGCCGACCATGTCGCGCGGAAAAGGACGCGCCAGGGGAAGAGGGCGCCGGTGATGCGGGAGGTCCTGGAGGCCATGGTCAAGGCCTACGAAATCCAGGGGGGGCTGGCTCTGGAGAATGCCTTCAACCGTGTGGGGCTGGACCATGTGGTGCTGGTAAAGGTGGCCTCGGCCGCGGTGGCCGCGCACCTGCTCGGCGGGGGGCGGGGAGAAATCGTCGACGCCCTCTCCCAGGCCTGGGTCGATGGCCAGAGCCTGCGGGTCTACCGGCACGCGCCCAACGCCGGACCGCGCAAGTCCTGGGCGGCGGGGGATGCGACCGCCCGGGGGGTCCATCTCGCCTTGCTCACGATGAAGGGGGAGATGGGCTATCCCGGGGCGCTGACCGCCCGAACCTGGGGCTTCTACGACGTTCTTTTCGGCGGCAGGAAATTCCGCTTCCAGCGCCCCTACGGCTCCTACGTGATGGAGAACATCCTTTTCAAGGTTGCCTTTCCGGCCGAGTTCCATGCCCAGACCGCCGTGGAAGCGGCCCTTCAGCTGCATCCGCTGGTGCGGGAAGCGGCTGGAGGAGGTCCGGGAAATCACCCTGACCACCCAGGAGCCGGCCCTTCGGATCATCAGCAAAACCGGCCCACTGCACAACCCGGCCGACCGGGACCACTGCCTGCAGTACATGGTGGCCGTGGCCCTGATTTACGGGGAACTCACCGCCGATCACTACGGGGACGAGATCGCCGCCGACCCGCGAATCGATGCCCTGCGGGAGAAAATGAAGGCCGTCGAGGACCCCCGTTACAGCCGGGACTATCTCGACCCGGACAAACGGTCCATCGCCAACGCGGTTCAGGTCCACTTCCGGGACGGCTCCAGCACCGAAAAGGTGGAGGTCGAATATCCCGTGGGCCATCGCCGGCGCCGGAGCGAGGGACTTCCGAGGCTGATCGAAAAATTCGATCACAATCTCGCCTCCAGATTCCCGGCCCGTCGGGTCGAGGCCATCCGGAAGCTCTGCCTGGGTCGCGGAGCGCTTCGAGGTCACTGCCGTACACCAATTCATGGACCTGTTGGAGTTCTGACCCAAACCGCTTCTTTCTCCGCCCTCCGGCGTCAACCCCCGTTAGCGAAAACACCGGTAGCGAAACGCCTTGCCCTCTGTCTACCAAACCGCTATAATTCACGGCTTAATTCAACATACCAACGGACAGAGGAGGAACCTATGTTCCGCGAAGAGATGGATGCCCTCGACATTTTAAAGAGTAAGCTCGATGAGCTGAGGGGGTATCTTTGACGTAGAGGCCAAGAAGGAGCGGGTTGCCGAACTGGAGGCCGAGATTGCCCGCCCGGATTTCTGGAATCAGGGAGACCAGGCCCAGGACCTGCTGAAGGAGAGGACCTCTCTGCAGAAGATGGTGGAGGACTGGGAGGACGGCCGCCGAGGAGCTCGAGGATCTGCAGGTGCTGGCCGAACTGGGCGAGGAGGGCGAGGATGAGGCGACCCTGGAGGAAATCCGCGCCCTTCTGCCCGATCTCGAAAAGAAGGTGGCGACAGATGGAGTTCGCCCGCATGCTTTCGGGAGAGCACGACGCCAGCAACGCCATCGTCAGCATCAACGCCGGCGCCGGCGGCACCGAGGCCCAGGACTGGGCCGAGATGCTGCTTCGCATGTATCTGCGCTTCTGCGAAAAGAAGGGCTTCAAGACCGAAATCACCGACTACCAGCCGGGCGACGAGGCCGGGGTCAAGGGCGTGACCTTCACTCGTCGAAGGGGATTTCGCCTACGGCTAGCTGCGGGCGGAAACGGGCATTCACCGCCTGGTGCGCATCTCCCCCTTCGACGCCGGCGCCAGGCGCCATACCTCCTTCTGCTCGGTCTTTGTCTTTCCCGAGCTCTCCGACGATAGTCGAGGTGGAGATCAACGACAAGGATCTCAAGGTCGACACCTACCGTCCAGCGGCGCCGGCGGACAGCATGTCAACAAGACCGATTCGGCCATCCGCATCACCCATCTGCCCACCGGGCATCGTCGTCGCCTGCCAGAACGAACGCTCCCAGCACAAGAACCGGGCCATCGGCCATGAAACAGCTCAAGGCGCGGCTTTACGAGATGGAGCTGAGTAAGAAAGAGGAGGAGGCCTCCGCCATCGCGGGCGAGAAGAAGGAGATCGGCTGGGGAAGCCAGATCCGTTCCTATGTGCTTCACCCCTACCGCTGGTCAAGGACCATCGCACCGGCCACGAGGTGGGGAATGCCGATGCCGTTCTTGGACGGGAACCTCGAGGGTTTTATCGAGGCCTACCTGCTGAGCAGGAAGTAACCGAAGGCGCAGCTGTGAGGCGATCAGGCGTGAGTAGGCTAGGACTATGGCCTTTGAATACGCTATGAAACTCACGCCTCACGCCTCGCTCCAGCACGCCGGAGCGCAAACCCGGGTTTTCCCTTGACTTGCCCGGCCTCCGGGGTATATGGTATCACCCCGTTGAAAACAGCGATGAAAGGTATTGGAATTTATGGAAGAAATTAACGAACTCCTGCTGCAGCGACGGTCCAAGATGGAGGAGTTGCGCCAGCAGGGGATCAATCCCTATGCCAACGATTTTACCGGTCGACCCATACGACCGCCGATGTGCTTGTCGGCGCATGGCGAGCAGGAGCCTCAGACCTGGAAGAGTGCGACGGCGCGCTATGTCCTGGCCGGCCGCGATCATGGCCCGGCGGGATTTCGGCAAGGCCGCCTTTATCCAGCTCCAGGATCGCAAGGGACGTCTGCAGGTGTATGTGGCCAGGGACCGGGTGGGCGAGGAGAACTTCGAGCAGTTCCGCAAATTCGATCTCGGCGACATCGTCGGCGTCTCGCGGCACCCCTTTCCGCACCAAAACCGGGGAGCTTTCCCTCCGGGCCGAGACGATCCGGCTTCTGACCAAATCCCTTCAGCCGCTGCCGGAGAAATGGCACGGCCTGACCGATGTCGAAACCCGCTACCGGCAGCGCTATCTCGACCTGATCGACCAATCCCGAGGTCCGGGAGGTCTTTCGAAGCGCAGCCGGATCATCGGGCTGATCCGCGATTTCATGCAGCGGCGGGATTTTCTGGAGGTGGAAACCCCGATGATGCAGCCGATTGCCGGCGGCGCCACGGCCAAGCCGTTCGTCACCCACCACAATACCCTGAAGATGGACCTCTTCCTGCGCATCGCCCCGGAGCTCTACCTCAAACGGCTGGTGGTGGGAGGTTTTGAGCGGGTGTTCGAGATCAACCGCAATTTCCGCAACGAGGGGATCTCCATCCAGCACAACCCCGAGTTCACCATGATGGAGTTCTATCAGGCCTATGCCACCTATCGCGACCTGATGGACCTCACCGAGGAGTTGATCTGCCACGTGGCCGGAGAAGTGGTCGGAAATCTCAAGCTTCACCTACGGCGGCAAGGAGGTGGATCTCACCCCTCCCTGGGACCGCCTGACGCGTCCAGGAGGCCATCGTCAAATACGGAGACATCGACCGCCGATATCTGGAGGACCGGGACCAGGCCTTCCTGAATATGCCGAAGGTCTCGGGCTGGAACTGGATCGGAATATCGGCCACGGCAAACTGCTGACCGAAATCTTCGATGCGGTGGCCGAACCGCATCTCTGGAATCCCACCTTCATCACCGAATATCCGACGGAAATCTCGCCGCTCTCGCGCAAAAACGAGACCAACCCCGAGGTCGTCGATCGCTTCGAGCTCTTCATCGTCGGCAGGGAACTGGCCAACGCTTTCTCCGAGCTCAACGATCCTATCGATCAGAAGGAACGGTTTCTCAGGCAACTGGAAGAAAAGGAAGCCGGGGACGAAGAGGCCCATGCCATGGACGAGGATTACATCCGCGCGCTGGAGTACGGCCTGCCGCCCACCGCCGGGGAGGGGATCGGCATCGATCGCCTGGTCATGCTGCTGACCGATTCCGCCTCGATCCGCGACGTCATCCTCTTTCCGCAGCTGCGGCCGGAAACCCGGTGAGGAGTGAGGCGTGAAGCGTGAGGCGCCAAATCTTTTTGTCCTCGCTTCTTGTTTTTTCTCCTTACCCCTCACCCCTCACGAGATTTTATGAGCTACGAACTGTTTGTCAGTCTGCGCTACCTGCGGGCCAAGCGCAAGCAGACCTTCATTTCCGTCATCTCCTTTATCTCCATCGCCGGGGTCACTCTCGGGCGTGGCGGCGCTGATCGTCGTGCTGGCGGTCATGACCGGTTTCCACGATGGGGTGCGCCAGCAGATCCTGGGCAACATCCCCCATATCCTTATTCAGAAACACGGGGAAGATATCGTCCGACTACCGGGACGTGATCTCCAGGGTCACCGCCACCTCCTCTCATGTGATCAGCGCCACCCCCTTCGTTTCCAAGGAAGCCATGCTGCTCTCCCAACGGAATGTGGCCGCGGTAACATCAAGGGGATCGAAGAAGGGAACAAGATCTTCCGGCCAGAAATTCCTGACCGTCGACCACACGGATGTTCAGAGACCTGCTCTTCGACCCGAAGGCGCCCCGTCCCGGGAATCGTCATCGGTATCGATACCGCCACATCTCTGGGGGTCGCCGTCGGCGACACGATCAACGTCATTCCCCCCATGTTCACCATTACTCCCTTCGGGATGATCCCCAAGATGAAGCCCTTCCGGGTGGTCGGCATTTTCCTGCAGCGGGGAGGATTTCTCGATACCTTCTTCGGGTATGTCGCCCTTCCGCGAGGCGCAGCCCTTTTCGGACAAGGGGAACCGTGTTACCGGGGTGGAGGTCGAAGTGGACTCCTTCGACCATGCCAACATGGTCGCCTCCAAACTGCGCAAGGAACTTCACCTTTCCCTACACCGTCCGCTCCTGGGAGGATCTGTTCGGTTCCTTCCTCTCGGCTCTGCGGCTGGAAAAACTCGGGTTGTTCATCGTCCTGGGGATCATCGTTCTGGTGGCGGCCTTCAACATCGCCACGACGCTGATCATGGTGGTCATGGAAAAACACAAGGATATCGCCATTCTTCGTGCGATGGGCGCCACCTCACGAAGCATCATGAAGATCTTCATTCTCGAAGGGTTCATCATCGGGACCCTCGGCACCGGTATCGGCACGCTTCTCGGGGTGCTGCTGGCCAAAAATGCCGACCCCATCATCAAGGGGCTGGAGAATCTGCTTCATGTCAAGATCTTCGACCAGGCCGTCTACGGGATGGACCACTTTCCGTCCGTGGTCAACTCTCTCGGACGTTTTGACGGTCATGGTCGTGGCCATGACCATCTGCCTGCTGGCCACGATCTATCCGGCCTGGAGCGCCTCCCGGATGGACCCTGCCGAGGCCCTGCGTTACGAGTGAATTCCGTAAGCCCTGATTGAAGTCAAGGGGCTGAAAAAAAGTTTCGGCCTTGCCAGAACCGGGTACAGGTCCTGTGCGACGTCGACCTGACCATCGGCCGGGGCGAGCGCGTGGCCATCGTGGGGGCCTCCGGCGCCGGCAAGACGACCTGCATGCATATCCTCGGGGGGCTCGACCATCCCACCTCCGGGAGTGTTCTGTTTGAAGGCAAGGATTCTTTTCCCTGAAAGGGGCCCCCCTCGACGCCTTTCGCAACCGGACGGTCGGTTTCGTCTTCCAGTTCCACCAGTTGCTGCCCGAGTTTTCGGCCCTTGAAAATGTCATGATGCCCGCGCTGATTGCGGGAAAAAGCCACCAGGAAGCGAGCCCTCAGGCCGAAACCCTGCTCCGGGAGGTGGGGCTCGGTCATCGGTTGACCCACAAGCCCGGCCAGCTCTCCGGCGGGGAGCAGCAACGGGTTGCCATCGCCCGGGCGCTGGTCATGAAGCCCCGCCTGCTGCTGGCGGACGAACCGACGGGGAACCTGGACAGTCGGACCTCCGAGGAGATTTTCAGCCTTCTGAATGAAATCCATCGCAACCGGGACCTGACCATGGTCATCGTCACCCACAGCGAGACCCTTGCGGGAGCCTCGATCGGGTTGTGCATATCGACGATGGAAGAATCAGGAGCTAGTGTCCAGGATGGGGCCGGGAGATAGGGACGCCGGCAGGCGACGAGAGGATAACGGCCCACCTCCCGCACCTCCCCATCTCCCCGCCTTCCGGGTTTTCGAATAGCATGATCCCGGACTGTTTTTGGGTTTACACCCTTTCGCTCTTTCCCTATAATGGCTCCTTTTAATAGCCTTTCCTTTGGAGAATGGTTTTCATGTCCCTGAGGGCCTTTGTTGTTGTCGTATTGCTGTTTGTGCTGCCGGGCGTCGCTTTTGCGGATACGTTCAGGGTCAGTGAAGTCGAGATCAAGGGAAACCAGAGGGTCGAAAAGAGCGCCATCCTGTCGGTGATTACGATAAAACCCGGGCAGGACATCACACTCGAAGAGGTCGACCGCGATATCCGGGCCATTTACAAACTTGGGTGGTTCAAGGATGTGTCGGCGGAAACCGAAGAGGCAGGCGGCGAAAAGATCCTGGTCTTTCGGGTGGCCGAGCGGCCTCTGGTGCGGGAGGTCAAATTCGTCGGCAACAAGGAGCTCAAGGACGAGAAGCTGCGTTCCCTGATCGCCCTCAAGCCCCCGGGACTCTATGAGCCGAGGGATATAGCCAAAAGCGTCGACGCCATAAAAAAGGCTTATGTGGAAGAGGGCTATTACGCCGTAGAGGTGGTTCCCAAGGAGGATATCAACGCAAAAAACGAAGCGAAGATCGTCTTTGACATCAAAGAGGGCAACAAGGTGCTGGTCCGCAGCATCCGCTTCGATGGGAACCATGTCTTCTCCGACGGGCAGCTGAAAAAGGTCATGCAGACCAAGGAGCGCTGGTTTCTCACCTGGCTGACCGGAAGGGGAACCTACAAGGAAGAGGTGCTCCAGAATGACCTGGAAATCATCGCCGACCAGTATTACAACGACGGCTACGTTCAGGTGAAGGTAAGAAAGCCCGCTCTTCATCTCAGTGCCGACAAAAAATACATGGACATCGTCATCGGGATCGAGGAGGGACAGCAGTTCCGAATCGGCAAGATCGACGTTCAGGGCGACCTGCTTAAGAGCAAGGCGGATATTCTGGCGTTGGTGAAGGAGAAGGGGGGGGACATCTTCAGTCGGAAAAATCTCCGTGCCGACGTTCTGGCCATCAACGACCTTTACGCCGACCAGGGATATGCCTACGTCAACGTCTCCCCTCTGACCCATGTGGATGCCCAGAACCGCCTGATCGATATCACCTTCGACATCGAAAAGGGTGTCAAGGTGAAGATCGACCGAATCCACATTTCCGGAAACACCAAAACCCGGGACAAGGTCATCCGCCGGGAGATGAGGCTGGCGGAGGGGGACACCTACAGCGCCTCCAAGCTGAAGGAAAGCCGCCGGCAGATCAAGAATCTCGGCTTTTTCGACGAGGTCAACCTCAACACCGCCAAGGGGCCCAAAGAATCCCAGATGGACCTGGACGTCCAGGTTAAGGAGAGGCCGACAGGCACCTTCAGTGTCGGGGCCGGATACTCCTCGGTGGACGGCATTGTCGGCCAGGGGTCGGTGACCCAGGACAATTTTCTGGGGCGGGGACTGAAGCTCAACCTCGCCGGCTCCCTCGGAGGCAGAAGCACCACCTACCAGGTGGGGATGCTCGACCCCTACTTCCTGGACATGAACCTCTCTCTTGGGTTCGACGTCTACGATACCCGGAGGGAATGGACCGATTTCACCAAGAAAACCCTCGGCGGCGACATCAAGTCAGGGTTTCCGGTGATGAAGAACGTGAGGGCCTTTTTCGTTTACCGGTACGAAAACAAGGACATCTTCGACATCGACCCTTCGGCCTCCCAGATTATCCAGGACCAGGCCGGGAAATCCACCATTTCCTCGATTACGGGAACCCTGACGCGCGACACCACCGATTACCGTCTCGACCCCAGTCAGGGGGTCGATATCGGCCCTTTCAGCCGAATTCGCAGGAATCGGCGGCACGGAGGACTTCGCCAAGTATGAAATCGACCACCGCTACTTTATCCCGTTTAAATGGGGAACGGTCTTTTCGATTCACGGGCACCTGGGCTATATTCAGCAAATAGGCGGGAAGGAGATTCCTATCGACGAGCGCTTTTTCCTCGGCGGACTGAACTCGTTGCGCGGTTTCAAGGTGCAGGAGGTCGGCCCCCGGGTCCGGCGCCGGAGGACGGTGGTGGACCCGAACGACGGCCATGTCATTTCCAGTTCGAGCGACTTTGACTACATCGGCGGAGACAAGGAGGCCTTTTTCAACTTTGAATATGTGTTCCCCATCCTCAAGGACATGGGGATCAAGATGGTGACCTTTTTCGATACCGGCAATGCCTGGGGTTCGAACGAGAGTTTCTTTTCCAGCATGCGCTACAGCGTGGGGGCCGGAATCCGGTGGTTCAGCCCCATGGGACCGCTCAGGCTCGAATGGGGCTACAACCTCGACCCCAAGGAAGGCGAGGCGCCTTCGGATTTCGCGTTTTCCATCGGCAGGTTTTTTTAGAGGGACCTTTTATTTCAGGTATAAGGAGAATTACATGAAGCGAATTGTCGCATTGGTGCTGGCTGCTCTGGTTCTTTCCTCGGTACCGGCCCTGGCCTCGGATATGAAAATCGGTTATGTCGACCTGCAGAAGGCTCTCAATGAGTCGAATGCCGGCAAGGCCGCAAAGGAAAAAATCGCTGCCAAGGTCAAGGATTACCAGAAAAAGGTCGAGGCCCGGCAGGAGGAGCTGAAAAAGCTCAAGGAGGAACTGGACAAACAGGCCATGCTTCTCTCCGAGGACGCCCGTTCGGCCAAAGAACGGGATTACCAGCAGAAGCTCAAGGATTTTCAGCGTTTTACCAAAGACATCCAGGATGACCTGCAGCAAAGGGATGCCGACTTTACCAAGAGCATCATCCAGGACCTTGTCAAGGTCGTCCAGAAGGTCGGGAAAGAAAAAGGGCTATACCCTCATTCTCGAAAAGGGAGAAGGATCCATCATCTACGCCGATGACAAGATCGACATGACGGAGGATGTCCTCCAGGCCTACAACGCCCAGACACAGAAAAGCGACCAATCTCAAAAAGGCTCCGGTAAGTAGGGAGAATTAAATTGGCAACCCTGAAAGAATTAGCCGATCTGGTCGGGGGGACGGTGGTCGGAGACGAAGGCCTGGAGGTGACGCGGGTTGCCCCCATCGACCAGGCTGAGGCAGGCTGCATCACCTTCGTGGCCAACCCCAGGTACCTGGCGAAACTCGACCGGACGAAGGCCTCCGCGGTCATTGTCGGACACGGTGTGGAGGTGCCGGGCCGCACTCTGATCCGGTGCAAGAACCCCTACCTGGCCTTTGCCAAAATTCTCACCCAGCTCCAGGGGCGCCGTCCCGACCCGAAAGGGGTCATGGAAGGCAGCAGCGTTGCGGCCTCCGCACATCTCTCTTCGGAGGTTACCGTTTATCCCGGCTGCTTCATCGGTGAGGGGGTCTCCGTCGGCCGGGGAACCATCCTTTATCCCGGGGTGGTTCTGTACGATGAGGTCGTTGTCGGGGAGGATTGCACGCTACATGCGGGCGTAGTGGTCCGGGAAGGGTGCCGGCTCGGCGACCGGGTGATTATCCAGCCCTCTGCGGTGATTGGGGCCGATGGATTCGGGTTTGCCCCCGACGGCCGCCGGTATTACAAGATTCCCCAGGTCGGTACGGTGGACATCGGGGACGACGTCGAAATCGGGGCGGCCACCTGTGTCGACCGCGCCGCCCTCGGGGTGACCCGCATCGGGCGAGGGACGAAAATCGACAATCTGGTACAGATTGCCCATAACGTGGCGGTGGGGGAGGATACGGTCATCGTTTCCCAGGTCGGGATTTCCGGAAGCACCGAGATCGGCAACCATTGCACTTTCGGAGGCCAGGCCGGTGTCGCCGGCCACGTCAAGATCGGAGACAACGTGATGATCGGAGCCAAGGGCGGGGTGAGCAACACCGTCGCTCCCAATCAGGTTCTTTCCGGTTCCCCGGTGATGCCTCACAGGGAATGGCTCAAGGCCTCGATGAGTTTTGCCAAACTCCCCGAAATCCGCAAGGAAGTTACCCGAATGAAACGCCAGCTCGAGGAGCTGGAAAAGTTAATCAAGGAGAAATGAGGGCATGGTTCTGAATCATCAACAGATTATGAAGCTGCTCCCCCACCGCTATCCCTTTCTTCTGGTAGACCGGATAGTGGAACTCGAGGAGGGAAAAAGGGTTGTCGGCGTCAAAAACGTGACCATCAACGAGCCGTTTTTCCAGGGGCATTTTCCGGGTCATCCCATCATGCCGGGAGTTCTTATCATCGAGGCGATGGCCCAGGTGGGCGGCGTTTTCGCCATGGTTACGGACAAAATCGGAGACGACCGCGTGACCTATTTTGCCGGAATCGACAATGCCCGGTTCCGCAAACCGGTGGTGCCGGGGGATGTCCTGCGGATGGAACTCGAAATGGTCAACTGCCGCCGGGGGCTGTACTGTTTCAACGGCAAAGCCTTTGTCGGGGACACCCTGGTCGCTGAAGCCGACCTCAAAGCTACCTTTGCAGCAAGGCAGGAACCCGCCGCATCATGATACACGAAACCGCCATTGTTCAGGCCGGCGCGCAGATCGACGAAAATGTTGAAATCGGGCCCTATGCCATCATCGGCGAAAATGTGTCGATAGGAGCCGGAACGACCGTCGGCCCCCATGCGGTCATCGAGGGAATAACGGAGATTGGTCGTGACAACCGGATCTTCCAGTTCGCTTCCGTCGGGGCTGCGCCCCAGGACCTGAAATATCACGGTGAGGAAACCCGACTTCGTATCGGAGAACGCAATACCATACGGGAGTTCGTCACGATTCACCGGGGCACGCGAAAGCGGCGGCGGCGAAACCGTCGTCGGCGACGACGGCCTGTTTATGGCCTACTCCCATGTTGCTCACGACAGCCGGGTCGGCAACCGGGTAATCCTCGCCAATGGAGCCACCTTGGCCGGGCATGTCCGGGTCGACGATTTTGCCATTCTGGGTGGTCTCAGTGCCGTGCACCAGTTTACCCACATCGGGTGCCACGCCATGATCAGCGGCGGCGCGATGGTGGCCCAGGATATTCGCGCCCTATTCCATCGCCCAGGGGGACCGCGCCCGCACTATCGGTATCAATCTGATTGGGCTCAAGCGGCGGGGATTTTCCGAGAGCGCCATTCTGAACATCAAGCAGGCCTACAAGATGGTGTTCCGCTCGGGATTGCGGATGGAGGAGGCCCTCGAAAAAATAGAGCGGGAGCTCGAAGATATCCCGGAAACCGAGAGTCTTTGTGGAGTTCATCCGCGCCAGCCAGCGCGGAATCGCCCGGTGAGTAGCGAGGAAAGGGATAAATGACGAAGTTGCGAGCCGGCGTTATCGGGGTCGGTTATCTGGGCAGATTCCATGCGCAGAAATTTGCGGCGCTTCAGGATGTGGACCTGGTCGGGGTGGCGGACAGCAACCCCGAGCGGGCCGAGGAGGTGGCCCGGGAGGTTGGGGCACGGGCCTATACCGACTTTCTCCCGATGCTCGACCATGTGGACTTGGTCTCGATCGTCGTCCCCACCCAGCATCACTATGCAGTGGCCCGCGAATGCCTTCGCAGGGGACGCCATATTCTGCTCGAGAAACCGATCACACAGACGGTGGAGGAAGCCGAGGACCTGATCGCCCTGGCCGGGGAGAAGGGACTGGTTTTTCAGGTGGGGCATCTTGAACGATTCAACCCGGCCGTCCTGGCCCTGCGGGATGTTCTGAAGAATCCCCATTTTATCGAATCGCACCGCCTGGCGCCCTTCAAGCCCCGGGGAACCGATGTCAATGTGGTGCTCGATCTGATGATCCACGACATCGACATCATCCTGAGTATGGTCCCCTCCAGGATCAAGCAGGTAAACTCCGTCGGGGTGCCGGTCTTCTCCGAAGAGGTGGATATCGCCAATGCCCGCCTGCAGTTCGACAACGGCTGTGTCGCCAACGTAACCGCCAGCCGGGCGAGCCGGGAGGCGATGCGCAAGATTCGGATTTTTCAGCCCGATGCCTATATCTCCATCGACTACCAGGTGCGGAAGATTTCCATTTTCCGCAAGAGTGGAGGGGGAATCCCCATCCCCGGTCTTCCCAACGTCACCATGGAAGAGATGGCTTTCGAACAGAGCGATGCCTTGATGGCCGAGATCGCGTCCTTTGTCGATGCCGTAAGGGCCGGAACCGCCCCCCTCGTCAGCGGGGGAAGACGGCAAACGCGCCCTGGAGCTGGCCATGCAGATCAACCGGAAACTGTGGCACGAAGTGACTCCTTAGAAACCAGGTGGTGAGGATAACCGAACAGGCGAGGGCTTGATTTCTTCGGGCCTCGCCTGTCGTTTTTACCACTTACCTTTCATGCAGGATAGATTCTAAGATGAACATTCCGATGGTCGACCTCAAGGGCCAATATGAAACCCTCCGGGAGGAAATCGAAAAAGGTTTCCGCACCGTTCTGGAAACCACCCAGTTTATTCTTGGACCCAGGGGCAAGGCCCTGGAGGAGGAGGTTGCCGCCTATTGCGGAGTGAAACATGCCGTCGGCGTGGCCTCGGGGACCGATGCCCTGCATCTGGCCCTGCGCGCCGCCGGAATCGGCGAAGGGGATGAGGTCATCACCACTCCCTTCACCTTCATCGCCACGGCAGAGGCGATCTCCTACGTGGGCGCCCGGCCGGTTTTCGTCGATATCGACCCCGAGACGTTCAATATCGACCCGAGCCTGGTCGAGGCGGCCATCACCGAAAAAACCAGAGCGATTCTTCCCGTCCACCTCTTCGGACAGTCGGCCGACATGGCCCCCCTCGGTGATTTGTGCCGCAAGTACGGCCTGAGGCTCATCGAAGATTGTGCCCAGTCCTTCGGGGCGGAATACCGTGGGAAGAAGTCCGGCGCCATCGGAGACCTCGGCTGTTTTTCGTTTCTTCCCCAGCAAGAACCTCGGGTGTTACGGGGACGGCGGCATGATTATCACCGACGACGATGGCCTGGCCGAGGAGGTCCGGGTGCTGCGCAACCACGGCAGCCGCCAGCGCTATCACCACTCGGTTATCGGGTACAACAGCCGTCTGGACGAACTGCAGGCGGTGGTTCTGCGGGCCAAACTCCAGCACATCGACGCCTACAACGGACTTCGCCGCAGAAACGCCCTGCACTACACCGAACGGTTGAAGGGGACCGGCGTTCTGCCGCCGAAGGAGGATGGAAAAGGGGTCCACGTCTATCATCAGTACACGATTCTCACCGAGGCCCGGGAAAAGGTGCAAAACGCTCTCGGCGCAGCCGGGATCGCCTCGGCGGTCTATTATCCCATTCCCCTTCACCGCCAGGAGGTTTACAGGGAGGCCTTCGCTGGGGTATCCTTTCCTGTTGCTGAGGAGGTTTGCGGGAAGGTCCTCTCCCTTCCCATGTACCCCGAGCTGACCGAGGAGCAGGTTGACCGGGTGTGCGACGTATTACTCGGTGCTCTGTAAGGCAACTCTGTGACCGTCGGAAACCGAGGGCGCAAGGCGCTCATCATCACCGGGGAAGCCTCGGGGGACCTTCATGGAGCGAATCTGATCAAGGCCGCCCGGGAGATCGACCCCGGCCTTTCCTTCTTCGGCGTCGGCGGAAGCCGAATGGCCGAGGCGGGCTGCGAGATCCTTCTCCCCGGAGAGGACCTGGCGGTGATGGGGCTGGTGGAGGTTCTCGGGCACTTTCCTACTATCTTCAAGGCACTTCATCGACTCAAGGCGATCCTTCGTGGAGAGCGCCGGCCGGACGTTCTGATCCTCATCGATTTTCCCGAATTCAACCTGCGCCTGGCACGGGCCGCCAAAAAGGCCGGAGTTCCGGTGCTCTACTATGTCAGCCCCCAGGTCTGGGCGTGGCGGCGGGGAAGGGTGAAAAAAATCGCCCGGGTGGTCGACCGCCTGGCGGCCATCCTCCCTTTCGAACCGGATTTTTACCGGGGGCAGGATATCGAGGTCGAGTATGTGGGAAATCCCCTGCTGGATGAATCGAGGGTCGGAAGGAGCCGGGAGGATTTCCTGGAAGGGCATGGCCTCGACCCGGGAGGTCCCGTGGTCGGGCTGTTTCCCGGCAGCCGGCGGAACGAGCTGCGGTACATTTTCGATACCATTGTCGAAGCGGCCGAACTGCTTCGACGGAAAAAGCCGGAGGTGAGATTTCTTCTACCTGTAGCCCCTTCTCTGGCACCCGAGTACTTCCGTGAGCGGTTGGCGAAAACCTCCCTGCCGGTAACCCTGGTGCAGGACAACATCTACGATACGGCCAACGCCTGCGATGCGGTGATCACGGTTTCCGGAACCGTCACCCTGCAGATTGCCCTGGTGGGGACGCCCATGGTGATCCTTTACAAGATGGCCCCGCTCACCTATGCCATCGGCCGGCGCCTGGTGAAGGTCCCCTTCATCGGGCTGGCCAATATCGTGGCGGGCGAAGGTGTAGTCCGCGAATTCATTCAGGACGAGGCCACTCCCCGCCGATATCGCCCGTGAGGTCCTCTTCCTCCTCGACGACCAGGAGTACAGCGGGAAGGTCCGCCGGGGGTTGTCCCTGGTTCAGGGCCGGATGGGAGAGGCCGGCTGTTCGCGGCGTGTTGCCCGGATGGCCTCGGAAATGAGTCAGAGAAAAGGATCGACGGAAAAAGTATCCTGATGAAACGCCCTACCTTCCATATTTATCGACGGATTTTTAAATACGTCAAGGATTATAAGTGGCGCATTGGCATCGCCATGGTGGCCAGCCTGGGGGTTTCCGGCTCCGATGTCAGCTATGCCAAACTGGTCCAGCCCTTCGTGGACAAGGTCCTGGCCCCGGGCGGGGAAAATCTGGTCCACCTGGTCCCCATTGTCATCATCGGCCTGGCCGCCCTCAAGGGGGGCTCCCGATACTTCCAGTCCTATTTCATCGAGACTGCCGGACAGCTGGTCATCCAAGATATCCGCAACGACGTCTTCGAGCACTATCTCGATTTCTCGATGGGGTACTTCTCCCGCAACACCGCCGGCAACCAGATGTCCCGGATTCTCAACGATGTCGGCGTCATGCAGAGGGCAGGGTCCAGCGTTTTCGTCGATGCCCTTCGGGAAGGGGCTACGCTGGTCGGGCTCATCGGGGTGGCGTTCTACAGTGACTGGAAGCTCGCCCTGACCGCGTTTATCGTTTTGCCCGTGGCCGTCGGTCCAGCCTCCAGTATCGGGCGGAAGATTAAAAGCTATTCGCGAGCGGGGTCAGGGGGCGATGGGGATCCTTACCGCGGCCCTGGAACAGGTCTTTTCGGGCATCAAGGTCATCAAGGCCTTCGGCACCGAAACCGAGGAAAAGACTAAGATTCCATAGGGAAAACAGCAACTTTTATCGTTTCCGGCGCAAGCTTATCAAGTACAATGCATTGTCGGCGCCGGTGATTGAAATCATCGCTTCCCTGGGGGTGGCCGCTGTTCTCTGGTACGGAATCCACCGGGTGCTTTCCGGCGCCATGACCAAAGGGAGAGCTCTTCAGCATCATGGCCGCGGTGCTTATGATGTATACCCCCGTCAAACGCCTGACCAAGGTCAACAACACCATTCAGCAGGCCATGGGCGCCGCGGAACGGGTTTTCGAAGCCCTGGACGAGGTCCCCGGGATCGAGGATGTCCCCGGCGCTTTCGAGTTCGGCCGTTGCAGGGGGGAGGTGGCCTTTGACCGGATCACCTTTTCCTACGATTCCGAGCCGGTTCTCCAGGACTTTTCCCTCCAGGTCTCACCCGGTGAGGTTGTTGCCCTGGTAGGGCCGAGCGGCGCGGGAAAATCGACCGTCGTCGGTCTTCTGAACCGCTTTTATGACCCGCAGGGCGGGGCGGTGCGGATCGACGGCAGGGATATCCGGAACGTAACCCTGATGAGCCTTCGGCGGAACCTGGCTCTGGTCGACCAGGAAACCTTCCTTTTCAACGAGACGATTGCCAACAACATCCGTTACGGCTGCTTTGATGCCCCTGAAAGTGATGTTATGAAGGCGGCACGGCTTGCCTTTGCCGACGAATTCATCCGCTTGCTGCCCGAGGGTATGACACACGCATCGGCGACCGGGGCTTGCGGCTTTCGGGAGGGCAGAGGCAGCGGATCTGCATCGCCCGGGCCATTTTGCGCAACGCCCCCATTCTCATTCTGGATGAGGCGACCAGCGCTCTGGACACCGAAAGCGAGGCGATGGTTCAGAAGGCCCTGAACAATCTCATGGCCAATCGCACGACCCTGGTCATAGCCCATCGGCTTTCCACCATCATGCATGCCGATAAAATCGTCGTCCTTGAAAACGGAAGGGTGTACGAGGCCGGCCGCCATGAGGAGCTGCTGGCGCGCGAAGGTCTTTACCGCCGGCTCCACGACATGCAGTTCCAGTCCTGACGATGAAAAAACGTCTCGTCCGACTGGTTCCTGTTTCGTCTGGTTCCCTTTCTGGCGGCCTGGGTCATCCGGGCGCTCGCCTTTTCGATGAAGCTGGAGATTCTCGGCGAGGTCGCCTTGAAGGACTCTTGGGCGCGCGGGGAAAACGTGATTTTCGCCTTCTGGCATGATCAGCTCTTGCTGATGGTCAAAAGTTACCGCGGCCCCGGAGTGAGAATCCTCATAAGTTCCTCCAAAGACGGGGAACTCATCGCCCGGGTCATGGGGCAGTTCGGCCAGGGAGCGGTCCGGGGTTCCTCCACCCGGGGCGGGCGGGCGGCCTTCAGGGAGCTGGTGGCCCTTGCCGCCCAACCGTGGACCTGGTGATCACCCCCGACGGCCCCAAGGGGCCTCGGCATCAGTTCAAAGAAGGGGTCGTGCGACTGGCCCGCATCACCGGACGCCCGGTGGTTCCGCTGTCCTTTGCCTGCAGCCGGGGACATCGTTTTGCCTCCTGGGACAGGTTTCTCCTGCCCTTTCCCTTTTCCCGGGGGGTGTTCGTCTTTGGCGATCCGGTGTCCTTCGAAAAGGGAGAGGCTCCGGAAATGTTTCGGACCCGGCTGCAGCAGGCCATGGAGGAGAATGAGCGGCGGGCGCTGACTCATCTGGAGAAATATGGTGTATCTGCTGTATGATGTGATCCTGTTGGCCTCGGCCCTGGTCCTGATCCCCTATTTCATGGTCCGGGGGCTGGGTCAGGGCAAAATAAGGCGCGGAATCCGCGAGCGCCTCGGGATTTACGGCGCCGAGCGGTTGGGACAGCTGCAGGGAAGGCAGGTCATCTGGGTTCATGCCGTTTCGGTGGGAGAAACCCGGGCGGCCCTACCGCTGCTCAGGGAAATCAGAAGAGCGTATCCCGACTGCGCGCTGGTGGTATCCAATGTGACCGAGACCGGGCATGCCGTTGCGGGCCATATCCCCGAGGTCGACCTCTGCCTGTTTTTCCCTTTTGACCTTTCCTGGGTGGTGCGTTCGGTGCTGCGACAGGTCCGGCCCGCCCTGATCGTCATCGTCGAAACGGAAATCTGGCCCAATTTCGTGCGGCTGGCCCGGCGGGCGAAAGTTCCGGTGGTGTTGGTCAACGGCCGTATTTCGGACCGTTCCTTCCCCCGCTACCGGATGGGGAGATTCCTGGTGCGCCCGGTACTGGAACATTTTTCCGCCTTCTGCATGCAGTCCGAACTCGATGCCCAGCGCATCCGGGCCTGATGGGAGCTCCGCCGGAGAGGGTGGAGGTTACCCGCAACCTCAAGTTCGATATGGAAATGCACGCCGCTCCGACCAGGGGGCTCTCATTCGGTTGAAGGAAGATTTTCGTCTTCCGGAAGATAACCTCGTCTGGGTGGCCGGCAGTACCCATGCGGGCGAAGAACAGGCGATAGCCTCCCTTTACCGCAAGCTCGTGGGGGAGGGCCGAAAGCTGGTTCTGGCTCTGGTTCCCCGCCATCCCGAACGGTGCCGGGCGGTGGGGGAGATGCTTTCGGCGCAGGGAACGCCCTTTGTTCTGCGAAGCGTCCTGGAGGCAAAACAGGAGCCCCTGAATCCGGGAGACGTTCTTCTGGTCGATAGCGTGGGGGAAATGCTGAATTTCTATGCCATTGCCGACCTGGTGTTTGTCGGCGGCAGCCTCGCACCCGTCGGCGGGCACAATATTCTGGAGGCTTCGCTGCTGAAAAAGCCTGTCGTTTTCGGACCTTACATGCATAACTTTAAGGAAATCTCGAGGATGGTTCTGGAGGTCGGCGGCGGGATCCAGGCTGTCGGCGAGGAGGACCTGGCGACGGCGAGTATGCCGGCTACTTGATGATCCGGAGCTTCGCCGGACACATGGGCGAGAGGGTTATGCCCTGCTGCAACAGAACGCCGGCGCCACCGCCCGAACCCTTGCTGTTATCGAAAAGATTCTTCGGCCACTAGAAGAATGGAGCCTCTTGTCCCGATTCCATCGCCGACTGACCCGCGAAGGGCCGACAGGGGTGCTGGGAACACTTCTTTTTTTTTGCTTGTTCCGTCCGGGTGGCTGTACGGAGTGATCGGCCGGCTGCGGGTGCTGCTTTACCGCATCGGGGTTTTTCCGGTCTACCGCGCCGGAATGCCGGTTATTTCCGTCGGGAACCTGTCCGTCGGGGGCACGGGCAAAACGCCCACGGTCGATCATCTGGTCAGGTATTTCCTGGCCCGGGGGAGGAAGGTCGCCGTGGTCAGCCGGGGCTATGGCGTGCGGGCCGGGATGCGGGGTCCGGGTTGTCAGCCGCGGCGCCGGCCGCTTCTCGAACCCTGGATTGCGGAGATGAGCCGTATCTGCTGGCCCGGCGCAACCCCGAGGCGCGGGTCTACTCGCTCCGCGGCGCCGGGAGGGGGTGCGCTCTGGCCATGGACGATGGGCGCGGAGGTGGTCATTCTCGATGACGGCTTTCAGCACCTGGCGGTGCACCGGGATCTCGATATCGTCCTGCTGGATGCCGGCCGCCCCCTGGGAAACGGGCGAGGTTCTTCCCGGCCGGGCTACTGCGCGAATTTCCCGGGGCGCTCGCCGGGGGGACCTCATTCTGCTTACCCGATGCGGGAAAGAGGCCGGGGCCGACGCCCCCTTCCCGGTCCCGTCTGTCGCGTCCGCCACGTTCTGGCGGAGAGGGAGCTTTCCCTGGAGGGAGAGGAGGTGCCCCTCGGTCGACCTGGCCGGACCGGAGCTGCTGGCCTTTGCCGGCATCGCAGACCCGGAGGGCTTTTTCTCCGGTCTTGTCAGCTCAGGGGGTATCCACCTGGGAAGGCCCTTCATTTTGCCGATCACGCCGTCTATGACAGCGACTGCTATTGGGCGTATCATGGAGGGATGCCCGGGGAATGCGATTTTCTTTTGACCACGGAAAAGGACGGCGCTAAACTCCGCGCCGGGGATTTTCCAATCCCCTGCTACCAGGTTCCGCTGGGGCTTGAATTTTTCGAAAAGGGCCGCTTGGAGAGGCCATTTGCAAAAATTTGTCCGAGAAGGAGAGCCGATCATGGCCTTGTCCAAAGAACTGCTGGAGATTCTTGCCTGCCCCAAATGCAAGGGAGAGATTCATCCCGATGCCGGGGAGGAGAAGCTTTTGTGCGCCAGAGTGCCGCCTGGTTTATCCTGTCCGGGACGATATTCCGGTGATGCTGATCGATGAGGCGGAAAGCTTCTGAACCGGCAGGGGTCTCGGGAGCTTT
Organism: uncultured delta proteobacterium; assembly: GCA_963791005.1. Lineage (GTDB taxonomy): Bacteria > Desulfobacterota > Desulfuromonadia > Desulfuromonadales > CAWBQR01 > CAWBQR01. The sequence goes on along the minus strand of CAWBQR010000018.1, from coordinate 26,970 downwards.
GACCGTCGGCAGCAGGATGCAAGGACGGGCCGGGTTGTAAATGGGAAAAATTTCCATCCTGATGTATCACCAGGTCGGCGAATTCAGCCGGCCCGCGGCCCATCGGGCCAATTACTGCCATATCCGCCGTTTCAAGGCTCAGATGGCCTGGCTCCATCGTTTCGGGTACCGGGTGATCGGTCTGGATGAAGCCTATGCGCTGCTTTCCGGGGGAGAAGGCCGTTGCCGCGGAATGGGGTCGTTCTGACCTTTGATGACGGGTTCCAGAACTTTCACGACTACGCTTTCCCGGTCCTGAAACGCTATGGATTTCCGGCGACGGTTTTTCTGGTGGCCGACCTGCTGGGAGGCAAAACGGAGTGGCTGGCGGCGGAAAAACGGGAGGCTCCGCTGATGGACCTGCAGACCATCAGGAAACTCCGCAGCGAAGGGGTTCTGTTCGGCTCCCATACCCTGAGCCATCCCCGCCTGAGTCGCATCGACCGGGACCTGATGGTCCGGGAGGTTCGGGAAAGCAAAGGGAAGCTCGAAGCCCTTCTGGAGGAGGAGATCGCGTTTTTCTGCTATCCCTACGGGGATTTCGACCAGGACGTCGTGGCCGCCGTTCGGGAGGCGGGATACAAGGCGGCCCTGAGCTGCATCCGTGCCAGTGCCTTCGGCCAAGAAGACCCCTTTCTCCTGCCTCGAAAGGCCATCTCCTACGGCGATAGCCTCGCCGGGTTCTTCTGGAAAATTCATATGAAGAACCGGCCCAAAGGTGGGGACTGAACAGCGCCATGCAGACAGGAGTCGCCTTGAAGGCGGAAGAGAAGTTGCGTTCCCTCCATATCATCGGCAGTCGGCAGATGGGTGGCGCAGAAAGTTTCTATCTGCGGCTGATTCGGGCCCTCAATGAGCGGGAGGACCAGAGCGCCCTGGCGGTCATCCGGCCCAACAGCCCCCTTCGCCAGGCCCTGCATAAAGACGAGGAGCATTTCCACGTGCCGATGCGCAACGGATGGGACCTCTTCTCCATGTTCTCCATCCGTCGCCTGATTCGGAAGACGGGCGCGGAAATCATCCAGTCCTACATGGGACGGGGCTCCCGCCTGACCCGGCTCCCGAAGGATTCACCGGCGGTCCATGTAGCCCGTCTGGGCGGTTTTTACAAAATCGACGGCTATTACCGCCATGCCCACGCCTGGGTGGGCAACACTCGGGAGCTGTGTGATTTTCTGGTCCGGCAGGGGCTTCCGGCCCGCCGCATCTACCATATCGGGAACTTCGTCGAGCCGGCCGTTCCCTCTTCCGAGGGGGAACGGCGGGACACTCCGGCGCTCCCTCGATATTCCAGCAGAAGCCGTCGTTCTCTTTTCCCTCGGCCGCTTCATCGGCATCAAGGGCTTCGACGACCTGCTCTCCGCTTTCGCCAAGCTCGCTCCGCAGATCCAGGGACGGCCGCTCTTCCTTGTCATTGCAGGCGATGGCCCCCTGCGGCAGACGCTGCTTAGCCAGTGCCGGGAACTCGGGCTGGAAAAGCGGGTTCGCTGGGCGGGGTGGCAAAGCCGCCCGGGCCCCTATTTCGATATGGCGGACATCTTTGTCTGCCCGTCGAGCCACGAAACCCTGGGGAACGTCATCCTGGAGGCCTGGTCCCATCGGTTGCCGGTTGTCTCCACCAGCACGCCGGGCGGCCTCGAGTTGATTGTCGAAGGCGAGACCGGACTGCTTGCCCCCTGCAAGGACCCCAGGGGACTTGCCGACCGTCTTGCCGAATTGCTGCAGCAAGGCCCCCCGGCATGGGAAGAGCTGGGTGAAAAGGGAGCCCGAGAGCTGAAAACCCGACACGGCAAGGAGGCGGTTGTGGGGCAGTACCTGGCGATGTACCACGATCTGCTCCCAAACCGCAGTTGATGACCGGATACCTGTGAACCCTGTTGCCAGCATTCTCATCATTCGCCCCAGCGCCATCGGCGACGTGGTCATGGCCTCCCCCATGATCAAGGTCCTGCGCGAGGCCTATCCCGAGGCTCGCCTCGTTTGGCTGGCCGAACCGCAGGTCCGGGACCTGCTCTGCGCCAACCCCCAACTGGACGAGGTCATCATCTGGCCCAAGGAAAAGTGGCGGGAGCTGTTGAAACGGGGTCGCCTCCTCGCCCTGGTCCGCGAAATCCGTAAGCTGGCGGCCGCCCTGCGGCGGGAAAAATTCGACCTGGCCCTGGATGTGCAGGGATTGCTGCGAAGCCGCCTGCTGGCCTGGCTCTCCGGCGCCCGCGAAAGGGTCGGCTTCGAATCGCGGGAGCCGGGCCGTTTCCTTTTGACCCGGGTCGTATCCCGCGGTTCAGGCGACAAGCGGATGAGCTCCGAGTACTCCAACCTCATGGAAGCTCTGGATCTTTCGCCGGGGGACTTCCGGCCGGAGATCGCTCTTTCGGAGCCGAACCGGGAGGAGGCGGGGCGGATTCTGCGCGGACGCCGGGATCGCCGGAAAATACGCCGTCATCTGCCCCTTCACCACTCGGCCGCAGAAACACTGGTTCGAGGAGCGCTGGGCGGCTCTGGCCCTGGAAATCGAAACCCGGTTCGGCCTTCCCGTGGCTGTGCTGGGCGGGCCCGGCGACGCCGAGGGCAGCCGGCGCATTCAATCCCTGGCCGGGGGAAAGTCCATGCCCTGGCCGGCAAGTCCACGCTCGGCCAGTCCGCTGCCCTTATTGCTTCCTGCGCCCTTTTGATCGGTGTGGATACGGGGCTGACCCATATGGGGACGGCCTTTTCCCGGCCGACGGTCGGCCCTGTTCGGCGCCACCTGCCCCTATCTGACCACGGCCAGCCCCCGAACCCGTGTGCTCTACGACCGGCAGTCCTGTTCCCCCTGTCGGCGCAACCCGACCTGCGAGGGGGAATTCCCCTGCATGAAGGCGATTACCGTGGACCAGGTCCTCGATGTCGCCGGAGACTGCTCTCCGGAGGGAATCGCAACCATGAAGGTTCTGCATATCGAAACCGGCAGGCACCTCTATGGGGGAGCGCTTCAGGTGCGGTACCTGCTGGAAGGCCTGGCGGCGCGCGGGGTAGAAAACATCCTGGCCTGTCCCCGGGGGAGCGAAATCGCCGCCGCAGCAAGACCGTTTGCCGAGGTGGCGGAGGTCCCGATGGGGGGGGATCTCGATCCGAGATTTTTTTTCCATTTATCCAGCCTCATCCGGCCGCCATCGCCCCGATATCGTCCATGTCCACAGCCGCCGCGGCGCGGATCTCTGGGGTCCTCTTGCAGCTCGATTGCATGGGGTGAAGGCGGTTCTCACCCGCCGGGTGGACAACCCCGAGCCGGCTCTGGCTGGCGCGGGTCAAATACCGGCAGTTCAGCCACGTCGTTGCGATCTCTGAGGGTATTCGGGCGGTTCTCCTTAAAGAGGGCGTCCCGGCGGACCGCGTGAGCTGCATCCACAGTGCCGTCGATATCGCTGCATGGCAGCAACCGCGGGACCGGGCCTGGTTTCAGGCTGAATTCGGCATCGGGCCGGAGGAAAAGGTGCTGGCTGTTATCGCCCAGCTTATTCCACGGAAAGGCCACCGTTACCTGATCAACGCCGCCCCAGCAATTCTGGGAAAAATTCCCGATGCACGTTTCCTGTTCCTGGGCAAAGGGCCTTTGCGGGGGGAACTGGAAAGTCTGTGTCAGAAAAAAGACGTTGCAGAGCGAGTTGTCTTTGCGGGTTTTCGCGACGACCTGAAACGTATCATGCCCTGCCTCGATCTGGTGGTTCATCCTGCACTTATGGAGGGGCTGGGAGTGTCTCTTCTGCAGGCCTCAGCCTGCGGAGTGCCCATTGTCGGAACGCGGGCAGGGGGGATACCGGAGATCGTGCGGGATGGTCTGAACGGGTATCTGATCGCCCCTGCCGACCCTGATGCCCTGGCGAAAGCTGTGGTTACCGTCCTGGAAAATAAAAAACTTTTGCACGATATGGGAAAATCCGGAACGGATCTGGTGCGCAGGGATTTTTCCATCGAGGCGATGGTAAACGCCTATATGAAGATTTACTCGAGCGTATAAAGAAATGGCGGGAGCTCATCCCAAATCACTGAATATGCTCGGTGGCTTGAGGCCTACACAAAAATTTTATGGAAATTACAGGGATCTTTTTGTGAAAATCCATCCACTCTCTGATGTGCAGTCCAGTAATATAGGTGAAAAAACCAGCATCTGGCAATATGTTGTTGTGCTCCCAAGCGCGCGTATTGGTTCGGAATGCAACATTTGCTCTCATTGCTTCATCGAGAACGATGTTGTAATCGGCAATAGGGTGACGATTAAAAACGGGGTGCAGATATGGGACGGTTTGCGTATCGAAGATGATGTATTTATCGGGCCAAACGCAACCTTTACAAATGATAGGCACCCTCGTAGTAAGGCAGAATTCAATTTGCTCAAAACTCACATTAAAAAGGGTGCGACTATCGGTGCAAATGCTACGATTCTTCCTGGATTGACAATCGGTGAGAACGCCATGGTCGGCGCAGGTTCCGTAGTCACAAAAGATATTCCACCCAACGCTATTGTTGCAGGGAATCCTGCCAAGGTTATCAAATAAAATGAGTAAAAGAGCTTTCTGGAGATGTTCAAAGGCTCTGTGCCTGACTCTGGAGACATGTACACTGTTTTCAGGATTCGAGTGACGGGGAAATCATGACTGGAAGACTTTATCTGCATATCGGGCCACCGAAAACGGCTACCACCGCTTTTCAGTACGCGTTGCAGGATGGCATTCCCGGGTTGCTCGTCTATGGAGGGGTCAGGCAGCCGAGGTCGTCTGAGAAGTCTGAGCTCTCTTATCGACTGCATAGGCTATGCGCCCGTTTCAGGGGAAATGTGTCCGCCGAAATTAAGGACGTGCGGGAAACCATCGCTGCCACACTGGCTAAGGGGACAAGTCTGTTAATCTCCGAGGAGCTTTTTCTCGTCGATGGTCGCTCGGCGTCCTTTCAAAAGAAAATTGTACGTCTGGGGCAGGTCGTGGGGCCTTTACGCCCCACCATTATAGTCTGTGCACGCGACCCCCGGGATGGCCTGCCATCCCTCTATCAGGAATTGTACCGGAATCTGCCCATCGGACAGAAACTGAGCTTCAAACGGTTTGTCAGAAGCAATCAGGCTGAGATCTTTGATTATCTCGGTCTTATCAGGCTCCTGACCCAAGCCGATTTTCAAAACATAAGGGTAATTGCCTTCGAACGGCTTGTAGCCGGTGCGCTTACCTTTTCCGATATGTTCGATTCGAGATTAGGTTCGAAAGAAAAGCTGGTCGTTCCCAGGACCAATGTTGGAAGTTATGACAGGGCTAAAAATTTACGGGTCTTGAAGCCTCTGGAACTTCGTGATGTGTTTGTTTTTCGGCGCTTCCTATCTAAGATCGTCCCCAAAAGACTACGACAGAACTCCATCATTGAGAAATTCGGAGAGATTCTTGGAGGGGTGCCCCTGACCAGAAGCCGCGCTAAGTGCCTGGTGTTGCCGGATGCGATGGCCAACAGATTCCGAGAGGGTTATCTGGCTGTCGTCTCGGGGAAATCAGACCTCAATCGAGAATAAAATAATTTTTGGGACAGGTGGAGACGTGGCCCTATCTCGCTGTAAAATAATCGACCTTCCGAAGATTGCGGATCATCGGGGGAATTTGACCTTTATTGAGGGGAATCGCCATGTCCCCTTTGATATCAAAAGGGTGTACTACCTGTACGATGTGCCTGGCGGGGCCGAAAGAGGAGGCCACGCCCATAAAGAGCTTCATCAGCTTATCGTTGCCATCTCGGGCAGCTTTGACGTGGTCCTGGATGATGGAGTTCGGAAAAAGAGGTATCATCTCAATCGCTCTTACTACGGCCTTTATGTCTGTCCGATGATTTGGAGGGAAATCGATAATTTCTCCTCGGGATCGGTCTGTATGGTATTGGCATCCAATCTTTATGATGAAGCTGATTATTATCGCGATTACCCGGAATTCCTGGACGCGGTGCGGATAACGCCATGAAGATACCATTCCTCGATCTGAAAGCCCCCTATTTGAGTTGAAGGAAAAGTTCGATGAGGCCTATCGCCGAGTCATGGAATCCGGTTGGTATATTCTGGGTCCGGAGATTGAGTCGCTTTGAAGTTGAGTTCGCTTCATACTGCGGTGCCAGGCACTGCATAGGGGTCGGCAATGGTTTGGATGCCCTTCAGCTCATTCTGCGCGGGCTGGGTATCGGGGAGGGAGATGAGGTCATCGTCCCGGGCAATACCTATATCGCCACATGGCTGGCGGTTTCCCGGCTGGCGCTGTTCCGGTTCCTGTCGAACCCGATCCCGAAACCTTCAATATCGATCCGCAACAAATCGAATCAGCCATTACCGAGCGAACCAGGGCTATTCTTCCGGTGCATCTTTACGGACAACCGGCGGATATGGACTCGGTTAATGCATTGGCCCGTCGCTACGGGCTGAAAGTTATAGAGGATGCCGCTCAGGCTCATGGAGCCCTTTACAAGGAACGGCGGGTGGGAAGTCTGGGAGATGCCGCAGGATTCAGTTTTTATCCGGGCAAAAACCTGGGGGCACTCGGAGACGGAGGGGCGGTCACAACCGACTGCGATGAACTTGCGGAAAAGATACGAGTCCTCCGAAACTACGGCTCCAGAATAAAGTACGACCATGAGATAAAGGGTTTCAACTCCCGTCTCGATGAAATGCAGGCCGCCTTTCTGCGGGTGAAACTCAAAGAGCTGGATTCCTGGAATCAGCGCCGGCGGAAGATTGCGGTCAATTATCTGGAGGGCCTGAAGGGCAGGGGTGTCGTTCTGCCCAAAATCCTTCCGGAAGTCGATCCCGTCTGGCACCTCTTCGTCATCCAGGCGGATGACCGCGAGGGCCTGCAAAAGGCCTTGGCGAGAGAAGGCATCGGGACATTAATCCATTATCCGATCCCCCCTCATCTCTCCGACGCCTATTCAGGGAGAGGATGGATGAGGGGAGCGTTTCCCATTTCCGAGAATCTTGCCAGGAGCGTTCTTAGCCTTCCTATAGGGCCGCATCTCTCTGCATCTCAGCAGGCGGCGGTCATCGGGACCGTTGCGGCCTGGTCGTCGAACCAGGCAGGTAGCCAGAAAGAGCCATGAATCATGACAACCCCCTGATCAGTGTGCTGATCCCCTCATATAATCACGAGTGCTATATCGAGGAGACAATCCGGAGCGTCTGGTCCCAGCCCTACAAGAATATTGAAATCGTCGTTGTCGATGACTGCTCTTCCGATGGGACGGTCGCCTTGCTTGAAAAGCTTCGCGAGAGTTCGCCCGTTCCTATGAAGGTCTATGTTAACGCCCACCAGCTCGGTCCCTCCCGCAACTGCAACAAGGCTATCGCTTATGCCACAGGGGATCTCGTTACCTTCATGGCATCGGACGACTTTTTCACCCCGGATGCCTTTTGCGCTCGGGTGGCTGCCTTCAAGAATGCCCCCGGTCTCATGGCGGTTTACGGGAATGGAAGAGTTTTTGACGGTGGTAAAGATACCGGCCCTGTCCACAAGGACAAGGTTGGTGAAATCTTCCTGAAGTCCAAGCAGGAAATTCTGGAGTATCTATATACTCATACAAGCCCTATTTTCATACAAACACTTTTGGTTAGAAATAAATTCCTGCTTGAATCGGGTGGGTTTGATGAAGAAATGATAGCCGATGACTGGGTTTTGAATACTAGGATTTTTGGCCATATGGTTAAATCTGGAGGGTCTTTTAAATATATTGACGAACCAGTTTTTTTCTATCGACAACATCAGACGAACATCCATAAAAATTTTGGAAGACAAAGTCGTTTAAAATTAGAATTTATTGAAAAATATACTCCTGCAACCCTTAAAAAGAAGGCTACGGCCAATATAGTCTCAAGATTGGCGATTCAGGCCATACAATGTAAATACTACCGAGACGCCATTCACTTTTGGTGGATGAGTCAAAAAGCAAGACCAAATCCGTTTCAAACAATAAAGTTTTTGCGGAAAATATTTTTTTCATTTTTCAGGTAATTTTTCAAGCAAATGAGCCTTGAATGAAAATCCTTTTTATAGTGACCAAAAAAGACCTTCCGAGCAGCCGAGTCAGGGTTTTGAACCTTCTGCCGGAACTCGCCCGCGCCGGAATCGATGCGAAAGTCATTCTCTATCCGAGGTCTGTTTCTGAAAAGTTGAGGGTCGCCGGCAAATTGGGGCGATACGACCTGGTTGTCGTTCAAAAGAAACTTCCCTCCTTCCTCGACCTGATGATTCTGAGGGGCAGGGCCAAAAAACTGGCCTACGATTTCGATGATGCGGTTTACTGCAACTTCGATGAGAGCAAAGGTGGTGGTTCCCGCGCTGGAAAATTCAAGAGGATGACTCGGGCCTCCGACTTGGTGATTGCGGGCAATCGACTCCTTGCCGAGAAGGCCCTTTTGCATAACAGGAATGTCATGGTTGTTCCTTCGGCTGTACCGTGCGATGGGATCCCCGTGAAAAACAGCGGAACTTCCCGGGACAGAACGGTTATCGGTTGGGTCGGGATATCGGCGAACTTTCCCTATCTGCAGATCTTGACTCCGGTTCTTGCTCGTCTGTCCCTTGAGTTTCCAATTACGTTTAAGGTTCTGAGTAACGAACCGCCACATATGCCCGGGGTCCCGGTGGATTTTGTCCCATGGACCCTTGAGGGGCAGGAGGCGGAGATCGCCGCTTTCGATATCGGCGTCATGCCGCTTCCCCGCTCCCGGTATTCGGAGGGGAAATGCGGCTATAAAGCCCTGCAGTACATGGCGGCGGAGGTTCCTCCGGTTGTTTCCGACGTGGGGGTTAACAGCGAGATCGTGGAACATGGCAAAGACGGAATTGTTGCCAAGACGCTTGACGATTTTTATGATGCCATCAAGTACTTGATTGAAAACTCCGAGGCTCGGCGTATGATGGGGCTGCGGGCCAGGAAAAAAGTGGAGCGTGTCTATTCGATCCAGGTTGTTGGCACACAGCTTGGCAAGGCTCTTTTGGAACTACAGGAGGTTTGAAAGGTCCATGCCCGCTTCCTATTCTCCAACGCTTCCGTCGAGAGAAAATAAAAATAAAATCGCCTTTTATGGTTTTCGAGAGGGAGGCGGAGGCAGAAATAATGTTCTTATAAACCTTGTTAATGCCTTGTCTGATGAAGGTATTTGTGTGGATTTGGTGTTGAATTCAAATCCAAAAAGTGAAACTGACTTATTCCATAAAAATGTTCGAATAATTAACTTTGAGTCAGGCACCTTTATAGGCAAAGTTTATTCACTGACAAGATACATTGAACGAGAAGGACCAGAATTAATTATTTGCGATTCAAACCTTGAAAAAACCAATCGTATTGCTGCTTTGTCTAAAATTCTAAGTAATAATAAAGTCAAGCTTGTGTTCCGGATAGGTATTACACTGACGGAGTTGATGAGGCAAAGGAATTTCATAAATCGATTTCTTTTCCATCGGTCAATAAGATTAACCTTCCCTTATGCTGACCTGATCGTCGCAAATGCCCAGGGGGTCGCTCTGGATGTCCGCCAATTAACGGGAATTCCTCTGGAAAAGATCAAGGTACTGAAAAATACAACGGTCTCGAACGCGATAGGCAAAAAGGCCGAAGAGAGTATCGAACATCCCTGGTTTAAGCCCGGGGCCCCTCCGGTGGTTCTGGGGGTCGGGCGTCTGCGGCGAAAGAACGATTTTGTAACTCTGCTGCGGGCATTTGCAAAGGTGCGCGAGCACAAAGAATCCCGTCTTGTGATCCTGGGGGATGGCAGCGAGCGGGGAAAACTTCTTTCACTCGCTGAGGAATTGGGCATCCTGGACTCTATAGATTTGCCGGGCTTTGCGGCCAATCCCTTTGCCTACATGCGCCGAGCATCGCTGTTCGTCCTTTCCTCTTTATTTGAAGGTTCTCCCAATTCGCTTATTGAGGCCCTGGCGGTAGGGACACCCGTGGTGGCTACAGACTGCCACAGCGGCCCCCGCGAGATTCTCCAGGATGAGAAATTCGGTCCCCTGGTGCCCGTAGGAGACGTCGATGCCATGGCCAAGGCCATGCTCGAGACTCTGGAAAATCCTCCAGATCGTGACTTTCTGAAATCGGCCGCTGACCCCTACCGCACCGAAAACTGTACCCGGGCCTACCTCCAAGCCCTTGGGATAAAATCGGACTGAGATAGAAGATATGGATTTCGCAGCAGAGGGGCAAGGTCCCATTTCGGGAAGCAGTTCCAGGATCTCCGTCTTTGCTTCTTTCTCCGGCAGAGGTGGTGTGGAGCGGATGCTGGTCAACCTTTGCGAAGGCCTGGTCGCCCTGGGGTGCCAGGTGGATTTGGTGCTCGTCAAGGCGGAAAGCGAACATCTGGAGGGGCTTTCACCCGAGGTCAGGGTGGTCAAGCTCAAGGCCGGGCATACCTTCGGCAGCGTTTTTGGCCTTGCTTCCTATCTTCGGCGGGTTCGCCCGGATGCGCTCCTGGCAGCGAAAGATCGTGCCGGCAAGGTCGCTGTGGCGGCCAGGCGCCTGGCCCGGGTACGCACCAGGGTCGTTTTCCGTATCGGCACTACCGTTTCGGCGGCGCTTGAAGGAAAAAACCCCTTGCGGAAATGGCTCTGGTATATCCCCATGAGGCTCATCTATCCGATGGCCGACGGCATCGTAGCCGTTTCCCAGGGGGTGGCCGACGACCTGGCGCGAATTACCCGATTGCCTGAAACGCATTTTCAAGTCATTGCAAACCCGGTCATTACCTCAAGGTTGGAGGCCCTCGCTCAGGAGGAGGTTTCCCATCCCTGGTTCGGAGACCCGGAAATCCCCCTTGTTCTGGGGATTGGGAGACTAACCCGACAGAAGGACTTCCCGACACTCCTCCGAGCCTTTGCCCGAGTGAGGGAGGAAAGGCGCTGCCGCCTTGTCATCCTAGGTGAGGGGCGGGACAGGGACCAATTACTCGGTCTCGCTGCTGCGCTGGGAGTGGCCGGAGACGTCGATATGCCCGGTTTCGCTTCGAATCCCTATGCTTATCTGAGTAAAGCAGCGCTTTTCGTGTTATCCTCCGCCTGGGAAGGGTCTCCCAATGCCCTGACGGAGGCCTTGGCCCTGGGGGTGCCGGTTGTGGCCACCGATTGTCCGAGCGGCCCCCGGGAGATCCTGCGCGGCGGCAAGGTTGCTCCCCTTGTATCGGTGGGAGATGCAGAAATGATGGCCAACGCCATGATAAAAATCCTCGAAGCCCCGCCTGACAAGCGTTTTCTCACCGAGGCCTCGAACGCTTATACCGTCGAAAACAGCAGCCGGAGATATCTGGACCTGCTCCTGGCGCGGAAAAAAGGGAAGTAGTCGTTATGCTGATTTCCAATAAATATAAATTCCTCTTCGTGCACATCGCCAAGACCGGCGGAACAAGCGTTCGCGCCACCCTGGAGCGTTACCGCCGGCGCGATCCCTACTACGTTCCGCAGTTCATCTGCAGCCGGATAAGCCACCTGACCGGCCACCGGATCGGAGCCAAGATCCCACGCCATGCCAAGGCGATTGCTGCCTATGAAATGTTGCCTCGGGAACTTTACAACTCTCTTTTCAAGTTTGTCTTTGTTCGCAACCCCTGGGATTTGCAGGTCAGCTCCTTTCATCATATCCGACGGGAGCGGCCGCATCTGATGGCCGGAATCGATGATTTTGAAACGTTTCTTCGCTGGAAGCTCGATCCGCAGCGACCTTATCAGTTCCATATCGACACCTCCATCGAACGGCAGTCCGACTACCTGATCGACCTGCATGGAAATATTATTGTGGATTTCATCGGCAAATATGAAAATCTTGAGGAGGATTTCCGGCAGGTTTGTGAAAGAATTGGCGTCCGGGCTCCGAAGCTGGCCCATAAAAGACAGGCCAAGGATCGTTCCTCCTATCAGAAATATTACACGGATGAAACCGCCGCCCTTGTCTCGGATTATTTCAGACGGGATATTGGGATGTTCGGATATTCCTTTTGAAAACAGGTGCAAAATTGGAAGAGCTGAAGCCTACGTTGCCCGGAATAAATCCCATTGCCCTTTCCTTCGTCATTCCTTGTTACTTCGACCAGGAGAACTCGGAAAGCCTGACAGAGCTCCTGCGGATGTATGGCGGCTACGATGCAGAACTGCTGGACAGAATTCAATTTGTCATCGTGGATGACGGCTCGCCGGTTCCCGTTTCCCTGCCTGAGGAGCTCAACCTGAATATCCGGCTTCTCAGGATCCGGGAGAATATCCCGTGGAACCAGGGAGGGGCTCGCAACCTTGGGGTCGTTTACAGCGGAAGCGACAAGGTTCTGGCCGCTGATCTCGATCATTTGTTCCCTGAAAAAACGCTTCGCCACATTGTTGCCATGCCCCGGCTGGGGCGGAAAATATATCGTTTTCATAGGCTGGATACGGAAGGTAATTTCATTAAACCTCCTCCGAGTTTTTTTCTGTTTTCGCGGGGGAGATTTTTTAAACTCTTCGGCGTCGATGAAGAGTTTTGCGGTGCTTATGGCAGTGAAGATGGCATGTTCTGGCGGTGGCAACGATATAATGGAACCCGGTTCGGATATTTGGGAAAAAGTTTTCCCACGCGATTGAGGGAATGTGACCGGGACCTCTCCTACCACACGCTAGTGCGGGATACGACCGTCAACCATGGGCTCAAAAAGAGGAAGTTGCAAGAATTGGCCGAGTGGGGGCCCATCGGATGCCACAGTCGGAAGTTTCTCGCCTTTACCTGGGACCTTGTCGAGGACCGGAAACGAAAGGGAATGAGCTGGCAGCCCCCAAAGAGGCCTCTGTGGAAGATTTTCTGGTGGTGGCGCTGGCTTTGGGGATAAAGCTCGCCGCGACTGCCATGATTTAAGGAGAAATTTGTGGCAACCTACCTAGTTACCGGAGGAGCCGGTTTCATCGGCTCCCATATCGTAGATGAACTCCTGCGGCGGGGGAAGAAGGTCCGTGTCCTGGACAACCTCTCCACCGGCAAGCGGGAGAACCTCGCCCATTGCATGGAGCGGATTGAGTTTCTCGAGGAAGACATCCGTGATCTGGATGCCTGCCGGCGGGCCTGCGCGGGAGTCGATTTCGTGCTTCACCAGGCGGCCCTTGGGAGCGTCCCCCGCTCCATCGAGGATCCCCTGACGAGCCACGAGGTCAACGTCACAGGAGCCGTCAAGATGCTCCTTGCCGCCCGGGACGCCAAGGTGAAGCGGTTCGTCTACGCGGCCTCCTCCTCGACCTACGGCGACCATCCGGGCTTACCGAAGGTCGAAGACCGAATCGGCAACCCCCTGTCCCCCTACGCCGTCACCAAGTACGCCGACGAGCTCTATGCCCAGGTCTTCGGCCGCTGCTACGGCCTTGAGACGGTGGGCCTGCGCTATTTCAACGTCTTCGGACCGCGTCAGGACCCCTTCTCACAGTATGCCGCGGTGATCCCTCTGTTCGTCAGCGCTCTGCTGCGCGGCAAGGCGCCGACCATCAACGGCGACGGCGAGCAGACCAGGGATTTCACCTTCGTTGCCAATGCCGTCGAGGCCAATCTCCTCGCCTGCGAGGCGCCGGCCGAGGCGGTCGGAGAGGTCTTCAACATCGCCTGCCATGAGCAGGTTTCCCTCAACCGTCTCTATGCAAGGCTTCAGTCCTTGCTCGAAACGAATATCGAGGCGCATCACGGTCCCCCGCGAGCCGGGGACGTGCGTCACAGCCTGGCCGATATTTCAAAGGCCGCAAGACTGCTCGATTACCCTGGAAGGATCTCCTTCGAGGAAGGGATCCAACGTTCGATTGGCTGGTACCGGAACAACCTTTAATCCGCAATTCCCCCCGGCAGGGAGACCGCTATGGAAGAAAGAATCAAGGCCCATCTGGAAGCGCACATCGCAACGATCGAAACCGTTGCCCGCGATCTGTCCGAAGGCATCGCCCGCTGTGCCGCCCTCATCGCCTCGGCGCTGCGCAAGGGACAAAAGATCCTGGTTATGGGCAACGGCGGTTCGGCGGCCGACGCCCAGCACCTGGCCGCCGAATTCGTCGGCCGGTTTCAGTTGGAGCGCAAGGGCCTTCCCGCTCTCGCCCTGACGACCGATACCTCCGTCTTGACCTCAATCAGCAACGACTTCGGCTTTGACGAGGTATTCAAACGCCAGGTGGAGGCGCTGGCCGCCCCCGGCGACGTGGTCATCGGCCTTTCCACCAGCGGCAATTCGAACAACGTCTTTCACGCCCTGACCAGTGCCAACGAGATCGGCTGCACCACCGTAGGCCTTCTCGGTCGCTCGGGGGGCAACATCTCCGATATCGTCGAACAGGCCCTTACCGTCCCCGTTCAGGAAACTCCTCTCATCCAGGAGGCCCACATCACGATCATCCATCTGCTCTGCGCGCTGGTGGAAAAAGAACTGAATGCGACCGCGGGTTGAAGGAATTTGACGGATGTGGGTGGCCGGTTACCGGCCTGGGGGCCGATGTCTGTCCCGTTTCAACATTAACCATTCACCAGTTACCGATGTATTCATGAACCGTCTCGAACTCGAAAGCGTGTTGAATCGTTTCGGCAATCTCCGTGCCCTGGTCGTCGGGGATCTGATGCTCGATGAGTATCTCTGGGGGAAGACCGAACGAATCTCTCCGGAAGCCCCGGTGCAGGTCGTCGATGTGGCGGGCGAAGAGGTCCGTCTCGGCGGCGCGGGGAACGTCATCAGCAATCTTATGGCCATGGGCTGCCAGGTCCACGCGGCCAGCATCCTTGGGGACGATGCCGACGGCCGCCAGCTGATGACCCTGCTGCGGAAAAGGGGTGTCGATACCGAAGGGGTATTTCTCGCGCCTGACCGGACCACCACCCGAAAGACCCGCATCCTGGCCAGCAACCAGCAGATGATGCGCATCGACCGGGAGAGCAACGGGCCGATTGCACTCGAGCAGGAAAAGAAGATTGCTGCCTACCTCCGCAGGGTTGCCGACAACTTCCAGGTTATCCTGGTCTCCGATTACCTCAAGGGGGTTCTCACGGAGAGCCTGCTGCAAGAGATCATTTCCGTCGGCAGGCAGAGTGGGGTTCCCGTGGTCGTCGACCCCAAGGGGGCCGATTATGGGAAATACCGCGGCGCCACCCTTTTGACCCCCAACCGAAAGGAGGCCCTTTCGGCCGCAGGGATCCCTCCCGGTAGCGAGGAGAGCCTCCGCCGTTCCGGCCGACTGCTGCGGGAGGACCTGAACCTCGAAGCCCTGGTTCTGACACGCAGCGAGGAGGGCATGACCCTGTTTTTCCGGGATGGGCGGGAGGAGGACCTGCCGACCCAGGCCCGGGAGGTCTTCGACGTCACCGGCGCCGGCGACACCGTCCTCGCCTTTCTCGGCGCCGGCCTGGGCGCAGGGATGCCCATCGCCGAAGCGGCCCGCCTCGCCAATCTGGCAGCAGGAATCGTCGTCGGCAAGGTGGGAGCCTCCACCGTCGCAGCGGAGGAGATCCTCGACCTGGTGGCCCACCGCCACCTGGACACCGATTTGAAAATCAAGAGCCGCGAAATGGTGGCCAGGGCCCTCGACGCAGAACGGCAGCGGGGACGGACCATCGTCTTTACCAACGGATGTTTCGACCTGCTCCATGTCGGGCACGTCAAGTACCTGCAGAAAGCCCGGCGACTGGGAGACCTCCTGGTGCTCGGACTCAACTCCGACGATTCCATCCGCCGGCTGAAGGGTCCCCATCGGCCTCTGATCGGGCAGAAGGAGCGGGCCCATATCCTGGCGGCGCTCAAATGCATCGATTACGTGGTGATTTTCGACGAAGATACCCCCTTGGAGCTGATCCGCGCCCTTCGTCCCGACATCCTGGTGAAGGGAGGGGATTACACGCCCGAGGAGGTGGTGGGCAGGGAGGTCGTCGAAAGCTACGGCGGCCGGGTGGAACTCATCCGGTTCGTGGACGGCAAGTCGACGACCAACATCATCAATAAAATTCTCGAGGCCGTATCGGTAAAAACAGTGAACGGTGAACCGTGAACCGTGAGTTCCAAAAAACGAGCGGTCTTCCTCGACCGCGACGGCACCATCAACGTCGAAAGGGATTATCTTTTCCGCGTCGAGGACTTCGAATTTATCGAGGGGGCGCCGGAGGCCATCCGGAGTCTGCGGGAGGCCGGCTACCTGGTGGTCGTGGTGACCAACCAGTCGGGCGTGGCCAGGGGCTATTTCGGCCTCGACGACGTGGAGAGGCTGCACCGACACCTGCAGCGGGGGCTGGCCCGTTTCGGGACGGCCGTCGACGCTTTCTACGTTTGCCCCCATCATCCCCGGTTCGGAGAAGAATGCGATTGCCGCAAGGGAAGCCCCGGAATGCTCCTGAGGGCGGCGGAGGAACACCGGATTCGACCTCGGGAGCTCCTTTATGGTGGGGGATAAGGCCGCCGACATCGAGGCCGGCCAAAGGGCCGGATGCACCTCGCTGCTGGTCCTGACAGGGTACGGGGCGACCGAAGCTGCGGCGCTCGAAGAGGTCTCCAGCTTCGCCGATTTGGCCGCAGCCGCCGATTTCATCATAAACACTGCGCCAAGGGGCAAGAAATGAAGCATAGCGCCAAGGGGCAAGATTGAAGAATATTCTTGGCGCATTTATGTCTTGGCGCTCGAATTTAATCTTGGCACTTTAAGAGAGGGTATCAATGGTCACATTCGAAGATATCAAAGAGGGCAAAGCAAAAATTGCATTGGTGGGGCTCGGCTATGTCGGCCTGCCCCTGGCTGCGGCCTTCGGCCGCGTGGCCGAGGTCATCGGGTTCGACATCAGCGAGAAGAAGATCGAAGAGCTCAAAAGCGGGCTCGATACCACGGGCGAGCTCTCCCGCGAGGAGCTCGCCTCCACCCGCATCGACTTCACCCTTGACCCTGCGCGCCTTCGCGAGGCCTCCTTCCTCGTCGTCACCGTTCCGACCCCCATCGACGAGCACAAAAAGCCCGATCTTCGCCCCGTCGAGTCGGCCTCGCGCACCATCGGCCGAAACCTCGCCCCCGGCTCCATCGTGGTCTACGAGTCGACCGTCTACCCCGGGGTGACCGAGGAGATCTGCGTGCCGATTCTGGAGCAGGAGTCGGGGCTGAAGTGCGGGGTCGATTTCAAGGTCGGCTATTCAGCCCCGAGCGGATCAACCCCGGCGACAAGGTCCACACCGTCGACAAGATCGTCAAGGTCGTCTCCGGGCAGGATGCCGAGACCCTGGAGACGGTGGCCGGCGTGTACGACATGGTCGTCGCCGCCGGGGTGCACCGGGCCTCCTGCATCAAGGTGGCCGAGGCGGCCAAGGTCATCGAGAACACCCAGCGCGACCTCAACATCGCCCTGATGAACGAGCTGGCCATCATTTTCGGCAAGATGGGCATTGCGACAAAGGACGTCCTGGAGGCCGCCGGAACCAAGTGGAATTTTCTCAAATTCACCCCCGGGCTGGTCGGCGGGCACTGCATCGGGGTCGACCCCTTCTATCTGACCTACAAGGCCGAGGAGATCGGCTATCATCCCCAGGTCATCCTGGCCGGGCGGCGGATCAACGACGGGATGGGCAAATACGTCGCCGAGAACACGGTGAAGAAGCTCATCGAGGCCGACAAGGCGGTAAAGGGCTCGCGGGTGCTGGTGCTGGGTCTGACCTTCAAGGAGAACGTTCCCGATATCCGCAACAGCAAGGTCATTGACATCGTGCATGAGCTGCGGGAGTACGGGTCGAGGTGCTCGTTCACGACCCCGTGGCCGATCCCGCAGGAGGCCCGGCACGAGTACGGGGTCGAGCTCAAGAGTCTTGAGGATACCGGCCCCGTCGACGGAGTAGTCTGGGCCGTGGCGCACGAGGATTTCGCTTGGATCTACGCCTGCCGTTCTCAAGGAGATGTGTTGCAACGGGAACGGGTGCGGGGTGGTGGTGGATGTCAAAACGGTCCTCCCCCGGGCCGAAGTGGAGGAGGCGGGGCTTCTTTACTGGAGCCTCTGAGGGAATTCGCCGGGCTCGGGGCCCCGATGACCGGCAGCAAAATGGACTTCATCCCTGGAATTTTCGATGCAGAAACTTTTGAGACTCATTCTCACGTCCCGGGTTTATGAAGCCGCCGTCGAAACGCCCCTTGATGAAGCTCCGGGGCTCTCGGCGGAACTGGACAACCGGGTGCTGCTCAAGCGGGAGGACCTGCAGCCGGTCTTCTCCTTCAAACTCAGAGGCGCCTACAACCGTATGGCGCACCTGACCGAGTCCGAGCGGCAAAAAGGGGTCATCGCCGCCTCGGCCGGAAACCATGCCCAGGGTGTCGCCTATTCCGCGCGGAAGCTGGGGATCCGGGCGGTCATCGTCATGCCGGTGACCACCCCCCGCATCAAGGTTGCCGCCGTAGAAGGCTTCGGAGCGGAGGTGGTGCTGCACGGAGACAGCTACTCGGAAGCCGCGGATCACTGCTCCAAAATTGCCGGGGAAAGGCGCCTGACTTTCATTCACCCCTTCGACGACGATCTGGTGATTGCCGGCCAGGGAACCGTAGCGGACGAGATTCTTCGCCAGAGCTCCGGACGGATCGACGCCGTCTTCGTGCCGGTCGGGGGAGGTGGGCTGATTTCGGGGATAGGCGGATACATCAAGGCGCTTCGGCCCGAGGTGCGAGTGGTCGGAGTCGAACCCGCCGACAGCGACGCCATGGCCCGCTCGCTGGAACAGGGTCGCCGCATACGACTCGACTCCGTCGGAATTTTCGCCGACGGCGTGGCGGTGCGGGAAGTGGGCCGGCTGACCTTTGACTACTGCCGGCGTTTTGTCGACGAAATCGTCAGGGTGGACACCGACGAGACCTGCAGCGCCATCAAGAGCATCTACCAGGCCACCCGCTCCATCGTCGAGCCGGCGGGGGCGCTGGGGGTGGCCGGATTAAAAAAATACGCTCGGAATCTGGCAAGAAAAGGACAGACCCTGGTGGCCGTCAATTCCGGGGCCAACATGAATTTCGAACGCCTGCGCTACGTGGCCGAGCGGACACAAATCGGGGAAAAGCAGGAGGCTCTCTTCTCTGTAACCATCCCCGAGAGGCCGGGGTCGTTGAAGCGCTTCTGCACCGAGGTCCTCGGCGAGCGTAACATCACCGAATTCAACTACCGCCTGGCTGGAAGGGATGGGGCCCATATCTTCGTCGGCATCTCCACCCGCAACGAAAAGGAGCGGTTTTCCTTTGCCCGCCGACTTGCCGAGCACGATTTTGAACATACCGACCTGACGGACAACGAGCTGGCCAAGACCCACATCCGCCACATGGTGGGAGGACGGTCTGCGGAAGCTTCCGACAGAGGTCCTTTTTCGTTTCTGGTTTCCCGAACGCCCCGGGGCGCTCGCACGTTTCCTGGCCGCCATGGGAGAAAGCTGGAATATCTCCCTTTTCCACTACCGGATGCAGGGGGGGGATTTCGGGAGGGTGCTGGTCGGCCTGGAAATTCCCCCCGGCGAGGAGAAGGCCCTGCGCCATTTTCTCGACAACCTGGGGTATCGCTTCGTGGAGGAGACGGACAACCCGGCGTATCGGCTTTTTCTGTAACTGGTGAAAAGTGAAAAGCCGTGGTTTTTCGATTCATATCCACCATTCACCCCTCCCTCTCCGGGGTTCGGGCCCCGGCAGGATGAGAAAACGGGTTGAAGTGATAGAATAGTCCTGCGGGGAAAAAACGAATGAACCCGGAGAAAGGAGGTGCTTCCATGGTGCGTTTTTACGATCCCAGCGATGAGAACGATCTGGCTCGCGTGGAGCAGGTTCTCAAGAAAGGTGGTATCGAATATTTCCTGCATCGCGAGCCGGAAAAGGCCATCGGTCCACATCAGATTCATGTGGCGGAAGAAGACCTGCCGAAGGCGGAAGAACTGCTGCTCGAGGCCGAACGACAGTCAGAGTCCCTCCACTGAACGTTCCCCTTTCCGGGTGACGATCCGGACACGGACGCCATCGAAGATGGCGTCGAAAAGGTCCGCCCTACCGCGTTACGGCGTTTTTTCAGGACCTCGACCTACTTGATGCAGGCCTTCGCCCCTGAAAAACCACCAAGCCTTGTAGGGCGAAATTTTTGCTTAGCCATCTCATGAGTTTTTGCGAAAGCATCATCGAAGGAAAAGGGATTTTTCCGGTCAAAATAATTGACAGTTTTGCTCAGGTATGTTATCGATTATGGAAAATGCGGCGCTTCATTTCCGGGAAGGAGGGTTTTGCGTGTTCGAAACCTTAAAAGAAGACTTCAAGGTCGTTTTCGAGCGTGATCCGGCCGTTCGCAGCGTGCTGGAAATCATTTTCTGCTATCCGGGCTTTCACGCGGTGCTCTTTCACCGCTTGTGCCCATGCGCTCTGGAAGCGCGGATTTTATTTTCTCGGCCGCCTGGTTTCCCATATCGGGCGGTTTTTGACCGGTATCGAAATCCATCCCGGGGCCAAGATCGGTCGCGGCTTTTTCATCGACCACGGCATGGGGGTTGTCATCGGCGAAACCGCCGAAATCGGCGACAACTGCACCCTTTATCACGGGGTGACCCTGGGCGGCACCTCCTGGGCCAAGGAGAAGCGCCATCCCACCCTGGGCAACAATGTCGTCATCGGTTCCGGAGCCAAGGTTCTGGGGCCCTTCAAGGTCGGCGACAACAGCAAGATCGGCTCCAACTCGGTGGTGGTCAAGGAGGTCCCGCCCAACTCCACCGTGGTCGGGGTCCCCGGTCGGGTGGTCTATGTCCGATGGGCAGAAGAACGAGAAGAGAGGTGCCGATCTGGAGCACGGCCGCCTGCCCGACCCGGAGGCCAAGGCCATCTACCTGCCTCTTCGACCAGATTCGGGCCCTGGAACGCAAGGTGGACGAACTGACGGAAGAGCAGGAACGGTTGCGAGCGACAGCCTGGCGGTGCCGAGCACAGGGAGCAGGCCTGATCATGCGTCTTTCGACCAAAGCCCAATATGCCGTTCGGGCCATGGTGAGCCTCAATCTCTGACTGCGGGCGCCGCCCGTATCACCATGCGGGATATCTCCCGGCGCGAGGATATCTCCCTGACCTACCTGGAGCAGCTCTTCGTCAAGCTGCGCCGGCGGGAGGATCGTCGACAGCGTGCGCGGTCCGGGCGGGGGTTATGTCCTGGCCCGGCCGGCTGAGGAGATTCGGGTCGACCAGATCATCGACAGCGTCGAGGAGACCCTGGTGCCGGTCTCCTGCATGGACGATGACGGCAGCTGCCGCTGTACCGACCAGTGCGTCACCCACAGCGTCTGGCAGGGGTTCGGCGAGAAGATCCGTCATTTTCTCGCTTCCATCACCCTGGAGGACCTGACCCGGGAAGCCCGGCAGACGAAGCTAGGCATAGCCCGCAGCCCTGTAGGGCATGAGCCAGTATATGATTACGAATGATATGGAGGAAGATTGTGAAACGCATTTACATGGATAACAATGCCACCACGCCGGTCCGCCCGGAAGTGCTGGAGGCGATGCTCCCTTTTTTCAGGGAGCAGTTCGGAAACCCCTCCAGCGTCCATTGGGCGGGACGGGCGGTCAGCGGCGCGGTGGAAAAGGCCCGGAACAGGTGGCCGCGCCTGATCAACTGTTCGCCGGCCGAGATCGTCTTCACCTCCTGCGGCAGCGAAGGGGACAACATGGCCATCAAGGGGACCGCTCGATGCCCTGCGGGAAAAAGGCAACCACATCATTACCACCTCGGTCGAACATCCGGCTGTGCTCGAAACCTGCCAGTATCTGGAAAAACAGGGGTTTCGAGGTCACCTTTCTGCCGGTCGACCGCGACGGCATGCTCGATCTGCAGGAGCTTGAAGCGGCCATCACCGACCAGACCATTCTGATTTCGGTCATGTGGGCCAACAACGAAACCGGCAACATCTTCCCCATCGAGGAGATCGGCGCCATCGCCCGCAAATACAAGGTCCGCTTCCACACCGATGCCGTGCAGGCGGTGGGCAAGATCCCGGTCGACGTGCAGAAGGCCAAGGTCGATCTGCTGGTTCTCTCCGGGCACAAGATCGGCGCCCCCAAAGGGGTCGGCGCCATCTATATCCGCCGGGGTACACGAATGACTCCCCTTCATCCATGGCGGTCACCAGGAGCGCAACCGGCGCGCCGGCACCCACAACGTGGCCGGCATCGTCGGCCTGGGCCTCGCCTGCGAACTGGCCGGCGCCGAAATGGCGGAAGTACTCGGCGCGGATCCGGCACCTGCGCGACCGCCTGGAGCAGGGGATCATCGCGGCGCATCCCGGAGATCAAGCTCAACGGCCATCCCGATCGGACCGGCGTCTGCCCAATACCCTGAACGTCAGCTTCGCCTATATCGAGGGGGAATCCCTGCTGCTCAATTTCGACATGAAGGGGATCGCCGCCTCCTCCGGTTCGGCCTGCACCTCCGGTTCCCTGGAGCCCTCCCACGTCATGGGGCCATGTGCGTCGAGGTGGTCCTGGCCCATTCCAGCACCCGCTTCAGCCTCGGTCCCGACAACACCGAGGAGGACGTCGATTACGTCCTGGAGGTGCTGCCGCCCATCGTCCAGCGCCTGCGGGAGATGAGCCCCCTGTATAATCGCAAGGAGCCGATGACCTGCGAGGAATGCCAGGTCGTTCGCAAGGTGTGTGAATAACGGTAAAGCGCCGGATGCGTGATTTGTCACTCGTCAGTTCGTGTAAAGC
Organism: uncultured delta proteobacterium; assembly: GCA_963791005.1. GTDB lineage: Bacteria > Desulfobacterota > Desulfuromonadia > Desulfuromonadales > CAWBQR01 > CAWBQR01. The sequence goes on along the minus strand of CAWBQR010000018.1, from coordinate 4,243 downwards.
CAATGACCATACCATAACCAATGACAGGAGTGCTTATGTATACCGATAAGGTGATGGATCATTTCAGCAACCCGCGCAACGTCGGGGAGATCGAGGATGCCGATGGCGTGGGCGAGGTGGGCAACGCCTCCTGCGGCGACATCATGAAGATCTTTCTCAAGGTCGAGGACAACGTCATCAAGGATATCAAGTTCAAGACCTTCGGCTGCGGCGCCGCCATCGCCACCTCCTCCATGGTCACCGAGATGGCCATCGGCAAGACCCTCGACGAGGCGATGGAGCTGACCAACGCCGCCGTCGCCGAGGCTCTCGACGGGCTGCCGCCGCAGAAGATGCACTGCTCCAACCTGGCCGCCGATGCCCTGCACGAGGCGATCAAGAACTACCGGGAAACGCACGGGTAAGCGTAAGATGTGCAACTCGTGACGCGGAAATCGTGCTTCGGGGAGCAACTCGTAGGCGTAGATGAGCCGCGCAGCGTATGGTGCTTCGGCTTTGCCTTGTGCTCGCTCTGTGCGGACTCTAATGACGATTGCAAGCATGAATAGTCCTAAAAAACGCATCGTCGTCGCCATGAGCGGCGGGGTCGACTCTTCGGTGACTGCGGCCCTGCTCAAAGAGCAGGGGCACGAGGTCATCGGCATGACCATGCAGATCTGGGACTACTCCACCTTCACCGCCGAACACGGCGAAACCTTCGGCACCTGCTGCTCCCTGGACGATGTCTACGATGCCCGGCGGGTGGCCGAAGTCCATCGGCATCCCCTTCTACGTGGTCAACTTCGAAAAGGACTTCCAGCGCAAGGTGATCGACCGCTTCTGCGACGATTACTTCGCCGGTCGCACCCCCAATCCCTGCGTGCTGTGCAACCAGGTCTCAAATTCGACCTGCTGCTGCGCCGGGCCCGGGAACTGGAGGCCGACTACCTGGTCACCGGGCATTATGCGCGGATCGATCGAAGGGGACGATGGTTTCGCCCTGCGCAAGGGGCTCGACCCGGACAAGGACCAGAGCTATTTTCTCTTCACCCTGACCCAGGAGCAGATGGGCCGGGTCCGTTTCCCCCTGGGCGGCATGACCAAGGAGGAGGTGCGCTGCCCATGCCGCCGCGCCTGGAGCTGCGGGTGGCGGAAAAAGCCGAGAGCCAGGACATCTGTTTCGTCCCCGATGGCGATTACGTGCGCTTTCTGGAGGAGGAGCGGGGGCAGCGGGCAGATGGACGGCGAGATCGTCCACGTCTCCGGCGAGGTCCTGGGACGGCACCGGGGGACCTATCGCTATACCGTCGGACAGCGCCGCGGCCTGGGCATCGTCCTGGCCGCAGCCTCTCTACGTGTCGGCATCGATGCCCCGTGAAACGGCAGGTGCTGGTAGGGGAAAAGGAACATCTGTCCGTCCGGCGGAGCTGACCGTCCACGGGGTCAACTGGATTGTCGGGCGAGCCGGAGGGCCCCTTCGCGCCTGCTGCCGCATCCGCTACCGGCACGCCGAGGTTCCGGCCCTGATCACCCCCCTGTCCGGAGGCCGGGCCGCGGTCCGCTTCGACGACCCCCAGCGGGGAGTGACCCCGGGCCAGGCGGCGGTTTTTTACGAGGGCGACCGGGTGCTCGGGGGAGGGTGGATCGATGATGCGACCCTTCACCCGTCCGAACCCTTTGCACGCGGAGATGAACGCACCTTCCATCGCCACCCTCGGCTGCAAGACCAACCAGTTCGAATCGGCCGCCATGGAGGAGCGTCTGCGGAGTGCCGGCTACCGGGTTGTTCCCTTCGAGGAGGGGGCCGACCTGGTGATCGTCAACACCTGCACCGTCACCGCCGCCACCGACGCCCAGTCGCGCAACCTGATCCGCCGCGCCCGCCGCGCTCAACGCCGTCCTGCCGGGTGGTGGTGACCGGCTGCTACGCCCAGGTCGATCCGGAGGCCTGCAGTCGATTCCGGGGGTCTCCCTGGTCCTCGGCAACGAGGAGAAAAGCGATCTTCTGCGCCTGCTGGAGGAGGGCGGGAGAGGGGACGGACGGAATCCGCGTTTCCGACATCCGGCAGGCGCGCCGAGCCGAGTCCCTGCCGCTACCGTCCTTTTCCGAGCGCAGCCGCGCCTTCGTGCAGATCCAGAACGGCTGCGACGCCTTCTGCTCCTACTGCATCATCCCCTATGCCCGCGGCGCCAGCCGCTCCGTTCCCCCGGAGAGGTCCTCGCGCAGGTCGAACGGCTGACCGCGGCCGGATATCCCGAGATTGTTCTGACCGGCATCCATATCGGCGGGTACGGCGCCGACCTGGACCCCCCTCTTCCCTGCTCGACCTGGTCCGGCTGCATCGAGGAGGAAACGGCAGTCGCCGCGCCTGCGTCTCGGCTCCCTGGAGCCGACGGAAATCCCGCGACGACCTGATCGAGGCGGTGGCCGGCTCGCGAGATTCTCTGCCCCCATTTTCACATCCCCCTGCAGGCCGGCGACGATGCGGTTCTGAAGAGGATGAACCGCCATTACGACACCGCCTTTTTCCGGACCCTCGTCGAAGGGATTCACGGCCGGATTCCCGATGCGGCCATCGGCCTCGACGTCATCGCCGGATTCCCCGGGGAAACGGAGGAGGAGTTTGAGAACACCTTTCGCCTGGTCGAGGATCTGCCGGTCACCCACCTGCACGTCTTTCCCTTCAGCCGCCGTCCCGGCACGCCGGCCGCGACCATGACGGGGCAGTTGCCGGGTGATGTCATCCGGGAACGGGCCGCGCGCCTCCGGGCCTTGGGGGAGAGGAAAAATCGGGCCTTCGCCGTGCCTTCGTCGGCCGGACCCTGGAGGTGGTGGTGGAAGGGGGAAAGGCCGGGGAGGTCCGGAGAGGACTCTCGCGCAACTACCTCTCGGTCCTTTTTCCCGGAGGTGACGTTCTGGAAGGGCGCCTTGCCGAGGTCAAGGTCACGGGCTGGACACCCGAGGGGTTGAAGGGAAGGCTTCTTTGACGAGGGGGGAGAGGCGTCGGGAAATCCTGTCGGCCGGGCCGGGGGAGCGTGGAGAGCGACTGGATGTCTTCATCGCTCGTTCCCTCGCGGCCGTCTCCCGCAAGACGGTGAAGCGGGCCCTCGATGCCGGTCAGGTGTTCGTCGACGGGAAGGTCGTTCGCAGGGCCGGTCTTCTCCTGGCCGGAAGCGAGACGATTTCCCTTACCCTGGACCATCCCGCCCCTGAAAGCCCTCTGCCTCTGCCAGAGGTTCTCTTTTGCGATGAGGAGCTTCTGGCCATCGACAAGCCCCCGGGGCTCCCCTCCCATCCCACTGCGGCCGGCGGAGCGAACGCCCTCGACCTTGTGCGGGGTTATCTGCGTGAGCAAGGAAGGGAAGAACTCCCCATTCTCCTTCATCGCCTCGATGTCGATACCTCGGGAGTGCTTCTTTTCGCCCTGACGGCCGCAGCCAACCGGGCTCTGTACCGGCAGATGGCAGGTCGGAAGGTCGAGAAAACCTATCTGTGCCTGGCGACGGGCGACCCGCCCGAATTCCTCCGGGTCGAGAACCAATTGAAGGCCGGGGTCCGGGGAAGGACGGTCGCCATCCAAAGCGGCGGCAAACGGGCGATGACGGAGTTCCGGGTCCTGGAGCGGGGAGCTGGCATCTCCCTGGTAGAGGCACGCCCCCGCACCGGCCGCACCCATCAGATCCGGGCACATCTGGCGGGCGAGGGTTTCCCTCTTCTGGGCGACAGGCTCTACGGCGGGCCGGTTTCGGTCACCCTGCAAGGTGAACCTGTCACCGCCCGGCGGCATCTCCTGCACGCATTCAGGCTCGCCTTCCGGCATCCCGGGACCGGAGAACGTACCATCATCGAGGCGCCGCTCCCGGAGGACTTCAAGCCTTTCTTGCCAATTTGACCTGAAAAAACTGTGAATCACGTTGCGTGAGATTGGTTTTTAAGGGTTTTGGATTCTTGGTTGTTCGTAATCCGTCATTCCTCGCTCCGCGTCCCGCGATCCTCAACCCGCCTCCCTGAAACTTCCCCCGAAACCTCCGCAAGAATTTCCGGCACATCGCTCATGAGGCCGTCCACCCCCATCCTCAGCAGACGCTTCATGTCATCGGGGTCGTTGACCGTCCAGACGTGGACCTCCATACCGCAGGCGTGGGCTGCGGCGACGGTTTCCGGCGAGACCAGGGTGCGCGAGCCGTAGGTCTGCGGGATCTGCAGCGCCCTTCCGGGCGAGCAATACGCTGCATGCGGCGGCAGCGGCGTTACGTATTGCTA
>CAWBQR010000017.1:0-158534 GCA_963791005.1 uncultured delta proteobacterium | reverse complement strand
AGGTTTCTTCCAAATGCTGCGGAATGACCCGCACATCGGCAAGACGGCATGAAATTGGTATCGCCGCTCCAGCGGGGAACGATACGAGATGCAGATGGTCGGCGATCCCAGCCCCCGGCCACCTGCCCGGATTCATCCCGATGTTGAACCCATGGGGGGCGCAGCAGTCCTGCAGTACCTTGTTGCTCATCACCATCAGCCGGTGCATCTCAAGAGCTTGGGCATCACTAAGGTCTTCCGTTTTGGCGGTATGCCGATAGGGGGCGATCTCAGGTGACCGTTGGTGTACGGAAAGCGGTTCATGATGACGAAGGCCTTTTGCCCCCGGAAGAGGATGAGGCGCTCCCGGTCCTCGTCCCGATCTTTGCCCACACAGAAAACACAAGCCTTGGTTTTTTCGCTCGAGCCCTGAATATAGGACATTCTCCAAGGCGCCCAAATCTGTTTCACTCCCATTACCCCCTTTAATTTTGGATGCTTTTGCAGGTTATCTTCCCAAATCTGCCTCTCAGGCAGGAAAGGGATTTTCCGTCCTTTCCCGACAACTATATATGTTTTCGCAGAAAAGAAAAATGGCTTGTATAAGGACGAAACGAGAGGGGCGCCAATTTGAGGCTTGTTGGGTGCTTAGGTACGTCGAAGCAGCAGGAGCATTTGCTGCAACGCAGCCGTTGGTGAATTTTTGCGATGCCATCATATATACCAGAGATCCCGGCAGTCTACTCCTCAAGGCAAATTATTCGTCCGTGGATGGTCTCGCCGATTTCCAGGATACCGACGGAATGAAAGGGCGCCCATCGGCGGTCGGTGGGGCTGCCCGGATTGAACCTGAGGATCCCTCCTTCCCGATGACAGACCGGATGGTGGCTGTGGCCATAGACCAGGCAATCGATCCTTTCCCCTCGAAATTCGGAGAGAACCCTTTTCTCCAGACCCTCAGGGGCTCCCCACCCATGGATAAGGCCGATGCGGAACCCACCCGCGGAAACCACCTTGCGAATGGGAATCCCCGGCGAGAAGGGATCCATATTGCCCCTTACGGCATGAACCGTCTTGCCGGCAAAGGCCAGAAGCACATCGGCATTCACCAGGTCACCGGCATGAAAAATCATATCCACATCCCGGAAATACCGCTCCGACAGCTCCTCCAGAAACAATACGCCTTTTTTCGCATCGCTGAAATGGGTATCGGCAAGGACTCCGACCCGAACCATCCCACCATCCCTTCCCGTCAGAAATCGCCTTTCGGTTCCAACCTCCCTGGCCCCGGATGAAGGGTCTCGCAAAGGCTGCTCATTTTAACCTTTGTCTGCCACCGGGTGTCAATCTTTATCGTTGCGTGGGGCGGCTCTTCTCTGGTCAAAATTGGCCTTTTATGAAAGAAGTCTGCCTATTTGTCGCCTTATTTCCTCTTCCTGGGCCGGCCCCCGATTTCCTTGACGTCATAAAATGACGCGTTATCTTTAAGAAAATTCCTTTTGGCACCTCTGTTGCTAATTTACTTTTTCGACTTTTAAACGCTGTTTTTTTCTGGCGGATTTATTCTGCTTGACAATTGTGCTGGAGGAAGACTATTTTTATCTTTACTAAAATTGGAAACACCCCCGACAAAGCAGTCCAATTGCCTTTCCCCAATATTTGTTGCAAAAAGACGTTCCAGCTTGGGGAGGAATTCTCATCCAGAGTATTTTAGGCAAAATAAAACCCCTATTAGAGAAAAAGGGAGGATTTGTCCATGTCCAAACGTCAGGACGCCTTGGATTATCACAGTTCGGGCCGCAAAGGGAAAATCGAAGTCATCACCACCAAGCCCTGCGCCACCAGCCGCGACCTGTCGCTGGCCTACAGCCCCGGGGTGGCCGAGCCCTGCCTGGAGATCGAAAAAAACCCGCTGATGGCCTATGAGTACACCGCCAAGGGAAACCTGGTGGCGGTGGTCTCCAACGGCACGGCGGTCCTGGGCCTGGGCGACATCGGCGCCATGGCGGGCAAGCCGGTCATGGAGGGCAAGGGCGTTCTTTCAAGCGCTTTGCCGACGTCGATGTCTTCGACATCGAGCTCGACACCAAGGATCCCGACGAGATCATCCGCACCGTCAAGCTGCTCGAGCCGACCTTCGGGGGATCAACCTGGAGGACATCAAGGGGCCCGAGTGCTTCTACATCGAGGAGAAGCTCAAGGAGATGATGAACATTCCGGTCTTCCACGACGACCAGCACGGCACGGCGATCATCGCCAACGCCGGCCTGATCAACGCACTGGAAATTGTCGGAAAGAAGATCGAGGACGTCAAGATTGTCGTCAACGGGGCCGGGGCCGCGGGCATCGCCTGCGCCAACATGGCCATGGTTCTCGGCGCCCGTCCGGAAAACATCATCCTGTGCGACACCAAGGGGGTCATCTACAAGGGCCGCGGCGGGGATGAATCCCTACAAGGAGCGCCTGGCCAACGACACCCCGGCCGCACCCTCGAAGATGCCATGGACGGGGCGGACGTCTTCTTCGGCGTCTCGGCCAAGGGCGCGGTGACCCCGGAGATGGTCAGGTCGATGGCCAAGGACCCCATCATCTTCGCCATGGCCAACCCCGACCCGGAGATCACCCCCGACGAGGCCCAGGCGGTGCGCGACGACGTCATCATCGGCACGGGCCGCAGCGACTATCCCAACCAGGTCAACAACGTGCTGTGCTTCCCTTTCCTCTTCCGCGGGGCGCTCGATACCCACGCCAGCGCCATCAACGAGGAGATGAAGATGGCCGCCGTCTGGCGCTGGCCAATCTGGCCAAGCAGGACGTGCCCGATGCGGTGCGCAAGGCCTACGGCAACATCGAGATCACCTTCGGCCGCGAGTACATGATTCCCAAGCCCTTCGATCCGCGGGTGCTGCTGCACGTCGCCCCGGCGGTCGCCAAGGCGGCCATGGACACCGGCGTGGCGCGCCGGCCCATCGAGAACATGGAGAATACACCGAACAGCTCGAGGCGCTGCAGGGGCGCTCCAAGGAGATCATGCGCACCCTGATCAACAAGGCCAAGGCGGCTCCCAAAAGGGTGGTTTTTCCCGAAGGGGAGGAGGAGAAGATCCTGCGCGCCGCCCAGGTGCTCGTCGACGAGGGTATCGCCGTACCGATCCTGCTGGGCGACGAGAAGCGATTCACAGCAAGATCCAGGAACTGGGACTGGACCTCAAGGGGGTGCAGATCATCGACCCGGCGACCTCGGAGATTCGCGGCGAGTACATCGATGAGCTCTTCGCCCTGCGCCAGCGCAAGGGGGTGACCCGCGCCGAAGCCAAGCGCCTGATCAAGAAAAACCGCAACTACTACGGGGCCATGATGCTCCAGTACGGAGACGCCGATGCGCTGCTCTCGGGCCTCAACCACCACTACCCCGACACCATCCGCCCGGCGCTGGAGGTCATCGGCAAGCAGGAGGGGCTCTCCAAGGTCCACGGCCTGTACATGATGGTCTTCAAGAAGAAGTTGTCTTCTTTGCCGACACCACGGTGAACATCGAGCCGACCGCCGAGGAGTTGGCGGAAACCGCCATCCTCACCGCCCAGAAGGCCCGCCACTTCGAGGTCGAGCCGCGCGTGGCGATGCTCTCCTTCTCCAACTTCGGCAGCGCCGAGCACCCGCTGACCCTCAAGGTCAAACGGGCTGTCGCCCTGGTCAAGGAATGGGCGCCCGACCTGGTGGTCGACGGCGAAATGCAGGCCGACGTCGCCCTGGATCCCGAGCTGACCGCCTACCATATCCCTTCTCCAAGCTCAAGGGCGACGCCAACGTGCTGATCTTCCCCGACCTGCAGTCGGGAAACATCTCCTACAAGCTGCTCAACAAGCTCGGAGGCGCCGAGACCGTCGGCCCCATCCTGATGGGCATGAGAAAACCGGTGCACGTTCTGCAGCGCGGCGACGATGTCGGCGACATCGTCAACATGGCCGCGGTCGCGGTCGTCGACGCCCAGGAAGCCCAGGTCAAGTCTCTCTAGCGCCGGAATTGTCCTCGTCCAATACCCTTATCCCACAGGGACGGCCCAGCGCCCCTGCGGGGTTTTCCTTTGGCGGGAAGGAACCGGGTTGAAAAAGGACTCTCCCGCGTTCTTTTCTTTTCTTGACCACCCATTCCTGCTATCATGTGCGGCGGCTTAAACAGACCACTTTTTCTTCGGAGAGTAGAGAACCATGCGCTACATGAGCACCCGCGGCCGCGTCAGGGACATTTCCTTCAAAGATGCCGTTCTGATGGGGCTCGCCGATGACCGAGGGCCCTCCGTCATCGGCCAGTCCCATCAGAACGGCATCTTTGAAGGAAATGTCCCTGACGCGGCCGCGGGTGCTCATGTAGCGCATGGTTCTCTACTCTCCGAAGAAAAGGTGGTCTCTGTTTAAGGCGTCGCACATGATAGCAGGAACGGGTGGCCAAGAAAAGAAAAGAACGCGGGAGGGCGCCTTTTCAACCGGTTCCTTCCCGCGAAAAAAACCCGCAGGGGCGCTGGGACGCACCTGCGGGGTTAAGAGTGTTTGGCGCGGACAATTCCGGCGCTAGAGAGACTTGACCTGGGCCTCCTGGGCGTCGACCACCGCCACCGCGGCCATGTTGATGATGTCGGCCACATCGTCGCCGCGCTGCAGCACGTGCACCGGTTTTTTCATCCCCATCAGGATGGGGCCTACGGTCTCGGCCCCTCCGAGCTTGTTGAGCAACTTGTAGGAGATGTTGCCCGACTGCAGGTCGGGAAAGATCAGCACGTTGGCGTCGCCCTTGAGCTTGGAGAAGGGGTATTGATTGGCGGTAAGCTCCGGGTCGAGGGCGACGTTGGCCTGGACCTCCCCGTCGACTACCAGCTCGGGCGCCCAGTCCTTGACCAGGGCGGTGGCGCGCTTGACCTTGAGGGTCAACGGGTGCTCGGCGCTGCCGAAGTTGGAGAAGGAGAGCATCGCCACCCTCGGCTCGACCTCGAAGTGACGGGCCTTCTGGGCGGTGAGGATGGCGGTTTCCGCCAGTTCCTCGGCGGTCGGCTCGATGGTCACCGTCGTGTCGGCGCAGAAGACCACCTTCTTCTTGAAGACCATCATGTACAGGCCGTGGACCTTGGAGAGACCCTCCTGCTTGCCGATGACCTCCAGTGCCGGGCGGATGGTATCCGGGTAGTGGTGGTTCAGACCCGAGAGCAGAGCGTCGGCATCTCCGTACTGGAGCATCATGGCCCCGTAGTAGTTGCGGTTCTTCTTGATCAGGCGCTTGGCCTCGGCGCGGGTCACCCCCTTGCGCTGGCGCAGGGCAAAGAGCTGGTCGATGTACTCCCCGCGAATCTCCGAGGTCGCAGGGTCGATGATCTGCACCCCCCTGAGATCGAGTCCCAGTTCATGGATCTTGCTGTGAATCTCTTTCTCGTCGCCGAGCAGGATCGGCACGGCGATGCCCTCCTCGATGAGCACCTGTGCGGCGCGCAGGATCTTCTCCTCCTCCCCTTCGGGGAAGACGACGCGTTTGGGAGCGGCCTTGGCCTTGTTGATCAGGGTGCGCATGATCTCCTTGGAGCGCCCCTGCAGCGCCTCGAGCTGCTCGGTGTACTTCTCCATGTTCTCGATGGGCCGGCGCGCCACGCCGCTGTCCATGGCTGCCTTAGCGACCGCCGGGGCGACGTGCAGCAGCACCCGCGGGTCGAAGGGCTTGGGGATGAGGTACTCGCGGCCGAAGGCGATCTCGATGTTGCCGTAGGCCTTGCGCACCGCATCGGGTACGTCCTGCTTGGCGAGGTTCGCCAGCGCCAGGCAGGCGGCCATCTTCATCTCGTCGTTGATCGCGCTGGCGTGGGTGTCCAGAGCCCCGCGAAAGAGGAAGGGAAAGCACAGCACGTTGTTGACCTGGTTGGGGTAGTCGCTTCGGCCCGTGCCGATGATGACGTCGTCGCGCACCGCCTGGGCCTCGTCGGGGGTGATCTCCGGGTCGGGGTTGGCCATGGCGAAGATGATCGGGTCTTTGGCCATCGACCTTACCATCTCCGGGGTTACCGCGCCCTTGGCGGAGACGCCGAAGAAGACGTCCGCCCCCTCCATGGCCTCCTCCAGGGTGCGCGCCGGAGTGTCGTTGGCCAGGCGTTCCTTGTAGGGATTCATCCCCGCCTGGCGGCCCTTGTGGATGACCCCCTTGGTGTCGCACAAAAACATGTTTTCCGGACGGGCGCCGAGGACGAGGGCCATGTTGGCGCAGGCGATGCCCGCGGCGCCCGCCCCGTTGACGACGATCCTGACCTCCCCGATCTTCTTTCCGACAATTTCCAATGCGTTGATCAGGCCGGCATTGGCGATGATCGCCGTGCCGTGCTGGTCGTCGTGGAAGACCGGGATGTTCATCATCTCCTTGAGCTTCTCCTCGATGTAGAAGCACTCGGGCCCCTTGATGTCCTCCAGGTTGATGCCCCCGAAGGTCGGCTCCAGCAGCTTGACGGTGCGGATGATCTCGTCGGAATCCTTGGTGTCGAGCTCGATGTCGAAGACGTCTACGTCGGCAAAGCGCTTGAACAGCACCCCTTTGCCCTCCATGACCGGCTTGCCCGCCATGGCGCCGATGTCGCCAAGGCCGAGGACCGCCGTGCCGTTTGAGACCACCGCCACCAGGTTCCCCTTGGCGGTGTACTCGTAGGCCATCAGCGGATTTTTTTCGATCTCCAGGCAGGGCTCGGCCACCCCGGGGCTGTAGGCCAGCGAGAGGTCGCGGCTGGTGGCGCAGGGCTTGGTGGTGATGACTTCGATTTTCCCTTTGCGGCCCGAACTGTGGTAGTCCAGGGCGTCCTGACGTTTGGACATGGACGAATCCTCCCTTTTTTTTCAATAGGGGTTTTATTTTGCCTAAAATACTCTGGATGAGAATTCTTTCCCAAATTGGAACGTTTTTTTGCTGCAATTATTGGGGGAAAACTTTGGGACTGTTTTATCTGAGTGTGTTTCAAATTTTAGTGAAGATGAAAATAGTCTTCCTCCGACAGAATTGTCAAGCAGAATAAATCCGCTAGAAAAAAACAGCGTTTAAAATTCGAAGCAATAAATTAGCAACAGAGGTGCCAAAAAGAATTTTCTTAAAGATAACGCGTCATTTCCTAACGTCAAGGATCCGGGGGCCGCCAGGGGAAGGAGAAATCGGACGATAAATAGGCAGACTTCTTTCAGAAAAGGCCAATTTTGACCAGGGGAGAGCCGCCCCACGCAACGATAAAGATTGACACCCAGTGGCAGACAAAGGTTAAAATGAGCAGCCTCCGGAAGACTCTCCCTCCGGGGCCAGGGAGGTTGGAGCCGAAAGACGATTTCTGAGGGGAAAGGGATGGTAGGATGGTTCGGGTCGGAGTCCTTTCCGATACCCATTTCAGCGATGCGAAAAAAGGCGTATCGTTTCTGGAGGAACTGTCGGAGCGGTATTTCCAGGATGTGGATATGATTTTTCATGCTGGGGATCTGGTGAATGACGATGTGCTTCTGGCATTTGCCGGGAAAACGGTTCATGCCGTAAGGGGCAATATGGATTCCTTCTCGCCGGAGATTCCCCTTCGCAAGGTGGTACCCGCGGGTGGGTTTCGCATCGGCCTCATCCATGGGTGGGGAGCCCCTGACGGTCTGGAGAAAAGGGTTCTCTCCGAATTTCGCGGGGAAGGGATCGATTGCCTGGTCTATGGGCACAGCCATCATCCTGATTGTCATTGGGAAGGAGGGATCCTCAGGTTCAATCCGGGCAGCCCCACCGACCGCCGACGGGCGCCCTTTCATTCCGTCGGTATCCTGGAAATCGACGAGACCATCCACGGACGGATAATTCGCCTCAATGAGTAGACTGCCGGGATCTCTGGTATATATAGTTGTCGGGAAAGGACTGAAAATCTCTTTCCTGCTCCAAGAGGGAGATTTGGGAAGATAACCTGCAAAGCATCCAAGATTAAAGGGGGTAATGGGAGTGAAACAGATTTGGGCGCCCTGGAGAATGTCCTATATTCAGGGCTCGGGCGAAAAAAACAAGGCCTGTGTGTTCTGTGTGGGCAAAGATCGGGACGAGGACCGGGAGCGCCTCATTCTTTTCAGGGGGCAAAAGGCCTTCGTCATCATGAACCGCTTTCCGTACACCAACGGTCATCTGATGATCGCCCCCTATCGCCATACCGCCAAAACAGAAGACCTGAGTGATGCCGAAGCTCTTGAGATGCACCGACTTCTGGTGATGAGCAACAAAGCACTGCAGGACTGCTGCGCTCCCCATGGTTTCAACATAGGGATGAACCTCGGACAGGTGGCGGGCGCGGGGATCGCCGACCATCTGCATCTTCATATCGTTCCCCGGTGGAGCGGCGATACCAATTTCATGCCGGTGTTCGCCGATGTGCGGGTCATTCCGCAGCATCTGGAGGAAACCTACGAAATTCTTCTGAAATCCTTTTCCGGGAGACAACCATGAAAGCGCTGCGAATCCTTTTAGCCATCATCATACTGGTGGTCTTGTTTATTTTTACGGTCAATAACATCAGGACCGTGCCGGTGACTTTCCTTTGGTATAGCGCCGAGCTTCCCCTCTTCCTGGTCATTATCACCTCTTTCATCCTCGGACTTCTCCTTGCCGCCCTTTTCAATCTGATCAAAAACTCCCAGTTGCGCAGGCAACTCGTCCAGCTTGAAAAAGAGAATCGTGCAATGAAAAACCAAGGGGACAAGGGGGCTTCCTCCTCTGCAGTTTGAGTCTCCATTTTCCTGGGGGCTTTTTTGTGCTAATGTTCCGAGGTCGCAATCCAAATAACAATGAGAAAGGATAGCTGAGGTAAATGCTGGACATCTTCCAAAAGGGCGGGCCGCTGATGTACCCGATACTGCTCTGTTCGGTTCTGGCCCTCGCCATATTCCTCGAACGTCTCTGGACGTTTTCCAAGTTTAAACAGGGAACCGATGCTCTTCGCAAGGATGTAGAGGACCTGGTTCTGAAAAGCCGGATCGAGGAGGCCCTGGTCGTCTGCCAGAGAGTCGGCTCCCCCCTGGCGCGCATATTCATCGCCGCTCTCAGGGCTTCGGGCAAACCCCGGGATCAGGTCAAAACCGCGGTGGAGGAAGTCGGAACCAGAGAGGCCGCGCCCCTCGAACGCTATCTCGGTTTGCTCGGGACCATCGCCTCCCTGTCGCCGCTGCTCGGACTGCTCGGAACCGTGGTGGGGATGATCGAGGCCTTCAACGTGATTGCCGTCCAGGGCGTAGGAACGCCCGCCACCATAGGCGGGGGCATCTCCCAGGCCCTTATAACCACCGCAGCCGGTCTTACCGTCGCCATCCCCACCATTCTTCTCCACAAGTACCTCACCGGCCGTGTCGACCGTATGGTCCTTGAACTGGAGGAGTATTCATTGCACCTGGTGGATCTTCTGGGGAGCTAGCTAGATGGGTTTTGTACGGAAAAAACGGGAAGAGCCGCGGGTCGACCTGACATCGATGGTGGACATGGTTTTTCTTTTGTTGATCTTCTTCATGATCTCCACCACCTTCGTCGAATCCTCCGGCATCAAGGTCAAGCTGCCCCAATCCTCCGCCCAGACCCTCACCAAGGCTCCCGAGGAAGTCAAGGTCTACATTTCCAAAGACGGAAACATTTATTTCAAGGATAAGCAGGTTTCGGTCGAAGAGCTCCAGGGGCTGCTGAAAGATTTAGGGAAGAAGGCCGCAGATACGACCTTTTTGCTCCTGGCCGACAAGGATGCCCACCACGGACGGGTGGTACAGGTGATGGATATCGCCAGGGATGCCGGCTTTCCCAAGCTGGCAATTGCCACCGAACCTCGTCGGGGGCACTGAACGGGAAGGCCCTTCGCCGTCCGATATCCCTTTCTGGAGCACGGCATGGCCAAGACCATCGCTATTCTCACCGGCGGGGGCGATTGCCCCGGGCTCAATGCGGTCATTCGGGGGGTCGTCCGCGCCGCCGTCCTGAAAAAGGGCTGGAAGGTGCTCGGATCGAGGACGGGTTCGATGGCCTGGTCGGGGATATCCGGGTGCGCAAACTCGACCTCGATTCGGTCCGCGGGATTCTGCCCCGGGGGGACCATCCTGGGTACCAGCAATCGCGGCAACCCCTTTCAATATCCTCTTCGTTCGGGCAAAAAGACTAAGCTGGTCGACGTGTCCGCTCAGGTGGTGGAGAACTTTCACCGTCATTGGAGCCGAAGCGCTGGTGGCGGTTGGAGGCGACGGCACGCTACGGATTGCCCGCAGGCTCAGCGACCTGGGACTTCCGGTAGTCGGCGTTCCCAAAACCATCGACAACGACCTTCGAGGCACCGACGTTACCTTCGGTTACAGTACTGCCGTCGCCACCGTTACCGAGGCCCTGGATCGTTTGCATAGCACCGCCGAAAGCCATCACCGGGTCCTGGTGGTGGAGGTGATGGGGAGGAGCGCCGGGTGGATTGCCCTGGAGGCCGGCCTCGCCGGGTCGGCGGATGTTATCCTCATTCCCGAAATTCCCTTTCATCTCGACCGGGTCTGCCAGGCGATTTCCCGTCGGCGCGAACGGGGGAGCCGATTTTCCATCGTTGTGGCGGCTGAAGGGGCCTTTGCCCTTTGGCGGAGGAAAAATCGTGCAGACCCCGGCGGAGGAAAAACTGGGTGTCGAGCGGCTTGGGGGTGTGGGAAGTTTCGTCGCCGAGGAGATCGGCCGCTGTCTCGAAATGGAGACCCGAGTCGTCGTCCTGGGCCATGTGCAGCGGGGCGGCTCGCCCATCCCCTTCGACCGGATCCTCGGAACCCGGTTTGGGGTGAAGGCGGTGGGCCTGATCGAGGAAGGTTCTTTCGGGTCCATGGTTTCCCTTCGCGGCAGAGCCGTCGTTTCGCTTCCCATCGAGGAGGCCGTCGAATCCCTGAACCTGGTCGACCCCGACGGGGCCCTGGTGCGGACCGCCGAAGAGATCGGTATCATGGTAGGGCGTTAATTATTTTTCTTGACCCTGGTGGAAAGGACCGTTAGGTTAAGGTCTTAATTTATTGGGGGTATCAGGTGCGCAGGGGGAAATGGATTTCGTCTGTAACTGTAAATTGTCGGTGTCGGGGGTTGATGCATGAATAAAGGGGATTCCTTGAGCAGGGTGGATCGAAGGTGGTTTTATGCTCTTTGCGGTTTTTGCCTCGGCATTCTGGCTCCTCTGGGCTGGATGGTCCTTCGCCTGATCCTGTTCTGGCAGCCGGGCCAGGGCCTCTGGGAGCAGCTCGCCGCCGACGTCGTCCGGACCAACGAGAGCATCACCCTTTATATCTACATGGGGGGAGGGACGGCCCTGGTTCTCAGCATCTTCGGATTTCTCATCGGTCAAGCTTCCCAGCAGATACACAGCCGGGCCCAGAGGCTCGACGAGCTGAACCGGACAATCGTACAGCAAAAGGAAAATTTTGAACGCCGTTTCAGGGAGCTCAACAACAGCCTGAAGAATTTCCACACCATAAACACCTATATCCAGAGATCGGTGGACAAGCGCGAGGTGCTGTGCCTGGCCGCCGACGGTCTCCACGACATTCTGGAGTACGATCGGGTCAACATCCTGATGGTCAACCGGGAACGCAACTGCCTGGAGTTTCTCGCAAGTCGCGGAACGGGCCACGACGATGTCTCTGGAATCTTCATCCCCCTGGACCATCGGGGCGGTGCCCTGTTCAAGACGGTTTCCGAGAACCGCCTTTTCCTGATCGACGACATTAACCGCATGCCGGAGGATTTTCACCTGAAGGCCCCCTTCGATGCCATCAACCAGCTTCGGTCCCGGAGCTTCATCCTCTGCCCCATCGTGGTCAACGATGAGGTCGTCGGCCTTTTCGGGGTGGACAATAAAATCAAGCGCAAAGCTCTGGACGATACGGACGTCGATACGGTCAAGCTCTTTGCCGTCCAGGTTTCCTCGGCCCTGAACAAGATCCACCTGCTGGAGGCCATCGGGACCCTTACCGGGGAGCTCTCCCATACCTTCCAGGAACTGCTCAAATACCGGGAGGAACACACCCGGCTCGATCTCTCCCTGAAGCGGGCGACCAATTCGACCACCGAGGCCATCGACGACATTTCAGGGGCTGCCGGCGTCGTGAGGGAGTCGGTCGATTCCACCCGGTCTTCCGCCGGGGAGATTTCCGTTTCCATCGAGCAGGTTTCCCAGAATCTTAACCAGCTCAACGAATTCATGGAAAAGTCCATCTCCGCCATGACGCAGATTTCCTCCTCCATCAAATCCGTTCAGGAAAACGGAGTGCGGTCCCACGCCATGTCCGAGACGGTCCGCCAGCAGGCGGAAATGGGGACCGCCAGGGTGGCCAACGTGCTCCAGGGCCTGGAGGGTATCTCCGGGGCCGTGGATGGAACCTTCGGCGCCATCAGCCGTCTTTCCGAAAAAGGGGAGGAGATCGGGGGAATTACGGAAGTCATCAACGAGATCACCCAGAAAACCAATCTTTTGGCCCTGAATGCCGCGATTATAGCGGCCCAGGCGGGGGAGCACGGGAAGTCCTTCGCCGTTGTCGCCGACGAGGTGAGAAACCTGTCCCAGGAAGCGGCAAAATCGACCGGGGCCATCGCCGGGATCATCTCCGAGATCCAGGAGTATACCCGGGAGTCCGTCGGTCATATCGGCAAGACCCGGGAGTTGGTGCAGGGCGGAGTATCCCTGGGGGCCGAGCTGGAAAAAGCGCTGCGCCAGATTCTCGACAGCGCTTCGCTGGCGATGGGCATGGCCCACGATATTCGCAAGGCCACCCTTGAAGTGTCCAAAAGCGCCGAATTCGTCACACAGTCGATTGAAAAACTCGGAGAGATGTCCAGCCAGATTACTCTCGCCTCCTCGGAGCAGGCACAGGGTACCCGCAGCATCGTGAAGTCGATAGAGGAGGTCAAGGCCATGGCGGAGGATGTCGTGCTCGCCACGGAAAGGCAAAAACAGAATACCGGTGATATCGACTCGGCGGTTCACCTGCTCAGTCAGATGGTGGGGCGGATTTTTGCCGAGATGGAGGAGAGGCAGAAGGGAAGCCGGGAAGTTATCGAACGCCTGGAGAGGCTCAAGCAGGTTGAGGCCGAAGCGGGGTAAGGCCCCGGAGGAAATAGAAATGGTAAAGACTAAGGGGCGCCCGAGGGCGCCCCTTAGTCGTCCGGTTCCTCTTCCTGAAGCCGGGTCTTGTCGCTGGCGCAATAATTCCCGCCCCGGGCAGTCGTCGCGCTGGCAGGGTTCGACATGGATGGTGACGTCGGCGCCCAGGATCTCCTCCTGGATTCTTTTTTCCAGGTGGTCGGCGATGTCGTGGGCTTCTTTCACCGAGAGATGCTTGCAGACCGTGAGGTGAAAATCCATGATCTTCTGGGACCCGGCCCGGCGGGTGCGCAGGTTGTGGTAATCGAGTAAATCTCCCCGGTGGGATTCGATGAGGCGGGTCACCTCGTTGCGGATCGTTTCGGGCAGCTCCTCGTCAAGGACGTCACGGAGTCCATGGCGCACCAGGCCCACGGCTTGAAAAAGAATGTAAAGGGCGACCAGAATGGACAAAAAGGGGTCCAGCCTGGGGTAGTGGGTAATTTTTATGATGATGAGCCCCCCTACCAGGGCCAGGTTGGTGTAGACATCCATGGAGAAGTGGAGGGAGTCGGCCCTGAGCGCTGAAGAGTCCGTGGCTTCGGCGACCTTCCTGAGATAGCGGGTGATGGCCAGTGAGACGACCGAACTCAGCAGTGAGCACGGTGATGCCCTCGCCCAGAAGGGTCAGTTCGACCCCTCTGGAGAGGCGATGGACCGATTCGAAAATGATCCAGAGGCCCGAAAGGGCGATCACGAAGGATTGGACGAGGGTTGCGACGGTTTCGAACTTTCCGTGGCCGAAAGGATGGTTCTTGTCTGCCGGCTGTTCCGCCTGACGGATGGCCAAGTAATTGACACCCGACATCAGGATGTCGAGAAGCGAGTCGATGGCGGAGGAAAGAATGGCCATAGAACCGGTGACGAGCCCCGTGGCCAGCTTGAGTCCCGCCAGTCCCGTGGCGGTGGCGATGGAATACCGGGCGGCCGTGATTTTGGGGTTCTTATTTTTCATGGCTCACATCCGAAAACCGGAAGGCACGTGGTTTTGACCAGGGTTGAGGAAAACGCCGCAGATGAGCGCTTGCCAAGCCATAGCCTTGATGAAAACCGGTTGTCACCAGGCTGTCAGTCTTTCGGGCTGCAGACCCTCTCCCATTCCAGGTACCCGTCGCCCTCGATGTTCCAGAAGTCTTCGATCCGATTCCGAAAAAAATCGAGGTCGCAACACTCCTTTTGGATCTCATCGGCCAGCGCCGCCGACACCATGCCGGTTTTTTTGCAGAACCCGTAAAAGACCTGGACCCCTCGAAGTATTTGCTGGAGTTCAGCCATGTTGGGTTCCATGTTCCTGACGATGTACCAGTATCCCGCAAACTGGCGCACCCGACCGGGGCTGGGGGAAAAAATGTTCTCCCTTCGGTCGGGAATGAGAAATTCCCGGAGAAAATAGTCGGCTCCCTGGGCCAGGGCGCCGGCTTCCAGGGGAGAGAGATTCTCTTTTTCCACCAGTTCAAGGTAAAAAACCCTCAGGTAGCGTACACATAGTTTGTCGGCGCGAATTTCGTCTTCGAGGGTGAGGATGTCGAAATTTTCTTTTTTAAACACTGGATCCCTGTCCTTCGATTCACTATAGCTGGGCATCTTTCCTCCTGCAATGGCGGCTTTTTCTTACCATTGAGCGGATTGAAGGTCAAGCGATTTGGCCTTTTCTCAGCCAATTACGGCAAGATTTGTGGAGAATCTCTCCTGACAAGGGACAGAACATTCGGGCGCCTGGGAGCAACCCCCCGGACGGGCTGAGGACTATTTACTTCCCTGGGGCTGTTTGTTAACATTGCAGCCGTTCCAGCTCCGGCCGGATTTCATCCAGTCCTGCCCCGCATTCTCACTCTCACCAAGGGTAAAAGGATTTTCCATTCATGAGCAGCACCACCCCCATGATGCGCCAATACCTGGAGATCAAGGCCCGGCATCCCGATGCCATCCTCTTTTTCCGACTCGGCGATTTTTATGAAATGTTTCTGGATGACGCCGTCACGGCCTCGAAGGTGTTGGACATCACCCTGACTTCGCGCAACAAGGGGGCATCCGAGGAAGTGCCCCTGTGCGGAATACCTTACCACAGCTGTCAGCCCTATATCGCCCGACTTGTCGAAAACGGCTTCAAGGTGGCCATTTGCGAGCAGGTCGAGGACCCCAAGGCCGCCAAGGGAATCGTGAAGCGGGAGGTCGTTCGTATCGTCACCCCCGGTCTCGTCACTGATACCGATACCCTCCAGCCCAAGGAAAACAACTACCTCATGGCAATCGCCGGAGGGCAGGGGGACTGCTGGGGGGTCGCCGTGCTGGACATCACAACCGGGGAATTCCGGGTTACCGAAACGGCCGACCTCGAAGGCGTGCGAAGCGAAGTCGCCTCCGTCAACCCCCGGGAAGTGCTCCTGTGCGAGGAGGACTCCAAGGTTCTCCAGCAGAGGCTCTCCTACCAGTTGGCGGGGAGAATGGTCAATCCACTCCCCGAATGGATCTTTGCTCCAGACCGGGCCGAGAGCCTGATTTGTGATTTTTTTGCCTGCGGTACACTCGATCCCTTCGGTTGTTCCGGGCTTCCCGGCGCCATCGGGGCCGCGGGCGCCGTTCTCCATTACCTGCAGGAGACCCAGAAGGGCGCCCTCTGCCACATCCGCGCTCTGACGACCTACCATTCCCGGGATTATATGGTTCTGGACGACGCCACCCGGCGGAACCTGGAACTCACCGCCACCCTTCACGACGGCGGCAGGCGAGGGTCTCTGCTGGGGGTTCTCGACCGAACGGTGACGGCTATGGGCGGGCGCAAGCTCCGTCACTGGATCAACCATCCCCTGGTGGACGTCGAAAGGATCCGTGCCCGGCACCGAGCCGTGGCCGAACTGGTGGAGAAGAGTCTGGTGCGGGAGGATTTGCGGGGCGCGCTGGCCCCGGTGAATGATCTGGAGCGGCTCAACGCCAAGATCTCCATGGCCAGCGCCAACGCCAGGGACCTCTCGGCGCTGAAGGGGTCTTTGGAGGGGATGCCCGGCCTTCGGAATTTCTTTTCCTCCCTGGAGAGCCCTCTTCTGGAGGAGGTAGAGGCAGGCATCGATTCCCTGGAGGACGTGGGGGAGTTGATCGGGCGGGCCATCGTCGACGACCCGCCTTTCGTCCTTCGGGAAGGGGGCCTGATCCGCGACGGTTTCCACGGACCGCTCGACGAGTTGCGCCATATCAGCCGGGAGGGCAAGGGTTGGATTGCCCGGCTCGAGAGGGAGGAAAAGGAACGGACGGGGATTTCCTCTCTCAAGATCCGGTTCAACAAGGTTTTCGGTTATTACATCGAGGTCCCGAAGAGCCAGGTTGCCCGCATCCCCGAGGATTACCTGCGCAAACAGACCCTCGCCAACGCTGAACGCTACATCACTCCGGTACTCAAGGACTACGAGGAGAAGGTGCTGGGCGCCGAGGAAAAGGTCGTCGAAATCGAATACGAACTTTTTCAGCAGCTTCGCCAACAGGTTTCCCAGCAAGGGGGGCGAATCCAGGCGACCGCCGACGCCCTTGCCACCCTCGACACCCTTCTCGCCCTGGCCGATCTGGCCCACGACCGCGGCTACGTCTGCCCGGAGATGGACGACAGTGGCGACCTGGTCATTGTCGAAGGGCGCCA
The DNA here is from genome assembly GCA_963791005.1 of uncultured delta proteobacterium. Lineage (GTDB taxonomy): Bacteria > Desulfobacterota > Desulfuromonadia > Desulfuromonadales > CAWBQR01 > CAWBQR01. The sequence goes on along the minus strand of CAWBQR010000017.1, from coordinate 141,778 downwards.
CCCCGTCATCGAAGGGATGAATCTGTCCGAGCGCTTTGTGCCCAACGATGTGGTCCTGGACACCCGGGAAAACCAGATCCTTATCATCACCGGGCCGAACATGGCCGGAAAATCGACCTTCATGCGCCAGGTTGCCCTGATCGTGCTCATGGCCCAGATGGGTAGCCTCGTCCCAGCCCGTTCGGCCCGAATCGGACTGGTCGATCGGATTTTCACCCGGGTCGGGGCCAGCGACAACCTCGCCCGAGGCCAGTCGACCTTCATGGTGGAGATGACCGAGGCGGCCCACATCCTCAATCATGCCACCGCCCGCAGCCTTGTCGTCCTCGATGAAATCGGCCGGGGGACCTCCACCTTCGACGGGATCAGCATCGCCTGGGCGGTGGCCGAATACCTGCACGACAATCCCGGGACGGCGGCCAAGACTCTCTTCGCCACCCATTACCACGAACTCACCGACCTCGCCCTGACCCGGGAAAGGGTCAAAAACTTCAATATCGCCGTCAAGGAATGGAATGACCAAGTCATCTTTCTGCGACGGATCGTCAAGGGCGGGGCGAGCCACTCTTACGGCATCCAGGTGGCCCGGTTGGCCGGGCTGCCGCAAGAGGTGATCGAACGGGCCAGGGAGGTCCTGAAAAACCTCGAGTCGGGGGAATTTGAAAAGGAAGGCCAACCTCGCCTCGCCCGCAGCCGTCGAGGGGGTGAACCGCGCCATTCGCCCCAGTTCTCCCTCTTCGAAGGCGGCCCCGACCCCCTGAGAGAGAAGCTGGAGGGCGTCGACATTTCCGTTCTGACTCCCCTTGAGGCTTTGAATCTACTGGATGAATTGAAAAAAATGGTGGGATGATGCGTTATTTCCGGTTGGCTGGGTGGCTTTTTCTGCTCTTTCTGCTTCTTCCATCGGCGGCCTTCTCCGCAGGCCCCGAGAAGGCCTATCAACAGGTCCGGGCCAATTTCAAGAAGTTGGAGGCCTCGCCTGCGAAACAGCGCTACCGGGAAAACTGGGACAAGGCCATCGATGGTTTTGTCGGGGTGGCGGAGAAGTATCCCGATCACCGCAGGGCTCCCGATGCCCTGTATCTGGCAGCCAAGGCCTGCGAGGGGCTTTATTCCGTCTCGCGGGTACCTCGCGATGCTCAAAAGGCCGTAGAGTTGTACGATTCGGTGGCTTCGCGGTATCCTGAAGACAGCTTGGCCGACGATGCACTGGTTCGCGGCGCCGCCGTCGAGGAGAAGGTCTTCAAGGATTATCCCCAGGCCTTCCTTCGCTACGACAAGGCCCGCTCCCGTTATCCCTCGGGCGATATGGTGGACCTGGCCCGGCGCAAACTCGTCCAATTGGCCCGTTTTGCTCCGCCTCCGGCGAAGGAGCTCTCCCCCCGTTCTGACAGGGGGGACCGCTCCGGGGCCGCAAAAAAGGGAGATGCCGAGTTGACCGGTGTACGGTTCTGGACCAACCCCGGATATACCCGGGTGGTCATGGACCTCACGAAAGAAGTCGATTTTTCCGCCAATTATTTGCCGGCCGAACCAAAGAACCGCGTGCCGCCACGGATCTATGTCGACCTCAAGAAAACGACCCTGGCCCAGAAGCTCTCCGATCCCACTCCCGTCGATGATGGATTGCTGCGCCGTATCCGGACCGGGGTCTCGGGCGATGGAACGGTGCGGGTGGTTTTCGACCTGGTCAGTTTCAAGGATTACAAGGTCTTTCCCCTGGAAGACCCCTTTCGCCTCGTCGTAGACGTGGCGGGGGACGGGGAACCGGCGCTGACCGCCGACAAACCCGAGGTTCGCTCCCTGCCTCCCGGGCCCAAGGATGGGATTGCCGGGATACTGGACAAGGCTACATCCGACATCCCTCTGCCGGTGCATATTCCCAAGGCGACCGTTGGCCGGGGATTGAGGCGGATTGTGGTCGACGCCGGTCACGGCGGCAAGGACCCGGGAGCCATAGGTCCCGACGGTATCCGGGAAAAGGACGTCACCCTTGCCATTGCCAGGGCACTGGCCAAAAAGCTCGAAAAGGAACTCGGTTGCCAGGTCATCCTGACCCGCAACAGCGATGTCTACCTCGATCTGGCCGAAAGGACGGCCATCGCAAACAAGGTCGGCGCCGACCTGTTCATTTCGATCCATGCCAACGCCAGTCTCAGCCGCCGGGCTTACGGCATCGAAACCTATTACCTGAACTTTTCAAAGAACGAGCAGGCGACCGCTGTGGTGGCCCGGGAAAACGGCACATCCCTCAAACAGGTCGGAGACCTGGAACGGATCCTGTTCGACCTGATGGCCAATTCCAAGATAAACGAGTCGAGCCGCCTCGCCGCCGAAATCCAGAAATCGCTGGTGGGCCACCTGAGCCACCGCTATTCGCACATCAAGGATCTCGGTGTTCGCCAGGGCCCCTTTTATGTGCTCCTGGGGGCCACCATGCCCTCGGTTCTGGTGGAAACCGCCTTCATCAGCAACCCGCGGGAGGAATCGCGGCTCACCGACCCTCAATACTATCGAAACGCCGTTGCCGGTATCGCCCGAGGGGTGCGCAATTACGCTTCGGCGGTCAAATTGATTGCGACCAAATGAATCTGAAAACCATCGAAAAAGTCGAATCGTTTTTCTCCCGGGAACTTCTCACCGATCCCGATATACCCTACGAGCACCGCAGACCCTGTTGCTCGAAGCCTCCCGTGCCTTTCTCAGACACCATCAGGAGATTATCAGGGAACGACACCTCAGCGGGACCAGCGGCCGACAGACCGTTGGCAGTCTGACCTCCCTGACCGACACTCTGATCCGAAACCTTTACCGCAGTGTCTCCGCCGACGTCCCGGAGAAGAATTTTGGCGCCTGTACTCTGATCGCTCTGGGAGGTTATGGGCGCGGAGACCTTAATCCGCGTTCCGATATCGATCTCATGTTCTTTTACGGAGGAAAGGACAAGGCCTTCGCCGAGAAGGTCTCCGAGCGGATGCTCTACCTGTTATGGGACCTCGGGCTGGAGGTCGGCTACAGCGTTCGAACGGGCCGGGACTGTCTGGAAATGGCTGAAAAAGATATCACGGCACGGACCGCGCTTCTCGATGCCAGGTACCTTGTAGGCGATGAGGTCCTCTTCGAGGAGTTTGAGCGAACGGTCATAGATGCTGTCCTGACCCGAAACAACCAGGCTTTCATCAAGGAAAAACTCGAAGAAAACGACCGTCGACTGAAGAAATACGGATCTTCGGTATATCTTCTGGAACCGAATATCAAGGAAGGAGAAGGGGGGTTGCGGGACCTGCATACCGCTTTATGGGTGGCACAGGTCCGCTTCAAGATCCGCAATCTCCGGGAGCTCATCATCAAGGGGGTGCTTACCGAAAGCGAAGGCCAGGCTTTCGAGGAAGCCTTCGATTATCTCTGGCGCATCCGCAATGAACTGCATTACCTTTCCACCCGGAAGAACGACCAGATCCATTTCGATCAGCAGGAGAAGATCGCTCATTTTCTCGGTTATCCGGGACCGCAAAACCGGCCCTGCGGTAGAACAGTTCATGCAGGACTACTACTCCCATGCCACCCGGATCGAACACCTGGCTTCCACACTGATCAACAAGGCCACCCAGCAGGATGAGCCGACATTCAAAATTCTCGGTTATCTCACCCGGCGCTCGATCGAAGATGGCTTCTACATCCTTCGGGGCGAGTTGCGAGTCAGCAACCAGGATATCTTCGAAAAAGACCCGGCCCTGATGATGAGAGCCTTTCTGCTTTCCCAGCGACATGGTGTCCGTTTGAGTGTTACCGCTCAAAGGACTTATTCGGGAGAACCTGCACCGGATCAACGATCGGGTCCGAAGGGCCCGCGCGGTGAATGATGATTTTCTGGAGATTCTGCGCTATCCCCGGGGGGTGGAAAATACGCTGACCGACATGCACCATCTGCAGTTTCTCAACCATTTTATTCCCGAATTCGGGCGCATTTACTGTAAGGTTCAGCACGACGCCTACCATATCTACACCGTGGATATCCACTCCCTGTTCGCCGTGGAAGAAATATCCAAGCTCTGGCGGGGGGAATACGCCGAGAAAAAGCCCTTTCTCACCCAGGTCGCCAACGATGTCGAGAAAAGGGAACTGCTGCTGCTCGCCGTTCTCTTTCACGATATCGGCAAAGGGGAAGGGAAGGACCATTGCAACAAGGGAGGCGACCTGGTCAGAACCATTGCCAGACGCATGGGGCTCAACAAGGAAGACAGCCAACGGCTTGAGTTTCTGGTTCGCAATCATCTGCAGATGGCGCACATATCCCAGCGCCGGGACCTGCACGACGACAAACTCATCGTCCAGTTTGCCCGTACCATGGGAATGAGCGAAAACCTCAGGATGCTTTATCTGCTCACCTTCGCCGATATCAAGGCGGTCGGTCCCGACGTCTGGTCGGAGTGGAAGGGGTTCCTGTTGCAGGAGCTTTACGAGAAGACCTACGAGATTCTGGAGCGGGGCAACTTCCAGTTGGAGAAAAGGTCGGAAAAAGTCCGCAACCGCAAACGCAAGGTCGTCGGGTTGCTCGAGGACGAGTTCGACAGCAAACTGGTCCGGGATACCCTCCGGCAGATGAGCACCCGTTACCTCCTTTCCTATCGGTCGGCGGTAATTATCGAGCATATCCGGCATCTTCTCAGTCTCAAGGACAAGACCCTGGTCATGAAGGTGGAGCACGAGCCGCAGGGGCAATACACCCAGGTCACCATTTCCACCCTCGATATCCCGGGACTTTTTTCCCGGATCACCGGAGTCATGGCGGCCAACGGGGTCAACATCCTGGGAGCACAGATTCATACCCTGAACAACGGGATCGCCCTCGATGTCCTGCAGGTGAGAAGTCCCACCGGCGCCCTTATCCGGGATGAGGGCAAGTGGAAGCGGGTGGAGGAGGACCTCGTCTCGGTGGTCGAGGGGCGGGCGAGGGTGGAGGAACTCGTTCGAAAACGGCAGCGGCCGAGTTTCCTCACGGCGCCGGCTCGACCCCGTTTTCCCAACCGGGTGGAAATCGACAACGACGTCTCCGATGAATATACGGTCGTGGACGTCTACGCCCACGATAAGGTCGGCCTTCTTTACCACATCACCAAGACCCTTAAGGAGCTGGGGCTCTATATCGGGGTTTCGAAGATTTCCACCAAAGTCGACCAGGCGGCCGACACCTTCTACGTCCAGGATATTTTCGGGCAGAAAGTCACCTTCACGGGCAAGATTGAAGAGATCCGCAGCCGTCTTTTGGCCTGTCTGGAAGAGGAATAATCTCCAGGCACAAGGTTCAAGGCTTGCCCCGCCATAGCCGAAAGGCCTCGGCGGGTTCAAGGTTTCAGGTTTCAGGGCCAAAGGCGTACGATTCGAAACTTGCAAAAGCACAGCTCAGGATTGCCATCCCCTTTCGTATGTATTGGTCTTACGGTCATTTATGAACCCATATCTCGACCTGTTTCTCAACTACCTGACGGTGGAAAAGGGGATCTCGGCCAACACCCTCGAGGCCTACGGTCGGGACCTGGCGCGGTACCTCGATTTTCTCGAAAAGGAGGGGATTGACCATCCGGGGAGCATCACGCCTCCAGTGGTCCTGAGGTTTCTGGCTCACCTGAAGGGAGCCGGTCTCGCTCCCCGCAGCCGGGCCCGGGCGCTGGTTGCCCTGCGCGTGTTCCATAAATTTCTGCTTGCAGAGAAAATAACGGAGACCAACCCCACGGCCCGGGTGGAGGCGCCCAAAAGCCTGAACAGCCTTCCCCACGCGCTCTCCCCCGAGGAGGTCGACCGCCTTCTCGAAGCGCCCCGGGGGAGACGGCCTTTGATTTGCGGGACCGGGCCATGCTTGAGTTGCTCTATGCCACCGGGCTGCGGGTATCGGAACTGGTCGGCCTGAAGATCGGCGACCTGCAGCTCGACGTCGGCTACCTTCGCGCCTTCGGCAAAAGGCATAAGGAACGCGTCGTGCCCATGGGCGAGGCGGCGCTGGCCGTCCTGGAACGTTACCTGGGGACAGGTCGGCCCTTCCTGGACAGGGGGGAAGGCGGGGAGGTCCTTTTCCTGAACCGGGACGGCAGAGGGTTGACACGGCAGGGGTTCTGGAAGATTATTAAGCGCCGCGCACGGGAGGCCGGGATCCTCAAAAACGTCACTCCCCACACCTTGCGTCATTCCTTTGCCACGCACCTTTTGGAAAACGGTGCCGACCTGCGCTCGGTCCAGACGATGCTGGGGCATGCGGATATCTCCACCACCCAGATTTATACCCATATCACCAGGGAGCGACTCCGGAAAATCCATGAACAGTTCCATCCGCGAGGGTGACAAACGTCAACAAAGGCTGGTCATCAGCCTGTTATGAGGTCAGGATGAAATACGTAGTTTTGTTAGGTGACGGCATGGCCGATGAGCCTTTGGAGGAGCTGGGGGGCAAGACCCCTCTGGCGCATGCCAAAACCCCCCGCATGGATGCTCTGGCCCGAGCCGGGCAACTCGGCCTGGCCGAGACGATTCCAAGAGGCTTTCACCCGGGAAGCGACGTGGCCAACTTGTCGGTGTTCGGATACGACCCCGGCGTGTGCTACAGCGGACGCTCCCCCCTGGAGGCCGCAAGCATGGGGGTGGAACTCGGGCCCGAAGACGTGGCCTTTCGTCTCAACCTGGTTTGCATCTCTCCCCATTACGGCAAGCTGTACATGGTCGATTTTTCCGCCGGCCACATCTCGACCCCCGAAGCCCGGGAGCTTATCCTGGCGCTGGAGGATGAACTAGGCGGGGAGGAGTTCCAGTTTCATCCCGGTGTGTCCTATCGTCACCTCATGGTCTGGAAAAACGGCAAGGACCGGCTCCGCTTCACCCCCCCCCACGACCTGACCGGGCAGAGCATCGAGGACCACCTCCCCAGGGGAGAGGGGGCCGAGAAGCTCATTTATCTGATGACCTCGGCGCAGCTTCTTCTCAACAACCATCCGGTCAATATCCGTCGGAAAAGTGAAGGGCTAGCCGGAGGCCAATTCCATCTGGCTGTGGGGGCATGGCCGGGCCCCCCGCATGGAGACCCTGGAGCAGAAATTCGGCATCATCGGGGCGGTGATTTCGGCCGTCGATCTGATCAAGGGAATCGGGATTTATGCCGGCCTCGACGTCATCGAGGTCCCCGGGGCCACCGGGTATATCGACACCAACTACAGGGGGAAGGCCGAGGCCGCCCTCGAAGCCCTCAGATCCCGGGACTTCGTCTACCTCCACGTGGAGGCTCCCGACGAGGCGGCCCACGCCGGAAGCCTGCCGGACAAGCTCCGGGCCATCGAGACCTTCGACGAGCAGGTGGTCGGGACCATCCTCGACGGACTGCCCGCCCTCGGGGATTACCGGGTTCTGGTTCTCCCCGACCATCCGACGCCGGTCAGTAAAATGACCCACACCTCCGGCCCCGTTCCCTTTGCTCTGTTCGGGTCGGGTGGGGAGTTCGCGGCGGAGGAAGGGGACAATCTCCGGATTACGACGAAGCTTCCGCCGCTTCGACCGGTCTTGTAGTTGACCCCGGACACGGACTGATGACCCGTCTGATTCGGGGCCGGGCTGAACTCCGGAGGAGCCGAATCTATGCCCAAGGTATCCTTCGTCAGGCTGAAAAAGCCGGAAAAGGCGAAACATCTCTGCGAACTCGCCGAGGAGTTTTTCCTCGCAGGAAAGCGGGTCTACATCACCGTGCTGGACGACAACCAGGGGGTGACCCTCGACCGCTTCATGTGGACCTGGAAAAAGGGAGCCTTTATCCCCCATGCCTTTTCCAACGGCGCCGTGGACTGTCTCGACGAAGCGGTGGCCATCGGCACCCGGGAGGTCAACCCCAACGGGGCCGCGATCCTCATCATGGGCAAGCCCTGCTCCCCCGAATTCGTACGCCAGTTCGACGAGGCCATCGATTTCGCCGAACTCCATGACAAGGAGCTGGCCGCCGCGGCGCGGCAGAGGTTCGTCCGCTACCGGGAGGCCGGACTTGAACCGGGAATGCATCAATAACGGAGGCCGTCGCCTCGGAGATCCGGCTGGAGGGGGTCCCGGTGCTGGAGATCCCGATCGGCCTCTCGCCCCGGGCGCTGACGGCCCTTTCGTGCTGGCAGCCCCGGCCGGGGGAGATTGTCACGCTGGTCGACCCCCGGGAGAGCTACTACCGGGCCCGGTTGATGCGAATCGGCCCCGAGGAGGCAGAGGTCGTTCCCTTCCAGCGATTCCCTCGGCCGGCGGAGAGCCGGATCGCCCTTGAGGTCTACCAGGCCCTTCCCGAAAAGGAGCGCTTCGAACTGATCCTGCAGAAGCTCACCGAAATCGGGGTCGCCAGGATCGTGCCTTACACCTCCGAGCATTCGACCACCCAGGAAGGACGGGATGCCGGGCAGAGAAAGTCCCACCGCTGGCCCGACGTTGTCCTTCGGGCCGCCAAGCAGTGCCGCCGCGGCAGGATCCCCGAATTTTACTCCGTGGCCTCCTGGGACGAAGCGATCTACCGCGCCGCCGGCGCCGACCTCAAACTCATGCTCTACGAAGGGGAGGCCGGCTGGACGCTGGGCGAAGCCCTCCGGGGGGAAACCCCCTCCCGGGTGGCCCTTCTCGTGGGTCCGGAGGGGGGCTTCAGCCCCGGGGAGGTGGCCGACGCCCGCAAGAGCGGCTTTCTGCCCGTATCCCTCGGCCCCCGAATTTTGCGAACGGAAACCGCCGCCATTCTCGGCGCCGGCATCATCCAGTATCAACTCGGCGATTTGGGCTAGGGAGAAAGACCTGGAATCTGCATTGAAAGAAAAACTTCCGACTTCCGGACCCACCGGACGCTCTTCGGAACGTCTGCGTCGTCCTGGTGGAGCCCCAGGGAGCCCTGAACATCGGGTCGGTCTGCCGCGCGATGGGGAATTTCGGCTTCTCTGACCTGCGCTTGGTCAACCCCCAGGTGGACCACCTCGGTGAAGAGGGCAGGCGCATGGCGGTCAAGGCCGCCCCCCTGCTCGAAGGAGCCCGGATGTTCCCCGGCCTGGCGGAAGCCCTATCCGACTGCCACCTGGCACTCGGGACCACGCGACGCTTCGGTAAATACCGGGAAGATTTCCTGCACCCCGACGAAGCCGGTCATTTTCTTCTGCCCTGGGCCGAGAAGGGGCGGGTCGCCCTTGTTTTCGGTCGGGAAGACAAGGGGCTTCACACCGCCGAGCTCGACCTGTGTCAGAAATTCATCACCATCCCCACCAGCGACGCCCTTCCCTCCATGAACCTGGCCCAGGCCGTCTCGCTCTGCCTCTACGAAACCCGCAAGGCCCAGGCTGCCGCGGCGGGAAAGAGCCACGGGCGAAAGAAACTCGCCTCCGGAAAGGTTCTGGAGGGAATGTACGACCACATGCGCCGCACGCTTCTGGACATCGATTTTCTCGACTCCCAGAATCCCGAACATATCCTGAGGACCTTCCGGCGGATTTTCGGCCGGGCCGGGCTCAACGATCGGGAGGTGCGGATTCTGCACGGCCTTTTCAGCCGGGTCGACTGGGTGGAGGGCGAACGGCAAAAGACCTTGAAAAAATAGGAAGAAAGGTTTTTTTCTGACATCATGGAAACCCTCCTTCGGAAGCAAAAACTTAAAAACGGGCTGGTGGTGGAATTTCACGACCTGTCCAACCGTTATTTCGGAGACTATCACCGGGTGCTCATCGAGGCCCGGTGCCGGATTCCCGTCTCCCCGTCCTTTATTTCAACGGGGCCCGAACTGGAGGGGGCTCTGGCAGACCTCGGCGGGGAGGTGCATTACACCCATGTCCTTGAAAAGATGGGGGTGCCCGGGGATGAACGGGAAAGAACCCGGAACCTTCTCATCGACGGTTACCTCCGAAGTGCCGTTTTCTACCTGGAAAGCCCCAGGTTTGCGCTCCGGGTGGTCGCCCTGGAGCTGGAGAAGCGCCGAAAGGGAGGACGAAGGCTTTGCCTGGTGGGGAAATGATTGACCGCCTGCAGATTGAGTCCCTCGCCTACGGTGGTAGCGGCATCGGACGCCAAGGGGGCAAGGCGGTTTTCGTGCCCTTTTCGGCTCCGGGCGATATCGTTCGCTGCCGGCTCCTTCGCGAACGGAAGCGCCACGCCGAGGGGACCATCGATTCTCTTGTCACTCCCTCGCCGGAACGCCGTCAGCCCCCCTGCCCAGTGTTCGGCAGGTGCGGCGGCTGTCAGTGGCAGCATCTTCCCTACGAGGTGCAGCACTGTTGGAAGGAAAAAATATTTTTCGACACACTGCAAAGACACGCCGGAGCAGAGCCGGAGCAGCTTCTGCCCCTGGTTCCGGCCCCCGGAGAGTGGGGATACCGCAGCCGGGTTCAGTTCAAATGCCGACAGACGGAAAAGGGCTTCGTCATGGGGTTTTTCCGCCGTGAAAGCCACTTCGTCGTCGATATCGAGTCCTGTCCCATCACTCATCCCCGATTGAACGGGGCCATGAAGATTGTCCGTGGCAGGATCGACGGTTCCCGCTGGGAAGATAAAATCCCCCAAGTCGACCTGTCCACAGGGGACGACGAAATGGTCCGGGCCGTCATCCATTTCCTCGGGCAGGACCATTCCGCGCTGGCCGACTGGATGCGCCCCCTCCACGAGGAGTTCGGTTTTTCCCTCTTCCTTCAGACGGGGCGCAAGGAGACCCTCCGTCACTTGGCCGGAGAGGAAGACTTGGACCTGCGTGTCGACGACCCGGCTCTGGAGCTCGCCTACGGTTCGGGTGGTTTCGCCCAGGTGAATCTGGAGCAGAACCGGGAGCTGGTCTCCGCCGTTTTGCGGGCGGCCGAATTGACAGGTAAGGAGCGCGTTCTCGACCTTTTTTGCGGCATGGGAAACTTCTCCCTTCCCCTCGCAAGACAGGCCGGCGAAGTGACGGGGGTGGAGGAGCATCCGGCATCCATCGAAAAGGCCAGGCAGAATGCGCGCCGCAACGGCATCGTCAACGCCGTCTTTCATGCCCGCCCGGCAGAAGGAGCCGCCGAGGCCCTTTCGGGCGGGCGTCCCTTCGACCTGGTGGTGCTCGACCCTCCGCGTACCGGCGCCTACCGGGTGACCCGGGATCTCGCTGCTGCCGGCCCACGACGCATTCTTTATGTTTCCTGCGACCCGCCGACCCTGGCCCGGGACCTCATGCCCCTGCTCCACGGCGGTTACGGGCTTGTCTGGTCACGCCCTTTCGACCTCTTTCCCCAGACCTATCACACCGAAAGCCTGACCCTCCTGGAAAAAGCGCAGTAGCCGGTTCCGAAATCAGGGCAGGGAAATCACTGACTTTTTTCCTTGCAATTCCATCCACTTCATGGTAATAAAGCCATGTTTAACCTTTCGTTCACTCCGAAAGTGGGCCTTTCGCTCACTTTTTTTATTTGGGGCTCAAGGAACGGGCCACGGCTCCTTCTGCCGGGACCCCGGCAAAAACAGGCTCAGAGAGGTTTGGCGTGTCCCAGGAAACGACCCCCGAGCGGGTTCAGGCTTTGCTTCTTCCCATCCTTGAGGACCTGGCGTTGGAACTTGTCGATATAGAGTTCCAACGGGAAGGGCGGGACTGGTTCCTGCGGATTTTCATCGACAAGCCCGGCGGGGTGACCCTCGATGACTGTGCCGAGGTCAGCCGGCAGTTGGGGACGGTGCTCGATGTGGAGGAGGTTGTCGAAACCTCCTACCGACTCGAAGTCTCGTCGCCCGGTCTCGATCGTCCCCTGAAAACCGCTCGGGACTTCGACCGGTTCAAGGGAAACCAGGTCAAGGTCAAGACGTGTGAGATGATGGATCCGGACGGGCGGGGGCACTTGCGCAAGACGTTCACCGGAGAACTGCTTGGGCTCGAAGGGGACCGGGTGAGGATTCGGCAGACCGATAAAAAGGGCGGGGTAGTCGATCTCCCCCTCGAAGGGATTGCCAAGGCCAACCTGGAGCTTGAATTTTAAAACGCCATGTCGCGGTATAATTCGCCGTGAACAAAAAGTGATGACTGCCGGGACGTGGCCCGATCGCTCCCGAGCGACACCGATAGGGGGTTTGTGGGATGGTAGTGAATCTTAACCATATAATCGATCAGGTTGTTAAAGACAAAGGCATCGACCGGGCCATCTTGGTTGAGGCTCTTGAGTCGGCGGTATTGTCTGCCGCCAACAAGAAATATCGCAATACCCGGGATCTTGAAGCCCACTTCAACGACGATTTGGGAGAGGTCGAGCTTTTCGAGTTCGTGACGGTCGTCGACGAAGTTCAGGACTCCTACAAGGAAATCGACCTGGGGGAGGCCCGGGAGGTCGACCCCGATGTGGAAATCGGCGATTCGCTCGGGATGAAGATGGATGCCAGCAATTTCAGCAGGATTGCCGCCCAGACCGCCAAGCAGGTCATCATCCAGAAGGTTCGGGAAGCCGAGCGCGAAGGGGTCTATAACGAGTTCAAGGACCGGGTCGGAGAACTGGTCAACGGAATCGTCCGCCGCTATGAGCGCGGCGACCTGATCGTCGACCTCGGCCGGGCGGAAGCCTTGCTGCCGCATCGCGAACAGGTACCGCGGGAAAACTATCGCCAGGCCGACCGGGTCAGGGCCTATATTTCCGAAGTCAAGATGTCCCCCAAGGGTCCCCAGATCATTCTTTCCCGCACCCATCCGGGGGTCGTCGCGGCGCTATTTCACTTCGAAGTCCCTGAAATCGCCGAAGGGATCGTGGAAATCCAGGCTGTGGCCCGCGAGCCGGGAAGTCGGGCCAAGATCGCCGTCGTCTCCCATGACCCCGATGTCGACCCCGTCGGAGCCTGCGTAGGGATGCGCGGTTCCCGGGTGCAGAACGTGGTCTCCGAACTTCGGGGGGAAAAGATCGACATCATCCCCTGGACCCCGGATATCGCCCGCTTCGCCTGTTCCGCCCTTTCGCCCGCCGAGGTCACCCGGGTCTACGTGGACAACGAGGAACAGGCCATGGAGATCATTGTCCCCGACGATCAGCTTTCCCTGGCCATCGGCAAGAAGGGGCAGAACGTCCGTCTTGCCGCCAAGCTGACCGGGTGGAAGATCGATATCAAGAGCGAAACCCGGGCCGCCGAGGCCGAACTGGAGGAACTCCGCGAAAGCTCTGAAGCCGAGGTTGAGGCCGATGAGTCGCTCGAGGAAACCGGGTCCGATGTCGAAACCGATGAGGTCGAAGAAGGAGCCGAATCGGAGGTTGAAGAGGTCGAGGACGAACCCGCCGACCAAGAAGACCTGGCGGAGGAGGAATAAGCCGGTTGTCTGCCTCCGGAAAAATGGCCCAAAGATCCTGCCTGGGCTGCCGGCAGGTACGCGATCGGGAGCTTCTGGTGCGCTATGCCCTTTCCCCTCAGGGGGAAATTCTTGTAGACTATGGAAAGAAACTTCCCGGCCGAGGCGCCTACACCTGCCCGGATGCCAGCTGCCTTCTGGCAGCTGTCAAGAGGCGGCAATTCGAGCGGGCGTTCAAAGGGGCCAACCGCACACCTTCTGCCGAGGCCCTTCTACAGGACCTGGTCTCCCAGGTGAGGGATCGTATTTTGAACCTCCTGGGCATGGCCCGCAAATCGGGTAATGCACTTTCCGGGAGCGGCCTGGTGCTCGATTCCCTGGGCGAACCCGGGAAGCTGGCCCTGGTGATCTTGGCCGAAGACATCTCGGTCGGGATCGGTGAGAAGGTTCAGGCAAAAGCGCTCCACAAGGGCGTGCCCTGCTTTCATCTGAGCGACAAGCAGACCCTTGGAAGACTCTCGGGGAAAGCGGAGCGAAGCGTGGTCGGCCTCAAGGCGGGCCCGCTTGCGGAAACGGTAAAAGGTGAATTTTTACGATATGAGAAAATCGTAGGGGAGATTTGATGGGAAAGACAAAGGTACACGAACTGGCACAGAAGCTGGGCCTCGAGGACGAGGTTTTGCTTGAGCGACTGCAGGAAGCCGGGGTCGACGTAAAGAGTTCCAAGGGGATCCTCGAGGAGGAAGACCTCAGGAAATTCGAGGCCGCCTCGGCTCCCGTGGTGGAAAAGATCGAGGAGGAGCGGATTACTCCGGGGATTATTCGTCGGCGTCGAAAGGAAGTCCCCAAGCCCGTGACTGCCGCCGAGGAGCCAGCTCCTGCCCAGGCCGAATCTGCCCCTGCCCCCCCCGTGATCCAGCCGCCCGACGTCCCCGAAACTCCTCCGGTGGTATCGGAGGAGAAGGCCGAAGAGCCGGTTGCGGAAGCGCCCGAGGAAAAGACTCCGGCAAAAGCCGCGCCCGCGAAGGCCGAGCCTCCCGTGGAGGAGCCTTCCGCAAAGGAGCCTGCCCAGGAAAAGCCGGCAGCGGCACAGGCCCAGACGGTGCGTCCTTCAGCGGTGGTTCCGAAAGAGGCCAAAGTCCAAAGAGTCACGCCCTCTCGTGCAAAAATTCTCGGGCGGGTGGAGTTGCCTCAGCCGCCCTCGCGGGAGGAGCCTGTCAGAGGTGAACGAGGCGCTCCGCGTAAGGAAGGCCCGGCTCGCCCCTCCGGGCCACGGCGACAGGGAGAAGGTCCTGCCGGGCAGCGACCCGGCGAGGGCGCCCGAGGCGCACGGCCTGCACCCTCCCCGCGGCCGGGGCGTTCCGCCCCTGCTCCCGGTCTCCCGGCCGGTGGGGAGGCGTTCGCTCCCAAGGAAGCCCGGGGAGGGAAAAAGAAGAAGAAGGGCAAGGGCGCCGATTACAGTGAAGCTCCCGGCGGAAGAGGTGACGTCGCGCGGCGCCGGGGAAAACGCGAGGTTTTCGAGCCGGAGCGAAGCGACAGACTGAGACGTGGCAAAAGAGCCCCCAAGCCGACCAAGAAGACCGAAGTCACCGTTTCCAAGGCGATAAAGCGCATCATCCGGATCAGCGATGCCATCACCGTCGGTGAGCTGGCCAAGCGCATGGGCGTGAAGGCCAACGACCTGATCAAGGAGCTTATGCGCCAGGGGACCATGGTCACCATCAACCACCCCCTCGACTTTGAGTCGGCCGCCATCCTCGCCTCGGAGTTCAATTATGAGGTTGAAAACGTCGCCTTCGACGAGGAGACGATCCTCGAGCACGCCAGCATCAAGGAAGGCGAGGAAGAAAAGCCGGAAGACCTTCTGCCCCGGCCCCCTGTGGTGACCATCATGGGGCATGTCGACCACGGCAAAACCAGCCTTCTGGACGCCATCCGGACGACCAACGTGACGGCCGGGGAGGCGGGCGGCATCACCCAGCACATCGGCGCCTACGATGTGGAGCTGGAAGGAAAGAAAATCACCTTCCTCGACACCCCTGGGCACGAAGCCTTCACCGCCATGCGGGCCCGTGGGGCCAAGGTGACCGACATCGTCATCCTGGTGGTGGCGGCCGATGACGGGGTCATGCCCCAGACGAAGGAAGCCATCAACCACTCCAAGGCCGCCGGGGTGCCGATCATTGTCGCGGTCAACAAGATCGACAAGCCCGATGCCAACCCCGAAAGGGTCAAGCAGGAGCTGACCGAGTTCGGTCTGGTGCCTGAAGATTGGGGCGGGGATACCATCTTCGTGGAAGTTTCGGCCAAACAGAGGGTCAATCTCGACCAGCTTCTGGAGATGGTCCTTCTGCAGTCAGACGTCATGGAACTCAAGGCCAACCCCAACAAGAGAGCCAAGGGGACGATCGTGGAGGCCCGTCTCGACAAGGGACGCGGTCCTGTAGCCACGGTTCTGGTCCAGGCCGGGACCCTCAAGATCGGGGACCCCATCGTGACGGGGGTTCATTTCGGCCGGGTACGGACCATGACGGACGACCGCGGCGAGCGGGTGGAAGAGGCCGGTCCCTCCTTCCCCGTGGAGGTCACGGGCCTCTCCGGGGTTCCCGATGCCGGGGACCTGTTTAACGCCGTCGATGACGAAAAAACGGCCAAGGATGTGGCCCAGCACCGGCAGGCCAAGATGCGCGAGGCCGAACTGGCCAAGACGAGTAAGATCTCCCTTGAGCAGTTGTACGCCCGGATTCAGCAGGGCGACGTCAAGGAGCTCAAGGTCATCATCAAGGCCGACGTGCAGGGCTCCGTGGAGGCGGTCAAGGACTCTCTCACCAAGCTCTCCACCGACGCCTGCCGCCTGGTGGTCATCCATACGGCCGTCGGCGGCATCATCGAGAGCGACATCTCCCTCGCCGCAGCCTCCGACGCAATCGTTTTGGGATTCAACGTCCGGCCCGAACCGAAGGCTGCGGCTCTTGCCGAAACCGAAGGGGTGGACATTCGGCTGTACAACATCATCTACGATGCGGTCGCCGACATCCGCGACGCCATGGAGGGGCTGCTCGCCCCGACCCTTCGGGAGAAGGCCCTTGGCCGGGTCGAGGTGCGCGAAACCTTTTTCGTCTCCAAGGTCGGTACGATTGCCGGCTGCTACGTTCTGGAGGGCAAGGTGCTCCGGGGCTCCCAGGTCCGCCTGGTTCGGGACAACGTTGTGGTATGGCAGGGGAAAATGAGTTCCCTCAAGCGCTTCAAGGACGACGTGCGCGAGGTCGCCACGGGATATGAATGCGGTATCGGCCTGGAAAACTACAACGATATCAAGGTTGGCGACATCATAGAAGCTTTCGAAATGGAAGAGGTGAAAACCACCCTTTAGACCCGGGGGCAGTGATGGTGGTCGGGGTTCTTCGCCTGGAGCTGATCCTCCATGCGCCCCAGAATCTCAAGGAAAAACGGGGCATTGTCAGAAAAATCCTCGACCGCTGCAGGGTGCGTTTTCCCGTCTCCTGCGCGGAGACCGATTTTCAGGACACCTGGCAGCGCTCCGGACTCGGGTTCACAATGGTTGGGGGGGACGAAGGTTACATTCACGCGACCTTCACCCGCATCGAGGAGGAAATCCTGCGCACCGGTCTTGCCGAGATAGGTGGCCGAGATGTGGAGTTTCTTCATTACTGACAGGGAGACCTTTTGGAATTTCAACGCGCACACCGGGTCGGGGAACAGATCCATAAGGAGATCTCGGCTCTTCTGCTAAAGGGGTTGAAGGATCCCCGCATCGGTTTCGTCACCATTACCGCGGTGGAGGTGACGCCGGATCTCCATTTGGCACGGGTCTACTTCACCGTAATCGGGGATGAGGCCGCCCGGAAAAGTACCGAAAAGGCTCTGAAAAACTCCGTATCCTTCATCCGCCGCCAACTTGGCCACCGCCTGAGGATGCGCTACGTTCCCGATCTGATCTTTCTTTACGACACCTCTCTGGAATACGGAAACCGCATCGAATCCCTCATCCAGGAGATTCACTCCGGGGCTGCCGATGATCAAGGCGATACTGAAGAAGATTGAAGAGGGACGGCGTTTTCTCATCGCCTCCCATGAAAATCCCGACGGAGATGCGCTGGCCTCGACACTCGCCTTGGCCAACGCCCTGCGGGAGCAGGGAAGAGAGGCCGTTGCCTACAATGTAGACGGGGTCCCCCGGATCTTCGAATTTCTTCCGGGCGCCCGGACGGTGGTTCGCCACCTGAACGACGGCGACATTTTCGACGTTGGTTTCGTTCTCGATGCCGGGGAACTGCACCGGGCCGGAAGCCATCTCAGGAAGATTTGCCGAACTCTGGTCAACATCGACCACCATCCTTATTCCGAGCGTTTCGGAGAGATCCACTTCGTCGACGAGAAGGCCAGCGCGACTGGCGCCCTGGTTTTCAGGCTTTTGAAGGAGGCTGGCTGGAGTATTTCCCTTGACGTCGCGGTTTGCCTTTACACGGCAATTCTTTCCGATACCGGCTCTTTCCGCTATTCCAATGCAGACCCTGAAGCCTTTCACATGGCGGCCGAACTGGTTGAGGTCGGAGTGGATCCCTGGTCCGTTGCTTCCGGCCTTTATGAAAGCCAGGCCGAAGAGCGGCTGCGCCTGCTGGCGCGCGCCCTCGGAACCCTGACGGTCTGCCATTCCCGGCCCTACGCCTCGGTGAGCGTAACCACCAAGATGATGGAGGAAACCGGCGCCGGGCCTGAGCATACCGACGGGTTCGTGAATTACCCGCGGTCCATTCGCGGGGTTGAGGTGGCCCTTTTTTTTCGTGAAATAGGACCGGATACCTATAAAGTGGGATTTCGCTCCAAGGGAAGGGTCGATGTGGGAGCCCTGGCCAGGGAACTGGGTGGGGGAGGGCATCACAATGCCGCCGGGGCGGTGGTCAAGGGGCTCCTCGAAGAGGTCCGTGCCGCCGTCTTTGGACGTTTGGACAAACTGCTGTGACAGTGACTGGCCCGGCTTCACCCGACAGACGGAACCGCCCGGTTCCCGTAGAGGGGATATTGGTCGTCGATAAGCCCCAGGGGATGACATCCCACGACGTGGTCCGCAAGGTACGCCGGGTGCTGAAGACCCGCAGGGTTGGTCATACCGGTACCCTCGACCCCCTGGCCACCGGGGTTCTGCCCATCGCCATTGGAGACGGGACCCGCATCGTCCAGTTCCTTATGGAAGGTGACAAGACCTACCGGGCCACCTTCAAGTTGGGGGAGATCACCGATACCCAGGATGCCGATGGAAAGATTCTCGAGTCCCGGCCCCTCTCGGGCGTCAGCGAAGAGACGATTGCCGCCGCCGTGCGCTCTCTGACGGGGACGATCCGCCAGGTTCCCCCGATGTACTCGGCTCTGAAAAAGAATGGCGTGCCTCTGCACCGCCTGGCCCGACAGGGGGTGGAAGTGCCCCGGGAGGCCCGTGAAATCCGCATCGACCGGATTTCACTGATCGATGTCCAACTTCCCCTGGTGACCATCGAGGTGGACTGCTCCAAGGGAACCTACATCCGGACCCTGTGCCATGACGTCGGGATGCTGCTCGGTTGCGGCGCGCACCTGACCGCCTTGCGGCGGACGCGCAACGGTTCTTTTCTCGAAGGGGAAAGCCTGCCCCTCGCCAGACTCGAAGAAAGCGTTCATCCGGAAAACTTCCTCCTCTCCCTTCGGCAGGCTCTTCGGGCATACCCGGCGCTGTGGGTCGCGCCGGGGGCCGTGACACGACTGCGGGACGGGATTCCTCCTTCTCTACCCGAGGTCCAGCCTGCCGGGCAATGCGGTGAGGGAGACACGGTGGTGCTTCTGGATGAGGGGGAGCTTTTGGCCATAGCCCGTTTCGCGCCCTTGCGCTGCAAGGAAAAACGCGGTGATTTCGAGCTTCTCCGGGTTTTCAACCGGCCCGGCAAAATGTGATTTCCCTTTACACCGTGACGGTTCTGTGCTAGAAAGTCCGTTACTTTAAAAAAGAACTCCGGGGGTTTCCCGGACTATCAGTTGGAAAGGAGGTGGCAAAGTGCTGGCCACAGAACGTAAGCAGGAAATTATCAATCAGTTCAAAACCCACGAGGGGGATACAGGGTCCCCGGAAGTGCAGATCGCTCTGCTTTCCGAACGTATCACCTACCTTACTGAGCATTTTCGAACCCACAAGAAGGATCATCATTCCCGCCGCGGGTTGTTGAAAATCGTCGGGCAGAGAAGACGGCTTCTCGATTACCTGAAGAAAAAAGATGTGGAGCGTTACCGCACCATCATCAAGGAATTGGGAATTCGCAGATAAAACGGGGCAGCACGCTCTTCAGGACGAGGAGTTTGCTGCCCTTCGTTTTCGGGAATGGCTCTGGAGGTTGTCCGGAGAGAGAGTCTTGCGGCCGGGATGAACCGGAACTGCAGGTTCTGTCTCAGGCCATCCTCCTTTAGCCATTTTTTGTTGTAAAATTAAAATGTTTAACAAAATGGCTCGGACATGACCCCGGAGTTGTGCCGAGAAAGGAGAAAATATGGCTTATCATAAGGTAGAGGTGGAATTCAACGGTCAGCCCCTGACCCTGGAGACGGGAAAAATGGCCCGCCAGGCTGACGGCGCCGTGCTGGTCACTTATGGGGAAACCAAGGTTCTCTGTCCGGTGGTCGCTTCCAGGCGGCTGCGGGAGGGGCAGGGCTTCTTCCCTCTGACCGTCAACTACGGGGAAAAATTCTACGCTGGGGGCAAAATTCCCGGCTCCTTTTTTCGAAGGGAAGGAAAACCGACCGAGCGCGAAACTCTCATCTGCCGTCTGATTGACCGGCCTATGCGGCCTCTGTTTCCCAAGGGCTTTCTTTTCGAGACTCAGCTCATGCCCACAGTGGTGTCGGTCGACCGGGTCAACGACCCCGATACCCTCGCCATC
The DNA here is from genome assembly GCA_963791005.1 of uncultured delta proteobacterium. GTDB lineage: Bacteria > Desulfobacterota > Desulfuromonadia > Desulfuromonadales > CAWBQR01 > CAWBQR01. The sequence continues at coordinate 121,600 of CAWBQR010000017.1, read as the reverse complement.
GTCGGCTGCTCCGCGGCCGTGGAGGTTTCCGACATCCCCTTCGCCGGACCGATTGCCGGTGTCCGGGTGGGGCGGGTCGACGGTCGGTTCGTGGCCAATCCCACCATGGAGCAGAGGGAACAGAGCGACCTCGATATCGTCGTCGCCGGTTCCAGGGAGGCGGTCATTATGGTCGAAGGCGAGGCCGAGCTTCTCTCCGAAGACGACATGCTGGAGGCCATTTTCTTCGGCCATCAGGCCATGCAGCCTCTGATCGATGCCCAGGTGAAACTCAGCGAACTGGTCGGCAACACCAAACGGGAATTCACTTCTCCGGCGGTGGACGCCGAACTCGAGGAGAAGGTCGTCGCCCTGGCCGAGGAAAAGGTACGGGCAGCAGTCAAAATCCAGACCAAGCAGGAGCGTCATGCCGCCCTGGGCGCCGCTCCGGGAAGAGATCCTGGAGACCCTCGGCGAGGAGTACGAAGAGCGGGCTGCTGAGATCGGAAGCTATCCTCGGGGGCATCGAAAAGCGGGTGGTTCGCCAGATGATCGTCAAGGAAAGGGTTCGGATCGACGGCAGGGACATGAAGACCGTCCGTCCCATCACCTGCGAGGTGGGCCTGCTGCCCCGGGCTCACGGAAGCGCCCTCTTCACCCGGGGGGAAACCCAGGCCCTCGTGGCCACCGCCCTGGGGACCTCCATGGACGAACAGCGGATGGACAACGTTCAATCCATGGAGTTCAAAAAATTCATGCTGCACTACAATTTCCCCCCTTACTGCGTAGGGGAAACGAGCATGCGGCTTTTCCCCGGACGGCGGGAAATTGGCCACGGGATGCTGGCGGAGCGCTCGATTTCGAAAATTCTTCCTATCCATGATGACTTCCCCTACACCATCCGTGTGGTTTCCGACATCCTCGAATCCAACGGATCTTCTTCGATGGCCTCTGTCTGCGGTTCCTCCCTGGCTCTGATGGATGCCGGGGTACCGGTGAAGGAGGCTGTGGCCGGGATCGCGATGGGCCTGATCAAGGAAGGCGACGATGTGGCAGTTCTTTCAGACATCCTGGGGGATGAGGACCATCTGGGGGATATGGATTTTAAAGTTACCGGTACCAGCAAGGGCGTTACCGCCCTTCAGATGGACATCAAAATTTCCGGGGTTACCCGGGAGATCATGGGCCAGGCCCTGCGGCAGGCCCGGGAAGGGCGGCTGCACATCCTGGGCAAAATGGCCGAAGCGATTTCCGCCTCCAGACAGGATCTCTCCCCCTACGCTCCCCGGATCACCACCATCTACGTCAAACCGGACCAGGTGCGCACCGTCATCGGTTCGGGCGGCAAGAACATCCGCGGGATCATCGAAGCCACCGGGTGCGCCATCGATATCGAGGACGACGGTAAAATCAATATCGCCTCGGCCGACGGGGATGCCTGCAAGCAGGCCATCAAGATGATCCGCGACCTCACCCAGGAGGCGGAGGTCGGCAAGCTGTACATGGGGACGGTCAAGAAGGTGATGGAATTCGGAGCCTTCGTTGAAATCTTCCCCGGCACCGACGGCCTGGTACACGTCTCCGAGCTCGACAAGGAGAGGGTGCGCAACGTCACCGATATTCTCAACGAGGGAGACCAAGTGCTGGTGAAATGCATCGGCATCGACAAACAGGGGAAAATCAAACTTTCCCGGAAAGAGGCTCTGGGCCAGAAACTCCCCCAAGAGGGTTGAGACGGGCGGAGGAATGGTCCAAAAGTCTGTACTTGAAAACGGCATCCGGGTCATTACCGAGAAGATCCCCGCCGCCCATTCGGTCACCATCGGATTCTGGGTCGAGAATGGGTCGCGGCACGAAACCTCTGCCGAGAGCGGGATCTCCCATTTCCTCGAGCATATGCTCTTCAAGGGGACGGAAAACCGGAACGCCATCGACATCGCCAAGGAAATCGACTCCGTCGGAGGGGTCCTGAACGGCTTCACCAGCCGGGAATACAGCTGCTACTATGCCAAGGTCCTGGCCAGGAAACTACCCCTGGCCATCGACCTCATTTCCGACATCGTTCTGAATTCGGTTTTCGAACTGGACGAAATTGAAAAAGAGCGCCGGGTCATCCTCCAGGAGATCTACATGCTGGAGGACACCCCCGACGACTACGTCCACGATCTTTTCAGTCAGACCTTCTGGCAGAAACACCCCCTGGGCCGACCGATCCTGGGCAGCCGTGACTCCGTCGGGGAGATTTCCCGCGATGGCCCTCTTCGAACTGCTGAGGCGTCGCTATTGCGGGAAAAACATCCTTATCTGCGCCGCCGGCGACCTCGAACACCAGGAGATTGCCGACCGTATCGGCGAAGCCTTCAGGGATGTCCTCCCCGGGACCAAAAGCGAGGATTTTGCACCCGTAGAGTACCAGCGCCGGGTGAATATCTTGGAGAAAGACCTCGAACAGGTCCACCTCTGCCTCGGGACCCGTGCCCTTCCACAGAGTCACCCCAACCGTTTCGAAAGTTATCTGCTCAATACCATCCTGGGCGGGAGCATGAGCTCCCGCTTGTTTCAAAAAATCAGGGAGGAACTCGGGCTGGCCTACTCGATCTACAGCTACCTGAGCTCCCATTCCGATGCCGGTTCCCTGGTTCTCTATTCCGGGACCTCTCCCGATTCTGCGCCCCGTGTTGCGGCTCTTATGCTGAAGGAGTTTAGCCGGTTGAAGAAGGAGCCTGTGAGCCAGGAGGAGCTGACTTCCGCAAGGGAGCAGGTGAAGGGGAACCTTCTTTTGTCGATGGAAAGCACCGACAACCGAATGACCCGACTGGCCAAAAACGAGATTTACATGGGGCGGCAGCTGAGCCTCAAGGAGGTGCTCCGAGGTCTGGACCAGGTCGGGTGCGAACAGCTCCGGCAACTTGCCGAGTTCATCCTGCAGGATGAATACCTGAACCTGGAGATGATCGGGAAAATCCGGAAATCGGATTTTCCTCTGCTGGACCTGACGATCGGCTAATTGAACCAGGACTCAAGACTTCAGACTCCAGACTTCAGACTCAACAGGTATGAGCTTTATATGAACCCTGTCCCCGTCCGCGTCAAAAAACTCCGACCCAACGCCCTGCTTCCCCGCTACATGACGGACCTTGCCGCCGGCATGGATCTGCATGCCGCCCTGGATTCTCCCCTGGAACTCGGCCCGGGAGAGCGGTGTCTCGTGCCTACGGGAATCGCTATGGCCATTCCCCTCGGGCTTTGAAGGCCAAGTTCGGCCCCGATCGGGCCTTGCCCTTAAAAAGGGCCTGACTTTGGTGAATTCGCCAGGGACCATCGATGCGGATTACCGGGGTGAAATCGGCATCGTCATGATTAACCACGGGGAGGAGACGGCGACGCTTCAACAGGGGGACCGCGATTGCCCAACTGGTCATCTCCGCCGTTCACAGAGCCGAGCTGGTCGTTTCCGAGGATCTGGATGAGACGGGCGTAATGCGGGGGGGTTCGGGCACACGGGAATCGAACAGGTCAATCGGTAATGAAACGGCATCCCGACCCCGAACTACTGATGGACTTCCCCTGCGACCACCTGTTTAAGGCTTTCGGACCCCATAGGGCGGATGGTCGGTTTGAGAAGGATGTTCGCTGCGCCGTTTCCCGGGTGGTTCCCGTTCCCGCCGATGCGCTAAGTGCCAGGGTAAGCTCAGGGGGGACCTATACCTGCGTGACCGTTAACGTCCGCTTGGAGCATTTCGCACAGCTGAGAGAGGTCTACGCTGCCCTGCGCAAGGTAGCCGGGTTGAAATACCTGCTTTGAACCCGAGAGCCTCCATGGGACCTTCGCCGGGGAGGGGTTCGACGGGCACTTCCCGTATGGTACAATTGAATTCAATTTAATCAGCGGCCTTTCCCCCTTCACCCCTGATTTTGGCCGCCTCCTGGAGAGAGCCGCCCATGATAGTGTCCATCAATCCGGAGAATCCCTCAACAGCGCCATATTCAGCGCGTCGTGGACTGCCTCAAACAAGGGGGAGTCATTGCCTACCCAACCGACACCACCTATGGAATCGGTTGCGACATCTTCAACAAAAAGGGGGTCAGGAAGATCTACCAGATCAAGCAGCGAGACCCCCGCAAGCCCTTCTCCTTCATTTGCGCCGACCTTTCGGATGCAGCCAATTACGGGCAGATCAGCAACTTCATCTTCAAAATCATGAAACGCCATCTTCCCGGACCCTATACCTTCGTGCTGGAGGCGACCAGGGTCGTTCCCGACCTCCTCACCACCAAGCAAAAAACCGTAGGGATCAGGATCCCTGACAATGCCATTGCTCTGGATATCGTCCGGCAACTTGGCCATCCGCTGGTGACGACCAGCGCAAACGTCTCGGGCGAGGATGCCGTATCATGACCCGCTCGAGATCGAAAATTCCCTCGGAAAGATGCTTGACCTGGTAGTCGACGGTGGAATCCTTCGGGGCGAGCCCTCCACGGTCATCAGCCTGATGGACGACCGGGTGGAGGTACTGCGCCAGGGGAGTGGAGAGACGTCGTGGATTCATCAGCTTTGAGGCAAGGGAGGCGGGACGCGGGAGGCGGAACGCGGAATGCGAGAGCTCGGCGTTTCAGCGGGCTGGTTGCGGCACTGCTGATCGTGCTTTTCTGCGCTTCCGTCAGCTTCGCCGGGCAGCAGCGTTTCGGCGGGGTCGGGCTGCAGGTGGTTCCCATCGCTACCGGAGATCTGGTGATCCTGAACGTGATCAAGGACTCCCCGGCAGGGAAGGGCGACCTCAAGCCCGGCGACCTGATTGTGCAGGTCGATGACTTTTCCCTTCGCGGGAGCGATTTCAAACAGGTGGTTTCCCGCCACCTCTGGGGCAAGGCCGGAACCACAGTTACCCTTCGATATTTCGGCCCGGGGAGGCCGGAATACATGCCGTCACCCTTGAGAGGGTGTCCATGAATCCGAGGCTGCAGCGCCTTCGGGGGTGAAGATGCTTTCGCCGGGCGATAAGTGAGAGACAGGAAAGGAACGATGATGTCCAGAGAGATTTCCGTCGTCTTCTACGGCCGCCTGCAGGGGCGGGGGGACTGGAACTTTGAACTCGACGAGGTGAGCCAAGGCCGATTTCTTCGCCTCCCTCGATGAGGAGTTCGCCCCCTTCGGGATCACCGTCCGGAGGCTCGAGGAGCCCGATGTGCACATCGAGGTCAAAGGCTACGCCGATGTTCTTAACTCTGTGCGCCTGCGCTCGCCGAAGGACGGCATCGGCAACCTCTGCCTGGGGCACATCATCGGCGCCAGCCCCAACCGCAACCTTTTCGAGGACATCCGCCGCGGTATCAATCGGGTGGCCTTCGCCCCGGAGACCATAGAACCCGAGGGGAGCGATAAAATCGTCTGTCATAACTGCGGCTGTGGGTGTTGAACGGGGCGGGCGGAAACGGCCGAGGCCTGAATAAATGGGAAAGCCCGATCTGATAGCAGGTCGGGCTTTTCTGCTTTCCGGTGGCGGAAGCCTGAATCGTTGCTGCTTTTGGATGATTAGAAAAATTGACAGGGTGAGGTAAGGAGACGTATTTTATAGGAGTTTTTTGATTTGAATTCGGGAGGAATCGATGATTTCTCTGAGGGGGAAATTTTGAGGGAATGACCAAGCCGCCTGGCGCCGGGAGTTTGACGGAGCGGGCGGCTTTTTCCCTTTTGTGACGGGGAAGAGGTGCAGAAAATCCCAGGATGTCGGCCTTGCGGCCTCAATCCCGGGCTAATAGCTGGCATCCCTTCGGGATGCATAAATTTGGGAACCCGAAGGGTTCGGAGCGTTTAGCCGGTGGCTGAGCGGAGCGATTACCACCGGCATTGGAATGATAACGAATAACGATTGCACCCCGGAGGGGTGCCAGCCTAAGGTAGGCCCATGTCTTCGACCTATCTCAGTCTCCATGATCACATCGTTTTCGGCACGAAAAATCGGGAGCCTTCCATCGACACGGTATGGCGCACCCGTCTTCATGAGTATCTGGGCGGGACGGTCCGGGGGCGGGCCGATCGCTCATCATCCTCTCGGATCAGGTCCAAGGCCTGCTCGATGCCGAGATCGAAAATCTGGCCCGAAGAGTACTTCAACTCTCCGAGGATGCCAAATCGACCTTCAAGCGGGAAGAGGATTTCATCTACTTCAATTTCGATTTCCGGATCTTAAGAGGGGACGACAAGAATTGTCCGACTATTTCCCTATGCCTGAAGGCTATCGCTGCCCTCTCTGCCCCGACCACGAGGACGAGAAGTTCTGCTGGCATCCGCTTCTTTCTTCGCCGATTTGCCAGGCTTGTTCCCACGAGAATCGTCAATCTCGTCGTGGAGGTAAATCCCATCGAGGATTCGGCTTTGGAACGCCTCCTGGAAGTGACGGGCCTGGCTTATGAGGAGTTGCAGGTTGCCGTTCTCGGTCCCCATGTTCGTTCCCTTGAGAGGGTTCTGCTGCCGGAAAATCAGCCGGAGATTACCTGGGGGAGGGGGGGCAGGGAGGCCGAGGAAATCATCGAGGACTATCGGCGATCCCTGGCTGACTGCCGCCGGTTTCTGTCCATTGCCAAAGCTAGGCTTCGGTCTCGAGAAAAAGTGAAGACGACGGAGAGAGCGGATCAGGGTAAGGTTGTTCCGATTCGACTCCGCGAAGAAATCTGAGTATCTCTGGCTGATATGCTCGCGGCACCAAGTGGCAGGTGTAGCAAGGCCATATCTTTTGATGAGGCAAAAAAGGGACCCATTCCGAGATTCACCAACACTCTTTCGCATAATCGATGAGGCTACGTGAAAATACTGCACACATCCGACTGGCACATCGGCCGCACCCTTTACGGCAGAAAACGCTACGAAGAATTCGAGGCCTTTCTGACCTGGCTGGCCGAAACGATCCGGAAAAATGAAATCGAGGCCCTGCTGGTGGCGGGCGACGTATTCGACACCAGCGCTCCGAGCAATCGCGCCCAGGAGCTCTATTACCGTTTCCTATGTCGGGTGGCCGCCTCATCCTGCCGGCATGTTGTCGTCGTCGCGGGAAACCACGATTCGCCCTCATTCCTCAATGCCCCCAAGGAACTGCTCAAGGCCCTTGATGTCCACGTGGTTGGCAGTAGCACGGAATCCCCGGACGACGAGGTACTGGTGCTCCGTAATGAGCAGGACGCTCCGGAATTGATTGTCTGCGCCGTGCCTTACCTCCGCGACAGGGATATCCGGGTGGCGGAAGCGGGTGAGAGCGGCGAGGATAAAGAGCGGAAGCTGATTGAGGGCATCCGCACTCATTACGCCGCCGTCGCGGCCCTGGCCGAAAAGAGGAGAGAGGAACTCGGGGCCGATATTCCTATCGTCGCCATGGGACACCTGTTTGCCGCTGGCGGACAAACCGTCGACGGCGACGGTGTGCGCGAACTCTATGTTGGCTCCCTGGCTCACGTGACGGCCGGGATTTTTCCGGAGTGCTTCGACTACCTGGCGCTTGGACACCTCCATGTTCCCCAGAAGGTGAACGGCCTTGAGACCATACGGTACAGCGGATCTCCACTGCCCATGGGGTTCGGAGAGGCCAAACAGCAGAAGGTTGTATGCCGGGTTGAATTCTGCAGCACGGCTGCATCCGTGCAACTGATCGACGTGCCGGTGTTTCAGAAACTCGAGCGCGTCAAGGGAGACTGGGACGGCATCCGGGCCCGCATCCTCGAGTTGTCGGCAACGGACTCCCAAGGCTGGCTCGAAGTCGTCTACGACGGCATTGAGGTCATTGGCGACCTGCGTGAGCGCCTGGAGGCAACGATTTCTGGCACACAAATGGAAATTCTCCGGATAAAGAACAACCGCATCATCGACCGCGTGCTGGGACAGATCCATGAGGAGGAAACACTCGACGACTTGAATGTGAACGAGGTGTTCGAACGATGCCTCGCTGCCCATGACGTGCCTGAAGACCAGCGGCCGGATCTGCTTCGGGCCTACAAGGAAACGCTCTCGTCTCTCTATGAAGACGATGTGCAGGCGGAATAGAGAGGCTGTCGATGAAAATATCGCAGGTACGATTCAAAAATCTGAACTCCCTGGTCGGCGAATGGCAAATTGACCTGACACATCCGGCCTTCGCCTCTGACGGTATCTTCGCCATCACCGGGCCCACAGGCGCGGGGAAAACGACGATCCTGGATGCCATCTGCCTCGCCCTTTACGGGCGAACGCCCCGCCTGAACAAGGTCACCAGGAGCGGAAACGAAATCATGTCCCGCCAGACCGGCGAATGCTTTGCCGAGGTGACCTTTGAAACCCAGACGGGGCGCTTCCGCTGCCACTGGAGCCAACACCGGGCACGCAAGAAGCCGCATGGCGAGCTTCAGGCCCCGAAACACGAGATTGCCAATGCCGATTCAGGCGAGATTTTCGAAACCAAAATCAGAGGGGTAGCCGGGCAGATCGAATCCGCTACCGGTATGGACTTTGACCGTTTCACCCGTTCCATGTTGCTGGCTCAGGGCGGCTTTGCCGCATTCCTTCAGGCGGCGCCGGATGATCGGGCTCCGATCCTGGAGCAGATAACCGGCACAGAGATCTACAGCCAGATATCCATCCGTGTCCACGAACGCCAGCGCGAAGAGCGGGAAAAGCTGAACCTGCTCCAGGCTGAAACGGCGGGCATCGTGATTCTGGAACCGGAACAGGAAAAAGAGATCAGACAGGCACTCGAGGCGAAGCACAAGGAAGAGGCCGACCTTGCCGCCAAATCCGCCGGCACAGGAAAGGCCATTGCCTGGCACACCACCATCGACGGTCTGAAGGAGGAACTTGGCAACCTGGCCGATGAGGCGAGCAGGCTGCAACGCGATATCGAGGCGTTCAGGCCGGATCGTGAAAAGCTCAACCGGGCTTTGAGCGCAGCGTCGCTGGATGGCGCATACGCAACGCTCATCGGCGTCCGAAAACAGCAGATGGACGACAGAGAGGCTTTGAAAGCTGAGGAAGGGGCTCTTCCTGGATTGGAATCCTCTTCCAAGGAACAGGGCGAGTCGCAGAAATCGGCCGAGCAACAAACCGCTCGAGTCAAAGAGGAGCTGAAAGCGGCCGCGCCTACATTGCAGAAGGTTCGCTCCCTCGATCAGAAACTTGCCGATCAGAAAATGGCTTTTACGGAAGGGGAAGCGAGCTGCAAGAAGGATGCGGCAACGATTGATAGGGAAAAACAGGCCAGACTTAAAGAGCAGGAAAAACGTTCCAAGGCTCACCAGACACTGCAACTTGTTGACGACTATCTCAAGGAGCACGCACGGGATGAATGGCTGATCGGCGGCCTGGGCGGTGTCGAAGAGCAGTTAAGCGGCCTGCTCTCCAGGCAAAAAGAAATCCTTCAAAAAGAGACCGACCAAGACAAAGCCCTGGAGGCGCTGGAACAGGCGACGAAGTCACTCGACGACTGTCAGAAGCAATGCGGCATTCGGAAGCAGACGCTGGAGGATGCCTCAAAACAGATTCAGCAGGGCAAAGATGCATTGAGCCAACTGCTGGGAGACCGCTTGTTGCGGGAATACCGCACCGAGAAGGAAACCCTGCTGCGTGAAATGGCCTTCCTGACGAAAATAGCGGAGCTTGAAAATCACCGAGCCAAACTGAAAGACGGCAAACCCTGTCCGCTCTGCGGCGCAACGGAGCATCCCTTCGCAGAAGGCAATGTCCCTGTCCCCGATGAAACCGAACAAAAGATCGACGCGCTGACCAGGCTGATCAGCAAAGCCGAGGATCAGGAAGCCGCCATCAAGGACCTCGAAGAAGCAGAAAGCCTGGCCCGCAAAAACCTGGCGGAGGCTGAAAAGCAGGAGACCGCAGCGGCTAATGACAAGAGGTCTGCCGAGAAATCCCTTGCCGATGTGAAGGACAGCTTGGAAAAACTCCGGGCTGATTTTACCGAATGCAGGCAGGCCGTATCGAGAAAACTCCTGCCGCTTGGCGTTTCGGACGTCCCCGAGACGGACATTTCATCACTGCTCGCGACCCTCAGAGGGCGGCTGAAGGCGTGGCAGGCCCAGGTCAAGAAAAAGGCGGAAATCGAAAAACAGATTGCGGATCTCGAAAGCGAGGTGAAGCGTCTGGATGCGGTTATCGAAACTCAAAGCGGCGCCTTGGCCGAAAAGCGGGAGCGCCAGGAGACCTTGAAAAAGGTACTCGCCGCAGGAAGTGACGAGCGTAAAGCACTGTACGGCGAGAAGAATCCCGACGATGAGGAGCTCCGCTTGAACAAGGCGGTTTCCGATGCCGAAGGTGCCGAAAGGCAGGCCAGAGAACGGCACAATGAGCTCCAACAAAAATGGAACACCGCGAAGGCCCATGTCGAGTCCCTGAAAAAGCGCATCGACCAGCGAGAGCCGGAACTGAGAGGACTGGAAACTGAATTCTCCGCAGCGCTTGCGCCTGGAGGCTTTTTAAATGAAGACCAGTTCCTGGCGGCCAGACTGCCCTCTGAGCGCAGGGATGAGCTGACGGCTAAGGCCAAGGATCTGGATGATCGCCAAACGGACCTGAAAGCCAGGCAAAAGGATCGGGAAACGCGCTTGGCAACGGAAATCGCCCGGAAGGTTACCGACAAGCCGCTGGAAGAGCTCGAACCCCAATTCAAGGAGCACGAGGAATCCCTGAAAGAGCTGCGGGACATCATTGCCGGTCTCAAACATAAGTTGAGTGAAAATACGGCTGCAAAGGAGCGGATAAAGGAGAAGCAAGCGGCTATCGAGGGCCAGAAAGAAGAATGCCGCAGGTGGGAAAATCTGCACGAATTGATCGGCTCCGCAGACGGCAAGAAGTACCGAAATTTTGCCCAGGGGCTGACCTTTGAAATGATGGTCGGTCACGCGAACCGACAACTGCAGAAAATGACCGACCGCTACCTGCTGGTCCGCGATGACGCTCAGCCGCTGGAGCTCAACGTGGTGGATAACTACCAGGCGGGCGAGATTCGGTCCACGAAGAACCTCTCCGGCGGCGAGAGCTTTATCGTCAGTTTGTCGCTGGCTCTGGGGTTATCCCAAATGGCCAGCAAGAACGTCAAGGTCGATTCGCTCTTCCTGGATGAAGGCTTCGGCACCCTGGACGAGGAAGCTCTCGACACCGCTCTGGAAACCCTTGCGGGTCTGCAGCAGGACGGCAAGCTCATCGGCGTCATTTCGCACGTATCGGCCCTGAAGGAGCGGATCGGCACCCAGATTCAGGTCACGCCTCAAACCGGCGGCAGGAGCCGGATATCCGGGCCGGGTTGTGCTCGAAGGGGTAATGCCTAGCGAATAAGGTCAGGAAAAAAGAAAACGCCGCAAGCAATTGAGCTTGCGGCGTTTATCAATTTTTTGGTGCCGAAGGCGAGACTCGAACTCGCACGACCGATTGGTCACCACCCCCTCAAGATGGCGTGTCTACCAGTTCCACCACTTCGGCGAACGGACTGTATTTATACTGATTTAAGGGTCCGCTGTCAATATCAAATGCCGGGCTTTTTTTATTTTTTCGCACCCTCGGCGGGAGCGGCCTGTTTGGCCGGAGCCTGCGTCGCTGGAGGCGTCGCCGCCGGTGCTTTCTGGGCCGGGGCCGTTGCGGACGGCACCTGGGAAGGCATCACGCTCGTCGTGCTGGGTTTTCCGTAAAAATAGGCCAGGGTCAGGCTGGTGAGCATGAAAATGACGGCAACGGAGGTCGTCATCCGGCTCATGAAGCTTTTGCCGCCGGTGGCGCCGAAAACGGTCTGACTGGCCCCCGCGCCGAAGGATGCCCCAATCTCGGCACCCTTGCCCGACTGAAGAAGAACCACGATGATAAGGGCGATGCAAACCAGAACATGAAGAACAATAAGAGCTGCTAGCATTTTATTTCCGACTCCTTGACTTCTTTTTTTAAAACTCTTGGAATTTATCACACATCGGGGGTAGCTGAAAAGAAGAAAATAGGTATTTCGAAATTATTGGAACCGGACGATGCGGACGAAGTCTGCGGCCTTCAAACTGGCCCCCCCTACAAGGGCTCCGTCGATATCGGCCTGGGCCATCAGCCCATCGACGTTGCCCGGTTTGACGCTGCCGCCGTAGAGAATGCGGGTGGCTTCCGAGGTCTCCTTCCCGAAGATTTCTTTCAAGAGGCCGCGAATGAAACCATGGGCCTCCTGCGCCTGTTCGTTGGAGGCCGTCTTGCCCGTACCGATGGCCCAGACGGGTTCGTAGGCGATCACAACCTGAGCCATCTCGGCGGAGGAGAGGTCCTTGAGGCCCTCTGAAACCTGCCTTTGCAGCACCTGGAAGGTCCGCTCGCTCTCACGTTCCTCCAGGGTTTCCCCGATGCAGAGGATGACCCTCAGACCCTGTGCGATGACGGCCTTTACCTTGCGGTTGATGAAATCATCGCTTTCCCCGAAGATCTGTCGCCGTTCCGAGTGGCCGACGATGATGTAGCCGCACCCGACGTCCTGCAGCAGGACAGGGGAGACCTCACCGGTGAAGGCTCCGGTGTTTTCCGGAAAGCAGTTTTGAGCCGCCAGGGCGATGTTCGAACCGGCGAGGGTCTCACTCGCCTTGGCAAGGGCGGTAAAGACCGGGGCGACGACGATGTCCCGGTCCTTGATATCGGCCAGGCCCTTTTTCAGTGCCTCGACCAGTTCCAGAGCTTCGGTCACGGTTTTGTGAAGCTTCCAGTTGCCGGCGATAAGGGGTTTTCGCATTTTTCGGTCCTCCTGTGAAATGCGAAAAGGTAAAAAGGTGAAAAGTAAAACAGGCACGTATTGGCCCATTGCATTTACATTTTACATTTCACTTTTAACTTGATTTTTTATCCGTCAACGCCTCGATTCCCGGAAGGTTTTTTCCTTCCAGGAATTCCAGGGAGGCCCCGCCGCCGGTGGAGATGTGGGTCATCCGGTCCTCCAGACCCGACTTGTTGACGGCGGCCACCGAATCCCCGCCGCCGATGATAGATATGGCGTCGGATTCCGCCAGGGCCCTCGCTACGGCGAAGGTTCCGGAGGCGAAGGCCTCGAATTCGAAAACACCCATGGGCCCGTTCCAGACAACGGTGCCCGCGCCCTTGAGGGCCTGTGCATAGGTTTCGATGGTGCGGGGGCCGATGTCCAGTCCCATCCACTCGGCGGGAAAATCGGCGTTGGTGCAGACCCTGTGTTCGGCATCCGCCTTGAACTCCGCGGCCACCATGTGATCTTCGGGGAGAAGAAGGTTAACCCCTTCGCTCTGCGCTTCGGACATCAGTTTGCGGGCAAGATCCAGCAGGTCGTTCTCGACCAGGGAGTTGCCGACATCGACGCCACGGGCCTTGAGAAAGGTGTAAGCCATGCCTCCGCCGATGATCAGCGTGTCCAGCTTGGTCAGCAGGTTTTGGATGACGGGGATTTTGTCGCTGACCTTGGCTCCTCCGAGAACGGCAGCGAAGGGTCGTTTCGGACTGGCAAGGGCTTCACCCAGATAACGGATTTCCTTTTCCATCAGGAACCCGGCGACCGCCGGGGAGAGCAGATGCGCCACCCCCTCGGTGGAGGCATGGGCCCTGTGGGCTGTTCCGAAGGCGTCATTGACGTAGAGGTCCGCGAGTTCGGCCAATTGGCGGCAGAATGCCGGGTCGTTTTTCTCCTCCCCGGGGTGGAACCGGACGTTTTCCAGGAGAATGACCTCGCCGTCCTTCATCTTGTGGACCATTGTCGCCACTTCGGGGCCTATGCAGTCTGGGGCCATGGGCACCGGCCGTCCCAGGAGGCGGGTGAGGGCAGGGGCCACGGGCGCCAGGCTGAACCTGGCATCCGGTTTGCCCTTGGGCCGGCCGAGATGGGATGCAAGGATCAGCCTGCCGCCGTTTTCGAGGATATGGCGGATGGTCGGAAGGGCCGCCCGGATCCGGGTGTCGTCGGTAATGGTGCGATTTTCATCCAGAGGGACATTGAAATCGACCCGGCAGAATATCCTTTTCCCCTTGCAGTCAAGGTCGTTGATGGTCATTTTCTTGAGCATCTTCAAGCTCCTTGGAGTTCTTGGGGGCAATAACCAAAGGGCAGGATCGTCGACCCTGCCCTTTGGTGTGATTGATGGTGCCCCTTATTTGCCTGCGACGTATTTGACCAGGTCCAGAATGCGGTTGGAATAACCCCACTCGTTGTCGTACCAGGAGAGAACCTTGACCATGTTCCCGCCGATGACGCTGGTAGTCAGCGAGTCGACGGTCGAGGAGGCGGGGTTGCCGTTGAAGTCCCTGGAAACGAGAGGCAGGTCGCAGTAATCCAGGATGCCTTTGAGCGGACCCTCTGCCGCTTTCTTCAGCGCTGCATTGACTTCCTCCACCGTCGTCGTTTTCTCGGTTTCAACCACCAGGTCGACGAGAGAGACGTTGGGTGTGGGAACCCTCACCGCCATGCCGTCGAGCTTGCCCTTGAGCTGGGGCAGGACCAGGGCGACCGCCTTGGCGGCCCCGGTGGTTGTGGGGATCATGGACACGGCTGCCGCCCGGGCCCGGCGAAGGTCCTTGTGGGGAAGGTCGAGGATCTGCTGATCGTTGGTGTAGGCGTGAACCGTCGTCATCAGGCCCTTGACGATGCCGAAGGACTCTAAAAGGACCTTGGCGACCGGGGCCAGGCAGTTGGTGGTGCAGGAGGCGTTGGAAAGGACGTGGTGGGAGGCGGGGTCGTAATCCTCCTGGTTGACGCCCATGCACACCGTGAGGTCCACGTTTTTGCCGGGAGCGCTGATGATGACCTTGGCGGCGCCGGCCTGGCGATGTTTTTCGGCGTCTTCCTTGCTGGTGAAGCGTCCTGTGGATTCCACCGCAATGTCGATGCCGAGCTCTTTCCAGGGGAGGGCGGCAGGATCCTTTTCCTTGAGCACTCGGATCCGTTTGCCGTCGACCACGAGGTTTTCGCCATCGGTCTCCACCTGGGCGTCGAAGATGCCATGGACCGAATCGTATTTAAGCAGGTGGGCGAGGGTGACGGCATCGGTCAGGTCGTTGATGGCGACAATCTCGATATCCCGAGCTTGTTTTGCGGCCCGGAAAAGGTTCCGTCCGATGCGGCCGAATCCGTTGATCGCTACTTTTGCTGCCATAGTTCATCTCCTGGTTCGAAAAATAGAAATAGGGACCGGTTCGAGTCCGAGAAATCAATATCGCGGGATGATAGCCAATCGATTAGGGGGCGTCAACCCTTTTTAGGGCCCAAGGGCAATGGGTCATTGCCCTTTTAAAGGCGATGTGTTATGAACATGACAATCCGGTCCCGCCTCGGGCCGAACCGGAAATCCTTTTTGCCGGGAATCCTTTCTGGATAGGGTCGGTTCACCAGCCAAATTTACCTCACTCTGGACAATTTGCAAAGGGAAGCCCTTCCCGATTCCGCCTCCCGGTCAGGAAAGAATCTGCTCGGCGTGAACCGGCCTGTCAGCCCCATGAAGAAAATCACTCTCGAAAAGCGAATTCTGCTCTTCGCCTTCCTGGCCCTTACCCTGGCTATTTCGGTCAATGCGGGGCTCAGCATCCAGGGGTTCCGCAGAGACTTCCGCGACAGCATTATCCTGCGCAGCCGGAGCCTTGCGGGGGGGCTCAAGGTGTCGATCGAAAATGTCCTGGCCTTGGGAATCCCCCTTCGCGAGATGGAGGGGATCAATGCCCGATGCCAGGGAATCGTCGCTACGGACCCGGATATCGTTTACTGTCTGGTCGAAGATGCCAAAGGTAAAACCCTTTACTCCAGCGACCCCTCCTTTAATCCGGCCCGGGACGGCAAATTCCTCTCCAAACTCTCCGGGTCGACCTCCGAGATGGATTTTCCCAAGTGGGGCAAGGTCTACGACGTTTCGGCGCCTCTTCATTTCGCCGATGACCGTCCGGCCGGAAGGGTTCGGATCGGGTTTCCCGAAGATATCCTGGACCACCACACTCTCCTGATTTTCCAGCACTCACTGGCCGTTCTGGTTGGAGGGCTGTTGGTGATATTTTCCCTGGTGGCCCTGTTTCTGAAAAGGGACATCGTCCGACCCATCGGCAGGCTGCGCTCGGTCGCCAGGGAAATTTCCGGAGGGAACTTTACCATCGAACGGCTTGAAATGCCCAGCCAGGATTTCCAGGAACTTGCTCAGGCCCTCGGAGAAATGGCTTTTTCCCTGAGGGAACGTGATGAAAAAATCTTCGAAAACTACCACGAACAGGAAGAGGCCAACCTGCTCCTGCAAAAATTTTCCGAACAGCAGGAATTGATCGGCGCCGACCTGAAACGAAGCCGGGAAATGTACCAGGTCCTTTTCGACCAGGCCTCCGATGCCATCATCATTTGCGACCGGGAAGACAGCGTCATTCTTTTCAACAAGCAGGCTGAACAGTTTTTCGGACTCTCTGCGGACCGGGTTGTGGGAGAAAACCTTTTTCAGGCCGTGGACCTTGCCGAGGGGGACCTGGACCTTCAGTACCGCCTGTATCAGAGCCTGCTCGAACGAGGCTACCAGGAGGCTGAATTCAAATATCTTCGGCGCGGGGAGACCCGTCCCAGCGTTGGTTGGATGCGGGCCTCGGTGATCCGGGGGGCCCAGGGGAAATTCTGGGTGCAGATCATCATCCGGGACATCACCCTGGAGAGCGAAACCAAGGAGAATCTCGAGGAAAGCGCCCGGGAACTGGAACGGCTGAACAGGATGAAAGACTCCTTTCTCGGAGTGGCCTCCCATGAACTGAAAACCCCCCTGACCGTCATCATCGGCTATAGCGACCTGATTCTCGGCGAAATGGAAGACAAGGTCGACCCCTCGGTTCGGCCCATGATTCGGTATATCGCGGAGGCCGCCGAACGGCTTTCCGGCATCGTTCGGGACATGCTCGACGTCTCTATGCTCGACAGCAAAGAGGTGGAGTTGGAAAACGGTCCGGTGGACGTCAACGACCTCCTCAGTTCGTCTGCCGGGGAATTCGAGGCGTTTTTCCGCCACCGAGGGCAGCGCCTCGAAATGCATCTCGGAGACAATCTTCCTGAAATCGAGGGAGACAGCAATCGTCTGGCTCAGGCGGTAGCCCAGTTGTTGAATAACGCGGTTAAATTCACGCCCGACGGAGGAACCGTTTCGCTCGAAACCCGGCGCCTTAAATCCTTGCGTTCTTCCGAACCGGGTTCGCTCGAAGAGGGGATGGCCAAAAAAATTGAGGCTGACCCCATGCCCTACGTGGAAATTGTAATTCGGGACACCGGTATCGGCATCGCCGAAAAAGATCAGATGCACGTCTTCGACAAGTTTTTCGATGCGGGCAAGATTGAGGAGCATTTTACGGGGAATATGACCTTCAAAGGGAAAGGCGCCGGTCTCGGGCTCTCGATTGCCAAGGGCATTGTGGCCATGCATCGGGGGGAGATCTGGGTGGAGAGCCCGGGGTACGACCCCCTGACCTTCCCCGGAAGCGTCTTTCACGTCTTGCTGCCTGTGCCTTCGCCCGCAGCCGGAGCCGGCCCGGAGGTGATCTGACCCCGGTTCCGGCTCTCGGGAAATCCTGTTTTCCCTTGCGCCGGGCTGCTATTTTCGGTATATAAAGCGCCCGGATGGGGAGGAAGGACTTCAGAGTTGGAAGTTTGCCTGCTTGCCAGCGGAAGCAAGGGCAATGCAATCTATATTGGGAGCGGAGAAAGCCGCATCCTCATCGACGCCGGGCTTTCCGGCCGGGAAATTCAGAAGAGGCTCGGGGGAATCGGTGTGGCGGGGGAAGACCTGAATGCCCTGTTGGTTACCCATGAGCACACCGACCACTGCCGCGGCCTCGGTCCCCTGGCCAGAAGATTCGCTCTGCCCGTCTACCTGCACTCCGAAACCCGCCGGGCGTTGCCTGCCCTGGGCAAGGTCGGGGAAGTCCGGGAGTTCGAAGCTGGGGACACTCTGTCTCTGAGGGACCTGCGGATTGAAACGTTTCCCCTCTCCCACGATGCCGCCGCCCCCGTCGGCTATACGGTGGAAACGAAGGAAGGGAAGATCGGGGTGGCCACCGACCTCGGTATCGCCACCCGCCTGGTCGCCGACCGTCTCAAGGGATGCCGGGTGCTGATTCTGGAGTCCAACCATGACGAGGAGATGCTTCGCGATGGTCCCTACCCCTGGCCCCTGAAACAGCGGATCCGCAGCAATCACGGGCATCTTTCCAACCCGTCATCCGCCCGGCTGCTCGGGGACCTGCTCTGGGACGGTCTGGAAGCCGTTTTTCTGGCGCATCTCAGCGAAACCAACAACCATCCCACTCTGGCGGAAGGCTGCGCGCGGGAGGTGCTTGACCGGCAGAGTCGGTGCAGGCCCCGGTTGATCGTCGGTTCCCAGGAATCCGCCAGCTTCTGCTTTACCGCGGAATGACGCTTTTTCCTCCTTTTATCGACCTGCCCGGCCGTGGTATTATCCCCGTTTTGACGAAAATCTTTTCCTCAGGAGCCTGAATTCATGATCGAACGGTACACCCGCAAGGAAATGTCCCGGATCTGGGAGCCGGAGAACCGGTTCCGGATCTGGCTTGAGATAGAAACCCTGGCCTGTGAGCGACAGGCCGAACTCGGGGTCATTCCCCTGGAGGCGGTGAAGGTCATCCGGGAGAAGGGGGATTTCGATATCTCCCGCATCGACGCGATCGAGGCGGAGGTCAAACACGACGTCATCGCCTTTCTGACCTCGGTGGCGGAATTCGTCGGCCCCGAAGCCCGCTTCATTCACCAGGGGATGACCTCCTCGGATGTCCTCGACACCTGCTTTTCTGTGCAGTTGGTCCAGGCGGCCGACCAGCTGCTTCGCGACCTCGACCAGGTTCTCGAATCGATCCGGGAGCGGGCCTTCGAACACAAGGACACGGTATGCATGGGGCGCTCTCACGGCATTCACGCCGAGCCGATTACCTTCGGCCTCAAGCTCGCCACCTGGTACGCCGAAATGAAACGCAACCGGGATCGCCTCGAAGCGGCCCGGGAGAACATCGCCACAGGAGCCATTTCGGGAGCCGTGGGCACCTTCGCCAATATCGACCCCAGCGTCGAGGCCTACGTCTGTGAAAAAATGGGTCTGAAGCCCGAACCGGTTTCCACCCAGGTCATCCCCCGGGACCGGCACGCCGAGTATTTCTGCACCCTGGCCGTCATCGCCTCCTCCATGGAGCGGATCGCCGTGGAGGTCCGGCATCTCCAGCGCACAGAGGTGCTGGAGGCCGAGGAGTTCTTCTCCAAGGGCCAGAAAGGCTCCTCGGCCATGCCCCACAAACGCAACCCCATCCTCTCCGAAAACCTCACCGGACTGGCGCGGCTGGTGCGGGGCTACGCCCTGCCGGCCCTGGAGAACGTCGCTCTCTGGCACGAGCGGGACATTTCCCACTCCTCCGTCGAGCGCAACATCGGGCCCGACGCCACCGTGACCCTCGATTTTGCTCTGGGGCGCCTGATCGGCCTTATTAAAAATCTGGTCGTCTACCCGAAGAACATGCTCAACAACCTCAACCGCATGAAGGGCCTCGTCTTTTCCCAGAAAATCCTTCTCGACCTGACCCAGGCCGGGGTTTCCCGGGAGGACGCCTACCGGCTGGTCCAGAGAAACGCCATGAAGGTATGGGAGGAAGGCAAGGACTTTCTCGAAGAACTTCTGGCCGACCAGGAGGTGGTGGGGGCCCTGGGCGAGGAGAAAATCCGGGAGTCCTTCGACCTCGGTTATCATCTCAAGCACGTCGATACGATTTTCCGGCGGGTGTTTGAAAAGGAGTGAACATGCCCTGGAGAATAGAAGTCGGACTTAAGGACGGGCTCACCGATGCCCGAGGCGAGAGGGTCAGGCGGGAGATCGCCGAACACCTCGGGATTGCCCTCGAGCAGGTGCGCACCGTCGATGTCTACACGGTCGATGCCGATCTGGGCGAAGAGGAGGTGTCGGCTGCGGCCCATGGCCCCTTCTCCGACCCGGTCATTCAGGAGGTCTCCATCGATACCCCTCTGGCGGGGGATTTCGACGTCCTCGTCGAAGTCGGGTTCCGGCCGGGGGTCACCGACAACGTCGGACGCACCGCCCGGGAGGCCATCCAGTATATCACCGGGCGCGCCTTCAAGCCGGGTGAGGGGGTCTACACCTCGGTCCAGTACCGCCTCAGGGGGAAGGTCGACGAAAAGACCGCCGAGGAGATCGCCTCGGGCTTTCTGGCCAACGGCCTGATCCAGCGCTGGACCATCGTTCCGAGCGCTCGTTTCGACCGGGAAAAGGGTCTGGCGGCCACCGTACCCAGGGTGGTGAGCGTTTCCGAGCCGAAGGTCGTGGAAATCGACCTCGACGTCCCGGATGAGGAACTGGTGCGGATTAGCCGGGAGGGGATGCTGGCCCTCAACCTCGAGGAGATGAAGGCGCTGCAGGCCTATGCCTCAGCCCCGGAGGTCCGGGCACTCCGGCAGCGGGTCGGCCTGGGGGAGAAGCTCACCGACGCCGAACTGGAGGCCCTGGCCCAGACCTGGAGCGAGCACTGCAAGCACAAGATCTTCTCCGCCCGCATCGAGTACACGGACGAAAAGGGGAGAACCGAGACAATCGACTCCCTCTTCAAAAGCTTTATCGTCAAGGCGACCAGCGACATCCGTGCCCGGATGGGAGAGCGGGACATCTGTCTCTCCGTTTTCAAGGACAATGCCGGGGTTATCCGCTTCAACCACGACTGGAGCCTGGTCTTCAAGGTCGAAACCCACAACTCCCCCAGCGCCCTCGACCCCTACGGGGGAGCATTGACGGGGATCGTCGGGGTCAACCGCGACCCCTTCGGCACCGGGCTCGGAGCGCGGCTCATTTTCAATACAGACGTTTTCTGCTTCGCCTCCCCCTTCTACAAAAAACCCCTGCCGCCCCGCCTGCTCCACCCCCGGAGGATCTTCGAGGGGGTCGTGGAGGGGGTCGAGCACGGGGGCAACAAGAGCGGCATTCCCACCGTGAACGGGTCGATCGTCTTCGACGAGCGCTTCGCCGGAAAGCCCCTGGTCTATTGCGGCACCGCCGGTTTGATGCCGGCCGAGGTCAACGGCCGGCCCGGATACGAGAAAAAGGCGAAGGTCGGCGACCGCATCGTTATGACCGGTGGCCGTATCGGCAAGGACGGCATTCACGGGGCCACATTTTCCTCCGAAGAGCTGCATGAAGGCTCTCCGGTCACTGCCGTGCAGATCGGCGACCCGATCACCCAGAAGCGGATGTTCGATTTTCTGCTCATCGCCCGGGATCGCGGTCTCTACAACTCGATTACCGACAACGGAGCCGGCGGCCTTTCCTCCTCCGTCGGGGAGATGGCCGAAGACACCGGTGGCTTCGAGATGCACCTCGACCGCGCGCCGCTCAAGTACCCGGGGCTTCAGCCCTGGGAGATCCTCATCTCCGAGGCGCAGGAGCGAATGACCCTCGCCGTTCCCCCCGACAAGCTCGGAGAGTTCCTTCGGCTGGCGCGGGAGATGGAGGTGGAGGCGACCGACCTGGGCGAATTCACCGACTCGGGCTTCTACCACTGCCTGTACAACGGCAGGACCGTGACCTACCTCGCCATGGACTTCCTGCACGAAGGGGTGCCCCAGATGCTCATCCCGGCCCGGTGGGAGGAGAGGGACCTACGGGAGCCCGGTTTCCCCCAGCCCCTCGACATGAAAGCCACCCTTCAGAACATGCTGGGCCGGCTGAACATCTGCTCCAAGGAGAGCGTCGTACGTCGTTACGACCACGAAGTACAGGCCTCCACCGTGCTCAAGCCTCTCACCGGCATAGCCAACGACGGGCCTGCGGATGCGGCGGTGGTTCGCCCCCTGTTCGACTCCTTCGAGGGAGTGGTTGTGGCCCACGGCATCTGTCCCCGCTACAGCGACATCGACACCTACCACATGATGGCCTGCGCCATTGATGAGGGGCTGCGCAATTTCGTGGCGGTCGGTGGCGACATCGACCATGTGGCGGGACTGGACAACTTTTGCTGGTGCGACCCGGTCAAGAGTGAAAAAACGCCCGACGGGGAGTACAAGGCCGCCCAGCTGGTGCGGGCCAACAAGGCCCTGTACGAGTATTGCGTGGCCTTCGGAGTCCCGCTGATTTCGGGCAAGGACTCGATGAAAAACGACTACCAGGTCGGCGAGACCAAGATTTCCATCCCTCCGACCGTTCTGTTCTCCGTCATGGGAAAAATCGCCGATATCCGCAAGGCGGTCACCATGGACGTCAAGCGCCCCGATGACCTGGTCTACCTCCTGGGCGCCACCCGCGACGAGCTTGGCGGCTCGGAGTACTATGCCATGCTGGGAGCCCTTGGCAAAAACGTGCCGAAGGTCGACGCTCCTTACGCTCTTTCCCTCTTTCGAGCCGTCAACCGAGCACAGGCGCTGGGACTTCTGGTCTCCTGCCACGACCTCTCCGACGGCGGGCTGGCTGTGGCCCTCGCAGAGAAGGCCTTTGCCGGCGGGTTCGGCATTCATGCCGACCTGAGGGAGGTGAAAACCGAAGGTTCCCTGCGGGAGGATGCACTGCTCTTTTCTGAAACCCCGAGCCGGTTCCTGGTCACGGTACGCCCTGAACACCGGACCTCCTTCGAGGCGGCCTTCGCGGGGCAGGACATCTCCCTGCTCGGGGCCGTTGCCGGCAACCAGGAACTGCACATCATCGGCTTGGATGGTGAAATTCTGTTAAGGGCCGATATCGGGGATCTCAAGGAAGCCTGGCAATCGCCCTTGAAGGAGCTCTAAGATTATGCCGAAACAAGTTCGAGCCGTCGTCATCGCCGGAAACGGCACCAACTGCGAGCGGGAAGCCGCCAACGCCTGCCGTCTGGCCGGGGCCGAGATTGTCGATATCGTACATATCGCCGAACTGCTTGCCGGCCGGACCCGCCTCGACGACTATCACTTTCTCAACCTGGCGGGAGGCTTTCTCGACGGGGACGACCTGGGCAGCGCAAAGGCCGGAGCCAACCGTCTTCGAAATGCTCCGGTCCAGGGAAGCACCGAGAGGCTGATCGACCAGTTGCGCCGCTTTATTGCCGACGGAAAGGTGATCTTCGGCGTCTGCAACGGCTTCCAGTTGATGGTGAAAATGGGACTCCTGCCGGCCCTGGATCGCAACTACGAGGAGCAGGTGGCCACTCTGACCTTCAACGCCGGGGGGCGTTTCGAGGACCGCTGGGTCTATCTGAAGGCCGATCCGGCCTCTCCCTGCGTTTTCACCCGGGGGCTGAAAGGCCTCTATCTCCCTATACGCCATGGGGAAGGCCGCTTCGTGGCCCGGTCCGAAGAGGTGCTGGGGGCAATCGAAAAGCGACACCTCGCCCCACTCAAATACAGCGATCCCAGCTACAGCGACGCCACAATGGAATACCCCCTGAACCCCAACGGCTCCCTGGCCGCCGTCGCCGGGCTCTGCGACGAGACCGGTCGGCTCTTCGGTCTGATGCCCCATCCCGAGGCCTACGTGCACCGCACCCACCATCCCCGCTGGACACGGGAGGAAAACCTCCCCGAGGAGGGGATGGGGCTGTGGCTTTACCAGAACGCGGTGGAGTTTATTCGCAGGGAATTGTTGTAGGAGCACGGCCCAAGGTTCAAGGCTCAGGGATTGCCCCGCCTTAGCCGAAAGGCGACGGCGGGTTCTAGGTTCGGGACTGGGGACCAGTGACCAGTGACAGGGACTTCCCCGGCGGGGGGTATCTTTTTTCCCGGGGCATATGCTAAACTACGCGCAAGTTCGGGCTGATGGCAGGCCCGAAAAATTTTTCTGCGCTGCCTCCAGAGGCGGCGACAAACGCAAGGAGCCTCCGCTTCCATGTTCGATAAATTAAAAGAAGAATGTGGCGTTTTCGGCATTTTCGGGCATCCTGAAGCTGCCAACCTGACCTACCTGGGCCTCTATGCCTTGCAGCACCGGGGTCAGGAAAGCTGCGGCATTGTTGCCTCGGACGGATACAAGCTCCGGGCTCACCGGGGAATGGGGCTGGTGGCCGACGTCTTCAAGGAAGACGCCGTTTTTGAACGGCTTCCCGGCCCCAGTGCCATCGGGCACGTCCGCTACTCCACGGCTGGCGGCAACGACATGAAAAACTGCCAGCCGATCATGGTCGATTACGCCCGGGGCAGCATCGCCGTCGCCCACAACGGCAACCTCGTCAATGCCCAGGAGGTCCGCAACGATCTGGAGCATCGCGGGTCGATTTTTTCCACCACCTCCGACACGGAAGTACTTATTCACCTGCTCGCCCACGCTCAGAGCGATTTCCTTCCCGATCGGGTGACTGAAGCCCTGCAGACCGTCAAGGGAGCCTACAGCCTGGTATTTCTCACCGAGACCCGGATGGTCGCCGTGCGCGACCCCAACGGTTTTCGCCCCCTGGTTCTTGGCAAACTCGACGGCGCCTACGTCGTGGCTTCCGAGACCTGCGCCTTCGATCTCATCGAGGCTCAGTTCATCCGCGAAGTCGAGCCGGGAGAAATGCTCCTCATCGACAAGAACGGGCTCAAGTCCTTTCGTCCCTTCGGCACTGTGACCCCGTCCCCCTGTATCTTCGAATACATCTACTTTGCCCGTCCCGACAGCACCATCTTCGGACGACAGGTCTACGGGGTCCGCAAAGAATTCGGCCGGCACCTCGCACGCGAGCATGCCGTCGAAGCCGACGTGGTCATTCCGATTCCCGATTCGGGTGTCCCCGCGGCCATCGGGTATGCCGAGGAGTCTGGAATCCCCTTTCAGCTCGGGCTGATCCGCAACCATTACGTGGGGCGAACCTTCATCGAACCCCAGCAGTCGATCCGCCACTTCGGGGTCAAGATCAAGCTCAACCCGGTGCGGGAAGTCATCGAAGGCAAGAGAGTCGTGGTGATCGATGATTCCATCGTTCGCGGCACCACCGCCCGCAAAATCATCAAGATGATCCGCAACGCCGGCGCGCGGGAGATTCACATGCGCGTCTCCAGTCCCCCGACCAGCTTTCCCTGCTTTTACGGCATCGACACCCCCACCCGCAAGGAGCTCATCTCTTCATCCCATACGGTGGAGGAGATCAACCGCTACATCACCTCCGACACCCTCGGCTACCTCTCCCGGCAGGGGACGCTGGCCGCCGTCGGCGTCCCGGAGGGCAGCACCGGCCATTTCTGCGATGCCTGCTTCAGCGGTCAGTACCCCGTCAAGTTCCCGCGCCTGAAGTCCGACAGCCAATTGGGGCTGTTTTAAGGCCGTGATTTTTGACCGGTGGCCGCTGAAATCAGAAAAGATGACAACGTAGACGTAGGGGTTCCCCCTGAGGGTGCCCGTGGTTCAGGGCAGGCACAAGGCCTGCTCCTACAATTTTTTGGGGAGGAATTTGTTATGACCCAGGAAGAGCGCAGCGAACTGATGCGGATCATCCGCGAACTGTCGTACGAACAGCGGGAGGTCACCCTGGCTTCCGGGCGCAAGAGCAATTTCTACTTCGACGGCAAGCAGACTACCCTGCACCCCTGCGGAGGGCTCCTCGTGGGCAAGGCTTTCTTCGAGGAAGTGAAAAAACTCCCCGGACCGATTCACGGCGTCGGCGGCCTGACCCTGGGGGCTGACCCTATCGCCACCGCCACCAGTATCGCCGGCCAGTTGGCGGGAGCCCCTCTGGCCGCCTTCATCATCCGCAAGGAGCCGAAGGGGCACGGCACGGGTCAGTGGCTCGAAGGGCGCAAGAACCTTCCCAGGGGATCCCGGGTGGTCATCGTCGAGGACGTCACCACCACCGGAGGATCCTCGATTAAAGCCGTCGAGCGTGCCCGGGAGGAAGGACTCAACGTTGTCGGCATCGTCACCCTGGTGGACCGGGAGGAGGGCGCCCGGGAGAACATCGAAAACGAGGGGATTCCCCTGCGGGCCGTCTTTACACGGACACAGATTGTGGGATAAGGCGGACGCAAGATACAGAAAAAAACAAGGGCGCCGTTTGGCGCCCTTGTTTCGTATGATTTTTCTTGCTCCTTGCTCCTGCTCCTGAGCCTATCCCTTCTCCTCCGGTATTTTGAACACCTCCAGCACTCCGGGCAGGTCGCGCAATGCGCCCTTGTCGATGGCGGCGGTGTCGCCGATCACGCCGAGGATGACGCGATTGGCGCCCGTTGACTGGTGAAAGTCGAAATCGCGGTCCGCCAGGTATTGTTTAACCGTCTGAAGGTCCTCCTCAGAAGCCGTCGTTTTCATTACCACAAGCATGTCAGATCCCTTTCGTCCGGATGCGTTCCAGGTGTCTGGATTCGTCGACGACTCTTTCGAAGAGCCGGACGATAGCCGCATTTTCCAAGGGGCCGGGGTTGCGGTCCTGCATCCGGCGGAAAATGCCCTTTTCCCGCTCGGGGTCGTAAACCGCCATTCTCCGTTCCTTCTTGATTTCCCCGATTTCCAGGGCCAGGGCGGCCCTCCGGTTGAAAATCCGGAGGAGTTCATCGTCCAGGCGGTCGATTTCGTTTCGGATGTCACCGATGTCCAAAATTTTCTCCTATAGACGGCATACGGTCTGCCATTGCCGGAATTCAGTACATCTTCCGTATGATGGTATCCCGCTTCCAGCATTCGTCGTCCGTTTTGGGATAGTCGATATTGTAGTGAAGACCCCGGCTTTCGTGGCGGTCCAGGGCGCAGCGGATGATGAGTTCGGCCACCGTGGCAATGTTGCGCAGTTCGATGAGGTCGGAGGTTGGGTAGAAGTCCCAGTAGTAATCGGTGATTTCCTCCCGGATCATCTCCACCCGGCGCAGAGCCCGCACCAGCCTCCTGTTGGAGCGGACGATGCCGACATAGTTCCACATGCATCGGCGGATTTCGTCCCAGTTGTGGGCGACGACAACTTCCTCATCGCTGTTGGTTGCATTGCCGTAATCCCAGGTCTTTATGGGAGGGAAGGGGTTGACCGGCTCCGAAAGGCGCTCAAGCGACCTCTGTGCCGCCCGGTCGCCGTAGACCACTCCCTCCAGAAGGCTGTTGCTGGCCAGGCGGTTGGCGCCGTGAAGACCGGTGCAGGAAACCTCCCCGATGGCAAAGAGGTTTCGAAGGTCCGACTCGCCCCAGGAGTCGACCAGGACTCCGCCGCAGAGGTAGTGCGCTGCGGGAACAACGGGGATCGGCTCCCTGGTCATGTCGATGCCGAAAGAGAGACATGTTTCATAAATGTTGGGGAAACGCTCCCGGATATAGTCGGAACCCTTATGGGTGATATCCAGAAAGACGCAGTCATCCCCGTGGACCTTCATCTCGTTGTCGATCGCCCGAGCGACGATGTCCCGCGGCGCCAGGTCTTTCAATTCGTGATAGCCTGGCATGAAAGCCGTTCCGTCCCGGCGCCTCAGAATCGCCCCCTCTCCCCGAACTGCCTCTGATATCAGGAAGGACTTGGCGTGGGGATGGTAGAGGGTGGTCGGGTGGAACTGCATGAATTCCATGTTGGCGATGGTCGCTCCGGCCCGGTAGGCCATGGCGACACCGTCTCCCGTGGCCACGTCGGGATTGCAGGTATAGAGGTAGACCTTACCTGCGCCACCGGTGGCGAGGACAGTTATCCGGGCGCCGAGGGTAGAGACCTCCCGGGCCTCGATGTCGAGGACGTAAGCCCCCAGGCAGCAGTCTGGGCGTTTCGGCTGGTGGGAAAGCTTGCCCTCGGTGATCAGGTCGACGGCGATGTGGTTTTCGTAGATTTTGATTTTCGGATGATTGCGGACAGCCTCCACCAGCGCCCGCTCGATTTCCCGGCCGGTAATGTCCTGGGCGTGGAAGATGCGTCGCTGGCTGTGGCCCCCTTCGCGAGTGAGATCGTAGGTGTCGTCGGCTTTTTTGGTGAATTTTACCCCCCAGTCGATGAGGTCCTGGATGGCGGCGGGACCACTCTCGACCACCATCCGAACAATGTCCTCGCGGGAGAGGAACGCTCCCGCCACCATGGTGTCCCGGACGTGCGCCTCGAAGGAGTCCTCTGCGGAGAAGACAGAGGCGATCCCTCCCTGGGCAAGGTTGGTGGCCGTCTCTGAAATCTCTCTTTTGGTGACGATGGAAACGGTGCCGCGGTCGGCGACCTTGAGGGCGTAGGAAAGGCCTGCAATGCCACTGCCGATGACCAGAAAGTCCGATGTGATTTTCATGCAGAAACCTCGGGTGAGGGCAGATTCCCCACTGAAATGGGCCCTTTCGGCCCGCCCCTTGCTGTTGTGAATGTTTGGGGCTTCCAACAAAGACCCGCGGGAAGAAAGAGGCGCATCCACGGGTCGCACACGGAGGTCATTATCGGTTTCCAGGGTCCTTAATGTCAAGAATTTTGCCGGCTAAATAGGTTGAAATACAAGATCTTTTGGGCTATATTTCGAACGTTGCATCCATCAGGAGGGAAAATGCGCGGAACCAGACCGCTTTTTGTCGGCTCCCTGCTCGGCCTGGCCATCATCCTCGGTAGTGCGGGGAAGGGGCGGGCAGATATATACAAGTACGTCGACCCGAGTGGGGTGGTCCATTTCACCAACACCCCGACCAGTAGCAATTATAAGATCTATCTTCGGGAGCATCGAAGCCGGAGGGGGGTGGGAGACATCATCCGGCATTATGCTTCGGCCTTCCACCTCGATTCGGCGCTGGTCCGGGCGGTCATCAAGGTCGAGAGCGATTTCAACCCCCGAGCCGTCTCCTCCAGGGGCGCCCTGGGCATCATGCAGCTACTGCCCGAAACCGCCCGGGATATGAACGTCAGCGACCCGCTGAACGTGGAGGAGAACATCCGCGGCGGCAGCATGTATCTGCGGCGAATGCTCGATCGGTTCCAGGGAAACCTGGACCTGGCACTGGCGGCCTACAATGCCGGACCGGGGGCGGTGGCCGAGCACGACGGCATCCCTCCCTTTACTGAAACCCGCCGCTACGTGCAGAAGGTCAAAAAATACCTGGAGATCTATCGCCGGGGCAAGGACCGATACCTATGAACATGCGCTCCGGACTTCTCAACCTGCCCAATATCCTTACCCTCGGGCGCATCGCCGCCATCCCGGTTCTGGTGGTTCTTCTTTTCTTCGATACGCGGTGGGCCGGTTTCTGGGCGGCAGCGGTCTTCAGCGCTGCGGCGGTCACCGACTGGCTGGACGGGTGGCTGGCCCGCAAATGGGGGGTCGTGACCGTTCTGGGGAAATTCCTCGATCCTCTGGCCGACAAACTCATCGTCATGGCCGCCCTGATCATGCTCATTCCTCTGGGCCGGGTTCCCGCCTGGGCGGTCTTCCTGATCCTGGCACGGGAGATGGTGGTGACGGGCCTGCGCTCCATCGCCTCCTCCGAAGGGATCGTCATCGCCGCCAGCGACCTGGGTAAGTACAAAACCATCTTTCAGATGGTGGCTATCATCGGCCTGCTGCTGCACTATGACTACTACTGGTTCTTCGGCCTGAGATGGCAGGTTTTTCATGTCTCCATGCAGACCGCCGGAATCTTTTTCTTTTACATTGCCTTCGTCCTGACGATCTGGTCCGGTGCCGACTATCTTGTTAAATTCTTTAAGGTTATCGCCAAATAGGGGGGAGGAAGGGAGATTTCTTTCGGGGCGAAATTTTTGTTGACTTGCCCCTGTCCTTTTGTTATTAATATGCCCGCTTGCGACAGCGGGCTTTAAAAGTGAGCGGGAATAACTCAGTGGTAGAGTGCAACCTTGCCAAGGTTGAAGTCGCGGGTTCGAATCCCGTTTCCCGCTCCAGAAATTTCAAAGGGCCAGGCCGGAAGGTCTGGCCCTTTTTTCGTGTGCGCCAGGCATGGCGCGTAGCGACTCGACTGGCGCTGGTCCTGTCGGTAGTCGGTCTGCTGTAGAATCTGCTAAGATAGGTTATGTTCTATTATTTCGACTACAACGAACCGGTCTTCCGCCCACCCTCCGAGGCGCACTCCCTGATCCTGCAGGCCACCATCGGGTGTTCCCAGAACACCTGCGGTTTTTGCGGCATGTACAAAATGAAGCGGTTCCGCATCCGGCCTGTGGAGGAAATCTTCGAGGAGATAGCCAGCGTCCCGCCGGCCCACCGTCCGCATATCCAGCGGATTTTTCTGGGGGACGGCGACGGGCTGGTCTGCCCGCAGAATCACCTGGTCGCCCTTCTGGAGCGGCTTTCCGAAACCTTTCCCAACCTGACCCGGGTGGGGGCCTATGCCTCGCCCAACAGCCTGACCACCAAGTCGAGGGAGGACCTCGAACAGCTCCGACGGAGAAAATTGCGCATCCTCTATTTCGGGCTGGAGAGTGGCGACGCCGAAACGCTCAGACTCATTCGAAAGGGGTTTGAGCCCGAGGAATCGTTGACCCTTTGCCGAAAGGCCCGCGAGGCGGGGATGAAGGTGTCGGTTACGGCGATCCTCGGTCTGGCGGGGAGGGAGAGGAGCGCCGAACACGCCGCAGCGACGGCCGGCTGGGTCAGCGCCCTGTCTCCCGAGTACTTTTCGCTTCTGACGATGTTCCGGAGGCACAACGATGCGTATTTCAAGCTCATCCAACCGCTCAGCAACGGGGAGGTGCTCGAGGAGGCGCTGGCCGTCGTCCGGGGGCTGAACCCAAAGCGCACCATCCTGAGGTCCAACCACGTCTCAAACATCCTTCACCTGGCAGGAGGCTACCCGAAGGATCGCGAGACTATCATCCAACAGGCCGAGCGGGCGCTGGTAGAAGGGCGAAAACACCCCGAGTGGTTCGCCCAGGTGTCCGATTATGAAGAGGGGTATTTTTGATGGCGTCGCTAAAAGTCCGCCCTTGGCGGCGTTACAGCGGTTTTTCAGGACCTCGACCTACCTGATGTAGGCCTTCGCCCCTGAAAAACCACCAGGCCTTGTAGGACGAAATTTTCGCTTAGCCATCCAATGAAGTTTTTGCGAAAGGAGTATTTTTAGGGAGGACTGATGCGGCGGCCGGGGGAAAACTCTCCAATGTCAAACGAGACATTTGCGGATGGAAACACTCTTTGATCTCTGGCGCCAGGACGACAACGGCAACCGTTTTCTGGTCGACTCCTTCCCCGAAAGGCGACCCGCCGAGAAGCGCCTGGCCGAACTGACCCGCAGCCCGCACAAGCAGACGTACTGGATTACAGAGCGGGATTTGCAGGAGGGGGAAGGATAAAAAGCGTAATCTGGTTTTACAGTTGGCTCAAGTGGTTGGAATCAGGCCCATAATTTCTTTTTCAGCACCCGTTCGCTTCGCTCACCAGAGGGCACGGAGAAAATCCGAGGAACTGGATTTCGCCTCTCTCTGTGCCGTCGATTTAACCCTCCACCAACCCGGCCAGCCTATTCGCCTCCCGGTCCACCAGCCAGTGAAGCCGTCCCGGTTCGGGCCGGATGAGCTGGGCCGGGAGCCTCTCCGGGTCATTTGCCCCCTCCAGCACCTCCAGCAAAATCTGGGCTTTCCCCTTTCCGCTCACCAGAAATGCCACCTCCCGCGCCCGGTTGAGAATAGGGGCGGTCAGGGTAACCCTCCGAATGCCCTCTCCGCCAGGAAAGACGTCGGCAGCCCAACGATCTCTTTCCCATAGAATCGGGTCTCCGGGAAAGAGGGAGGCGGTATGACCGTTCTCCCCCAGGCCGAGGAAAACCATGTCGAAGGAGGGCCCCTCCTCCCCGAAATATTTTCTGAGAAGCCTCTCGTAATCCAGGGCGGCCGCTTCAGGTTGGGCTGCGCAGCGGATTGGGTGTATCTGTTCCCTCGGGAGGGGGACCCGGTCGAGGAGGGCTTCCCGAGCCATGCGCTCGTTGCTTTGCGGGTCCTCGGGAGGAACGCACCGCTCGTCTCCCCAGAAGACGTGGATGCCGGACCAGGGCACTTGATCACGGAAAGAGGGGAGGGCCAGCAGCTCGTAGGTGTGCCTCGGGGTGCTCCCGCCGGCCAGGGCCACGCAGAAACGGCCCCGGTCCCGGACGGCGGCCTGCGCCGTTTCGGTGAACAGGGCCGCCGCACACCGGCTGAGGGCCTCGTGGCCGGGAAAAATCCGGACTATGTCCTTATCTGCCCGGTTCATTCATCTTTCAGGATTGGCGTCAACCAGTTCCTGCCATCCTGGGTGATGAGAATGTCGGCCGTCTCCGGGCCCCAGCTGCCGGGAAGGTAATCGGGGAAATCCCCCGAAGGGACGGCCTCCCAGGCTTCGAGAACGGGCGTGATGACCGACCAGGCCGTCTTCGACCTGGTCGGCGCGCATGAAGAGGGTGGCATCCCCTCGCATCACATCGAGCAGCAGCGTTTCGTAGGCTGCAGGGGAGACGGTCCTGAAGGCTTCTTCGTAGAGAAACTTCATCTCCACCGGGTCCGAGCGACCATCCGGGTGCCGGGCTGCTTGGCCTGGATGCGCATGAGGATCCCCTCCTCGGGCTGGATGCGGATCACCAGCCGGTTCGGCTGCCAGTTCTCCACCGCGGAGGAGGGGAAGGGCTGGTGCGGAGCCGGCCGAAAGATGATCGAGACCTCGGTGACCTTGGCGCCAGGCGCTTGCCGGTGCGCAGGTAGAAGGGAACCCCTTCCCAGCGCCAGTTGTTGATGCAGAGCTTGAGGGCGGCGAAGGTCTCGGTGGAGGAGTCGGGGGCGACCTTTTCCTCCTCCCGGTAGCCGGCGACCGTTTTGCCGTTCGAGATGCCCCTTGCCGTACTGGCCTCGGACCGCGAATCGGTGGACCTCCTCGGGTCGGATCGGGACGGACGGCCCGCAGGACGTCGACCTTCTTGTTGCGGATCTCGTCGGCCTCGAAGGAGACGGGGATTCCATGGCTATCAGGCAGAGAAGCTGCAGCAGATGGTTCTGCACCATGTCCCGCAGGGCCCCGGCATGGTCGTAGTACCCGCCGCGGTGCCCGACGCCGACGGTTTCGGCCACGGTGATCTGCACATGATCGATGTAACGGCGGTCCCAGATCGGTTCGAAAAGGGCGTTGGCGAAGCGGAAGGCCAGGATGTTCTGGACCGTTTCCTTGCCCGAGGTAGTGGTCGATGCGGTAGATCTGGCTCTCCTCGAAGAGATCCGGTCAGGATGCCGTCGAGGGTCCGGGCCGACTCCAGGTCGTGGCCGAAGGGTTTTTCCACCACCAGGCGGTCCCGCCGCAGTCCCTGCACAGTCCCGTCTCGTTCAGGTGACTGGCCAGGGGCGCGACCAGAGTAGGCGGAGTGGCCAGGTAGAAGATTCGGGTCGGCCTTGGCGTCCCATTCGCGGTCATATCTTCCAGCGTCTCCTTCAGCGTCTCGCCGGTCTGCGGCATCGGTGAAGTCTCCACCGATATAGGAGAGGGACTTGGCGAAATCCGCCCAGACCTTTTCCTCGACCTTGCCGCGCCGGGAGAATTGCCGCCATCCCCTGGCGCAGGTGCTGGCGGAACTTCCCGTCGTCGAAGGTCGCTTGCGTCCACCCCGAGGACCTGGAAACGCTCCGGGAGCTGCCGTCGACGAAAAGATTGTAGAGGGCCGGGACCAGCTTGCGGCGGGTCAGGTCCCCTGCGGCGCCGAAGATGACGAAAACTGTCGGTTCGGGGTGCTTCAGCGCGTCCCTCATCGGTTCACTCCTCGGTTCCACTCGGTGTGGAAAGTGCCTTCGGCGTCGATGCGTTCGTAGGTGTGGGAGCCGAAATAGTCGCGCTGGGCCTGGATCAGGTTGGCCGGCAGGCGGGCGCTGCGGTAGCCGTCGAAATAGGCCAGGGCAGGCCATCAGCGCCGGGCGCCGGAATCCCATGCTGGGCGGCCAGCGCCCGCACTGTACGCAGGTCTTCCTGGAGCGCGACGACCTTGCTGGCCAGCGTCGGTCGAGAAGGAGGTTGGGCAGGTCGGGCGGCCTCCGTAGGCCGTCCGGATTTCCTCCAGCAGGGCGGCGCGGATGATGCAGCCGCCTCGCCAGATGCGGGCCACCTCGTCGAGTTTCAGGCCGTAACCGTGTTCTGCCGAAGCCCGCGGAGAAGCGCCATTCCCTGCGCATAGGAGATGAGGAAGGCCGCGCGGAGGGCGTTTTCGAGCCGTTCGAGAGTCGCCTCCCGGTTCTCTGCGGATCCGGTGGTCGGGGCCCCGAAGCGCTTCTGAGGCCCTGCCGTCGCTCCTCCTCGAGGGCGGAGAGATCGCGCATCGATCGACGGCCATATCGATGGCGGGGACGGGCACCTGCAGCTCGAGGGCATCCTGGGAGGTCCACATGCCCGTTCCTTTCTGGCGGGCGGCGTCGAGGATGCGTCGATCAGATCAGCCTCCGCTGCGCTCATCCTGCTGGCCGAAGATATCGGCGGTGATCTCCACCAGGAAGCTGTTGAGGGCCCCATCGTTCCATCTGCGGTAGACGGCCTGCAGTTCGGCGTTGGTCAAGCTCCAGCCCCCGTTTCATCAGATCGTAAGCTCTCGGCGATCAGTTCCATCAGGCCGTACTCGATGCCGTTGTGGACCATCTTGACGAAATGGCCGGCAGACCCCGGACCCAGCCAGGCGACACAGGGTTCGCCGTCGACCCGGGCGGCAGCGGCTTCCAGCATCGGCCGCAGCCGCTCATAGGCCTCCCTGTCCCCTCCCGGCATGATGCTCGGACCGTGGCGGGCGCCGTACTCTCCCCCTGAGACGCCTACTCCGAGAAAGTGAAGCCCCTTTTTCTGCATGCTCCTTCTGCCGGCGGTCGGTGTCGGTAGAAATGGGAGTTGCCGCCATCGATGAGCATGTCCCCCGGCTCCAGAAAGGGGGCGAGGTCCCTCGATGACGGCTGTCGACCGGCTCTCCGGCGGGAACCAGCATCATGACCGCCCGGGGCGGCGCAGGGCGGCCGTCAGGGCCTGGATGCTGCCCACCGCATAGACCTTTCCCGAGCCCCCCTCCTCCTTCAAGCTGCCCGACTTTTTGCGCGTCCCGGTCGAAGCCTGCCACCGCGAAATCGTGGTCGGCGATGTTGAAGAGTAAGTTGCGTCCCATGACGCCCAATCCCACCATGCCGAGCTCTGCTTCTTTGGCCATCAGCTCTGGTCCCTTTCCGAGTGAAATCTCTCTGTCAACAGACCCAAATCCTTCAGCCCCTGGCGAGTTGACAGGTAGTTTGTGTGGTGGAGTCCGCGAATTCCAAGAGTTCGCGCTACCTCCACGAACATCCGCCGGTCGTCGATATAGAGGACATGTTCAGGAGCCGTCTGCGAGATATCGAGAGCAATGCGGAAAATATCCTCGTCGGGCTTGCGGAGATGGACGAAACAGGAGGAAATGAAAAAATCGATGAATTCCCGGAGGCGGAACTTGTCGATGCGATAGGCGGTCAGTTCCCGGCCTTCGTTGCTCACCGCGGCGATTTTGAGGTCTAACTGCGATTTGAGGGCCTTGACCAAGGCAATCATCTCGGGATGGGGACGGGACCGGGAGAAGATGAATTCGCAAAATTCTCCCGGGGTGAAAGGGCGCTTCCGGAAAAAAACAACACGGTCCAGGTACTGCGACAGGCTTATTTTTCCCGATTCGTAGGCGTCGAAGGTCAGATGATGGCGTTCGTTCATCTCCTCGTAATCGAGATTGAACTCCCTGGCCGCCTGCTGCCGGCTGTTGTGGTCCCATCCGTTGGTGAGCAGGACCCCCCCGATGTCAAGAAAAAGGGTTTTGATAGTCTGCGCGGCCGCCATGGAGTTCTCCGTTCAACGCGTATGTTCCAATGCCGTTATCTTGGCCAGTCTTCTGCGGTACCGCTCAAGGCCTTTGAAGCGAGCTTGAAGAAAGATGGCGGTCAGCTCCCAGGCCAGGTCCCGTCCGAGAACATGGCCCCCAAGGCAGACCAGATTCATGTCGTCGTCCTCTACCCCCTGGTGTGCCGAATAGGGCTCGTGGACGAGGGCGGCCCTCGCTCCCGGAACCTTGTTGGCGGCAATGGCGGCTCCGACGCCGCTGCCGCAGACCGCGATGCCGCGGTCGACCTTCCCGCCGGAGACGGCCTCGGCCAGGGGGACGACGAAATCGGGAAAGTCATCGCCAGGGACCATTTCGCCGGCCCCGAAGTCCACCACCTCATGCCCGGCTTCCTTCAGCCGGACGTCCAGGTACTGCTTGAGTTCAAAGCCGCCGTGGTCGGCGGCAATTCCCACGCGCATCATTTCCATCCATGAAATTTCGGGCTATTTTCTCTCCATGAGAATCCGGTCGCGCTTTGCGGCGGTTTCAGAGAGGACCTTGACGAAGGAATCCGAAAATTTTCTTACCCCTTCCTTTTCGAGCTGATCGGTCACTTGTTGGAGGTCTATGCCGACTTTCTCCAGCTCCGGAAAGAGGGCCCGGGCGGCATCGAGATCCTTCTCGATGGTTATTTTCACCTCGCCGTGATCTTTGAAGGCCATCATCGTCTCTTCGGGCATGGTGTTGACCGTGTTTTTCCCGATCAGCTCCTGCACGTACTTGATATCGCTATAGGAAGGATTCTTGGTGCTGGTGCTTCCCCAGAGAAGCCGCTGCACGTGGGCGCCCTTTGATTCGAGCTCGATGAAACGGTCGCTTGCGAAAAACTCCTTAAACTTCTGGTAGGCAAGTCGGGCATTGGCTACCGCCGTCTGCCCCCGAAGTTTTCGAAGAGCATCTTTTTCTTTTTCCGAAGGGGTATTGGATATCCTTTCTTCGAGTAATTTATCCACCAGAACGTCGACCCGGCTGACGAAAAAACTCGCTACGGAGGCGATTCCCGAGCTCTCCTTTCCGTCTTTAAGGCGCTTTTCAAGCCCTGAAAGATAAGCCTCGACCACCTCCCCATAACGGGCCACCGAAAACAGCAGGGTCACGTTGACATTCACACCCTCCGAGGTCAACCTCTCTATGGCCTCCAGGCCAGGGAGAGTCGCCGGAACCTTGATCATTACATTTTTGCGGGCGAGGCTGGTGAAGAGGCGGAGCGCCTCCTCGACGGTGGCTTCGACGTCGTAGGCCAGGTCGGGGGAGACCTCGATGCTGATGAAGCCGTCGCGCCCGTTGGCCGAGTCGTACACAGGGCGGAGGATGTCGGCCGCATCGGCGATATCCTGCAGACTGAGACCGACGAAGAGGTCCTTTTCTCCCCGAAGCCCCAGATCGAGCAACTTTTTCAGGCGATCGTCATAGAGGTCGCTTTGGGACATCGCCTCCTGAAAGATGGTCGGGTTGGAAGTGACCCCGCACAGACCATTCTCGTCTCTCAGGCTCTTCAGTTTGCCGGACTGAATGAGGTCGCGACTCAGATAATCGACCCAGGGGCTCTGGCCGGCCTTTTTCAGTTCAATGAGGGTATTTGCCATTTTTGTCTCCACTAATCTGGTGAGGGGTGAGGGGGGAGGGTAAAACCTTAGGATTCTTCTCCTCATTCCCCACACCTCACGGCTTCAGCTATATTTTCCCAGAATTTCCTTCGCCTCGGCCACGATGTGTTCCACGGTAAAGCCGAACTTTTCCATGTTGACCTCTCCGGGGGCCGATGCGCCGAAATGGTCGATGGCGATGATTCTTCCCCCGGGCCGACGTATTTGTGCCATCCGAGCGGTGAGGCCGCCTCAACGGCTATCCTGGCCGTGAGGTGAGGCGGAAGGACCTCTTTTCTGTAGGCCTCGTCCTGATGTTCAAAGAGTTCCCAGGAGGGCATGCTGACCACCCGGGCGAGGATCCCGTCGGCGGCGAGTTTCTCCGAGGCCTCCAGGGCGATGTGAACCTCAGAGCCGGTGGCGATGAGGATGACCTGGGGACTTCCTTCCGCAGGGTCCGCCAAGACGTAGGCCCCTCTCTTCAATTCCCCGGCGGGGGCGAAGCGCTCTCGGTCGATAACCGGCAGGTTCTGGCGGCTCATAACCAGCATCGTGGGGCCCTCCCGCCGGACCATGGCCGCCTTCCAGGCCTCGGCCACCTCGTTTGCGTCCGCGGGCCGGATGAGAACCATGTTGGGCATCGCCCGGAAACTGGCCAGGTGTTCGATGGGCTGATGGGTCGGACCGTCCTCGCCAAGGGCCACCGAGTCGTGGGTGAAAACGTAGATGACGGGCAGTTTGCTCAGCGCCGCCAGCCGCATGGCAGGGCGCATGTAGTCGGAGAAGATCAAAAAGGTCGCCCCGAAGGGGATGAGGCCGCCGTGTGCGGCGATGCCGTTGAGAATGCCTCCCATGGCATGTTCCCTGACGCCGAAGGCAATGTTCGACCCCCCGTAGGACCACTCGCCTCCAGGGGCGCCCTGTACGCTGTCGTCTCCGGAGCCGGGAGGGTGGAAGCTTCCCTTCCCCTTGAGGACGGTCTTGGTGGAGGGGTCGAGGTCCGCGGATCCGCCGACCAGGTTGGGGACCTTTTCGGCAATGGCGTTGATGACCTCCTTTCCGGCCGAGCGGGTTGCGATGGGTTTTTGGTCGGAGCCGAAAAAGGGAATTTCCAGGTCCCACCCCTCGGGCAATCCGCCTTCCATGAACCTTGTCCACTGATCGTGCAACTCGGGGTATTTCCGGCCGTACTCCTCAAACCTGGTTCTCCATTGGACTTCGAGGTCACGGCCGTTCAGGAGCGCCCGGCGAAAGTGGTCGGCGGCCCGTTCCGGGACCAGGAATTGGGCATCCTCGGGCCAGCCGAGATTTCTTTTGGCGGCCTTGACCTCATCTGCGCCGAGCGGGGATCCGTGGGCCTCGAAGGAGTCCTGCTTGTGAGGGCTTCCGTAGCCGATATGGGTTCGGACGATGATGAGGGAGGGACGACCGCCTTCCTTTCGGGCCGCCTCCACACTCTTTTCCAGTGCGCTCAGATCGTTTCCGTCCTCTACCCGTTGCACGTGCCAGCCGTAGGCCTCGAAGCGCTCACCGACATCCTCTGTAAAGGTGATCCTGGTGGCTGCGGCAAGCGAGATGCTGTTGCTGTCGTAGAAGTAGATGAGCTTGCCCAGCTTGAGATGCCCCGCCAGGGAAGCGGCCTCAGAGGCGATCCCCTCCATGAGGTCGCCGTCGCTGCAGATGGCGTAGGTGAAGTGGTTGACGATTTCGAATCCGGGGCGGTTGAAGCGGGCGGCCAGAAAACTTTCCGCCAGGGCCATGCCGACCCCGTTGGCGAAGCCCTGCCCGAGGGGGCCTGTAGTCACCTCCACGCCGCGGGTCCTTTCCCTCTCGGGGTGTCCCGGTGTGATGCTTCCCCACTGACGAAACTGCCGGATGTCGTCGAGGGAGATCTCATACCCCGTCAGATGGAGGAGGGAATAGAGAAGGGCGGAGCCGTGTCCGGCTGAAAGGACGAATCGGTCCCGATCCGGCCAGGCGGGGTTCCCGGGGTTGTGCCGCAGAAACCGCGTCCAGAGCACATAGGCCATGGACGCAGCGCCCATCGGCATGCCGGGATGGCCCGAATCGGCCTTCTCGACCATGTCCACGGAGAGCATTCGGATGGTGTTGATGCAGAGTTCATCCAGGGGCATTCCCGATAGTTTCTCGGCTGTTATTGTCGTCATCGATAGTCTCCTTGATGCGCCAAACTTTTTCATGGCCAGGGCCGCCGCGCCGATGACTCCCGCATCATTGCCAAGGGCCGATTTTAGAACTTTCAACGGGCCCAGAGTTGCCTTCAGTGCCCGGGAATGAATGCCTTCCTCGATTTTTCCCACCAGTTCGGGAAGCCCCTCGATGACGCCTCCTCCCAGGATGAGGCGGGTCGGGTTGAAGGCGTTTACCAGGCCGACACAGCCGGCGACCAGGGCTTGCAGCGTCTCCTCTACGATCCTGCCCGCCAGAGGGTCGCCAGCTCTGGCGGCACGGGCCACGACCTCGGCGGTGAGGGACTCTCTTCGGTTCACGACCATCTGCAGCAGGTTGGCTCCCGCGGCGGGGTCATCGGCAACCGCCTGGCGGGCCCGACGGGCTATGGCCCACCCCCCGGCCAGGGCCTCCAGGCAACCGTGATTATGGCAATGGCAGGGGGGACCGTGGAGGTCGACGGTCATATGGCCCAGTTCCCCTGCGGCATTGCTGGCGCCGGAAAGGATTCTTCCGCCGCTGACCACTCCCCCGCCGACTCCGGTTCCTACAAAAAGACAGACCAAATCGTCGCAGTTTTGTCCCGACCCATAACGCCATTCGCCCCATGTGGCCGCGCGCACATCGTTGGTGACCACTACCGGAAGGTCGAGCGCCTCGTTCAGGCGGTCCTGAAGAGGAACTTCATGCCAATCGAGGTTGGGGGCGAACCTCACCTTTCCGGTCCCCCTTTCGACCTGTCCTGCCACGCCAACTCCGATGCCGAGCGGCTTTTTGCCCGAACTCCTTCAGAAGCTGTCGGGTGGCTTGAATAATCTCTCCGATAATGTCTTCTGCACCCTTTTCCACCAGCGTGGGCTTGCGGGTTCGGCTGCCGATCTTTCCTTCGGAATCCACCCAGGCTACCTCGATCTTGGTTCCGCCCAGGTCAACACCCAGTGTCCGGGAATCGTGTTTCATTCAACGCCTCATTTCATCTCATTTCCTGTTAGAATAAGCGCAAGCCGACCGAGGTCTTTCTTCCAGCCCCAGACAAGTATACGTGGGAGCTGGGAGGGTGCAACCGGGAGACGTCTCCGGTTTGACGACTTCGGCCCTCCCCCGTCTCGAAGAATTTTTTGTTCCTGCCCGCTTGTTCCCTGAGAAAGCCGTGTTAAACATGTCTCATAAACGTCCCAGCTATCGAGGAGGCGCCCATGAGACGGAGAATTAAATTTCTGTTCTTTCTGCTGGTTGTATGGGGAGTTTCTGTGGCCTTTGGACCGCAGGCTCCCAACGTGGCCCTTGCCTCAGACGTCGCCCAGACGCCCAGGGAAATCGGACTCCTTCCACCGGTTCCGGTTCCGGAAGACAACCCGATGACGCCGGAGAAGATCGAACTGGGGAAATTCCTTTTTTTCGACACCCGCCTCTCGGGCGACGGGAGTATGGGGTGCGTCACCTGTCATCTTCCGGAGCAGGGGTGGGCGACTCATACCCGACTTTCCCCCGCCTATCCTAGCAATAAGGAGCGGAGAAACTCACCGACCCTTATTAACGTCGCCTATGATACGGCTCTGATCTGGGATGGCCGGGCTCCGACGCTGGAGAAGCAGGCTCTGGGCCCGGTCAAAAACCCCTTGCATATGAACAAAAATACCGACCTGCTCATTCAGGACCTGAATATCGTCCCGGGATACAAAAAACGATTCAAGAAGGTTTTCGGCACCGGGATAACCCCTGCCGGGATAAGCAAGGCCCTTGCCGCCTTTCAGCGGACGCTGGTGACCTCCGATTCCCCGTTTGACCAGTACATGAAAGAGAAGAAGGACGCGATGAGCGATGCGGCCAA
The DNA here is from genome assembly GCA_963791005.1 of uncultured delta proteobacterium. Classification (GTDB taxonomy): domain Bacteria; phylum Desulfobacterota; class Desulfuromonadia; order Desulfuromonadales; family CAWBQR01; genus CAWBQR01. The sequence continues at coordinate 80,362 of CAWBQR010000017.1, read as the reverse complement.
ACGGGGTATGTCCATCTTCAAGGGTAAAGGGCACTGTACTCTTTGCCACAACGGTCCGAATTTCACCGACCAGGGTTTCCACAATCTGGGAGATCCCGACCCGCCATACATGAGGGACCCCAAGGTACTGGCATCCATCCGCTTCGACGCCCAACGCATGGGCATCAAGGACTACCAGAAGCTCGACCGGGATATGGGACGCTACCTGGTGACGAAAAAGCCCGCAGACAAGGGGGCCTTCAAGACCCCGACGCTCAGGAACGTAACCCAGACCGGTCCTTACATGCACAATGGTGCCCTGGAAACGCTGAAGGAGGTCATCGATTTTTACGACAGGGGAGGGGGAGAGAGCCCGAACAAATCGAAACTTCTCGAACCCCTTGGGCTGACCAAGCAGGAAAAATCCGACCTGCTCGAATTCCTGAAGGCCTTGACAGGCCAATTACCCAAAGTCGTCAAACCTGCTTTGAGTGAGCTGGACCATTAGGTCATGGCCTGGCGGCTCGAAAGAAGGAGGATGGGATGAAAAACGCATTCATGTGGGGGGTGGTCGTCCTCGGGTTTCTCCTGGTGGCGGCAACGGCATTATCCCTGACTGCCGACCCTCAAAAGGGAAAAACTCTGGTGGAGAAAAATTGCACCCGGTGCCATGGCTCGGAGGTTTACACCCGCCCGGACCGGCGGGTCGACTCTCTGGATGCCCTCCGGGGGCAGGTGGAGGTGTGCTCCCAAAATGCCCATACCGGATGGAATGACGTCAAGAAAGCCGACGTAGTCGCTTATCTCAACGAGGCGTTCTACCATTTCAAGTAGTTTTCGAACTCATCGCAGGTCCTGCGCAGGCCCGGCTATCCATCCCCTGTCCATGGCGGGGGGAGGTGGTGAGGGAACGGCCTGGCATGGGCCTGAGATTGAAATCTGGGGTCTCCCTTCCTTCGAGTCCCTTTTCTTTTTCGATTCTTTTTTCTATACTTTAATAAATTGGATGCGTTACGGGGGCAGTCTCTCACTGTGTCCCCTCGATTCGCAAAGGTGCCGGGCCGTGTCGCGGCATCCTGCCATATCGTGAAATATTCCGGTTTGGACGAGCATCGGACGATTGGATTAATTAACCCCGGTAAGATGGTGAATGGAATTGAAATGACGAGTCATTGTGGAGGGTGTCGCGGGGAGGTGCGTTGGTGAGCTTCCGTCCAGGAGCCGTTGCAACCGCCCTCCGGAATCTAGCTGTTCGATTGGTCCACCGCCACATCGCTCTCGGGGCCGTGGTGGGCGTCATGGCAGGATTGGCTGCCGTGGGGTTTTATTTCGCCACCAATGCCGCTGATTTCTGGGTTCTCGGAAAGCTTGCGGGCTACCATCCTCCCGCCGAAAGAATGGCCTCACCCGGGGGAATGATCGAATCCCTGCACATGGGTCATCGTTGGTTTCTGTTTTTACTTCCCGCTCTGGGGGGCTGATATCGGGGCTTCTGGTTTTCACCTTCGCTCCCGAAGCCGAAGGGCATGGTACGGATGCGGCCATTGACGCCTTCCACAACAAGGGAGGCGCCATTCGAGGGCGGGTCCCCTGGATCAAGGCTCTTGCCTCCGTCGCCACCATCGGTACGGGCGGCTCGGCGGGCCGGGAAGGGCCGATTGCCCAAATCGGAGCGGGATTCGGCTCCTATCTGGCCAACCGTCTCAATCTGCCCGTGAGCGAACGCCGGATTCTTCTTCTGGCCGGCATTGCCGGCGGAATCGGGGCCACCTTCCGCGCTCCCCTCGGAGGCGCGCTCTTTGCCGTTGAAGTTCTCTATAGGGAGCCCGAGTTCGAACATGAGGCCCTGATCCCCTGCATCATCTCATCCATCCTGGCCTATTCCCTTTTCGGGGCCGTGACCGGTTGGGCGCCCCTTCTGACCACCCCCCGGTTTCGCTTCGAACATCCCAGCGAACTCCTCCTCTATCTTTTACTCGGCCTGCTCTGCGCCGCTCTGGGCGGGGTGTACGTAAAGACCTTCTACGGGCTGAGGGATATTTTTCAAAAAATTGGGATTCCCAGGGCGGTCAAGCCGGCTCTGGGGGGGCTGCTGTTGGGGCTTCTCGCCATGGCGGTTCCCCAGGTGCTCGGCTCGGGGTACAGCTGGGTCCAGGCCGCCCTTTACGGGAAAGTTGCGCTCTGGGTGATGCTGGTCGTTGCCCTGGCGAAAATCCTGGCCACCAGTCTGACCATACCTTCCGGCGGTTCGGGCGGGGTTTTCGCTCCCAGTCTCGTCATGGGAGCCCTCCTGGGCGGGGCCTTCGGGGCCATGGCCAATGGGATGTTTCCCACCATGGTCACCGACCCCAGGGCCTACGTCCTGGTGGGGATGGCCGGCTTTTTTGCAGGCGCCTCCAAGACCCCCGTCGCAACCCTCATCATGGTCAGTGAGCTGACTGGAAACTATGGTCTCCTTGCCCCCCTCATGCTGGTCTGCGTCGTCGCCATGATGACGGCCAGGCAAAACGGCATCTATGAAAAACAGGTCAAGAGCCGAATCGACTCCCCGGCCCACCTGGGGGATTTCGTTATCGATGTGCTGGAAGGCATTACGGTGGCCGACCTGGCGGAACAGGGGAGAAAGCCGACCTTCATCCCTGAAAGTCTTCCCTTGTCGGACATCCTGGTGCGGATCGCCACCGCTGAAGGGGCGTACTATCCCGTCATCGACGACGAAGGCAGCATGACAGGAATATTTTCCGTGAACGACATCCGGAGAATTCTGAACGAAGAGATTCCACCGGGACTGGTTCTAGCGAGGGACATCGCCGTTCCGCGGGTGATCACCTGCCGGATGGACGAAACCTTGAACCAGGTTCTCGGCAAACTCTCCAGCCGGGGTCTGGAGGAACTTCCCGTCGTGGACGGGGCAAAACCTGGAAGGGTTCTATTCATGCTATCGCGGCGCTCACTCCTGGCCCGTTACGCGAAGGAGTTGGAGAAGAGACGAGGCGTGTACGTCGAGGTTTAAGCCGTTCCGGGCTGAATTTTCGGCTTGTCGCTGAGCTTGGCAGGTGACAGGTTTTTCGGAGAATTTAAAGGAGAGGAAATAATGAACTATCCGGTCTGGTATCTGCCCGGAATCGGGGGAGGGACCCTGATTGCGATCATCGCCGTTACTCATGTGTTCGTCAGCCAGTTCGCGGTGGGAGGGGGACTGTACCTCGTTCTGGCTGAGCGGAAGGCCATTCGGGAGAACGACCCGGCCCTTCTCGAATTCACCCGGAAATTCACCAAATTCTTCGTGCTGCTCACCCTCGTCTACGGCAGCATCACCGGTGTGGGCATCTGGTTCGTCATCTCCCTGGTCAACCCGGCGGCCACCTCTTTGCTGATACACAATTTCGTTTTCGCCTGGGCCTCCGAATGGGTGGTATTCCTCGTCGAAATCGTCTCCATTACAATTTATTTCTATACCTTCGGCAGGATGGACGACCGCACCCACCAGGCCGTTGGCTGGGTTTACTTCATCGCTGGCTGGTTCAGCCTCTTTATTATAAACGGCATCATCGCCTTCATGCTTTCTCCCGGGGGATGGAAAAAGAATCATGACTTCTGGGCGGGGTTCTTTAACCCGACCTTCTGGCCCTCCACCTTTTTCCGCACCTTCGTCGCCCTGATGCTGGCGGGCGCCTTCGCGCTTCTCATCGTCTCTTTTCAGCGGAATTCCGCCCTCAAGAGGACCTTGGGCCGCTTTTCCGGGAAGTGGGTTCTTCTGGCCCTCATAGGGGGCGTTCCCTCGGGCTACTGGTACATGAGGAGCCTGCCCGGAGAGGCCCGCCTTCTTCTCGACGGGCGGATGCCGACCATCAGTGTGGCGGTCCGGTACGGGATGTATGCCGCCGTCGGCCTGCTGGTGCTGACCCTGGTCTTCTCGCTGGCCAAACCGGCATGGCAAAACAAGGTCGTGGCATTTCTGGTGCTGGGTTGCGCCTTCATGATCGTCGGGACCTTCGAGTGGACCCGGGAGAACGCTCGCCGGCCTTATGTCGTCGACGGCAGCCCCGGAGTCTTCTATTCCGACAGCATGACCCCTGACGAGATGGTCTCCGTTCAAAAAAAAGGGTTTCTCTCTTCCGCCCGCTGGACCCGCTTCAAGGAGGTGAACGAGAAAAACCTCCTTTCGGCCGGAGAGGAGCTCTTCCAGTTTCAGTGCTATGCCTGCCACACCGTAGGGGGGCTGAACAACGACATCGTCGCCCGGACCCGGGGCATGACCTTCCACGCCCTGGAGGGATATATCGAACGGATTCACCAGATCCGGTACTTCATGCCTCCCTTTGCCGGCACCGATACGGAGGCCAAGGCGCTGGCAGCATGGATCGTCAAGGATCTGCATGGCGGCGAGATTCCTCCTGCGGCCGCCCTGCTCGGCGAGGAGACAACCGGGAAAGAGCCGACGCTTCCGGGGGCCTCGATGGGCAAGGCGGTATTCGAGGAACACTGCTCGTTCTGCCACCAGCTGGGTGAAGGGCCCAATTCCATCCGGAAAAGGGTCTCGGGCTGGAGCCGGGACCGGATCCGCCAGGCTCTCGACCGGCTGCCGCAGCTCAATCCGGCCATGCCGCCGCTGAATGCCTCTGCGGCCGAAAAGGATGCCCTGGCCGATTTTCTGGCCCGACTGGGGCAGGGAGGTGCCCGTTGAATACTCTGATTCCGACCCCTGACTATCTGCTCGTACCTCCGGGATATTTTCAGTTTTTTCTCCTCCTTCTTTTCCCGATTCACCTGCTGTTCATGAACTTCATGGTCGGTTCCGCCGCCATTTCCTTCTACGCCCATGCGAAAAAGGGAGATCTGCCCGGCAAGCTTGCCCACGAACTGGCCCGTCTGCTGCCCATCCTGGTCGCCTTCGTCGTCAATTTCGGCGTCGGGGCGCTTCTCTTCCTCCAGGTTCTCTACGGGCAGTTTTTCTACTCCAGTTCCGTGCTGATGGGTGCTTTCTGGCTGAGCGTTATTCTTCTGGTGATGTCGGTCTATTACCTCCTCTATATTTACGATTTCCGGTTTGCCCGGTTCCGGGGAGGCGGGGTGCTCGTCATCGGCTCTGCGGTGCTTCTGCTGCTGGCCATTCCTTTTCTCTTCACCAACAACATGACCCTCATGCTGCGACCCGGGGTCTGGAGCGCCTATTTTGCCGATCCCCATGGTACATTGCTGAATCTCAACGACCCGACACTCATCCCCCGCTACCTGCATATGGTGATCGGCGCTCTCGCCGTCGGGGGTCTGTTCGTAGCGGGCTTCGGCCGGTTCCTGGGTAGAAAGGACCCCGCGTTGGGAAGCTATGCCGTCGACCTGGGGATGCGGGTGTTCGGCTACCTGACCCTGGTGCAGGTTATCGACGGCATCTTCTTCCTGACCTTCCTTCCGAAAGACGTCAAGCTCATGTTCCTGGGCGGGGATCCGGGGGCGACCGGTGTCTTCCTGGCGGCTTTTGTCCTGGCCATGGTGGCCCTGGCTGCCGGGCTGAGGCGGAGCCTGGCCGGCGCCGCCTGTGCGGTTCTGCCCCTGGTTTACCTCATGTCCTTCGTCCGGGCTTATGTCCGCAGTGGATACCTGAAGCCCTTTTTTTCCGTCGAACGTATGGAAGTCGTTTCCCGCTACTCGTCCATGTACGCCTTTTTTGTCGTTCTGGTTCTGGGTGTCCTGGTTCTCGCATGGCTCCTTTGGAAAGCCCGGGTCGCCTTTAGGCAAAGTGAAGAACTTTAAATCTTGGGCAGGTGAGGGATGCAGACGTCCGAAAATTATCTATAGTTGACAATATGGCATCTATCAATGGAGAGTCGTACGGGTGCTGTTGAAGTAAGAGTCCCCTCCTCAAGAGCCGGAAGGGAGGTTTTCAGTGGAGGAGAAATTGTAAATGGCCCGATCTTTCAAGCCCCGCCGGTCAAAAGGACCCGTCAAACCCCAAGGGGGGAAATCCCCTGAGGAGATCGACGCGCTGGTCCGGAAAATGAAAGCCCAAGCCGAGGCAGGTGAAAACTATCGGGAAAAGTCTCTTAAACTCCACGGTTGGATTTGCGCCAAATGCGGGCGCGAGTTCGAAGCCCATAACCTGCATCTTCTCACCGTCCACCATAAGGACGGCAATCACCTCAATAATCCCTCAGACGGCAGCAACTGGGAAAATCTTTGTGTCTACTGCCACGATGATGAACACAGCCGCAGCTTACTTGCCGGTTATCTGGCGGGAGACGACCGGCCTCGCAACAGGTAGTTTCCGGATGGGAACGAGTTAATGCTCATAGGAGGGAAAAGTGATCCTTCGAATTCGAAATGTGCTGGAGAAGGCGCTGCAGGAAAACCGCATCACCCGCCAGGACTGGGAAGCGGTTATCAGCTTGGCGACGGTTGCCGACGATGCGGTTATCAACGGGGAGAATGAAACCCTTTTCCGTCTGGTTTCTCTTCTGGAGGGAGGGGAGGTTTCCGTAGAAGGTATCCCGCACCGGGAAATTCTGCGGCAGCTGGCGGTGTTTTCCTGAACCTGATTGGTCCTTTGAACAAATCGCATGGGGAGGACGGGGATGTCGGGATTCCTGCGGTTTTGCATCGTGCTCGGGCTGCTTGTCGGTTTCGGAGCACTCGCCTGGCACAGCTTGGGAGAAATTCATTATCTGAAAACCTTTTATCCCCCGCGGTTCACCGTTCAGGAGAGCTTCTATGCGGCCTGGGTCGAGGTGGCCAAGCTGGTGGTGGTCGGCCTCCCTCTCGGCCTTGCAGTGATGGCTCTGGTTTTGTGGCGGAGACGCAGCGCATGACCCTGCCTTAAGGGATTTTCCCCTTGACACCCTTCCGTCGATTTGATATCAATACCGAGCTTTTAGCGGCACATCCGTTGCCGTTGACGGCCCCGTCGCCAAGTGGTAAGGCAGAGGTCTGCAAAACCTCCATCACCAGTTCGAATCTGGTCGGGGCCTCCATCCAAATTCCAAGCCAGCCCTGAGGGGCTGGCTTTTTTTAATGCCCTATGTCCATTTTCTCCCCGGAAATCCTTTTCATTCTCTGCGCCAGCGGCGCTCTGGCCGGATTCTGCGCCGGCCTTCTCGGGATCGGAGGCGGCATCATCCTCGTGCCCCTTTTCCTCTGGTCTTTTCCCCTGGCCGGTTTCGACCCGCAGGGACTGGTCCATGCCGCTCTCGGTACCAGCCTCGGCATCATCATTCCTACCGCCTGCAGCAGTGCCCTGGCCCACCGGCGACGCGGCAACGTCAACTGGCGGCACGTCGCCTATCTGGCCATCGGAGGAGCCTGCGGCGCCATCCTGGGAGCCACCCTCGCCGCCCTTATCTCAGGAGGGCATCTCAAGGGGATTTTTGGAATCATGCTGCTCCTGGTAGGGGTGAAGATGTTCTTTTCCCAGCGTCGCCTGCCCCCCGAAAGGGAAACCTCTATTCCCGTCGTCCCGCTGCTTCTGGTCGGGCTTGCCGGAGGAGGATTTTCCGCTTTCTTCGGAGTTGGGGGCGGGGTGGTCACGGTGCCCCTGATGGTCATTGCCCTTCATCTTCCCATCCATCTGGCGGTCGGCAATGCCAGCGCCCTCATCGTAGTTTCCTCCTTTTTCGGAACCCTCTCCTATATCCTTCACGGGTGGGGCCGCCCCGGGCTGGCCCCCTTTTCTCTTGGCTATGTCAATCTCCTGGTGGCGGCGGTGGTGGTACCTTTTTCCATTCTCTTTGCCCGGTTGGGAGTCCGGGTTGCCGGCCGGGTTCCCCATGATAAACTGGCAAAAATATTTGCCCTCGTTCAGATCGTCATCGGGAGCCGGTTCGTGATCCAGTTGCTTTTTAGCTGAGCCGTCCAGCCAGGATGGCGCCAGGAGGATGCTGCCGTGGAAAGACAACCTGCAGTGGCCGGACAATTCTACCCCGTTAAGGCCGAGTCCCTGCGGAAGCTGCTTTCGGAACTCATCCCCAGCCCTTCGAGCAAGCGCCCCGCCCTGGGAATCATTTCCCCCCATGCCGGATACGTGTACTCCGGCGCTATAGCGGGAAAAACCTTCGCACGGGTTGAAATTCCGGGCAAAATCGTCATCCTGGGTCCCAATCATCACGGATTCGGACCTCCCGCCGCCGTCTACCCTTCCGGAACCTGGTTGACCCCTTTGGGCAAAGTCGGCATCGACAGCCGGTTGGCACAGGACATTCTTAGGTCGTGCCCGAAGATGACCGCCGACGAGGCCGCCCATCGTTTCGAACATTCCCTGGAGGTCCAGGTCCCCTTCATTCAGGCCCTGGCCCCCGAGGCCACCATCGTACCGATTTGCCTGGGGCATGTCCCCCTCCCCGACCTTCTTGCCATGGGAGAAGCCCTCGGAAAGGTCCTGTCGGAGCAGGGAAGGGGGGTGCTCATGGTCGCCAGCTCCGACATGACCCATTATGAACCGGGAGAGGCGGCCCGTGAAAAGGACCGGCGGGCCCTGGACCGTATCCTGGCCCTGGATCCCGAGGGCCTTTTTCGGACCGTCAGGGAGGGGGAGATTTCCATGTGCGGAGTCCTCCCGGTGGTGGTCATGCTGGTCGCCGCCAGGCAGTTGGGCGCCGCCAGGGCCACCCTGGTCCACTACGGCAATTCGGGGGATGTCACCGGGGACCAGTCCCAGGTGGTCGGGTATGCCGGAGTCATCGTGGAATAGCCCCGAACCTGCGGGTTGTCGCCGGAAAAAGGCCTTGTCATTGCAGGAAGGTTGCAGTATAAAAAGCGGGGCCGCCGTCGGCGGCCCTTTTCTTTTAGTACCCTGGCAAAAAGGAGAGAAGAATGTCCGGCTTGCGTGTCCGTTTTGCTCCCAGCCCCACCGGCTACCTCCATATCGGGGGTGCCCGGACGGCCCTTTTCAATTATCTTCTGGCTCGCAGGGAAAATGGGACCTTTGTTCTGCGCATCGAGGATACCGATGTCGCCCGCTCGACCCAGGAATCGGTGGATGCCATTCTTCAGGCCATGGACTGGTTGGGGCTCTCCTGCGACGAGGGGCCCTATTACCAGTCCGAGCGTTTCGATCTCTACCGGGAAAAGGTGGACCAGCTGCTCTCCGAAGGTAAAGCATACCGGTGTTACTGCACCCCCGAGGAGCTGGAAACCAAAAGGGAACAGGCCCTGAAAACCGGGCAGAAACCCAAATACGACGGGACCTGCCGACACCGAAGCGACCAGCCGAAGGACAAGCCTTTCGTGGTACGTTTCCGCTCTCCCCAGGTAGGAGAGACCTCCTTCCACGACCGCATAAAAGGCTCCATAACATTTCAGAATGAGGAGCTTGACGACCTCATCATCCAGCGCTCCGACGGCACGCCGACCTATAATTTCGTCGTCGTCGTGGACGACGCTACCATGGGGATGACCCTCGTCGTGCGGGGGGACGACCACATCAACAATACTCCCAGGCAGATCCTGATGTACCAGGCCCTCGGCTACCCCGTTCCCGAGTTCGCCCACGTTCCGATGATTCTCGGCGCCGACAAGACGCGGCTTTCCAAGCGCCACGGGGCTACCTCGGTGATGGCCTATCGGGAGTTGGGGTATCTTCCCGAAGCCATGGTGAACTACCTGGTACGCCTTGGATGGTCCTTTGGCGATCAGGAGATTTTTTCCATGGAGGAGCTTATCGAAAAGTTCAGCCTGGAAAACGTTGGGAGGTCGGCCGGGGTCTTCAACCCGGACAAACTTCTCTGGCTGAATGCCCATTACATCAAAACCGGCGACCCCGAACGGCTGGGAGACCTGCTGCGGGGATATCTTCCCGGGCAGGGTGTAGACCCTGAGGGAGGCCCGGAGTTGCCGGCGGTGGTTAAAACGCTTCAGGAGCGGGCAAGGACGATGGTCGAAATGGCCCAGGGAGCGGCCTTCTACTTTAAAAATGAGATTGAATACGACCCGGAAGCTGCGGCCAGGTTCCTGACACCTGACAAGGCTCCTGTGTTTGATGCCGTCATCCGCCGCCTCGCGGCATGTCATGATTTTTCCGAACAGGGAATCGGCAATGCCTTTGCCGAGGTCATGGCTGAAACCGGTCTGAAGCTCGGGAAAATCGGTCCCGCTGTTCGGGTGGCTTTGACCGGGGGGACGGTCAGCCCCGGCATTTATGAAGTCATTTCCGTCCTGGGAAAGGACGAGAGCCTGCGGCGCCTGAAGAGCGTCCAGGGGAAGCTGGAGCCGTAATTCAGTCTTTCCCACTCAGCCTTTTTTTTGCCCGACCGGCATTATGCCCGCGTCGGGCTTTTTTATTTTCAATTTTCAGAACAAGCTCAACTGTGCAAATGAACAGGATGGAAAGGTGGATGGGTTCTTCTTATCCTGCGGGGCCGCACCTAGTGAAAGATGAAACTTCGGGGTAGAACTTCCCTGCAATGATGTTGAACTTGGAAGGCAGTGTCTGTGTCAAATCTGGCTCAGTTTCGGTTGTCATGAAATAAAAAAGTAAGGCTCACCTATTTAATCCTATTAATCATCGCCAAATGACGTTCTTCTGGTGTCCAATTTTGTCATTTCGCGGTTTTGTTTTGAGGGATTCTGGTCTCGGGACAAGAAGATCGGAAGACGTGCAAATAGCAGATCGTGGTTAGCTCAGATTGTGTCCTAATTGCATCAAGGTGTTGTCGAGATGAAACACAATTGGAAGACCAGGAAATCGAACGCAAATATTCTCAGTGGTTTATGAGTTGGCACGGGACGTGCTTAGAATGGCTGTAACGTTTTAGAATTTCGTTGTTTTTTATATTTAAGACTAGAAAAGTAAATTTTATTCAAGCCAGGCCGGAAAAACTTGAAAATTTCCGACCGCTTCCGTTCTTCCTTAAGGCTTACCCACATATTTAAACATTACCGATAAGCGCAAACTCGAAGAGATTCGGGGACGCAAAGCCACGGGTCCTTGCAAGATAGGATAGCCGGGTTGCCGAAGTGGATGTGAATACATTTTACCCGGCCACCCGGCATTTAAATTTGGGTAGGTTAAGCAGGATAATTGCGCAAGGCATCCGGCAAGACGAACAAAGGAAAGGAGCCTACTAAATAGTACAAGCTACATTAATCACTTAAAGCAGTTCTTCAAAAACTCCGAAAGGGCAAAACCGGAGAAATCCTGTTACGCAAAGCCAGGGATCCCTGACGAGGGACCGTCCGGCTGCCGAAGAGAGCAACAATTTTCCAGCCAGATAAGAACGATTTGGCTTCAAGGGAAAGCGTTTGTCTTCGGCAAAAAAAGGCAAACGCATTTTTTACGTCTTTTATGTCTGTTCATTGAATTTAAATACCAAATCGGGGAGGAAAAAATCAAACTCGTGAGGTGAAAACATGTTGGCAAGAAACCGTTCAATTTCTTTGTTTATCTTTGTTGCATTGTCCTTGACCTTTTTTGGTTTGGCAAATGCTCAAAAAGCACAGGCATCCCCCCCTACCTGGGCTTCATCGTGGTATAAGTTCATAACGAGCCACGGCGATACGACTCCTCCCCAGGTAGCAATTACCTCCCCCTCCGGGAACACCACCTTCTCCTCCGCCCAAACCGTCAACATTACCGCTACGGCATCGGATGACGTGGGTGTCACCAAGGTGGAGTTCTATGACGGGTCCACCTTGAAAGGTACAGACACCACCGCGCCTTACACCTATTCGTGGCCGGTGTCGAGCTCCAATAACGGGACGCACAATTTTACCGCCAGGGCCTATGACGCCGCCGGAAACAGCGCCACTTCGAGCCCTGTAAGCCTCGCGGTGAATATTGCTGCACCGGTGGCAGTGCCTCCCTCAGACACGACCGCCCCGACCGTTTCGATTTCCAGCCCCGCGGCCAATACCACCTACACCAGCGCCCAGACCGTGACGATTGCCGCTTCGGCTTCGGACAACGTGGGGGTCAGCAAGGTGGAATTCTATGACGGGTCCATCTTGAAGGGGACCGACACCTCCTCTCCGTTCACCTGCTCGTGGACGATTTCCAGCTCTCTCGACGGCACCCACAACTTCACCGCCAAGGCCTATGATGCCGCCGGCAACAGCGCCACTTCGAGTCCGGACACCTTGAACGTGAACATCGCATCCGCTTCCACCTCTTCTCCTGGAACCTTTCAATTCGGTTCTGCTTCCTACTCGGTGGGAGAAGGGGCCGGTAAGGTCAACCTCACCGTTAATCGGGTCGGCGGCAGCGGTGGCACGGTTACGGTCGATTGGGGCACCCAGCAGAATACCGCCACGGTCAACGTCGACTACCAGGGAGTTTCCTGGACTCCGCTGACCTTTGCGGACGGGGAAACCAGCAAGGTGGTAAGCGTCAACATTATTCAGGACACCCTGGTGGAAGGGAATGAAACGTTCAACGTTCTTCTAAACAACCCGACCGGGGGAGCGACCCTGGGCTCTCCCACCACGGCAGCCGTAACGATCGTGGACGATGATAAAGCTTCGGCAGACACCACCGCGCCCACCGTTTCGATCTCCAGCCCTTCGGCCAATGCGACCTACACCAGCGCCCAGACCGTGACGGTTACCGCCTCGGCCTCGGACAACGTGGGGATCAGCAAGGTGGAGTTCTATGACGGCTCCACCTTGAAGGGGACCGATAGCGCGGCGCCTTACATCTATGCGTGGGCGGTTTCGAGCTCAACCGACGGCACCCACAGCTTCACCGCCAAGGCCTATGATGCGGCGGGGAACAGCCGGGTTTCCAGCCCCGTCACCTTGACGGTAAATATCTCTGCTCCCGCCAGCACCCAACCATCCTCCTCAACAGTCTTTTACGGTTACGACAAGACGTTGGGGGCCAACGACGACTCCAATGCCGCGCCCTACGGCGGTGTTTCCCGTTATGTTTCTCCCACGGGGTCCGACAACGGCACCGGCTCCATCTCCTCCCCGTGGCAGCATATTCAGTACGCCATGACCCACTCCAACGCCGGGGACACCATCTACCTGCGTGGCGGGGTTTATTATTCCCCCGTGACCATCAACGGGAACGCGCCCGGGACCCAGCAGCATCCCATGGAGATCCGTTCCTATCCCGGCGAATGGGCGGTTATCGACGGCACCGGCAGCGATGGGAACGGCAATCTCGTCCGGCTGATAAACGAGTCCTGGCTTATCTTCCGAAACCTGGAGATCAGAAACAGCGACCCCACCAAAAACGCCAACGGCATTTATGGCGAAAATCTGACCGATTGTGAATTCCACAACATCTATCTGCACAACAACAACGGGGCCGGTATGAACGCCAAAGAGCTGTACCGCGTGAAGTTCTACAACTGCACCGCCAGCGACAACGCGAACATCCAAACCGCCGGGAACACGGGCGATGGTTTTTCCATCACCTCGGGGGGGCAGAACGAGTTCTACCGTTGCGTCTCGATAGGCAACTCCGATGACGGGTGGGACAACTGGGCCTCTGTCGGCAATTATTACGAGGACTGCATTTCCGCCAACAACGGGAAGTTGGCAAACGGCAACGGCAATGCCTTCAAGCTCGGCAAAGCTCTTGGCTATTCCCCCAACCCCGATTCCGAGGGTGGCGGGCATACCCTGGTTCGTTGTATCTCCAGCGGGAACCGCTCCCGGGGATTTGACGAGAACGGTACGACCAACGGCATTACCTTCACGGGATGCATTTCCTACAACAACGCCACCAACTGGCACCTGCCCAATGCCAACAATACCGTTACCAACGGCATCTCCTTCGGAGGCTCCGGGGGCAGCGTCGGTTCCGCCACCAACGTTATTGACAGCATGGGTCAGGTGTTCGGAGGATCGGTCGCTACCTCCGACTACGAAAGCGTCGACGTTGCCAATATGAACAACCAGACAGCCGGGCAGAGGTACTTCTATCCCGTCGTTCCTCTGTTCTAAGAATAACGAAAATAGAATGAATATGAGGCTTCCACCGCAAGGTGGAAGCCTCATTTTTTTATCTGCCCCCCCCTTGCGGGTGGGTGGACCATGGCAATTCTTTTACCTGTCCCCGAATTGCCTTGATTACCCTCAGAATTATGCTATTGGGAAACTGAAGCACCGCAAGGATTGGACCTTTTCGGATATTGTGCCCCGGATGGGGCTTGCACAGGCCCTTAACCGGACACGGAAATGAGGATGAATGAGGTATTCGCTGGTAGGCGCTTTGCTTGTTTTTCTGTTTTCCGTCCAAGGATGCGGCGCGCGGGCAGTCCCTCCTACCATTGAAATTCCCTCCGGCAGAGACCATCCAACTCCCTCAGTCGGGAAGGTCGTTTCCCCTGCCGACCTGAACCTGCCGAATAAGACAAAACCTGTCTTTTACGGCTACGACAAGGCGATGGTGGCCCAGGACGACCCCAAGGCTGCACCCTACGGCGGGGTCTCCCGGTATGTCTCACCTGCAGGCTCCGACAGCGGCACCGGCACCATCTCCTCCCCGTGGCAGCACATCCAGTACGGCATGACCCACTCCAGTGCCGGGGACACCATCTATCTGCGCGGGGGCATCTATTATTCTCCCGTGATCATCAATAGGAACGCGCTCGGAACTCGGCAGCATCCCATGGAAATCCGCTCCTATCCCGGCGAATGGGCGATTATCGACGGCACCGGCAGCGACGGGAGGGGAAATCTCGTCCGCCTGTTGAACGAATCCTGGCTCATCTTCCGGAATCTGGAGATCCGAAACAGCGATCCCACCAAAAACGCCAACGGCATTTATGGCGAAAATCTGACCGACTGTGAATTCCACAACATTTATCTGCACAACAACAACGGAGCCGGATTCAACGCCAAGGAGATGTATCGGGTGAAATTCTTCAACTGCACCTCCAGCGACAATGCGAACATCCAAACCGCAGGGAATACCGGCGATGGCTATTCCATCACCTCGGGGGGGCAGAATATCTTCTATCGCTGCGTCTCGATGGGCAACTCCGACGACGGGTGGGACAACTGGGCCTCGGTCGGCAATTATTATGAGGATTGCATTTCCGCTGGGAACGGCAAGGGGAGAAAGGGCGACGGGAACGGCTTCAAGCTCGGCAAGGCCCTTGGTTATCGTCCCAATTCGGATTCGTCGGGAGGGGGCCATACCCTGATTCGCTGCTTCGCCATAGGGAACCGTGCCAGGGGGTTTGATGAAAATGGTACGACCAACGGCAGTTCGTTCACGGGATGTATTGCCTACCATAACGGAACCAATTGGAGTTTGCCCCACGCAAACAATACCGTGTCCCAGGCCATATCCTTCGGGGGAGGGGGGGACAGAATCGGCTCTGCCACCACCATTACCGCCAGCAGGGGACAAGGGTTCGGTGGAAAGGTCACTGCAGCCGACTTCGAGAGTGTCGACATAGCCGATATGAATCACCGATCTGCCGGTCGCAGGTTTTTTCATTCTGTTGCTCCGCGCCCCTGAATCCGCGGATGTATTCAGGAGCCCTAAGGGAAGGACATTATTGAAATTCTTTCAAATAAACTCTTTATCAAGTGAAAGCTTCTGGTCCCGTGTTCGATTGACATCATGTTTTTTTGAGCTATATCAAATATATACACGATATCAATTTAAAAAATGGATACGTTATGAAACCATTGGAATTCCGGTGTTTCCGATAACAGCCCCTTAGACGTTTGCCGAAGCTAATTTGCAGGTTGGAAGTACTTATGCCTCATATCAGTCTGAACACGGCAGCCGATGCCCAGACAGGAATAAAAAAGGGATTGTCCCTGCGCAGAAATTTTTCCTGGACCCTGGCCGGGAATGTCATTTATGCGGGGTGCCAGTGGGGAATTTTGGTGGTTCTTGCAAAACTGGGGACCCCTGACAGCGTGGGACAGTTTGCGCTGGGCCTTGCAGTTGCAGCCCCTGTTTTCATGTTTGCAAATCTCAACCTCCGGGCTGTGCAGGCAACAGATGCAAAAAATTCTTTTTGTTTTGAAGACTACTTTAAACTCAGAGTTGTCATGACGTCTCTTGCAGCGATATTGATTTTAATTATTATATTTTTTACTAAATATAAAGTTGAAACGGCACTGGTCGTTTTGGCTGTTGCGGGAAGCAAAAGCGTTGAGGCATTAAGTGATGCATTTTATGGACTTTTTCAAAAAAATGAATCCATGAATGTAATTGGAAAATCAATGATCTTAAGGGGGATATTGTCACTGACGGCAATGTTTCTTGGTTTTTTGGTAACAAGAGATGTATTTTTTGCAACATTAAGTCTTGTTTTTGCAAAAATCATAATATTTTTTTTCTATGATTATCCTAACGGGAAAAGATTCACAAATGGTAAATTCAGACTATTTGCCAGCAAGAATATTTCAAGTTATTTGCACTCATTGAAAACTAGTAAAAATATTATGAAAAATTTAACATTATTGTCTCTTCCTTTGGGGATAGTGACCATGTTGAATTCGTTAAATACCAATATTCCAAGATACTTGATCGAAAAATTTAATGGTGAGCATGATTTGGGTATTTTTGCGGCTATGGCCTATCTCATGGTTGCCGGGACTGCGATAGTATCTGCACTTGGTCAGGCGGCAAGTCCACGATTGGCAAAATATTATTCATCGCAAGGGTCTTTGAAGTTTGTCGGGTTGTTAGTTAAACTGGTTGGAATAGGAGCGGTAGTCGGAATATCCGGTATATTTATTATAAGAATTTTTGGAAAAGAAATTTTGAGCATTTTGTATAGAAAGGAATATTCACAATATAATGAAGTGTTCCTTTTTATAATGATAGCATCATGTCTTAGTTATATATCATCATTTCTAGGTGTGGCAATTACATCTGCTCGACATTTTAAAGTACAGGTGCCCATAGCCATTGCCTCTTTGTTGGTAGTTTCCATATCCTCATATTTCCTTATACCAGTTATGGGAATCATGGGGGCTGCTATAAGTATAATTAATATGTTTATTGTTCAGATTCCGATTAAAATATATGTAATTTCTCATGCTCTTAGAAATACATATGCTTGAGGAAATATCCAAAAATGTCAAATGAGAACCCTTCCCCCAGGACAATTCTTCATATTTTCGGACGAATGGTCCGTGGAGGAGCGGAGATACGGACCATTGAATTGATGCGGAGTATCGACCCTTCGCAGTTCAAATTTGAGTTTTGCGTCCTCTCCGGCTTGCCCGGAGAGCTCGATGAAGAAATTCTGCAGCTGGGGGGCGATATTCATTTTCTCAAAATCGGGCCGGATTTTCCGTTCAAATTTCGGCGCCTTCTCCAAAAGAAGAGATTTCATACGGTTCACTCGCACGTCTTTATGGCCTCTGGATTAATGCTGCTCCTGGCTGCATGGGAAAAAGTGCCGGTGCGGGTGGCTCATTTCAGAAGTACCAATGACGGGAAAAAAAACACCCTGGCCAGGCGTTGTAAGACCATGGTTATGAAATACTTTTTAAATCGCTACGCATCGAAAATTGTCTCGGTCTCGGAAGCGGCAATGGTTTCGGCCTGGGGAACGGACTGGACCTTTGATTCTCGCTGCGAGGTAATCTACAACGGATTTGACCTTTCCCCATTTAAAGGGAAGCCTGTGCCAAAAGAAGTACGAAGGGAATTCGGTTTGCCCGAACCCTGCAGGCTTTACATACACGTTGGGAGAATGACTCCAGCCAAAAACCATCGAAAGCTTCTGGCTGTATTTCAGCAAATAGGCCGCCTTGATCCGAATGCCCGCCTTTTGGTTGTTGGGCGGGAGGACAACCAGATGGGGGAGGAGTTGAGGCAGCAGGCCCTGGCTCTGGGTGTGGACGGAAGGGTCGTGTTTGCGGGTGAACGCGAGGATGTGCCCAGGCTTCTCAAGGCGGCCGACCTGATGCTTTTCCCTTCTTTATGGGAAGGTTTGCCTGGGGCTGTCGTCGAATCCTGTGCTGCCGGAACTCCGGTTCTGGCAAGTCATCTGGCGGGGATTGTGGAAATCAAGAGCGTGCTGGATGGTTTGATCACGTGCTTGCCGGTTGATGCCCCGGACCAGGTCTGGGCCTCGACGGCGTCCGAGATTTGTGCCAAACCTTCCCAAAACTTTCGGGAGGAGGCTCTTGATCGAATTGCCGATAGTCCGTTCGATTTGGATAACTGCAAAAGGAAGCTTTTAGAGATATGGTCTCATTGATAATGGAGTTCCCAAATGGCTGAATACACCGAATTAGATCAAGAAGGAGAACGCCACAGCTTATTTTTTGTTTTTGGTTTGTTGTTTTTTGTTTTTATAAGTGTCGCACAATGTGAATATCTAGTTGTAATGGAAACATGGTCATTTTCAAAATTATTTTCAATTTCAATTGTAATAATGCTTATTTCTGTAATTTATTTAATGAAATCTAGCAAAAAAACATTCTGGTCCATTTATTCAGTTTATGGGATAATATTTTGTTTATTTCATTACGGTTTAATACTAGTTATTGGTTTGGGATTTAATTTGTCATCCTCATTTAATTCTTATTTGGCAACTTGGTTTTATTCTTATGAATCAAAGTATGCCATTATATTGGTAAATATAGGATTTACAGGACTTGTTGCTGGCGTCTCTTTAGTGAATCTATTTAGAAAAAAACCAGAAAAAGTATGGGATAATAGTGATGAAAGTATCCCTGATTTAAATAATGTCCTTTGGAAAACTGGATTTTTTCTTATAAGCTTTTCCACCTTTTTGTGGTTTTTAACGGTCTTTCGCCTTGGAGGGTTTAAATTGCTATTGAGAACCTCCTATCCGGTATTCCTGGCCGTCACGAAAGGTTCTCATCTGAACTGGTTATATTTCTGCATGGCATGGGGGTTGATTATCCTGGCGGTGTGTCCGCCGTCCAGGGCAAGACGGGCCGGTTTTTTGATCTTTTCCATCTTTGCCCTGGTGGGTCTTCCTCTGGGCCTGAGGGGAGAAGTCCTTTTCCCGGTTTTTTCCGCTCTGGCGGTTGTATCTATGAAAAAGATTCCTTTGTCCCCCAGGAAAACCTTTGTTTTGGGAATATGTCTCCTGAGCGCCATCTCCCTGTTTAAGCAAATAAGGCATGTGGGCCTTGGCGAGTTTGAACCTTCAAGTGGTCAGATAAGCCCAATTGGTGGACTGGCGGAGTTGGGGGGGTCCATCAGGCCCGTGGTGGAAGCCGTGTCCTGGGCACAGGCCGGAGAGCCGTTCATTCATGGCAGCAGTTACTGGGCTCCATTTGATAGGGCGATGATCTATTTGATCCCAGGGTGGTCCCGGCCTCCAGCCGATGAGGATGTTCGGCTTATGAATGTCTTGATTCAACAAAGAGTTGGACCGATAGGATTTTCTCCCATTGCTGAAGCTTATCGAAATTTTGGAAAAACGGGAGTTTTGTTGATAATGCTTTTCACGGGAATCCTTTTGGCTTGGATGGACTTGTGGCCTTCAACTCAAATCCGCCAACTTGCCGCAGGATTCATATTATTCCCTTTGCTTATACAGGTAAGAAATGGATTCGTTTTTGTGCCTTCAACTATAGTAATGGGTTTTGTTCTATTGTTTTTTATGGTTCAAATTTCTAAATTAAATTCAAAGAAAAATAAAAATTACGAATATAAGTTTAGGCAACATCCTTAGGAGAATTAATATGAATCTTGTTCTAACTTCTGAGACACGGTTTATATTGGACTCTTATGGAAATGTAGTTACAAATAATGAACATGGAGCAGGATACAACTATTTCAAAAAATATCTAGACGCATTTGATAGAGTAATAGTTGTTGGTAGACTTCAAGATAAGAATATTCCAGACATAAAGCAGGCAATGAGTCCAGTTACAGGTGAGGGGGTGTTTTTTGTTTCGCTCCCTTATTACCACGGACCAACGCAATACTTGAAAAAATCAATTGAGATTAAAAAAAAGGTACGATCCGTTTTTTTGAAACAGAAAATGAATTCTTCCTTTATTGCCAGAACCCCTGGAAAGATAGGGTCTCTTTTTATTGATGAGTTTAATAAAAGTAAATTTCCCTATGGGATGGAAGTCGTATCAGACCCCTATGACGTATTTGGACCAGGAGCTATAAGACACCCTTTGCGTCCAATTTTCAGAATCATGTTTACAAATAAATTAAAGTATCAATGTTCCAGAGCTTGTGCTGTTTCGTATGTAACTGAATTTGCCTTGCAAAAACGTTATCCTCCGTCAGTAGGTGCTTTCAGTACCCACTATTCAAGCATTCAGATGAAACAAGGGGCATATATTGAAAAGCCCAGAAATTTTAATAAAAAAGAAAAATACAATCTAATTTTTGTAGGGACTCTTGATCAATTGTATAAGGCTCCCGACATATTGATAGATTCTGTCGTTCTTTGCGGCGCCCTAGGCGTGGAGCTACACTTAAACATCATCGGCGACGGGAAATTTCGTCCTGGTCTGGAACAAAGGGTGGCATCCAAGGGACTGGAAGGAAGAATTCGTTTTTTGGGCCGATTGCCTTCGGGGGAGGCGATAAGGGAGCAATTGGACAAAGCCGACCTTTTTGTTCTGCCTTCCAGGGGCGAGGGGCTGCCGAGGGCCATGATCGAAGCAATGGCCAGGGGATTGCCCTGTATCGGCTCTACGGCAAGTGGGATTCCGGAGCTTCTTGACGCCGATGATCTGGTTCCGCCTGACGATGTGGATTCCCTCGGCAAAAAAATCCGGGATATTTTGAGCGACCCAGACAGAATGGCTCAAATGAGCATTCGGAATTTGGAAAAATCAAAAGGGTACCGAAGCGAATTATTGCAAAAAAGGCGGGTTGAATTTTACAAAAACGTAAAGGAACGGACGGAAAAATTCATGAATATAAAGGGGACGAATAAGTAGTCCGTTATCCGGGTAAACTCTTTTTGGGCCTTTGATTATGGGAAGAGTTCTGGTTTTAGGAAATGTTGGGGAGTCACTTGTTACCTTCAGAGGTAAGCTTTTGGAGGAGATGGTTGAAAACGGACATGAGGTTATCGTCTGTGCGCCAAGTTTTCCTGAATATATTAAAAAAATTCTTATTGATATTGGAGTCGAACCTATCAAGGTAAATTTCAACAGGGTTGGAATCAATCCAGTGACAGACATCCAGGACTTAAGCGTTCTTGTTGGAATTTTCAAAAAACTAAAACCAGATAAGGTTTTGTTTTATACAATAAAGCCTGTTGTTTACGGTTCAATTTGTGCAAAAATTGCACATATCCCTTTTGTTTCTTCAATTATAACTGGTCTTGGATATTCTTTTATAGGTAAAGATTTTAGAACGAAAATAATTAAAATTTTTGTAATAAAATTATACAAAATTGCACTACGGTTTAATAGTATTATCTTCTTTCAAAACCCGGATGATTTGAAATTATTTTCAGATTTAAAAATAACGAATAAAAATATAAATCAAACATTAATTAACGGTTCTGGTGTGGATACCAAATATTTTTATCCCCAAAATTTTCCAACAGAGATTTCCTTTTTGTTGATTGCCCGTTTGATAAAGGACAAGGGGATTCTTGAATACATCGAGGCTGCCTCTATCATTAAAAACAAAGGATATAAGGCCAAATTTTACCTGGTCGGATTTATTGACAGAAACCCGACCGCAATTAAAAAGCAAGATTTGGATTGTTGGACGCAGGAAGGAGTTGTGGAATATCTAGGTATGTTAGATGACGTTAGGCCCGCTATTGCGAATTCTTCGGTTTACGTTCTTCCTTCCTACCGGGAGGGGACACCGCGTACGGTACTTGAGGCAATGGCAATGGGCCGGCCCATCATTACCACGGATGCTCCAGGCTGTCGCGAGACAGTCAGGGAGGGGATCAATGGTTTTCTGGTGCCCGTAAAAAACGTCCCGGCACTTGTGGAAGCCATGGAAAAGTTCATTTACAACCCCACTCTGATTCCCCCGATGGGCATGGAAAGCAGAAAAATTGCCGAAGAAAAATATGAGGTGACCAAAGTTAATCAGGTAATCATGAAAAATCTCGGGCTCGTCCAGAAAAAGACGATTTTAGGGAACGATGATATGGTTGAATCTTTAAAAACAAAGCAATAAATAGAAAGAACATGCGAGCTGAATTTATCGAACCCTCAGATGGACGATGGGCCGATTTGTTGAGGTCGGCGCCTCATGATATTTACCAACGTCCCGAATTCCTCCTCTTGTCAGGGAAGCACGAGGGGGGAGGCCCTCTCGCTTTTTTTTGCGAGGATCAAGGGGAAAAATTCCTTATGCCGCTGCTGGTCAGACAAATTCCCCCGGAACTTGGCGCCCCCAATGATTGGCGCGATTTGATAAACCCCTACGGATATCCTTCACCCATTTTTTATCCGGGAAAAAATTTAGTACAATTAAACGATTTCCTGGAAGCTTGGGCCGAAACATGCCGGGCCAGAAACATGATTTCCGCCTTTATCCGACTTCACCCCCTTCTGCCATTGCCGTTGGAGATCCTCGAAGAATATGGGGTACTGGTTAAGCACGGGGAAACGGTTTTCATAAACCTTACTCAGAATAAAAATGAAATTTGGAAGCAGTTAAGAGAAAACCACAAGCGAGACATAAAGAAACTTTATAAAGAGGGGTTTACAGTAAAAATGGATGAATGGAATTATTACAATGATTTCAAGGAAATATACTACGAATCCATGAGAAGATTGAACGCCGACAATTTTTACTTTTTTCCCACTTCATATTTCGAGGATTTGAGAAGCCAGCTTAAGTCTGCCCTGCATTTATGTACCGTGTTTTCTCCGTCAGGAGAAGTTGCTGCATCGGGATTGTTTACTGAAACCATTGATATTATTGAATATCATCTTGGCGGAACAAAAGAGAAATTCCTTAAAAAGGCTCCATCAAAAATTATTTTTGATTTTATGACTTCATGGGGAATTGAAAAAAAAATAAAAAAACTTCATCTCGGTGGAGGGTTCGGCGGCGAAAACGATTCGCTTTTTAATTTTAAGTGTGGATTTTCTCCTTTGAGAAAAAGTTTTTATACTTATCGAATGATATTCGATGAAGAAAAATATGATTATCTGGCTAAATCAAAAACTGAAACATTAGATAGGAAATCTAGATACTTGGGCTATTTTCCTTTGTATAGGACAAATTCTCTCTCCTGAAAAATTTCCTGGTTCCCTCCACACGGTTTCATTTTCTTTCTCATCTCCCTCATTAAGAACCAAACTTTCGTTTTAAAAAATCAGTTTTAAAATCAAACTTTTGGGGAATTGAATTAACGCTTCCCGGGTATATCCATTAATACAAACTTACTCAAGTTGTATCTGGAGGGAAAGAGATATGCTGAAGCCTGCGATCATCCTGTCCGGGCATACAATGGCCTTGGGAGTCGTCCGCTCTTTAGGGGAGAGGGGGGTGCCTGTAGTTCTTGTGCATTATGAAGAAAGGGACATGGCGCATGTTTCCAAATATGTGGTGAGGGCAATTGAGGCCCCTCATCCGGGTAGGTGCGAAAAGGAATTCATGGAACTGCTCAGGGAGATTTCAGTTCAGTTCAAAGGCGGAGTGCTGATACCCGTTTCGGATGAGACCCTGGTTGCCGTCTCCAGAAACATCGCGGAACTCGAGAATCTGTATGCCGTTGCCTGCACGGGATGGGATGTCACCCGAAAGTTCATTGATAAAAAATTTACCTACTCTCTGGCGGATGCCCATGGCATACCGGCTCCCAGGACACTCGTCCCGGCAAGTCTGGAAGAGGTTGAAAGGTACGGAAAGACCATCGAATTTCCCTGCCTGATCAAGCCTTGCCAGAGCCACCTGTTTTACCAATGTTTCGGGACGAAGATGTTTCAGGTGGACAATCCGGGCCGGATGAAAGAGGTGTTCGTTCAAGCCCGGGAACACGGGCTCGAAGTAATGCTTCAGGAATATATCCCGGGTGATGACAATCTGGTCGTCAACTACAACGCTTATTTCTGGGATGGAAAACCACTGGCGGAATTCACTGCCAGGCATGTCAGGAACGCTCCTCCGTGGTTCGGGTCGCCACGGGTGGTGATCAGCCAGGATATCCCCGAGGTTCTTGAACCGGGGCGGAAAATTCTCCGGGCTCTGGGGTTTTCCGGTTATGCCTGCACCGAGTTCAAAAAAGACCCGCGGAACGGCGTATTCAAACTGATGGAGGTCAACGGACGCCACAACCTGTCAACCCTTCTGGCGGTGCGTTGCGGCATTAATTTTCCCTGGCTTCATTACCGCCACCTTGCGTACGGAGATACCCCCGGCGTTTCAGATTATCGGAAAGGTATCTACTGGATCGACAGCGCCCGGGATTTGGGGTACAGCGCAATGTATTTCAAGCAGGAGAAATATTCGGTTCGGGAATACCTTCGGCCCTATTTCAATCCGCACGTTTTTGCAATTTTTGATTTGAAGGATCCGAGACCTATTTTTAAAAGAACATCCTTTCTTTTTAAGGCAGGGTGCAGGGAGACATTAGGCCACCTTGGCTTAGGAAGTAATACAGGTCAAGGTTTGGGTAAGATTCCAAATCATTGAGAATTAAGCGAATAGAAAAAAGTATTCAACTGTTCTGCAAAACTTTAATAAAGGAATAAATACTATGCGAAAAGAATGGATATCGTGTAATGCTTGTGGCGAAAACGACTATAAAATCGTTTCAAATGTTGAAGATTGGTCGATTGGGAAATGCGGGAACTGCGGACTGATTTACGTCAATCCCGCACCTTTTTTCGAACCCAATCCGGAATTTTCCGAAATTTCCCGTGAGTTCCAATATACCCGGTACATGCACCAGAAGATCACCCCCGATATCATTTCGTATGAAAAAAAACAACTCCAGGCCAACCTGGAGGAGATCCGCCGTCTGACGCAGAGACCTCTTGAAACGGTTCGGTTTCTCGACGTCGGCTGCGGATCCGGGGGATCGGTCCGGGCCGCTATCGAGCTTGGCTGGAGTGCCATCGGCGTCGACATCGACCCGGATTTGATCAAGGCCGGCATCGACCAGCTTCAGGTCGATCTCCGATGTTCTCCTCTGCTGGAAAGCAATCTCGAAGATGAGCAATTTGATTTCATCCGGTTGAGAGACGTTATCGAGCATCTTCCGAATCCTTACGAAACCCTCTGCCGAATCGACCGCCTGCTGGCCCCGGGAGGGGTCGTTCTTTTTTCGACCCCGAACGAGGATGGTTTTCCGAGCCTGGTGCGAAGAGTATTTGTTCCAAAACGCTCAACGGTTGCGACGGTGCCACCTCCCCATCATATCCACGGCTTCACCCCTAAGACCTTGCATCGGCTTTTTTCCAGGGTCGGCTTCAGGGTTTATCGACTAGGTACGACCACACCCGTCGACCCGATGTTTGTGACTTCCAACAACATGCGGTCGGCCGGTAACATGGCCTTTGTCGGCATCTGGACCCTTTCAAGGATGCTGGGAAGAGGAAGCATGCTTTTCGGATGGGTTGGAAAGGTGGGCTAGAGGAGGTTTTACCCCATGCCGAGAGACCAGATTGGGACCGTGGTCGTACGAAGATCTGTTTTGGGCAGAGAAGGGTCTAAGAGAGTGCTGGATTCATGCCTTTCGGCGGCAGCATTAATGTTGCTGTCGCCGATACTTGGACTGGTTGCCCTTTTGGTAAGGTTGCGGATGGGCACGCCTGTCCTGTTCCGACAGGTGCGGCCCGGGCTGAGGGGGCGTCCGTTTACCATACTCAAATTCCGCACCATGATCAATGAAACGGATGGGAGCGGGAGGCTTCTTTCCGACGGGGAACGCCTGACCTCCCTAGGGAGATTCTTGCGCAATTCGAGCCTGGATGAATTGCCGGAGCTTTTCAACGTACTCAAGGGGGATATGAGCCTGGTCGGGCCCAGGCCGCTGTTTATGAAATATCTGCCGTACTATACCGAGCGGGAGGGGCTCCGGCATTCCGTGAGGCCGGGAATCACGGGATGGGCTCAAATTCATGGACGCAACTACCTTCCCTGGGACCAAAGGCTGGCACTGGATGTCTGGTATGTTCAGAATCGTTCGTTATCTTTAGACCTGTCCATTCTTCTGCGAACATGCATGCAGGTGATTAGAAGGCAGGGGGTGGCGCCGGACCCGGATACGGTTGAAACCGATTTGGATCAGGAGCGGCAAAATTTCAGGAAAACGGTGGAAACCTCCCAAAATGGTTGAGGCCATCGGAGGATTCATCGGGCGGCTGCGGAAGAGGGGAACAAAATGAAAAAGGAAGAGCCGTCGGGTGGTGGGGCGGACCTGCAGAATAAACGGATCATATCCTTTTTCGACCGGGAATATTCCTGGTGGGCTGAAGTTTACGACCCTGGTCTTCCAAGAGGGTTTTTCAGTTATGAAATGATCAAAAGAAAAGAGTTGGTGGTCGAGTCGGTGAGAAAATTCTTAGGGCAGGGGGGGAGAAAAGGGTTTTGGACTGCGGGTGTGGGCAGGGGGGGATTCTTGGGGCCCTTGATTTTAATGGAACCCGGTTGACAGGGGTGGACCTCAATCACCGATCGCTTCTTCAAGCAAGAGAAAATGTCAAAATACCCTTTCATTTGGTCCAGTCGGATATCGAACGTCTTCCTTTTTTGAATGAATCCTTCGACCTCGTATTATGTATAGGCGTCCTTTCCTACCTGAACGAAGATCATAAAGCCATATCAGAAATTGCTCGAGTGGTCAAAAATAAGGGGGTTATCGTCGTTGCCTCGCCAAATTTTTATATGATCAATAAATTTTTTGATCCCTTTTATCTTATTATTTGGCCATTAAAGAAATTCATAAAGATATTTATAAAATCACCGAATCAAAAAAAAGTCCAAATCATAAGGAGGTACAATTTTATAAAATTAAATAAAAAATTAAAGAACCAAAACCTTGGAAAAATAGCTAATTACAACGTAAGTTTTGGGCCCTTTTTGTTCTTTAGAAAAGAACTGTTGCCAGTAAAGACGTCCATAAAGCTAAGTGAACAGCTTTCAAGAATCGGGAATAAGAAATACTTTAAATTTTTATGCTTTTTCTCTAACCACTGGGTGTTGTGCCTTAAAAAAGAGCCTTCCAATATTGAGGAATAAAAAATGAATAAAAAAATTTATGTTGAAGCGGGTGGCTGCAATAGAAGGCAACTGGACATAAAGACCATCAGAAAATATCTGGAACTGAACGGCTACGTTCTGGTTGACCGGCCGGAAAACGCAGACAGGATCCTCGTCAGTACCTGTGCCTTCAAGGAAAAGGAGGAGCGGGAGTCGGTAAATCGTTTGCGATTCCTCGAAAAATATGGGGTCGACATCCTTGTCTACGGGTGCCTTCCGGACATCGCTCCCGAACGATACAAGGAATTCCTTGACATTCCTAAAATCGCTCCGAAAGAAATTCATACAATCGATGAGCATTTTGGAAGCATCCGTGTCCCCTACCAAAAGGTTGCCGAAGCCAACCTGATCGGCAAAAGAGATGGCAGCTTTTTCACTTCCGTAAAAAGGAAAATGGAAACGGGTCTTGTTTTGGACCATTACTTGTGGGAACAGTTAAAATCCACGGGAAGAAAACTCCTGAAAGAACGCTTTTGCAAGCCTGCAAAAAGCTGGTTCCTTTTTATCTGTCGCGGATGCATGGGGAAGTGCAGCTACTGCGCCATAAGGAATTCGGTCGGTACTGTCAGGAGCAAACCCATCGGCCGGATCCTTGGCGAGTTCCAGGCGGGGCTCGGGAAGGGGTATCACGATTTCAGCCTCCTCGGTGACGACCCGGGCTGCTATGGTCTGGACATCCAAAGTACCTTCCCGGATTTGCTTCGGGAGCTTTTTGCCGCCGATTCCAGGCCGGAAGCAGATGAGGAGGCTCATGACGGCACGCGCTTCCACATCAAGGAGATCCATCCGAAATTCCTGATACATTACACTGACGCCTTCCTCGAGATGGAAAGGTTCGACAGCGTTAAAAGCATTCTCTGCCCCGTTCAGTCCGGAAGCGACAGAATTCTGGGATTAATGCAAAGAGAACATACCGGCCGGATGGTCAAGGAGTCCGTGCTTAAAATCAAACGACGGCATCCGGACATTCTCTTTGAAACACAGATTATCATAGGCTTTCCTTCGGAGACCCGGGAGGACTTTTATTCGACATTAGAACTGGTGAAGGATTCAGGATTCAATGCCGTGGTGGTTTTTCCCTACCACGAAAAGACGGGGACCATGTCCGTGAAAATCGCTGAAAAGGTGCCCGAAAAAATCATTCGCCGGCGGATGAAAGAGGCTTTCCAATATTTCGGCCGTGCGGGGATAGGCGCCTATTACAATTGCCCCTGAATCGGGCAGGAGGAGTATGAGATGAAGAATGGATCTCTCAACAACAACCACGAGGACCTCATCTCCCGGGTCGCGGCCGGCAGGCAGGCCGAGCGGCCATCCTTTGCACCCTGGCCCCATTTGGGTTCCGAGGAAATCGGGGCTGCCGTCGCGGTTCTGAAATCGGGAAGGCTCAATTACTGGAGCGGTCAGGAGGGACGACAGTTCGAGGCCGAATTCGCATCCTCCTGCGGCTGCCGCTATGCCGTGGCCCTGACCAACGGGACCGTGGCCCTCGAGCTGGCACTGTATGCGCTCGGCATCGGGGAGGGAGACGAAGTCGTTACCTCCAGTCGAACTTTCATCGCTTCGGCAAGCGCAGTCGCCAGGCGCGGCGGCATTCCCGTCGTTGCGGACGTGGACCCATTGAGCCAGAATATTACCGCGGATACCCTTCGGGGGGTTCTTACACCGCGTACCAGGGCAATCATCGCGGTACATCTGGCCGGATGGCCCTGCGACATGGACCCTATCCTGGAGTTGGCCGAAGAGCACGGCTTGAAGGTCATAGAAGACTGTGCCCAGGCCCAGGGGGCCACCTACAAAGGGAGGCCGGTCGGCTCGATGGGTCATGCGGCAGCTTTTTCCTTCTGCCAGGACAAGATTATGACCACCGGCGGAGAGGGAGGGATGCTCGTCACCAATGACGAAGAAATCTGGAGGAGGGCCTGGGCCTTCAAAGACCATGGGAAATCCTTCGAGGCCCTTACCCCCAATCCCCATCCCTGGGTCTTCCGGTGGGTTCATGATTCTTTCGGAACCAACTGGCGAATGGCAGAAATGCAGGCGGCCATCGGACGAGTGACTCTCAGGAAAATACCTCAGTGGTTGGAACTCCGACGACGGAACGCCCGGGTTCTAACCCGGGCCTTTAAGAAATCTCCCGCTTTACTGGTTCCTGAACCTCCCGAGAAATTCGGGCATTCCTATTATAAGTATTATGCATTTTTAATGACTGAACGTTTGAAAAAGAACTGGAGTCGGGATCGGGTGATTGAGGCAATCAATTCAGAGGGGGCGCCGTGCTTCAGTGGTAGTTGCAGCGAAATATATCTGGAAAAAGCTTTTCGCACAGCCGGACTCGGTCCCGCGAAGCGGCTTCCGGTAGCAAAAATGCTGGGAGAGACGAGTCTGATGTTTCTCGTGCATCCGACCCTGAGTGAGAATGCCCTGAATTGGACCGGTCAAGTCGTAAACAGGGTTTTGGAGTATGCAAGCCGGTAATGCTCTGTTTTTAAAATAAAATCCGGATTATTGAAATTGAATTTTTATGGGTTATGCTTGAGATAACCCGTCAATTACGATCATATAGAGGAATATGGAATGTATGAAAAAAGAGGGCAGTCACGTTCGCCCACCGCCATACCCGGTGAAAAAAGAATTCAAGAGACCCCTATACGTCTTTATATTTGCTGCCGGGTCTATCTTTTCGCCGAAAGCCTGAAGAGACTTCTCGAGGAAGATGAGCAGTTTGAAATTGCCGGGATTGCCTGTGAGGGAGATGATTTGAAGGCAATTCTGCCTCTTGGGAAGGAAGTGATCGTTGCCGACTATGTCTGCTGCGCCAAGATTATTAAAGACATGTATAAAAAACATGCCGGGAAAATCCTTCTTATCAATGATTATCCAGATTTAAGTATTTCCTATGTCGATTTGCAGGAAATGGTTGCCAGGGGGTTGGGAGGAATAATGCCGAACAATTCCGATTCAACTATTCTCAAAAAAGCCATAGTTGCATTGGACTCAGGAGAACTGTGGATAGACCATAAAACCATTACAAATCTTCTTTATAATAATGGGGATGAAAAACATCCTGTTAACCTTACCAAGAAAGAAGCAGAAATACTACACTATATTTGTGACGGCTATTCGAATAAACACATTGCCCAACAACTCTGCGTCAGCGAACAAACGGTCAAGTCTCATTGTAATCATCTGTTTAAAAAATTCGGTGTTCCCAACAGGGTCAAACTCGCTCTTTGCGCCTCTAGGGCAAACTCCAGTCTTCTTCGGCACGAATTTAATTAAACAAGCCTACCCCCCCCCCACTCCCATCTGTGCTCATTAGAAATCAAACCTTGGTTTAGTTTGTCTCACTCTTTTTCCTGTTAAGAATCAACCTTTTGGGTTATTGAATTGCATCTGAGTCCCTATATCCTGAAAGCAGGTTTGATGGCGTCGCAAAAAAGTCCGCCCTTGTATGACGTTACGGCCTCTTTTCAGGACCTCGACCTACCTGATGTAGGCCTTCGCCCCCTGAAAAACAATCGGGCCTTCTAGGACGAAAGTTTTGCTTAGCCATCCGAAGATTTTTTGCGAAAGCATCAGGTTTATTGACAGTCTTTTTAATTCCGAGAGGGTTTTATTGTGGAATTAAAAATCCGAATTATCAAATTAAAAATACAGCGCAAGTTTCTTTCGGCGGCTATCCATCTCTTGTCTATTGTTTCGGCCTTTTTTCTTGCTTTCTTTCTTAGGTTTGACGGCGGTGTTCCTGAAATTTATTTGGAAACACTATGGGGGCTTTTGCCCTGGCTGGTATTGATAAAATTTCTTGTCTTTTTACGAATGAGACTTTTTTCAGGCTGGTGGAAGTATGTTTCCCTCCCCGATTTGTTGGTAATCATCAAGGCAAACATTTTTGCTTCCGGGGTGTTCCTCCTTTATATCGTTTTATTCCAGCATTGGAATCATTTTCCCCGTTCAATCATCATTCTTGACTTTATCCTTTGTCTGCTGATGACCAGCGGCATTCGAGTCATCGTCAGAATCCTCCGGGAAGCCTATACCCTCAATTTAAAGGAAAGAAACGATGCTCAACGGGTTCTGATTGTGGGCGCCGGGGCAGTGGGGCAGACCATTGCCCGGGAAATCCGACAGAGTCCCCATTTGACTCAGACGGTTTCAGGGTTTCTGGATAACGACCCGGATAGACAAAAACAATGGTTTGAGGGCGTTCCTGTGCTCGGGAGCACGGATAGGCTGGAAAATACCTGCCGCGAAAAGTTCATCGGCCAGGTCATAATCGCCCAGCCGGCCCTATGCCCCAGGGAGCTTCGAAACATCGTCGAGATTTGCCACAAGGCCCGGATTGAGTCGAAAATCCTGCCGGCGATGACCGATATCATCAGCGGGGATGTCTCGGTTCAGCATCTCAGGAACGTCGAGGTGGAGGACCTCCTGGGTAGAAAGCCGGTTCGGCTGGACCTGGAGGGAATCAAAAACTATCTCTCCGGAAGGACCATCCTCGTCACCGGCGCCGCAGGCAGCATCGGGAGCGAAATCTGTCGACAGATGGCCAATTTTTGTCCCGAACAAATCGTCCTTTTTGATAATGCGGAAACCCCCTTGTTCCATATTGAAAATGAGCTGAGAGAACGCTTCCCGAAAGTCAAGCTTCATACCTGTCTCAACGATATCCGCGATGCCTTTGAAACCAGGGACGTCTTCGCGAGGTTCAGACCTGAAGTCGTGTTTCATGCTGCAGCCTACAAACATGTTCCTATGTCGGAAAAAAATCCGATTGAAGCGTTAAGGAACAACGTGCTGGGCACCAGATCTCTTGCCGATTGCGCCGGATCCTTCGGTACCCGGCATTTCGTCATGGTGTCTACCGACAAAGCTGTGAACCCCACCAACGTCATGGGAGCGAGCAAAAGGGCTGCCGAAGTTTACGTGCAATCCCGCGCCGGCGGAGCTTCCATCAGCTTTGTTACCGTTCGCTTCGGAAACGTTCTGGGCAGCAACGGAAGTGTGGTTCCCATCTTCCGAAACCAGATCAAGTCAGGCGGTCCCGTTACCGTTACCCATCCGGAGGTGACCCGCTTTTTCATGACTATTCCCGAAGCGGCGCAATTGGTGCTTCAGGCCGGCAGCATGGGGCATGGCAACGAAATATTCCTTTTGGATATGGGGGAGCCGGTAAAAATTCTCCATCTGGCCGAAGAGATGATTCGGCTGTCGGGTCTGCGTGCCTACGAGGATATCGATATTGTCTTTACTGGTTTGCGGCCCGGAGAAAAGCTTTATGAAGAACTTCTTCTGGCCGGGGAAGGCGTTTTGTCCACCACCCATGAAAAGATAAAAATCGCCCGATCCGAGTTCCATGAGAAGGCGATCCTGGAAAACAAGGTGGACGAACTGGAAAGGGCCATAGGGAGAAGAAGTCTGAGAGACATTATCAAAATACTGAGAGACATAGTTCCCGAATACCAGCCGCGCATCGAACCTTCGGACCCGGTCCCTTTATTCAAGCCAGCCTCAGGTATGCTGAAAAGGACTGGGGACATAGTCCCGGATCGGGCAGAGTCAGGCAGTTCTTAAGTTGGGAAATGGCGGTTTTATTAATTTTTATCGGCCTCAATTGACATTGCAGGATTAGTTGATAGCATGACTTTATATAGAAGCTTCAATTCCTTGCAGTCGCTTTGTGGTTTAATTTAAATCATTGCCCGTCCATTAAATGAAATGAGGAGTGGAATCATGAAAACCCGAGCCGTTGTATTCATCTTGGGAACTTTTTTTCTTTTTCTGACTCAACCCCTTCATCCCTTGTGGGCACAGGAAGAAGCTGCACCGGCGGGAATTGCAACACCCAACGTTTCCGAAGCCTATATTCCGCTTCCTCTGGAACAGAAGACTGCAACCAGTGAAATGCTTGGCACCAGGGAAGGTCATATCCATCCCTTTTTATCCGTAGCTGAATATTTTACCGATAACTTCTTCAATACGAACAATGAAGAGAGCGAACTTTACACGGTAATCACCCCTGGCATCTGGCTGGCTTTGCCCGCTACGAGGCAGCAGATGCTCCAGGTTGCTACACGGAATACGGCTCCCGGGGGGCTTGAAGTAAGCCGCTTTCGAACTGTATCCGACCGGCGTTTTCAGGGATATGCCCTGTATCGGGCCAACATTGAGGAGCACAGCAGGTTTTCCAGCGAAAACAACGTGTATCAGCGGGCTGAGGGACTCCTTCAAGGCAACCTTCGCGGAGGGCTTTCCCTTGAGGTGATCGATATCTTTCAAAAGGACCACGATCCCCTGGGCACCGGAACCTCGAGGACGCTGGATGAGTTCGATTCGAACCTTCTTAACGCCCTTGTTTCCTATCAAGTCGGTCCCAGGCTCAGGCTCAGGGCCGATTATTCCTTCTATACCTTGAGCTACTCCTCCCAACAGAATGCCTTTCGTGAGCGCGACGACAATTCGGGTTCCCTCTACGCGTTTTATATGGTCGGCGCCAAAACCTCTGCGTTTCTCGAATATGACTATATCGACATCAACTACCGGAAGGAAACACTGCAGGACAGCACTGAGCAGCATTATTTTGTTGGAGCAGACTGGAGGATCACAGCCAAATCCCGTGGCAGGATAAAAGCCGGTCTTGGAGTAAAGGACTTTTCCGGAAACGCCGAGACCCGAAACGATTTCATCGCCGAGGCCCAGTTCGATCATCGATTTACCCCGAAGACCTCCGTGTCGCTTCGCGCTTTTCGTAGAACCAATGAAACGGACGTGGCTGACAGCCAGTCGATGCTGACCCATCGAATTGAAGCACGATATCTCCAGAGACTCACCGCCAGGATTATGGGATCCGCGAATTTTTATTTCTGGAGAAACAGTTATAAAGGTCAGACCACGATAGGCGGTCTGACCGGGCAGCGGGAAGATGATTATTACAGCGCCGGGGTCGCCTTTGGATACGCATTCCGGAGATGGCTCAATATGAACCTGGGTTATTCGTATGTACGGAGAGATTCCAATTTCGATCAGTACGACTACCGGACCAATTACGTTTTCCTGAGCGCTACCGCCGCCTTATGACAACCATGTGCATTCGACCGAGGGACCTGTTTCCTCAGGCCGAAAGGAAGCGTCGAGTATGAAAAGAGCGTTTTTTTTCTCCTTGGTGGTGGTTTTCATCGTTTCCGCAGTGGCGAGGCCGGCCCCGGCCGATGACTCCGGGTATCTGGCCGGCGAGGGAGATGTCCTTAAGATTTCAGTTTACGACAATCCCGACCTGACAACCACAGCCCGGATCAACAGCGACGGGACGATAATTTTCCCCCTCATCGGTCAAATCAAAATCTCAGGGATGACCGTTTCCCAGGTGGCCGATAAGATTGGCCGGAAACTGGCCGAGGGCTACATTGTCAACCCCCAGGTGTCGGTTTTTATCGAGGAATTTCGGAGTAAAAGAGTGGTCATCCTGGGACAGATCAAAAACCCGGGGCTATACGAATTAAGTGGCCCCACTACTCTTCTTGAGTTGATTTCCAAAGCCGGAGGGGTCACGGTCGATGCGGGTGACAAGCTCATCATCAAAAGAGCGCCCAGGGGGTCCGGAGCGGAGAAGAAAATCATTCCCATCAACCTCAAGAAGCTGCTTGAAAAAGGGGATGCCTCTCTCGATATGCCCATCATGGACGGCGACAACGTCTTTGTGGCCAAAGCAGGTATGTTTTATGTGACCGGCCAGGTCAACAAGCCGGATGCTTACAAAATGGAGGACGGTTCATCGGTTATTAAGGCAATCACCATGGCGGGCGGCTTTACCAACCTCGCCGCCCCGGGCAAAGTGAAAATCATCAGGAAAATCAACGGAAAAGAAAAAATCCTGGAAAATGTCTCGATGCACGATCCGGTATTGCCGGAAGACGTAATCGTGGTCCCGGAAAGCTTCTTCTGACATTGTTCGGCTTTTTGCAACCCTTGTTGAAAAAGTGATCGCCTATGAATACGAGAAGGTACACGCATTTAAGGGATTATCTGAAAGTAATAAAAAAGCACAGAAGGACCGTGGTGGTGTTTTTAGCCCTCACATTCGGGGTGGTGGTTGTAGGCACTTTTCTCGCCACGCCCCAATACGAGGGTACGACCAAGGTCATCATAGAAAAGGTGGAGTCAAGCGACCTTTCGGGGCCATACCATTCGTCTCGCTATGACCCTGAATTCTATGCGACCCAGTTCCAGTTGATAAAAAGCACCCCCGTTGCGCACAGAGTGGTGGATATGCTGGGCCTCGGGGACAAAATCGATCAACTGACCGGTTCCGGACAAAACTCCATTCTCCATTCCGTTCAGTCCAGGTTCACCATCGCAGCACGGAAAGCAATGGCCTTTATCCTGCCGAACCAGGCAGCAGGGAAGGGTACCAAGGTCCTGTCGAAGGAGGATTTGGCGGCCCAGGCGATCAGCCAGGGTATTTCAGTCACCCCCGTAAACGACAGCCATATCGTGACCATAAGTTTCCTGTCCCCCAATCCTGAGTTGGCTGCCCAGGTAGCTAACGCCACCGCCAAAGCCTATATCGAAGAAACCCTTGACATGAAGATGGAATCCACCCGAAGGACCCTGGCCTGGATGACCAGGAAAGCAGGGGAGGAAGCCAAAAAACTGGATAAGACGGAAAATGCCCTCCAGGCCTACAGGAAGGCCAATGACATCGTCACACTGGAGAATCGTCTTACCATAACCCCTGGGAAATTATCCGAGGTCAGCACGCAACTTGTTCAGGCTGAGACCAAAAGGAAGGAACTGGAGGTCCTGGACCGAAAGGTCAGACAGGCGGCCAGGGACCCCTCCGTTGCGTTGACTATTGCAGCGGTTGCCGACGACCCTTCGGTACAGACCCTTCGGAGTCAGATTATCGATTCCGAAAAAAATATCATGGAACTCTCCGGCAAGTTCGGGCCAAAGCATCCCGTGATGACCAAAGCCCTCGGAGACTTGAAGATCCTGAAGCAAAAGAGAAATCAGGCGATTAGCAGGGTCATTCAATCCATTCGGAATCAGTACGAGCTGGCGCGTGCCAATGAAAACAACCTCCATGCGGAGCTTCAGAGGACAAAGAACGAAGCCCAGAGGCTCAACGAAAAATTCATTCAATACAATGCCATGAACCGGGAGGTGGACACCAGCCGCCAGCTATACGATGCCCTGCTCACCAAGTTGAAAGAGCAGAGCCTTACCCAGGAGACTCAACCGGTCAATCTCTCGGTTGTCGAGGAAGCGTCGGTACCCCTGTTCCCTGCCAGGCCTTTAAAGGGCCTCAACCTCCTGCTTGGCCTGTTTCTTGGTCTGTTCGGAGGCATTGGCCTAGCCTTTTTCTTCGACTACCTGGACAATACGGTGAAGAGCCCTGAAGAGACCGAGGCTTCCCTCGGTATACCGGTTCTGGGGGTCGTGCCCCTGTGCAAGGGGAATGACCAGGACCTCGAAGAAATGTTTCTAAAAGACCCCCAATCTCTTTTTTCCGAACACTACAGGGCTCTTCGTACCTCGATATTGCTCTCCTCGGCAGACGCTCCCCCCGCCTCCATCCTGGTCACCAGTCCGGCGATGGGAGAGGGGAAAACTACCATCTCGGTGAACCTGGCTCTGGCTCTGGCCCAATCGGAAAAAAAGGTTGTTCTTATTGATGGCGATTTGCGCAAACCCCGGATCCACAAGATTTTCAAGATGAACAATGAAAACGGATTGAGCGTCTATCTGGCGGGTTCGGCCGGTAAGGATATCCTGAAAAAAGGCCCCGTCGCAAATCTTGCGGTGATGACCTCGGGACCGATGCCGCCCAACCCCTCGGAACTTCTCGGTTCTAACCGGATGAAAACCTTGCTTGAAGGGCTGCGGAAAGATTTCGACATCATCATCTGCGACTCTCCGCCAGTTCTGTCCGTCGCCGATCCCCGTATTCTCAGTCGAATTTTCGACAGCGTCATTGTCGTGGCCAGGGCACATAAGACAAACTTTGACATCTCCGGTCAGACTTTGAAATCGCTGCATGATGTCAATGCCCATGTGCTCGGGATGGTGATAAACGCCCTCGATTACAAAAAAAGCGACTACTACCAATACGATTACTAT
This sequence comes from uncultured delta proteobacterium, assembly GCA_963791005.1. GTDB lineage: Bacteria > Desulfobacterota > Desulfuromonadia > Desulfuromonadales > CAWBQR01 > CAWBQR01. The sequence continues at coordinate 43,209 of CAWBQR010000017.1, read as the reverse complement.
ACGTCCTATCGGCAGAAACAGCATCGGGTGAGAACGGGTGAGGCATGAAGGCAAATAATGATCGATATCCACTGCCACATACTCCCCGGCCTGGATGACGGACCGTGCAAGCTGGACGATTCTCTGGAAATGGCCAAAATTGCCGTTGCCGACGGGATCGTTCGTATTGTGGCTACTCCTCACATCAATGGAATTCTGCACCCACCCGCTCTCCTCCGAGAGCGGGTTTCCCTTTTCAACGAAACGCTTGAAAAATCAAGGAATTCCTCTCGAGGTGCTTCTGGGGGCCGACGCGAGTGCCCTGCTGGACCCGGAAATCCTCAGGAGATATACCCTGAACGGTACGGACTACGTTCTGTTCGAGTTCCCCCACAGCCATATCCCTCAAAATGCTCCCGAACAGGTTTTCAAGGCTATCCTGGCCGGGCTCAAGCCCATCATCACTCATCCTGAGCGAAATCCGACCGTGATTCTCCGACCCCAGGTTTTATTCGACTTGGTCGAGGCCGGAGCCCTTGTCCAATGCACAGCAGAAAGCCTTACCGGTTTTTTTGGCCCGGAGGTAATGGATTGCTGCCTCTTCCTGCTTAAAAGGCATTCAGTCCATTTTCTGGCCTCAGATGCGCATTCCCCCCGCCATCGACGCCCGGTCCTTTCCGGAAGCGTGATTGCCGCTGGAAAAATCATCGGGAGGTCGGCGGCCCGCAGGCTGGTGGAAAACAACCCCGCTGCGGTTATTTCCGGGGAAACCATTGATGTCTAGGGTGATTTATTCTACATACCTGTTCTGCTTATTGATTATCCCTGCAACCCGGCTTATTTCTGGCTTCCCCACTGGGCTTTCCCCTTCGAAGGCGGACTTTTATCCCTGTTGTTTATTCTGGCGCTTATCCATTTCCGAAGCCGGCGGGGTTCTGTCCGTGGTTTCTCCCGGTCTGCTGCCGCTCTTTTTACTGGGCGCATTCATGCTTTTTCAACTGCTGCCATTGCCGCCGTTTTTCCTGAAGTTGATTTCGGGCAAATCCTGGGAGTTGTATTCGGGAACGGTCTGGATAACCAGCCCCGGAGAGTGGATGCCCCTTTCGACGTTTCCCAGTGGACACCGGGGCTGAATTTTGCCGTTTCTCTATCTATGTCGTTCTGTACCTCCTGACCCTTCATATTCTTATCGACCGCGACAGGGTAAAATCCGCTGCGTCCTTTTTTGCCCTCTCGGTGGGGGCTTGTTCTTTCTTTGCCGTTCTTGGAAACTTTTTTTCGAAGAGTCATTTGATACCGGATGTGGAAGGAGTCGGGACCATTGTCCATTTGCCCTCCACTGAGACCATTTTGGCTATGACCGTTACGGTGCTGCCGGTCTTTCTCGGCCTGTTTCTGGCCGCACGTCCCCGAATCAAATACGGCACCATGCGAGACCGGATAGGCAATTTTCTTGCCCGGCCGACGGCAAACCACCACCTTGTTTTTTCTGTCGTATCGATCCTGATCTCGGCCTCCATATTTTTGAGCTTTTCCAGGGGGGCCAACCTATGCGCTCTTTTATCAACCCTTCTTCTGGGGGTTTTCCTGCTGGCTCATCGCCAGAAAAAATCCGGGTTTACAGTTTTCCTCTACGCGGCTTTTTTCCTTGCCGGAGCGCTCATTGCCCCCCTGGCCTCACATTCCTTCTTGGAGCCTGGGGCCTCCTCTGATTCAAGCCTAGGGTACCTTGCAACCCGGCTTTTGCATGGAACAGGCTTCGGCGTCTCACCGGAGGGTACTCCTTTGCGCTTTCTTGCAGGCGAAATCCTGGGGGGAGTGTTTCTGGTTTGGTTTATCCTGTCTTGTCTGACGGGGTCCGTGGCCAGTTGGCTTGAGCGGAGAAACACAACCGCCTTACATCTTTTTCCTGCGGCTCTTGCCGGTCTTGGGTCCCTGCTGGCAGGTTTCGCACTGCTCCCCGGCGCTTTTTCACCAGGAGGGGGAGTATCATCCTTTTTTTTCTTGCCGGCCTGGCCGTCTCCTGCGCCCATACCAGCTCCAGGAATGGAGAGAAATCTGAATTGAAGACGGCTGCCCGGGGGGGATTCAGGGTTGGACCGGCAATCTGGACACCGCTCCTAATGGCCGCCATTGTTTTGAACACCGGGATTTTCCTCGGAAGAATCCAGGCACTGGGGCTGGATGGGCTCGAAAATATAGGGACCGCCCGAATTGAAAATCTCCAAGAGAAAGCCCTCACGGCGGCTCGCTGGGCACCGTTTGAGCCTTATTATCCCTTTTTCGCGGGGCGATGTCGGCTGGCACTGAAAGACCTTGATGGTGCCAGGGAGTACTTTCTTCAGGCCCTGCGACCTGAACCCTTCCAACGGAAAATACCTCGAGGAAGTAGGTCTTCTTTTTGACAGGCAGGGGGAACATGAAACCGCCGGGAGATTTCTCGAGGCCGGGGTAAAGTATGGAGGCTTCAACTCGGGAAGATACCAAAGGCTTCGTTTCCTGGCTGTTGGAAAAAGGAGAAATTTCCGAGGCATTGAAGCAGACGAAAACCGCTCTGACCCTCGCCCCGGAAGACACCCCCGCTTATCTCGGACTGTTCGCTCCTTATGGGATACCGAAAGAAAAAGTGGAGCAGGTTCTTCCCCAGAAGTCCCTGGCTTATCTGGGCTTTGGTGACTACCTCCTGGGCCTGGGGCAGAAAACCGAAGGAGAAAAATGCTATACCACCGCGCTTTATCTCGCCGGAAGGGAGTCGCCCCCTGAACGGGAGGTTTTTCAAAGGATTTATCGGCATTACCTGGGCCAGAACCGGATCGATGATGCCCTGAGCGTCGTCATGTCCGGAACGAACTCCCTTCCTGACGACATCGAGTTGAGAACGAAAGCGGCCAGCCTTTACGAGCGTCTTGGAATCACCTACAAGGCCGCGGAAGAATACCGCCGGATCCTTCTGACCGACCCGAGCAACCCTCAGGCAACCGAACGTCTCAAGGAACTGACTTCCGGTCAATGATCGGTTCTGACCGGGGAGAGTCGGGTGGCCCGGGAGATTTTTTTATTGACTCCATCGGGTAAGTCTGTTAAATATCGCATCCGCTTTTTGGGGTGTCGCCAAGCGGTAAGGCAACGGACTCTGACTCCGTCATACCTAGGTTCGAATCCTAGCACCCCAGCCAGTTGCAAACGGAGATTGCTCCGCTCAATATACGGTCCCCTCGTCTAGCGGTCTAGGACACCGGCCTTTCACGTCGGTAACACGGGTTCGATTCCCGTGGGGATCACCAAGTTCGAGCCCTCCCGAGGGAGGGCACCAAGGTGGAGCCATTCGCGCTCCACCTTTTTTTCTCCGCCTGATTCCGCTTTGCCTCTTTCAGAAGCTGATGAAGATTTGAACAAAGAGTGGAAAGGCAACCAGGCTTGTTTTAAATATCCCGGCATTTGACCGTTGACCTTCGCCATCCGCCGGTGTAAAAAAAGCCGACCCCCTTTTTTCGCCATCTCTTTGCCCGAGCAGATACCAACATTGGGGGATGAGGAGGTTGTCAGCTATTCTCTCCTGAGGAATATTCCCATGTCTTCCGAAGATCCGAAGTTGTCAACAGAAAACCCCGGTTTCCTCCTGTGGGCGCCCGGCGAAGGAATAACCGTGAAAATCGGGGCCGACCGCCACCCCTTTCCCCTTCCCAATATCCCGATTCCGGTCCACAGGGGCGACATGGAGGAAGGCCTTCCCTCCGACGAGGCCGTCGGCAGGGGCATTTACGACTATCTCCGGCAGTTTCCCGACTGTCCTCACAACCGGCAATATGCCGAATTGCTCAGGGATGCCTTTTCCCACTACCTCGCCGATCTCGGAGCGCAAATTGCCATGCTGGATCACAAGGAGGTCGACCCCCCTTATGTTCAGCGCAAATTGACCTTCCTGAAAATCTTCTCCCTTCTCGAACCGGAAAATCCGCGGGTCCTTCAAATGCTCGGGAAAACCTGTTTCGAGCTGGGCCTGATGTTTCCTGAATTGAAAAATTCACGGACCCATCTGCTGAAGGCCATGAGATATCTACAGCAATCCCTGAAAAAGCTCCCGGAAGACCCGGGTATCTTCAATTATCTGGGCGAAATCGACTTTCTCTTCGGGGACTATCCCGCTGCCACCCGGCGCTGGAGCACCGTTGCCGACCTGGTGACGGATGCCGCGACCCGGGAGGCATTGCAGGAAAAAATCCAACGGGTAGAGTGCCGGGAGGTCCCCGACTACCCTCTGGTCGACGATCTCGAGGCGATCGGGGAGGCTATGGAGCGGCTGGCATCGGGGGAGGCCTGGGAAGCGCTGGCGATCGTGGAAAGACTGGAGGAGGAGGGAGTCATCCCTTCCGAGTTCCCATCGGCCCAATTTTACTACCTTCTCGGCGCCTGCCGGGAGAGAACCGGCGATGCGGCCGGAGCCTTTGCTGCCTTCGACAAAGCGCTGGAACTGGCCCCCGGCTTCACTCCGGCCTTGGAAGGGAAAGAGCGGATCCTGGACGGAAGGAGTGGCTGAGATGATTCATGAGGCAGGCATGCTCCTCGGCGACATTATCTTTATTCTGTTCGTCCTGGCGGTAATCTTCGGAATTATGGCCTTGGTGAACAGTAGCCGTAAAGACAAAAATCCTCCTTCCTGAACGGGCATGGCCAGCCTGGGCAGCCGAGGGTGTAGGGGCTTCAACACCGGCTCCGTCCTCTACGCCAAAGGGCCTTTTTCCGATCGGTTGAGTTTTGTGCCGGCTCCTGCTACTATCTGCAGGTTTTTGCTTAATGGAGATTAACTGTTATTGCGGTCTTATGGGATGATACGGACGGGACTGTTCTTTCTTTTGGGCCTCCTGCTTTTAATGCCTCCCGTACCGGCTCACGGGCAGGGGAGCCGGATCGTCACCCTGTGGCCCGTGTTGGACTACCGGCACTCGGAAGGGGCCCACTATACCAGCGTCCACTTGCTCGGGCCGATTTTCAAATACGAAAAGAAGGACTCCGAGCGTGAAATCGCTCTGCGGCCCCTTTATTTCAACACCCGGGATCCTTCGGAAAATCTCAGCTACAGCGAATATCTCTACCCCGTTGCCTCCAGAAAATCGGAGCCCGGCAGTTTTTCCTTTCAAGGGATACATCTGCTAAATTACGACTTCGGTTCGAAGGGAAACGGAAGTCAAAACGAGTTCATGCTTTTTCCCCTGCTCTTTTACGGCCAAACGGAGGAGAGAGGCAATTATTTCGCTCTTTTCCCGTTGGGAGGGAAAATATACGACAAATTCGGGATGGATGAGATCCGCTTCGCACTCTTCCCCCTCTATGCCCGGACCCAAAAGAAGGATACCACCGAGACGCATGTACTCTGGCCTGTCTTTTCGAGAATCCAGGGCGATAAGGAATCGGGATTCAATGTCTGGCCGCTGTTCGGGGCGAGTCGAAAAGAAGGAGTTTACAGAAAACGCTTTTTTCTTTGGCCGATATTTTTTTCCTACGACCTGAAACTCGATACCGAAAATCCTCGGCGCCTGCGGGCCGTCTTTCCCTTTTATGTAGCTGAAGATTCCGCGGCCGTAACCTCCCGCACCTGTCTGTGGCCGTTCTTCAGCCATGTTGAAAACCGGAAAAAAAACTACGAAGAATGGGATTTCCCCTGGCCCCTTTTTAGAATTTCCCGCGGACCGGGCAGGGAAGGGGTGACCTTCCTGCCGATCTTTGCCGACGAAAGGCATGGAACCTCACGCAAGCGCTGGTACTTATGGCCTCTTTATAAAATCGAGGAAACCCACGACAAGCTTCTTGACCAACGCAGGGACAGGGTGCTCTATTTCCTGTACTCCGACCAGAGGGAGACCCTCAGAAACGATGAGACAGGGGGTAAAAGACGGATAGCTTTATGGCCCTTTTTCACCTACGAAAGGGTTCGGGGAGTCTCCAGTTTTTACACTCTGTCGCTGCTGGAGCCCTTTTTCCCCGGAAACCAGGGAATTGAACGGAACTGGGCGCCCCTCTGGCGCATCTACCAACGGAAATGGGACCGCCGGGGAAACGAAATTTCAAGCTTCCTTTGGAACCTCTACTGGAAAGAGCGCCAGGGGCAGAACCTGGCCATGGAAGTCTTCCCCCTTTTTTTCTACAAGCATGTGAAAGGACGGACCACCGAGCTCTCGTTCCTGAAAGGACTTTTCGAGTATCACGCATCGCCCGACAAGGCAGGCATCAACCTCTTTTACCTGCCTTGGGGGTTTGACTGGAAGAGGGAAGACAAGACCCCGGGGATTTCAGGGAAATCGAACCATGCTTGAGAAATTGGGGGCAAAAATACTCGCCGTCGCCCAGATGGCCGGAGAGATGCTCACTCTGCTGTGGGAGACCCTCTTCTATTTTAAGGAAGCTCCCCGCAATCTTCCGGCTATTTTCCGGCAGATGGGGGAAGTCGGGGTCGAAACCCTCCCCATCGCCTCGCTGATGGCCCTTTTCGTCGGCATGGTCCTGGCCCTGCAGACCGGCACCGAACTGGCGCTTTACGGCACCCAGGAAGCCATCGGGGCTATCGTCGGGCTTTCCATGGTCAAGGAACTCGGACCGGTCATGACCAGCCTCCTGGTGGCCGGCCGCATCGGGTCGGCCATGGCCGCCGAGGTGGGCGCCATGGAAGTGTACGAAGAGATCGACGCTCTCAAGACCCTGGAGATCAACCCGGTGCGCTACCTGGCCATGCCCCGACTGCTCGCCTGTCTTTTCGCTGTGCCGGCCCTGGTGGTTTTTGCCGTGATCATCGGCATCGCGGGAGGCGCGCCTGGTAAGCGACATCAACCCCAAAATCGCCGTTCCCTTCAGCGTTTACTACGACAATATGGTCCAGGTTCTGAACTATAAGGAGATATTGAAGGGGTTGCTCAAGGCCACGGTTTTCGGGGGTATCGTCGCTCATGTCGGGTGTTATGTCGGGTTCAAGACCAGCGGCGGGGCCAGAGGGATCGGCAGATCGACCACCCGGGCCGTCGTCCTTTCTTTTCTGCTGATATTCATCGCCGACTATTTTCTGACCCGGCTCATGATGTAGGTCGACGTCCGCTATTCGAAGGCCGGAAAAAGGTAAACAATAAGAGTACTATGCTCAGCCAAACTTCTACATGGCTTAACGCGCCTCGGTTTTTACCGATGGCGAATGTCTCTCGGGCTACGACGACTCCCACGGGGTCGGCATTGCCATCGTCGACCTGAACAAGTCCTTCAACGGCAATCATGTGCTCAAGGACATCAACCTCGAGATCGAGCCAGGGGAAACCTTTTCCATCATAGGGCCCTCGGGAACCGGGAAAAGCGTCCTGCTGAAACATATCGTCAAATTGGAAAAACCCGACAGCGGCCGGATATTGATCGACGGCCAGGACATCTACAAACCTCGAGAGCAGGAGCGCCGGGGTTTTCGCTACAGCATGGTTTTCCAATCCTCGGCCCTGTTCAATTCTCTTTCCGTGGGAGAGAATGTCGGCCTGTGGCTCCGGGAAAAGCGCATTTGCGTCGAATCCCGCATTCGCGGGATTATTCGGGAAAAACTTTCGCCTGGTCGGACTCGAAGGCAAAGAAGACCTGATGACTTCGGAGCTCTCCGGGGGGATGAAGAAGCGTGTCGCAATTGCCCGCTCCCTGGCCATGAACCCCGACCTCATCCTCTACGACGAACCGACGGCCGAACTCGACCCGGTCACCTCCGATGAGCTGGCCCGGGTCATCATGGACCTGAAGGAGAAGGTTAACCTGACCACCATCATCGTGAGCCACGACCTGAACTTCGCACTCTACCTTTCCGACCGGGTGGCCATGATCAGCGAAGGGCGGATTGTCGAAATCGGGACGCCCGCCGAAATCAAGGCGAGCACGAATCCCATCGTCAGAAATTTCATTTACACCACGACCAAGGGTATCAAGGGAGGGGATTAGCATGGCCCTGTCCACCGAAAAGAAGGTTGGGATCTTTTTTCTGCTGGCGCTGGTGGCGCTTGCGGTGATGATCGAGCTCGTCCAGGGATGGCATCCGTTTCAGGCCCGCAAGGAGTATCAGGCGCTTTTTCTCTCGACGGTCGGCCTGAAGGTCGGGGACCCGGTCAAGATGGCCGGGGTTGAGGTGGGCAAAGTTCGCACCATCTCCCTGGAACAAGATCGCGTGAAAGTCCGCTTCGATGTGAGCGAAGAAACGAGCGTTCGCAAGGATTCGGTGGCCAGGGTCCGTCAGACCAACCTCCTTGGGGGCCAGTTCCTGGGACTGACCTTCGGGGCTCCCCAAAGCCCCGTGCTTCCTCCGGGCTCCAATGTCAGGACGGAGGAAAGGGTCAACGTCGACCAGTTGATAACCAACCTGGACCGGAACCAGCAGCAGGTCCTCCATGCCCTCGGTCAAATGGTCGAAGAAACTCGAAAACCATTGTCCCAAACGGCGAAACAGCTGGAAAGCATCACCGCCAAGATCGACCGTGGAGAGGGGAGCCTGGGGCGGCTGGTGAACGACCCCCGTCTCTACTCGGAAGTCGAGAAAACCGTGGCCGGTTTTCATAAGGTCGTGGCAGAGCTTGAGAGCGGGCAGGGAACCCTGGGTCGCCTCCTTAAGGACCCGGGCTTGTACGAGGATACCCGGGTGACGGTAGCCAACCTGCGCAGCCTCTCCGATGGGGTCAAAGAGGGAAAGGGAACCCTCGGGCGCCTCTTTACCGATGACCGGCTTTATACCGATGCGGCGGATGCCCTGGCCAATTTTCGGGAGATCTCCGACAAGGCGAACCATGGGGTCGGGACCCTGGGCAAACTGCTCAACGATGATTCCCTCTACGAAGAGACTCGCAGCACAATGACCCACGCCAACAGCATCGCGGCCAAAATCGATCAGGGCAAGGGGACCATGGGGCGACTCGTCAATGAGGACGACCTGTACCGGGACGCCAAGACGACCTTGCACAAGGTGGATAAAACCGTCGATGGGCTGGGCGACACCGGCCCCATTTCGGCCTTGGGGGTTGTCGTGGGGACGTTGTTTTGAATGGTGCAGGGACAGGGACTCGGATGGAGTTTTTTTGAGAAAGACCGTCTCTCCGGTGGAGGGCGGCCTTTCCGTCTTTTGGCGAAGAACTTGGCAGAGTTTACGTCAAAAACCAGCACCCCGGGATAAGGGCGACGGGTACCGTCTTCGGGTGAAAGTTCAAACCGACCTGAATCACTGCGAAAAAAAGAAAAGATTGTTCCAGGCCTGAAAATTATCATGTTTCTTGCAGTGTTAACTTCACAGTTGTTGTTCAATCCCCGAGTTCACTAAGCGGGTTGTATTCCCTTGCAATGAGATGCTCTTGCCATTGGTAGTTCCCATCCGCCTGGCGGATGGGAACTCACCTTGTTTCCGGATGTCTTGAGTGGTGGTGTGAAAATCCTTCGGCGTCTCTTCCTCGTCCCTCCTCTTCTGTTTTTTCTTTTCAATGGGCCGGCCCTAGCGGCAAAGAACATCCTGGTTGTTTTCTCCTCAGATTTGCCCCACTACCATCAGGTTCACCAGGCCTTTCTCAAGTCTTTCGAGGGCAGGGGCGAGACCCCCTTCAGGAGTGAGCAGATCACTCTTTCGCCCGGGCAGGGCTCAAGCCTGTCCGCCGTTCGGAAAAAACTGGAAAGCCGCCCGGACCTGGTTTTGACCTACGGCGTCTTTGCAACCCGGGCCGTTCTCGGGGCAAAAACCGGAGTGCCGGTGGTCTATGCCGGACTGCAAAGGGAGGAGGCCCGTGAAATTTCGGCTCTGTACGGCAAAAAAACCATAATTGCAGGTGTTTGCGCCCCACCAATGGAAACCCTCATCCTGACCGCCAGGGAGGCGCGTGAGTTTAAAAGGCTCGGGGTGCTCTTTTCCTCCGCAGATCCCGAATCGGCGGAGAAGATGAAGATTCTCGAAGACCTGGGGCGAAAATACGGTTTTTCCCTCATCAAGTCCGACATCCGAACCCATGGTGACCTCGGCGCCGCCCTGGAGGCCTTTCCGCCCTGGGTAAACATCCTTTTTCTTTTCGACAGCCCCGATTTTTATCCCGGGATTCAAAATGTCCTCGAATTTTCAGCCAGGAAATTCCTGCCGCTGATTTCGGAGATTCCCGGCCTCGCCGATCAGGGGGCTCTTATTGGCCTGGAAATGGATCCTGCCGAAGAAGGGAAGTTGATGGCCGAGTGTGTCCGGCATTATCTGGCAGGAGAAAAGAACCCAACCATTTCCATCCGTTCTCCGCGAAACATATCCCTTGTGATCAACCTGAAGACCGCCAAAATGATGGACATTCAGATCCCCTTCTCGGCTCTCTGCCGAGCGACCAGGATCATCCGCTAATCCGACCTGCACAAAAGTTCCCCTCTTAAAATCATCTCTCACGCGAAGCCGCGCTTGCGCGACGGAGCGCTTCAGCGCGCAGGCGCGAAGTCCGCGAAGTAAAACACCCAGGAGCACCGTCGTGCACAAAACCGTGAACAGACCGAGGTGAGCAGCGAGGTCCAGACGGACGTGCCGTTTCATCAGGGCTGAAATGACCAGGGCGGGAGTGAAGAGATAGAGAGCGAACTGTAAGTCCGGGTGCCAAAGTCGAGGCGGGCGACCTTTTCCAGGACAAAACCGGCCAGGATGATCAGAGAGACCGGAAGAATGATGTGTATGAAGAGGATCGGTGGCCCCACGGGGAAAAAGTCCGAAGCGGTGGGGGAGATTGACGGCCCCGTCCCTGACGCAACTGCCGGAGAGGGGGGTGAAATTTACCGCCTTGCGGCTTGAAAGCCTCGAAAAAACTGATAATTTTTCTATACGATGGTTTCGGTCCCAAGAAGACAAGGGGGATGGGTAAACCGGATGCTGCGCAAGGAGATCCAGGCAGTTCTTGAACTCGAAAGGGATGGGGAGAAACGTCTTTCCCTGGCACGGGAGGATGCCGCTCGTATCGTCGAAGTTTGCCGCAGGCAGGCCGAGGACCTGCTTCGTGAGACCGAGGAGGAAATCGTTCGCCAGAGGGAGAGCCAAACGGCTGCAGCGGATGAAGAGACAAATCGCCTGGCGGCCGAGCTTCGCAGGGAGGTCCACGAGAAGGAAAGTTTTCTCCATAAATCAGCCGAGAGGAACCGGCAGAAGGCGGTCGATCACGTTTTTGACCTGCTGGGGGAGTGACGTCCATGCTGCTGCGGTCCATGCGATATCCCTTTGCCGCCACCAGGGCGCGGGCGCTGGCAACCCGATTCCTTGGAGAGAAGGATTTTGAAGAGCTCTCGCAGCTTCCCTCCCTCGACAAGGCTCTGGCCAGGCTTCGGGAGAAAACCGTTTTTCGAGCCGAGTTCTACCGGACCGGCGAAGGCCTTAACCTCGAATTTCTCGACTTCGGCCGGCTGATTTCCCGTTCCCTCTCGGGCCGGGCCACCGCTCTGGTCAAGGGATATCTCGGCTGGGTCGACGTGGAGAACCTCAAGGTCGTCTCAAGGGGTCTGCTCGCCGGCCGGTCCGCGGAAGACTTTCATCCCCTCCTGATCCCCGGTGGGGTGGAAACCCGCCTTTCTCCTGAAAATCTTCGGAAAGCCGGGTCCTTCGAGGAACTCGCCGGAAGCCTTCCCATTCATTCCTTCGGAAAGATTTTCCGCAAAGCTCTCGAGCTTCCGGAGGACGGAAGGCTCTTTCACCTCGAAACGGGCCTTGATCATGAATTCTGGTGCAGGATCGGGGATCTTCTCGGTAAACTCTCCCTGTTTGAACGGCGGGGCGCCGGGGACATCCTTGGGTTCAGAGCCGACATCGACCGCTTCAACCTGATCCATCGCGGATGGCGGGCCGGTCTGGAAGATGCGCTTGTCCTGAACGTATTGCCTCCCATGGGGAGCATCTACCGCCGCGGCTGGGTCAGGGAGGCCCTTCGCTCTTCCTCACCGGCAGATGCCCTCTCCCGCATGTTTCCCCTGCCCCATGTCCCCAACCCCCTCTCCTCAGAGGGGGAAACAGCCTTGTGGCGCCGTCTGTACCACCGCCTGCAGAGGGCTCTGCGCTCGCACCCCTTCAATATCTCCGTTCCCCTGGCTTCACTGCTGCTCAAGGAAATCGAAATACGGGATCTGGAAGTGGTACTGAACGGCCTGCGGCTGAAACGCGGCGACAATATCGATGCTTTTCTTGCGGCCCGGAGAGGATGAGCCATGTTTCACCCGAACCCCATGGACAGGGTCGAACTTATGATCCTTAAAAGTGACCTGCCCGAAGTGTCACGCGCCCTGGCCAAGGGGAGGATTCTGCACCTGCGTCCCGTCGACAGGCAGAGGCTGCCCTCACGTCCGATCGAGGACGAGCCTGCCACCGAACGGGTTCGGGCCCTGTCCGAAGTCCTCCATGCCCTTATCCGGGACCTCGACCTCGAAGGTGAAAAACCCGAGGAACTTCTATCCATCGAGGATTTCTCCCTGTGGGAAAGCTGGGCCAATGACCTTTCCGCGTTCGTGAGGCGTATCCTGGACAGGCGGGAGGAGGTATCCAGAAAGCTGCGGTCACTCAAGCAACTTGAGGCTTTTTTAAGTCTCATGAACGGGCTGGAAGGGGATTTTTCAGAACTGGCTTCTCTGCGCCATGCCCGGCTCCTGACCGGTCTCCTACCCGTCGCAGCCGAAAAGAAACTGCCCGTCAATACCCTGCCTGGCCTCGTTTTCTTCCCCTGGCGGAGCGAGCGCGAGTTATTGGTGGCCATTCTTACCGCCAGTGGTTATTCGGCAGGGCTGGAAAAACTCTTGACCGGCCTGGACTTTCAGCCTCAACCCCTGTCCCAAACCATCTCCGGCTCCTTCGACGAGGTCCGTCAAAGGGTCCTGCAGACACAGTCCAGGATTCTCAAGTACATTTCTACCCTCGACGGCCGCCTGGCCGGCCTGCGCGAGGAGCACCGCAAACACCTTGCCTTACGCCATCTGGCCGTCTCGGCCGAACTCTCCCTGCGGGAAGCTGAAAACGCCTTCGGCTTCACCCGCAGGGTCGTCATGCTCGGAGGGTGGCTTCCCAGGTTGAAGTACCGGGAACTGAAAAATCTCCTCACGGAGGTCTGCCCCGGGCGGTTTGTGCTGCGGCGCCTGGCGGCCAAGGGCGACGATACCCCGGTTCAACTGGCCAATCCGCGGCTTCTGCGCCCCTTCCAGAAAATCCTGGCGATCTACGGTACCCCTCTGTACGGGGAAGTCGAGCCGACGCCTCTTCTCGGAGTGGGCTTTCTCGTCCTGTTCGGGATGATGTTCGCAGACGTCGGCCAGGGAGCCGTTCTGGCGGCTGCGGGGATAGGGATGAGACGGTACACCCGTTTCAGGGAAGAGGGGCTGCTTCTTGCCGAAGTAGGCTGCTCCGCCGCGCTCTTCGGGGTTCTTTTCGGCAGTGTTTTCGGGCTGGAAGAGCTGCTGCCGGCCCTGTGGTTTTCACCCTTTCAGAACATTCCCTACCTGATGGCCGTGGCCCTGGCTCTCGGCGTGTTTCTGATCTTCTCCGGTCTGCTGCTGCACATCAGGAATCTTTGGGGACGGGTGAGCCGGGTCGAGCTGCTGACTGACCCCTTCGGGGTCTCAGGCGCCCTTTTCTACGGCGGCGCGGTCTGCATGTTCCCGCTGGTCTACCTGGGTCTGATTCCCCCGATCGCCCTTTCGTGGCTGCTTGTGCCGCTGGGGTGCATCTTTTCCCATCCATTCGTCGCCGGTGAGGAAGGACGGCAGGAAAAATTATCGCTGAGGGTCGTCGAGGGCCTCATCGAGACTATGGATACCGTACTGCGCTACTTGATGAATACCCTCTCCTTTCTTCGGGTCGGGGCCTTCGGGCTGGCTCATGTCGGCCTCTCCTACGCGGTCTTCACGTTGGCCGACCTGGTCCGGGACCTTCCCCTGGGGCAGCTCTGGGTCGTTCTGATCTGTTTTTTCGGCAACCTGGTCATCATAGCACTGGAAGGACTTGTCGTTTCGATCCAGGCGGTCCGGCTTCAATTCTACGAATTTTTCACCAAATTTTTCCAGGGGGGAGGAATTCCCTACAGCCCCCTGGCCCTTGATTCCGAAAGGAGGAGATAACGATGCTCTCCCGCCGATTCGTCGTATCGCTGTTCCTTTTCAACCTCGGCCTTCTCGCTCTGGCGGTCCTTATGGTCGTGTTCTCCTGGTCCGGAGTTTCCCTGGCCGAAACCGCCCCGGTCGCACAACAGGGGAAAACGGCCGCTCTCGGAGGAGGATTGGCTTCCATCGGCGCCGGCCTGGCCGTAGGGATGAGTTCCCTGGGGGCGGCCATCGGCGTCGCGGCCGTGGGGAGTGCCGCCCTGGGCGCCATGACCGAGAAGCCTGAGCTCGGGGGCCGGGCGCTGATATTTCTTGGCCTTGCCGAAGGGATCGCCATTTACGGGCTGATCATTGCCATCATGATCCTGGGGAAATTCTGAATGAGCATTTTCGTTCTCGGCTCCAGGCAGGTTGTGGCCGCCTTCGCCCTGGGAGGCATGGACGGCAGGGCCGTCGATGGCGCCGATGAGACCCTTGCGGCCATGGAGGAACTCTCCGCCAAAACCCCGCCCGTAAGGGTGCTGGTGGTGGATGAAGAGACGGCCCAAGGGATCAGGGACACCATCGAGCGGCTGAAGCTGAGCCCGGGAGGGCTCCTGGTGGTAGAGGTTCCGGGAATTACCGGTCCCTCGGCGGGGCGCAAAAGTCCCCTTGAATTCGTCCGGGAAGCGCTGGGTATAAGGATATGATGCGATGACCTCCAGATTTGTCCTGAAAACCGCCGTGGAGAAGGAAATCGAAAGGGACGCCTCCAAAATTCTCGATTCGGCCCGGGAGGAGGGGGAGGAGTTGCTGAGGGAGGCCCGCTCCCGCCGGGAAAGGATGCTGCGAGAGGCGGCCGAAAGACTCGAAAGGGACCTTGCGGTCCGCCGCCACCGCACCCTTGCCAAGACACGCCTGGATGGGCGCAATGCCCTCCTGGAGGTCAAAAGAAGGGAGGTCGACCGGGTGTTCGAAGAGGTCCGGCAAATCCTTCTGGCCATGCCGGAGGAGGACCCCAAGCGCTACGGGCAGATCCTCTCCGTCCTGTTTCGGGCGGGCCGATCGGTGCTTCCGAAGGGGCCGCTGCGGGTCCGGGCGGGAGAAAACGAGGAGGAGGCGCTAACGCGGGCCACCAGGGACGAGGAGGTCGAGATTGTGGTCGAGAAGGGGAGGCACGGAATGGTTCTTGAGACCCCCGACGGACGGAAGCGTTGCGATCTTTCCTTCGAGGACCTTCCCCGCCGAATTCGGGCAGGGCGGGAGGCCGAGCTGGAAAAGATTCTTTTCGGAGGAAAAAAATGAACCGGTCCGCAGAAGGTCAACGTTCCAAGGGAGCCATCATCTGGGTGAGCGGTCCGGTGGTGAAGGCCAGGGGCATGGCCGGCTTCCGTCTGCTCGAACTGGTCAGGGTAGGGGAGGAGGGACTGGTCGGCGAAATCATCGAACTCCATAGGGAGGAGGCGACCATCCAGGTTTACGAGGACACCTCGGGTATCCGTCCCGGCGAACCGGTCCGCGGAACAGGAGCCCCTCTGTCCGTGGCGCTCGGCCCGGGGCTGATCGGGCGGATTTTCGACGGCATCCAGCGTCCCCTCGAGCTTCTCCACGCCGCCTCCGGAACGTTCATCGAGCGCGGAGCGCAGGTTTCAAGCCTGGACCCCGATATGGAGTGGGATTTCGAACCCGTCCTTGCCGGCGGTGAGCGCGCAAAGGGGGGAGATGTCCTCGGGACCGTCCCCGAGACGCCCCTGGTCGAGCACCGGGTTCTGGTGCCTCCCGGTCTTGAGGGAGAGTTGATCGACGTCGTGGAGGGCGGACGTTACAAAGTGACGGACCGTGTGGCCACTCTCAGGACAGAGAGCGGTGAGGTGCCCCTGACCCTCGCCCATAATTGGCAGGTCCGCAGGCCGAGGCCGACCCGTGAAAGGCTCCAGCCCTCCGTTCCCCTGGTGACGGGCCAGCGGGTCATCGATGTCTTCCTGCCCCTTTCCAAAGGGGGGACAGCCGCCATCCCCGGCGGGTTCGGAACGGGGAAAACGGTCACCCAGCAGAATCTGGCCAAGTGGTGCGACGCCGATATCATCGTCTACATCGGGTGCGGGGAGCGCGGCAACGAAATGACCGGCGTCCTGACCGATTTCCCCGAGTTGAAAGACCCACGCTCCGGTCGCCCCCTCATGGACCGCACCATACTCATCGCCAACACCTCCAACATGCCCGTGGCCGCCCGGGAGGCGAGCATCTACACCGGAGTGACCCTGGCCGAGTACTACCGGGACATGGGGTACGACGTGGCGGTCATGGCCGACTCCACCTCCCGGTGGGCCGAAGCCCTTCGTGAAATTTCCGGACGACTCGAAGAGATGCCGGCCGAGGAGGGATTTCCGGCCTACCTGCCCGCACGGCTGGCCGAGTTTTACGAAAGGGCGGGAAGTTTCCGAACCCTCGCTGGAGAAGAGGCCTCGATCTCCATCATCGGCGCCGTGTCGCCGCCCGGTGGGGATTTCTCAGAACCAGTCACTCAGCACACCAAGCGCTTTGTTCGCTGCTTCTGGTCTCTCGACAAGGAACTCGCATCGGCCCGTTTTTTCCCCTCCATCAACACCACCGAGTCGTACAGTGAATACCATGAGGAGGTGGAGGGTTGGTGGGAGAGGGAGACGGGTGAGAATCTGTCGAAATGGAAAAAAAGGGCCCTCGAAATTTTGCGCCAGGACCGTAAACTGCAGCAAATCGTCCGCCTGATCGGAGAAGACTCCCTGCCTGAAGATCAGAGGATGGTCCTTCTGGCTGCGCGCCTTATCAAGGACGGCTTTCTGCAGCAGGACGCCTTCGACGAGGTGGACCGGTATGCCCTTCCGGGAAAGCAGGCGAAGATGCTCCGGGCCATCCTCAGGTTCTGCGATATGGCTCAATTCCTGGTTCGCAAGGGGGTCCCCCTGCGGCGGGTCCGTGAGGTACCCTCCTTCCAGGCCCTGCAGCGGATGAAATCGCAGATCCCCAACGACCGGACCGAAAAGATCGAGGAACTGATCCAGGAATTGGAACGCGACCTTGACCGGCTGAGGCCGGGTCGGGAGTGGGCCGAGGAAGAGGGGGGCGAAGCTCCCGAGGAGGAGCAGCCGGAGGAAAGGGCCGAGGAACTGATGGCGAAGCACACCCGACAGGAACTCTATGAGGAAGCCAGGGAGAAAGAGATCCCCGGGCGCAGCACCATGAGCAAGGAGGAGCTGGCCCGCAAACTGGCCGAAGAGGAATCGGACGAAGGGGAGGCGGAATGAAGGCCGGTCAAAGGGAATACGTCGGCGCACGCAGAGCCAAGGGACCTCTTCTCTTCGTCGAGGATGTCTCGGGGGTCGGATACAACGAGCGGGTCGAAATTGTCCTTCCGGAGGGCAAGACCCTGAACGGTCGTGTCCTTGAAATCAGCGAAGACCTCGCCGTTATCGAGGTTTTCGAAGGAACCTCCGGTTTGGCCATCAGCGATGTCCGGGTCCGCTTTACCGGTCGGCCTTTCCACATGCCGGTGAGCCGGGAGATGCTGGGGAGGGTCTTCGACGGCCTCGGCCGCCCCCTGGACGGCGGCCCGCCTCCGGTCTCCGAAGTGGAGCGCGACGTCAACGGCCGGCCGATCAATCCCGTGGCCCGTGCCTATCCGCAGGATTTCATCCAGACCGGAATCTCGGCCATCGACGGGATGAACACCCTCGTTCGGGGACAGAAACTGCCGATCTTCACCCTCTCTGGGCTTCCCCATAACGACCTGGCGGGCCAGATCATTCAGAATGCCCGCATCGCCGACCAGGAAAAGTTCGCTCTTGTCTTTGCCGCCATCGGGGTGAAGCACGACGTGGCCAGGAGATTCCAGAACCTGTTCGAGGCGGGCGGGGCCACCGAGCAGGTGGTGATGTTCCTCAACCTTGCCGACGATCCATCCATCGAAAGGCTCCTGACGCCCAGGGTAGCCCTGACCATGGCCGAATACCTGGCCTTCGACATGGGGAAGCACGTTCTGGTGGTCATGACCGACATCACCAACTACGGCGAGGCCCTCAGGGAGGTCGCCACCGCCAAGGGAGAGATCGCCAGCCGCAAGGGCTTTCCGGGCTATCTCTATTCGGACCTCGCCTCCCTCTACGAGCGGGCCGGGCGCACCTATGACGGCGAAGGCTCCATCACCCAGATGCCTATCCTCACCATGCCCAACGACGACATCACCCATCCGCTTCCGGACCTGACGGGGTACATTACCGAGGGCCAGATAGTGCTCGACCGGGATCTCGATCAGAAGGGAATCTATCCCCCGATAAACCCCTTGCCGTCCCTCTCCCGGCTCATGAACGACGGAATCGGAGAAAACAAGACGCGGGAGGACCATTCCTCCCTCGCGTCCCAGCTTTACGCCGCCTATGCGCAGGTCCGTCAGATCGAGAAGCTTGCCGCCATTATCGGCGAGGAGGAAATTTCCGAACTCGACCGTCTTTTTCTCGAGTTCGGAGACACGTTCGAAAAAACCTTCATCGCCCAGGGACGGGAGGAGGACCGGAGCATCGAAGATACCCTCAACCTCGGTTGGAAATGCCTTTCGGTCCTGCCGGAGGCCGAGCTGACTCGGGTCAAGGGCGAGCAGATCGAACGCTATCTGCGGAAGAAGGGATAGGGAAGGGAAGGAAAGTGGAAAGGCTGCGGGTATCGGCCACCAAAAGCAATCTCATCCGCATCAAGGACGAACTCCAATTCGCCCGCGAAGGCAAGGATCTGCTCAGCCAGAAACGGGAGGTTCTGGTGATGGAGATGCTTCGTCTTCAGGACGATGTCTACAAGGCCCGTGAAGAACTGGAAGACCTCCTGAGGCGGGCCTACGACGCCTTCGCCAGTGCGGCCATGCTGGAGGGGTTCGAGGCCCTGGAGCGGATTGCCCTGGCCGTTCCTCCGTCCCGGGAGGTCTCGGTCCAGGAGCGCAGCGTCATGGGGGTGGTTATCCCGGTGGTGGAAAGCCCTCCGGTCCCCCGGCATCCCACTTACGGTCTGGCCAAGGGCTCCATAGAGACCGACCGCGCAGTGAACCTCTTTTTGGATGTTCGGGAAAAGATCCTGGAGGTGGCCGAAACCGAGACGGCCATTTACCGTCTGGCGGTCGAAACCCGGAAAACCATCCGACGTGAGCGGGCACTGGAGAATCTCTTCATCCCCCAGTACCGGGAAACGGTGAAATACATTGAAGAAAACCTGGAGGAAAAGGAGCGGGAAAGTTTCTACCAACTCAAAATGGTGAAGAAAGGAAAAAGCCGATGACTGCGGCCAGCCGCGCAGAAAAACTGTTCAGACGGGCACTGGTCCCCCTCGATGGGTCGGAGAGCTCGGAGAAGGCCGCCCGTTTCGCCTTGCATATGGCCGGGCTGGAAGGATGTGAACTCGTCGCCGTTCATGTCGTGGACGAAGAGATGGCCCTTGAGCTGGCCCGGTATGCAGACCGGCCCGTGGAAGTAATCCTTGAAAGGATGAAGCGAAGCGGAGAGGGCTACCTTGACGACCTTCGCAGGAGCGCCGAGAAGAAGGGCGTGGAAATCCGCGGGGAAATACTGGTGGGGGTTCCCCACCGCCGCATCCTCGCCATGGCCGCCGAGGAGCACGCCGACCTCATCGTCATGGGCACAGTCGGCCGCAAAGGCCCCCGTCGGGTGCTGATCGGCAGCGTCACCGAGCGTGTCGTCGAGCATTCGCCCGTGCCGGTTCTGGTGGTTAAATGATCGGTCTGTGGTCAGTCGTAAAAAGCTGTTGAGACCCTGGTTGTCGCTCATCGGTCACCTGTCATTCGGTTTTTTACCTCGTCCCTCGTCCCTTGAACCTCCGCCTTTCCCCACATTCCCGTTGACAACCGTTTGAGATTCCTGATTAAATACGAACCTGGCGGCCGGGGAGGAAATCCTTGGCCGTACCTCTTATGGACCCGCTCCGTTTTCGTTTACGCGAACACGGAACAAAACACTTCATTCCCTCCCGGAGGATATGATGAACCCATTGGCCGCAGAACTGAACGAACAGCTTGCCCAGCACAGCTCCCATGTCCTGGAGATGCTCTCGGACCTGGGGAAAAACCTCTTCTTTCCCAAGGGGATCCTGACCCAGTCGGCCGAAGCCAAGGAGAAGGCCCATAAGTTCAACGCCACCATCGGCATCGCCACGGAGAAGGGCGGGCCGATGTTCCTGCAGTGCATTCAGGACAAGCTTTCGGCCTTCGACCCCAAGGACATCTATCCGTACGCGCCGCCCGCAGGCAAGCCCGAACTGCGCGCCCTGTGGCGCGAGAAGATGTTGCGGGAGAACCCGAGCCTCCAGGGCAAGCACTTCAGCAACCCCGTCGTCACCAACGCCCTGACCCACGGGCTGTCCATCGTCGGCGACATGTTCATCGACAAGGGGGACCACCTGGTACTTCCCGACATGCTGTGGGGCAACTACAACCTCACCTTCGGCGTCTGCAACGGGGCCATCGTCAAGAAATACCCCACCTTCACCCCGAGCGGCGGCTTCGACGTCGATGCCTTCAAGGCGGTGCTCAAAAACACCGCCGAAGAAAAGGGCAAGGCCGTGGTGCTGCTCAATTTCCCCAACAACCCCAGCGGCTACACCCCGACGGTCGCCGAGGGGGACGCCCTGGTCGCCGCGATCCTCGAGGTCGCCGAGGCCGGCTGCAACGTTGTCGCTATCACCGACGACGCCTATTTCGGCCTCTTCTACGAGGACTCCATGAAGGAGTCCCTCTTCGGCAAGCTGGCCAACCTGCATCCCAGGGTCCTGGCGGTAAAGCTCGACGGCGCCACCAAGGAGGAATACGTCTGGGGGTTCCGCACCGGCTTCATCACCTTCGCCGACGGGCAGCCCTACGAGAACGCTCCGGTCATGACCGCCCTGGAGAAAAAGACCATGGGTCTCATCCGGGCCAAGATCTCCAACTGCCCCCATCCCTCCCAGACCTTCGTCATCGAGGCGCTGCGCTCCTCGCAGTTCCTTGCCCAGAAGGAGGAGAAATACCAGGTCATGAAGGGCCGCGCCCTGAAGACAAAGCAGGTCCTCGACAGCGGCAAGTACGACGGCGCCTGGACCTACTACCCCTTCAACTCCGGCTATTTCATGTGCCTGAAGCTGAAGAAGGTCGACGCCGAGAAGCTGCGCGTGCACCTGCTCGACAAGTACGGGGTGGGCGCCATCTCCATCGGCAAGACCGACCTGCGCATCGCCTTCTCCTGCATCGCCGAAGAGGATATCGCCGAGCTCTTCGACATCATCTTCCAGGCGGTCCAGGACCTCACCTGAGGCCGGGAAGAATAATCCTAAACCGTTCCAACAGGGATGAAGGGGATTAACGGGATAAGACTTAAATCCCCGATAATTGGTTTTGAACTATCCCCTGCATCCCCTTTATCCCTGTGAATCGTCGTTTATCGGTTATCATGTAGGGGCAGGTCTTGGACCTGCCCCTTTTTATTTGGGTGCGGCAATTAACCATTGAAATGTAGGGGCGGCGCTTGCTCCGCCCGGGGGCGCGGCAAGCAGCGCCCCCACCAAAATGGGGCCAATGAAATCGCTCCACACAATTCTACGCCAAGCAAACATCCTCCCCACCCTGACGCATTTGCTGCGCCCCGGCCAGGAGTGCTTCCTGGTAGGCGGGGCCCTGCGCGACTGGCTGATCGGGAAGGAGTCCGCCGACTTTGACTTCGCGACACCCTTCGACCCCACGGATCTCGCGGTGCGCTTCGCCGGGGAAATCGGAGGCAAGTGGTTCTTCCTCGACGAAGAACGCCGTCAGAGCCGGATCGTCACGGATACGCAGAAGGGCGCGCTGACCTACGACTTCGCCCCCTTTCGCGCCCCCGACCTGGAGGGAGACCTCCTTCGGCGGGACTTCACCGTCAACACCCTCGTCTTCCCCCTGGCGGGGGGTGGAGGGGAGAAGCTTCTCGACCCCCTGCGCGGACGGGAGGACCTGAAGGAGCACCTGATCCGCGCCTGCTCCCCCGATTGCCTGCGGGCGGACCCCCTGCGGATTCTGAAAGGGGTGCGCCACGCCGTCGCTCTCGGTTTTGGCATCGAGCCGCAGACCGCCTGGTGGATGAAGGAGCTGGCGGCGCTTCTTCCGAAGACGGCTCCCGAGCGCAGGCGCAACGAACTGGCGATGATTCTCGAATCCAGGCCGGTCGCTCCCGCCTTTTACCTGCTCCGAAGCCTGGACCTCATCCCGGCGCTCTTCGGCGCCTCGGCCGCGGGGGGCTCCGGCGAGAAGGCGATCGCCCTCGCCCGGGAGATGGAGGACTGGGCCCGGCGCCTCGAAGATTTCGACTCGACGGACCTTGCAGGCCCTCTTTTTCGCGCGGAGCTGGAGGACGGTTTCTCCCGCCTCGGTCTGTTGAAGCTGGCCGCCTTCCTGCGCGTTTACGCGCCGGAGGACCTGAAGGGCGTTCTGGTCGATGACCTGCGCCTGAGCCGGGACAATGCTTCCAAAGTCGCCGCTCTGGCCTCTCTCGACCCCGGAAGGGCCGTCGAGTTGGAGAAGCTGGCCGGCGGCAGGAGAGGGCGGGCCCTCTGGGTCCAATCTCTCGGCTCCCACCCGGTGGAAGGTCTCCTCTTTCTAGGCATCGTCGCCCCCGCTCTTGGGGGAGATCCGGCAAAGGTCCTCGGGGCCCTTGGCGACTACCTCGACCTGCAGGAGGCAGGGAGGATCCCCGACCTGGTGACCGGAGCCCGCCTCCGCGACCGGCTCGGTCTTCCCCAGGGTCCCCTCATAGGCGAAATTCTCGACCTGCTGCGCCGGGAGGAGATCGCCGGGAGGGTGCAAACCCTTGAAGATGCTGAAAAGTTCGTAAAATCCGCGGCTGAGAAAATGGTTGACAAACCGAGGGGCGGTTCCCTATAATCGGCCCCACATTTGGCGGGAATAACTCAGTGGTAGAGTGTCAGCTTCCCAAGCTGAAGGTCGCGGGTTCGAATCCCGTTTCCCGCTCCAGAAATTACAAAGGGTCAGGCCGAAAGGTCTGGCCCTTTTTTCACAAAGATGGTTTGAGTATTTGACAGGGAGGTGTTAGTGGACATATGTGTAGGGGCACGGCACGCCGTGCCCCTGCATCTTTTCTTTTTGTGATTCCGACAAAAAATTGTTAATCTGTCAGGTATTGGATTTTATTTGAATTCTTTTCTTCGGAGGGTGGCCTGTCCATTCCCCCGTGTTCATTCGCTGGCGTTTCACGAGGGGACAGGCCGCATGAACAAGAAGCTTCTCAGCGAGCGTGACATCTGCACCAAGTTCATTACCCCGGCGCTCAAGGCATCCCGCTGGGACATCCATTCCCAAATCCGCGAAGTCATCAACAACGACCTCTTCAAGGCCCTCAAGGAGCTGGAGCTCAGCGTCGGCACCAACGGGCGCGGCCTCGTGGTACGTTCGGTCTTCGAGGATGCCTACAACTACATGAAGATCGGCACCCTCATCCGCCAGGTGGTCAACAAGATCAACGAGATCGACTTCAATCGCTCCTCCGACCGGCATATCTTCGGCGACATCTACGAGCAGATTCTCAAGGGCCTGCAGAGCGCGGGGAACGCCGGGGAGTTCAACATCCGCCACGACAATACCCTTTGGCGCCCCTTGCGCGATTACGGCCCCAGGGATCGGGTCGATGTAGTCGTCACCAACCCGCCCTTCGGCGGAACCGAGGAGGACGGCATCGAGACCAACTTTCCCGCCGCCTTTCGCACCCGGGAAACCGCCGACCTCTTCCTTGTCCTTATCATGCACCTGCTCAAGGACAGGCGGGCGCGCCGCCATCGTCCTGCCCGACGGCACCCTGTTCGGCGAGGGCGTCAAGACCCGCATCAAGGAGAAGCTGCTGGAGGAGTGCAACCTGCACACCGTGGTGCGCCTGCCCAACGGCGTCTTCAACCCCTACACCGGCATCAAGACCAACCTGCTGTTCTTCACCAAGGGCGGAGCCGACCAAAGAGGTCTGGTACTACGAGCACCCTTATCCCGAAGGGTACAAGAGCTACTCCAAGACCAAGCCGATGCGCATCGAGGAGTTCGCGCCCGAGAAGGCCTGGTGGGAGAACCGGGAGGAAAACGAGCAGGCGTGGAAGGTCTCGGTCGAGCAGATCAAGGCCAACGGCTACAACCTCGACATCAAGAACCCCAATACCGTCGAGGAGGACCACGGTGACCCCGAGGAGTTGCTGGCCGAGTACAAGACAATTTTGGCCGGCGTGGCCGAGACGCGGGAGGCGCTGAAGCGGGAGCTGATGGAGGCACTGGAGCAATGGATCTGACGATGGGCGAAATCATCCTGTATCAGTCAGAAGATGGGAAAACGCGGCTGAAAGTGAATCTTCACGGAGAAACGCTTTGGCTTACGCAAGCGCAGTTGGCAGATTTGTTCGATGTTAACGTACCCGCAATCTCCAAGCATGTTCGCAACATCCTGATGTCGGGGGAGCTTGACGCTTCGGCAACTGTTTCCAAAATGGAAAAAGTTCAAATCGAGGGTGGCCGGCAGGTCAAGCGAAAGCAGGTGTCTTATAACCTCGATATGGTTATTTCGATCGGGTATCGGGTCAATTCCGCCAAAGCGACTAAGTTCCGTATCTGGGCGACGAAAGTCCTTAAAGACCACATCGTCAAGGGCTACTCTCTCAATGAGCAGCGCTTGCGCGAAGAGAGCGCCAAACTCAAGGAGATGCAGCAGACCGTGGACCTGCTGGCCCGCACTCTGGCCAATCACGAACTGGTGACCGAGACCGGCCGGGATGTTTTGCAGGTCATCACGGATTACGCCTATGCCCTGGCCACCCTCGATCGCTACGACCACGGCACTCTGGCCGTGGAGGCCACCAGCGGCCCGGCGACTTTCTGCTTGAATACGACGAGGCGAGCTCGGTGGTGCAGTCGATGAAGGGTGATTTCGACGGACTGTTCGGCATCGAGAAGGATCAGGGGTTCAAGAGCGCCCTGGGTGCCATTTACCAAACCTTCGCCGGCAAGGATCTCTATCCCAGTATCGAGGAGAAGGCGGCGAACCTGCTCTATTTTGTGGTCAAGAACCACGCCTTCAGCGACGGCAACAAGAGGATTGCCGCTGCGCTCTTCATCTACTTTCTCGGCAGAAACGCGGTTCTCTACCGCCCTGACGGCTCCAAGCGTCTGGCCGACAACGCCCTGGTGGCCCTGACCCTGCTGATTGCCGAGAGCCGTCCCGAGGAAAAGGAAACCATCGTCAAGGTGGTGGTGAACCTGATCAACCGCAGCAACGACTGACCATTTCTGATTTTCTTCGCGCTTTCGCGCCGTAGCGCTTCAGCGCACAGGCTCGGCTTCGCGTGAGATTAAGGTTTTGGATTAAGTTTTTGAATTCGTATGACCGTCGAAACATTTTTCGCCAATTTCGGACATCTGGCCGATACGCCAACAGGGTGCAGAAGCTGCGGGAGTAGATTCTGCAGCTGTAAACCTTCAGCAAAATACGCAGCCCTTCGGCCGTTTCGTCGAGTTGACTCATGAGAGCTCCTCGTTGGTGGTGGAATACAACGGCGTGGCCCTGCGTATCGAGCGCGGGTTCGACCGCGATCTGCTGCGGGATGTGCTCTCGGTTCTGAAGGCTGTCTGAGCCGTGCGCCCCTCAAGCTGCCACCCCATTTTCCTCTATGACGAAGCGGTCGATATGTGCAAGAGCTTCGAGGGGCTGAGCGCCCCGGATCTTCGCCACCGGGTATTGCGCAAGATCCGCCACCTGTTCATGCTTGAGCGGATTGCCTAGGCACGGGGCCCGAAGAGCGCCTGCGGATTCGCCGGGAGATCGAGAAGCCGGTTCTGGAGAGCCTGACAGCGATTGTAAAAGAGCGGATTCTAGCCGGGGGACTGCTGCCGAAATCGAAATTCAGTCAGGCGCTGAATTACTACCTGGGGCTGGCCCCGCATTTTGCGAACTACCTGAATCACCCCGACGCTCGGCTGGACAATAACGTCGCCGAGCGGGCAATTCGCCCCTTGACCATCGGTCGCAAGAACTGGATGTTCGTCGGAAGCGAAAATGGCGGTCAGGCCGGCGCGGTCATCATGTCGCTGATTCAGACCTGCCGGCATCTCGGCATCAATCCCCAGGAATACCTGGAGGATCTCTTGTGGCGGATCATGGGCCATCCGGCCCGGCAGATCGAAGCTGCTACCGGACCGATGGCTGGCGGCCCGTCAGGAGAATGCTCCATCGGATACCATCCCGCAAGATGGCGCCGGTTGACGGTTACGAACGCATCCGCCAGATTGCCTACGACGACAGGCGCCGAGCCAGGAGATTGAGAAAATCTCCACTGGAAGTTGCCAAAAAGCGCTTAGCACAATTGGAGCTGGATTTCGATGACGGGTGATACCCGGCAACCGGGTTTTCATTGATTTTGCCGTCCATTTCAAGTATTTTTTAAAGGCTTAATTTCTTAGGTGATTTTCGTTGGGAGAGTGGCTTGAAATTCATGGTGGGATAGGCTTATCCAGGGACCGCAATCGACTGCATCTTGCAGCCTTGCGGTCTTTTTTATGCTTTTTTATACCCGCGCCCATAGCTGGCCTGCTAAGGCGTTTCGACATGGGAGTCTGTCTGTAAACAGAAAATAGCCGCGATTAGTAAGAAGGTTGTTTTGAGGTCTTTAGTAACGACAGTACCTTTTTTGTTAAGAATGGCGCGATTAGTAAAATAATGATATTGGAGCGTTGGTCTAAATAAAACTATTTTTAATTGGGGTGATCGCTTTGTTCTGTCGCGTTGAAGGTAAAGAATCTCTTGGTTTAGCAAAAATAGTCTCCACAACATCTAGTGGTGTTTGTGTAGAGTTCTTTGTTTCACCATCAAAAGAGCCTATTTCTTTGACCGTAAATCAGAGAGAAATAACAAGGGTAAATTTGTCGCCAGAAACTCGGGTTTACTGTCAGAATTCGGTATTCGACTTGTGGATGACTGGTAGGGTTTTAGTTCATGGCGAAAATGAGGTAAGAGTTCAGTTCCCAAATAGAGATATTGTAACGGTCGAAATCGAAAATATTAATGTACGTTGTAACCTGCCAATAGAAGATCCAGTCCCTTATCTTTCTAATTTTATAAATCATACTCCTTTATTTTCAGATTCAAGGAGAAATTTTGTAAAGTCAGTCCTTGATCAAAGACGTGCATGTCGGGGCATATCTTCTCTTCTTTCATCAGTCATCAAACTTGAGATCATCAAGTTCAGTATTGTAGAACGAGTTCTTAAAGATCCCGTCCAGAGATATCTTTTGGCAGATGAGGTTGGTCTGGGTAAAACCATAGAGGCCGGTGTAATTATCCGGCAGTTTGTGCTTGACGATATAGACCACTTTATTGTTGTAGCAGTTCCAAGTCATCTAGTCGGACAATGGAGGGGGGAATTAGAAAAAAAATTTCTACTTGATTATGTATTGGATACCTCAGTTTTCGTTTTATCTGTTGATGATGAAGAATCACTTAAAACACTGCTACCTAAAGCTAATATGCTAGTGGTAGATGAAGCACATCAATTAGTTAAAGGAATAGACCTAAATTCTCCAGACGATAGATATGTTTACATATCCGAGTTCACAAAAAATGTAGAAAAGTTGCTCCTTTTGTCGGCAACGCCTGTATTTGGAAATGAATCAGGTTTCCTTGCCATGCTTCATTTACTAGACCCCTTAAATTATTCTCTTTCAGACCTTAGTTCTTTCAAGACGAGGATTGCAAATCGTCAACCGCTAACTCACTTACTAGCTGAATTATCACCTGAAAATATTTTTTTCATGGAGGATGCGGTAGATAGACTCCTTGAAATGTTCCCAGAGGATGTCCTATTACGGTCTTGCGGGGATAACCTTAAAGAAATCCTAAATGAACCTAGCGCGGATGAAGAAAAAATTCTAGGGGCCATTTGTGAAATTCGAGCACATGTTTCTGAAGCATATCGGTTGCATCGCCGAATTTTAAGAAATCGTCGTAGTTCTGTGCTCGGTCTAACTCCTCAGAGATGTGGTCTTGAGATAATTTATTACGATTCAGAAGAGAGGAAGGCTGTTTTTTCTCTTCTTGAACAGTGGCGGTCAAAGGCAAATCTTTCTGTCTACCAAGAAGAGCATGGAACCCTTGGTAAGTCTTTAATGGGTTTATACATCCTACTTTTAGACGCATTTCTTACGTCCACTAAGGAACTAGCCAATATTGTGGATAGACGTTTGGAAGGTAGAAGTGAAGAAAACTCTCTTGCCTTTCCGCTATTTGATGGAGAGAAAGAAACACTTATTCAAATGCAGTTGGCGACAAAACAATTAAACAGCGAATTATCTAAAATCGAAAGGTTTCACCAATTCTTACGTCAAACTATTCCGGCTTCAAAAGTCATCGTCTTTTGCTCTTCCACGAATTCCGCATCTGCTGTTGCTACTTTTTTATCAGAGCAATTCCCTGGTCAAGTTGTCACATGTCTACAGGGGCACCAGCAAGCACTAGATAATTTTTTAACTGATCCTACATGCACAATTTTTGTTTGCAATCAAAATGGCGAAGAAGGCCTTAATTTACATGAGGGGCGTTCAGATAGAATTATTGTCCACTACGACCTGCCTCTGTCGCCAAATAGAATTGAACAACGAATTGGCCGTTTAGATCGTTATGGTTTTCCCAACGACATTTCGTGTTATGCATTGGTGTGCGGAAATGATGTTTATGAATCGGAGTGGTGTAAATGTCTTGATGATGGTTTTGGAGTTTTTGATCAATCGATTGCTACGTTGCAATATCTTATTGAATCTGAGATGGAACTTTTGTGCCAGGACCTTTTTTTGAATGGTCCAGAGGAGTTTGGGGTTTTTGCCAAAAAACTAGGAGGTGACACTGGCCTGATGGCTACAGAATTACACAGAATAGAATTGCAAGACCAATTGGATGCCATGCAAGAAGAGTCTCTGGACTCTTTTGATTCTTTGTTAGATGTTGATAGCGATTGGAGAGGAATTGAAGAACAGGTTGATTCCTGGATAAACAAATGTCTTCTTTTTGATAAAAAACCTTGCCATGTTGATGGGCCGCCACCACCTGATCGTGTATTCAGATTCCAATATAACCACGATAGGGCACGCAATACTCTTGTTCCTCTTGATCGTTTCATTGATAATTTTCTTTCCGTAATTGATTTTGATGCGCCAGGCGGTGGATCTAGGAAACCCCTTAGCTTTCCATTCTCATATCGCAGGGAAACTGCCAACTCAAAAGGGGTGCAGTTGCTGCGATACGGCAATCCCTTTGTTGACAATATGATGGATTTTACTTTTCAGGATGACAGGGGAAAAAGTTTTGCACTTTGGCGCTATTTCCCTGGTTATCAATCCGTTGAGAAGGTTGATTACTTTTTTCGCTTCGATTTTATAGTTGAGGTTGATATTGAGTTAGCCTTGGAAGCAGGTCATCACGAAATTTCCCTCATCTTAGAACACTTTCTCGTGCCTTGAGTCGTCAGGGAGACATCTTATTACCACCCCTTTATTACTCAATTTGGCTTGATTCAGATTTCGAAATTCCCACCGCTCGTACAGCGAATAAGTATCTAAGCCACTTCTATAGCAAAGTTCCTAGGTCTGATGGTTCCTACGACCGAAATATTAATAATCATCGTTGGGAAGATGTTTGGGCTTTAGGCTTGCCTGTTGTTAGGGGTTGGTCTGATGTTTGTCAAATAGCTCGGAGCGCAGTTCTCTCAAATCTTAGATCGGCGACTGATTTAGATAATGAGTTAAAGCGTGTTCTCGAAGGTATGTCTCAAAAAGATAAGGTTTATTTTTCTCAAAGACAAAGTCGTCTCTCGCTCCTTTCCTCAGACGAGTGTGAGCGTGAACAGTATGATCTTGAAACTGAAATTTGTCCTTCGCGAGTCTCTTCGCGCAGGCATTGCGGAACCCAAAATAACTATCGATTCTGTTGGGGTAGTGTTTATCTCCGACATCGCGCCATTCAGGTAAATGAAGGTGACTTTCGATTTTCTAAGCCTAAAGTCAGTTCTCGGCGACTGGCCCAACAACCCACTCGAAGGTGACCCTGTCGATGGTTTATACCAACGTATTTATCAAATACTTGGTAAGGCGATTAATGGCGGCCCCCTGCAAAATGGAAGTGACCTTTTACCACTCCTGCGTCAGGCAATGCAGCAATATCGATGTGGAATGGGTTGTCAGTCGAGTCTTGTTACTTTGACGGTGCCTTGTTTAGAGGGTTGGCCCCGTGCTGAAGAATGGCAACGTTTTGGTTTCTACTGCGAATCGTCGAATGCCTCTAGGTTCACAGTTACTTCCATGCCATGGAGGCCAGATTGGCTCCCTCAATCTAGCCAATTTGACCTTCTTGAAGATGTCTACGTAGGCAAAGAGTGTAGGCCTTCGATTTCGGTACCGATAGATCCCTGTGTCAAAGATGCCACTGGATTTAACAGTTACAGTTCAGCGGGACAGCGAGAATCTGTTCGCGGAGCTTTTTTCGCCCCAGAGGGATCGACCTTAGTAATAAACCTTCCAACTGGTTCAGGAAAGAGTCTGGTTGGCTATCTTCCTTCCTTGCTCGGCGACACTCAAGGGAATTTTACTTTATTCGTGGTCCCGACAGTATCACTTGCTATAGAGCAGGCCCAGAAACTGCGAGAGTTATATCGGAAGACTGGTTCCCCCTATGCGAGTACACCACTGGCCTGGTATAGCGGAGTTCCGGAAGAGGATAAGACTCTTATAAAAAATAATATAAAGAATGGTGTGCAGCCCATTCTGTTTACTTCACCTGAGGCAGTATGTGGCGCTCTGCGTTGGGCACTTTATGAATCCGCGCAACGTAAGTTTTTGAAATACTTTGTTGTGGATGAAGCACATCTTGTGTCTCAGTGGGGAATTGAGTTTCGACCTGACTTTCAGGCAATGTCTGGTGTCTGGCGAGGGCTACTCGATGCGACCCAAAATTCTCTCAAAACACTTCTGATGACGGCAACCCTTACCGACGAAACATTGCAAACACTTGAAATGCTTTTTTCTCAAAAGGATAAACCCTTCCAAGTAGTTTCAGATGTTTACTTGCGCCCAGAACCTCGCTACTGGCATTACAAAGCGTCAAATTTTCAAGAAAAGAAACAATGCGTTTTAGAATCTGTCCGCAAGGGGCCTCGTCCTCTCATTTTGTATGTAACAGAGCCAAAAGATGCCGAAGATTGGTTGAAGGTCCTTAAGCAAGAAGGATTCTCGCGGGTTGCAACATTCCATGGCAATACACCTAACTCCCGGCGATTGAAGGTTATTGACCAATGGAATGCAAATCAGTTGGATATCATTGTCGCTACTTCAGCATTTGGCGTAGGTATGGACAAAGGTGATGTGAGAATGATTTTGCACGCCATTGTCCCTGAGAACCTTGACCGATTTTATCAAGAGGTTGGCAGAGGAGGGCGAGATAAGAGATCTTCTTTGTCTTTGGTGATTTATACCCAGAGAGACATGGATAAGGCCCGTGGGATGTCTTCGCCAAAAGTTGTTACCGAAGAACTTGGAAGTTCACGGTGGCAAGCTTTGGTTCAGGAACAGATGCCCTTGGATGGTGGCCTCTTTCAAATGGATCTTGCCACTGTTCCGCCATATGCAATCCAGCAGAGTGACTATAACCGTGCTTGGAATATGCGTACGCTTCTTCTTATGGTGCGCGCTGGTGCCGTGCAGTTAGTTTCTCCTCCTCCTCCGAATACCGCTGATGTTGATGAGATTTTCACGAAAGAGAAGTTAGATAAATTTTTTGATTTGGTAAATGTGCGCTTTCTTGAGGGCAATCATTGTGATGAGTCTTTTTGGGGAAGCGCAGTTGCTTCTGCTAGGGCGATCTCTTTAGCAGCTAGTCAGAACAATTATCTATTGCTTAAAGATGTGCTCGAAAATGAAAGAGAAATGGGAGCCGCACTTGAGGAACTTTACTCAATTTACCGCCAGGGGACCTATGTGTCAGTTGCCCGATCCTGCGGAGGATGCTCTTATTGCCGTAGCCAAGGATCTATTGGAATCCCATTCACTTCAGGGCCTGTGGGGCCAATTAGGAAAGTGAAGCGCATATCGATGGATTCTTGGGAGGACCTTTTTCCAATGGTTCCTCAACATCCAGTGGTAGTGACTTACTCGCGTACAGAGGAGAACTCCCTTCAGCAACAATTACCTGAGATTTTGGGGGCGCTAGCTAAACGTTTCGGAGTTCGGGAGATGGTCACGTCTTCCTCTGACACGTTACAAAACTCCTATATCAGCAAAATTCATCAATACGTTTCTGACAAATTCATTGTGTATAAAAAATTGGAGGAAACCGTTGATTTCGATTTTGAATCTCCTTTACGCAGAATCACCTTGCTTTACCCCTGGGACGAAAAACCCATACCGGACCAAGTTTTAGATTGTAACAATGACTTTAATTTAGTCGTGGCACCTGAAGACGTACGGGCGGGGAATCACCCTCATCGACTCTACACAGATACTGCAAGAAATATTATTAAATTAAAACAATTAATTTTAAGGTTAAATAAATGAGCATTTTGAATATTTATTCAGATGGGATTTATAATGTTTTAATCTCAATCTATAAAGTTTTGGACAAATACGGAACAAAAACAAAGGACGAACTTAAATCACTTTTGTCTCCAGGGTTAATTTCAGATAGACAAGTAGTAAATACTCTCAATCGCTGGATACAGCTTGGACTTTTTGCAGAAGATAAAGAGTGTGTTTGTATTCAGGAAGAGTATACTCGCGACAAAGATGAAACCCTCGATGCTTTCATCAGCAGGTTCCCTTTTATCTTGAGGCATCTGATCTTTTCTAAAGAAAACAACATTAACTTCTGGGATTCAGCCGGATTAGCAAGTGCCGATTTTACTCGGGGTATTAGTTGGCTACTCGCTCAAGATGTTTATACCTTCTCAACTAGTAGCCATGCAGTTGTTCAGTCGGTTGAGATTTCGCAGTTAAGCGATCCCTCTCAGCGTTTATTGCAAAATGATACGCGGTGGAATGGGTTATGTCATTGGGCAATTTATCTTGGTTTTGCTTGGTCGGGACGTAACCTCATCATTGATCCCACAGTTGCATTGCGTGAAAGCCTACCTAGTGTATTTCAAAAATCAAACGTTCAAGCGGTTTCAAATTTCTTGAAGACTCTTTCCCAGATTCTTCCGGTTCTTGATTTTGGTGCTTATCGTCAAGATGTGGAAAATGCACTAAATCCTGCCAGTTGGCTTAAACCGCCAAAATTTCATCTTTCCACTTCGCTGAGTCGTGCCATCAAGCGATTAGAAGTTTCAGGTGACATTTCTCTTGAATATAGATCCGATGCAGGAGAGGCATATCACTTTCTCCGCCAAAAAGGGGAAGAGTGGGGGCGGCCCTTCACTCATATTGCATGGAATTGCAAGGAGGGGAGGTAGGTGTCCATGGAGTTGAAAAGTTTTTGGCCCTCTATAGAAGAGGTTAACCGTTGCATTAAGGCGGAAGCTGAATCGGCACACGAAAGCCTGATCCTTGCGGTACATCAATCAAACCCATTGACCATTCGATCCACTGGCAGTGAGGACCGAATGGAACAATCTGTTACAGAACGGCAACTGCTTGACACCTTTCTTTCTACGGATATCCCTACTGGAACCTTACTTCTGCCGATTACCGGCAAATCAGGCGTAGGAAAATCGCACATGGTTCGCTGGCTTTATGCGCAGTTGCAGCGGACTGTTGAGTACGAAACAGGGAAATATCACGTCATTCGAATACCTAAAAGCGCAAGCTTGAGAATGGTGATTCAGTTAATCCTCGATCCCCTTAAGGGTGAGGAATATGACCGGTTACGAGACTCATTGCAGAAAGCTGCGATGGAGGTTACCCAGGCCACTGCTGGCATCCAATTGCGCTATGGTCTCGAAATGGCTCTTAATCGCTTTCAGGATCATCTAAAGCAGGGGATATCTGTTGATTCCTCACAAGAGGAGAGAAGAAGTCTTAAATTAACGCTTGGGCATGTAATAGCGATATCATCCCTTTTTGGTGACGATGCGGTGAAGGATCAGTATGAGAAAGTCCTGGCGGGAATTATCATACGTGCGATAGAGGGGAAAAAGGATGAACTAGATGATCAAATTCCCCATTTTGAACCTGATGATTTCCTTCTTACAGAAAAGAAGGCAATTCTAAAGGCCTCTTATGGGGTTAAAAGCTATTATCAAAGGATAGAGGGAGATTTTAACGAGAGGAAAAAGGCTGCTGATATTCTTAATGACGTACTAGATTCCGCAATAGGAATCGCTTTTCGTCTCGGGCAGAGCCTTGGGGGGAAGACTCTTCAAGATATTTTCCTCGACATTCGCAGACAACTATTTAAAGAGCAGAAAGAGTTGATTCTTCTCATAGAAGACTTCGCAGCTCTTGCCGGTATACAAGATCCGCTTCTCAAAATTTGTATTCACGAGGCGGTTCGTGATGGCGAACAAATAATGTGTCAAATGAGAACGGCCGTAGCTGTAACGGACGGCGAATGGAGTGGGCGAGATACTGTACTAACACGTGTTCAAAAAGAATGGCGCGTGAAATCGAAACTAGCATCAAATGAAGAGGTGATTGACAAGACGGTTGAGTTGGTTGGTGCTTATCTGAACGCTGCGCGCATCGGAGATAAGGAATTAAGAAAACTTTTTTCTGCTGTTCAACAAAAGCGTGAAGCTGATCTATTCTCTTGGCTTCCAAACTACGGGAGTGAACTTCAAGACGAAACGCTTGCAACTCTAAAGGCTTTTGGTGCTACTAAGAAAGGATTTTGGCTGTTCCCATTTAACAAAATCGCGATCGAAGAACTCGCCAAGAAACATCTCAAAGAAGGAGGGGAGTTCGTTTTCAATCCGCGCAGTGTTATTAACTTTATATTGCGTACAGTGCTTTTAAAGAGAGACTTCTATGAGAGTGGGGATTTTCCGGAAGCAAATTTTGAGGGCGAATCGACCTCCATGTATACAGCCAGTTTGGTTGCACGTACTGGTCTCTCAGATGCATCGAAGGGAAGGTACAAAAGTCTGCTGCGATTCTGGGGAGGAAATCCAGAAAACGATCAGGCCTTGCAGTCAATTTCCTCTATAATCCCGAAAACTTTTGGTCTCGAACCACTTGCAGGGATGAGTAATACTTCTGTTTCTGCATCGACCCCAGAGCCTGTATCGACCCCGGAACCTGCATCGACCCCAGAGCCTGTATCGACCCCGGAACCTGCATCGACCCCGGAACCTGCATCGACCCCGGAACCTGCACCGACCCCGGAACCTGCACCGCCCCCGGAACCTGCACCGACCCCGGAACCTGCACCGACCCCGGAACCTGCACCGACCCCGGAACCTGCACCGACCCCGGAACCTGCACTTCAATTGTCAGTTGAGGCAATGAGGTGGAAAAAGATTTTGGAGGACTGGGCCAATTCTGTGCGCATACCGCAGGCCGATTCTAATAAGTTACGAAATTGCATTGGTGATGCACTTAAAAACTACATAAATTGGAATGCTCTTCTGATTGCTCAGCCATCAGGGAAGTTGAGTGATGACCTGTATTTTAATATTTTCTTAACCAGTGGGAGTAACTCTTCTTCAAGGCCCGAGATCCTTGTTGCAGATAGCAATAAGGATGAGGATGCACGTCTTCGCAGATCATTTTGGGCATTAATACGTTATGACGAACTAAAAAGTTGGGACTACCCTGGGGGGAGAGTGATTGCCTTGACTTTGTGGAGTTGATGGAAACTTTGACTCCACAAGTTGTCTCATATTACAGGGAAGTTTCTAACGAGCGGATTAAATCGTTAGGAACTCTTTTGGCTTGGTCCAGTCTTATCCTTGGAATCGCGCCCCCTGTTTCTGGCGATGATCCAAGGTTTTTAATCGAAAGTATTTGGAAAATCGTAGATACCCCTCCAGGGCGAAGTTTGCATGATGAGTGGGATGAGTGCCGCAGTAGTTGCCATTTAGTCCGAGCGACGCTCAATGAGGCCATCAACTCGTGCTGCGCAGCCTTTCAAGGTAGTGGTTCCACAGTCCTTTCAATTGATGTAGAACGGATTGTTTCTCTTTTGCAGAGTGAAATCATCTACTCAGAGGTCTCAACCCAAGCAATAAACTCTCTGTATCCACCAGGCAGCAACGCGTACAAATCTATGAAGGTAGTGTCAACTCTGACACGCACGCTAAGCCTAAAGGGAAGGCTTAGCAAAACGATAAAACTTATCAAAGAAGGTGAAGGGATATTAGGACAACTTTTTCACCCTGGTGAGGATATAGCAAAGGCCGTCAAGGAACTTAAAAAACTCATTTCGGACTCACAGTCAGATGGTATGAGTTGGCCAAACACGCTAGAGGTAAATTCACAACAATTACTGTCTTCTGTAGAGACTCTGGAAAAATCTGACGTAGATCACCTGCGAGATAAATTATCTGAAATCCAAGAACGCTTTGAGGGGCAACAGTATCCTGAGGTTATTTACGAAATTGGATTGTTATCACCTCCAGATTTTTTCCCGGCAACCTCTGCTGCTAGGGAGGTTTCTCATTTCTTGTTGGAGATGGATAAAAAAGTTGATGAATTGACTAGGCTCGCTTCTGGGAATGATCCAGGGCCAGTCGCTGAAAAGATTGAAATTTTGCTTGATGAGCTTAATTCTCAGTTGACTCTTCTTCAGGAGGCCAAGCATGACGCTCCTTGAAAAATGCCAAGCACTTCAAGAAAAAAGATTGGAAATGGTTCGTTTAGAAAATAGTGCGAAAGAAACAAGTGCTCTTCAGACGCACGCAAGTTTGCTAGAGGAATCTCTTCGTGGTCTCTCTCGGGTTGTCAAGAGTCGGGGTGATCTCATATCTGAAAATATTGAAGTAGATGGATTCGACCTACAGAAAGTTAAAGAGGTTACTAAAGCCCTTTTGAAAATCAGGGGTCGATTTGCTAAAAACCCTAATCGACAAGCACTGGTTGCTGATGATGACTGGCCAATTTTGAGCAAAGGCTTGAAGGCTTTGACACCGTCAATTGAGTTTAGTTGTAAGAAAAGTTGGAAAAACTATTCAGATGGTTTGTTTGCAAAGACACTAATTGTCGAATCTCAGGTAGTGAAGACTGAACACAATACGGCTCAACTTGAGGCCTATCGAGTGTCTCAAAGAAAACTTAAATTTCTAGCCACGGATTGGGAAAATATTGAATCGGTACGATCTTTTAAGGTTGAAGGGGAAAAACTTGTAGCGCTGGCAAAGGAACTGAGTGAATTTCAAGCACCTGAGGACGTAAAAAGATTTTTGGATGCGATTAGTAGTAAGGGAAGTGCTTCTCTTGATCTTCTTACAGAAAATGTCATTTCTTGGCTTAAGGAACAGAAAATATACACAAATTACAAAATCATCGGGGTGGGCTGATGGAGAATTTTTTGCTCCACTGTCTCGACGCCATTGAGTTGAGGGAAACTCGTTTTTTGGTCTGGGGCATATCAGACATTTCATTAGCTGAGGACGAATTATTTGACCTCATTTTAGATTTGGTTGAGGTTGCACCAGAAGAAGTTCAGGAGAGATATTATGATCCCCGTCGTGTAGTAGAAGATCTAATAAGCCGGTCTTTGGTATTGCAAATATTCAAGAACGATGTGCCCCATTATCGTTCACGAATGGCAGAGACTGTGCGCCTTGCCAGCCAGTTAAGGCAACTTTTCCCTAAGCATAGTGGCCCTATCGGATGGCAACAAGCTCCTACGCTGGTCGCAGATTATAGATTTCTTCGTCGAAAGAGAAAGTTCCCCAACCGAGACATCTTTCCCGCCGAGGTACTTCAGGCATGTCAGCCTTCGGCATCTCCTACCCAGCAGAAAATCTTGCGGCACCTTCTTGAGCGCGATGACTCCTCTCTGATGCTCGCCGGTTTTCAGGTCCGAGCCACAGAGCGGGTTCTTGCTGGGATTAATAAAAAAGAGGCTAGAGGTACTATTGTATGTGCAGGGACTGGTAGCGGCAAAACCTTATCATTTTATCTGCCAGCTCTTACTCATATTGCATCGCAGATTTTACAGCACTCCTCCAAACGCTGGGTAAAAACTCTTGCCATTTATCCTCGCAATGAACTTTTGAAAGACCAATTTTCAGAAATTTATGCTGAATCTCGCCGACTTGATGATGTTCTTGTGTCCCAAGGTAAGCGTAAAATACAAATTGGAGCTTTTTTCGGACCTACTCCGAAGCGTGCGGCAGATGTTAGTAAGGGGTATGGTTGGTATCGGGTCGCTGGAGGCTATGCATGTGAGTATTTACGCTGTCCTACAAATGATTGCCGTGGGCGACTCGTATGGTCTCAATCAAATATTGAGTCTAATGTCGAACGATTGCAGTGTGACCAATGTGGGCACATTATCAACCAAGACGAAATTGCCCTGACTCGGACACGGATTTTAACCCACCCTCCCGACATTCTCTTTACGACCACAGAGATGTTGAACCAGCGCTTATCAGATAATCAAAGCCGACATATTTTTGGTCTGGGGAAAGCAGTAAAAGCTCCGGATTTGGTTCTTCTGGACGAGGTACATACGTACGTCGGAACACATGGCGCTCAGGTATCTTATCTGCTTCGGCGGTGGCGCAGTCTTGTCCGGTCAAGTGTGAGTTTTGTCGGGCTATCAGCAACCCTGCGCGGAAGCTGCTCCATTCTTTAGCACTTTAACAGGTATTAAAGAGTGGAATGTCGCGGAGGTGTCTCCTCTGGCAGACGAGGTCAGTGCCGACGGGGCCGAATATCTCTTGGCTCTTCGGGGTGACCCCGTATCACGCCGTTCTCTCCTGTCTACCACTATTCAAGCGACCATGTTGATCAATCGTTGCTTGGATAAGCGCGGAAAGCAGCCAAGTGGGGGTGTCTACGGCGCCAAGACTTTTGTATTTACCGACGATGTTGATGTTACCAATCGACTTTACTTTAATCTCTTGGATGCAGAGGGGAGAGACAGTTGGGGGCGCCCTGACAATGTGAAGCACCCTGGAGGGGCTTTAGCAGGACTGCGCAGCACTGACATGAGCAACGCTCGCTATATCCACGGTCAAGATTGGCGTTTGTGTGAAAGAATTGGCCGTCAATTGCGAGAAGGTCTCGTTATCGGACGCACGAGTTCACAGGACCCCGGAGTTGATCTCTCCGCAGATGCTATTGTAGCAACCGCTTCTTTGGAGGTCGGATTCAATGATCCGGAGGTGGGAGCTGTAATTCAACATAAAGCACCGCGAGATATGGCCCAGTTTCTTCAGAGAAAAGGCCGTGCTGGTCGTTCTCGCAAAATGCGTCCATGGACAGTGGTCTCTCTTTCTGATTACGGCAGGGATCGCTTGGCTTACCAAGGATACGACCTGCTTTTTGACCCCGAATTACCTCCTAGACGTCTTCCAATAAGCAATCGATATATCCAGCGGATGCAGGCTGTTTATGCTTTGATTGATTATTTAGGAGTCCGTCTGCAAACCGTGTCACGCGGAAGTGTCTGGCAGGAACTAAGTGGGCCAATACGTGATAGGGCGCGCAAAAATTTACTTGAAAATGAACTTACCTCCCTGCTTGAGAGTAGTGAGGCGCAAGCGGATCTTTCAGATAACCTTAAGCGTCTTTTGCAATTAGATGACGAAACAATTCTTTCTCTGCTGTGGGAATATCCACGTCCCTTATTTACAACCGTCATCCCAACAGCTTTAAGGCGCATAGCTACAAACTGGAGCGGTGGCGAATCTGCAATATTCAACTCTCCACTGCCTGAATTTACTACAGCAAATCTTTTCTCTGATTTAAGTCTCCCCGAGGTCGTAATTGAGATCCCTCCTCAGCAGGGTGTCGACAACAACCGTCCAGCGGCAATGCCCATTCTTCAAGCTATGCGTGCATTTGCTCCCGGACGAGTTTCGCGCCGCTTTGGTATAGCTCACCAATATGTGCGCCATTGGATTGCTCCCGACTATGTAAAGGGAATGACGCATCTTTCGATATCACTTCCCGAAATTGCGCAGATTCGCTCTCTTGGAACATGCAAGTATCGGGATGCGAATGGTGAGCACGAAATCACGGTGTACCGACCTAATTCTTTTAAAACAGAACTCCCGCCTAAAGAGGTTCTGGATACCTCTAACGCCCAACACAATTGGCGTACCGACATTGTGCCACCAGAGTTAACTATGTTGGAGATTCCTCGAAACTCTGGTTGGGAGGCACTTATACCAGAGATCGGTTTTGCGCTACATAACCACCATTCTCCCGTTGAGATGCGTCGGTTTTCTCTGGGGAGCGAAGCGAACATTGCCTTTAAGTCTGGTGAGTCAGAGAAAGTATCTTTTTCATTTAGCCTCGCAGATGAAAGCATTGCTTTGGGATTTTCCCTCTCTGTAGATGCCGTAACTTTCCAAGTATCAGTGCCGAAATGCCTTTGGAAAGATCCCAAGGGGCATAAGTCAGAAAAGTGGCAGGCGTTACGTACTGTCCGCTATTTCGATATGGCTTGGCGAGGAGAGGTTCTTGCCTCTATTGACAACCCTTTCGCGCGTGAGTGGGTTGCCCGTGTGTATCTCTCTGCATTGATTTTCGAAGCGCTTGATAGGGGGATTTCGCTGGATGACGCATCATCTTTAATGGGTAAGGAGGGGGCAACTTTACGTCTTGGTGAGGTGCTGAGCACAATCTTTCAGTCAACTGTGAGTGACGATGATTCTCCAGAGGCAGAGGACCGTTTGCGTCAGGAAATTCTTGATCACTTACATCGGGCTGAGGTTCGTGAGGAATTGGCTACTCTGGCGGAAACGCTCTGGGAACCAATAAATTTATCTTGGCAGACGTGGCTTAAAGGGTGCTTTTTGAGCACGCTGAGCTGCTGCGCTCTTTCAGGCGATAGAGAATTTATGCCCGGATCTCAATACGGAAGATCTCATTGTTGATATTCAAGAAGATGTTGCTTGCGGGAAGACTGTCTGTGATCGAATTTGGATCTCGGAAACAACCACTGGAGGTTCAGGTCTTATTGAGGAGGTCATAGAGCGATATGGCGAGGACCCTCGTCGGTATTTTAACCTAGTAGAGTCTGCCCTGGGGCGTTCTGAACACGAGATTATAGATCTTCAATTATCTCGTTTCCTTGGCTTTTTAGAGCATAACACCGAGATAAAGTCTGCCGTTGATGCGATTCGGGGGGCTGGAAGTTTGCAGGAGACAGAGGAATCCTTCAATGAGCTTCGATCGCAATTGAGCGTTGAGGGTTTTCTTCAATTCCACTCCTTTATCGTTGCTCTTAATAACCGAATTCTTCGATTTGGAAGCAGCCCAAAGGTGGATGAATTATTACGCCAGGTTATAGGTGTCTGGAAGAATGAGGAAGATCGCCTAGGGATAGAAATTGACGCAAGAATATTAGCCTATCTGATGAGTCGTCGCTTGGACGTTGAGTCCTTTCTAGAAATGGACCTGGGTGAGATTTCCTCCGCCAATCTGCCTCTTTGGCGCTTTAATGCACTTTACGGGGTTTTGTGGCCTAGGGGGGCGGCGGTTCGCCAAGTTCACCTCAATTTATACAACCCTTTTAAGTCTTTCGCGCCAGTTGAACGAATGTTGGTGCAGGACTTATTGGAGAAAAAACGACCTGTCGTAGAGGTCCCATGCGAAGATTGGCGGGAGAAGTGTCACCATGAACTTCAGTCTGGAGGTGCTCTAAGTATTGTCTGTCGTAATAAGGAAGTGGCTTTCCTGAAAGAGGTGTTCAACTTTCTTATGACGAATCCCGTTGAGGATGATTACCTGCTTCTATTTCCTCGATTACATGCCATTAAACAACAAAATGAGTATGTCGAGATAGAGGTGGAACTTGCGGAGACTGTGCAAT
The DNA here is from genome assembly GCA_963791005.1 of uncultured delta proteobacterium. Lineage (GTDB taxonomy): Bacteria > Desulfobacterota > Desulfuromonadia > Desulfuromonadales > CAWBQR01 > CAWBQR01. The sequence continues at coordinate 1,192 of CAWBQR010000017.1, read as the reverse complement.
GATATTCAAATCTCGCCGAATTTTTAAAAGAGGGACATCTAGTCAACAAGAAATCCGGGAGTTGCTCCAGTTTGTATTCTCCGCCGAAATACTTTCTCCCAGTGAGCGTATTTGGTTAGTTTCTCCATGGATTAGCAATGTGCCTATTCTTGATAATCGCTCAGGGCTTTTTACTTCGCTCGACCCAAGTTGGGGACAAAGGCAAGTGCGCCTCAATGAAATGCTACTCCGATTCACGGAGTCAAAAACTGAGGTGATTGTTGTGACTCGCCCTGATGACCACTGTAAGAATTTTGTTCTACGTCTGACCGAGGATTTAGTGTCTGTTGGAAGAGGGGAAATGCTTAAGGTTCTCTGGCGAGAAAAATTGCATACGAAGGGGATTCTTACCAAGGACGCTCTTCTTACTGGCTCTATGAATCTTACCAATAATGGTCTCGATCTATTGGATGAACAGGTCACTTTTGATACCGATTATAAAGATATTGCTCAAGGACGATTGAATTTCGAATCGTACTTATCGGAGGGTTTCTGATGGAGATATCTCCCGTAGAGATATCATGGCTGAAACTATTCTTCTCACCTCCCAACGACATTCACTGGGGTGATTTTAATAGCACAAAGGTCGATGCGCATTTGCGTGATGAACTGATTGCGTGGGTATCATCCTTTGGCGCGCAGAACTGTGAAATTGTGCTTTTGCCGTGCCTCAAGGATGGTACGACAATTTGGTATGTGTGTAGTCCTATCCTCAGACTATGGCCCAAGTTCGAGAGGAGATGGAGGCTCTCATTGCATACTCCTACGCAGACCTAGAAGTGTATCCTGAGGTTGATCCCCTAAACCCTTCAGAAATTGCTCTTCAGCAAAGGTTTGGTGCAAACATTTGCAAAATCATTCCCTATCAGGGCAATGCGTCATTAGTGTTGCGTCGGATTGAAATGTATCGGCAACTCATCTCTCGCCGCCCTAAACGAAATAGAGTAGGGGCGCGCCCGGTTGGGAAAATACGTTTCGATTTTGATAAGGCGATTCTTGCAGGGCAGTATGATGATGCCAGTGCCCACATAGAGGAAATGCGAACTACGGGGCGACTAAGTTTAGAGAATCAGAGATTTCTTGAAATTCGTCTCCTTGCTGCACAAGAAAAATGGCAACAGCAGATGAACGAGTTAAGTACAGGACATATACA